>NZ_JAPIVR010000001.1:0-1736531 GCF_026239715.1 Pedobacter sp. GR22-10
AGACCAAGGAACAAAGAGCAAAGGCTGAATTGTTGTTTGAATATTACTGAGATATGATCCGGGATGTTTTTAAGGGTACTAATCAACAACGGATCGACGAACATCAAAATGGGCTCATCTATAATTGTTTCCCGCGGATTTCGGAGATTTCGCGGATTTAGGGTGATGAAACGTTGTGTAGTCGCATTTGGAGTCTGAAGAAAAGCAGGTTTAAAAGTTATTCTCAATCAATGTTTTCCGAAGCCCTTGTTTAGTTCTCCTGAATGGGATTCAGGATCTGAGAAGAGTGGATTTAAACATCTCAGCAGGCGCAGGCTTTCAAAAAAGGCACCAGGCCTGTCTTTAATAAACCTGATGGCAACGAAAATCCTTTTTGTTAACCATAACATGCTATTTCCAGAAATATCTCAACAAAAAGATTGTCGTGTACAGCAGGACTGAAATAGCCAATCGTTGCTGACTTTCGTTTGCAAATTGTTCTGAGTATTCAGTGAATTTACTTTATTATCAAGTGGCATGATTTTTCAACATATGGTTTAATCGATAGTAGATGATCAGGTATCAATTTCCCTCATTATGAGATTAGTAATAAAGATCATATTTAAAACTGATTCTATGCAAATGTGTTAATAAAATAAGGTTTGCCGTAATATTTGGTTACCTTTGTTTTTAACAAAATTTATATAAACGAGTAATGAGTTTTTTTGCAGAAAAAAGAAGGGAAGTAATGGTGCATATTGAGAAGTATATGCTCGACATGATGGATACATACCTTAAGCCTATTGATACCAATTGGCAACCATCTGATTTTCTACCTGATTCTACAAGTGATACTTTTTATCAGGATATTAGAATCTTGAGAGAAAATGCAAAAGATTTATCATATGACCTGGTAGCTGTTTTAATAGGCGATACCATTACTGAAGAAGCCTTACCTACCTACGAATCATGGTTGGCCATGGTGCAGGGACCAAGCATGAAAGAAGATGGTGGCTGGATGAAATGGAACAGACACTGGACAGCTGAAGAAAACCGTCATGGTGATTTGTTAAATAAGTATTTATATTTATCAGGTCGTGTAGATATGCGCCAGATGGAAATCTCTACACAATATTTAATTGCTGATGGTTTTGACATCGGAACCGGACATGATCCGTACCGTAACTTTATTTACACTTCCTTTCAGGAGTTGGCTACCAATATTTCGCACAGAAGGGTAGCTTCCCTAGCCAAAAGAGATGGCGATACCCTATTGTCTAAAATGTGTGGGGTTATTGCTTCTGATGAAGCGAGACATGCTAAAGCTTATAAGGATTTCATGAATCGTATTTTCGAAGTAGATCCTAATGAGGCCATGCTTGCTTTTGAGGATATGATGCGTAAAAAAATTGTAATGCCTGCACACTTTTTACGTGAAGTGGGTTTGAAAATTGGTCAGACATTTGGTCACTTTACAGATGCAGCACAACGCTTAGGTGTTTATACAGCGGTTGATTACGTAGAAATTATGCAACAGTTAATTGAAGACTGGAAAATTGACGGTATGCAGGATTTAAATGATGCCGGTGAAAAAGCCCGTGATTATATTATGGCATTGCCTTCCCGTTTATTGCGTGTGGCAGAACGGATGAAGACACCCACCATTGATTATAAATTTAGCTGGATTGCTGGTTAAAAGCCCTGAAATATTATTGAAAGTCCCGTTTTGAAAAAATCATAACGGGACTTTTTTGTGCTACATGTTTCGGCGGTATTGCCCGCCAACCTGATAAAGTGCATGGCTGATCTGACCAAGGGAACAAACTTTACAAACTTCCATTAGCTGTTCGAATATATTTTCTCCATCAATGGCAGATTTCTGAAGTTTTTTGAGCAGGTGATCTGATTGAGCTGCATTTCTTTGCTGAAAATTTTGGAGGGCATTGATCTGGTATTGCTTTTCTTCTTCAGTAGCCCGTATCACCTCACCTGGAACTATAGTAGGCGAACCATTCTTATTTAAAAAAGTATTAACTCCTACTATCGGATAATCACCATTATGTTTAAGGGTCTCATAATATAAACTTTCTTCCTGAATTTTTCCACGCTGGTACATGGTTTCCATCGCACCTAAAACGCCACCCCGGTCGTTAATTCTTTTAAATTCCTGTAATACGGCATCTTCAACCAGATCGGTTAATTCTTCAATTATGAATGCGCCCTGCAGTGGGTTTTCATTCTTAGCCAATCCTAATTCCCTATTAATAATGAGTTGAATGGCCATGGCGCGACGAACAGATTCTTCTGTAGGTGTGGTAATGGCTTCATCATATGCATTGGTATGTAATGAATTACAGTTGTCATAGATGGCATAAAGTGCCTGTAAGGTTGTCCTGATATCATTAAAATCTATTTCCTGCGCATGCAGGGAGCGTCCGGAAGTTTGAATATGGTATTTTAATTTTTGCGACCGGTCATTTCCTTTATATTTATTTTTGATTGCTTTTGCCCAGATTCTCCGTGCCACCCTACCAATCACAGCATATTCGGGGTCTATCCCATTGGAGAAAAAGAAAGAAAGATTGGGTGCAAAATCATCAATGTGCATGCCTCTGCTCAAGTAATATTCTACAAACGTAAAACCATTGCTTAAGGTAAAAGCAAGTTGGGAAATGGGGTTTGCCCCTGCCTCGGCAATATGGTATCCGGAAATTGATACAGAATAAAAATTACGGACTTTTTCATCAATAAAATACTTTTGAATGTCGCCCATCATTCTAAGTGCAAATTCTGTGGAGAAGATACAGGTGTTTTGTGCCTGATCTTCTTTTAAAATATCTGCTTGTACCGTTCCACGAACTGCACTGATGGCTTTTGCCTTGATGGTCTGGTAAACTTCCAAAGGTAAAACCTCCTCTCCGGTTACACCCAGAAGCATTAATCCCAGTCCATTATTTCCTTCAGGAAGTTCGCCATTGTATGAAGGGCGCCGGATATTTTTTGCCTGGTAAATTTTATCTATCTTTTGCACTGTTTCTTCCTGTAGATTGTTTTCGAGGATATACTTTTCACATTGCTGATCGATAGCGGCATTCATGAAAAAGCCCAGCAACATCGGCGCAGGCCCATTAATGGTCATGGAAACGGATGTGGAAGGAGCACAAAGGTCGAAACCTGAATACAGTTTTTTGGCATCATCAAGAGTGGCAATACTTACCCCTGAGTTCCCGATTTTACCATAAATATCGGGGCGGATGTGCGGATCTTCTCCATATAGGGTCACGGAATCAAACGCGGTAGAAAGCCGATGTGCCGGCTGTCCGAGTGAAACATAATGAAAACGTTTATTTGTACGTTCGGGACCACCCTCACCTGCAAACATTCTGGTTGGATCTTCACCCTCTCGTTTTAACGGGAAAACGCCAGCGGCATACGGGAACTCTCCTGGTAGGTTCTCTGTAAGTAACCATCTTAAAATATCGCCCCAATCTTCATATCGGGGTAAAGAAACTTTAGGAATGTTTAGCTTGGATAGTGACTCGTAATATAGTGGTTGCTTAATTTCCTTATCACGTACTTTATAGATAAAAAACTTTTCCTGATAAGTCTTTTTGGTTTCCGGCCATTGACGAAGCAGGCGCTTACATTCACCATCCAATTGTTCCTCAAATAATATATATGCCTCCTGTAAACCTTCACTTAAAGAGAGCGATGGATGATCTTGTGCAAGATCGAGAACGCCTTTCAGCTGATACATTTTTCGGGCAATGCTGGCTTGTTTATCTACCCATTCATGATAGGCCTGGCTTCCTTCAGCTATTTCTGCCAGGTAACGGATGCGATCAGGTGGAATGATATAAATTTTTTCTGACTGATCTGAAGTGAGTTCCATTTTCGCCTGAAAATCTGTTCCGGTTTTAATGTTAATTTGTTCCATCAAGGCAACAAAGAGGTTATTCATGCCCGGATCATTAAACTGCGATGCCATGGTACCATAAACAGGAATTTTATCATCGCTCACCTCAAAAAGATTGTGATTACGTTTGTACTGCTTGCGTACATCGCGAAGTGCATCCAAAGCACCACGTTTATCAAATTTGTTTAAAGCAACCAGATCGGCAAAATCAAGCATGTCAATTTTTTCCAGTTGTGTAGCGGCACCAAATTCAGGTGTCATCACATACAATGAAACATCACAATGTTCGGTAATTTCGGTATCAGACTGGCCAATTCCGGAAGTTTCCACGATAATTAAATCGTAACCTGCCGCTTTACAGATATCGATACTTTCCTGTACATTTTTGGATAAAGCGAGATTCGCCTGCCGCGTAGCAAGTGATCGCATATAAACTCTAGGATTATTGATGGCATTCATGCGAATGCGATCGCCTAATAATGCCCCACCGGTTTTTCTTTTGGATGGATCAATGGAAATGATAGCCAATGTTTTGTCTGGCACTTCCACCAAGAAACGACGAACCAGTTCGTCTACCAATGATGATTTACCTGCTCCGCCTGTTCCTGTAATTCCTAAAATTGGAGCCGTGTTATTTTTTGAAAGTTTCTTTAATTCATCCACGAATTTCTGGGCACCTTCCGGATCATTTTCTGCAACCGTAATTGCTCCGGCAATGGCCTTTACGTCTTTTGTTGGGATGGTTTGCAATTCGTTTGTAATCCCGTCATTCGTCATGAAATCAGTTTGAATCAACATATCATTGATCATTCCCTGTAAACCCATTTTGCGACCATCATCCGGAGAGTAGATTTTAGAAATCCCGTAGGCCTCAAGTTCTTCAATTTCTGCAGGTAAAATTACCCCACCGCCGCCGGCAAATATTTTGATATGCCCTGAACCTTTTTCCTTTAAAAGATCGTGCATGTATTTAAAATATTCTATATGTCCGCCTTGATAGGACGTCATGGCGATGCCCTGAACATCTTCCTGTATGGCGCAATTTACCACTTCTTCGACTGATCGGTTATGACCAAGATGGATGACTTCTGCTCCGGATGACTGTAAAATCCGACGCATGATATTAATGGTGGCATCGTGGCCATCGAAAAGGGAGGCAGCGGTTACAAAACGAATTTTATTTTTTGGTTTGTATATTTCTACTGGTTGCATACAATAGGATTTAAAGGCGGCTGTACTTAAACGACTCATCCTTGTTCCCAAATATTTGGTATGCAAATGTACTAAAATAAGTAGCTCCGGCCAGGTATACCCTATACCGTTATGGCTTTTGGTTCAGCTATAAATCCTGTCCGAATTGCAACAAATAGCCATTATTGTCATAAATGGCAAACTCCCTCATGCCGTAATCGAAATCTTCCAGTGGATAACAGATTTTACATTTACTTTTTAAATTTTCCCATAATGTTGCCACTTCATTTGTTTTGATATAAAGTGAGCCACTCATGATGGGTTTATGTATGTTACGGTGCTGATTAGGTGTGCAGAACATGATTTCTATTTCATCTTTGCTGAGGGCTAACCAGCTAACATCATCGGACTTTTTACTACAGGTGAAGTTTAATATTTCAGTGTAAAATGTTAAGGTGGCCTGTATATCATGCGTTTCGAGCATGGGCGTGAGTTTGGTTGCTGTATATGTTGACATGATCTAAAATGATAAAAATGGTTCAAAATAGAAGATCATCCTCGTGATTAGAAATAGTATACTTGATTTTTAACCATATAGGCATTTAAGTGCATATCAGGTATAGTTTCATATTGTACATTTATATCTGGGGGCATGCTAAACTGACTAAGGTGGTTCAATATTATTCTTTGCCATTATCATCGAAGATCATCCTTGGTGATTAGAAAATAGTATACTTGATTTTTAACCATATAGACATTTAAGTGCATATCAGGTATAGGTGGAGATTACTTGAGATTTTTGGTCTAATAAATTTAAGGGTACCTCAAAAGACCCTGAAATGAATTCAGGGTGAGGATTATATGTAAAATAAAAAAAAAACTATGCTGGTAGGCATAGTTTTTATGAATTATTTATTGGTAATTTCTGTAATCGGTTCGCCAACATTGCCATTTGGCATTTGAATATGCAGCAAGGCAGCGAGGGTAGGGGCAATATCAGTCATGTAATGTGTTTTATTTGATGCACCTGGCTTGATTCCCCAGCCCATAAAAACCAATGGAATGTGAGCATCATATGGATTCCAGTTGCCATGGGTAGTACCTGTGCTGCTACCGTTAAACCAGTTCGGATTTAAAATGTAATAAAGGTCTCCGCTTCTTCTGGCATTGTAACCATTGGTGATCATTTTCTTTTGAACCTCCGGTAAAGTTGCCTGAGAAATTTTTGAAATGTCTACCACATTGGCAAAGCCATCCATCTTTTTCAAAAATTCTATTGATGCCGATTTTACTACATCAAAGCTTACATTCAGCTGATCTGTTTTATCGTGATCAAAAATAATCTGGTTGTTCATTGATCTTAACACAATATTCTCGACCTTGAATTTATCATTGAGATAAGCATTTAGTTTACTGGCAATATCTCTGTCACTTACCACGCCTGAAGGTAATTTATTGGCCTGCATAAAGCCAGGTACATGAGCCGCACCGTGGTCTGCCGTTAAAAATACAGTGTAATTTCCTTTGCCAACTTTCTTATCCAGATAATTGAAAAATTCTTCAATGTCTTTATCCAAACGTAAATAGGTATCCTCAGCTTCTACTGAATTCGGGCCATAAGCATGACCAACATAATCGGTAGAAGAACAACTTACCGCTAAGAAATCAGTGATGTTATCCTGACCTAAATCTTCAGAAAGGATGGCTAATTTGGCAAGGTCAAGGGTAATGGTGTTGCCGTAAGGTGTGCTTCTGATGGCATCGTAATTTTTACCGGCAAACTGCGCAAGGCTATGCGGAAAAGTACTTTGTTTTCCTTCATAAACCTGTTCATCCGCAGTACTGTTCACATAAGTGTTAATCGGATATAATGTTTCCCAGTTTTTTGCATAAAACTTATTTGCGAGTTTAAGTTTATTATAATCTGCAATCCAGGTTGGTACTTCTTTCATATAATAGCTACTGGTGATCCAGTTACCAGTAGTTCCCTGATACCAGTATGCCGCATTTGCAGCATGCCCTGCAGGAAGAATAGATCCCCTGTCTTTCAAAGAAATTCCGATGACTTTACCGCGGAAATTAGTGGCTAACCTTAACTCATCTGTAATGGTTGAAGTTAACATATTTTTTGGCGACATATTGCCTTCGGGTGATGGTGTACTGCCCACAGTTACGACACTGGTATCTTCAGTGCAATACACGCTTCTTTTTGTTTCAGGATCATACCAGTCGTTGCCGATAATGCCATGAATGGCCGGGATGGAGCCTGTATAAATACAGGTGTGGCCACAGGCCGTATAAGTTGGGGTATAAGGAATAAACGTATTTTCAACAGAAAA
Organism: Pedobacter sp. GR22-10; assembly: GCF_026239715.1. Lineage (NCBI taxonomy): Bacteria > Pseudomonadati > Bacteroidota > Sphingobacteriia > Sphingobacteriales > Sphingobacteriaceae > Pedobacter > Pedobacter sp. GR22-10. The sequence continues at coordinate 7,426 of NZ_JAPIVR010000001.1, forward strand.
ACCCTCGTTAACTAATCTCTTAAAGCCTCCATTGGTATAGCGGTTGTAATAACGGTATAAGTAATCCCAACGCATCTGATCAACCACCAGGCCTACCACCAGTTTAGGTCGTGCCACTTCAGCAGGAAATGTCTGGGATTGATTTTGTGGTGTTTTTTTGGTTTGTGCTGATGCGATTGAACCGGAGAGGAGTGCGAGTGAAAAGAGTAAATAAGAAATTTTCTTCATTCTGTTTTTTAGTAAAGGCCAAAATTAATCATTTTAAGATGAAGAACTTTTGAAGTTTTTGTAAAGTTTTTATATCGCTTCCGCTACTACGAACGTGCTTCCGCCGATATAAATCAGATCATTTACCGTTGCATTTTTTAACGCGGCTTCCTTTGCTGCTGAAACTGAAGTATATGTTTTACCCACAAGATGATATGCAGATGCCTGTTCTGCCAGCTCAGCTTCAGGTAACCCTCTTTCCAAATCAGGCATACAAAAATAATAGGTAGCTTGCAGCGGCAGTAGTGATAAAACCTTCGAAATATCTTTGTCCTTCACCATTCCAAAAACGATGTGCAATTTTTCGTAGGGCGTTTGGTGAATGTTTTTCATCACTTCTGCAATACCGGCTTCATTGTGACCGGTATCACAAATTACCAGCGGACTGGTTTGCAAAGTTTGCCACCGGCCCTGCAAACCAGTGTATTTTTTTACGTTTTTGAGTCCTTTGTAAATACTTTTTTCTGCAATTTTGAATTCCGTTTCCTTTTCAAGAACATGCAATGCTTCCAAAACGGTCACGATGTTCTTTTGCTGATAGAAGCCAGTAAGGTCGCTCTGCAGATTTTTGTATTGTATTTTATCTTCCCGAAGGATAGATAAGAAAAGCAGGTTATCCTTTAATTCAAAATCGGCAGCCTTTAAAATCTCATCCGCAAATACGATCGGTGCATTTGCTTCTGTAGCTTTTGCAATGAAAACAGCCGATGATTTGTCTTGTGTTTCACCAATAATGACTGGTGTATTGGCTTTAATGATACCTGCTTTTTCACCGGCAATTTCTTCAATAGTATTTCCAAGCATATTCATGTGATCCATGCTGATATTGGTAATCACAGAAATTTCAGGACTGATAATGTTGGTAGAATCTAAACGTCCGCCCAGGCCAACTTCAATAACGGCAATGTCTACTTTGTTTTTTGCGAAATGATCAAAAGCCATGGCTACCGTTACTTCAAAAAAAGAGGGTTGGATGTCTTCCATGAGTGTTCGCTGAGCGGAAACAAAGTCGACCACATCCTGCTTCGGCATCATTTTTCCATTGATCCGGATGCGCTCTCGAAAATCTTTAAGGTGCGGTGAGGTATATAAACCTGTTTTATAGCCTTGCGCCTGTAACACTGCTGCCAGCATGTGTGATGTAGAACCTTTACCATTGGTGCCAGCCACATGAATACTTTTAAATTTTCTTTGCGGATGATCAATTGCTTCGCATAATAAAATGGTATTGGTTAAATCCTTTTTAAATGCTGACGCGCCAACACGGGTAAACATGGGAAGTTTACTGTATAAAAAATCAAGTGTCTGCTGGTAATTCATGGCGCAAATATACATCAAGGGGATTCAAAGTGAAATTGAAATCTTTTTAAAAAAAGCATCTAAACACAAAAGGGCACGGATAAAATACCGTGCCCTTTTGTGTTAGTATTACAATATGTGAAATTTAAAGTGATGTAAAGCTAGTTTACGCCAAAATTAAAAGTAACTAAGCCAGTTTGATTATCTCCACCTTCTTCGGCTTTAATGATTGAAGAATTTAACACCGCCTGAATACATTTATTCACCAATTCAGTGTCGGTTGTGGTAGATCCCTTAAGGTTTTGGGTGGCCTTAACAATTTTTCCGTTCCGGTTAAAATATACCCTGATCACAATCCGGCCTGTCTTCTGACCATCATCTGTTGGTTTTTCTAAATTTGCAAAGCGCCTCAATGGGAGTGGTGTATTGCCAAATCCTGAACCGCCTGCACCATAATTGTTGGCTAAAGGATCACCATTTACAGAACCCTGGTTACCCGGCGTATTTCCGGTTCCATCTCCACCGCCCTGGCCGGTACTTTTCTTGCCTTTGTAAAGCGCATTTTGGTTTACGACCGGTTTCGAAGGTTTATCTTCAGTTGCTGTAGTTGGGGTAGCCGCCTTCGTTTTGGTTGGCTTGGTGTTTACAGCAATTGCTTCTTCGGTGTTTTGGGTCTGAATTTCTTTTTCTCCGGTTTCTACCGTTGTATTTTCCGTTACTTTTTCTTCTGGTACAACTTTATCAGGTGCTTTATTATTGGCATTTGGATCTGCAGAAGGTTCTTCAATACTGGTATAATCATCGCCCATCCCGGTTTCAGCCGTGCCATAGTTCACCACCATACCACCCATTCCGATCTCTTCGGGGGGCTCAAAAGAATTTATCACGATCAAAAAGCTAATCGCAAGCAAAACAGCCATGATTCCGCTGGAAATGGCAATGGCTTTTGGATAATTATTTTCTTCTGTAGTATTATTCATTATTTTTTAGGCTCTACAGCTAAAACGAGTTTTAATTTCAATTTGTTTGCTACATCATAAGCCACCATGATGTTTTCTGCCGGAACATTTTTTGCCACATATAAAACGATCGTCATATCAGGCGCAGCTTTCTGGTAAACCTCAATGGCAGATTGTAAACCTTCAGCAGCTACAGGTTTCTTATCAACGAAATAATTGAACTTATCATCTATACTCACCGTTACGGCTTTCTTTGCTGTTGATTGTTGTCCGCTGGAAGATTGTGGCAATAATAATTTAACCACCTGTGGATTTACGACAGCCGAGGCCAATAAGAAAAACAACATCAGAAAGAACATAATGTCGTTCAGTGCTGATGTATGTACTTCTACACTTCCTTTTGTTCTTTTGCGTAAATTCATTATTTGCTTGGTTCTTCTAATAAATCAATAAAATCAATAGCATCTGTCTCCATTTTAAGGATGATTTTTTCTACCATAATGTTTAAGATGTGGTACAACACATAAGCAATAATACCGATTATTAAACCGGATGCAGAGGTGATCATTTTAGTATATAAACCTCCTGAAATGGTACCAATTTCAATAGCGCCTTTAATGGATACCTGGTGAAAGATGGTAATTACCCCAACGATGGTTCCGACGAAACCAAGCATGGGTGCAATACCAGCAACAATACCGAGGATACTGATATTCTTTTCCAGTTTGGAAACCTCTAATTTACCCACGTTTTCAATGGCGCCTTCAATATCCTTAATCGGGCGACCGATGCGTTTTAAACCTTTCTGCAACATGCGTGAAAGTGGAGAGTTATTATTTTTTAGCAACGACATGGCCCCGTCTAAATTTCCGGAATGGATATATGACCTGATCTGTCCCATAAGGTTAGCTTCATCTTTTGTCGCTTTTTTAATGGTTAAGTAACGTTCTACAAATATAACAAGGGCTAAAAATGCCAGAAATGCCAGCGGAATCATTACCCAGCCGCCTTTAAAAAGAAGGTCGATAAAGTGAAGTTCTTGCGGAGCGGGCTGTGTTAACGCCTGGTTAACCGCATTGGCTGTGTCTTGAATCGCTTGCGTGGTGTCTTGAATTAATAAAGTAATCATTATGGTTGTGTGTTGGTAAATATTTGTTGTACAAAAAATCCTTTTCCTTTTAGTTTTTTCTGCAAAATCTCTTTTTGCACTTCAGCTTCTTTTTGCGTTTTAAAACTTGCAATGCTTACCTTTTTTAAACGGCCCGGAAGTTTTGCAATTTCTGCTTTCAAACCTATTTTTTCCATTTGTTTGATAAAAACCAAAGCTTTCTTTTCTGATTGGAAAGATGCCGCAATTACGTTAAAGGTAGACGGACCGGTATTAACCGGGATTTGACTTTCTTTAGGCGTTTCTACAGGAGGCTTAACCACTGGCTTTTCTGTCAGTTTACCAAGTGAATCTGTTTTTTTCTGTACCTGGTTTACTTTCAGAATGCTATCAGTTTTGGCAGCAGAGTCTTGTCTGGCTTTTGCCGGATCAACAGTAACCTGAGCTGTGTCTGTAACGGTTTTAATAGGTTGAGCAGGCGATATCTGGCCTGTAAATAGTTCTGGTTTAATCAGATAGGTGATGGCTACTGCGATAATTACAATCAATACAGCAATCGTTATTTTTAGCCAGGTTGACATGCCTTGCGGTGTTTCTTCCTCAGGTAGAATAGGATCGTGACCAAAGCGATTGGGATGTTCGGCATGCTGTGCTTTAATGAAAGCAGGCGCATCTATTACAGGTTCCGGCTCTGCTGTATTTTCGTCCAGATGAAGGTATGTTTTAGGTGTATCCGCATCAGCCCTCAATGAGAAACGACCTGAGTGAGGTACCGGTTGAAGGATATCTGTTTCTGAAATTGCAGTTTCATCAGGAACCACAGTATTTATGGCAACAGGAGTTTCCAGCTGCGAAGTGTTTTTATTTGCCTGTTGAACGGCTTCTTTATATGCCTCTTCTGATTCAGGCGTATGGCCAAAACGATTCGGATGTGCTGCATGTTGTGCCTTTACCACCTCAGGAGTTTCCACAATGGATTCTTCTATTACACTATTTTCTGCTAAAGTAGCTGGTGTTTCATTTTCTTCAGGTTGTAAAACTGGTGGAGTTAAATTTGTATCGGCTTTTACTGCTGCTTCATCTTCAGGGGTATGGCCAAAGCGATTCGGATGTGCAGCATGCTGCTCCTTTATAAATTCAGGTGTATCCTTCACCTCTTCAGCAGGAATGGTATGTTTTAAAGTATGCTTAAAATCATCCTTCACTTCATCAGGTTCAATATTTTCAATTGCGGGATGTTGATATGATGGATTTGCAAATGGGGAAGATGTAACCGTTTTATCAGGTATTTCGCTATTTACTTCCTCCTCTGGTTTGCCTACAGCTGGTTTTACTTCTTCAATGTTGTTTTCAGAAAGTGCAGGAAGACCAAAAAATTCAGAACCATAGGTAATGTTTTCAGCAGGGTCAAAACTTAAACCCGCATGCTTTGTAAAATAAAGTCTGCCAATACGGTCCAAAATGGCTTCATGTTCCTCTTCCAGACGAAGATTAGTCTCTTCTACAAATTTAGAAATGTAATACCCGGCACTTTCAACAGATATGTTTCTTTTAGCGGCAACATAGTCTTCCAGTATATTTTCTTCTTTAACTTCAGGAGTAAAGTGCAAAGTAAATCCCGGGGGTAAGAAAGATTGTTTTTCCTTATCGTATCTGCCAGGATATTTCTTTTTAAAGAAAGTTCCTAAACCGGCAATACCAACTTCTTTGCGTTGTTGCAAGAGTTCAAAAAGGTATGATAAGATATCCATTTTGTAAAATTATTATTTTAGAATTAAAAAAGATATTCATTTAAACTGCTTTGAAGGCTGTTTTCACAAAATGTGAGTTGAAAAAGCCCGGAAATAGGGGAGGAATGAATAATTTTTATCATGCAAATTTTACGGTTTAAGAGAATTGGTAGCTGCGTTCTTTCAAAGATAACGGTTACAAAGATAAAAATGGTATGTTACTACGCAAATGGCATATAAAATATAATACGATTGTGCTAATCAAAAGTAATCTAAAAGGATTTAGACCTTTGTAAATATATAAAAATAGTTAATCTACCGATTTTGTAGATTAACTATTTTTTTTTTACGTTTGTCATTACGATGAATACCATACGAACAATTCTTACTCAAGTACTTAAGTTGTTAGTTCCGCCTTCCTATTCTCTGAAGATACCACAGATGAATCAGGAACCCTGTAAAAGTTAAAGCATTATGAATATCTGTCAATCCCTAACAAATCCAATCCCTTCATCCATGAGTTAACCGTTTATAAAAAAACCGGCAAGGAAGCCTCACCGGTTAGTTGGAATATCAGTTCTGTAACGCCAATCACTTACTGATATCCGCTCAGCTTTATTCAATGATAATCATTAACATAAAACCAGTTTAAATATGGAAATATTTCTCCATAAGAAAAAGTATATAGCGTATATTCTAAAAGCCAGCCTGATTTTTTCTTTTCTGCTGCTGTCTGTTTCCAGTAAGCTTTTTGCCCAGGTAGAACCACCACCCCTGATTAATTCAAATTTACAGGGACTGGTCATTGATTCGGCCACCAAAGAACCTTTACCGGGGGTAGTGGTTCGTATAAAAGGGGTTACACATTCTGTATCAACCGATGGTGAGGGTAAATTTATTTTCGTTACCGGCCAAAAACTGCCTTATACCTTAATCTTAAGTTCGGTGGGTTACGAAACCAAAGAACTGGTGGTGTCCACGAGTCCGGTAACAATCCGGTTAAAGGAAACCAATAGTCAGTTAAATGATGTTGTAGTGGTTGGCTATGGCAAACAAACCCGGAAATCACTAACAGGCGCGGTATCTACTATTGCTGTAGATGAAGTAAGAACAAAACCTACAGCCACATTTGCCGAACAGTTACAGGGGAAAGCACCCGGTTTACAGGTAAGTACATCAACCGGGGTTCCGGGTGACGGGATGTTTATCCGAATCAGGGGAACAACCTCTATTAACGCCAGTAATGATCCTTTGTATGTAATTGACGGGGTTTATGTAAACAGCGGATCGCTGCAACGCATTACCACTCAGGGCCAGGCAAATAATCCGTTGTCGGATATCAATTCGGATGATATTGAGAGTGTAACGGTGTTAAAAGATGCTGATGCGACGGCCATTTATGGTGCCAGGGCAGCCAACGGGGTAATTGTCATCACCACTAAACGTGGCAAATACAATACCGGGCCAAAGGTAAGCCTGAGCGCCTATATAGGTACCGCAAAAACACCAAAATTATGGGATCTGGCTACGGGGCCGCAGCATGCAGAACTGGTAAACGAATTTTACCGAAATTCGAATGCAGATGCCATTGCAATTGCCGCCGCAAATGGAACAAACCCAGCTACCACTTATCGCTTTCAGCCTTTCAGAGCCTTAACGGATAACCCAACGGCATCTCCTGCACCACGCGGTTTGCCTCAGGATCAAAGTACTTACGATCGGTTAGGCAAAGCTTTCAGAACCGGATTTTTGCAAAATTATGATGTATCGGTGTCTGGCGGAAATGATAAGACCACCTATTATATTGGGGGTGGATTAAATAAGCAGGAGGCTACTTTAAAAACAAATGATTTTAGAAGGGGAAGTTTTAAAATTAACCTCGACCAGAAAATCGGCGATTTCATCACCATCGGTACCAGCAATATTTTAACGCAAACTTACCGTACCAATGCCCGTGTAGGCGATGGCCCACAGGGTGGAATTCTCCAGTCTGCATTGCATACTCCAACTTATTTACCTGAGGTTAACGCGGATGGAACTCCCGGAAAATGGGCCGGATTTGATAACCTGGATGTTTTGCTCGCAAATACCAATATGAATAGTACAAGTAACCGATTAATCAGCAATGTTTATGGAGAGGTAAAAATTTTAAAAGACCTTACCTTCAAAACCAGCTGGAGCGTTGATTATAATCAGTATGATGAATACCAATACTGGAATAGCCTAACCAATTTAGGGATTGCCAACAGAAACCTCGGCTCAAACAGTGTAAGTAACAATACCATCTGGACGAATGAGCAGACCTTAAACTATACCCATACTTTTGATGATCATAGTTTTGGTGCATTAATCGGAAATTCACTTCAAGGTGCGGTAAGCAAACAGGTTTTAGCTCAGGGAACCAATTTTCCAAACGATTCGTTTCAGCAGATTGCTTCTGCCGCAACTACCACTTCATCAGCCTCTGAATCTAAATATACCTTATCCTCATTTTTCGCCAGGTTAAATTATAATTATGCTGGTAAATATTACGCGGTTTTTAGTGTTCGCGGTGATGGTTCTTCCCGTTTCGGAGCCAATCATCAATGGGGATATTTTCCTTCTGCAGGTATTTCCTGGCGTATTAATAAAGAAAATTTCTTAAAAGATGTCGCGGTGATTTCTGATTTAAAATTAAGAGGAAGTATCGGAATTACCGGTAATCAGAATGGCATCAACGATTTCGCCTCACGCGGGTTATGGGGCGCTGGTGCGAACTATCAGGACAATCCTGGAACCATCGCCTCACAATTGGCTAACCCTGATTTAAAATGGGAAAGTACCCGCCAAACGAATATTGGTTTGGATTTAAGCTTATTTAAAGATCGTTTAACCATCAGCGGTGATGTTTATGAAAAGTACACCAGTAATTTATTGCTTAACCTCCCGCTGGCATCAAGCAAGGGCTTCTCATCCATATTAACCAATGCCGGCGAAATGAGCAACAAAGGTTTTGAATTTAATGTAAGCAGTGTAAATGTTGATCAGGCTTTTAAGTGGAGCACCAACTTCAACATCTCCAGAAACATCAATAAAATTGAGCAACTACCAACGCCGGTAGTTGCTGCCTATGCCGCTCAACGTATGGTACAGGGTTTATCGATGTATACCTTTTTTGTGTACAACCAATTATATGTAGATCCGCAAACGGGAAATGCGGTTTATGAAGATGCCGACAAAAACGGGGTGATCAATGCGAATGATATTGTTCCGGTAGGAAATGCGCTGCCAAAATTCAATGGAGGTTTAACCAATAATTTCAGTTATAAAGGCTTTGATTTATCGGTGTTCTTCAACTTCGTTTACGGCAATAAGGTTTATAATAATAACCACTACTTCCTGGAGGGTGGAGGAACCCGCGATGCCAACAGGGCGATGGATGTTTATCAGTTAGATCGCTGGCAACAGCCAGGCGATATCACAGATATGCCTCGACTTACTGCTTTTGGACAGAATTACACCATCAGCCCGACCAGCCGGAACATTGAAGATGGTTCATTTATCCGCTTAAGTAATGTTACGTTGGGCTACAACATTCCGAAAAGCATCACTAAAAAGATAAAAATGTCTGCCGTTCGCATTTATGCCAGTGGATCGAATCTGGCCTTGTGGACTAAGTACAAGGGGCCCGATCCAGAAATCAATGTGTCATCATCAGCAACTGTTTTGGGTTACGATCTGGGAACACCTCCCGTGCCCAGAACTTTTCAAATCGGCGCAAACATTACATTTTAATCCATGGTAACAATTATGAAAAAAGTAATTTATATCTTATTTCTCGTGGTATTGTTTACTTCCTGCAAAAAGTTTCTGGAGGTAGAACCACAACTTCAGGTGGATCAGGATCAGGCGATTATTAACGCAGGTTCCGCCACTACTGCAGCTAATGGTCTTTTTAACCTATTGGCCAGCAACGGTTATTATGGCTCTAACTTTCTGGCCCTTTCCTATCTTTCTGCCGGCGATATTCAATGGTCCGGATCGCAGGCTGATCCGAATGAAATTACCAAACATTTAACCTCCGCAACCAATGGCTACGTACAGTCTGCATGGACGGCTATTTACAGAACCATTTCTCAGGCCAATTACATTATAGACAAAGTACCGGGCGTGGCCGATCCACAGTTTTCAACGGCTTTAAGAAACCAGTACCTGGGTGAAGCCTATTTTGTTCGGGCATTGGCCTATTTTGACCTGGCAAGGTGCTGGGGTGGTGTTCAGTTAATTCTGAGACCCACCAATACTTCTTCAGATAATTCGGACATTCCAAGAAGCAGCCTGGCGGATACTTATGCACAAGTACTGAAGGATTTAAATGCTGCAGAAACTTTAGTGCCTGCTGTGGTAAACCGGAACCGCGTTTCTTTACGCACCGTTCAGGCATTGAAAGCCAGATTTTATCTGTACCAGAAAAACTGGACTTTGGCCGAACAATTTGCCACCTTGGTTATTGGCGATAATGCGAACTATTCTTTGGTTACGCCTTACAGTGCCTTTTTTGCAAACAATGTAGCCAGCACAAACGAATCAATTCTGGAACTGGCTTATACTACTTCAAATACCAATAATCACAGTAACTGGTGGCTGCCACCGGCTTTGGGCGGAAGAAGAGAATGGTCGCCAAATGATGCTTTGGTAGCACAATTGAATAATCCGGCTATAGGTGGCAACCGTAATGCTTTAATTGCCAGAACTGCTCCTCCGGGAAATTTATGGTATGGCAGGTTATATTACCGCAACCCGTTGGGAACTGATCCTGCTTACCTGATCAGGGTTTCGGAACTTTATTTAATCCGCTCAGAAGCAAGGGCCTATCAGGGGAATTTTACCGGCGCAACAGCAGATTTGAATGCGGTGAGAAGCAGGGCAGGCCTGAGCGCCAGCACGGCTTCAACACTGACAGAGATTTTACTGGCTTTGGAAAACGAGCGTCAGTTGGAATTTGCTTTTGAAGGCGACCGTTGGTTTAATCTTGTCCGCACCGATCGTGCACAAACGGTTCTGGCTTTGCCGGATAAGCACCTTTATCTTTTCCCGATTCCTTATAATGAAACATTGGTAGATCCCCAGCTTGGAGGAGCAAACCGTAACCCTGGTTATTAAGCTATGTTTATGAAAAAATTAACATTAACCGTTTGTTCTCTCGTTGCCACTGGTTTTTCGATCCTGGCACAGCCGTCGCCGATAACCATCAGAAGATCAGTTACGAGGCATGGGCCTGAAAAAGGAAGCCTGGTCATTATCGGAGGAAATGTGGGCTCACAGCGCGACATCTGGGAGAAATTTACAGAACTGGCTGGCGGCAAGGATAAAGCGGTATTGGTAGTGGTTACTACAGCTACCGGCGATTCTGCGGCATTTGACCAGAAAGGGGTTGAAGAGGTAAAGCGACAAACCGGGATTAGAAATGTAACGCTTCTGCATACCAGCGATATTAAAGAGGCCAATAGTGAAAAGTTTATAGCGCCACTAAAAAAAGCCACTGCCGTTTATTTTGAAGGTGGCAGGCAATGGCGAATCGCCGATTCTTACCTCAATACCCTTACGCACCAGGCCTTTATAGATGTGCTGAGCCGTGGCGGTGTAATTGCGGGCAGTTCAGCGGGTGCAACCATTCTGGGCTCCTTTTTATGGCGGGGTGATACCAGGGGTGCACATATTTTAGTGGGCGATCATACGCAAGGTTTGGGTTTTCTTAAAAATTCTGCGATCGATCAGCATTTGCTGGTGAGAAACCGACAGTTTGACCTGGTAGATTTTATTCGTCAATCTCCTGAACTGATTGGTATAGGTTTAGATGAAGCCACTGCCGTATGGGTACAGCAAGATACCCTGCAGGTATTGGGCAAATCTTTCGTTGCCATTTATGATGATGCGCATATTATACATGATAGCAACCAGCATGTAGCAAACGGCCGGGAAAATTTCTCAGCTTCAAGTGGTCCTTTTTTCTTTCTAAAAAACGGACAAAAATATGATCTGGCTGCAAGAAAGGTGATTGTTGAATCTGTGAAAGCAAAAAAGTAGGATCAAAATGACGACTCAAACAAATAGCATCTCAGCAGGAAGGTGGACGGAAAGAGAAAAACTGATCTTCCGTTTCTTTTTTCTTTTCTTCATGCTTCAGGCACTGCCGTTAAGCATTGATTTTTTCAAGATCGTATTTGGTTTCAACTGGCTGTATATCTCTTATGGAAATATCTTCGACCTCACCCGTTTATCGGCGAAGTTTATTCCGGGTTCGGATAGTTTGCTTAACTGGCTCATTGTTGCCGTAATCTCCTTAACAGGTACTGCTTTCTGGTCGCGATCGAAATATAAAGACGCTAATTATAACGAACTTTATTACTGGCTCAGGGTAGTAGTGAGGTATCGCCTGGCCATCGGCATTATCGGTTATGGCTTCATAAAGTTCTTCCCGATGCAGGCACCTTTTCCATCCATCAGTAACCTGAATACCAGTTATGGTGATTTTACCAACTGGAAACTTTTTTCAATGAGTTTAGGCATTGTGCCCGGTTATGAAACTTTTTTAGGAAGCGTTGAAATACTGGCTGGTCTGCTGCTTTTCTTCCGCAAAACCGCTACCGTTGGTGCGATTATTATTCTGGTTTTTACCGGGAACGTGTTCATCTCAAATCTGGCCTACAATGGCGGGGAATATGTTTATGCATTATATCTCATCAGCTTTGCGGTATTTGTGTTGTGGTTTGATGCCATCAGGATTTACAACCTCATTGCACTGGAGCGCCCCACCCAACCGAATGTTTTTAAACCATATTTCAACAGCAACATTAAACCTATCCGCCAGGCAGTAAAAGGCTTTATCATTTTCTTCTTTATTTTTTTCTATGGATTTAAAACCTATTCCGGCTCACACCGCGACCCTTATCAGTTCCCTAAAACGGAGGGTTTAGCTCGGGCTGCAGGTATTTATAATGTAACTGAGTTTAAAATCAATAACAGAGTTTTGCCTTACAACCCTGCCGATCCGGTGCGGTGGAAAGATGTGGTATTTGAAAAATGGGCCACAATCAGTATACGTTCCAACCGGCCGGTATTGATCGATTCTTTGAATGACGAGCGGATTTTTACACGCGATAAGGAACGAAATTATGAGCTGGCCGGTAGTGGAGGCAGACATTATTATGCCTATCAGCTTGATACGATAAATCATTTGCTTCTGCTGGAGAATAAAAACTTTCATTACAAGGGTGAGCAGTTAACATTTAAATACAGCCGGCCAGATACGGCAACGATTATTTTAAAAGGGGTTAACGAAAAAAGGGATTCGCTGTATGTAGTATTGAACCGGATAAATAAAAAATATCCGTTAAAAATGAGCCGCCGGAAAGCACTTAAACTTTAAATGGAGTATACTGTAAAATCAAAAAATCATGTCTGACCTTAGTAAAAACGAAATTCAAGATACCGGGGGTATTTCACCTACAACGCTGAAACCCTGGTCGGCACTGAAGAAATTCGGATTCCGTGTGTTGTTCATCTTCCTGCTGGCCATGTGTATTCCATTTTCGCCCAACTGGTATAAAAATGTTTTGACGCTGGATTGGTTTCGTCCGCATTACCGCGACCTTTATGATATCGCACGTTTTCAGCCGGGTTTCCTTTCTCTTTTTGGCGGTCAGCGGAACCGGGATATTACAGACTCTCCGGATGGGAATGCAGCTTCCGGAAAAGATAAAAAGAACACAGCCAAAATAGGAAACTCAGGAAAAAAAGCCAATGCAAACACGGTTGCACTGCCCGCAAAGAAAAGTTTCCTGGCCGATTATGCCGATTGGGGTGTTGCATTGTTCATCGGGTTGCTGGGTGGTGCCATCTGGTCTGTATTGGACCGGAAGCGAAAATCTTATCACGAGCTTTATTACTGGATTCGGGTGGTGGTACGCTACCGGGCCGGTATTGGAATTATTGGCTTCGGCTTCACCAAATTGTTTCCCACGCAAATGCCTTATCCATCTTTGGGTTTGCTGAACAGTAATTTTGGTGATTTTACCGCGCAGAAAATTTACTGGCTATCAGTTGGTATTGTGCCCTGGTACCAGGTATTTGGCGGCGTAGTCGAAATTCTGGCGGGCGCGCTGTTGTTCTTCAGGAAAACGACCACTTTCGGAGCCATTTTGCTCATTGCCGCATTGGGCGACATCACTTTTGTAAATTATGCTTATGATGGGGGTGTGCATGTATATGCTTTTTATTTTGTGGTTCTGGGATTGTTTCTGCTGGCAGATGATATTCCGAAGCTATACAACTTACTCATACTGGAACGTTATACCGTACCTTTTCGGGTATATCCAAACCTGAAAAAACCAGCATGGAAATACACGCGGATTGGCTTAAAGGTGTTAACCTTCCTGATCTTTTTCGGGGTGATGACTTACACCGAGATCATCAATTTTAAATATGATCCCTATAAGCAACCCGCTACGGCAGGCGTCAAAAACCTCCGCGGAAACTATCGGGTAACGGAATTTAAAATAAACGGACAGGTGATTCCCTTTAACCCACTGGATTCTACCCGCTGGCAGGAGGCTACCTTCGAAAACTGGACTACACTTACTTTCAGGGTAAACCGGCCAGTGCTGATTGATCCTTCAAACGGAGGCGGTAGTCCGATGCGCGATATTCAGCGGACCTTCGAAATTAGTGGTGTGGCCGGCGGGCAACGTGCCTTTCATTACTATGCCGATACTATCGATAAGGTGCTTTACCTGCAGGATAAAAATGTGATGGCGCTTCGTGGTCAGGCTAAAAACGAAGCGGCAGCTGAAATTAAAAAACCGGATGATTGGATTAGCAAAGCCGCCTGGGCACATATCGGGAATGAGAAAGAAATGATCGATCCGCGTGCATGGTCTACCCGGAGAGACCGGGAGTTTGCAGCGCAACCCAAGGAAATTAAAAGAAACAGAATGGTGCTTCATTATGAGACCAAAGATGGGTCTAAAGTGGTATTAAGCGGTTTAAATGAATACAATGATTCGGTTTCTATTGTTTTAAATCGCTACGACAGACCATATGTGTTACCCAAAAGTACCTTAAATGCAGGAAAGTATTAGGAGATGAAAAAGAGGTTACTATTCATATTTGGCTTTTTGTTTGGACTGATCCTGCTTTCTGTAAATGATACCTTTGTCGTTGCTCAAAAGCGGCAACCGTTTACAGATAGTGTAAAGAAGCCTGTAAAATTTGGTTTCGGCAGGCCGGCAACAGGTGCAGAGATTACCGCCTGGGATATTGATGTTCGCCCAGATGGAAAGGGATTGCCTGCCGGACAAGGTGATGTTAAAAAAGGGAAAGTAATTTATGATACGAAATGTGCGGTTTGCCATGGTTTAAACGGCCGCCAAACCGGAGCGGTAAAATTAGCAGGTGGTGCTTTGGTGGGTGATACTTTGGCAACTGCCAAACCAAAAACCATCGGCAATTACTGGCCCTATGCCACCACTTTATTTGATTACATCAGGCGGGCCATGCCGTACAATCTTCCGGGTTCCTTAACCAATAACGAGGTTTACAGCTTAAGTGCTTACCTGCTAAATGCCAATAAAATTGTAGGTGCTGATGTGGTGCTGGATGCTAACAATCTTCCAAAAGTGGTGATGCCGGCTAAAAAACTTTTTATCATGGATGATCGCCGGGGAGGGGCGGAAATTAAATAATGGGAAAGAAACTAAAATTTGCTCCTGAAAAAAAATCGGGACACATGAGCAGGCGAACCCTGTTAGGTGGCATTCTGGCTGCTGCGGTATTGCCGGTTGATGAGTTGTTCGCCCTGGAAAAGGATCCCGTTAGTATGCCTGAAGTAATTAATGACGACCCAACCAAAACACCCGGCCCGGGGCCAAGTCCATTAGGTAAGCGATCGGGTTTCGAAAACCCTGTTCGGAAACCATCAGATATTTCTTCCCGTACACCCCTGCAGGATTTTCACAGTACCCTTACACCTTCCGATCTTCATTTTGAGCGGCACCATGCCGGTATTCCAACAATTGATCCGCTTAAGCATGAATTATTGATTAATGGCCTGGTGGAGCAACCAATGAAGTTCACGCTGGCAGAATTAAAGCGGTTTCCATCGGTTACGCGCACCTGTTTTATTGAGTGTGCCGGAAATTTCAGAACCGGGAAAGCAGAGATGACCCCTCAGGATATTTTGGGCTTAACCAGCCAGAGTGAATGGACGGGCGTACTATTAGCAACAATCTTTAACGAAGTGGGAATCAAAGCCGGAGCCAAATGGTTTCTGGCAGAAGGGGCAGATGCGGCGGTGATGACGCGAACCATTCCGCTAGCCAAAGCCTGGGATGATGCGATGATTGTTTACGCTCAAAACGGAGAAGCCATCAGGCCGGAGCAAGGTTATCCGATTCGGTTGTTACTTCCCGGATTTGAAGGAAATATGAATATAAAATGGCTCAGAAGGATTGAATTATCCGAAGAACCTTATATGACTAGGGAAGAAACTTCAAAATATACGTATCCGGTGCAGGATAAAATCAGAATGTTTAGCTTTGAGATGGATGCGCGCTCGATCATTACTTATCCTTCTTATCCGCAGCAGATTACAAAAGGATATGTAGAAATTCGTGGCCTGGCCTGGAGCGGAAGGGGGAAAGTGACCCAGGTAGAAGTGAGCACCGATGCCGGAAAAACCTGGGAAATGGCAAAATTACAGGAACCGGTTTTGAGCAAAGCCCATACTTATTTCAGATATTTATGGAACTGGGATGGTTCTCCGACAGCGATTTTAAGCCGGGTAACCGATGAAACAGGCTATTTACAGCCTACATTAAAACAATTGATTGAGGCAAGGGGGCCGAATATAAGTGGTTACCATATGAACCCGGTTACAGCCTGGCAGATTAGGGAAGATGGCTTTGTATTTTTTAAGCCGGAAAATTAGACGAAATAAAAATGAGTTTGGAAAAACGTGATTATGATGCAATAGTGGTGGGTTCTGGTCCGAATGGACTTGCTGCGGCTATTTTAATACAGCAGCAGGGTTTATCTGTATTGATGATGGAAGGGAAGGATAAAATTGGTGGCGGCCTCGCTTCTGAAGAATTGACACTGCCTGGCTTTGTACATGATGTTTGCTCAGCGATTCATCCAATGGCTGTGGCCTCGCCCTTCCTCAAAACCCTTCCTTTAGCTGCGCATGGCCTGGAGTTTATTTCCCCAACACTTGCCGCCGCCCATCCTTTTGATGATGGCACGGCAGCAATTCTGGATCACTCGATTTCACATACCGCCAGTTTTTTGGGTGATGATGCCCGCACTTACGAAAAACTGATGATGTCTGTAACTTCAGATTGGCCGCTCATTGATAAAGATACACTCGGGCCACTGCGTTTTCCTTCACACCCGCTGGCCTTGGCCAGTTTTGGTTTAAAAGCCCTCACCAGTGCTACCTATTTTGTCAATCATTTTAAAGGGCAGGCGGCGCGTGGATTATTTGGTGGGATGGCTGCCCACGCTATCCAGCCTTTAAACAATTTAAGTACAACGGCTATCGGTTTGGTGCTGATGGCAGCGGGCCATTTGAAAGGCTGGCCAATTCCGAAAGGAGGTTCTGTATCCATTGCAAATGCTTTGGGCAGTTACTTTCGCAGCATTGGAGGCAAGATTGAAACCGGAAATTTTGTTACCGATCTCTCCAAACTGCCTTCTGCTCATGCCATTCTTTTCGATGTAACGCCAAAACAATTGCTGAAAATTTCCGGGCATAAATTCTCAAATATTTACAAATGGCAGCTGGAACGTTACCGCTATGGAATGGGAGTGTTTAAAATCGACTGGGCATTAGCCGAACCTATTCCCTTTACGGCCGAAGCCTGTAAAAAAGCCGGTACAATTCATCTCGGCAATACTTTTGAAGAAATAGCAGAAGGAGAGTTAATGACCAGTAAAGGCAGGCAGGCTGAAAAACCTTTTGTATTGCTCTCCCAGCAAAGTCTTTTTGATTCATCCCGTGCGCCAGCCGGAAAACATACGGGCTGGGCGTATTGCCATGTTCCTAATGGTTCCAAGCAGGATATGACCGCCATTATTGAAAACCAGGTAGAACGTTTTGCGCCGGGTTTTAAGGATGTGATCCTCGCCAGGCATACCTTTAATACCGAACAGATGGAAGCCCATAATCCAAACTATATCGGTGGCGATATTAATGGTGGGATTTTGGACATCAGACAGTTGTTTACCCGGCCGGTGCTGAAATGGTCGCCCTATAAAACCTCGGCCAAAGGCCTTTATATCTGTTCTTCCTCTACGCCACCGGGCGGAGGCGTACATGGCATGTGCGGATACAATGCTGCGAAGGCCACATTAAAAGATATTTTTAAAATCGAAATCAAATAAAATTTATAACAAAAAAATGATGTCAGTAGAGAATACAGCAACAGAAAACAGCGCTGCATTAACCGATGCGGGAATTACGCCAGATAAGAAGACCTTTCTACAATCTTTAACGGAAGACTGGTGGGCCGTAATTTTGGGTTCAATCATCATTGCAACGGTTTTATTTTTAACCAATAGCGGCACAACCATCGCCTTACCTGCTTATAAATGGAGTGGAAGTGAAGCGTTGTTTAATACAATTTTATCTCCGGCGAATCTGCTGCTCATGCTGGAAACCGGGGTGATCTTTCTGGCATTGGCGAGTATCGCCATTGCCTTATCCGGCGGAAACGTTGCCCGGTTTGCCGCCGGCTTCAGTTTCATTTATCTCCTCGCCAATATTGCTTTCATTATCGGTGGAAACAAGACCGTATCTTATTACGGATTGGAATATGTGGTTTTTGCATTGCTCATTGGAATTTTGCTAGGCAATCTGATTAAACTCCCAACCTGGTTAAAGGAAGCCGTTCGCTCAGAGTTTTATATCAAAACCGGTCTGGTCATTTTAGGTACGACCATTTTATCTGCTGATTTAATTAAAGCAGGTTTACCCGGTATTATCCAGGCAGTGATTGTAGTGAGTGCCGTTTGGTTTTTCTCTTTATGGTTAAGCCGAAAATTAAAGGTAGACGATGAATTTGGCATCATCCTGGCATCTGCGGTATCTATTTGTGGGGTATCTGCAGCCATTGTAGCGGCTGGTGCAATTAATGGCGACAAGAAAAAACTGTCGTATGTGACCACACTGGTCTTAATTATGGCGATCCCGATGATGGTGATTTTACCCTGGGCGGTTCGGTACTTTCAAATCCCGGAAGTGATTGGGGGTGCCTGGCTTGGCGGAACTTTAGATACCACCGCAACGGTAACCGCAGCTGGCGATTTAGTCGGCCCGATTGCTGTAAAAGCTGGTGTGATTGCTAAGTTTTCGCAAAATGTGTTCATCGGTGTAGCGGCCTTTTTTATTGCCATCTGGTGGGCTTACAGAAAGCCTGCTAACTTAACTGGTGAAATTTCGGCTGTCAAAACCAAAAGCCCGGGACTTAAAATTGTTTGGGAACGCTTTCCAAAATTTGTGTTGGGATTTGTCGGCGCATCCTTAGTATTTTCATTTCTGCTTTCACCAGCAACGGCTAAAGGTGTAGGGCCAACACTGAACGGTTTACGTACCATCTGGTTTGCGATTGCCTTTATTTCCATCGGCATGGAAGCTAAATTTTCTTCATTGGTTAAATTGCAGGGAGGCAAGCCGGCGTTGACGTTTGTGGTCGCACAAATTTTCAATATTTTCTGGACTTTACTTTGGTCGTATATTTTGTTTGGAGGGTATTTATTTCCGATCCCGGATTTTAACTAGCTTATTCCTTCTTTTCTTATGCTCAAGGAGGGATGCCCGCAAGGTATGGTGGTTAAATAAGGATTCATCCTTTTAAATCTATTGGCTTGTTTTTTTGTCGTTTGTATTTGGTTGTCTGCTCTGGATTTTTGCTCTCTTATCCTTACGCCTTCCTCACGCTCAACTCCACAAAAAAAGGTAGGATAACCTCAGTCATCCTACCTTTAAACTATTATCAATTGAATTAAAAATTCCCCTTATCAACGTCCCACCATAATCTGGTACCGCCGTTATCAGGTCCGCCCAATAAGCCAACTGCTTTAACCACTTCTGCACTGTTACCATTTCCGAACTCGGTAGATGGATAAGGCAATCTTCTGATTTGCGTTTGGGTATTAATTGTTCCGTTGCTGAAATTATTCGCTACGGTAAACAATTTCGGGTAACCTGTACGTCTGAATTCAGACCAGGCTTCCTGTCCGTCAGGGAAGATCGCCAACCATTTTTGCGTAATAATTCTTTCCAGCTTTTGCTCATTAGTAGCTGCTGCATCCCACTTCACCGTAATGGTACTTACGGCTGCGGAATTGTTTGCCGGGTTTTTCGGATCAACATAGGCCATTGGTTTGCTTGTTGCATCCGCTAAATAATTTCCAGCACTTACATTCCACTGTTGAAGTGAAGTAGAAATTCCGGTTTCATAATTCGTTTGTGCATCTCCAGCACCTGCCCATCCACGAAGAGCAGCTTCTGCTTTCAAAAACCAAACTTCAGCCGCTGTCATTAAAATTTGAGGTGCTTTTTGTCCGGCAGGCGATTTTAAATTATCACTTGAATTTAAGCTGGAATAATTTCTGTATCCAGGTTTGCCCAAGCCATTAAACGAAGTATTGGCTCCCGCTCTGATGCCCACATACTGACCAGCAAACTGGGGATCTGTTGCAGGTGTAGCGTAAATGGGTAAGCGTGGATCATTATAACCCACTAAATACGATTGTAAAGCAGCACCCAAAGCATTATCGCCATCATAAGATACGGTAACTACCCATAAATCGTTATCTCTGGTTCCAGATTGGGCAACCGCAGCATTGTCTGTAACCGTAGATAATAAGCCACCCGGCGCACTTAATGCTTTTTCTCCCTGAATTTTTGCCGTAGCGGCATCAGCTTTCACAATTCGCGTGGCCAAACGTAAACGCAGTGAATTCGCCAGTTTCAGCCATTTTACCGGATCGCCGGAATAAATCAAATCTCCTTTATCATAAAAAGCAGTTTTGTTTGGATTGGCAGAAATAAAAGCCTGTAGGTTATTCGCTGCGGTATCAATTTGCTTAAAAAAGGCATTGTAAACCGTTTTCTGATCTTCATATGGCGTAGATATTAAAGATGATCCTGCCGTCGTATAAGGAATCGGACCGAATTTATCCGTCACCCTACTCATCGCCATCACCTGAACCAAAAGGGCGATACCCCAGGCCTCAGGCGATTTCGTTTTCACCTCGCTCTGGCCAATTTTAGAAATCGGTGCCATCACGAAATTATACTGATCATTAAAGCCGGTACTGTTCCATCCGTTATTAAGCGAATAGTTCATGTTGTTAATACCGCCGTTAAATGGCGTTGGTGCCATCATGTAACCGCTAAATGCATCAGCACTTAAGTTCTGTGCGATTTGATAGTTGTGAAAAATTTCCTGCTCTATCGGACCAATTGCAGATTTTAAAAGGGCAGTAGTTTGCTCTGGTGAAAGTGCAGTTGGGTTGGTATTAAACTCCTCGAAGTTTTTGGTACATCCAAAATTCAGGGCCATTAAAGATGCCAGCAAAACAGCAGACCATCCTTTAATCCCTTTATCAGCAGATTTTTGATATATCGTTTTCATGTTGTTTTTCAATAGAATTAAAATGTTAAATTTAGATTGAAACCTAAAGTACGGGTGGCAGGCTGATTGAATACATCAATACCCGATAAACCATTTCCTGTCGACATCGTGAGCTCCGGATCAAATGGTGCTTTTTTGTAGAAGTACACTAAGTTTCTGCCGGTAACTGAAAATTTCATGCTTTTGAAAGTTTTACTGGTTAACGGGAATGTATAACCTAAAGCGGCTTCTCTTAAACGTACCACAGTTGCGCTGTAAATGTATTCGCCAGATACGCCTGATCTTCCACCAACGATAGAATAATAACTTTGTGGATTGATGCTTGCAGAAACTGCATTTCCTCTCGTATCCACACCATCAATTTTAACACCGCCTTGATTTCTGGCATTGCCAGTCGCTTCAGACGCGCCGGCTTCGTCCATTAATGCTTCTGTTAACGATAACACCTTTCCGCCAAATTTACCATCAACCAGGAAACTCAAACTGAAATCTTTATAACTGAAACTGTTGTTCCAACCCAATTGGAATTTCGGATTGGCATTGCCAATGTAATTGAAGTCTGCGCTTTTTAATGGTGTGTATGGCGAAGCGCTTGTTCCGTCTCCACCTAAAATGATTCTGTTTTGTGCATCTCTCTGTAAGGTATAGCCATAAATATCACCATAAGAACCACCAACTTTTAACCTGGATATATAAGAATTATTACCGCCGCCCGTTAAGTCTATACTAAAAATTCTGTCTTCAGATGCGATATCAATAATTTTATTGCGGTTCGCAGAACCATTAATCGAAGTGTTCCAGTTGAATCCGTCACCTTTCACCACATCAGCGCCTAAAATGAATTGGATACCTTTGTTTTCTACATTTCCAGCATTTAAGTAACCGGTAGATACCAATGAAGATGGTGGCGCAATTACCGGAATATATTGGTTTCTGGTGTTGGTTTTGTAATAAGTGAAGCTAAAGTTGATTCGGTTAGCCAGGAAGCGTAAATCTGTTCCAATTTCGAAAGATTTCGTACGTTCTGGCTTCAATTCTCTAAACGCCCTGTTTGTATTGAACAATAATGCGCCGTCTGCTTTTAAAGTGTTTTGAATAAAAGTAAGATAAGGCGGCACGGTATTACCAACTTCAGCATAAGTACCTCTCACTTTTGCATAGCTGATGGCCTCAGGCAATTTAAACATTTGCGAAACAATGAAAGACAAACCAAAAGAAGGATAGAAATAAGAATTATTTGGCGTGTACGATAAGTTCGATGACCAATCATTTCTTCCTGTAACGGTAAAAAATGCCCAGTCTTTATAAGATAAGTTGGCGTTACCAAAAACAGCCTGCAACTGATTGTGATTTGGAATAATCGCTGTAGTATTGGTCAACGTATTCCCGGTAAAGGTACCAGGTTGCGCCACGATGGTGTTGGATGGCGTAAAGAAATCAACTGCCGATAAATTTCCTGCAAGAGACAAACCAGAAGTTTTCTGATCGTTAATACTTCCACCAATTAACCCATTCAGTTTAAAATCTGATCCGGTTAATGGCACCGTAATGTTTGCAATCGCATCTACATACTTTTGTACAAAAGTCTGGTTGCTTTGTGAAAAATAACCTGTTCCGGTAGAATTAAAGTTTCCGTTGATTCCAGAGAACCTGTGGTTTTCATAATCATCAGTCGTTCTGTCCATATTTCCCCTTACCTGAACATTTAACCAGCTGGCTACATCATATTTTACGCTTCCGCTTAATAAGAAACGGTTACGGATAGCCGTATTCGGATTTAAATTGGTTAACCACCAAGGGTTTTGATTAATATCTGCCGAACCACCTAACCAGTTCTGGCGGGCAGTACCTGTATTATTAGAAAGCAAATACTGCTCTTTATAAGGATTAATATCTACACCACGAGGAAAAAGATATAAACCCACCAACGGATTTAAATATAAACCTAAAGTAGGACTGTTATTAATTCGCTGATTGATGTAGTTTACACTCGCATCAACCGTTAACTTGTTGTTTAAAAATTTAGCGGTTTCGCGTAAGTTGATGTTGTTTCTGTTTAACTTATTTCCTGGCTGAATACCACTTGCATAAGTGTTCGAATAAGAAAAATAAGTTTGTGCAATTTCAGATCCGCCAGAAAGATTAATTGCATTCGAAGTATTAATTCCGGTCCGGAAAAAATCACTTAAATTATCTGTAGTGTTATTAATTGCACTTCCCCAGCTATCTCTCGTAGTAGCAGATGCTGGTCCGTAGCTGTTTTGGAACTTCGGTTTGTAAGCGATGTTATCAATATTTACACCTGAAGAGAAACCAATTTCAGTTTTACCTGATTTACCTTGTTTGGTGGTGATTAAAATTACACCATTCTGCGCCTGGCTACCATATAATGCTGCCGCAGATGCACCTTCTAAAACTGTGATGCTTGCAATATCATCAGGATTTAAGTTGGAAATTCCGTCTCCGCCATCCTGACCACCTCCAAATACACTGTTTTGCTGGCCATTTGCATTACCGTTATTGCTAATCGGAACCCCATCAATCACGTACAAAGGCTGGTTATTTCCGCTCACTGAACGGCTACCACGTAAAATTACCTTTGCAGAACCACCTACTCCGGAAGCACTCGGACTTATGGTTAAGCCTGCTACTTTTCCGTTAAGCGAGTTCATTAAGTTAGGGCTTTTAACCTTTGATAATTCATCTCCTGATACTTGCTGTGTATTGTATGTTAACGATTTTTCTGACCTTTTAACACCCAATGCCGTTACCACAACGGTTTCCAGGTTTTTAGAATCAGCACCCATCGAAACATCAACAGTACTTTCTGTACCCACCGTTACCTCTTTGTTTTGATAACCAATAAAGGAGAAGACCAAAACATCACCGGCTTTAGCAGAAATGCTATACTGGCCAGAGGCATTCGTTTGTGTTCCGGTTTTTGTACCTTTTATCACAACAGTTACGCCGGGTAGGGTAATGCCCTTTTCATCTTTTACCGTTCCTTTAATCACATCCTGGTAAACCGAATGGAAGGAAACCGCGTGATTAAAATGATTAATTGGTGCAGCTGCGTACAAACCTGTTGATGCATAAAGCAATAAACAAGTGAGCTGTAAAGATTTTTTCATATTCATGAAGAATAATTTTGAATAATAATTATTTGGTTAATTGTTAGTCGCCATACAGAATCCATCTGGATGGTCTATCAGTTAAGAGCATTTATGAGGATAAATTGCCTACAGAAAAACTGATGATTTTAATATTTATTTCTTCGGGCCTGATAATCATTTACTTAAAATGCGGCTATTGGCATTAAATAAGGTTTAGCAGCCATTTGAGGAATCAGATTTTTCTATTAAACTGGCTGCCGACTAGATTTTTTTTGATTACTTTACGTTTGATTAACTAAACTAATCAATTTGAAAGCAGCAAAGCCAGATCTGGTCGTTTTATGGAGTAAGATTTGCCTGGAAAGTGATATGAACGCTTTTGAGCAGCTGTACCGGTTTTTGTATAGCCGGCTGATTAAGTTTTCCATTTATTATGTTGGTGATAAACAAGCAGCTGAAGATCTGGTTACAGAGGTTTTTGTGAAGTGCTGGGAAAATCGTAGCGCAAGTACACACGTTTTAAACCCTGAAAGCTATTTTTTTATCGCAGTTAAAAACCAATCGCTAAAACACCTTAAAAAAAAATCATCAGTTACGTTTATGGATTTAGCAGATGTTGATGAAGATATTTCGGCAACAGCACAAACGCCGCAATATATTCTTGAAACAAAAGAACTTCATCAACAACTTCATCTCGCCATTGAAACTTTGGCACCCCAGGCCAGGGAGGTGTTCAGGTTGATTAAAGAAGGCGGACTGAAATATAAAGAGGTGGCCGAATTGCTTAATATTTCACCCCGAACCGTGCAAACGCAATTATTCAGAGCACTTGCCAAACTTCGGTTAATTTTGAAACCCTTAGCTGAAATGGAGTCTGGCGAAACCCCAAGCGGAACAATAATTTCGTTGTTGATGCTCTTGGGCTCCTTATCTTTTTTATCTTACTTGTAGGCAATTTTCAAAAAAACAGGAACCTTTAAATAGAACCACAACTAAAATGACAGATCAGAGATTTACAGAATTGCTAGGAAAACAATTGGCCGGAGATATTTCTGCGGATGAATCTATGGAACTGAAATCACTTTTAGAAAATCATGCAGCATTAAATAAAGAATATCAACTGTTGCAAAATTACCTGGAATCTGAAACGGAAGAAGAAGCAAATATCGAGGTGGTTTTCGATCGCATTAAAAGCCAGATTCAGGCTCCTGCTGAAACCCGATTAAAAGTTTTAAAAAGTAAAAGGTTCCTTTGGTTAAGAATTGCTGCCATGGTTGCCATCGTATCAGGAGCCGTTTTATTATACTATAGAGAGGCACTTTTTTCAGACGATTCCAGCCATTTAGTCTTAGTGAAAGCGCAGACTAAAGCCGCTGATATTAAAACGATTACACTTGGAGATGGATCTGTTGTCAAAATTAATGCTGCAAGCCTGTTCAGGTATCCGAAAAAGTTTAGTGGCGATGATAGAAATGTTTATCTATCCGGAGAAGCATTTTTCGATGTAAAAAAAGACCCGCAACATCCTTTCATTGTGCATACTGAAAAAATGGACGTGCAAGTGTTGGGGACTGCTTTTAATGTTAAAAACTATCCTGATGATGATTTCGCCGAAACTACTTTAATCCGCGGTAAAGTTGAGATTGCACTTAAAAATGGCGATAAACAACCCTTTACTTTACGGCCAAATGATAAATTCACCTTGGTAGATGGCAAAGGCCTAGTAAGTCAAACTGAAAGTGGCGGTGTAGAAGAAACTGCATGGACGAGCCATGAACTCGTTTTTAAAAATAAAAATTTCGATCAGGTTTCCAGGCTTTTTGAAAGGCATTATGATATCAAGATATATTTTAAAGATCCCGATTTGAAAAAGATGAAGTTTACCGCTCACTTTACGAAAGAAAATATTAATGAAGCGTTAGATGCATTAAAATTCATTGAAAACTTTAATTATTCAATAAAGGGTAAAAATGTCTATATCTTCCGCTAGTACAAAGCATTAGCCACGTATATTTGTGGCCATGGGTTTGCTGCAAAAAGTCGTATTATTTATCGGAATGCTTTTTCCGTTTTATGCAGCTGCGCAAACAAAGGTTACGCTCAACTTTAACAATGCAGATTTTGAGGAGGTGATCACCTCCATATCGCAACAAACCATTTATCACTTCGCTTACAGTGAAGCGCAAATTCCGAAACATCAGGTTTCCGTTAAAGTAGAAAAAGAGGAAACACTCAAAGTAGTGGATCAACTGCTGCGCAATAGCGGTTATGCCTATTCGCTGTTGCCAAATAATTTAATTGTAATCAGAAAAACGGCTGAAGGGAAATTACCAGCAGATAGCGGTCGTGTATTGAAAGAGGTTGTAATTACCGCTCTGGGGATTGAAAAAGATAATGAAAAAGTAGGCTATGCTTTAACAACTATCAAAGGATCATCCATTTCAAAAGCAAGAGAAAGCAATTTAATCATGGCTTTGCAGGGCAGGGTTGCCGGCTTGAATATCACTGGTGTAAATGGCGGACCAGGATCTGCGGCGCGGGTATTGATTCGTGGTGTTTCGAGCATGACTGCCGCCTCACCTTTATTTGTGATCAACGGTGTACCCATCGATAATAGTATCAGGGGAAGTGCCAACGAATATGGTGGTGCCGATTATGGCGACGGTATCAGCAACATCAATCCTGATGATATTGAAACCATCACGATTCTGAAGGGTTCGGCCGCTTCGGCCTTATATGGTGCAAGGGCCGCAAATGGTGTAATCCTGATTAACCTTAAAAGTGGTGGGGAAACTGCCGATCCGAAATTGGAATATAACGCAAATCTGGCTTTTGATATTCCGGTGAACTCCACCGATTATCAATATTTTTATGGTCAGGGTGCGCAGAATAAACGTCCTTCAGATTTGTATAATGCCATTAACACGGGTTTGCTTAGTTGGGGAGAAATCATGGACGGACAATTAACCATGCAGGTTGATGGTTCCATGCGGCCATATAATCCGGCGAAAAATAACATCCAGACTTTTTATCGAACAGCACCTGCAGTTACCAATACCCTTTCACTTACGGGCAGAAATACCAGCAATAATTACCGGGTTTCAGTTTCTAACTTAGACTATAATTCCATTTTAACCAATGGTGCACTCAACCGAAAATCAATCAATTTTTACGGAAGTCTGGCACTAACCAAGAAGCTTTCATTAAGCCTGACCGGAAATTATATTGATGAACGGAATAAAAATAAAAGTTATTTAAGCGACGGACCTTTAAATGCTAACTATGGGATTTCAGCTTTAGCTACCAGCCTGGATCAGTCGATTCTCGCCCCTGGTTTTGATTCAGAAACCGGTTTCGAGCGGCGATGGAATGCCGATGAATATAAAACGAACCCTTATTTTTTAATGAATAAGCAAGCCGATTACGCCAACCGAAACCGCTACATTACTTCTGCTGTGATGAGGTATCAACTGGCAAGTTGGATGTCGCTTCAGGGACGGGTTGGCTATGATTTAAGTAAAGATAAAGTGGTGAGTATTTTACCTACCGGAACGGCATTTTCGATTAACAGGCAAGGTGGTATCAATGCTTACGATCAAAACAAAACTGCTGAATTTAACAGTGATGTTTTACTCAGCGCAAATAAAAAACTGAGCGATCAATTGAGCCTTGAACTCTCGCTGGGTGCAAATTACCGAGAAAGAAAGGGCAATGGCGAACAGTTGAAAGGCTCGCAATTTATCACACCTTATTTATACGTTCCGGAAAATCTAATCAGCAGTACCAGGATGTTCAATGTTTCCAGGATTGTCACGGAATCGGCCTATTACACAGCAGATTTGAGTTACTTACGTTTTCTCAATTTCTCCGTAACCGGCCGTTATGATATCTATTCTACCTTGCCAGTCAATAACCGTGGAATTTTCGTTCCCGGTGTATCAGGCAGTTTCATCTTTTCAGATCTGCTGAAATGGAAAGGCCTGGATTTCGGTAAACTAAGATTAGATTTTGCCAAAACCAGTGGCGAACCCATCATGCCTTATACCACGCAGATTTATTACAACATTGATCATCATGTAAATGGAACGCCAATAGGCGGCTTTTCCGGCGACCTGCCTAATTACAACCTGAAGCCTTTTACCCTGAATGAAATAGAAGCTGGTCTGGATCTCAAATTTTTTAATAGCCGTTTTAATATTGATTTTACCTATTTTAACCGCCTTACCCATAACGAAATCATCAATGCCAAGCAATCTGTAACTACAGGTTTTACCTCTGCTTATGTTAATCTTGGTGCTACCCGGAACAGGGGAATTGAACTGGCGCTCGGTTATACACCCCTCTTAACAACTAATAGTAAATGGCAGATTAACCTGAACATGACGAAGGTGAAAAATACGTTACTTTCTATAGACGGGAATAGCAATTATACGCTCACCGGAACATACAGGCCATTGAATGCCAATACGGCACTGGTTGTTGGTAAACCGATTACGCAGATTATGGCTTACGATTACCTCCGCGATGCCAGTGGAAATGTTATCATCGGATCCGATGGGATTCCGAAGCGGGGTAATTTTATCCCGATGGGTGGTACCATGCCCGCTTTATACGGAGGAATCACCAATAGCATCACTTACAAACAGTTTAATCTGTCATTTTTAATCGACTATCGTTTCGGCAATAAAATTTTATCTGCAACAGCATATTACAGTTATGTACAAGGACTTAATAAAGCAACACTCGTGGGTCGGGAAACCGGTATTGTTGCAGATGGGGTAACCGAAAGTGGCCAAAGGAATACGGTAAATGTTCCGGCCTACGCTTACTATCCCGAACTGGCTACGAATGTTTCGGCATTATCAGTACTCAACGGCAGTTTCATAAAACTCCGTCAGGCCACGTTGGGTTATGCTTTTACGAATCAATTTCTTAAAAATACTCCTTTTAGCAGTGTCAACATAGATTTGGTTGCACGAAATATATTTACCTTGCTTAAATACAGTGATAATGTTGATCCTGAATCACAGTTTTCGCCAACACTTGGTTATGCAGGAATAGAGGGGGCTTCACTACCCGCCACCCGGACTTTTGGAATCAATTTTAACTTTAAATTCAGATAAACCATGAATTGGAAAAGGATAAGTGCAATAGGAATTTCATTTCTCGTTTTAATGAATGGTTGTTCAAAGTCGAAACTGGATGAGATTAATACTGACCCAACCAAACTTACCGAAGAGAATTTCGATCCTAACAATTTACTCTCGCAGGCGCAGTTGAAATATGCCAATCTCGGTTATTACCAGCTATTGTATCAAAGTACGATGATGCAACTGTTTGCTTCTACTTACAATTATTATAACAATGGCGATAAATATATAAACGTCGGCAGTTTTACCGATTATCAGGGTAGGATTTTTGACGAAGGTTATAAAGATGCCTCCTATATCCGGGAGATGCAGCGACTGGCTAAATTGAAAAACCCGGGCGCCAATCAAAATTTAATAGCAATTGGCGATATCATGTTTGTATTGATTTTACAACGAATTACTGATACCTACGGAGATGTACCCTACACGCAAGCGGCAAAAGCGATCGAAGGAATCAAATTTCCGGTTTATGATCGGCAGGAAGCTATTTATAACCAGATGCTGAATGATCTCGAAACTGCAACAACTCAGCTTGATTCGAACAAACCCGGACCAACTGCCGATCTTTTTTACAAAGGCGATATCAATAAATGGAGAAAGTTTGGTTATTCTTTAATGCTTCGTATTGCCATGAGATTAACCAAAGTAAATCCGGAAAAGGCGAAAGTCTGGGCTGAAAAGGCAGCGGGTAAAACCTTTGCTAACATTAGTGATAATGCAATTTTAATTACTGATGCTTCTTCTTTTGAGAGCCAGAATGGAAGTTCACTTGCACTCAGAACTTATTCAGATTATCTCGAAGTGCGATGGAGCAAAACATTGATTGATCAGCTCCGCAAGACGAATGACCCCAGGCTCGGCGTAATAGGAGAAGTGCCTAATGATGGACTGGCAAAAAGCGCAGATCAAAACCTCACCGGAAATACAGACGCAAGTGTTCAGCTGGGGCTTCCGAATGGATATGATTTACAAGGCGGGGCTACGGATATCAGTCAGGCTCCAGATTATCCCGGCGGTACAGGGAGTGGAAGTGATTTTGCTCCGCTTGGAAAATATTCTAGGCCACGCACCAACGTATACCTCAAACTCGGCGGACCAATTTTTATATTAAGCTATGCAGAAACTGAGTTTCTATTGGCAGAAGCTAAAGTAAGGGGATGGAATATTGAAGGAACTGCACCAATTCACTATGCCAATGGACTAGCGGGTGCTATCCAGTCTCTTGCTCAATTAGATCCCTTAGCTACAGTAAATGCAACCAGCATTAACCATTTCGTTAGCCAAAATCTCCTTGATGAAAGCAGTACAGAAGCGTCACTAAATAATATAAATACACAATACTGGATTGCTACGGGCACTAACTTTAATTTTATTGAAGCCTGGTTAAACTGGAAGCGGAGTGATTATCCTAAGCTGGTTCCGGTGAACTATAGAGGAAACGTAACGAATGCCACTATTCCGAGGCGAATGATCTACCTCTCAACAGAGATTCTGAATAATCCACAAAATTACAGAGATGCCGTAAGTAGGATGCCAGGTGGAGATGTACTGACTTCGAGGGTTTGGTGGGATCGTTAAAAATCATTCTCGTCTTTTGTCAGGATACAGCTAAAATCAAAAAGCGGCAGTACCATGATACTGCCGCTTTTTGATAAATTTTAACGCTTATTTAAAACGAATAAGTCAATCCGCCAAAAATGTTTAAACCGTTTACCTGGTAATACAAAAATCTGTTATACTTACTATTTAAAAGGTTATTGGCCTTTGCAAAAACAGAGAATTTATTATTGATTCTATAATCTGCACCAATACCTAAATCAACGAAACCTTTAACTGTTTCGATACGTTCGATCCCGGTATTCGGTACCAAATATTGCAAAGGATTTACCGGCGTTTGTACGTTTACTTTTGCTTTCACATCATCCTGAATTACTACAGCAGCGTTGAAACTTAATTTTTTATTGTAAGTATAAAGGAAATTCGAACTAACCTTTAGTCCTGGCTTAAACCATGAGTAAGTTTCCTGAGCAGGTTTCCAATCGTCAACATTTAACTTTCCAGTCCATTTTAAAGCATCACTTACCTGTACCGAAAGCTCCCCTTCAATACCCGTTAACTTGGTTTTGCCGAAATCGTAGATCACGTCAAATTTGTTCAGGTTATCAAAGTTGTTAATGAATAACGGCATGTCATCAAATTGTTTAACATATACTCTTGCTTTATAACCAAAGCCGGGGCCACCAGTTCCTTTAATCCCTGCACTGAAACTCAATTTTTCAACCGTGTTTTTAATCAGGATATTACTATTTAACCATGGGTTTTCTTCTGTAAAACCTCTTAAAGAGTTTCTGTTCACATCACCTTTTACTTCCCCAAAAACTTGTAAATAATCCGGAATTAAAGTGAAATCAGCTGTAACAGCAGGGAAGATCCTTGTGCTACTGAAAGCACCAAACTCCTGAACGAAGTTTACCCCAGCGGTTACTTTTGCCCCCTTAACCTGCAAGCGGATGTATGGATTTAAACGAAGTAAGTTGTTACCAACACTGGTCAAAGCATCTTTAGTATTTCCAAATTCTGTAGACGCAGCCAAACCTAAGTTAAAAGAACTGATTCTTTTGTTTAGATAACCGTTTAAGGTTAAATAGTTTTCTTTTGCTTCAAATTTATCCGACCAGATATAACCATTGGCTTTCAGCGCATAACTTAAAGCATCCGGATCTTCAGTAAAGTTTTTTACCAACTCACCCTCCAGTTCCACAAATGTCAATGCCTGTTTCTGAGGGTCTGTATTAAAGGTTGGTCTGTCGGTATCAATTCCGTAAAAATTTGTTCCATGACGCTGAACATTAATGCGACCACTTACGGTGTGCTGATCTAAAATGCTGCGACCGAAAACACTCAATTGCTGGTCGCTGCTGTTTTGTTTGTTTAGTTTCCCTTCCTGACTAAAGTGTTTGAAATAACCACCAAACTGCAAACCTTCATCTTTTCCATTGTTAAAATAAGCTTCGCCAAAAATAGTACCCAGGTTACCTATGCCACCTTTAACATAATTATTAATTAAGATACTTTCTTTTTCATCCGCTACAGCTTGTGCCTGTAATTTTTGGATATCGCTGTTAATTTCCAGCTTTCTGTCAGTAATGCTGTAATTCAGTTTTGCCTTATAGATTTTTACGTCATCCAGGTTCGGACTCCTTCTTAGTTTTACTGCTTCTGCCAAGATAGGCTTGTACGGACGAACCACTTCAATCTCTTCATTAACCACTGCTTTTTCCTCTGTCTTTTTTTCCTGCGCCTGCGCAGTCATTAATCCGGCAGCTATAAAAAACAGTGAACTATATATATATTTAATTGACTTCATCATCTTACTTCTTCTGGTTTAGTTTTTCTAGTTTCTCTTTGGCTGTTGGGATGATATCATCCTTGCCTTCGTAATTATCAATGATACTTAAAAGCGTACTTTTTGCCTGCAAGTTATCTTTCAATGCAACATAATTATCTGATAACAGGATAAATGCTTTCGCTACCCAATAATCATAAGATGCCATATTGTTAACCAGGTCGAAACAGGTTTTCGAAGATGTTTTGTAATCGCCTTTGTTATATTCTACCAGCGCAAGATTGTATTTTGCCTCTGCTGCAGCAATGGTTTTGGTTTTAGCCACTACATTTTTAAATTCTTTTACCGCAGCGGTAGTATCACCTTTCAGTAAATAAGCTTTACCAGAGAATAAACCAGAACTGTTTTTTTCTTCTTCGGAAGCTTTTTCCGATTCTTTCGTCAGCTGTGCATATTTAATCATGTCATCTGGCATGTTCAGGGCGGTGTAAGCCTTTAACAGGTTGTTGATGGCGAAACCATAGTGAGATTTGTAATCAGTGGTGGTTTCTAAACGTTTTAAATAAACAATGGCTTCGTTATATTTTTTCTGATTCAGGAACAACTGGGAAATGCTCACGAGCGAACGTTCGGTATAATCGCTCGTCCAGTCGTTCAAAATAAATTCATAATCTGCAATGGCCTCATCCGGACGATTCAATTTTACTAAAGATTCTGCCCTGATGAATTTGGCTTCCTTAGTATGAATGGCTTTTGGGAATTTATCAAAGTAGGCGTTTACGGCTTGAAAAGCACCATTGGCATCGCCCTTTAAGTAAAGGTTGTTTGCTGCGGCAAAAATGATGTTGTCTTGCTCCGTGTTAGAATAATTTCCAAGTGGAGTGGTGTTTGCATAGTTGATAAATCCATTCGCATCGCCACGGTCTACATAAATATTTTTGATGGATTCCATTGCCTGTTTGGATTCATCTACGGCAGGATATTCTGTCACTACCTTTTTAAAGGATTCTAAAGCCGCATCATCCTGATCCTGGTTATATTGAACCAAACCAATCGTTACCAAAGCTTTTGGTACGTAGCTGCTTCGCGGGTATTTGGCTACTAAAGCCACTAAATCAGATTTAGATTTATCAAAATCACCTTTGTTAAAATAGGTATAAGCCGTTTCAAAACCCGCATCATCAGCATAGTTCGAATTTGGAAACTGTGATAACAAGCTTTGCATGGTTGCAATTTTTGCATCGTATTGCGTTTCCAATCCCTGGATCATTCCTTTCTGGAAGGTTGCATAATCTTCTGAAGAAGTATGTCTGCTGATGATTTTATTGTAATTGCTCATCGCCTGACCATAGCTCTTATTCACAAAGTATGAATCGGCTAAACGGATGGTGGCATCGTCAATTGTTTTCTGGTCCTTATCATTTCCGGCTAAAAACTTCTCGAAATAATTAGCGGCTTTGCTGTACTTTTCATCTTCAAAAGCAGCATAGGCTAAGGCATAATTTGCGAAATTGTAAACACCTGTTTTGTCTGCACCAGGCAGTTTAAGGAATTTCTCAAAAGTAGATACTGCTTCACCGAATTTACGTAACTCATACATCGATTCAGCTTTCCAATAGGTGTTTAATGCATAGATTTCGTTATCTTCAGGATATTTATCTGAACGTAAAAACATAGATAATGCATTAGGAAATGCCCGCTCGTTATAAAATTCCAAACCCCGGAAATAAGTCACCTTCTGATAGGCTTCTCTGGCTTCTAAAGTTTTATCTGGAATAGGCTCCAAGATATCTACTGCGGCCTGATAGTTTTTAGTGGTTAATAAAACTTCGCCTAATAAGGTTTTGGCTTCATTTATTTTACGTGATTTAGGAAAAGCCTTTAAAAAACCTTGTGTGGCCTCCAAAGCCTGTTGATGGAAATCCAGTTCGTAACTCAGCTTGGCATAGCTTAACCAGGCTTCTTCCTGAATGCCTTTATCAAAATCTAAACGTGAAGCCCTGAAAAAAGCGCTTTGTGCTTTTTGTTTATTACCGAGCTGGATAAATGCTTTACCCAAAGTATGCATTCCGTTTTGAAGGTAAACATCGTCCGAATTTAATTTCTCGAGTACCGCTACAGATTCTTTATATTTTTTATTTTGTAATAGGGAATAACCATACTGATAAATAAAAAGATTGTTTTTGGTGTCGTTTTTATCTTTCGCATAAAATTCAGCAAAATATTTTTCAGCATTTTTAAAGTCTGATTTTGCGAAATAAGAAGCGGCAACCAGGCTCAGCATTTCCGGTTCGAACTGTTGCTTCGTTTTTTGAATCGATTCCAGCGCATAGCTGATCACATCATCATAGCGTTCATCCAAATAATACATCGAAGTGATGTAATAAGGATAACTCGCTTCATAAGTTGGAGAGCCCTTTAACTTTTCGAAGTTGGCCAATGCCGTTTTGTATTCCTTGTTCAGGTAATTGATGTAGGCGAAATAATAGGTGGCACTTTCCTGGAAATCGCCTTCCTCTTTTTTCACCTGCTCAAACAAAGGTTCTGCCTTATCATATTGTTTTAATTCGAAATAAGAATAACCCTGCTTAAACTGGTATTCGTTTCTCTGCTTGGCAGAAAGCGTAGAGGGATCAGTTTTTTCAAACCATTCTAAAGCTTTTTGATAGTTTTTTTGTCCGAAATAAGTTTTACCCACGTAAAAGTAGGCCAGTTTGGTATTTGGATTGAGTGGATAATCGCGTATAAATGCCTGAAACAAGCTTTCTGCATCGCTATTCGTTAATTCAAGTGCACAAACTGCAGCATAAAATTTTGCATTCTCTTTTAACAGGGATAATTCGGCATTACTCTCTGTCTGGGTAGAGGGTTTATAAAGATGCTGTTCTACCAGCTTAAACTGTTGTGCCGCAGCAGTGTATTTTTCTTTATCTAATAATTCTAAGCCGGTTTGATAGTTTTTATTGAGGTTTTGGACGGCACTAACCTGTGCATACGAGCTAAAACTTCCTGCCAAAAGTAGCGGAATTAATAAGTATTTTTTTTTCATTATGCTATATCTTTTTCATGAGATGATGCCGTTATAATCCATAATTGCAGGAGATTAAGGCTTAAAGGTTCCATCGGTTTCAAATAGGGTTGGTACTAAATTAAAAATAGTATTGCTGTTTATCAACATAAGTAATTAACATCTGTTAATAACACACTTTAACGAAAGGTTTTTTAGTTTGGTATCAGGGTAGATCTGATTGTTGAAAAAGGAGGTTTATTTCGGCCAGGAGTTCAATAGTCATTCGTCATTGGTACAGTTGTTTATTTGTGCCGCCGCATCCGCCATTATAGTAAAGAAGCTGAAGATTAATTATCTCTGTCAGGTCCGGAAACATGCTTTCAATTCCTGAATATTTTTTACAACCCACTACTAATACTAATGCCGGACGCTAGACTTTGGACTCAAAACTCCAAACTTAACCCTGGCTTGCCAGTAAATAAAGCACTGCCATTCTTACCGCCACACCATTTTCTACCTGTTCCAGGATGATGGATTGTTTGCTGTCGGCTACATCACTGGTAATTTCTACGCCTCGGTTAATCGGGCCGGGGTGCATGACGATAATTTCTTTATCAAGGTTATCCAGAATCTGTTTGTTTAGACCGTACATCATCGCATATTCCCGTAATGACGGGAAATATTTAATGTCCTGACGCTCGAGTTGAATGCGGAGCATATTGGCTACATCACACCAGTTTAGCGCTTTGATCAGGTTATGTTCTACCTTCACGCCCAGTTGATGAATGTGTTTTGGTATCAATGTTGTCGGGCCGCATACCATCACTTCTGCACCTAAACGCTGCAGGCAAAGGATATTAGAGATGGCTACCCTGGAGTGGAGAATATCACCAACAATGACGACCTTTTTTCCGGAAACATCACCTAATTTCTGACGGATAGAGAAAGCATCAAGCAAAGCCTGTGTTGGATGTTCGTGTGCCCCATCTCCGGCATTTACGATCTGCGCTTTAACGTGTTTACTCAAAAACTGACCTGCACCGGCATAAGGGTGACGCATCACTACCATATCCACTTTCATCGATAAGATGTTATTTACGGTGTCAATCAGTGTTTCGCCTTTACTTACAGAGGAGGAAGAGGCTGCAAAATTAACCACATCAGCCGAAAGTCTCTTTTCAGCAAGTTCGAATGAAAGTTTTGTTCGGGTAGAGTTTTCGAAAAAGATATTGGCAATGGTAATGTCACGAAGTGAAGGAACCTTTTTGATTGGTCTGTTAATTACTTCCTTAAAATTATCTGCAGTTTCGAAAATCAATTCGATATCATTCCGGTTAATATCTTTAATGCCTAAAAGATGTCGGGTTGATAGTTTGTCTGCTGCCATTTTCTATAGTATTGTTTTTTATCTGTTTATTATAATGTTATTAACTGTCAGATAGCGCTCTATGCCAAAATACCCTCCGTAAAGCGTTTATGCTTATTTTGGCAAGGGTGGTTCAGATAATAAAATCACTTTGTCTTCTGCTCCTTCGCTTGCCCAGGTAACCTTCACCTGTTGTGAATTTAAGCTATCTACCACATGGCCCGTATAATCTGGTTCGATGGGTAAATGCCTGCTAAATCTGCGGTCTATTAACACCAGCAGTTCTACTTTTTCCGGACGGCCATATGCCAGCAAGGCATCAAGTGCTGCCCTGATGGTTCGGCCAGTCCATAATACATCATCAATCAGCACAACTTTTTTTCCCTCGATAATAAAGTCGATGGAATTGCTGCTCGCTGTTACCAAACCATCCTTTCTGCGGAAATCATCTCTGAAAAAGGTAATGTCGAGATTGCCCTTAAGGATTTTTTTATTTTTTAAAATGAGTTGCAGTTCCTGGTGAATCCGGTCAGCCAAAAAGATTCCTCTTGGCTGAATGCCAATTAGAACGGTATTTGCGAAATCGTCGTGATTTTCAATTAACTGATGGCAAAGCCGCTTAATTGTAATCTGAATTTTTTGTCCGTCAAAGATTGTTTTCTTTTGCATTGGAGAAGGATTGGGCAAATATAGAAAAATGTTTTAAGGTAGAAAAGTTAGATGTCTATTGTTTTGTAGTTTGTATGCTAAATTCTTCTGTAGCAACATTTAAAATTTAATTTTTTGTTTTCGGTCGGTGTGACACCGGACCGATAGGCTAATTGATGTTTTCTGGATAATTGTTTAAGCAATAGCGATTATTTCTTAGTTCGTTATAATAAATATTGAATTAAATAAGTTAAATCTTGCGCTGTAAAATGACATAAGGTTATGCCTGGCTTTGGCCCGCAGATCAAAGTGATTTCGCAGATTTACTATTCGCTTCTGCGGAAGTCCTCTAAATCTGCGGGACAATTATTTAAGCAATAGCGATTATTTCTTGGTTGGTTATTAATAAATATAGAATTAAATAAGCGAACTCGTGCGCTGTAAAGTGATATAAGGTTATGCCTGGCTTTGCCCTCAGATCAAAATGATTTCGCAGATTTTTACTATTCGCTTCTGCGGAAGTCCTCTAAATCTGCGGGATAATTATTTGGGCAATAGCGATTATCTTAATCAATAAACTTCTGCCTTTCGTCCTACCTTTTTATTGATTTGCGTTGCACCAACAGAAATCATAATGGGCTATAATGGCCAAGCTTGAAACTATAAATAAATTGGATTCTTTGTTTCGTTCGTCTGGACAAGGACCGATAGATTAATGCTTACTGTTCTGCATCTCGGTCCTTGTTTTTAGGCGACCATAACCAAAGACTTAAGATTAAAAACGGAATAAAGATGCTTAGCCAAATCACGATGAAAATTCCACGTTGTTTCACAATATCTGCTTCATCGGTAATAAAAACATTCACGGTTTCTTTTAAAAGAAATAAGGTGAAGATGGTGCAAGCAACTGCAAAAACTTTTCTCATGGTTATAATTTGATGCAAAGATTGTATTTATTTTCAATACCAATTGCCATAAAATAAAAAAGTCAGCCGGATTATGCCGAACTGACCTTAAAAGAAAAAATAGTATTTAATCTGCAGTTTTAACAGGTACCAGATTTTTAAGTTCCTCTTCAGTAAAAAGGCGATAATGGATTTTGAAAGTTTTTTGCAAAGGTGTTTCCAATGAAAATCCGCCAACGCCGAAACCATCCAAAACATCCAGCGTAAAGTGTGAAAATTTCCAATATTCAAAAAGATCTCTGTCCACCCAGAATTCACAACTTTCTACTTCTCCAAGGCAAACATCTCTCATGCGTAGATAATAGCCGCCTTTTTCGAAGCATTGGGGTTGTGTGCCTTCGCAGCATCCTCCGGCTTGATAGAACATGAGCTCCCCATGTTTTTCTTTAAGAATTGCAATCAGCTCTTTAGCTTTCCCTGTACTGTCTATTCGCGCTATCATAATAGTGTATAGATGGTTTTATGTCGCTTCATATTTTGATAGTTATATGGTTCATGGTTTATAGCCGTGATGTTCGTCTCATTTATCTCATGATTAGGTTCTTAAGAAACATCAGGCTATAAGCTAATTCACCATAAGCCATGATCTAACTAAAAGAAACCTAATTTATTTTTATCGTAAGAGATTAACATATTTTTAGTCTGGCGATAATGACCGAGCATCATTTTATGATTTTCTCTTCCCACACCCGATTGTTTATACCCCCCAAATGGCGCACCTGCAGGATAGGAGTGATATTGATTTACCCAAACGCGACCAGCCTGAATGGCCCTCGGCACCTGGTAAAGCTCATGTGCATCTCTGGTCCAAACACCTGCACCCAAACCGTAAAGTGTGTCATTCGCGATCTCTATCGCTTCCTCAACTGTTTTAAAAGTGGTTACAGCCAGCACCGGACCAAAAATTTCTTCTTGGAAAATCCGCATTTTATTATACCCTTTAAAAATGGTGGGTTTAATATAATATCCGCCACCCAGCTCACCAGGTAATTCATTCACCTCGCCACCTGTGAGCACTTCTGCACCTTCTTCTTTTCCTAATTTAATGTACTGGGCAATTTTTTCAAACTGAATTTTCGAGGCCTGAGCACCCATCATCACAGTGCGATCTAATGGGCTACCGATTTTAATAGACTCCGTTCTCTCTATTACTTTGGCGATGAACTTTTCATAAATATCTTCCTGAATTAACAAACGAGACGGACAAGTACAGATTTCACCCTGATTTAAGGCAAACATCACCGCACCTTCTACTGCTTTATCTAAAAACGCATCATCTTCATCCATCACAGAACTGAAGAAAACGTTTGGCGATTTTCCACCCAACTCTAAAGTAACCGGGATAATATTTTCAGTTGCATATTGCATCACCAATCTACCTGTTGGTGTTGATCCGGTGAAAGCTGCCTTTGAAACTTTAGGATTGGTAACTAATGCACGTCCGAGTTCTGCGCCAAAACCGTTTACGACATTGATTACGCCCGGAGGCAATAAATCGCCAATGAGCTCCATCAAAACCATGATGGAAATTGGTGTGCTTTCTGCTGGTTTTAAGACCACACAATTACCTGCGGCTAAGGCAGGAGCCAGTTTCCAGATCCCCATTAACAGCGGGAAATTCCAGGGGATAATCTGTGCCACTACACCAATTGGTTCGTGTACAATCAGCGAAACCGTATTGGCGTCCAATTCTGAAAGTGAGCCTTCCTCCGCACGGATTACACCAGCAAAGTACCTGAAGTGATCAATGCCTAAAGGCAAATCTGCAGCTAATGTTTCACGAACGGCCTTACCATTATCAATCGTTTCTACAGTGGCCAGATATTCTAAATTATCTTCCATACGTTGAGCAATTTTATTCAAAATGATGCTCCGTTCAGTTGATGAAGTTTTGCTCCAAGTTTGGAAAGCATCATGTGCGGCATCTACAGCAAGTTCTAAATCTTCTTTGGTAGAATGAGCGGCTTTTGTAAAAACCTTTCCGTCAATCGGAGAGATGTTATCAAAGTAGGCACCTTTTACTGGCGCTACGAATTTTCCGCCGATATAGTTATCGTAATGGGATTTAAATGTTGGTTTCTCGATTAAATTTTCCATAATTATTATTGATTTTTTAATGATAAAAACACCCAAAGCATTTCACTAAATCAAGTTTAGATCGAATTGCTCATCATGATTTTTAGCGAATGAAGACCTGGTTAATACAAACCTAATGGTAAATCCGCCTGTAGAGGTAGTATAATTGCATCAAGTAATAGCATTATTGTTGCAGTCTGTATGGCCTTTGTGAAAATACTTATCTATATATTTGAGTAATCAGCAATGCGCTCTAACCAAAATCTTTATTGTTATGCCACATATATTAGACCAGGTCAGTTTAAGTAAAATCGAAAAATTACAAACATTAGTTGAAAACAGAACTTCATATACTTTATCACATTGCGAATTAAACGTTTTTGAAACTTATGCAGAATCTTACCTGGTGCCGCTAACTTTTAATGATTTCGTCATTACAAGTATGTTAAGAGGAAAAAAGGTCATGCATCTCTTTGATAAAAATGGATTTGATTATTTTCCAGGGCAAACGGTTATTGTTCCGCCTTCTGTAACCATGAAAATTGATTTTCCGGAAGCAAGCCACCGTAGTCCGACACAGTGTATAGCACTCGCTATAGATCAGGATCAGATTAAAAAAACAATAGCTTACCTGAACGAATTCTTTCCTAAAGAGGGAAGCGATGAAAAATGGTTGTTAAATTACGATGAGTATCATTTTTACAACAATGAAGAAATTGCATACCTCATTAACAAAGTAATCAGGATTTGTTCAGAAGGCGCAAAAGAAAAAGATGTTCTGGCAGATTTAACCCTCAAAGAACTTTTAGTCAGGATTATGCAAAT
This sequence comes from Pedobacter sp. GR22-10, assembly GCF_026239715.1. Lineage (NCBI taxonomy): Bacteria > Pseudomonadati > Bacteroidota > Sphingobacteriia > Sphingobacteriales > Sphingobacteriaceae > Pedobacter > Pedobacter sp. GR22-10. The sequence goes on from NZ_JAPIVR010000001.1 coordinate 48,965, forward strand.
GCAAAACTTCAAAACCATCACTGATGAGGCCTATAACCTTAATCAAAATCCACTGGCCTTTGTATTGAATTATATTAAATCAAATTTAAGCGAGAAAATTAGTATCAAGAGTTTAAGTGATAAAGCCTGTATGAGCAAAGCAAGTTTTTACAGGTTATTTAAGCGGGAGTTAGGCATTAGTCCGAATGATTTTATCCTGACTGAGAAAATAAATAGGGCAAAGGTTTTACTGGCGCAATCTGGGGCAAAGGTAACTTCAATTAGTTATGAACTTGGATTTAATGATGCCAATTACTTCATCAGAATTTTTAAAAAGGTTGTTGGTATTACACCTGGTAACTATCAGTTACAAATGTCAAAACAGCTCATTCATTAATTTTCCAGATATTTTTCGGAATAGGTGATGCCCATCAAATCATAGCGTTTAAATTGAGTTTTCAAACGTTTTTTAAAATCCGGATAATTTCGTTTGTTTTTCGGACTCCACAAAATTTCACTCAGCGCATCTAACCTTGGGAAAAGCTGATATTGTACTTTTACGGGATTGGTGATGTACTCACTCCACAAACAACCCTGCCCGCCCCAAATGTATTTTGCTTGTTCGGTATTTAATTCGGCAGGAAGAGGGTCATACTGGTAAACATCAGCAAGGAGGGAAGCTTTGCCTGCCGTTAAACTATCTTCCTGGACAAATTGGGCATGGTTAAAATAAAACTTGTCTTCAGGAGTCATGATTACTTTATGGGTTTGCTTTGCGGCTTCAATGCCACCTTTTTCGCCCTGCCAGCTCATTACAACTGCGTTTGGGGCCAGGCCACCCTGTAAAATTTCATTCCAGCCAATAATGGTTTTGCCTTTGCTTTTTACAAATTTTTCAATCATTCTGATGAAATAACTTTGTAGCTCGCTTTCTGTTTTTAAGCCATTTGCTTTCATAATCTGTTGCGAAACGGACGATTGTTTCCACCAAACTTTAGCAGCTTCATCACCACCAATGTGAATATATGGCGATGGAAATAAATCCATCACTTCAGTTAATACATTTTCCAGGAATTTGAATGTCGTGTCAGAAGCCTGTAGTACATTGTTGTATTTGTTCATCATGCCCCAGGTTTGGGCAACTTCGTATTTTTTATTTGGCTCGGTTCCTAATTTCGGGTAGGCGGCAAGTAAAGCCATACTGTGTGCAGGCATTTCAATTTCCGGGATAATGGTAATGTAGCGCTTAGCCGCATAATCAATTACATCCTTAATCTGTTCCTGGGTATAGTATCCGCCGTGTTTAATGCCGTCTGTTTTGATCACAGCTTCTTTTGGCGTAATTTTCACTTCCGTTGGCAATACCTGATATTTAATGTTTTCATTCCCTTTTCCAGGCCACAAACCTATAATGCTGCCCTCTCTCCAGGCACCTATCTCTGTCAATTTTGGGTATTTTTTTATTTCGATTCTCCAGCCATGGTCATCAGTTAAATGCCAGTGGAAATAATTCATTTTATGAAGTGCTAAATAATCAATGTATTGCTTTACAAAAGCTACGTCAAAAAAATGGCGACTCACATCCAGGTGCATTCCCCTGTAATCGAAGCGTGGATAATCGACAATAGAAACCGAAGGAATTTGAACAGGAAAAGCTTTACGGGAATAGGGTAGCAGTTGAATTAACGTTTGGATGCCGTAGAAAATTCCTTTTGGGGATGAAGCACTGATTTGGATTTGCTTATCATCTGAAAAAAGCTCATACCGATCTGGATTTAAAGTTTTGATCGTATTTACTTGCAGCTTGATGACGTTGTCTTTTTTATTGGAAGTACTATCTCTGCCGATCACAATGCCATAATATTTCGAAAGATAATCTGTGAAAAACGAGATGCTGTTAATTAGAGAGTCAGGCGCAATAATCAGTGTGTTTTGATCGATGGTAAACGGTGAAGTTTTTTGCTTTATATCGAGTTGAACAGGTAGCGGGATGATATTAACTTCCTGTGCAGAAAGTTTGAAAGCATTTAAGACTAGAAACAAAAAGATAAATTTCTTCATTATAAAAGGATTTTCCTTTTCAAAAGTAAGAATTATAGGCGGATGAAAGGAAATGGTTGGGCAGAACGAACTACTGATGTTACATAAACCCGATAGGATGAATGCCGTTTTTCACGGCAGCAAGTATAGCGGGGCAGGAGTTGCCGATGAGCTATTACTTTGGTTTTCTAATTATGATTGACGATATAAGGCATCTAAGAAAAATATAAGCTCATGTTGCAAATTTCTTTAATGTTCTTACATTTCTTATATAGTGAATGAAAATAAGATTGCTTGGTCGGCTGAAAAGCCTCCTCTCAATGACGAAAACTTTGAACACAAAAAAATCCCGATAACTTTCGCTATCGGGATTAATATATTCAGTTAAAAAGAACTAGCCTTTTTTAGCTTTGCTTTCTTCGCCTTCTAATTGCGATTTCAATTGAGCCAATACGTCTAAGTCTCCTAAAGTAGATTTCTCTACAGAATCTTTAACTTTTTTAACCGCAGTTACAGCAGCTTTAGCTTCTTTTTTCTTAGCATTTCTTTCTTCTGCTACCGCTTCAGCTTTAACCTCTTCCCAGATACGGGCGTGAGATACTACGATACGTTTTGCTTCTTTGTTGAATTCAATGATTTTGAAGTCATTGGTTTCCTCAGCTTTAACTGAAGTACCATCTTCTTTAACCATGTGTTTAGTTGGTACGAAACCTTCTACACCATATGGTAAAGCAATCACAGCACCTTTATCAGTTACTTTAACAACAGTACCCTGGTGAACCGAATCTAAAGTAAAGATCGTTTCGAAAGTATCCCAAGGGTTTTCTTCTAATTGTTTGTGACCTAAGCTTAGTTTGCGGTTATCAACGTCTAATTCCAAAACAACTACGTCTAATACATCACCAACTTTAGTGAATTCGTTAGGGTGGTTTACTTTTTTAGACCAAGATAAGTCAGAGATGTGGATCAAACCATCAATACCTTCTTCGATTTCAACAAAAACACCGAAGTTAGTCATGTTTTTAACAGTAGCCTGGTGCTTGCTTCCAACAGGGAATTTAGCAGCTACTTCTTGCCATGGATCGTTAGATAATTGTTTAATACCTAAGCTCATTTTGCGCTCGTCTCTGTCTAAAGTTAACACTTCAGCTTCGATCTCATCACCAACTTTTAAGAACTCCTGTGGATTTCTTAAGTTTTGTGACCAGCTCATTTCAGACACGTGGATTAAACCTTCAACACCAGGGATGATTTCTAAGAAAGCACCGTAATCTGCAACAGTTACGATTTTTCCTTTTACTTTAGAACCAACAGCTAAGTTAGCATCTAAATTTTCCCAAGGGTGTGGCGTTAATTGTTTTAAGCCTAAAGCGATACGTTTTTTCTCATCATCGAAATCTAAAACAACCACGTTGATTTTTTCATCTAATGATAATACTTCTTTCGGATGCTCTATGCGGCCCCAAGAAATATCAGTAATGTGAAGTAAACCATCAACACCACCTAAATCGATGAACACACCGAAGTCAGTAATATTTTTAACAGTACCTTCTAATACTTGTCCTTTTTCTAATTTAGAAACGATTTCAACTTTTTGGCTTTCTAAATCGTCTTCAATTAACACTTTATGAGAAACAACTACGTTTTTAAACTCATGGTTAATTTTAACAACTTTAAATTCCATTGTTTTACCCACGTATACATCGTAATCGCGGATAGGTTTAATATCAATCTGAGATCCTGGTAAGAAAGCTTCAACGCCCATGATATCAACAATTAAACCACCTTTAGTACGGCTCTTAACGAAACCGTTGATGATTCTATCATTTTCAAGTGCCTCGTTAATCGCTTCCCATGATCTTTGGGTTTTTGCTCTTTTGCGAGAAAGGATCAATTGACCGTTAGCATCTTCTGGTGCTTCAACGAAAACGTCAACTGAATCGCCGATTTTAAGATCTGGTGTATCACGGAATTCTGAAGTAGAAACTAAACCGTCTGATTTAAAACCTACGTTTAATACGACGTCTTTGTTGTTAATAGAAACAACGATACCGCTAATGATTTCACCTTTAGTGATCTGATTGAATGTTCCGGCATACATATCTTCAAACTTTTTACGGTCTGCATCATTGTAATTACCAAAAACTTTTTCATCTGCATCCCAGTCGAAATCTTCGGTTGGTGTTGCTAATGATGATTTAATCGATTCGATCGAAACTGAATCAGCTTCTGATTCAATCGTTTCTTTTTCAGTCAGGCGTCCGCCTTCTCCCTGAAGTTCAGCTGTTTTAGCTGCTAATTCTTTTTCTGCTACTTGTTTTTTAGCCATTAATTAATTATCTCCTTTTTTCCCTATTTAGGGACTGCAAAGGTAAAAATATTTTAATTAATAGAAAAGATTTTTTTAATAAATGTTGCTGATTTTTAGGTTATTAAGATTCTACCACTCGTTATGCTGCATTTATTTCCGCATCTAAATTGTAAAATTCAAATGATATGAATGTGATTTTTATTATTTTTTTGTAAATGAAGGTGCAGTAATTCTTCGGATACAGTAGTCCCGTCATCGCTTATAGTCCTCGCTGCGCTGTGGGCTATCCGCTCTACCGGGTTTATAAACAAAGCCTTTGCAAAAAAATACTCATTGTTATCAACAATAGCTTTTAAAGATAATTAATGTTATGATCCAGATTTATCTCTTCTTAAAAGTCCCCCTTGTAAAACCTTCTCCAACCAGCGTTTTTTCATCCCTGATCAACAGTAAAATCATATTTTGCTGATCATAAAGTTTGATCATATCGCCTTCAATCACATACTTTGCTTTAAAAGTAGAATCAGTATAGGTATCTTTTACCACAACAGAATCCTGTGTTCCAAAGTCGAAAGTTTTATATTGGGTGTCGCTATCGCTGATATAAGTTCCTGAAACTGTTTTGGGCTGTATAAATGTAACAAAGCAAAAATAAACCACCACCAGAACCACTATTGCAGAAATGCCAATCAGTATTTTATTCTGATTGGAATATTTAAAAATAAAATAAAGAATGGTGCCAAAAACCAGTGCAACAATGGCAAACAGAATGATATTTGAATAATCTTTGGCAATCTGCGGTACTTCAACCGATACCGCAGGTTTTTTCGCAACCGGTTTATTTACGGGTGATACCCTGGCTAAAAACGCTTTGCTTACCCAACCCTCGCCATTTGACACTTTAATTTTGAAATAACTCGTGTTGGAGGAATCCAAAACGGCAACATTTTCATTTTCAGGTAGGTATCCGATTACTTTGCTTTTCGGGTCTGCACTTGATCTTACCCTTAGGTTATCTGTAGTGGCCTTGTAAATATCCTTATTCGCGGACGTTGTCGTATCAACTGCAGCAGGTGCTGTTGTTCCGGTTTTTGCTGGTTCAGCCTGGGCCGGTGCAGCAATTTTTTCAAGGAAATCTTTACTTACCCAGCCTTCTTTATTGCGAAGTTTGATCTTATAAAATTTGGCATCACTGGCATCTAAAACGGTCACTTTTTCATTTTGGATGATATTGGCAATTACTTTACTGTTTGCGTCTTTGGATTGTCTAACCCTCAGTTTATCCGCAGTTACACGGTATAAATCCTGAGCCATTACCTGGCTGGAAAAAATAAAAAGCGCAATAACTAAGAAGAAAATTCTGGTCATAATATTGGGATTCTGCAAATCTGTAAAGAATGATTTGGCAATTACGCTCAGCGCAGACATTGTGCCAAGCATGCCAAAATTATAAAATAGTTTTGATTAGCACAGAAAAGAATCTAAAAGTAAGCCTTTACCAGCTTCCTCCGGTGCCGCCACCGCTACTGCTGCCACCGCCCCAGCTACTTGAAGAGGACGATGAAGAACTGCTGCCTGATGAAGATGAACCCGATGATGAGCTGCTTGACTTAACCAACATGGGCAGTGTGATCCATCTGATAAACTCAGTTTTTTTGCAGAAGCTGCACTCATTAATGATTTTGGCTTGTCCTTCATGGCTATAGGTTGCAGATTTGGTTGTGATTTTTTTATTTAATTTGTAGGTTTTAAATCCACAGGCCGGGCACTCCAAATAATCGTCGAATTTTTCAGCAGGCCATTTTTTAATAACATGCTCTGTTTTCTCGGTATTTTCCCAAATGTCGTAATCGTATACTTTCTCCACTTCTTCTTTACGTTGCCCTGGTGTTAAATAAGGACTTCCCTCTATGTTAATATCCCTATCAACACGTATCATCTCGTCGTTTTTGCTATCTAACACAGGCTTAAAACGATCATTAGTTTTAGCTCTCTTGATCAGGTGCCTGATAATCGCAAAGATGATGAACGGAGAAAAAAAGATTAGCCACCAGTTTTTCTGATGAAAAGCCTTAACTGCATTAAAGAAATTTTTATCGTCCTGGTGTTGATTTCTGATGGAGGCAATGAAAAACAAATACCTGAAGAAAAGCATGATGGATAAAATAATAAAAGCAATAATAGGTATTTGGGCTAGTTTTATTTTTTCAATAAGATCGAACCCTCCGAAAAATACTATGGCGAATACTAAAAGGAAACCAAAAAAAATAAAGCCGGCACAGCCTTTAATAAGCGCAGGATCATAACTTTCCTGTTTTGAAGATTTTGATTTCTTTTCCTTATTAGACTGCTTATTTACAATTTTAAAAACAGCCCAAAAGCCTAAAATGATGAGCGACATGGGAATCCAAAAGTTCTCTAATGAACTATTGCTGTCCTTTTGTGTGAAAAATTGATTTAGTTCTGCGTGGTTATCTGGATTTAAAATAATTATGCCAATAGCATCAATGGTATTGATAATGCCGGTGCCGAAATTATTCTCCCTGAAAGCCGGAATTAAATTTTGTTCTGCCAGGTGTTTAAGCTTTACGTCGGGTAGAACACCTTCAATCCCCGTTCCGGTGATAAACCGGTACTTGCGGCGGTCTTTAGCTATAAATAAAAGTAAACCATTATTGCTGGTTTTTGATCCGATTCCCCATGTGTTAAAGAGGTGGTAAGCAAAATCGAAATCTTCCTGATTGTGGTCAAAATCTTTCACGATGACAATAGCTACCTGAACATTCGTTTTGCTTTCGAATGTAGAGATCGTGCTGTTAATCTGTAAAATATCGTCAGGTGTTAAAATCTGATCGGGATCACTGACCCAGCCTCCGCCATGTTTTTTAGGATCTGGAAGTTCTGCTACGGTATAAGCTTTTTGTCCGAAAGCAATTGTCGTTATAAATAAAAATATAACAGGTATAAAATTTTTGATGAAAGAATGGGGTAGGCGTATCATTTATCTATCGGAATTTAAGTTTTATGATGCTTATTATAGCAATAGATAATTAACCTTACTTTTCCAACAGTTGATTAATTACCTGATCAAGTTTTGTTTTGTTTTTCAGGTAAGGTTTCAGGTCAAAAAGTTTAACGGTTTTAAATTCAATGGGATGACTTTCACTTTGAAGCGAGATATAGCCGGATTTTAAAGGGGTGCCATCAATTTTTACTTTGGGATCGTAATTGGAAACATTATCACCGCCAATTTGGGGCTTGGTATATTCCAATACCACTTCTTTATTGATGATGTGTTTAATGACAGAATCTCCAAGAACCAGAAATTCTGCAGTAACCCACTGTTCTCCGGAATAAGTTTTCGACTTTGAATCCAGACAATGATCGGTAAAAAGTTTACCCTGATAATTGATTAGCGTACCGGGGGTGCAGACATTACTGGTATGCCGTAAATGTTCTCCATCGCCACCTAAAATTTGTGCTTCAATAGAAATAGGGAAGTCCTGATCTTTCAGCATCGTTGCCGGATCCTGACAGTGCAGCATAGCGCCACTATTGCGCAGTGCCCAACCTTCACCACCCTTGGCCTGTTTGCCTACAAACCGATAGGTTACCTTTAATAAATAGGCTGAAAAAGGCTTTTTGTAAAAGATATGGCCATATTGCTGGTCAAATTCCTGGTAACCATCATAACTCACTTTCATTAAGCCATTTTCGACCCGAAAGGTATTGGCGTAATTATCCTGATAATTGTGTTTGGCAATTTTAATGTTCCAGTCTTTCAAATCTTTTCCGTTGAAAAGATTAATCCAGCCTTTTTGCGCCAGGACATTAAAATTTAAACAAATAAAAAAAAGAAACAGGAGCGGGGAATATTTTAATTTCATAGCGGCTTAGTGGTTAGCTGCTAAAAATATGAATTTTTTTATTCTCCGGGAAATAGTGTTCACCTGGCAATTTCAGTTCAGCGTTGCTGGTACCGGTAAACGATTATTTGAAAAGCATTAAGTGCTACACCGCTAAATCCTAATCAGCTTCAGCATCTGGACAACGAATCCACTTCTCCGCCTTACCGATCCAGCAAAGGTTCTACTTTTCCTATGGCGAAAGCCAGCTGCTCGTCTTGTGTTAAATTGGTATTGTCTAAAATAATAGCATCATCAGCACGAACCAAAGGGCTTTCTTTACGGGTGGTATCTGCATAATCGCGATGGGCCAGGTTTTCAAAAACTTCCTCCAGTGTGGTGAGGTTATTACCCTTGCTCTCCAGCTCTTTAAACCTGCGTTCTGCCCGGATTTTCGGATCAGCTGTCATGAAAAACTTTAACGGGGAATTTGGGAAAACAGTGGTGCCGATATCGCGGCCATCCATTACAATACTTTTTGATTTCCCCATGCGCTGTTGCTGTTTCACCATTTCATGGCGTACCGTTTTGTGGGCAGATACTTCACTCACATTTTGGGAAACAGGCATTAAACGTATCTCATCAGAAACTTCTTCCCCATTTAAAGTGATGTGTGATTCATAATCCCTTGAATGAAAATTTAATTCTATGTGTTGTAGGGCATCTGCAACAGCATGATCATCACGCACATCAATATGATTCCGTAAAAAATATAAGGTAACTGCGCGGTACATTGCACCACTGTCTACATATATAAAGCCTAATTTTTTAGCTAAGGCCTTTGCCAGTGTGCTTTTTCCGCAAGATGAATAGCCATCAATAGCTATAACCAGGTTCTTTTTCATTCTGCTACAAAGGTAAAAAAAGCCGATCGACTTACTAACTTTTTTTAGCCGACGATTCTTTTTACTTTTGTAAAATGTTACCCACCAGAGCAGAAATTTTAAAATCAGTAACCTTCAAAACCTCCAGAAGTGGGGGTAAAGGTGGGCAAAATGTAAATAAAGTTTCCAGTAAAGTTGAGTTGATCTTCGATTTATCAGCAAACGAATATTTAAGTGATGAAGAGAAAACGCTGCTAAAATCTCGCCTGGAAAATAGAATAGATAGTGAAGGCTTGCTTCATATTATAGCTCAGGAAGATAGAAGTCAGCTTTTGAACAAGGAAAAAACTATTGCCAAACTGATTGAACTCCTTAAAAAATCGCTTCATGTGCAAAAAAAAAGAAAGCCAACAAAAATTCCGAAAGGTGTGGTAGAGAATAGATTGAAAAATAAAGCCGTTCATTCGGATAGAAAGAAAAACAGAAAACCTCCCAGGCTCCTAAAGGGGGAATAGAACCTAATTAAATATTACGGTATTGTAAAGCAGTAATGCAATTTAACAGGTAAGCAATTTACTTCCCAAACCTATAATACAAACTTAATCCGCCATAATTCTGTGCTTTGGCAACACTTTTAACTTCCTTTGTTTTAAAAATAACATTAAAATCTGCGGTAAATCTTTTTGAACTGTAGTTCACACCAAACTGCTGTTCGAAAACAATGGGTTTTACGTCAAATGTAACCGGGCTATTGTTATTAAATAAGCTTCCCTGGATAGTCGCATCATAAGCCACAAAGTTAAGCTGTGGTTTTACATAAAGGAAAAGCTCAGATTTGTTTAAGCGCTTTGTTTTCGAATTTCCAATTACTGCATGATGGTAGGCACTGTTAAATAGTTGATTTAATTTTCCAGCCCTGAATAATACGGAAGCACCCAAACCGGAAAATGTAGTACCAAGGTTTGCATAACCCTGTCCGCTAATATCAATAATCGGATCTTCAGGCCTGAAAAGTAATTTGCTATAATTTGCGCCTAAATTTACAGCAAATTCATTTTTAATCTGGTATTCCCATCCTGCAGGTGTATAAAAGCCAACAGTTTTATGCAAAAACTTCTGGGCATCCTGTGCCAGTGAATTTGGTCCAACAGTTCCGATTTCTATGCTGGTTTTCAATACACTTTCATTTTTGTAGAATATGGAATAAGCTGCACCAGCATATAAATAGCCGGCAAAGGGTCTGTCCTGATCTTCTTTTTTCGCCACCTGACCCCAGTATGGGGTATACATTTTCTGACCAGCAGAAATTTCATAGGTTTTCTTTTCTATTTTATCTGAAAAATTTGTTGAATCTATGGCTCTGCGGAAATAAATAAATAAGCCATTGGTATAGTACCGGTCATTTAAGGTGGCCAGGTAAGCATCATTTTCGGTTTTAAAACCAAATTCGTTTTTAAATGACTGCGCAAATCCTGTCATGCAGATGAAGCAAAAAATAGCTGTGGTGAAAATTGATTTCATAAAAAAGCCCGGATGATTATCCGGGCCATAAATGTATTTATTGTTATTGGATTTTCGAAAGGTCACCCCAAAGATTTCCCATTTAATTTACAATAGGTGCGGCTTTAATACTCAGATCCAAAGGTTTTTTAACTTTATTTTTAGTTAAAGCCAAATCTATGACTTCACTCATTTCATTTACGTAATGAAAGGTAAGGTCTTTGATGTAGCTTTCCTTAATCTCTAAAATATCCTTGCGGTTACTTTTACAAAGGATAATCTCCTTAATATTGGCCCTTTTGGCTGCCAGGATTTTTTCTTTGATTCCACCCACAGGCAGCACTTTACCACGGAGGGTAATTTCACCGGTCATGGCTAAATGTTGTTTTACTTTTCGCTGCGTAAAGACAGAGGTTAAGGCCGTTAACATGGTCACACCAGCAGATGGACCATCCTTTGGTGTCGCGCCGGCAGGTACGTGTACGTGAACATCCCAATTATCAAATAAGGTATAATCGATTCCAAATTCTGCAGCATGAGCACGTAAGTAAGCCAATGCAATTACAGCAGATTCTTTCATCACATCACCCAGATTACCGGTTAAGGTTAATTTTCCTTTTCCGGGGCTTAAGCTGGATTCGATAAATAAAATATCGCCACCAACACTTGTCCAGGCCAGACCGGTAACCACACCGGCTACTTCATTGCCTTCGTATAAATCTTTATCGTAAATTGGTGCACCTAGTATGCGTTCAACATCTTCATTTGTTAAAGTTGCACTGTATTCTTCTTCCATAGCCACCTTTGTAGCCACACCACGAACCAGAGAGCCTATTCTTTTTTCCAATCCCCTCACACCAGATTCACGGGTATAATCTTCAATTACCTTTTCAATCAGTGCTGGTTTAAGGGTAATATGCTTATTCTCTAAACCGTGATTTTCTTTCTGCTTAGGAAGCAGGTATTTCTTGGCAATCTCTATTTTTTCTTCAATGGTATAACCGTTAACTTCAATAATTTCCATACGATCCAGTAAAGCAGGCTGAATGGTACTAAGCGAGTTGGCGGTAGCAATGAACAATATATTAGATAGATCGTAATCCATCTCTACATAGTGGTCATAAAAAGCATTGTTTTGCTCCGGATCAAGTACCTCTAAGAGGGCCGAAGATGGGTCGCCACGGTGATCGGTTCCAACCTTATCTATCTCATCTAAAACAAATACGGGATTATCAGCACCGGCTTTTTTAATTGATGAAATGATCCGTCCGGGCATGGCACCAATGTATGTTTTACGGTGACCGCGGATTTCTGCTTCATCCCTGATTCCACCAAGGGCCATTCTGACATACTTGCGGCCTAAAGCTTTTGCAATTGATTTCCCCAGAGAAGTTTTACCTACTCCCGGAGGCCCCACTAAACAAAGAATAGGTGCTTTCATGTCGCGCTTAAGTTTAAGCACGGCAAGATATTCTATGATACGTTGTTTTACTTTTTCAAGGCCAAAGTGGTCTTTATCTAAAATACGTTGCGCTCTTTTTAAATCGAAATTATCTTTGGTAAACTCACGCCATGGTAAATCCAAAAGTAATTCAAGATAATTCAACTGTACAGAATAATCTGGTGCAGCCGGGTTCATTCGGCCTAATTTATCCAGTTCCTTATCAAAATGCGCATTAACTTCTTTCGACCATTTTTTCAGTTTTGCTTTCTCCTGTAAGGCATCAAATTCCAGGTCGGCAGAGTTGCCGCCTAATTCTTCCTGTATGGTTTTTAATTGCTGGTTCAGGAAATAATCACGTTGTTGTTTATCCAGATCGGTACGAACTTTAGATTGAATCTGGTTTCTCAACTCCAGCATCTGTAATTCTACCATCAACAATTCCATCACTTTTTGTGCGCGATCAAGCAATTTATTCATTTCCAGAATCTTTTGCTTGTCGGCCATTTCGGCATTCATGTTTGACGAAATAAAATTGATCAGAAATGAATTGCTTTCAATGTTTTTCAGCGCGATACTGGCCTCACTTGGTATATTTGGAGAAAGCTGAATAATCTGTGCCGACATTTCGCGTATAGACGCAATTAAGGTTTTGAACTCTTTGTCGCTCTTGTGTTTTTGCTCTTCAAATTTTTTAATAACAGCTTTGATATAAGGCTCATTCTGTACTTCTTCAATTAAGCTGAACCGCTGTTTACCCTGAATAATTACAGTGGTGTTGCCATCAGGCATCTGCAGCAATTTGATGATGTTGGCCACAGTACCTACTGAGTTAAGTTGCTCAAAGGTAGGATCTTCGATGGAAACATCCTTTTGAGAAACCACACCAATGATTTTATTTCCCTTATAAGCTTCTTTAATTAATTTAATGGATTTATCCCGCCCAACTGTAATGGGAATAACCACTCCCGGAAACAAAACAGTATTCCTTAAGGGTAAAATAGCCAATGTTTCAGGCGTATCCTCATTGTTCATTTCCTCCTCATCTTGTTGAGACATTAAAGGGAAGAATTCGGTATCCTCATTTATAATTGGCATAGCAGAATGGAAATCAAATATATCTTGTTTACTCATTTTCACGTTTTCCTCTCACGACAAACTGGCAGTTTAATCGTATTCACATTGTTTAATTATGTTAGTAATATAATAAATTCAACTCTTGTGCCAAAGTAAAAACTATATTAATCTTATGTTAAAAAGGCAGAGAAATATAATTTTAAGTCAATATCATATTTCTTCTAATTGATCGTTTAAGCTAATATCTGGGCTTTCCGTCTTTCCGTTTTTTAGATAAAGAAAATTAAAAACTATTAAATTATCATAATAGGATTATATTGCAAAAAAAAAACACCCTGAAGGTGCTGGATTCATCTAAATTATTATTCATACATGAACTATTTTAAAAAAGCGATTTTAGGTTTAATCATTTTTTCTTCAACCACCAGTTTTGCTCAGAACAATTATGAGAAAAGCATGCAGGCCATGATGAAAGGCGATTATAAAACTGCAGTTACACAATTAGAAAAAGCCGATACCAAAACACCCGATAATGCCAATGTTTTAAAAATGCTGGGCTATTCTTATTTTCAAAACGGAGAATATGAAAAGTGTATTGCTACTTATAGTCGTTTGTTGGCCATGAAGCCTAATGAAGTGTCTGCTTATTATTATCGTGGAAAAGCCAGGTTAAACATCGCAAATGATCCGAAAGAATCATTAAATACCATGCGTGAAAATTTTTATACAGCTGCCATTAAGGATTTTACCAAAGCCATTGAAATTAACGGGGATGAGGATACACAAATGTTTCAGAACCGTGGACTGGCCTATAAAGATTATGCAATTTTTAAATCCTATAAAGTAAAGAAAAACACCGAAAAGCTAGCCTGTGTTGCATTATTTAACAATTCTATTGCAGATTTTCAAAAAGTGCTTACCATGCAGCCTTTAAGGAAAGACATTATCGATTGGGTAGCTTACGATAAAGCGCAGATCGTCAGTTTAAAATAGAATTGGAAATCCATAAAAAAAGCAGATTCTAATCTGCTTTTTTTATGGATTAAAACTGGCTATTACGGCGTAATTTTTAGTTGAAAGAAATCTTATTTTCTGTTGTTTTTTAATTTGATATAACTGATCCGGGAGGTAGGTAAGTGTATCCTGTGATTGAAATAAAATATTCTTTTGGTTAATAATGATTTCAATTCTGCTAATTTTCGATGACTTTTCCGTTACCGAAATCTTTTTTACCGGGATTTTTTTATTGTCAGATGTGTAGGTGATTATGTCATCTTTCCGGTTAGTCTTAAAGCTACCTTTCCATGAATTTTTATTGATATCGGCATCTATAAAAATGGCCAGTTCCTTATCCCAGTCATTAACCTGAAGGGATTTATTTTCTTCTACGCCATTTATACTAACTGTTTTATTGACTTTAGGTTTAGCCTTCTTTAAACGCATGATCTCCTTTCCGAAGTAACCTTTTAAATCGAAATAGGGTAATCCGGTATTTGCTTTAGGTTCTTCATGTGGGTTACACGAAAGAAATGCCAAAGCAAATACCAGTATACAAAGGTTTTTTATCATTATACTAAAACGTTTCCAGTCATTTCTGCAGGAATATCCACACCTAAAATCCTAAGCACAGTAGGCGCGATATCACCGAGCTTTCCATCAGCAATGGTTTTATAATCATGGTCAATCAGGATACAGGGAACCAGGTTAGTCGTGTGGGCTGTATTTGCAGATCCATCGCCATTAACCATAAATTCAGAGTTGCCATGATCTGCCAGTAAAATAAAGGAATAACCATTTTCTAAACCTTTCTTTACCACTATTTCCGCACATTGATCTGCAGTTTCTACAGCCTTTACCACTGCATCAAAAACACCGGTATGGCCCACCATATCCGGATTTGCAAAGTTTAAGCAAATAAAATCTGCCCATCCGGTTTCCATTTCTGCCGTAATGGCCTCGGTAATGCCGGCTGCACTCATTTCTGGTTGCAGATCGTAGGTGGCTACTTTAGGTGAAGGAATTAAAATACGTTTTTCATTTTCAAATTCGTTTTCTCTTCCACCTGAGAAGAAAAAGGTAACATGAGGATATTTTTCTGTTTCTGCAATGCGGATCTGATTTTTATGATTTTGGGCTAAAACCTCACCAATGGTTTTGGTCAGGTCATCTTTAGTAAACATGACATTCACTTTTTCAAAGCTTTCATCGTATGTGGTCATGGTGACATAATACAATGGTAATTTATGCATCTGCTGCTCCGGAAAATCTTTTTGTGTTAATGCAGTAGTAATTTCACGTCCTCTGTCTGTACGGAAATTAAAGCAGATCACCACATCATCAGGCTGAATGGTAGCCACGGGTGCACCATTGGCCTGGGTAAGTACCACCGGGTTTAAAAACTCATCTGTTATGCCATTCTGATATGAATTTTGAATGGCGTTCAAGGCATCCTGTGTGGTTTCGCCAATGCCATTTACCATTACATCGTAGGCACGTTTTACACGTTCCCAGCGATTATCACGATCCATGGCGTAGTAACGTCCAACCATTGAAGCCAGTTTTGCGTTACCGTGTTGAAGGTGATTTTGCAAGTCGGTAATGAAGCCTAAGCCAGCGTTCGGATCCGTATCTCTTCCATCCAAAAAGGCATGTACAAAAGTTTTTTCCACATGGGCTTCATTTGCTGCATCACAAAGCGCTTTCAGGTGCTCAATGTGCGCATGTACACCGCCATTTGAAACTAAACCAATAAAATGAACCGCCTTATTGTTTTGCTTTGCATAATTAAAAGCGTCAAGCAAAACAGGATTAACATGAAGTTCTCTATCGGTAATGGCTTTGTTTATTCGGCCAAGTTCCTGATAAACCACACGTCCTGCACCTAAATTCATATGTCCAACTTCAGAGTTCCCCATCTGTCCGGCTGGTAATCCTACTGCTTCGCCGGATGCTTCCAGCTTCGAATTTGGATAGTGCTGTAATAAAGAATCGAAAAAGGGTGTTTTTGCAGCATATGCTGCATCAGCATTATCCTGACGTCCGTAGCCCCAACCATCTAAAATAATAAGTGCGAGTTTTTTATTATTTACCATATTTATTCAAAATTATAATTATTACCAAAACATTTTATTGTAAAACCTGTTTTAGTATTCTATTCATATGGCAAATATAGCTTTATTGAAGGTTATACAAATTAAGAAATCTGTTTTTTGATCAGCTAATGGCATAATTTTAGCTAACCATTCTGTATAAAATACAGAAATGATCCGGAGCTTATTTTTATTTATTATTGGTTTATCATCATTATATAGTTCTAATGCCATCCAGGCCGATATTATTGATGATTTATCGTCATATTTTAAAGCCGGCAATGCGAAAGAGATCGCGAAAAGTTTCGCTTCAACGATTGAATTAATTATTATTGATGAAGAAGATGTCTATTCTAAAGCACAGGGTGAACAAATTCTCAGAGATTTTTTCATTAAGCATCCTGCGGTCAAAACAAGTGTTTTTCATAAAATCAACAATAGTCCAAACTATCGCTTCGGAGTAGTTATCTTAAATACTTCAAAAGAAACATTCAGGGTATCCATCACCATGAAGAAATTTAACAACAGTTTTTTAATTACCGAATTAAGAATTGAACCTGCTAAAGACTAGGTGTCAGAGTCCTCCATATCAGCTGACTTAAGATCTGGAAATAGCAGAAATTCAGATTTCCAATCTATATATTTTCCTCAATCCGGTTGCTTTAAATCCATCTGTAAATTGCCCGCTCACAAATAATTCTTATTTTTGCTGCATAAAATCTATACTTTGGATATTCTACTTGTACATCAGTTTATAAAAAACGCACTTGCTGAAGATATTGGTGATGGTGATCATACCTCATTATCAACCATTCCGGCAGGAACTCAGGGAAAGGCAAAACTCATTATCAAAGAGGAAGGGATTCTGGCAGGAATGGAATTGGCTGTAGAGATCTTCAAAATTGTTGATGCAGATTTAAACGTGAAGGTGTTGTTACAGGATGGTGCCAAGGTAAATGTAGGTGATATTGGTTTAACGGTATCCGGAAGTACCCATTCTATTCTTGTTGCAGAACGTTTGGTTTTAAACTGCATGCAACGGATGAGTGGCATTGCAACCAAGACAAATCATATCGTTTCGCTTTTAAAAGATACGAAGACTAAAATTCTGGATACGCGTAAAACAACCCCGGGTTTGCGTTACCTTGAGAAATGGGCAGTAAGAATTGGCGGAGGTGTCAATCACCGGATAGGTTTGTACGATATGATCCTGATAAAAGACAATCATGTAGATTATGCAGGAGGAATTTCAAATGCCATTCATTCCACTAAAAAATATTTAGCTGATCATCAAAAAGCTTTGCAAATAGAGATTGAAGTAAGAAATCTGGATGAGTTATCGCAGGTATTGGCTATTGGAGGTATAGATCGGATTATGCTTGATAATTTTAATTTTGAGGAATTGAAAGCAGCTGTAGCATTAATCGACGGGCGGTTTACAACAGAGGCATCTGGCGGCATTACAGAAGAAAATGTGTTAGCATATGCTGCTTGCGGTGTAGATTTTATCTCAATGGGTGCACTTACACATTCTGTAAAAAGCCTGGACATCAGCTTAAAAGCATACTAAATTGATGTGCTATAAAATTGAAAGTTTATTTTTTGTATCATTGTAGGCTATGGTTACGGTTTATTCGCTCAGCGCCTTATTGTTCGCGTATCTATTTGGGTCTATACCTACAGCTGTATGGCTCGGTCAGGCCTTTTATGGTATTGATGTAAGAGAGTATGGAAGTGGTAATGCGGGCGCAACCAATACCTTCAGGGTTTTAGGTAAAAAGGCGGGCATAGCCGTAATGATCATTGATATTGCGAAAGGGTATACGGCTACCAATTTAGCCTATCTTATAGGCATGTCTGTTACCGGACCACAAAATTCAGTAGTGTTTGTAAATTATCAGCTTGCCCTGGGTGTAACGGCGGTAATGGGACATTTATTTCCCGTTTTTGCAGGTTTCAGGGGAGGAAAAGGAGTGGCTACACTTTTTGGAATGATTTTGGCAGTTAACTTTGAAGCATCTATGCTTTGCGTTCTGGTTTTTGTGATTGTGTTATTGTTAACAAAATATGTTTCATTAAGTTCAATTTGTGCGGGTTTTACATTTCCGCTCAGTGTTGTCTTCCTGTTTCAGGTTTCCATAAAATCAGAAGTGCTCTATGGCATGGTGGTTTGTGTGCTGATTCTGGTTACGCATCAAAAAAATCTCGAAAGGTTGCTGAAGGGCAAAGAATCCAAGGTGTATTTGTTTAGGAAAAAGGCAAACTAATGAACAAAAACACATTCATTAAAACTTATTTGCTGGCATGATGTTTAATCTCCGTTGTGCCCGAAGGGTTTATCAATCAACTAAAATCGCATTATGAAAAAGTTATTTTTAACGGCAGGTGTTGCTGGTATTTTATTATTTAATTCATGTTCAACCGTTCCGCTAACCGGACGTAGTCGATTTGATTTGGTAAGTAATGATCAGGTGTTGCCCATGGCATTTCAGGCCTATAATACATTTTTAACAGAAAATAAAAATACTGTTTTACCTGCATCAAATGCGCAGGCTTTAAAAGTTAAAACTGTTGGAAACAAATTGATCAATGCGGTAAAATCCTATATGAACAGCAATAATTATGGAAATTTAATTGCAGATTACCAGTGGGAGGTTAACGTAGTTCAAAACAAAGAGAAGAATGCCTGGTGTATGCCAGGAGGAAAAATTGTGGTGTATACCGGAATTTTACCCGTGACACAGGATGACGCGGGGCTGGCAACTGTAATGGGGCACGAAATTGCGCATGCTATTGCAGGTCATTCGGCCGAACGCATGTCGCAGGAAATGGTGGCTCAGGGCGTTGGTGCTGCAGCAGGGGTAGCTTTATCTAAAAATCCTAAAACACAGTCGATTTTCAATACCCTTTATGGTGTGGGTACACCGGTAGCCATGTTGAAATTCAGTCGTAACCAGGAGCTGGAGGCGGATCGTTTAGGTTTGATTTTTATGGCGATGGCCGGATACAATCCACAGAATGCCACCAGTTTCTGGAATAGAATGTCTGCTGCATCTGAAGGCGCACAAAAACCAGCAGAATTTTTAAGTACGCACCCAAGTGATGCAACCCGTATTGCTCAGATTCAAAAATATTTACCTGAAGCACAACAGTACTATAAGAAGTAGGGTTGAAGATAAAAGATAAAAGATAAAAGATAAAAGGTGGAAGGTTCTTACATTGTGTAGAAGTTTCCACCTTTTTTATATAGTCGTCGGCCTGATTATTAATTAAGTCATAGCTAAACATTACGACTGGCAAAGACTCATTTTTTGTTTTCTAATAATACTCCAATCAGGCCTAACCGCCAAACACCTTCAGCATTGCACTGGCTTTAAGCATACATTCTTCATATTCTTTTTCCGGATTACATTCATAGGTTATTGCTCCGCCTACCTGAAAGGATAGATATTGATTCGCTGAATTGTAAAGAATACTTCTGATGATTACATTGAAGTCGAAATCTCCAGCCGGATTTATGTAGCCAAAAGATCCTGAATAAACTCCCCGTTTGGTTTCTTCGTATTCCTCTATCAATCTCATGGCTTTTACCTTTGGTGCACCTGTCATAGAGCCCATTGGGAATGCATTTTTGATGGCATCAATAAAATAAACATCTGAATTTAAATCGCAGCTGATGGTAGAAATCATCTGGTGAACCTGTGGAAAGCTATAGATTCCAAACAATTCATCAACTTTAACTGATCCCCTTACCGCTGATTTTGTAAGGTCGTGACGCACCAAATCAACAATCATTACATTTTCAGACTGCTCCTTGATATCATTTCTCAATTGTGATTTAATCAGCTTGTCTTCCAGCAGGTTTGCACTTCTTTTTGCCGTCCCTTTAATAGGTTGGGAAATGAGTTTTGCACCACGCTTGCACACAAAACGTTCAGGCGTAGCAGATAGTATATAATGTTGATCAATCTTAAAATAACCGGCAAATGGGGTAGGAGAAACTTCATTTAGTAAACTAAAGGTTTGCAACGGGTTAATTGCGGCATTTTCAGCAAAAAACTCCTGGCAAAAATTAACTTCATAAATATCGCCCCGGATAATATGGTTTTTTAAAGCCTCCACCTTTTCGATGTATGTCTTTTTTGAAAGTTTTGAATGGATATCTATGACCTTCGGAGGCATTTCATTTTCAAACTTGAAATTATTTATCTCCTCTAAAATAGCGTCATCTCCAACCAAGATCTCTGTTTTACCATCTTTGTGGGCAATCAGGTATTTTGGTACAAAGAAAAATAATTCCGGAAAATTCAAATGATCAGCATGGTTTGATTGAAGATCTTCTATTTCATTTTTAAGATCATAGCTCAAAAAGCCAAAGCTCCATTTTTTATGATTTTCATAGAAAATTTTGAGTTGCTCAAATGCTGTTCCGCTTGCACATTTTAATTGAGCCTGAACATCAGCAGCGATCAGAAAATCGTATTTACCGTAGGGGTCTGCGTATTGATTTGAATCTAATAAGCAACATACTTCAAACTGGTTGGCCCAGTGTAATGCTTTTTGTTTGAAATCAAAGATATTTTGTATGGTTTTCAATAATGCTTTTTTTATTCGGTATAAGGTTATTGTTTAGCTATTCCAGGTTTCTCATCCCTTTTTTATTTAAGCTCCTTAAAGCTTTGATTGCTCACTATCTTTTTACCTGATTATTGCGCTAAATCTTTTCGGGCTTTGCCCGCAACATTGCCACCTGCTTTTGCGGCGGTTAAAATGGCATATTCTTTATCTTTTTTTAACGCCTCCTTGTTTCCATATGTTAGTGAGTTCATCGCGAACAAGAATATGGCGGATTCGTTTTTCAATCCGTTCATCGCTGTATCCTTTGGCTTTGTAAGGTACTGCCTTATCTTCAACTAATTTAAGTTCACTCATTTTATCTAAATTAAACTTAGTACAATAATTATATAGATGAGATGTATGTTATTGACAGGGAGTTCTAAGATAGATAAATGCTACTTAAAAACTAAAAAATGTTATATACAGCAAAAGCAACCTGAAAAAGGTTGCTTTTGCTGTATAGTTATGAAAAATATCTAGCGTAATTCCAGAGTCTGTGCCCTATCTGGCCCTACAGAAAGGAATTTGATTGGCACCTCCAGTTCTTTTTCTAAGAATGCAATATAATCGTTTAGCTTCGCTGGAATTTCATCAACTGAAGTGATTTTAGTGACATCAGTAGCCCATCCGTCAATAGCTTTTAATACTGGTTTCGGTTCGATGGAAATGATATCGTAAGGCATATAGTCAATCGTTTCACCATTGTATTCGTAATGTGTACAGGCGTAAATGGTTTCGAAAGTATCCAACACATCGGCTTTCATCATAATCAATTCGGTTACACCGTTTAACATGATGGCATATTTTAATGCAGGCAAATCAATCCAGCCACAACGGCGGGCACGACCTGTAGTTGCACCAAATTCATGACCTAAAGCGCGTAAATTTTCACCAACTTCATTGTCCAATTCAGTAGGGAATGGACCACCCCCAACGCGGGTACAATAAGCCTTGAAAATACCATAAACAGCACCAACTTTGTTCGGTGCAATACCTAAACCTGTACAAGCACCGGCTGTAGTAGTGTTACTAGACGTTACGAAAGGATAAGACCCAAAGTCAACATCTAATAAAGTTCCTTGCGCACCTTCGGCTAAAACAGCTTTTCCTTCTTTTAAGAAACCGTTAACATAATGTTCGCTATCTACATGAGGGATTGATTTTAAAAATTCAATGGCTTCAAAGAATGAGGCTTCTTTTTCTGCCAGTTCATATTCAAAACCTTCGTAATGGGAGAGAATTTCGGTGTGCTTTTCTACTAATTTGTTGTAACGCTCTTTAAAATCAGGAAGTGTAGTATCGCCAACACGAAGACCATTCCTGCCGGTTTTATCCATATAAGTCGGGCCAATTCCTTTAAGTGTTGAGCCGATCTTATTTTTACCCATGCGTGCCTCATTAGCGGCATCCAATAACTGGTGGGTAGGTAAAATTAAGTGTGCCTTACGGGCAATTACCAGTTTGCCATCGGCAACAGGGTCATGACCAGCTTTTTTTAAGTTATCTAACTCTCTTTTTAAAATGATTGGGTCGATCACTACACCATTACCGATAAGGTTCATGGTTTTTTCATTAAAAATTCCTGATGGAATGGTATTTAAAACGAATTTTTTACCATCAAATTCAAGTGTGTGTCCGGCATTCGGGCCACCCTGAAAGCGGGCAATAAGATCATATTTTGGACTGAGTACATCAACGATTTTTCCCTTTCCTTCATCACCCCATTGCAGGCCGAGAAGTACATCTACTTGCGTCATTATTAAAAATTTAAGCTGGTTTTATTTTGTGGATTGATTTAATTTTCTTCAGGTTTGGCTGTCTTGGCCGACTCATTTACTTTTCTGGCCATGCTACAGTCTGAGCAGAATCCATACAGGTTTAATGAATGGTGTTTTACATCGAATTTTAAAAGATCGCCAACCATGGTTTGAATTTGGTGAATACGGGGATCGCAGAATTCTACTACCTTACCACATTCAATGCAGATCACATGGTCATGTTGACGGTAGCCGTAAGATTTCTCGAATTGTGCCATGTTCTTACCAAACTGGTGTTTGGTAACCAAATCACATGAAACCAATAATTCTAAAGTATTGTAAACCGTAGCCCGACTTACACGATACTTTTGATTTTTCATGTGAATATAGAGGGTTTCAACGTCGAAGTGATCGTTTCTAGAATATATTTCCTCCAGTATGGCGAAACGCTCAGGCGTTTTGCGCAGATTCTTGTTTTCTAAATAAGCTTCAAAAATCTTACGAACGAGCTCATTTGTTTTTTGTTCAGGCATAGTGTTTAAACTCCAATCAAAGGTAGGTAAATTGTTTTAAAAATGATTACCCCGGTGAAATGATTACAAAGATTTGGTAATTGTTTGATTATGATATTATTCTATTGTTGAAATGTTTTAAGATTAGTCTGAAGTCAAAAGTCTGGAATCCTAAGTCGGACTATACTACTTCAGGCTTCGGACTCCAGACTTTCAGGCTCTTTTAAGCATCAAATCTCGTCACCCCTGTCACCCCTCTTACCTTTAACAGGTTCTTGATTAAATTTTCAAGATGTTCGGTGTCATTGACGAAGATCATGATTGAACCATCAAATATACCTTCATTGGTATCAACGGTAATGGAGCGCATATTCACCTTAAAGTCTGTTGAAATAACTCTGGTAATGTTATTGATTAAACCCACATCGTCAATACCCATAATGCGTAATCCCGTTAGGAAAGTTAGTTCCTGTTGTTTATTCCATTTTGCCTTCACCACGCGATAGCCATAGTTGGCCATCAGCTGCGCCGCATTGGGGCAATTTGTCCGGTGAATCTTTATCCCGTCACTAACGGTGATAAAGCCGAAAACATCATCACCCGGAATAGGGTTACAACAGGCCGCAAGCGTATAATCAATACGTTGCATATCTTCACCAATGAGTAAAATATCCGATTCACCGCCTTTTATTTTGCTTTTAACACCGTCTACAGATAAATTTTCAGGGCGCTCTGGTCCACGGGTCTCTACCTCCTTCTCGCTATTTAAATATTCTCTGATATCTTTAAGCTCAATTTTTCCAAGTGCCACATTTACAAAAAGCTCCTGGGTAGATGGCAGTTTAAAGAAATAGCTTAGTTTTTGTAAGTTATCGGTGTTGTAGGTGATTTTGAGCGATTTAAGTTTCCGTTCCAGAATCTCTTTACCATTATCGGCAATTTTTCTTTTTTCTTCTTTAAGGGATGATTTAATTTTGGATTTGGCTTTTGCCGTTACCACAATATTTAACCAATCCTCCTTAGGCGTTTGTTTGTTCGAGGTGATAATCTCCACCTGATCGCCATTTTGGAGCTTATAGGATATGGGCACCAGCTTATGGTTAACCTTTGCCCCAATACAGGTAGCCCCAACACCAGTATGGATTTCAAAGGCAAAATCTAAGGCTGTTGCTCCTAAAGGCAACTGCAGCAGGGCACCTTTTGGCGTAAAAATGAAGATCTCATCAGAGAAAAGGTTCATTTTAAAATCATCCAGGAAATCCAAAGCATTTGCTTCCGGATTGCTCAGCATCTCCCTCACTTTTTGGATCCATTGGTCAAGGCCATTATCATTGCTCGATTCTTTGTATTTCCAGTGCGCAGCGAAACCTTTTTCGGCAATTTCATTCATTCGTTGCGTACGGATCTGAACTTCTACCCATTGCCCCCTGGGGCCCATTACCGTAGTGTGTAAACTTTCATAACCATTTCCTTTCGGTGATGACACCCAGTCGCGCAGGCGGTCGGGATTTGGACGGTAAAGATCGGTTACAATAGAATAGGCTTTCCAGCAATCGGCTTTTTCATTTTCATAAGCACTATCCAGGATAATCCGGATGGCAAAAAGATCATAAACCTCTTCAAAAGGAATATTTTTCTTTTTCATCTTGTTCCATATGGAATGAATGGATTTTGGCCGGCCATATACATCAGCAACCAAGCCCTGCTCGTGAACAATTTCATCAATCGGTTCTACGAATTTTTTGATGAAAAGTGCACGTTCAGCTTTTTTCTCATTCAATTTTTTGGCGATAAATTTATAGGTATCTGGATCAAGATATTTCATGGAAAGATCTTCTAATTCTGATTTAATGGCATATAAACCTAATCGGTGAGCAAGTGGTGCATAAAGATAAATGGTTTCGGATGCAATTTTCAGCTGCTTGTGGCGGGGCATGAAATCCATCGTACGCATATTGTGCAGGCGATCGGCCAGTTTGATCAGAATCACCCTTACATCATCAGCGAGGGTAAGCAGCATTTTACGGAAATTCTCCGCCTGCAGGGAACTGTTCGTGTCGAAAACCCCTGATATTTTGGTTAATCCATCTATGATTTTGGCTGTTTTCTTGCCAAATTCGCGTTCAATATCTTCCAGAGTGATTTCAGTATCTTCCACCACATCATGTAATAATGCGCAAACAATAGAAGTGGTGCCCAGGCCAATTTCTTCAGCGGCAATCTGTGCCACCGCAATAGGATGATAGATGTAAGGTTCGCCAGATTTACGGCGCATATCTTTATGGCTTTCCAGTGCCATATCAAAAGCTTTTCTGATTTCTTTTTTATCCCCTTTCTGCAATGTAGATTTGCTGGCCCGTAGCAACGCCCTGTATCTTTTTAAAATCTCCTGCTTTTCCGCCTCTAAATCAATCACTAACTCTGTTTTCATTTGTTTTTTTTGCGTAAAAATTTGCGTCTTATTTATGAATAAAACTTATATTAGTTCTGTCACACGACTAATATATGAAATAACACCTAACTTTGTTAAAGTATAAATTTATGAATTTTAAAGGGTCAATCTTTCTGTTTATTGTCATGATTTTTGGTATTACACTAAAAGCCCAGGACGTTACAGCTCCGGTTTTTCCTAAAATGAGCAAAGCAGATACGATCAGGGTGGCCTCTACCAATGATAACGGCGTGATGATTCCCTGGATGCAACTACAGGATGTGAGTATTTTTGCCAATAGAATCTGGAAATCTCCTGCAGAACAAATGGCTTATAACAGGTTGAGGTATAACGTATTGAAAGTGATGCCGTATGCCTTATATGCCAAACGTCGCTACCAGCAGCTGGAGGAAGATATTGCACGCACACCTGAAAAAAAAGATCAAAAGAAACTGGTTAAGCAATGTGATAAAGAAATTAAAGACATGTTTAACCGCGAAATTAAAGAACTCACCATTACACAAGGCCAGATTTTAACCAAACTCATTGACCGGGAAGTTGGAAGAACCACTTATGATATTGTGAAGCAAACCAAAGGTGGTTTTGCGGCTTTTTCTTATCAGATTGTTGCCCGCGTGGTTGGTCATAATTTAAAAAGTACTTACAACCCTAATGAAGATCGTGATATTGAATCGATCATCAGAACTTCAGGGTTTTATCAATAAATCAAATGCAGAAAAGCATTCCGAATATTTATTCTTTCAAGGTTAAGAAAATCAATGGGGAAGAGCAACCCCTTTCCGCATACCGGAATAAAGTTGTTTTAGTGGTGAATACCGCATCTGAATGTGGGTTTACCCCACAGCTAAAGGAACTGCAGCAACTGAAAGATGAAATTAACCACCCGGATTTCGAGATTTTAGGATTTCCGACAAATGACTTTGGAAAACAGGAACCCTTAACTGGTAATGATATCGCCTCATTTTGCGAAATTAACCATGGTGTAAAATTCCCTGTTTTTGATAAGATCATGGTTCGTGGCGAACACGCACATCCGCTTTATCAATTCTTAAGTGATAAAAAAAAGAATGCAAGGTTAAGCTCCAAACCCAGGTGGAACTTTCATAAGTATTTGCTGAACAAAAAAGGCGAACTGGTTGATTTTTATCTGCCCTTTACCAAACCCCTGAGTTCAAAAATTAAAAAGAAAGTTCAGCAGTTGCTGAACGAAAATGCCAATCAATCATCATGAAATTAGATATTTTAGTTATCGCTGTACATCCTGATGATGCAGAACTTTGCTGTTCAGGAACAATTTTAAAACATATTGCACTTGGTAAGAAAGTAGGAATTGTAGATTTAACCCGTGGAGAGCTGGGTACCCGCGGAACGGCTGAAACCCGTGATGAAGAAGCGGCAGATTCAGCCAGGATATTAGGTTTGCACGCCCGGGAAAATCTTCGCCTGAGAGATGGTTTTTTTCAGAATGATGAGTTTCATCGCCTGGAAGTGATTAAGGTGATCAGGAAATATCAACCGGAAATTATTTTAAGTAACGCATTGGAAGACCGTCACCCAGACCATGGTCGGGCGGGAGATCTGGTTTACGATGCTGTTTTTCTTTCCGGATTACCTAAAATCGAAACAAAAATAGATGGTATCAATCAAGGTGCCCACCGACCAAGATTATTGCTGCAATATATTCAGGACCGTTATCTGAAACCTGATATCATCGTTGATATTTCGGAGCATATGGATCAAAAGATTGAATCAATCAAAGCTTTTAAAACGCAATTCTACAATCCAGATGTAGATGGTTTGCAAACCTATATTTCCTCTCCGGAGTTTTTTGAAACCGTAATTGGCCGTTCCAGAGAGTTTGGTAAAAGTATTGGTGCAACCTTTGGTGAGGGGTTTACTTCCAGAAAATTGCTGGGCGTAGATAACCTGTTTGATTTGAGGTAATCTCGTTTATTAACCGCAAAGGACGCCGAGCTTTTAGATCACCGGATGCTCCAGGTTTTTACAGAGAATATTGAGCTGAATTATATTTAAGCTCAGTGTTCCTTTGTGCCTTCTCTTCGTATTATGTGATTGCTTAAATGGGAATCCCCAACAAAATTGCCCTTCATTTGTTACTCTCCAAACGAATAATCATGGCAAATATATTCTCTTCACTCAAAAACGCATACAACCTTTTCAAACATGTAGATTTCGATAAGTTAGAAGCGCTTTCTAAAAAAGTAGATCTGCCCAAAATGGTCGAAACGATTTCTAGCCTGGATGATAAACAAATCCAGGGCATGATGAAAATGATGGGTGGATCTGGCAAAAAAAGAGAATTACCACCAATTGAAGGTGATTTTTACCACCTGGGCGACGAAGCTTTGAAAAATGAAGACAGGCAACTCCAGCTGAAGGTTCGTGCATTTTTAGAGAAGGAAGTGAAGCCGATTGTGAACCACTATTGGAATAAGGCTGAATTTCCATTTGAGATCATTCCGAAACTGGCGGAGCTGAACATCTGTGGATTAACCTATAAAGGTTATGGCTGCCCGGGAAAATCAAATTTGATGGAAGGGATTCTGGCGATGGAAATGGCCAGAATAGACACGTCAATCTCTACTTTTTTTGGTGTTCAAAGTGGGCTTGCCATGGGCTCCATCTACCTCTGCGGATCGGAAGCACAAAAACAGCAATGGCTGCCTTTAATGCAGCAGTTTAAAATTATTGGCTCGTTTGGATTAACAGAACCTGAAGTAGGCTCTGCAGCTGCGGGCGGTTTAACCACCACCTGTAAAAAGGTTGGCGATAAGTGGGTGTTAAATGGTCAGAAAAAATGGATTGGTAATGCCACTTTTGCTGATATTTTAATTATCTGGGCACGTGATGAAGGTGATGGAGAAGTGAAAGGTTTCATTGTAAAAAAGGATAATCCGGGCTTTGCAGTAGAAAAGATGCAGGATAAAATGGCCTTGCGGATTGTTCAAAACGGATTAATTACACTAACCAATTGTGAGGTAGAGGAAGCAGACCGACTTCAACATGCCAATTCATTTAAAGATACGGCGAAGGTTTTACAAATGACCAGGGCAGGGGTGGCCTGGCAGGCTGTTGGCTGTGCTCGTGGTGCTTATGAAAATGCTTTGGAATATACCCGAACCCGGAAACAGTTTGGTAAACCCATTGCTTCTTTTCAGTTGATTCAGAATCACCTGGTAGAAATGCTATCCAATCTGACGGCCATGCAAACCTTATGTTTCAGGCTTTCTCAATTGCAGGATCAGGGTTTACTGAAAGATGAGCATGCATCTTTAGCCAAGGTGTTTTGTTCTTTACGGACCCGTGATGTAGTGAGCAAAGCCCGTGAAGTGATGGGCGGAAACGGTATTTTACTTGAATATAATGTGGCCCGTTTCGTGGCTGATGCAGAAGCCATTTACTCTTACGAAGGCACCAAAGAAATTAATACCCTGATTGTAGGTAGGGCAATTACTGGTTTTTCGGCATTTGTGTAATCTCTAAATTTCCAGCAGATCAAGGTGATTTTCGTTAATTTTTCTGCGGTTATCTTGATCTGCTGGAATTTTATAGAGGATATTTATTAAATGCCACCTGACTCATGGCACTTTTTTCATACAAGGCTATACAATCCTTATTAAATGAAGGATCGAAGTTTACCGTTCCGGGTTCTAACGTGTTAGGTACGTTTGCATTCGCCATAAAGAAATAAACTTTTGTACTGCCATATTTGGTATGTGGCATTAAATTACCATAATCTTCCATTTCCTTCCAAACAGAATCTTTAACCGTTACCACATAAATACGTTGTACCGGACCAGTATTGTTCGCATTTCTATATTTAGCAATTTCTTTAAAGCCAGCCTTCATATCTTCAGCTCCGGGTTGATTAAAGGTATCTTTAACCATAAAGAAAACTAAAATCAGAACGATTGCCGTAATGACGTAAATAAGGGATTTTCTGCGCATGCTTACAATAAAGGCAATATTTTTTCCATAACCGTCAGGCCTTCGTCAATATGTTTTTGTTCGATACAAAGTGCGGGTCTGAAACGAATGGTCTTTTCTCCACAACCTAAAAACATCACATTGTGCTCCAATCCTTTGCTGATAAAAGTATTGCGCATATCTTTATTCGGGAAATCAAAAGAGCAGAGCAAACCTCGCCCGCGGACATTGGTCATCTTATCAAATTGCTGAGCAAGATTAGCCAGGTTGTCTTTTAAATAGGTACCCACTTTCTCCGCATTTTCACAAAGCTGATCATCTGCTATAATTTGTAGAATCTGTGATGAACGCACCATATCTACCAGGTTACCACCCCAGGTAGAATTGATTCGGCTCGGAATTTTGAATACATTTTTCTCTACTTCATCAACTTTATTACCGACCAGTATTCCACAAACCTGCATTTTTTTACCAAATGCAATAATATCAGGTCTCGCTTTTTCACTAAAATGTTGGTGGCACCAGAATTTACCGGTTAAACCTACACCAGTTTGTACCTCATCGTAAATCAGGAAAGCTTCGTTTTCATCAGCCAGTGTCTTTAGCTGAATCAAAAATTCTTCTCTCAGGTGATTATCGCCACCTTCTGATTGAATGGGTTCAATAATAATGGCACAGATATCATCTTTATTTTCTATGAAAGCCTTTTTAATCTGCGCTATAGATATTTCTTCCGTTTGGATTGCATGATCAAGGTTTTCTCCGGCAAGCGGAAATTTCACTTCTGGCACCGAAACCCTTGGCCAATCAAATTTGGCAAACCATTTTGTTTTATCAGGAAGGGTGTTGGTCAGGCTTAAGGTATAGCCTGTTCTGCCATGAAAGGCCTTTTCGAAATGTAATACTTTAAAGCCCTTTTCTTCGGTATAGCCTTTGGCAAAGTTTTTTTGAACTTTCCAATCCATAGCTACCTTAATGGCATTTTCTACTGCCAATCCTCCGCCTGCAATAAAGAAAGCATGTGGTAAATAATCCGGAATACCAATTTTGGAGAAGGTTGCTAAAAACTGGGCATATTGCTGGGTATAAACATCAGAATTGGATGGATTAGCCATCGCTGCCAGTAATAAGTTTTTCTTAAAGTTTTCATCATCTACCATTTTTGGGTGATTGTATCCCAAAGGAACGGATGCAAAGCAGGTGAAAAAATCAAGAAGTGTCCGGTTATATTTAGCATCATAGATATAGGCTCCATGACTCTTTTCCATATCATAGGTCAGGTCGAAACCATCCGCTAAAATATGCTTGCTTAATGATTCTTTTACTTGGTCGGCAGGTATGGTTAACTCGTACATAAACTTGGTTTTGGTATAATTCAAATTTAGTAAAATGTGCCTGGAATCAAAATTTAAGCACTTTTTGCAGGAGTTAGTCAAAAAATAGGTTTAAACTGTTTAAAGTATGATTATAGACAAATTCGGATTTTAGACTTCAGAAATGTGGAAAACTTTTTTGGTTGAAAAACATCAACTCAATGAGAATACGATCAGATAGGAGGTCATATCTGTTTGAAAATTCACCAATCAGGAAAGAAGCATTACTACAGGTATACTTACCACCCAACAGATTCTTTTAACTTATTTATACTTTGTTTGAGGATGATGCTAAATAAGTTTAAGCATCATTAAAGCTCAAAAATTGAGATTACACATTGATTTTTAATAGATCGACTGGATCATGTTCTAAAAAAGTGCATCCAGATTAATCAAAGCTATTTTGGAAACGATGAGTCAGGAAAAGAAAAAATGTTTCCCCTCACCTGTGCACCGCGATGTAGGATATAAAACGCACATGCGCCAGTAAGGTTAGCAAGTGACTTGTGTATTTTGAAACAAACATTAACCTAGCTTACAGCAGATATGGCTTATTTAATTATTTTACTATGGAAAGTGAAATTTATCCTTCATCCCCAGTAAACCCAATAACCCACCGGTATGAATAGCCAGGATGTTATCCGTCGGCAGGATTTGATTTTGCTGATATAAATCCAGAATGGCATAAAACATTTTTGCGGTATAAACCGGATCGATCAGCACGCCAGTTTCTTGAGTGAATTTTTTAATAAAATCCAGAAGCGCCGGGGTAGTTTTGGCATAGCCACCAAAATGATAATCGGTATGCAAAATGAGGTGGTTGGAAAGCGCAGTGTACCTGACGATTTCATCAGCAATGAAACTTCCACCTTTTAAAACCGGAATAACATGCAGTTTTGTATTTAAACGCGCATCTTGAATCCCCTTTAATAAACCCGCTGCAGTGGTGCCCGTACCGGCAGCCACAAAAATATGATCATAAGTTTCTGTGAGTTCTGAGATAATTTCACTACAGCCAATCACTGCTTCTGCTGATGCGCCCCCTTCATCAATAAAATAAGTGCTGTCATTGGAACCAAAATGCCGCTGATATAAACCAGCTTTATTTTTATAAGATTCCCTGTCTACAAAAATGAGATTCATTCCGTAGAGGGAACAGATTAAAAGCATTTCATTTTTTACTTCCTCCCCTCGCACAAAGGCTGTAGCCTGTAAGCCAGACCGGGCAGCTGCGGCAGCTGTAGCCACCAGGTGATTGGAATAGGCACCTCCAAAAGTAACCAGGTGATTTTTCCGCTCTGCTTTTGCTTTTTCCAGAATGTACTTTAGTTTGCGCCACTTATTTCCAGAAATATAGGGATCAATCAGGTCATCCCTTTTTACATATAAATTGCTGAGTGGATGAAAATCAATCTTTTGAACCTGACTATATATTTTTTTGAACATGTGTAAAATTAAAAAACGCCTGATGATTTCAGGCGTTTTTTAGTGTTTAATGTTTCGACGGACTTGTTATTGTCCGATACCAAAGCCTACACCCGCATTAACCATGCTATATTTTGCCTGGGTATAAGATCCGTATAACTTAAAAAATCCAAATTGCAGTTGAAAACCTAAGCTGCCGCGGATGCCATCGATATCTGTCCGGCCAACTGAAACAGGATCTACATAAGTTACCGTGGTTACAGGGCTGGTTTCAAAGCGATAAGTACCCAGGGCTTTTAAACTGGTTTTAGCGGTTTGGTAACCAATACTGGCGAAAGGTGTAAAAAACATAATTTTCTTCGAAATAATGGCATCAACATTAACACCATTGAATCTGGCATCAATGCGCTGATCCGAATTTGCTTCGTTATTGATATTTAAGTCGAGGTTATATTTATATTGGGTAAAACCTCCGGCCAGGGCAATATCTACAGGGATTAACTTTTCTGTTTTTCCCAGAATTAAAGGTAACAATTCAATCTTTGCACCAACACCAATCATCGAAATACTGCCCAAATCGCTACCCAATTTAATTTTTGGCATTGCCCTTAAAGAGATATCGATGTTTTTGGGCAGACCTAAAGTGGCCTGAATTTGTGGTGAAGGCACAACATGGAAACCAACACCCCTTGGCAGGCTAAAGAATTTTCCGGTGGGAATGCCATCACTGGTGTAAACTTCCATCCGGCCGCCATCCTGATTTTGCCCGAAAGCAGTCGGACCGATTGATGAGGCTCCCGGGGCGGGTTTAATGTTATTTAAACCTAAGGTATTTACATCATAAGTGCGGGCTGATTGTGGTACGAATGCTGCGGAGGCAGAAACCCCGACTTCAAATTTTAGAAAACCTTTTGACCTGGCGGTGTTGCTCCAGCCATCATTCAGGCCCTGACCTAAGCCTTTGTACAATGGATCAAAGTAGGCATTAATGAGTTTTGTTGCATCTGCAGGACCGGAAACGAATAGGTTTCCAACATCTTTTTGCGCATTTGCCCGAGGTGCGAAAGCAAATAGCAAGAAAGCCAGAAGGGCTTTTACGTAGGGATTTTTCATGGTAGAATGGTTTAGAACGGTTTGTATCACTAAGATAGCCCAGTTTTTTTAATAATAAAATCATTTCGATAATCTTAGGGCTAAAAGTTTATTTTTGTAAGATGGAAAATGTGGTAGAATTGCAGGAATCAGAAGAGCAGGAATTATATGAACACCTAAAAATTATTGTTGATAAGGGTCAATCTTTATTACGTATCGATAAGTTTTTAATGGTTCGTGTGGAAAATGCTTCCAGAAACCGCATTCAGAATGCCATTGATGCCGGGAATGTTTTGGTGAACCAGAAGCAGATCAAACCAAGTTATAAGGTTAAGCCTTATGATGAAATTTCGATTGTTCTGCCCCATCCGCCCCGCGATACCGAAGTTTATCCGGAAGATATTCCATTGGATATCATTTATGAAGACAGCGATTTATTGGTGGTTAATAAGCCAGCCGGAATGGTGGTACACCCCGGTTTCAATAATTATACCGGAACACTGGTCAATGCATTGGCTTTCCATTTTGAGCAATTGCCACAATTGCCTGGAAATGATGGCAGACCAGGTTTGGTGCACCGGATTGATAAGGATACCTCAGGTTTACTGTTGATCAGTAAGAATGAAAAATCAATTACGCACCTGGCCAGACAGTTTTTTGACCACAGCATCACCCGTAAATATATTGCTTTGGCCTGGGGCGATATTGAAAACGATGGCACCGTAACCGGCTATATTGGCAGAAGTGTGAAAGACAGAAGGGTGATGGATATTTATGAGGAGGAAGAAAAAGGAAAATGGTCGGTTACGCACTACAAAGTTTTAAAACGCCTGGGATATGTGACCTTAATCAGTTGTGAACTGGAAACCGGCCGTACGCACCAGATTCGTGCGCACATGCAACACATTGGGCATCCGCTCTTTAACGATGCCATGTATGGTGGCGATAAGATTTTAAAAGGAACCACGTTTAATAAGTACAAACAATTTGTAGATAATTGTTTTGAATTGTTGCCCAGGCAGGCGTTACATGCACAAAGTCTGGGTTTTATTCATCCAACAACAAAAGAATACATGCACTTTGAATCGCCATTACCTGCAGATTTTAAAGCAGCTTTAACGAAATGGGAAAATTACATCACCACATCATAAAATATGTCTCAAACGTACCTTCTATTTAATGATGAATTTCATGCGGATGATTTTCCTGTTTTAACGACTTCTAATCGTGGGTTTAAATTTGGCGACGGGCTTTTTGAAAGCATGCGGATGATTAATCATAAGCTTCAGTTTGCGGATTTGCATGCCGACAGGCTTACTGCAGGTATGAAAGCACTGAAGATTGATGGTCATGTTTTAATGGATGATTATTTTCTTCGGCAGAAAACTGCAGACCTGGTGAAGAAAAATAAGTGGAATGGCAATGTTCGATTCCGGCTTTCTGTTTACCGGCAGGGTGCAGGGGTTTACACGCCTGAAAGTAGCAAGTCTGGCTATGTTTTAGAAGGTATTCCGCTAAAGGCTACTGATTATGAATTAAATGCAAAAGGTTTAATTATTGATGTTTATGATGAAATGACCAAATCCATCAATAAGCTAGCTAATTTCAAAACCTCAAATGCCCTGCTATATGTAATGGCTGGTCTTTTTAAGACACAGAACCGGTTAGATGAAGCCATGATATTAAATCAGAATGGCTTTTTGTGTGAAAGCATCAGCTCAAACATTTTCATTGTATATGATAAGCAAATTTATACGCCTGCATTAACTGAAGGTTGTATTAGTGGTGTAATGCGCAGCACGGTGATGCAGATTTGTAAAATGAACGATATTCCCCTGGTTGAAGCGCAGATTAGTCCTGAAATTTTAAAAGAAGCCGAAGAAGTTTTTATTACCAATGCTACGCAGGGTATTCAATGGATTATGGGTTATGGCCGAAAAAGGTATTTTAATGAGTTTTCTAAATTTTTGAATGAGAAGTTGAATGCATTATAAATGCAGTTAAGTTTTATTAAAACTGCTGCTACGGGAGGTTTCAAAATTTGATAGTCATGCTATCATCGTTTTATATCATTGTAAAATTTCTACAACCGCATCCCCCTTAAAAAATCCTCAATCAGCATCCTTTTTTTACCTTCAAACTGAATATCCAGTAATTTGATAAATCCATCCTTCGTGGCAAATTTTAGATAAGTTTTGCCGTCTGTTAAAAAGCCACCAGCGGCAATACCTGGTTCTTTCTCTTCAGGCTCCGCTTTAAAAATTTTTAATGTTTTATCATTTAACAGGGTGAAAGCAGTTGGATAAGGACTCAACCCTCTGATGAGATTATGAATCATGGCTGAAGAATTATTCCAGTCTATTTTACAATCCTCTTTGAATATTTTTGGCGCATGTTTTAATTCGTCGCTTTGTGGCTGTGGTTGCTCGGTAAAATCTCCTTTTGAAATGGCGGTAACTGTTTTGACCAGCAGATTGGCTCCGATTACCATTAATTTATCATGTAGTTCACCAGCGGTTTCATCGTCACCAATAGGGGTACGGTCACTTAAAATGATATCACCAGTGTCAATTTCATGTGTTAAAAAGAAGGTCGTTACACCACTTTCCTTTTCGCCATTGATGATGGCGTGATTAATCGGGGCGGCGCCTCTGTATTGTGGCAGCAAAGATCCGTGGAGGTTAATGGTTCCTTTTGGCGGCATGTTCCACACCACTTCCGGAAGCATTCTGAAGGCAACCACCACTTGTAAGTCGGCTTTAAAAGCTTTTAACTCAGCCAAAAAATCAGGATTTTTAAGTTTTTCGGGTTGGAGTACCGGAATTGATTTTGCTGCAGCATATTTTTTTACGGCACTTTCGTTAATTTTCTGCCCACGCCCAGCAGGTTTATCAGGAGCCGTTACCACTGCAACAATGTCGAATTTGGCCTGAACAAGGGCATCAAGGGAAGCAACTGCAAAATCGGGCGTACCCATAAAAACTATTTTCATACGTGTGTGTTGTGTTCTAAAATAACGTGATCAGTCACCTTAAGTTTTACAAAATAACTAAAAATTAATTCATCCTGATAAGTAAAAATGGTACAAGGTGAAGATGTGGTTAAAGCAAGCGGATTGGTTTATGTAACCGATGCCATGCCTGGTATTTACCGAAAAGGCAAACCCGGTAAATTTTACTACGAAGATAAAAAAGGAAATAAAATTACAGAAGAAAGGCACCTCGACCGCATTAAAGCGCTGGTTATTCCGCCGGCATGGCAAAATGTATGGATTGCCAATAAACCCAATGCGTACCTGCAAGTGACCGGAATTGATGCCGCAGGCCGAAAGCAATACCGGTATCATGCCAAGTGGACGAGCCGTCGGTCGGAAGATAAGTATTTCAGACTTTTTGAATTTGGAAAAGTATTGCCTGAAGCCCGAAAACAGATTGCCAAAGACCTTAAACGTAAGGAACTGGACGAGCGTAAAGTACTTGCCATATCAGTAGATGTTCTTCAGAAATCTTTGATCAGGGTAGGTAATGAAAATTATAAGCAGCTATACGGCTCCTTTGGTTTAAGTACCCTGAGGGATAAGCATGTTAAAATTGAAGGCAGCAAAATTAATATTGATTTTATTGGCAAGAAAGGGGTAAGGCAAACGGTTGTATTGAACGACAGCAGCCTGGCCAAACTGGTTAAAAAATGCCGCGATATTCCCGGTCAGGATCTTTTTCAATATTATACCGATGGCAAGGAACACCGCGGAATCGATTCGGGTAAAATCAATAATTACATTAAAGAAATCACGCAGAACGATTTCACCGCCAAAGATTTCAGAACCTGGGGGGGTACATTAGAAGCCTTACGCCAGTTTGCGAAATGTTCAGTAGATGTTGATGTAGCATTGAATACCAAGAAAACAGTGATAAATGTTTTGGATTGTGTAGCCAAAAAACTGGGCAATACCCGGGCCGTTTGTAAAAGTTCATATGTATATCCTTTGCTGATCACGGCTTATGAAAATAATGAACTGGTGAAGTATATGAAAAAAATGAATAACCATAAAACTGTTGGTAAATTGGGATTGGAACACGATGAAAAGGTATTGCTTTCCTTTCTGAAATCGACAGGAAGCAAGTAAATTTTTATATTTGTTTTTCCATATGCAAGAAAAACCTACAGATCATTCAGATCTCTTTAACATTTTAATAGAAGAATCAAAAACGCCGATTGCCCTTTATGAAGGGGATCATCTGATCATTAGTGTTGCCAATAAGGCGATTTTAAAGGCCTGGGGCAAGGATGATTCGGTTAAAGGAATGGAACTCGCCAAGGCACTTCCTGAACTGGCCAACCAGCCTTTCCTGCAGCTTCTCAGAGAGGTGATCCGGACCGGAATAGCCTATGAGGCGAAGGAAGACATGGTGCAATTGATGGTGGATGGCGATCTCAGAACATTTTACTTCGATTTTATTTATAAGCCACTCTTTGATCAAAACGGAAAGGTATGGGCCATACTGAACAATGCCACCGATGTGACTGAACTGGTGAAAGCCAGGTTAAAATATCAGGAAAAGGAAGCCTTGTTTCGGCAGATGATTTACGACGCACCCATTGCCATTGGCGTTTTACGCGGACAAGATTTCATTATTGAAGATGCCAATGTTGATTTATTAAAAATCTGGGGTAAAACGGAAAAGGTTATTGGTAAGAAGCTGCTGGATGGTTTACCTGAAATTGCCGATCAGCAATTCCCCCAAATATTGGCACAGGTATACCAAAGCGGGAAGCCATATTACGGCTATGAAACCCTGGCGCGTGTGGAACGTGACGGAGTGTTGGGTAATTATTATTTCAA
Source organism: Pedobacter sp. GR22-10 (assembly GCF_026239715.1). Classification (NCBI taxonomy): domain Bacteria; kingdom Pseudomonadati; phylum Bacteroidota; class Sphingobacteriia; order Sphingobacteriales; family Sphingobacteriaceae; genus Pedobacter; species Pedobacter sp. GR22-10. The sequence goes on from NZ_JAPIVR010000001.1 coordinate 87,150, forward strand.
CTTTGTTTACGATCCCATTTTTGATCAGGATAAAAAAGTATCAGGTATTATGATTGTAGCCAGTGATGTTACCGCACAGGTAAATTCACAGCTTAATTTAAAGGAAAGCGAAGCACGTTTCAGAACGCTGGTGCAGGATAATCCTATGCCTACTGCCTTCTATGAAACAGAAGATATTGTCATTAAAATAGCCAATAACGAAATGCTTAAGTTATGGGATAAAGATAAAAGCATTATTGGAAAACCTATGATTGAAGGTATTCCGGAGTTGGCTGGTCAGCCTTTTATCCCCATTTTAAAAGAAGTGTTCCGCTCAGGTATTCCTTATCATGCAGATCAGCAGGAGGCAGTATTGGTTATGGATGGTGTTCCCACCAAAAGCTGGTTTAATTTTACATATAAACCGCTTCGGAATGCTACAGGGAAAGTTTATGGCATTCTGCATGCCGCAATAGATGTAACCAGACAGGTCCAGCTGCAGCAGCAAAAGGATGAGTTTCTGGGAATTGCAAGTCATGAGCTGAAAACGCCGGTAACCAGTGTTAAGGCTTATACTCAAGTACTGGAACGCATGATCCGTTTGGAAGGGGATGAAAAGAAAGCCAATATGGTGCATAAAATGGATCAGCAATTAAACCGTTTAACCGGATTGATTGGTGATTTATTAGATGTAACTAAAATCCAGGCAGGTAAAATGGTCTTAAACCTTTCAACATTTGATTTCGATAACCTGGTGAAGGATATTGTGGAAGAAATGCAGCATACCACTTTAAAACACCAGCTAAATGCTACACTAAACAGTTTCGTGAAGGTAGAAACAGACCGCGAAAGGATTGGGCAGGTGATCACCAACTTTTTATCCAATGCCATTAAATATGCTGATGATGCGGACAATGTCGAAATTAAAAGTGAGGTGATAGGAAATGAAGTGATTTTAAGTGTGAAAGACTATGGAATCGGTATTTCAGAAGATTTGCAACAGTATGTCTTCGACCAGTTTTACCGTGTCAGCGGCCATCAGCAACATACGTATCCGGGCCTGGGTTTAGGGCTGTACATCTCTGCGGAAATTATAAAAAATACAGGTGGCAGAATCTGGCTGGAAAGCGAAGCTGGTACAGGTTCAACCTTTTATTTCGCTTTAAAAATTAAAGCATAGTGCAAAAAGGGGATTTTAATACCATCAAAATCCCCTGATCATTAATCCGTTTTAGGTGCTTTCTTTATCGGATGAACAGGTTGCTCTTCAGTTTCTCTTTGTGCTGCCGGATCATCTGTTTTAACAGGCTTATTCGGTGTACTGTCATTAGGTTTACGAACGGTTTGATGATCTACCGGCTTTCGTCCTTTAGGTACTTCCTCTTTATAGTTACTTCCTGGTTTGTCGCTCGTTTCTTTTGGTCCGCTCATAATTTTAATGATTGAATTTTGAATGATAATGTTTAAAATCGATTGTTAAAGTAACAAAGCCAAATCCGGATTGTTTAGTTTGGTATGTCAGAATGCGAATTGTTTCTCAAATTTCATCATTCCATTACAGGCTCATTGACCATTCACTCATTCAGCTATTCAAATTTCACTCATTACTTATAAAGCAGATATTTCAGGCGCATTTTTTTATAATTACTTAATCCTGGTTCCCAGCTGGCTCTGATTTCTTTTTCGCTCTGACCTTCCATCACCTGTTTTCTGAAATCAGCAACGCCAACCAGCCGCTCGATAACTCCCATCTCTTTACTTAATTTTGTATTGAAAAAATCTTCTTTTTTAGGTGAGGCATTGTAGAGTGCAATGAGCCATGAAATATTAATCTGTTTAGATTTTCTTAATTCAGCAGGATCATAATTCCTCAGGTCAAGTCCGTAACAAAGCTGATTTTGAAAGAGCGGCGTTTCAGACATTCCTTTGATACTTTTAGGGGTAAAGCTGAATTTAAATTTACCTTTTAGGTAAGGCGCACCGATGATGGTGAAAGGAAACATTGTCCCGCGACCATGATTTAAATAGGTGCCCTCAAATAAACAGGTAGATGGATAAAGCAATATAGCTTGTTGTGTATTTAAATTTGGAGAAGGCTTCACTGGTAAAGTATATTCCATATCATGATTGTAATGAAGGTTTTTAATTACCACGATATGACATTTAACCTTGTTTTTTAACCAGCCCTCGCCGTTCAGCATTTGTGCATATTCGCCAACCGTTAAGCCATGTGCAATGGGAATAGGTTGTACGCCGATACCTGACTTGAATTGAGGGTCTAAAATCGGTCCGTCTATCAGATATCCGTTTGGATTTGGGCGATCCAATATCAGCAGTGTTTTCCCATTCGCTGCGCAGGCTTCCATTACATTTTGTAAGGTGTTAATATAAGTATAGAAACGTACACCCACATCCTGAATGTCAAATATCATGATGTCTACATCAGCCAGATCTTCAGTAGTTGGTGTACTATGTTTACCATAAAGCGATACAGCTTTTATTCCTGTTTTGGCATCAACTGCATCATCTACTTTAACGCCTGCACTCGCATCACCCCTAAAACCATGCTCAGGGCCAAAAATTTTCTGAATCTTCACACCCAGTTTCAGCAAACTATCCACAACAGTTTGTGTGCCGATAATAGATGTAGGGTTAACCACCATGCCCACACGTTTTCCTTTCAGCAAAGGCAAATATTTTTCTGTTTGCTCGGCTCCTGTTTTAATCCCTATAGTATCAGGTAAATTCATGCGTCTGATGGTGGATTTTTGATCTCCTTTCCCTGTGCCTGAATCTTCTTCTGTTGATTTGGGTTGACCACAGGCGGATAGTGCAAGTAAACTGGTAAAAGCAAGAAATAGATATCTTTTCATGTTGTTATATTTTTTGACCTTTCGGAATACCTTTTATAAGCATTTATACTAATGCATTTAATACAAGGTTAAATGATGCTCAATAGAGATAAAGGTAATTCATTAAAACAATCCCTCATCCATATTGATTTACTTATCATTATAAGGGCATAATATTCCAAATATATGCCATTTTTAAAAAGGATTTAAGCATTTTTGCTGTTAAAAATTATCAGAATTGAATTTCGAATATTTCATAGCCAGCCGTATAGCCATTAAATCGGAGCGAACTTTTTCAAAGTTAATTGTGCGCATTGCCATTGCAGGGGTGATGCTAAGCCTTGCTGTAATGATTCTGTCTATCGCGATCATTAAAGGATTTAAAACTGAAATTCAGGATAAAGTCAGGGGCTATCTGGGTGATATTCAGATTACGCGTTATGATTTAAATAATTCTTTTGAACATTCGCCTTTTATACTGGATGCTGAAACAAAAAAACAGCTGAAAAATAATCCGGATATTGATTTTTATTATCCCTTCGCAACCAAACCGGCCATTCTTTCTGCCAATGACGAAATTGAAGGGATCAATTTTAAGGGGGTAGATAAAACTTATCACTGGAACTATATTAAACAGCATATCATTAGCGGTACCATCATCGATTTTTCTGACAGTACGGCTGCAATGCAGGAATTGCTGATCTCCAATTATACGGCTAACCGGTTAAAACTTAAAACCGGTGATGACTTTATCATGTACTTTGTGCAGAACCAGTTGAGGCCAAGAAAGTTTAAAATTGTAGGTATTTATGATATAGGCGTAGAAGATATAGATAAGGGTTTTGTACTGGGAAATCTGAATATTATTAAGCGATTAAACAATTGGAAACCAGAAGAAATTGGCGGTGTCGAAATCAGAATTAAGGATTTTAACAAACTAAAGCCGGTTGCTGATCAAATTTTTGAAGATTTACCCCAAAACCTCAGGTCGTTTTCCATTAAAGAAAATTTCCCGAATATATTCACCTGGCTGGGTTTGCTGGATGTAAATACCAGGGTGCTGCTGATTTTAATGTTAATTGTTGGGGTAATTAATATGGTAACAGCCTTATTAATTATGATTCTGGAACGGACCAATATGATTGGCATGCTCAAATCGTTTGGTGCCAGCAACTGGTCTATAATGAAAATATTTTTGTTTAATTCGGCTTACTTAATCGGAATCGGCTTGTTACTAGGGAATATTTTGGGGCTTGGCCTGGGCTTTTTTCAGCAATCCACACATCTGTTCAAGCTGAACCAGGCATCTTATTTTCTGGCCTATGCCCCGATAGAATTTCATTTTATTGATGTGGTAGCATTAAATGTTGTAACTGTAGTGGTGTGTTTGGCGGTATTGATCATTCCATCATTCTTAATCAGTAAAGTTTCCCCTTTAAAAGCCATCAGGTTTAAATAGCGAAATTAAATAAGGTGCTTAAAAAATTAATGCGGCAATCAGATCGCCGCATTAAGTGATCATTAATCATGTGCCGTTTAAGCTTATTTCCATCCAGAGACAAGACTTTTGGCATTAACTAACCCATTCCAAACCGGAACAGCATTAAGAATTAAGCTTTTCTATAAGATATAATAAGACCCGACTGATGCCAGTTCGGTCTGCGGTTTATCTTCATATATTTTATCATCATCAAGCATTTGTGAAAGATCGCGCTCAATATTTCTACAGATGGTGGTGGTGGGGGTATCTGTAGGTTTATTTTCAAAGGGATCCTGCAAATGAACAGCCATTTTTTCAACCAATAAAAAGAATGCGGCAATGGCCACTACCAGGGGTACTTCCATATATCCGAAATACTCAATCAGCCCGAATGGCAGGAGCACAATAAATAAATGAATAGACATGTTGATGTACTTGCTGTAAGTAACCGGAAAAACGGTGTTTTTGATCCGCTCTGAGCCACCCATGTGATTGCATAAAGCCGTAATGGATTTATCAATTTCGATTTGCTGGTATTTGTTAATCCAGCCTTCGCTGAGGGCTTTTTTTAAATCCATTCCGTGTAACTCCAGCAATGATGTGGTTACGTTTCTTCTTTTTTTAATAAAAGCAAGTTCTTCGGCGCACAGGTATTCTTCCAGTCCTTTACGGGCATTAAAGCCTCTTAGTGCCTGACTTAGGGCATAACACCAGGCAATTTGCCTTTTAATAAAGCGTTCTTTGAATTCTTCCACCTCGTTCATTCCATATGGATTTTCAACAAAAGACAAAATTTGCCGGGAGATTGATCTCGAATCGTTTACAATTGCCCCCCAGAGTGTTCGTGCTTCCCACCAACGGTCGTAAGCCTGGTTTGACCTGAAAGCCAGCAGTAGCGATATGATCGTTCCTAAAAGCGCGGGCACGGCAACCGGTATTGAAATTCTGGTGACATGGAAATTCTGATAAAGCACAACAATACCTACCGAATAACTGATCACAAAAAGTAATTCCGATTTAATCTTTCCAAAAATGTAGGTGAGCGGGATGTTATTTCGTAGCAGCATAAATAAATGTCTTTAAGAGTAAGTGGTTAGGCATTAGATCCTTGTAAACGGGTTTCAGGAATGCGGGTTTCGATCAGGTTTTCCTGAACATGAAGTTTCATCATATTTAGATACATCACTTCACAGCCAGATCTTTCCGTTAAATATTTCGGATTGATGCTATATTTATTGATGGCCTGGAAATTATAATTTTTTGGATAGGCGATGTAGTCTACCTCAAAAGCTTCTATAAAATTCTTAAAGGCAGATACTGTGCTGCCATAAAAATATTCAATGCCTATATTATGGATCTGATTGGCATATTGCCTTTTATAAGTCTCCAGTTTCTGATAGAATTCATCGCTTACATTTTCATAATCGCGGCTGCGGCGACTTAGCATCAACATATCTGTAATTGAATCTGATAACTTAAAAGCATGCAGAAAGATAATATTCAGGCTTTCATTAGGCTGGGCTTCTACAAGGGCATCAATAATTTTTGTGCTTTCTAGGTTGAAGTCGGTGGGTACCAATACTGTTTTCATTGCCAACTTGTTTAAGTGAATTAATCAATTGATACAAGTTTAGGCCAATGACATTACAGCCAGTTAAGAATGAGATTAGAATACGATTAGAGTTGTGTATAAAGGAAGGATAATAAGCAAATATAATCAATATAGGTTTATACACCAATTAACGGCAGCATGATTTTAATTTCGGTTCCAATGCCTTCCTGTGATTTAATGGCAATACTTCCCCTGTGCAGCCGGATAATATTCAGTGAAAGCGGTAAACCAACACCGTAACCCTTATAATCATTGGTGTTGGAAGCCCTGTAAAAAGGCTCAAAAATATGTTGAATATCCGTTTGTGGTATGCCTATTCCATGATCAGTTACGGCAATAGATAGTGTTTTGCCAGTACTTTCAATGCCGATAAGCACTACATTTTCATTTGAATATTTACAGGCATTACTTACCACATTGGATATGGCCAGTTTAATTAAATTCTTATTTACCTTCAAGGTCAGTAATGATTCCTCTTCCGGCAGTTTACTGAAATCAATTTGGATGCTGCTATTGGGGTATACCTGGTTAACTGAACCTTTAATTTCCCACAGCAATTCGTCCATCCTTACTTCTTCCCAAGGTTGATTTTTACCGTTAAAACCAGATTGTGCCAGGCCAAGCAAACTGGTTAAAATATGCTCCAGCCGTTCCGCCTCATCTTTTATTCTGGATAATGCCTTCTGCTGGTATTCCGGATGCTGATCATGTTTCATGGCCAATTCCACCTCGGCACTGATTACGGTTAGCGGCGTACGCAGCTCATGCGATGCGTTACTGATAAAGTTATTTTGGGTTTCAAAGGCCGTTTCCAGGCGGTTTAGCATGTTATTGAAAGTTTGTGCCAGTTGCGACATTTCATCGCTTCCTTTTTTAACATCCAGGCGCATGTGCAAATTCTCTGCTTTTATTTTTTTTACACTTTTGATGATGTTTCTCAGTGGGGTAAGCATATAATCAGAAAATTTCCAGCCCACCACAAAAGAGAGAATAATGGAAAGGAAAAAACCTATAATAAGGATTTTTTGTAAATCTTCCAGTTCCCTGAAACCAAACGGGTCGTTTGCAGAAATGATTACAATGTAGCCCCCCTTAGACGTTTTAAAATATTTGCCGGCATAAAAATGATTTTCGATGCGATAGCGGGCCATCATACCTGTATTAATCTTTTTATAAAAAGTTTTGGGCAACTCCCGGTCTATTGGTGAAGTGGCTTTTTTGGGATCGATGATAAACTCCTGTTCTGATGGCAGGCGCTCCAGGTATTGATTGCGCATTTTGGCATAAACAGCGTTATTATCATCTTCATACAATTTGATTTGTGCCGCAATGTTCACCCTGGCTTCTAAACGTTTGTAAAAATCTTCAAACGCAAATTCATTTGAAAAATACCAGACAAAACCACTTAACAATGAAATAATTACGGCCGATAAAATGGCGAAAAGTAAAGTGATTTTCTGGGCAATTTTCATGATTTTTCTTTTAAAACATAGCCTAATCCAACAGCGGTATGAATGAGTTTCTGACTGGCGTTTTTATCTATTTTTTTACGCAGGTAATTCACATAAACATCCACCACATTGGTGCCGAGGTTGAAATCAATATCCCAAACATTTTCCAGGATATCGATCCTTGACAGGATTTTGCCTTTATTTTTTGCCATGTATTCCAGCAAGCGGTATTCTGTTGCCGTGAGTACAATATCAGTCTGGTTCCGGTTAACGGTTTTTGCACTGAGGTTAATTTTTAAATCAGCAATGCTGATGATCTGATCGAGATTAACAGTGCCTTGATAACGCCTTAAAAGCATTCTGATTCTGGCAAAAAGTTCCGCAAATTTAAAAGGTTTAATCAGGTAATCATCTGCACCGTTATCCAATCCATTCACCACATTTTCGGTAGTACCTAAAGCCGTAAGCATAATGACCGGGATACCGGGTTTCTGTTCTTTAATCATTTTACAGAGCTCAAGACCATTAATGCCGGGGAGCATGATGTCCAGAATAATTAAATCGAAATGATTTTCGATGGCCATTTGTTTGCCAATCAGTCCGTCGGGAGCAATACTCACCGTAAAACCTTCATCGGTTAAACCTCTTGAAATGACCGAAACCACATTGGGTTCATCTTCTACAAGTAATAAATTCATCTAAGTACAAGTAATTAAAAAACGGGGAATTAACAAAATTTAATTTTTGTAATCTCCCCAAGATAATCGTTTTTCCTGAAAGATGAGTATGGTTTTCAGTCGTGCAACAGGCGCAAAGTGGGCGTATGGTATAGATGTCCGATAAAGCAATCTTAACAGACGAGTAAAAGTATTAGCTGTGCTTCATGCCCTGAAATAGTGATTGATTTTTAAATAATGTTAAGGTCTGTTTTGGGCGAATTGATTTTAAAATGCATTAGATCTGCAATTGATTGTGCTTTTTGTTTAATGGTTTCAGCATTTTCACCGGCAAATAATTCATCAACCGTTTGAATAAAAATCGCTTTCCAGATGCTAAATTCTGCTTCCTGTAGTGGTGTCTTTTGGTTTAATGAAAAATGTGTAAGCATCGGGTTTCCTTTATAAATGGCTTTTCCGAAAAGAATACTTTCCCAGAAATCATACATTTTAGGTAAGTGGTGCACCCAGTTTACCTGTGCGATCTCAGTAAAAATCGGACCGATCTCTTGATTTTCTTGTACATGGTTGTAAAAGCGATCAACCAAAAGGATGATATCTGTTCTGTTTTCAATATCATTCATCATGCAATTTTTATGGTAACAAAGATCATATAAAATGATTTGTAAAAAATGACCGGGATCATTATGCCAGCACTATCGGTAAAGCCTCATCAAAAGTTTACTGTAATGAATAACGGCATTGTATTGCATTAAAATATCGCCTCCGATAATGGCTGCGATAGGAGGATGGCCAAATTGCTGGTATGTTGCACTAACCGATTGCAGGTCAAAGGCAACTGTTTCGTAATTTTTTATTTTTAGTGTGCCAATTTTAACTTCCGGAATAGTGGCTTGTATGGTAGTGGTGGTGGTAAATAATGTTGCGGCATTTATTTCTTCCGATACATGGAGGGTTTCTGAAAGGTGTTTTTCTATAATGGCTTTATCAAATACACTTCTGGATGCACCGGTATCCAATACTGCGAAATGCGTTTCCTTAAAAACAACAATTTCTACCAGGAGGTGGAAGCCGTCATCTTGCAGATTGATGAGTTTAAGTGGGATCGGTATTGATTTCATGCATGGTTTTTAACGCCTAAAATTTCAGCTTTTATAAGTCACTTTAGCCAATCCTTAGTTCATTGGCTTTAATTTTGCCACCTGAGACATTTAATATTATTTAGGCAAGTTGAACTTAGCTGTATTTGGGTTGCTCAGGTGGTTAACTTCATAGCTATACCAATTTCATTTCGGCCAGTACGTTATTCATATTTCTCACTGCATCAGCACTTTTATTAAATGCAGTCTGTTCCTCATCGGTTAATTTGAAATCAATAATCTTTTCCCATCCATCACGGCCAATAATTACCGGAACACCCAGGCAAATATCCTGTTGACCATATTCGCCTTCTAAAGAAACACAGCAGGTAAATAATTTTTTCTCATCGCGAACAATGGCTTCTACTAAAGCTGCACCGGCTGCACCTGGCGCATACCAGGCGGAAGTACCAATTAGTCCGGTTAGTGTTGCACCGCCTACCATGGTATCTGCCGCTACTTTATCAAGCGTAGCCTGATCCAGTAAATGGCTTACCGGTAAACTTTGGTAAGTAGCCAGACGGGTTAAAGGAATCATCGTTGTATCGCCATGGCCACCAATTACAAAACCCTGCAAATCATTCGGATTGCAATTTAAAGCCTGAGATAAATAAAATTTGAAACGGGAGCTGTCTAAAGTTCCACCCATGCCAATGATGCGGTTTTTGGGTAATCCTAAAGATTTTAAAGCCAAATAGGTCATGGTATCCATCGGATTACTGATCACGATTATAATGGCTTCTGGCGAAAATTCAAGGATGCTTTCGGCCACGCCTTTCACAATGCCGGCATTAATTCCGATGAGGTCTTCGCGGGTCATTCCAGGTTTACGTGGCAAACCTGATGTAATGACCACAACATCCGAGCCCGCGGTTTTACTGTAATCATTGGTTACTCCGCTGATTTTTGTATCAAAACCCAATAGCGTAGCCGTTTGCATCATGTCAATTGCTTTACCTTCGGCGAAACCCTCCTTAATATCCAGTAAAACGAGTTCGTTAGCCAATTCCCTCCGGGCAATATTATCTGCACAGGTAGCACCAACAGCGCCTGCACCTACAACCGTTACTTTCATATATCTATAATTTTAATGGTTTGCTTCACTAATATAAGTCGAAGGTAGAAATAAATATAAGGTTAAAAAATCCTTATTGGAAACTTTACATGGATAAACCGTTCCTGTTTTAATAAACCTATGGCGTTTGTTTCGTTATTTTTTTTATTTCTTCCAGCGTATAGGCTTTATAACTAAAGCCAAATCTTTTGGTATTCTCTTCAACAGTGGTATCAAAACCTGCTTTTTTGCGTCTTTTGTTCACGTTTTTGGTATCTTTAATCGGGACTACATACCGAAAGAAATCCTTCTTGCCGGTTATTTTATTCAGAATTTTTACACCATATATCTGTGTGCCATAAAGTTGTTCTTTCCCTTCGTTACTTAACTTTCTATCTAACATCATTGCCGTGTATTTAAATGGTAACTCACCTGCTTTTCCAGCTTTTTCAATAAGTGGATAATATTTTGGAATAAGGTTAGGGCTATGTTGGATGACAAAAAAAGCGGCTGTATTAGTCGGTTCACCCACCATGCTTTTTCCCGGGTAACCGTATTTTGATATTATGGCCTCTATTTTGATTAAATTAACAGAATCTATTTCATTCATGACCTTCCATAGGTTTTCAGTCAGGGTTTTCTTCGGGTATTTAAACATTGCTGCAAGTGTATCTTTTCTTATTTCCGTGGTTTCTGTATCACCAAATTCCCTGATCCCCTGATCAAGTTGCAGAATGGTATCCAGTTGCTTCTTCAATTCCAGATTAAATTGCTTCTGCGCAAACAGACCGGAGAAGGGCGCAGAAAGAAATAATATAGCTAAAATAGTTTTCATCATGGCAATGAAGTTTTTTTCTTGAAATAAATTTTTACAAAAAGTAATGTTTTTTAACTGAAATTTCGTTTTATATCATGTTAAATGATGTAGTTGATTATCTTAGTCGTTTCAAAATGGAGTGGTTTGTTGATAATTTGCTGACAACATCCGCATTCAAATTTCCTATTTTTGAAAAACCGTTATGATTCCCGAACGGTTAATTCTTGACCATACCATATGTACTTAATTTTTGATACAGAAACCACAGGTTTGCCACGCAATTACAATGCGCCCATTACCGATACCGATAACTGGCCGCGTTGTATTCAGATTGCCTGGCAATTGCACGATGAAATGGGGAGGATGGTGGAGCATCAGGATTACCTGGTTAAGCCAGAGGGTTTTAACATCCCTTATGATGCCGAGCGTATTCACGGAATTTCTACTGAACTGGCCGATGAACAAGGAATTACTTTAGCAGAAGTACTGGAAAAATTTAATGCTGTCCTTGCTAAATCAAAATTCATAGTCGGGCAGAATGTTGGTTTCGATATCAACATTATGGGCTGCGAATTTTACCGTTTTGGTATGGAAAACCGCATGGCCGAAATGCCCGTACTGGATACCTGTACGGAAGTAACTGCCGAATTATTGAAGTTACCAGGGGGAAGGGGGGGTAAATTTAAACTGCCAACCTTAACCGAACTGCATTCCTATTTATTTGGCGTACCTTTTAATGAGGCACACAATGCCACTGCCGATGTGGAAGCAACAACACGTTGTTTTCTGGAACTGATCAAGAAAGAAGTTTTTAAAAAGGAAGAATTACTGGTTGATGCAGAATATTTTCCACGTTTCAGGGAAATAAATCCGGCGTCTATCCCAAGCTTTGGGATTCCGCATGTGAATTTAAAATCGGCTTCTGATGAAATTCGCAAGCGCCTGCAGAAAGCAGAGGGTGGTGGGGTATCCAGGCAGGAACTTGAACAGAATAAGCAGGAACTGGCTTCGGCGAATTTTGTACACCTGCACAATCACACCCAGTTTTCTGTTTTACAAAGTACCATCAGTATTCCGGCATTGATTAAGGCGGCAGCATCGTTGAAAATGCCTGCAGTAGCCATGACCGATCATGCCAATATGATGGGAGCCTTTCATTTTGTAAACCATGTTTTAAATCATAATAAAGCTGCCGAGGCCAAAAACGCTGCTGCTATAGAAGCCGGAGAAAGACCAACAGAAGTGGTGATGACACCAATTGTTGGTGTAGAGTTTTTCGTATGTAACAACCACTTAGACCGAACCACAAAAGACAATGGCTACCAAATGGTGCTGTTGGCTAAAAATAAAGCAGGATACCACAACCTGGCTAAAATGTCATCCATTGCTTATACCAAGGGATTTTATTATGTGCCCAGAATTGACAGGGAGGTAATTGAGCAATATAAAGATAATATCATTGTACTTTCCGGAAATCTGTCTGGCGAAATTTCAAATAAAATCTTAAACATGGGTGAAAACCAGGCAGAGGAAGCTTTGCTGTGGTGGAAAGCACAGTTCGGAGATGATTTTTATATTGAGGTGATGCGCCACAGTCAGGAAGATGAAGATCGGGTAAATGCATCTTTAATTTCACTGGCTAAAAAACATGATGTTAAGCTTGTAGCCACCAATAATACCTATTATATCAATAAAAAGGATGCGAATGCGCATGATATTTTATTGTGTGTAAAGGATGGTGAAAAGCAGGCTACACCAATTGGTCGTGGACGTGGTTACCGTTATGGCTTACCTAACCAGGAATACTATTTTAAATCGGGCGAGGAGATGAAAGCGCTTTTTGCCGATTTACCTGAAGCCATTTTGAACATACAGGAAATTGTTGATAAGATTGAAACTTACAAGCTTGCCCGGGAGGTATTACTGCCAAAATTTGATATCCCCGAACAATTTTTAGTCGCGGAAGATGAGGAAGACGGTGGAAAACGTGGTGAGAATAAGTTTTTAAGGCACCTTACTTATGAAGGCGCGAAAATCAGATATGGAGAACTTACACCGCCAATTATTGAGCGTTTAGATTTTGAGCTGGCTACCATTGAGAAAACAGGTTATCCGGGTTACTTCCTGATTGTACAGGATTTTATTGCTGAAGCACGCCGAAGAGATGTGTCAGTTGGACCCGGGCGTGGTTCGGCAGCAGGCTCTGTAGTGGCTTATTGCTTATGGATTACGAATATCGATCCGATTAAATATGATCTGCTTTTTGAGCGTTTCCTGAATCCAGACCGGGTTTCCATGCCCGATATTGATATCGATTTTGATGACGAGGGGCGTGGTCGTGTAATGGAATACGTAATTAATAAATACGGTTCCAGCCAGGTTGCGCAAATCATCACTTATGGTACCATGGCGGCTAAGTCATCTATTCGTGATACGGCCAGGGTATTAGATTTGCCACTGTTTGAGGCCGATAAAATTGCGAAGCTGATTCCGAATATGAAGCTCGCTAAAATCTTTAATCTCGACGAAAAGAGTTTAAAGGATGCTTTACGACCTGATGAATATGAACGTGTTCAGGAGTTGAAGGCAATGGGACTTCTAAAAGACCTAAGTGCCGAAACCATTCAACAGGCACAGGTTTTAGAAGGCTCATTGCGAAATACCGGGATTCACGCCTGTGGAGTAATCATCACGCCAAGCGATATCACCAATTTCGTTCCGGTAGCTACAGCAAAGGATTCTGATTTATATGTTACCCAGTTTGATAACTCTGTAGTAGAAAGTGCCGGTTTATTAAAAATGGACTTCCTGGGGTTAAAAACATTAACCCTGATTAAAGATACCGTTAAACTGGTGAAGAAAAGGCATGGCATTGATCTTAATCCGGATAATTTTCCGATTGATGATGTGATGACTTATGAACTTTTCCAGCGCGGTGAAACCATTGGTATTTTCCAGTACGAGAGTCCGGGTATGCAAAAGTACATGAAGGAACTGAAGCCGACCGTTTTCGACGATTTAATTGCCATGAATGCATTATACCGTCCTGGTCCAATGGAATATATTCCAAGTTTTGTTCGGCGTAAAAATGGAGAAGAAGAAATTCAATACGATTTAGATGCCTGTGAAGAATATTTAAAAGAAACCTACGGGATTACCGTATACCAGGAGCAGGTGATGCTTTTATCGCAAAAACTGGCTGGTTTTACCAAAGGTGAAGCCGACGTTCTGCGGAAGGCAATGGGTAAAAAGCAAAAGGATGTTCTGGATAAGATGAAACCTAAATTTGTAAAGCAGGCGGCAGAAAAGGGCCACAATGCGGCAACTTTAGAAAAAATCTGGAAAGATTGGGAAGCATTCGCCTCTTATGCCTTTAATAAATCACACTCCACTTGTTATGCCTGGATTGCCTATCAAACGGCTTATTTAAAAGCCCATTACCCGGCAGAATATATGGCTGCGGTGCTTTCCAACAACATGAGCGATATTAAACAAGTAGCATTTTTTATGGAAGAATGTCGCCAGATGGGAGTAGTGGTATTAGGGCCTGATGTGAATGAGTCTGACCTTAAATTTTCCGTAAATGGCAGAGGTGAAGTGCGTTTTGGAATGTCGGCAGTGAAAGGTGTAGGAGAGAAGGCTGTGGAGAGTATTATCGAAGAAAGGATTTCGAACGGGGCCTATGCATCCGTTTATGATTTTGCCAAACGGTCTAATACCCGCATCGTGAATAAAAAGGCTTACGAAAGTTTTGTGTATAGCGGTGCTTTTGATGCCTTTGGCGGGCACCGTGCGCAATACTTTTACATCGGACCTAATGATAAAATGAATGGCATTGAAAAAATTATCAAGTTTGCCAATGATTTTCAGAATAATGAAAATACCTCGCAGGGATCGTTATTTGGCGGATCAAAAGCAGATCTGATTCTGGAGCCTTCATTACCTGTTTCACCGGAATGGGCACTCATGGACAGGTTGAAATATGAAAAAGATGCCATCGGAATTTTCCTTTCGGGGCATCCTCTGGATAATTACAAACTGGAACTGGATAGATTCTGTACGCATGGTGTCAGGCAGTTGAGCATCATCAATAAGGTGAGAATGGGTGATACCAATGAAGAGATTTTGGCTGAATTTTCAAAGCTGCAAAACCGCGAACTTTGCGTGGGTGGATTAGTGGTGGCGGCTTCTCAGCGGATAACCAAAACCGGCAAACCCTTTGGCACATTTGTATTTGAAGATTATGAAGATGCCTGTGAAATGGCTTTGTTCGGCGAAGATTTTCTCAAATTTAAATCCTTTTTAACAGAAGGATATTTCCTTCAAATCAGAGGCAGGGTGGGTGAAAGATTTGGAAAGGCAGGCGACTGGGAGTTTAAAATCACAGCCATTAACCTGATGTCAGAATTAAGGGATAAGCTTACCAAAAGTTTAACCATACAAGTGCCGATTGAGCGGGTTAATGATGAACTGATGAAGGAAATTGAACTGATCTTAGCAGACAATAAGGCAAATTCTGATCAGCAGAACTGCCAGCTTAATTTCGCTGTTTTCGATAGTGAAAAACAGATTATGCTGGATCTATCTTCCAAAAATTTAAAAATAAACCCTAACAATAAGTTTCTAGAACAATTACTGGGGCTTAATGTTGTTAATTACAAGCTGAACTAGCGGTTAGTGTTTAGCGCAAGGCATTTTCAATTACGAATGCCCCACGCCAACCGCCCCACGCTTTACCAAAATAATGTCAAATTGACATTACAGAGTAGTTGGCATTGCAATTGAATACATATATTTGAACATAAAAAAAATAATTATGGCATTAGAAATCACAGATGCAAACTTTGAGGAGCTTGTATTAAAATCAGATAAACCCGTATTAGTAGATTTTTGGGCAGAATGGTGTGGCCCTTGTCGCATGGTTGGTCCTGTTGTAGAAGAAATCGCTAAAGAATACGATGGCAAGGCAATAGTTGGAAAAGTAAATGTTGATAACAACCCTCAAATTTCAATGCAGTTTGGTATCCGTAACATTCCGGCCTTATTATATTTCAAAAACGGTCAGATCGTAGATAAACAAGTTGGTGCAGTTCCAAAATCTGTATTAGCAGATAAACTGAACAAGCAATTGGCATAGGAAGGTTGTAGGTATACAGGTCTAATAATTTAGGTCTTGATCCTGGATACTAACTATTTTATCCGCACTGCGTGTAACATATTTAAAACCCGAAACCATTTTAAGGTATTCGGGTTTTTTATTGCGGTATTTTTTTGTTTATTTAATAAAAATATAGAATCATGTCTGTCAATCTATTCAACAGCAAAACAGTAGGGATTATCATAGCAGGCTTCGCCTTAAACTGCCTAAATACGGCCTGTGCTTTCGCTCAAAATCCAGTGGAAACGGAGAAGCCTACCGCAGATTATAAGCCAGCTTTTACCGGACAAACCAGGATTGCCGGAATAAAAACAGAAACGCCTTTGTCTGTTTCAATCATCAATGAAAAATTAGAAAATCCGTGGGGAATAGCCGTTCTTCCAAATGGTGAATTTTTAATCACCCAGAAACAGGGATCGATGGTTATCTTAGGGGCTGATGGAAAGCTGTTAAAGAAAATTGAAGGCTTGCCGAAGGTTGATGCCTCGGGTCAGGGTGGTTTACTGGATGTCACTTTAGATCCTGACTTTGCAAAAAACAGGATGGTTTACTGGGCTTTCGCCGAACCTCAGGCTAAAGGCTCTTTATTGGCCATTGCGAAGGGGAAATTATCTGCAAGCGAAACAAAAATAGAAAATCAGAAAATTATTTACCGGGCTACACCTGCACATACCGGGAAACTTCAGTACGGTTCAAGAATCGTTTTTGATAAAGATGGAAATCTTTTTGTAAGTACCGGAGAACGATCAGATAAAGAAATCAGGGTTCAGGCGCAACAGTTAAATTCCTCACTCGGAAAAATTCTGCATTTAACACCTGAAGGTAAACCTGTGCCGAACGGGCCCTTTGCCGGTAAAGCGGGCGCCAAACCAGAGATTTACGCTTACGGACTTCGGAACCCTGACGGACTGGCAATTAATCCGCAAACCGGCGATTTATGGGAGGCTGAGTTTGGCCCTCGCGGTGGTGATGAAATTAATTTAATCAGGCAGGGTAAAAATTATGGCTGGCCGGTAATTACATATGGAATTGAATACAGTGGCAAAGCTGTAGGTGATGGTATTCAGCAAAAAGAAGGTATGGAACAACCAGTTTATTACTGGAATCCGGTAATTTCGCCGGGCTCGATTGCTTTTTATAACAGTGATAAAATTCCGGCATGGAAAGGTAATTTATTTGTTGGTGCATTGAGTGGCTCGCATATTATCCGTCTGGTAATTAAAGACAATAAAATTGTTGGAGAAGAAAGACTGCTGGAAGGAAAAGGCGAGCGTTTCAGAGATTTAGTAGAAAAAGACGGTGCTTTATATGCCGTAACCGATAATGGAAAACTTTATAAAATAGCTGCAAAATAGCAAGTATATTAACATATTGGCTGGTGTTTCACCAGCCAATATGTTAATATCTGTTTCGGGGTGTAACAAACGGGCCATCATTTCATAAAATCTTTTTATTAGCTTTACGATATGCAGGCCGTAAATGATGAACAAGAAACCAGTTTTGGAAACCTGGAATTGCTGGCGAGCCAGGTAGTAGAAGGTTTTATCACTGGATTACATAAAAGTCCGTTTCATGGTTTTTCTGTAGAATTTGCCGAACACCGTCAGTACAATAATGGTGATAATGTTAAAAACATTGATTGGAAATTATACGCCAAAACAGATAAGCTGTATAGCAAGCGTTTCGAAGAAGAAACCAATCTTCGCTGTCAGTTGGTAGTGGATGTTTCTTCATCCATGTATTTCCCTGAAGCCCAAAACAATAAGCTTACTTTTTCCATTCAGGCAGCTGCAGCACTCATGTACCTGCTCAAAAAGCAAAGAGATGCCTTTGGACTAAGCCTTTTTTCAGATGAAATCTTATTAAATACCCCTGCTAAATCAACAACGGTTCATCAGAAATTCTTGTTTACCAAGCTTGAAGAATTATTAAACACGCCAAAGGTGAATGCAAGAACGAATTTAAGTGAATCGCTTCACCAGGTGGCAGACCTCATCCACAAACGGTCTCTGGTGGTTATTTTTAGTGATTTATTCAACACCCAAAGCAGCCCTGAACAAACCGATCAGTTTTTTGATGCATTGCAGCACCTCAAATTCAATAAGCATGAAATTGTGGTTTTCAATGTAGTGGATCAGTCTAAAGAAGTCAACTTTGAATTTGAGAACCGCCCGCATCAGTTTATTGATATGGAAACAGGTGATACCATTAAAGTGCATACCAATCAGGTAAAGGATAATTATAAGGACGCCATAATAACATACAGACAGCAAATTGCCTTAAAGTGCGCGCAATACAAAATTGACCTGATAGATGCCGATATAAAAGCAGGTTTTTATCCTGTACTTCAGGCTTATCTCATCAAAAGGCAAAAAATAGGTTAGTTTTTTTTAACTCAACCAGATCAAAAATTACAAAACATTGTAAATCCATGCAAACAATAGCCTCATTTTTAAAGTATAAATAGTAATCATATTTAATAGAGGATAATAACCTCCACTTTAAGAATAACTATATGGCTAAAAATGTTGCAGAACAACTGGTAGAAATGCTTGTGGAGGCTGGCGTAAAAAGAGTTTATGCGGTTACAGGCGATAGCTTGAATTATTTTAATGATGCTGTACGCCGAAACGGAAAAATCAAATGGATTCATGTTCGCAATGAAGAAGTGGGTGCCTTCGCTGCCGCTGCTGAAGCGGAACTGGATGGATTGGCCTGCTGTGCGGGAAGCTGCGGACCCGGGCACGTTCACCTGATTAATGGTTTGTACGATGCACATAAATCTCATGTTCCGGTGATCGCCATCGCTTCTACCATTGATACCGGGCAGTTTGGTATGGATTATTTCCAGGAAACCAATACCACTAAATTATTTGACGATTGCAGTTCTTATAACCAGATTGCTACAACTGCTGCGCAGGTACCCAGAATGTTTCAGGCTGCTATTCAACATGCTGTTCATCAAAAAGGTGTAGCTGTATTTGGTTTACCAGGTGATGTTGCCAAAATGGACGCGGTAGAAAGTGAAACATCTATGCAGCTTTTTAAAAGCAGACCTGTCATCAGGCCCCAAGACAGCGATCTTCACTTACTGGCTAATTGTTTAAATGAAGGTAAAAAAATCACCATTTACTGTGGTATCGGCGCGGCTGAAGCGCATGATGAAGTTGTTGCACTGGCCGAAAAACTGAAGGCCCCGGTAGGTTTTTCCTTCCGTGGAAAAATGGGCATCCAATACAACAATCCTTACGAAATTGGCATGACCGGCTTACTTGGTCAGCCATCTGCATACCATAGTATGCATGAGTCGGATGTAGTGTTACTGCTTGGAACGGATTTCCCTTACCAGAATTTTATGCCTGAAAAAAATAAAATCATTCAGATTGATGAAAGTCCGGAGAGAATAGGCAGAAGGGCAAAACTGCACATGGGTTTGTGCGGTGATATCAAAGATTCAATAGCTGCCCTGCTGCCATTAATTTCCACTAAAACTGATGATAGTTTCTTAAAAGCACAACTGGAGTTTTACGGAAAAGTAAAAGAAAATCAACTGAGCTATGTGAAAGACCGCGGAGAGGAAAATAAAATTCAACCTGAATTTGTAGCAGATACCATCAACCGGTTAAGCGATCAGGATGCAATTTATACGGTAGATACCGGGATGTGCTGCGTTTGGGGCGCCAGGTTTATAGATGGCACAGGTCAAAGGAAAATGCTGGGATCTTTTAACCATGGTTCAATGGCCAATGCCATGCCCATGGCGATAGGGGCTGCACTTGCGCATCCTGAAAGACAAGTAATCGCACTTTGCGGAGATGGTGGTTTATCAATGCTGCTGGGTGATCTGGCCACCATTAAACAATATACTCTACCTATTAAAATTATCGTTTTTAATAATCGTGCCTTAGGCATGGTGAAGCTCGAAATGGAAGTTGATGGTTTGCCTGATAATGAAACGGACATGATTAATCCTGATTTTGCTTTGGTGGCACAGGCCATGGGTTTTAAAGGCATTACGATTAACCAGCCTGACGATGTAGAAGTTGCCATCGCCAATGCCTTTGCTGAAGATGGTCCCGTTTTATTGAATATCATGACCAACCCGAATGCTTTAGCAATGCCACCAAAAATAGAATGGGAGCAAGTAAAGGGAATGACCATTTCCATGACCAAATTAATGCTTGGCGGTAAAATGAGTGAGGTATTTGATACCATAAAATCTAATTACAAACATTTGGGCGAAGTATTATAGTCCGGAATAAAAAAATATAAAATGATACTCGAAAAAGGAAAAGTAGCACCAGATTTTGAATTGAATGCCACACCGGATCAGAAAATTAAGCTGAACGATTTCAAAGGTAAAAATGTGATCCTGGCTTTTTACCCTGCCGACTGGAGTCCGGTATGTGGCGACCAGATGGCCTTATATAATGAAATGCTGAAATATTTCAGTAAACATGATGCGCAGATGATCGGGATATCAGTAGATAGCACCTGGTGCCATAATGCTTTTCAGAAAGATAGAAAATTACATTTTCCGCTTCTGGCAGATTTTGAGCCTAAAGGGGAAGTTTCAAAAGCTTATGGCGTATATGATGATGAAGTAGGAGAGAGTAAGCGGGCACTTTTTGTTATTGATAAGGAAGGAAAAATTGCCTGGAGTTATTTATCACCAACAGCAGTGAACCCTGGCGCTGATGGCATACTGGATGCTTTGGAAAGTTTAGAACAAAAATAATATATCATGAGCACATTAAAACCAGCAATAGGAAGCAGCGATCATTCCGAAGGCTCTGATTCAGCAGCAATTACCATCGTGGAATTTGGCGATTATCAATGTCCGCATTGTGCCCACGCTTATCCGATTATAAAAGAAATTCAGCAGGCTTTTGGTGATCAGATCCGGTTTGTGTTCAGGCACTTTCCGCTACAGGAATCTCATGCGTTTGCATTTCAGGCAGCTTTGGCTGCAGAAGCAGCAGCACTTCAGGGTAAATTCTGGGAAATGCACGATGCCATCTATGATAACCAGTACCGTTTAAATGATGAACTCTTTCAGGAACTTGCAGAGACCATTGGCTTAGACATTGAGCAATTTGATGAGGATATAAATACTGAAGCGGTAAAGCAAAAAGTGGAAGATGATTTTGAGAGCGGTGTGAGAAGCGGGGTAAATGGAACGCCATCATTTTATGTAAATGAAACTAAATTTGATGGCGGTCCTGAAGATTTATTTGAAATGTTGAAAGAGAATGCTGAATAAAAATAAAAAACCTCATGTATTTTGCAATACATGAGGTATCAGATAAGGGTAACCGGAAAACTAAAAAACTAATTATGAAGTTTTTAGAATTTAACAAAACGGAAATCGCTTCTGGTGTTTTGTTATATCAAAGGTGCACTTCATTTATGAAGTTTTAGTGAAGAAGTGATTTTACTATTTATAAATTACCCCTTAATTCCTGTTCACGCTCTAATGACTCAAATAAAGCCTTAAAATTTCCTGCACCAAAGCTTTGTGCGCCCTTACGCTGAATAATTTCAAAAAATAAGGTAGGCCTGTCTTCAACAGGTTTGGTGAAGATCTGTAGTAAATAACCTTCTTCATCACAGTCAACCAAAATCCCCAGGCTTTCCAATAAAGCAATTTCTTCATCTATTTTGCCCACCCGTTGTGGCATCATATCATAATAAGCTTCCGGTGGGGCACTTAAAAATTCCACGCCACGTGATTTTAATTCTTTAACAGTTTTTACAATATCTTTGGTGGCCACAGCAATATGCTGAACGCCTTCGCCTTCATAATACTCTAAATATTCTTCTATCTGCGATTTCTTTTTACCTTCAGCGGGCTCATTAATCGGGAATTTTGAGAAACCATTTCCATTGCTCATTACCTTACTCATCAATGCAGAATATTCCGTGTTGATTTGTTTATCATCAAAGGAAAGGATATTTACAAATCCCATCACATCTTCGTACCATTGTACAGCCTCGTTCATCCTGTTCCAGCCCACGTTACCTACACAATGGTCAATATATAAAAGGCCGGCATCAGCAGGTTGATAATCGCTTTCCCAAACGCGGTAACCCGGCATAAAAGTACCTTTGTAATTTTTTCTTTCAATGAACATGTGGATGGTTTCGCCATAGGTATAAATCCCGCTCATTTTTAATTCACCTTGATCATCTGTTAGTGTTTTAGGCTCCATATAAGGCTTAGCACCGCGTTTTGTCGTTTCTTCAAATGCACTGTAGGCATCATCTACCCAAAGGGCCAGTACTTTAACACCATCTCCGTGTTTTTTTACATGTTCAGAAATCGGATGATCTGATTTTAATGCAGTAGTTAAAATTAACCTGATTTTTCCCTGTTGTAAAACATAAGAGGCGCGGTCACGTATGCCTGTTTCCGGACCGGCATAAGCCAAACTCTGAAAGCCAAATGCGGTTTTGTAATAATGCGCGGCCTGTTTGGCATTGCCTACATAAAATTCAATATAATCTGTTCCGTTAATAGGCAGAAAATCTGGTGCCTTAGCGATCTTTTCTGCAAATGTCTGTGTTTCCATTTTGATGTTGTTGTAATGTTTTTTAATATTATAATATTTCGAATATGTTGGATATCTCATTATCCCGACTTCGGACTTAAGACTTTCGACTCCAAGCGCTCAACTCCAAACTCAACCTACCCTTCCTGCCAGCTTTTGTGGTAATTTTCATCTTCTATTGCAATGGCTTCTTCTGTCAGCATCAGCGGTTTAAAAGGATCAATCATCACAGCCAGTTCATCAGTTTTTTCTTTACCGATTGATTTTTCTACTGTGCCTGGATGAGGGCCATGAGGAATTCCTCCCGGATGTAAGGTAATTTGACCTTTAACCACGCTTTTACGGCTCATAAAATCGCCATCCACATAATACAACACTTCATCACTATCAACGTTGCTATGGTTATAGGGCGCAGGAATCGAATCAGGGTGATAATCATATTTACGCGGTACGAAAGAACAAACAACGAAATTATGCCCCTCAAAGGTTTGGTGTACAGGTGGTGGCTGATGTAAACGTCCGGTTATCGGTTCAAAATCATGAATGGAGAAGGCATATGGATAATGGTAGCCATCCCATCCGATATAATCGAAAGGATGCGTGCCATAGGTATAGGGATAAATTAATCCTTGTTTTTTAATAAGCACTTTGAAATCACCATATTCATCATGTGTTTGCAGGTTTTCAGGTAAACGTAAATCGCGTTCGCAATAAGGCGAATGTTCCATCAACTGCCCGTATTGATTTAAATAACGTTTAGGCGGGCGTAATGGGCTGAAGCTTTCTACGATAAACAACCTGTTCTGCTCCTGGTCAAACTCCATTTGATAAATGGTTCCTCTCGGGATAATCAGGTAATCGCCATAGCCAAACTTAATCTCCCCGAAGCCTGTTTTAAGTTTTCCGGAACCCTCGTGGATGAAGATCATTTCATCCGCCTGACTGTTTTTATAAAAATAATCGGTCATGGATTTCCTGGGTGCCGCCAAAACAATATGTAAATCACTATTCACTAAAACCGGCTTCCTGCTTTTCAGGTAGTCGTCTTCCGGTTGAATGTTAAAACCAATTAAGCTGGTGTGTTTCAGGTGTTTTTCTCTGGCAATTTTAGGCTCAACGCTGTAAGGTTCGCCCAAATGCTTCACCATGGTTGGTGGATGGGCATGATAAACAAGCGAATATAAACTCGAAAAACCTTCTGTAGAAACCAATTCTTCGGCATAGAGGTTTCCATCAGGTTTGCGGAAAACCGTATGGCGTTTTGCGGGTATCTGCCCCAATTTATGATAAACAGGCATATAATTAATGTTAGGTTAGAAATAAAATCTACTGGAAAAATTAATTAAAAACGTGAAGCGTCTAATTAAGAAGAAGGATGCTGGATTTTACAAAGAATACTGGGCCATGATTAGTTTAGATAGCATTTTATAGCGACGTGCAGCGATGGCATCGTTTACTAAATTGATATGTAATGCTTTTAAAATCATGTTTTGATACGGCTAAAATAAGTATATTCTTTAAGAGGAAGAAATTTTTAACCATTTTAATTTAACCGGATTTTACGATGATAATCAATTACTTAAAATTAATTGCAGTTGCTTTATCCAGGTTGGGTTGATTTTGAACGCTATTCCTTTTTACTATATTTACCCCGTAATTTAACCAAATCATATATGAAATTCGTATCCTATAAAACAGAAGATGTTATACACTTAGGCCTGTTTATCGACGGACATATCTATAATTTAAATAGCTGCGATAAATTGCTGCCAGACAATATGAATGAATTTTTGCAGGGAGGAGAGGTACTGATGGAACGAGCAAAAAAGGTTGATGCACAGATAAAAGATGGAAGCCTGGAAGCCAAAGAAGAAATTTTCTATGAAATTCTCGCACCGGTACCAAATCCAACCAGTTGTAGGGATGGATACGCATTCAGACAACATGTGGCTGCGGCTCGGCGAAACCGTAAAGTAGATATGATTCCGCAGTTTGATGAATATCCGATTTTTTACTTCACCAACCACAATGCCATTCAGGGTACAGGAGAAATTGAATGTATGCCTGATCATTTCGAAAAGCTTGATTTTGAACTGGAACTGGCCATTGTCATCGGTAAGAAAGGAAGAAATATTAAAGCTGCAGAAGCGGATGAGTATATTGCCGGTTATATGGTGATGAACGATATGAGTGCCAGGACCCTGCAGATGGAAGAAATGTTGTTAAATTTAGGTCCGGCAAAAGGAAAAGATTTTTCTACAGTGATTGGCCCCTGGCTGGTTACACCAGATGAACTGGAACCCTACAAAGTTGCAGCGAAAGATGGCCACACGGGAAATGCCTATAATTTAAAAATGACTTGTCGCGTAAATGGTATTGAAGTATCAAAGGGTAATGCGGCAGATATGGACTGGACCTTTGCCGAAATTATTGAGCGTTGTGCCTATGGTGTGGATATCCTGCCTGGCGATGTCATCGGATCAGGTACGGTTGGAACCGGATGTTTCCTGGAACTTAATGGTACAGGTTTACTAAACGATCCAAATTATCAGACACAATGGTTACAGCCCGGCGATGTGGTAGAAATGGAAATTACAGGTTTAGGTGCTTTAACCAATACCATAACCAAAGCTGATACTGATTTTTCTATTTTAGCTTTGAAGAAATAGTGGTGCAGGCGGTAAGTTGGTTAGGCGTTTAGTAAGTGAAATCCACAGGTGCCGATATGTAAGAAAGGAGGGGGGATGTGCCGATTTCCAAAATTTAAACTTATTGCGAGATTGATTATTCAACTGCACAACTTACTATGCCCCAACTTACCAACTGTAAAAAAACAATTTTACCAATTCATCAGCTCATGCTAACCTTAAAAACTGAAGATTTATCTGCGATGCAGCTGCAGGATTATCTGCAATATGCCATAGCACCAAGGCCAATCTGTTTTGCATCAACCATTGATGATGATGGAAACATCAATCTGAGTCCGTTCAGCTTTTTCAATATGTTTAGTACCAAGCCGCCGATTTGTGTTTTTTCACCAGCCCGGCGGGTGCGGGATAATACGACGAAGCATACGCTGGAGAATGTACTCCAGGTAAAAGAGTGCGTCATCAATATTGTAAATTATGAGATGGTACAGCAAATGAGTCTGGCCAGTACCGAATATGCAAAAGGAGTAAATGAGTTTGAAAAAGCGGGTTTTACCATGCTTAAATCTGATTTGGTTAAACCACCAAGAGTAGCAGAAGCCCCGGTGCAGTTTGAATGTGTGGTGAATCAAGTAATTCCATTAGGTGATCAGCATGGTGCCGGAAACTTAATTTTAGCAGAGGTTAAGCTCATACATATTAATGAAGATATTCTAAATAGCGAAGGGAAAATAGATCAGGAGAAAATAGATTTGGTAGCCCGTTTAGGTGGCGACTGGTACTGCAGGGTAACTGCAAAAAATCTATTTAAAGTAGCCAAACCACTGGCTAAATTAGGGATCGGTGTAGATGCCTTGCCAAAATCTGTACGCTTATCTAAAGTATTAACCGGAAACGATTTGGGTATGTTAGGGAATGTGGAACATTTGCCAACTGATCATGAAGTTGATTTGGTTACTTTAAATCCAGATGTAAAAGAAGTTTTAGATGCCACCATTGGTGATGCCATGAACAGGGAACGTGAATTACATGAGCTCGCCCGGCAATACCTCAGACAGGGGAATGTAGCATTAGCATTGAAGGTTGTTTTGCTTTAAATTTAATTTTAAAAATCCAGGCTTATGCATACTTCCGTACAAGTTGATCAATACATCATCAAATCTGCTCCATTTGCCATTCCGATATTGGAACGCTTAAGAATACTTGTGCATCATGCAGATGCCAGGATAGAGGAGAAGATAAAATGGGGAATGCCTTTTTTTGAATATAAAGGTGCGGTATGCCATATGGCGGCTTTTAAAAACCATTGTACTTTTGGTTTCTGGAAAGGCGCTTTAATCACAGACGAATTTAATATTTTTGAAGATCGCAGCAGTGCAATGGGAATGTTGGGTAAAATCAAAAGCCTAAGTGATTTGCCTGACGATGAAATACTGATCGCTTATATTCAGGAAGGCATTCGCTTAAATGAAGATGGGATTAAGCTTCCTGCAAAGCCTAAGGCAGGCGCACAAAACCTGATTATTCCGGCATATTTTATGGAAGCACTACAAGAAGATCCTGTAGCTATGCATATATTTCAAGACTTCAGCCCTTCAAATAAAAAAGACTATGTGCTGTGGCTGGAAGAAGCCAAAACTGAAGGTACAAGAGCAAGGCGGCTGGCCACAGCTATTGAATGGATTGGTGAAGGTAAAACCAGAATGTGGAAATACAAATAATAAGCTAGATGATGCTTACGATTTTCATAAAGCGATTTCTATAATGGCCATTAAGTTCAGTAATGGTAACGCTGTGCGCTTTTCCTGATGAGGCATGAATAAATTTAATTCCGTTTTCATCAATGGAATACACAATACCTACATGGCCGATTTTCCTGATTTTTGAATTGCTTCCGGTAAAAATTAACACGTCACCTACTTTCGCGTTTTCTAAAGTGGTTTCAGTTCCTGCCCCGCTAAATTCTCTTGATGAACGCGGCACTTTAAAACCGAAATTACTGAATACATAGCTCACAAAGCCTGAACAGTCAAAACCAATTTTAGGATTGCTAGTGGCATAGCGATAACGTATGCCCAGCATGCTTTTGGCAAAATCGATTAAAGATTCAGAATCTGTAGATGAACCATCTTTAAATGTTGCAGTAGTATTCTTTGGTAAGGTAGCAACTAATTTTTTAACCAGTTCCTGATATTGGGCAGGTATGATGTTTTGAGCTTTCACTGCACTTGCAGACAAAATGAAAAACAGAAAGGCAAATGTTATTTTCTTCATATGTTGACTGGCAAGATATAAAAAAAATATAAAGCAGGTTAAAAATGTGGAAAACTCGTTAAAACAAAAGGCCCGGATTGAATGTCCGGGCCTGATTAAATATTAGTGCTGATTAGATACTTGGGAAAAAGCCCTGAGCTTTATCTCCGATTACCGGAAGTGGCTTTAACTGACTATTGTTTGCACTAACTGCACCTAAAATGATGAAGATAATGTACACAATGTAAATCAGATAACTCAAATAGCCTAAAAATGCTACCGGGAAAATCGCCACCAGAATGGTGAGTAAGATATTAACCACAATGATAGCCAAGTGCAGCAGCAGCGACTGCCTTAAATGATAACTGGATAAAGCCGTTTTATTGTCTTTATACATGGCGAAGTAAGAAATAAGCCAGCCAATCAGGAAGATGTAGCTAACAATTGCAGCATTTTTGCCGCTGTCTGGAGTAGTAGTGAATTTTGAGTTTTCCATATGATTAATTTAAAGGTATGCAATTCATATTAAATCATAGACTTTAATTAAACCAATAAAGTTCATCAGTTTTTAAAGTCTTAATGATTAAGGTGTTGACACTGCAACAGGCAAAATTTTTCCATTAAAAAACTTATGCCCTGTTTTTGCGAAATCTGCTACGTATTTCCCCATTTCAAAAGCCATTACAGGGCTTTGATAGCCGGGAAAAGCAGCTTCCAGCATTTCCGTTTGTGCCGAACCTAAGGCTAAACAATTAATTTTGATTTCTGTTTGCGCTAATTCAAAAGCGAGGCATTCGGTTAAGGCATGAAGCGCAGCTTTACTTGCAGAGTAAGCAGAAAGTCCGGGGAATTTAACACTCCCCTGAAAACCACCCATGCTTCCGACATTGACAATATGGCTGCCCTTTTGCATTAAAGGTAATGTAGCCTGGATCATTCTGAAATGACTGATCACGTTACTTTGCAGCATTTCGCCTAAGTCTTGTTCAGTTGTTTCTAAAAAAGGTTTATTAATTAATGCGCCTGCATTGTTAATCAGGATATCGATATGGCCGAGGCGCTCTTTTAAAAATGGAATCAGTGCGGCATAATCGTCATTTACGATATCAAATTCAACAGGCAGCAGTGTGCAATCCGGGTTGATCCCTTTGGCAATTTCCAGCAGTTTACGTAATTTATCCGCAGAACGGGCTATGGCAACAATTTTATTTTCTTTCTGCAAGCTAAACTCTAAGGCAGTTTCAAATCCGATTCCGCTGCTTGCTCCGGTAATGATAATGTTCATGGGTAAGGTATATTTGCGATGAATATCCTTCATCTATTGATTTAAGTTTTAAATAGCTTTAAGCTTAGTAATCTTCAAAATTCTGGGGTAAGTTAAATTAAAATTAATTCAATATCATCGATAAATTAGAATCCTGTATCAGAATTGACTAAAGGTATTTGCAAAAAACTTGAACAGCTGCTATAATTGCATCGGGAGTTTTTACTTTAAAGCGTTGCCCAGAACATTAATAAGGAAGTTTGTATCCGCTACAAAACTAAATGAACTCATTTCTTATTTTTTTCTGGTAATCTACTTCATCCAAACCACGTTGCAATTTTCTAAAATGCTTATGCAAGGTTTTTTACACCCGTTTCTGATAATTTTTTATGGCATCTTGAACTTTTTCTTTCGTGATAGGTTGTTGGATTTCAATGATCATGCTCAAATTTACTTAATTAATATCAAATTTCACAGGTTAGGTTTTTGTGTTAATCTATTAATAATTGACTCACCGGATTTTTAATCACATGTAAACCATCATTAATAAGTTTTTTATGATCTAACTCTTTGCCCGCCTTAATTTCCAGATAAACCTGAATTTCCTTTTCCAGCTGGTGATAAATTTTTTGATGAAAGATGATTTCTAAAATCTCCAATGAACAAAGCCAGTCCTGCCGATGGTTCCGTTTCAGCTGATCAAAAATTCCAGCGAGTGCATCCAGGTTTTGACCACTTTCCCTGATCTCCCTAACCTGTTGATACAGCTGATGCAATGCTACTGTTTTTTCCTCATAAATAATCTGATGTGTACTTTCCTTGCTGATCAGGGCAATCTCTTCAAAGGCATCCTTATCTGCCGCACCATTAAAAACAGAAATAATTTTTTCACCCACAGCCATATCATAATTGCCCCATTCGGGTTTAAAAAGGATATTACCATTGCGCTCGTTTACAGTACAGTCTACAAATGTGATTAAGATAACCTTTCCATTTTCTCTTAAAATATCTGTCACCCTGCCATCAACACAGATGCCACTGCTGAAAATCATTTGGGTTCTGTTACCCTGATGATTTCCTGATGTTCTGATTTCTTCATCACTGTAATCTTCCAACGGTTTTGTAACATCCTTCAGCTTTCCAACAGGAGATGAAAACCCATCAGCGTGATATTGTTTTCCATGACCCGGAAGTTGCTTGTTATTAAAAGCAAGGGCAGAAACCCCGGTAGTTTTAATAAAGGTAAGCTCATCTGCCAGGCCAATCCCGATATCGGTAAATACACCACTCACCTGTAATCCTGAAGAATAAACTGCTGTTGCCACGTTTTTACAGGCAATCGCTTTCATGATGCTTTCTGTTCCGCCACGGCGAAAGGCCATGGTATCTGCAAATTGTTCCAGTACATCAATTAGATTTTGAAAAGTTTCTGTTACAAAAAGCTGGGGCTGAGGCTTGGTGATATCATATTGGTAATTGATGGTATCGATGTTGTACCACAATTTTTTAACTTCTTTATTCATACAGGAAGCGCTTTCTCCAATGGATGAAAGCAAACCTGCACCATAAATTTTCGGATCTTCCAACGTTCCGATTAAGCCATATTCAACTGTCCACCAGTGCAGGCGGCCAAGCAGTGCCATTTCGGAAGGCTCTCCCATGTTTTCACTAATGGTGCGCAATGCTTTTTCTGCTTTCGCAATTTGTTCTTCATTAGTATTAACCGCTTCTTTTAATATGGATAATTTTCTGATGGCTTCATATAGCTCAAAATCTTTGGCTGAAAACATCGCTTTGGCACCAATAGCACCAAAATAACTCAAATAATTATTATAATCTGTATCTGCTATAATAGGGGCATGGCCGGCACTTTCATGAATAATATCTGGTGCTGGTGTATATTCAATATGGTTGATCTGGCGAATATCTGCAGCAATGACCAAGACCCGATAGGCCTGGTATTCCATAAAAGCAGCTGGTGGAATAAAACCATCAACTGTAACGGCACCCCAGCCAATTTTGCCGAGGTTATCATTCATGGTCTGTAAATCTGGAATATGTTCAATACTTAAGCCGGCCCGTTGTAAACCTTTAATGTAAGGATAATAAGCAACATCCTTTAAGTAGCTATAATTCTGACGCATGACATAACGCCAAACCGCCTGATCAATAGGGGTGTATTTTTCGTAATTCTGATTAACTATAAATTGTTTTAAATGATTAGGTAATTTTGCTACCTGCGCGTTATTAAAATCATTAAAATGGCTCATGGTTGAAATGAAAATAAGTTGGTCGAGGGCTAAGTTATGATGTTAGCCTTACCTAAACAAGAAAGCCATCCTATAAATTAACAGCCATAGGTAATAAATGGTTAAAGCAGAATCGAAGAATCAGTATTTAGTGCCGGTTTTATTGATTTTGCTATTGCTGCCTAGTTTTTTTACACTAAAGGTAAAGTAATGTTGATAAAGGTAACTGAAGCCGGCGATTAGGAATTGTACAACCAGGCGGGATATGGTGGGATAAATACCTAAAATTTCTGAAAAGAACTTGAGCAAAATATAATTAAGCGGCATATTAATCAGTTGCAGATTTAAAAATCTAAATAACTGAACATGTGATTTTACTTCGCTGTGCGTAAAAATTACATATTTATTTAAAATGAAACTGTAGGGAATGACAATGGCAAACTCCACGGCAAGCGCAACGGTATTTCTTTTCAAAGTCATGAATAAAATATGATATTCTTCCTTCATGAAGACATCATTATACGCAACATAGAAAACCACCAGCCCAAGAACGAAAGTACTGCCACCTGTAGCCAGATATCGAAAATTATGCAGTGAGATGTATTTTTTAAATGGTGGATAGAAAAAATCGATAATGGCTAAAATAAATTTCCGCATGAATTTTGATATGGTTCAGTCGCAAAGGTAGTTTTTTTAACAAAAATTACTTTCAAATTTTTGCTAAGGTTAAACGGTTAAATGAATTGAATAGGTCATTATGGCGTTTAACGGTCTGATTTAGGGAGCGCAACAAAATCTATCACCGCACACCATACATAGGAGGGATGTGGCTGTATGCTTAAACCAACGATATTAAACCTGTTTCTTTGGTCCAGTATGGTCAGGCGGTGACCAAGTGATGGCACACCACAATCCAGAAGCAGGTGGCATACAATATCCAATCCCTTATCATTCCCGAAATCGATGTTTTCACTCATCGTTCTATTTGGGTAATATGTAGCAATTCTTTTTGAAAACTTATCGCCATTACTGCTCTCATGTGTGTCCAGATTATTTTTGCTTAAATCCAATGCATGATTACGACTCACTATTGATAATTTATCGTCCGGATAAAACATTGGCAGGTCTTTCATCTTGCGCAAATGTATGAGTAGTGATAAATAATAAGGGTTGTTTTTAGCAATTTTCAGATCATTGTAATTGCGGTATTTACGAACTTTTGCATTGTAATCATTGATGTATTCTTCCAGTAGGGTGTGATAAAATTTCTCGCCATCCATACGCGCCAAATTCATGTACAGCACCATGTTTTTTTCTTCATTGCTGAGATATGATGCGTTGGCTGCTGTATTGGCACGTTGATACTCAGCATCTGTCCATTTTTGTGCCTGAGCAATAACGGCTAAAGAAAGAATTAAGAGTGTGAATAAAAAATATCTGATCATTCAAGACGGGATTTGTAATGAAAACGCCCGGAAGAATGCTTTATTTTAATTATGTGATTATTGGTCAATAGGACATTAATCAAAATTTGTCGAAGTACCCAATGGCCTTCGACAAACTGAACTTTCAGCCATTCTACAAGAACATGCCGCCTGAAGCCTCAATGCGTTGCGCATTAATCCATCTGGCTTCTTCTGTACAAAGAAATGCCACTACACCACCAATATCATCAGGTAAGCCTACACGGCCTAAAGCAGTTTGCGAGGCTATTCCTGCGTTCATTTGTTCATTATCACGTACCACACCACCACCAAAGTCAGTTTCTATCGCTCCAGGGGCAATGATGTTTGACCTTATACCTCTTGCACCCAATTCTTTTGCCTGGTACCTGGTTAAAGTTTCCATAGCTCCTTTCATCGCACCATAAGCCGCATATCCTGGTAAAGAGAAACGGGCCAGGCCTGATGAAATATTAATAATCGCACCACCATCATTCAGGATAGGTAAAACTTTTTGTGTCAGAAAAAACGGACCTTTAAACTGGATGTTTACCAAAGTATCAAATTGATCTTCTGTGGTTTCTGCAAATGATGCATGGATACCAATACCTGCATTATTTACGATAAAATCCATTTTATCAGCACTGAAAACCGTGTTTAAAGTGGATTGCACTTCAGTAATAAAAGCATCGAAATTTCCACTATTGGCAACATCAAGCTGAAGTGCTGCGGCATTTACACCTAATTTTTTAATTTCATTAACCGTATTTTCAGCTTCTTCTTTTTTTGATTGATAAGTAACAATAACATCAATACCTTTTTCGGCGATTTTAATCGCTGCATTTTTTCCTAAGCCACGGCTACCACCGGTAACTAATGCAATTTTATGTTGTTTTTCCATGTTCTTTTAATTTGATAAACAAAGTTAAATGGAAAGTGATGGGAAAAATGGTGACTACTTAAGTTAAAATGGTGAGAGATTAAGTATTATGCGGTAGTAAGGGCTTTATTTGCTAAAGAAATTAAATATGCTTCACGATATTGCTTTGGCGTTTTGCCAGCAAAATGTTTAAAAAACTTGGTGAAGTTGGAAGGATCGTAAGTTAAAATTCTGGCAATTTCTGAAATGGGCATATTAGTGTTTTCCAACATGGATTTTGAGATATCCATCAAACGCTTTTCAAAGAAATAACATGGCGCATAGCCGGTAGCGGCTTTAATGGTGTTGCTTAAATGAACCGGGTGGACATGGATTAAATCGGCAAAGTCCCTGACTTCAAACATTTCTGTTGCCCGGCCGGATACAATATCATCAAGATGTTTATCTAACTCTTTTATATAATCGGCCGCAATTTCATGGCGACGGGCAAAAAATTTTTGAGGAAGTTTCATCAGGTGATATGATTAGGACCGTGACAAATATAATCTACAAACGATAAAACCAGGATCCTTATAGATAAAAACCATTCTTTTTTGACTTTCGCATTATCTCGAAACCTGCTTTGTTATAAATCAAACTCGTGTAGTTTTTTCACGAATTTTTTGCGTTGATACCAGTCATTGTAAACTAACTCCATGTTGTGTACTTCAAAGGTGCCGAAATCAAAGTCTCTGTATTTTTCTACCAGTTTCAATAATTGATCTTTGTTTTTTAGCATTTGCCTAAACCTGATAACGGTTGAATGTGCTGTTTGAATGGCATAACGTTTATCTATACTTTGTTGAAGATCAGTGTTTTTAAAGCCAATGCGCAAATCATCCCTGATTTCGTTTAGCGTATCAGTTAAAAATCCCTGAAGCAAAATGCAGGAAGGAGAGGCCGTAATTCCTTTAAATTGAATTTTGAAATTTGGGTGTTTGGCTATTATCGGTTCAATTACTTTAACATAATCCGCTACATTGATGTGCCGGAGATCGAAACCAACATAGCAGGATATGATGGACATCACCGTAATGTGAAGATCGCTGTTTTGATAATAATACTGGTGTGGATCAATGGCTTTAACTTCATTCAAAAATTGTTGGATGTTAGTCTTGGTGCTTTCGTCCGGCCTGATCACCAAGGTAATTCCGAAACGATAATCATCTTTCGAATCAATCAGTTCATCAATCTCATAATGGCCATTGGCTATTTTGGTTTTCGATTCCTGATATAGTTTGTCGTAATGTGCTGATAAATTCATTTTTCCAAAAAAAAGTCGCAGGTTAAAACCTGCGACTAAATATGATAACCAAACTAAAATGTTCTTAGGTGATCAATTAGGCAAGTAGTGTTTTCCAACTCACTGCTTTGCCAATAATATCGGCTAAATCAGCAATAGCAACACGTTCTTGTTCCATGCTGTCGCGA
Organism: Pedobacter sp. GR22-10; assembly: GCF_026239715.1. Classification (NCBI taxonomy): domain Bacteria; kingdom Pseudomonadati; phylum Bacteroidota; class Sphingobacteriia; order Sphingobacteriales; family Sphingobacteriaceae; genus Pedobacter; species Pedobacter sp. GR22-10. The sequence continues at coordinate 122,126 of NZ_JAPIVR010000001.1, forward strand.
TGGCGGATGGTTACGGTATTGTCTTCTAAACTCTGGTGATCGATAGTTAAACAAAAAGGTGTACCAACCGCATCCTGGCGGCGGTAACGTTTACCAATGGCATCTTTCTCTTCATATATGCAATTGAAATCGAACTTCAGGGTATCCATAATTTCGCGGGCTTTTTCCGGTAAACCATCTTTTTTGGTCAATGGGAAAACTGCAACTTTATAAGGTGCCAAAGCAGGGTGCAGGCGTAACAATGTACGACTGTCCTGTTTTTCTGCTGTACTTAAGTCCTGCTCTTCAAAAGCATTAATCATGGTTAACAGAAACATACGGTCTAAACCGATTGAAGTTTCGATCACATATGGCACATAGTTTCCGTAAGGCTTGCCATCTTCATTTAAATCATTGTCGAAATATTGCATTTTCTTGCCGGAAAATTCCTGGTGTTGCGTTAAATCGAAATCTGTACGGCTATGAATTCCTTCCACTTCCTTAAATCCGAATGGGAATTCAAATTCAATATCTGTGGCTGCATTGGCATAATGCGCCAGTTTTACGTGGTCATGGTAACGGTATTTCTCAGGCGATGTTCCTAAAGCTTTATGCCATTTCAAGCGGGCTTCTTTCCAGTATTCAAACCATTTTTTGTCATCACCAGGGCGAACGAAAAACTGCATTTCCATCTGCTCAAATTCGCGCATGCGCATAATGAACTGACGGGCAATTACTTCATTTCTGAAGGCTTTACCAATTTGGGCAATCCCGAAAGGAATTTTCATCCTTCCTGATTTTTGAACGTTCAAAAAGTTTACAAAAATACCTTGAGCCGTTTCCGGACGAAGATAAACTTCATCACTGCCCTCTGCCATGGCACCAAATTGTGTGCTGAACATCAGGTTAAACTGGCGTACATCTGTCCAGTTGGAGGTTTTAGAGATCGGGCAAATCACTTTATAATCAACAATTAAATCCTTTAGCTGTGCTAAATTTTCAGATTTAAGTGCCAGGTTCATTTCAACCTCAAGTGCTAAGCCTTTTTTTACAAATCTCCAGCTGGCTTCATTAATAAAAGGATATTTCTCATGCTCTAAAATGTCATTTTCATCTTTAAAACCAGGAATCCACGCGGCCTGACCTTCATCACTCAGACCTAAAATTTCATGTTGAAACTCCTGAAACTTAGCTTTGTTTTCAACACTGAAATTGGCCAGTTCAGAATATAATTCATCAATTTTATTTTCCAGTAGCTGGTCGGCACGATAGCGCTTGTTAGAGTCTTTGTTATCAATCATCGGGTCGTTAAAACCATCTACGTGACCACTGGCTTTCCAAACTTTAGGATGCATAAAAATCGCAGAATCAATTCCTACAATATTTTCATGCATTTGTACCATGGCTTTCCACCAGTACGATTTGATGTTATTTTTTAACTCGGCACCCAATTGCCCGTAGTCGTAAACGGCACTTAAGCCATCATATATTTCGCTGCTTTGAAATACAAAACCGTATTCCTTTGCATGTGAGATTACATTTTTAAATTGTTCGTCGTTATTCTTTTGAGCCATAATGCAGCAAAGATAATAAAAAGGCGGAGGGTTTAAAGGTATAAGGCTGAAGGTTTTTGAACGAAACCATTATGCGGTTTACAGGGTCTCCCTTTAGGCGATTTAGTGGTAAAGCAATGGTAATGCTGATCGGTTGCTCCAGTCCCGCTGTACGCTTTACTTCGTGCTTGCTGCCATCGGGTTTAGTTTGCAAAAGTGGTGTAATAATGAAAGTTTGTTCCCCCTTCTTCCATTTTTCTTGTAACCCTATACATCATCCATTTTTTACTATTTTTGCCTTATGAAATTTTATCATCTCATTTTATTGAGTTTTCTGACCATTTTCGCCGCATGCGGCCAGGAGGAAGCTCATCAATATATTAAGTTTAATAATACTCAGGAACTCTATCAATTCTTAAAATGGAGTCCGGAAAACCGTTTTCCATTAATCAGTGCACACAGAGGTGGCCCGATGCCCGGTTTTCCTGAAAATTGTATTGAAACCTTTAATAATGCAACCACTTATAATCCCATGGTCATCGAATTTGATATTGCTTACAGCAAAGATTCGGTAATGGTGATTATGCATGATGATAATTTAGACCGGACCTCCACGGGAAAAGGCCCGATTGGAAATTACACGTACGAAGAACTTCAATCATTTAACCTGAAAGATAATGAAGGGAAAGAAACCAGTTTTAAGATCCCCACGCTTGATAGTGTTTTAAGCTGGAGTAAAGGAAAGGTATTGTTAACAATCGATTTGAAAAAGGGTGTTTCTTATGCGAAAGTGATTGAAAAAGTGCGACAATATCGGGTAGAAAGTAATGCTATCCTCATTACCTATAATGCAAATCAGGCAGAAGAGGTTCATCGCCTGGCGCCGGATTTAATGATTTCTGCATCGGTACAGAAACAATCAGAGTTGAAACGGCTCAATGCTCTGGGTATTCCCGACAATAGAATTGTAGCTTTTGTTGGCGTTTCGGCACCTGATAAGGAATTATATCAATTTCTCCACGCCAGGGGTATTACCACCATTTTAGGAACCATGGGTAACATTGATAAAAGTGCGATTGCCAGTCCGGCCAGAAATATTTATTACCACCTGGTAAACAATGGAGCGGACATCTTATCTGGCGATAATATCCCCCAAGCAGCTGAGCAGCTTGATAAATTCAGGTACAATAAAAAGTTGAAATCAGCACGCATTAATTAGAAACGTCTTACTTGGCTAACTTTACAGCCTTTGCGAAAAACTTAGTGTTCTTTGCGATTATTATAAAACAAAATGAGCATTTCAGTAAGAAATATTTCCAAACATTACGATGCACAAAAGGCTGTTGATTCAATTAGTTTTGAAGCCAGGGCGGGGCGTATTTTAGGGTTTTTGGGACCAAATGGTGCGGGGAAGTCAACAACTATGCGCATGTTAACCGGTTATCTGGAACCAACATCCGGCAGTGCGGAGATTTCAAATAAAAATATCGTTACGCAATCTCTTGAAGCTAAAAAACACATCGGTTATTTGCCCGAAAATACACCGCTTTATCCGGAAATGTATGTAAGGGAGTATCTGGGCTATGTGGGTCATACTTATAAGTTAAAAGATATACCTGGCCGTGTGGATGAAGTAATTAAGCTGGTGGGTTTAACACCAGAGCAACACAAGAAAATTGCGATGTTATCAAAAGGTTACCGCCAGCGGGTAGGACTGGCACAGGCTATTATTCATAATCCCGATGTTTTGATTCTGGATGAACCTACTTCAGGTTTAGATCCTAACCAATTAATAGATATTCGTGCTTTAATTAAGGAGCTGGGTAAAAATAAAACGGTTATCATTTCTACACATATTATGCAAGAGGTAGAAGCCATTTGCGATGACATCATCATCATCAATAAAGGTAAAATTGTAGCGAACGATACGCTTGAAGGCCTGAAAAAAGTGCATCATCAGATCTCACTGGAGGATATTTTCAGAAAACTTACGGCCTGATTGCTTTATTAATCCTTGTTTCGGGAGGATGAAAGTGCTGGTATCTATATTAAGAAATATTTTCATGCTAAATCTTACAGCCAGCTATTAGTTAAATAATGGAGTAACTTCATGAAAGATCTGATTTGGGTTAAAATGATAACTCGGCTAAGTGTTAGATTTAACTAATGAAAAGATAAAGTGTATGCTGTTAACGGTGGCTTTTATTTTAATCAATGATAAGGTAATATATTTCATTAAAGCGGAATAGCAACAACGCTTTCTGAACGAATTAGCCGTTTTGTACCTTTAATATGCCCGAATATTTAATTAACTTCGGCATTTTAACGTGGTATGTACGCAGTTTTTACACGCGAGTTATTCAGTTTCTTAAGTTCAATGGTGGCTTATATCACCATTGGCATTTTCCTGCTTATTTCTGGCTTGTTGCTCTGGTTTTTTCCTGACACATCAATTCTGGATTATGGCTATGCCGAAATGGATGGCTTTTTTAGTCTGGTGCCTTACTTATTTATGTTTCTGATTCCGGCCATCACCATGAGGTCTTTTGCCGAAGAACGCAGGGAGGGAACTTACGAACTCTTAATCACCCGGCCCGTTTCCCTGTGGCAGATAATCATTGCGAAGTTTCTGGCCTGCCTGGTGCTGATATTTTTTGCGTTAATTCCAACACTCGTTTATTCTTACTCCATTTCAAAACTGGGATTTCCGGAAGGAAATATTGATTCAGGAGCGGTAACCGGATCATACATCGGTTTATTTTTTCTTGGCGCCATTTTTACATCAATAGGCATTTTTGCTTCTGCATTAACGAAAAATCAGGTCATTGCTTTTGTGATTTGCGCCGCATTATGTGCATTTGCCTTTTTAGGATTTGAATATACCAGTCAGGTAGCTTTTTTACAGCAATTCCAAAGTACCATTTTAAGTTTCGGTATCGGTGCACATTATAGCTCAATGAGCAGAGGTGTGCTGGATACCAGGGATTTACTGTACTTCATCAGTTTTACGCTGCTTTTTTTATTGTTTACCAGATTAATAATAGGAGGGAAGCGATAATGGAAAAAGGGAAAAAATGGCTGTATATGATCTTGTTTTTTATCGCAATCATTGCCATCAATATTATTGGAAATTATATTTTTTACCGCTTTGATTTTACTACAGATAAGCGGTTTACTTTAAGTAATAAAACAAAAGACATTCTGGCTAAAAATACGAAGCCCATTACCGTCACTGTTTTTTTAGATGGTGAATTGCCTCCTGCATTTAAACGTCTTCAGGCCGCGGTAAATGATATTTTGTCAGATTATAAAGCTTATTCTAATGCCGATCTGAAAATTGTTTTTGTTGATCCGCTGGCCGGATTAAATCAATCCGATCAGGACACCGTGATCAATAACTTATATGAAAGAGGGATTGAGGCAACCAATTTAAGTGTTAAAACAGAAGCCGGACTGACACAGAAATTAGTGTATCCAATGGCCATGATTGAAACGGACAATAAGGAATTTCCGGTAAAGCTTTTTCAGAATTTAGATACCCGCGGCAGTTATGAAGATAATATAAACCGGGCCATTGAAAACCTGGAATATGTTTTTACAGCAAGCTTAAAAAAGGTAATTACCGGAAAAAATCCCAGGATTGGATTTACCGAATCAAATGGAGAACTTAACGATTTACAGATTGGAGATGCCATCCGAACGCTTTCCAGTAGTTATGAAGTAGGACGCGTGGATTTGAACACCATTGATAAGGCCGGGCTGGATAAGTTGAACATGATGATTATTGCCAAGCCGGTTAAGCCGTTTTCGGAAACGGAAAAATACAAAATCAATTATTTTGTGATGAATGGCGGGCGTATACTCTGGAGCATTGATCAGGTAAATGCAGAACTGGATAGTTTGAGGCAGAGGAGCGGGCAGATGGCGACCAGCCGCAACCTGAACCTGGATGATATGCTTTTTATGTATGGGGCGAGACTTAATTATAATCTGATTGCTGATCCGGCAAATTGTGCCGAAATTCCGGTTTCAACAGGGCCTGTTGGCGGACAAAGCCAGATGCAACTCTTGCCATGGATCTATTACCCTATCTTACTTCCGGATACGAGCCAAAGTGTGGTGAAAAAACTAGATGGTATAAAGTCGGAGTTTCCAGGAACGGTAGATAGCATAGGGGTTAAGGGTGTTACGAAATCATTCATTCTCAATACTTCAGCATTTAATAAGGTTTACAATACCCCTAAGCCTTTCAGTTTACAGATGATTAGTGAACAGCTGGACCCCCGTGCATTTCAAGGCGTACCACAGCACGTAGGTTTAATGATGGAAGGCCATTTTCCTTCTGTATTTGCGGGCAGACCATTGCCGGCTGGAATTTCAGTACCTTATACCCAGGATTTAAACAGTAAAACTACAAAAATGATCATCATCGGCGATGGGGATGTCTTCAGGAATCAGGTTTCTGAAAGGGACCATTCACCTTTTCCTTTGGGTTTTGACAGGTTTAGCCAGCGCACTTATGGCAATAAAGCACTACTGTTAAATATTGTTGATTATTTTACCGACGATGATAACCTGATTATACTCAGAAACAAAGAAGTGAAAATCAGGTTGCTGGATAAAACCAAAATAAAACTCGAAAAAGCCCGATGGCAGTTTATAAATATTGCAGTTCCTTTGTTATTGTTAATATTCTTTGCGATTTTTCAACATTATTACCGCAAATACAAGTACGCTAAATAATTTTTATATTTTTGAAGAAGACTAAATAATATCATGAGATTTATTGTATCCACATCAACCTTATTAAAACACCTGCAAACTGTAAATGGTGCATCAAGCAGCAGTACAGTTCTACCTATACTAGAAAATTTTCTTTTTGAAATTAAAGAGGGAAACCTCACGATCTCAGCTACCGATTTACAAACCAGCATGACCACCTCATTAGCTGTAGAGTCAAAGGAAGAAGGTAAAGTAGCTGTTCCATCTAAAATTTTATTAGATACCCTTAAAACATTACCAGATCAACCCATTGCTTTCAATATTGACGACAGCACCTTTGCAATAGAAATCAGTGCTGGTGATGGTAAATATAAATTAAGTGGTGAAAACGGGGATGATTTTCCTAAAATTCCGGTGGTAGAAAATGCTTCTTCGGTAAATTTACCGGCGTCTGTTTTAACAGAAGCTATTACCAAAACCATATTTGCGGTAAGTAATGATGAGTTGCGCCCTGCAATGACTGGTGTATTTTGCCAGCTATCGCCTCAGCACATCACATTCGTAGCAACTGATGCCCACAAGCTGGTGCGTTACCGCCGCATGGATAGTAAGGCCGATAAAGCCACTTCATTTATTCTTCCTAAAAAAGCACTGACACTTTTAAAAGCAGCTTTACCATCAACAGATATTAACGTGTCAGTTGATTATAATGCCACGAGCGCATTCTTTAAATTTGATAACATCAACCTGGTGTGTCGTTTAATAGACGAACGTTATCCAGATTATGAGGCGGTGATTCCTCAGAACAATCCAAATAAACTGGTAATTGACAGGGGATTATTTTTAAATACCCTTCGCAGGGTAGTGATTTTTGCAAATAAAACCACTCATCAGGTGAGGTTAAAAATCAATGGAAGTGAACTTAATATCTCTTCTGAAGATTTGGATTTTGCCAATGAAGCACATGAACGTTTAAGCTGTCAATACGATGGAGAAGATCTTGAAATTGGCTTTAATGCCCGTTTTCTCATTGAAATGCTTACCAACCTTAGTGGTGATGAAGTTACTTTAGAACTTTCAACACCAAACAGGGCCGGCTTACTCATTCCTCAAACCAATGATGAAAATGAAGATGTTTTGATGTTGGTGATGCCGGTGATGCTGAATAACAGCTATTAATCTGTTTCATTAAATATAAAAAATGGCTTGGTTTTTGACCAAGCCATTTTTGTTATAACCAAACCCCGCTATGAAACGCCATTCCGCTCTTTTCTTTATTCTTTTCGCATGTTTAATCCTTACTTCTTTATTCTCTTGTAAAAAAGCGGATCCAAATGTCGAGGTGAAAGGCGAATCAAAAGTGAAGTTAGTGAATGCGATTCAGGCCAATGCAGTTCAGGATATCTTTATTGATGACGAAAAGCTTTCTAATTCCGCACTGGCTTTCTCCGAATCAACAGATTATATGAAGCTGGTTTCCGGAAGCAGGGATATTAAATTTATAGGGGATAATCACGTTGAAACAAAAGCTTCTATTAAATATACACCTTCCATTACCTATACTACTTTTTTGATCAGTAACCGTTCAGGAGCAAAAGAAATTGTATCCTATGAAGATAATTTAAGCAATACCGAATCAGGAAAAGCTAAAATTAAACTGATCAGCCTTACGCCTTATTTTACAACAGGAATTAATGTGAGTGTACAGGCAGGAACCTTATTCGTAAACGGATTACAATACAAAGAGTCGTCAACCTATTTTTCTGTAGATGCCGATTTAAACCTCAGGTATAATGTAGTAGGCTCCGGAACAGTTAAAACCATTGATAATTCTAATTTTCAGGCAGGTAAGATTTATACCATTTGGTTCAGTGGCAATACCGCTGCCAGCTTAACGGCACATGTGATTACAGATAATTAATTATCAGTATTAATATGCTTTCTGCTATCTTTACGTTTTAATTGTGTTATACCTGTTTATGAAGAATAAATTATTTCTAATTCCTAAATTACTGTTGTTAACCCTGGGGACTATCTGTATCAGTGCCTGCATTAAAAATGATAATTTCATTAAGGGAGATGCAAAAATCAGGATATTTCAAACTTCGGCTTTGGATACCACGCAAAATTTTTTTCTTAGTGGCCGGCAGCTTGGTTCTGCTACAACTTACGGAACCAATAGCAGTTATATTGTAATTGCAGGAGACTCTTCCTACAAAGTAAGCTCCAGGAACATTACCTCATCTGACGATTTAACCAGTTTGGATAATCAGCGATTTGGAATAGGAAAAAATTATTCTGTATTTTTCACCAGAAAGACGATAACCTCACCACCAAATTTAATCATGTATGAGGATGATGTGAAAATAGATACGGCAACTGCTAAAGTTGTATTTTTAAATCTGGGTTATACCCTTCAGTCTCCGGTTATTGTAACAGATACAGCTGCCAGTTTTAATAAATTCTCCATGAGTTACGGCGATCGGGTTGAAAAGAAAATAAAGGTAAGCAGGTTAACCAAAATTTCATTTGTGCTCACTACACCAACCACCACTAATCCACAGCCAGTTGTTACGGTATTGGATTCTACAACAATAATTAAAGGTAGAGTTTATACGGTGCTGATTGACGGTTCTAAAACAGGAGATCTTCAGAAACGTTTGGTAACCAGTAACTGATTAATCAGATTTATTTAATTAATCGCTCCTAAATCCTTTTCATATTCATACTTTTGTCCAAAATTAGATCAATTGGAATTACTACATCAACTTCTGGATTTTATCCTTCATATCGACGTACATCTCGCACAAATTGTTAATGATTATCAAACCTGGACATACCTGATTCTGTTTCTGATTATTTTTGCAGAAACCGGTTTGGTGGTTTTACCTTTTTTACCTGGTGATTCCTTGCTTTTTGCCATGGGTGCCCTAATTGCCGGTGAGCATGAAACCGGCCTTAGTATTTGGATAATGCTGGTCATTTTAATTATTGCGGCTATTTTGGGTAATACTGTAAACTTTAAGCTAGGTAGTGTGCTCGGAGCTGGTGTGTTCAAGGAGAATAATAAAATTTTAAAATTAAAATATTACGAACAATCACACGAGTTTTTTGAAAAACACGGCGGAAAGGCCATTATTTTTAGTCGCTTTTTGCCTATTTTCAGAACCATTGCGCCATTCGTGGCCGGAATTGCGAAGATGCCATTCGGCCGGTTTACCTATTTCAATGTTATAGGCGGTGTGGCATGGATCGTCGCGCTACTATTGGGTGGCTTTGTATTGGGCCAGATTCCTGTGATCAAAAATAATTTCGAACTTGTAATTGTATTCATTGGGGTGGTAACTTTTGTTCCGGCGATATGGGCTGCGGTAAAAAGCCGTCTTCAACCAAAAAAAATAGAAGAAATTATAGAAGGTGAGGACGCCAAAAAATAATATAAATACTGATAAAGAATTTAAAGCGGCGGGCATTTGATGTTCGCCGCTTTGTTTTATTCATATTTCTCGTCCGATGATGATGCCTTTTTGATATTTCTGCTCTGTTTCAGATTCTTCCTTTTTTAAGTCTGGTTCGGGCTGAATCTTCACTAGATTTTTAAGTTCCGGCTGTCCGGCATCAACCCAGGCTGAAAACCAAAAATTACCGGTTTCCAATATAGCCAACCGCATTTGTTTTTCCACCATATTATTCATCCGGTCATGATAAGCCTTTGCATAGGCAATAGAATACTGTTTTAAAACCACATTGTTCCGTTCAGAAAAGCTATATTTCTGGTCAGATGGAAAAGATGCGGCCAGTTGCGCTTCAAAAATTAACACGGTATCCACTAAGCGATGGGTATGCTTCACTATTTTCCATGCCTCCTTTAATGGGTTTTCAATATAACTGGCTTTGCCTACAACAAAATTATATTGCGTTGAAAATAATTCAGGCAAACGGCTTTCCCAAAACGCATGAATTCCTACCTGTTTAGTGAGTTGTCCGTTATGGTTAGCGGTAGTATGGAGCGGTACATGTGCATCTCCGATGTAATGTCCAAGGTCTGCCGAATACTTCAGTATTTTTACAGAATCCATGATTTCAAAAGCATTAACCAGGCTATAGTATGTTCGCTGGATTTGCCAGGGAAGAATACCATTTGCATTTAATGACTTTGATCCGTATCTGGCCAATGCATCATTCCACTTTTCAGGAATGCTATCTATATTTGATGTGTAATTTTCAACATCCAAATAGTGTCGCGGTGGCTCGAGCGTATCCGCATACCTTCGTTTGTCTGGGTCTACGGCATGTTCGGTAATGTACTTGACGTTTTTTTTGTAAAAACCAATCATGCCGGAAGGCAGGGTAAAAACAGCAAGTTGGTTAATTCTTTGATGTGCAAAGAAACCCCAGGATGTACAAATTAGAAAAGGGATGATTAACGCCATTGTTATCGTTAATCTTTTCATATCCTAAGATAAAAAATATATATTATTTGTGCTGATTTTAACTTAAATTAATTTCATCACGGTGAATATTGAAAATTTCTGATCCGATGTTATTTAACCCTTCACTGAAGGGCTCAAATCCATGATCTGTAATATAATTTCTCTCTTTTTCAGTAATGGGTACCATCCATAATATATTCACCTGACTATCACGGTAATTTTCAAGCGGGATATCAGGTAAGTTATTTAAATGTTTCACCAGTACTACTGACGTCATTTTTGTGTGCTCAAAAATATTAAAAGTAATGGTGTGCCCGTTACCAAGCCAGGAAATTCTCTTCCACGGAATGCCCGCCTGACCGCTGATCCAACCGCCAATAAGGTTAAGCTCTGCCTGCGTCAAGCCAGCATTTAAGAGTAAGCCCAATTCTATTCTGTTTACCGTATTAGGGTCTTCGCTATACATTTCAGCCACCGGCATAGGTAGCAACGATAGTCCAACGGTTACAAATACATCCTTAACTTCTCCTTTCTTTAAGAATAAGCCCCTTGGTGGCCATTCGTTTCCATCTATCGCAAAATATTGATCACTTTTACCTAAATGATCTTCATATTGTTGAAGTAACTGAGGCTGAATCATTTGAAATGGATTAATTTCCTGATCCCACAATTGCCAGTAATCTTTCGCTTTTTTAACCCTTTCTAATAAGATATTAGAAGATTTGAGTTCCCAGCAATATTCTCCTTCACCAACACAGTCTCTGGCATAGCCTGAAAAACCATTCATACCAGCCCAGGATGGGATAAGGGCAATAACTTCTCCCTTTTCCATTAAAGCAGCACCATCACCTTCCTCAAGCCAAACAATTTCCAAATCATCTGCGTGCAAAGGTGTCTGTCCTTCTGGAAACCTGCAGTATGCTTTGGTTAACATTGGCGGAATTCCTTCTTCCATTTGTTTTAAATCTGCATTTAAGGGGGCTTCATCCAGGTTTCTGATCCAGCAGGCTTTAACTCCGAAATCGGAATCTTCATCACCCCACAAATAAAAATAAGCAACTTGATTATCCTGCTCCACAATAGCGGTAATCGGACAAGCCGGACTTCTCAATTCCATGAGTACTTCTGGTTCTTCCCTTTCAGGAGCATCTGAACCAAATAATTTTTTTAAAAAACTCATCTGATCATCTTAATTTTAAAAGTTTAAAAACGATTTATAGATATAATAATCCATTCAGTATAGAATTAAAGCCAAACCTTAAGTAATATGCATAACTGTTCTGTTTCAAGTTTTATGCCAATTCCCAAGATTATCTGACCTCATTTATGGCTGCAGGGCTTTTCTAACGGCAGGCGCAATCTGATTTCCGAAGAGCTCTATTGATTTCATCATGGCCGCATGAGATGGCCCGCCAACATCCATATGCGCTGAAAAACGGGTTAAGCCAAATGTGGCTTCCATGGCTAAAATTTTATCAACGGATTCATTGACATCACCAATAATTAAAGCACCCTCGGGGCTCCGGCCGGCTTCAAACTGGTTTCTCTGAAAAGGTGCCCAGCCGCGTGATTTTCCAATTCTATTCATTTGAGCTGAATACAAGGGGAAGTAATAATCTGAAATGTCCCGGCTGTTCGCTCCAAACAAGGAATGCATGTGTACGCCCACTTCAAATTTAGCCATATCATGACCATGGGCCTGATAAACTTTTTTATAGTAATCAAAAAGGGGTTTAAATTGATTTGGCTGACCACCGATAATGGCAAACATGACAGGTAAGCCTAATCTGCCTGCCCGTTCAACAGATTGTGGCGTACCACCTACGGCAACCCAAATCTTGAGGTTATTATTTACTGCACGTGGCAAAACTTCCTGATTCACCAAACCGGCCCTGAATTTGCCCTTCCAGTTAACTTTGGGTTCACGGTTTATTTTTAAAAGCAATTCGAGCTTTTCTTCGTAAAGCTCATCGTAATCCTGAAGGTCATAGCCAAACAAAGGAAATGATTCGATGAAACTTCCGCGACCGGCCATAAGCTCGGCCCGGCCGTTTGAGATTAAGTCTATTGTTGCAAAGTTCTGGTACAACTTTACGGGATCTGAGGAGCTTAAAACGGAAACTGCACTGCTTAATTTGATTTTTTTGGTCACAGTTGCTGCGGCCGCCAAAATAATTTCAGGACTGGAAACTGCATAATCAGGGCGATGGTGCTCACCAATACCATAAAAATCAAGACCAACCTGGTCCATCAATTTAATTTCTTCTATAATTTCCTGAAGCCTTTGTTGTGCGGGTTGAATATCTCCTTTTGCATTAATTTGCAAATCGCCGAACATGCCAATACCTAATTCCATAATGCTAAAATTTATTTAACAAAGATAGGGGATTAAGGTTTAGCGGTTTTTGATGTATGATAAGAAAGCGGGAATTACCATATAAGAAAATATTCACGGGATAATCGCCCTTCATTTTCTTATATGGCAAATGCTTAATAAGAAATTTGGAATCTCATTCAGAACGATACTTTATGCCTTAAATTTACATATTGACTCTACTAGACTAACGATGCTGAACTCCGGACTTACTACTCAATCTTCTTCCCCTTCATCGCTGTAGAAACCGCCGCATCCATTACACGTTCTGCAAATGGGCGGGTAAATTCATTCAGTTCATCTGCTTTCTTTAAAATGGTATCTTTTTCTTGTGAGGCTAAAGCTGTTTTTAACGCTTCGATATGTGCCACAGTTTCTGCAATTTCGGTCTCGCTTAAATGTTCTGCATGTTTTTTGATAAAACCTTCGGCCGTGTAAACCAATTGCTCACCTTCACTTCTTGCTTCGATCAACATTCGTTGCTCAACGTCGCTTTTGGCGTGGGTGATGCTATCAATCAGCATTTTTTCTACAGTGTCATCACTTAAACCATAGCTTGGTGTAATTTCGATTTCCTGTTTCACGCCAGAACGCAGTTCAATTGCCTGAACAGTTAAAATGCCATCGGCGTTCAATAAAAAGTTAATATCAACTTTAGGTAATCCGGCAGGCATAGCCGGAATGCCTCTTAATTCAAATTCAGCCAGTTTACGATTTTCTTTTACCAGATCGCGTTCGCCCTGAAAAACGGAGATTTTCATGTTTACCTGCCCATCAATGGATGTCGTATACTGGCGACCTGCTTTTGTGGGCACCTTACTGTTGCGGGCAATAATCACATCCATTAATCCACCCATGGTTTCGATGCCCAAAGAAAGAGGGGTTACATCTAACAATAAGATATCAGAACGGTTGCCGGCCAATACATCAGCCTGAATGGCTGCACCCAATGCCACCACTTCATCCTGATTAATGTTATCTTGAGGTGTTTTGCCAAAGAAATTTTCTACCTGTTGTTTGACAAATGGGGTACGGGTGGAGCCACCAACTAAAATCACCTCATCAATATCATCAGCCTTAAGTTCAGCATCCTTTAAAGCATTTTTACAAGCGCTAATGGTTTCTTCAACCTTCGGCGCAATGAGCTGTTCAAAAGTTTGCTGATCTAATGTACACCAGATTTCACCAACTTTTTCATTGTATAAATTTTGCGAAGACAATGCTTTTTTTGCTGCTTCAGCTTGTAAACGCAAGGTTTGCATCAGGATATTATCTTCAGCCAATACCTTAATGTCTAAATTATTTTTTTCTATCCAATGGTTTAAAATGGCATTATCAAAATCATCACCACCTAAATAAGTATTTCCATTTGTAGCAAGTACTTCAAAAATTCCATTCTGAATTTGAAGAATAGAAACATCAAATGTTCCACCACCTAAATCATAAACGGCAATGGTTTTTTGTTGCGTAGGATCTAAACCAATTCCATAAGCTAAACTAGCAGCGGTAGGTTCATTTACAATTCGCATTACGTCTAAACCGGCGAGTTTACCTGCATCGCGGGTGGCCTGGCGCTGACTATCATTAAAATAAGCTGGAACAGTAATTACAGCCCGGTTAACAGGTGTCTTTAAAGCATGTTCTGCCCTGGCTTTCAGTTCTTTTAAAATTTCTGCAGATAGTTCAATAGGGGTATAAAAACGGTCACCTGCCTGAATTTTTACCAGGGCATCGCTATCATCATCAATGATCTTATAAGAGAAAATAGCAGCATGTTCAGCAACATCCTTATAGGAGCGGCCTAATAATCTTTTAACTGAAAATATAGTGTTGGCCGGATCAGTAGTTAAATATTCCTTAGCTTCATTCCCCACAATAGCTTCATTCTGGCTGTTAAAATAAACCACAGATGGTACCAATAATCCCTTTCCGGCATCGTTAATCACCTGCGGATTTTTATCTGGATTAATAAAAGCGACTAAACTATTGGTTGTGCCTAAATCGATTCCGACTATGATTTCTTCCTTTTGAAATGAACCTGTAGCAAGGTTGATTGATATTTTTGCCATAGCAACAAAAATATGCTTTTTAAATAAAGGTTATGTCATTCATTTGTTAGCAAGAATGCATAAGTTTTAGTCTTTTTATTTGAATGATTTTTATTCAATTTCTACAGAAAATCTATAAATCTGTTGTATTAAATATACGTTTTTGGGTTTAATTGAAGTTAATTCGTTTGTTTGTGGTTTTTATTTTGTTTATTAATTTATTTTTTAACAAAATGAATGGTTTTTTAATTTATATTGCTTGTATCTAGCGAAATAAATATGAAAAAACGATTACTTTATGTGTTAATGGCGGCTTTTATGCTTCCGATTACTGCCTTAGCCCAGAATTTGGTTAAGGGAAAGGTTTTAACTACGAAAGGAGAAGGAATTATTGCCGCTTCTGTTAAAGAAAAGGGGACTGGTAAGGGTGCGGTTACGGATCAAAATGGAGACTTTCAGATTTCAGTTTCCAATCAGGCTATTTTAGTGATTAGTGCAATTGGTTATGAAACCAAAGAAGTGACTGCCGCTATGGCTTCATCAATTACGCTGTCTGAAGGTTCACAAAATCTTGGTGATTTTGTGGTGGTTGGAACACGTGGAAAAGGTCGCTCATCCATGTTAACACCAGTTCCTGTTGATGTGATTAAAATTAACCAGGTAAATATGCCTACCGCAAAAATGGATTTAACCTCTATTTTAAATGCGGCTTCTCCATCTTTTAATTTTAATAAACAAAGTGGGTCAGATGGTGCCGATCAGATAGATTTGGCTACGCTTAGAGGTTTGGGGCCAGATCAGACATTGGTTTTAGTGAATGGTAAACGCCGTCACCAAACGGCATTTGTTGCCGTATTCGGAACCCGTGGAAGGGGAAATTCAGGAACGGATTTAAATGCCATTCCCGAATCTTCAATAGATCGGGTGGAGATTTTAAGAGACGGGGCCTCAGCCCAATACGGATCTGATGCCATTGCGGGCGTAATCAACCTGATCTTAAAAAAAGATGTTGGTGTTTTAAGTGTCAATACCGGCTACTCGGGCTATTATGATCCGAGAAATAATACTTATTATGCTAAAGAGCTGGGTCAGTATCGCCATGGTGGCGCAATAGATGGCAATGCTTTTTCATTGGGCACTAATTATGGTCTGGCACTGGGGAAAAATAATGGTTTTATCAATTTCTCCGGTAACTTTTTTGCCAATGGAAAAACATTCAGGCAAAACCTGAATACAGATTTAAGTACCAAAGATGGTTTGCCTATTAATACGGTGAGGAGATCTACAGGAGATGGGTCAGTAACCTCCGGTGGTTTAATGTACAATATGGAATTGCCGATTGCACATACTAAAACAACTATTTACTCTTTTGGAGGTGGTAATATAAAAGCCTCTGATGCCTATGCTTACACCCGAAATTTATCAGACAGGCCGGAGCGTTTTCCTGATGGAGTTGCAGGAAACCCTATTTTACAAACTACAATAGACGGAGAAACTTATTTTGATCCGATCATTCAGACTAAAATTCAGGATCTTTCTTTTGCGGCGGGAGTAAAAGGCATTTGGGGTAACGATTGGAACTGGGATTTAAGCAACACATTGGGACGGAATAATTTCCATTTTTATGGTGATCAGACTTTCAATGCTTCTTTGGGTGCCGGAAAAACGCATTTTGATGATGGCGGTTTCTCATTTTTGCAGAACACGGTTAACTTCAATTTAAGTAAAGCAATACCTGATGTTGCATCAGGATTAAATTTAGCATTTGGCCTGGAACATCGATATGAAAATTATCAGATTTATGCTGGTGAAAAAGACTCCTATGCCAACTATAACCCTGATAAAGCTACCGGGGCACAAGGTTTTCCTGGTTATCAGCCAGGTGATGAAGTGAATGCCAGCCGATCAAACGTGGCGGCTTATGTTGATGCTGAATTAGATGCAACTGATAAATGGCTGATTGGTGTTGCGGTGAGAGCCGAAAACTATAACGATTTTGGTTTCACCAGCAATTACAAATTCGCTACCCGTTACAAGCTAACGAATAATTTTAATATTCGGGGATCATTAAGTACGGGTTTCCGGGCACCATCGCTACAGCAAATTAATTTTAGCAATACCTTTACCAATGTACAGGGAGGTAATGTTTTCGAGGTTAAAATTGCACCAAACTATAGTCCAATTACCAAAGCTGCAGGAATTCCTGATTTAAAACAGGAAAAATCTATGAATGCCAGTTTAGGATTTTCATGGAAGCCTGTACCGGAGATTAACGTTACCTTGGATGGTTATCGCATCAATATTAAAGATAGGGTAGTTTTGTCAGGTCAGTTTGATGAAAGTATTCCAGCGTTGAAGCCGATATTAAATCAATTGAATGTATCACAGGCACAGTTCTTTGCAAATGCGGTTAACACCACAAATTATGGTTTGGATTTAGTGGTAGATTATAACAAACGATTCGATAATAAGAGCATCAGGGTTTTATTTACCGGAAACTTAAACCACTTAAATATTGATAAAATTAACATTCCTAATGCTTTAAATGGTTCTTATGAAAATCAACAGGCATTTTTTAGCGATCGTGAACAGGCTTACATTAAAGCGTCTGCACCTCCTGTAAAACTAGGCTTAAACTTAGATTATGGTTTTGGCAATTGGATGTTGGGAACACGCTTTTTGTACTATGGTAAAATTTCGATTTTGGGTTATGGCTATGAAAATACTTACCCACCCTTGGTTGCGCTGGATAACGATCCGGCCACAACCGTATTGGAGCAATTCAATTATTCTGGTAAAATGGTTACTGATCTTTATGGTTCTTACAAAGTATCAAAAAGGATGACCGTGTTTTTTGGTGTAGATAATGTATTCAATATTCACCCGGATTATGGCTATGTTCAAGGTGCTAAACTCTCGGCTTATGATGGCGAGACAGGCGGTGCATGGGATGCTGTTCAAATGGGCTTTAATGGTCGCAGGCTCTTTACCAAATTGGCTTTTAACTTTTAAAATCAGCTGAATATCGATGTTAAAGAGGCTTTTGATCAGATCAGAAGCCTCTTTTTTTCTTTTTCCCCCACCAGATTAAAAATCCGGTAGTGGGCAAGGTTGCAATAATTAAGGCAGCCAGAAAGGCCAGTATCTTAGTAGGCCAGCCCAATAAGCCACCATCATGGATATCGAGATTGGAATTGCGCCATTTTAATCCCAACGGCTTATGCTGATGTAAGATTTGATCCGTAAGTAAACCCGTATTTGGATTGAAGTAAAAATAACTTAATCCCCGCCAGGCATCTCCTGAATGAATGATCTGAACGGTAGCCATCATACTTGCCTTTTTTTCTTCAGGATAATTTAGCAGGATCGCTTCGTAATTCCCTTTATTCAACCTGATCAGGGTATTTAAGGCCAGGTTACTGGCTAATCTGGTTTTATGTTCAGCCGGAGATTGTACGTATTCTCTTAATAAATTTGGCTTTTTAGGTGTGCCCAATGACTTATAAATGCCCAGTTCCCACCATTTAAATGACCACACCAGGCCAGTGATAACCATTACCAGTGCAAATGGAATCACATAAAAACCAAATGTACTGTGCAAATCCCAGTTAAGTCGTTTAAACCTTGCATTCCACTTTACTGTTAAGCGTTGCCTGATGTTTTTTAACTTTTTGGGAAGCCAGATGATAAAGCCTGTAATAATGATCACCAGAAACAGGAGTACAGAAGAGCCTACGATAAAACTTCCAATAGGCTTCTTAAATAGCAAATATTGATGAATCAGTCTGACAATACTGAAAAATTCATGTTTAAGATCAATAACACCTAGAACCTTACCGCTAAACTGATCGATATACACCTCTTTACTATAGGCTACCTGAGCAAGATAAAAAATTGATTTAGTCTTTTTATTGACTTTAGAAGCTGAAAATATATAAGCGTACCGATCTGATTTTACTTCCACACGATTAAATTTTTCGTCAACTGGAAGTGCCTTCTGTGCCTTGTCTTCTAAGATATACAAAGGCAATGGTTTGCCCGCTGCCTTTGTATAAACAATATCCTGATGGAAAAAATTAAACAACTCCTCTTCAAAAACGTATATACAGCCGGTAATGGCTACAATGGTAATGACAACACCACTAATCAGTCCAAGCCAGAGGTGTATTAAAGCAGCTGTTTTTTTAAATTTTTTCAAGATTTTAATTGAATGTATAACCCAAAGTAAATAAATAATTTGAAGGTGTACCCGGGAAAAGTCTTAGGTAATCGTACCCGCCAACCCAATGCACTTTATTCGTAATATTATTCATGTTAAACTGTACTTGTACCTTACCAACATTATAATAAAGTGCAGCATTGAATAAAGTATAGCTTGGAATGGTTTGATTAAAATTCAAAGATAAGATTCTGGAATCTACATAATTTGAACCAGCACCAATGCCAAGTCCTTTCAAGATACCATCACTAAAGTTATATTTTGCCCAGATGTTGGCGGTATGATGAGGTGCATTTGGTTTCTGTATACCAACTTCTGATGCAACAGGGCTATCCGTAATCATGGCCTGATTATAAGAATATGATGCTAATATGCTCAATTGAGGAATAATGCGCCCAATAATGTCGAATTCAATGCCTCTTGAACGTTCTTCGCCTACTGCACGCAAAAGATCTGGTTGGCCGGAAACATTTGCAGGATAAAGCACATTGGTTTGTTTAATCTGGTAAATGGCAGCAGAAGCTGTTAAGCGATCATCCAGCCAACTCGTTTTTGCACCAAATTCAATCATATTGCTTTTTAAAGGATCAAATGGTCCGCCGGCATTTGGGTTGGAAATGGCCGAAGCAGTTTGTGGCGTGTAACCCATTACATAAGTTCCGTAAAGGTTAATGTTTGGTGTAGCTGAGTACACTAAACCAAATCTTGGTAGTAATGCTTTAGAATGTGCTTTTGCTTCATTCGGTTTAAGGTAATTGGCGAAATCGGTATAATATTCGTAGCGAAGTCCAAGCAAGGCCTGCAGTTTTCCAAATTTGATATTGTCCTGTACGTAACCAGCATGTAGAAAATAATAGGTTGGATCATAGGCCGCCTGGGTAAAAAAGTTTTTGCTATCGTCTTGCATACGCTGAGACGCCATTACATCATTCAGGTTGAACGATGGTACATTCGGTACCAGCAAATTATTTACCACAAGGAACCGCTTGATATAGTTGGTAGGATCCTTATCATAGTCTGATTTTACAAAGCTGATTGCGCCGGTATTGGCTGCATTGCGATAGTTATTAGCCGTCAGTTGGGAAGCGCCAACCGGAAGTTTTTCGCTGGCAAAATCATAGCTTGCTACAATGGTTTGTTCAATTTTTCCCGTTTTTATTTTATAATTAATAAAGCCGGAGAAGTTATCAATATACCTTTTACGGATACGGTTAAAAATTTGCATGGCGATTAGATTATCTACTGGTTTTCCGGTCGCATCTAAAGCATAGGCGTTGGCACTTCTATGTTCATACAAATCTTCGCTGTATCCTGTCTTCATGTAAGAAGCTGTAAAATTCAGGTTATCATTAAAACGGTGATTTAAGGAAAGCGCAACATTATAAGTTTTCTCATTCAGCCGGTCGTTCCCTGTATTTAGTGAAGTTGATTGCGGCGTGGAATACAGGTTTCCATTCCCAAAAACAGATTGCCCACGATCTAAACGGCTTTTGGAATCATTGTACACCAGGTCGAAATTTAAACTGGTGTTTTTCGAAGGTAAGAACGTAAGTGATGGTGCAATAACCACATTTTTATCAAATTGTAAATCGCGGAATGAATTTGCATCCTCGTAACCAAAGTTCACGCGGTATAGCAAAGTACTATCTTTATTTGCTGGTCCGGTTACATCGGCAAGGGCACGGAAAGTATTGTAACTTCCCATAGAAAGGCTCAGTGATTTACGCGTTTCTGCCAAAGGTTTTTTGGTTACGCGGTTAATTACACCACCCGGACTCGCATTGCCATAAAGTGCTGATGAGGGTCCTTTTAATACCTCAACACGCTCCAGGTAATTGGCCAGGGGCTGTTTCCAGAAACCGGTGCTGGTACGCATGCCATTAATTAACTGGGTATTGCTACCACCATTAATTCTGAAACCACGGATTGTGATGTCATCATAAAAAGTGAACTGATTTACGCCGCTGAAATTTTTGACCACTTCACCAACCCGTACAGCACCCTGATCTGCAATTAATTCCTTACTGGCATAAGAAACCGATTGAGGTAAATCTTTTAACAGGATTTCTGATTTGCTACCAATGAAAGTAGCTGTGTTTTTGTAGGTTTTCTCTTTTCTCCCGGTAATCTCAACTTGCTGTAAATCTGATTTTGTTGGAGATAAGCTCACATTCAAAGTGATTTTATCACGATTCATGTTAATATTTCTGCTGGTGGTGATATAGCCGACATAACTGAATTTAATAGTTAATGTGGTTTTGCTCACAGATAAATTGAAATTTCCCTGTTGATCGGTAGTTGTTTTTTCGTTTCCATGATCAGCATATACATTAACGCCAGGAATCACTTCACCGGATTCATTGGTTACTTTACCATTGATGGTTACCAATTCCTGGGCCGCGGCAAGGGCATAAATACCCTTAAAAACAATTAAAAATAACAGTTTCTTATAAAGATTAGACATTGAAATTTGTTTGGATTTTATTTAGACTTATTTTAAATAATGCGCAAATCTAATATATTTCTGAAATGTTACAAAAGGAAAATAAATAATCGGAGTTTTAGGTGAGTTGGGAAGAATGATGTGAGGTAAGATGGAGAAATAGACTATTTCTTGTTTTTTTCTTCAATCCAAAGTGACATGTATCTTGTACTTTGTGTGGTATGGTGGTTTAAAATCTGACCGAAGAAGTTATTTTGCCGGTGTGTAGTTAAACCTGAAGATAGTCTCTCAACTTCTTGTATGAATGGGTCAGCGAAATGTTTTACCGAATATCTTTGGTTAGTGATCTGGACACCGTTCTGCTGCGCGACTTGCCAGGAATTTTTATCCTGATAAAGTTTTACGGCTTCCTCTATAAAAAGTTCCAGATCATTTTCAATGCTACCATTCCAATCTAAATCACCTTTCATGGCTTCTGCGCCTACAGATGTAGTTACAGACGGCGTGCCAACCTGCATGGCATCAATAAACTTACCTTTTGCACCTGCGCCAAATTGAATAGGGGCAAGTAATATTCGATGTTTAGCAATGGTTTCCTTAGCATTTGCAGCTCTTCCTTTAATTAAGAATTTTTCGTTTTTATTATCCAGTTGCAGCACTTTTTGCGAGGCATAAGATCCAAATATATTCAAATTTGTGTTTGGGAGCCTTTTTCTGAGCAGAGGCCAGATCCTGGTTTTTAAAACCTGAACAGTATTCCAGTTGGGCTCATGAAGGAAATTGCCAATGAAAACAAAATCTGTCCGGTCTTCAAAGGGAATCCATTTTTCGATCACTTGCTGATTGATTTCTTCTTCCAGAAATGGTAAATAATAAATCAGTGAAGGATCAACTTTGAATTGATTTTTCAGGATATCCATCTCCACTTCTGAAATGATTAAAGATAAATCGCAACGTAAAATTGAAGCCATTTCGCGCTTTGCAGTATCAGAAAACAAATTGATTTCGGTTTGCTTTTTATCGCTTTGCTGGCGGGCACTTCGCAGGAAATGTAAATCTTCCGTATCTAAAATCCTCAATGCATCAGGGCATTCCTGTTGAACCCTCCAGCCATATTGTTCTTCTACCATAAAACGGTCGAACATGACAATTTCAGGGTTTAGTGTTTTTAAAAATGAATTAAAGCTTTCATCATTCAGCTTTATTTGCTGCTCAATAACAGGAGTTTGTGCGAAATCATAACTGAAATCACTTTTTGATGCTGCAGAGGCAAAAGTGATTTCGTAATTTTTGTTCAAAAATAAATCGACCAGTTGAATCATCCGTGTTCCCGCTGCCGAAGAGGTTGGTTCGGGCCAGACTAATCCAATAATCAATAATTTTTTTACGCTTCTACTCATTTCTACAAAATAAGCTCTTTTTTTTTGCTCCTGCAGATAAATGTGATTTTCTCAGATTAAAATCTGGATCTGCGATTATCGATTAAACCTGCGGGATATATAAACGTATCTTAAATATTCTTAATTTTGCGGCTCAATTACACCACCACATGTTAGGATTAAAATTGTTGACAGACCCACGCTGGGCAAATATCGCGGAATCTAATTTAGAAGAAATTTTATCTGACCATGCCTGGTGCGAACAAAAAGCAGCATCCAATGCGATTACATTAATTACTCAAAATTCAGAACACCAGGATCTGGTTGATGAATTAACGGCCATTGCCATTGAAGAGATGCAGCATTTCCAAATGGTAATTGAGATTATTAAACAGCGTGGTTATACCTTAAGCCGTGAACGTAAGGATGATTATGTTGGCCGTTTGGTAAAATTCAGTAAAAAGGATGGTAGCCGTAATCAGGCTTTTATCGACAGGCTTTTGTTTGCAGCGATGATTGAGGCCAGAAGTTGTGAACGTTTTCGCGTACTTTCATTAAATATTAAGGACGCAGAACTGGCTAAATTCTACCATGAGCTAATGGTTTCAGAGGCGGGGCATTATACTACATTCTTAAATTTTGCCCGTAAATACAGTACGGATGTCGATGTAGATAAACGCTGGAAGGAATGGCTGGATTTTGAAGGGGAATTGATTCAAAGTTTTGGAACGAAAGAGGCGATACATGGGTAAAAGTTGTAGGTTGTAAGTTATAGGTGGTAAGTTTGGATACCTTTCCATCCATGCAGGTTATATACGCCTAGGCTTTCAATTCTTAACTTTCAACTCATTTTTATGTATATTCCACAGCCAAATCACAATATCCTGGTAACTGTCGATTCCTTTTTTCTGGTTGTTGAGTTTCAGAAAGCGGTCAAAAGCAGCATCCATATAGGCGAACATTTCGCCATTATATTTTCGCCAGAATTCTTTTTCAGTTTTAAAATCAGCTAAAACTAAGGGTGATAATGTATCATGGAGCCGCTTGTAATCTTCAGGTGATTTCATTCTGATTTCGAATAAGATATACCTGATCATTTCATAGTTCGCTGAATATTGATAATTCACATCAGGACTATTGCTGGCTGTTAAATAACCTAAAAGGTTTGCTTCATCTTCATAAGCAATGCCTAGCTGATGTGCAATCTCGTGACAGGAAACATAAGGTTTAACAAAGTCAGGTAGGTTCATGTTCATATTGGCTTCGCCAGAAAGCGGTGCGTAATAGCCTTCAATACCAGCTTTACTCAACATCCATGGAATTAAAACTGATTTTAAGCAGGGGCTTTGGTATGCAAATAATGGATTTTTTTTCTCCATCAGATCGTAAGCTTTTGCGGAATTAGTTTCTAAATCAGTTATAGCGTAGGCAACGTTCTTGTTTTGCTCTACTTTTAAAGCATTCGTTTTTTTTATGAAATATTCTCCAAGCGAAACAAGCTCCTTAACATTATACTTTTCATTTCCTATCCCTAACTCGTCACTTACGCTCGGTCTGCTGTAATTTAATCCCCAAAACAGTTTGAAAACAATGTAAAGAATTAAAAAAAAGTTTAAAATCTGTAAGGGGACAAGAATTCTATCCTGCTTTTTTAGTGATCTCCGTCTTTTGTAAAATCTA
Organism: Pedobacter sp. GR22-10; assembly: GCF_026239715.1. Taxonomy (NCBI): domain Bacteria; kingdom Pseudomonadati; phylum Bacteroidota; class Sphingobacteriia; order Sphingobacteriales; family Sphingobacteriaceae; genus Pedobacter; species Pedobacter sp. GR22-10. The sequence continues at coordinate 146,956 of NZ_JAPIVR010000001.1, forward strand.
ATGATTTTATAAAGTACAAAGCCAATCAATAAGGCATAAATGATATCGCCAATGGCGAAAGGAAAAATAGATGATATAAACCTTAGTGCTGAAGAAATGTAAGGATAAAAACCTGTTGAATAATATTTTTGGACCAGGGTAGGGAAGAAGCCAAAGAAAAAAATTAAGAAAGCAAGGCCAAGTAAAACAATTAATTTGATTAGTATTGGGCGCGCTATCATTATTTATTTATAATGACCTCTTAACGAATGGATGTGTAAAGCATTGTTTAATATTTGATAGATGATTCTGTGCTCTCCATTTATTCTTCTAGACCATAGATTGGATAAATCATATTTTAAAGGTTCTGGTTTGCCAATTCCTGTGTATGTGTATGGATGTTCCAAAATATCTACAATCAACTGTTCAATTTTCTTCTGAACGGTTTTATTTTCTGATTTCTTCCAAAATTTGATGTCAGCTAATGCTTCATCATAAATATATGATTTCCATAGTATTGAAAGCATAATGGATTTTTAATCACGGCTTATACATAAGGTAACAAATAACTTATTTCCATAAATCTTCTACAGCAATTTTGACCCCTTTTCCTTCTTTCATTTGCTTCTGACTTCCTTTTATTTTAGCAACAAAATCAGGCTTGTATGGGCTTTTTTCTGTAGTAAACTCAATTTTTAAAGCTTTTACAAATGCCTTTAAAGCTGAGAGTTGGTCTTTGTTTTTTGGATGTATGATTAGTGTTTCCATATTATAATCATTGTGGTAGACAAATATAACAAATCTATCGTGCAAAAGTTAGGCGTTTCCCAATCTGATCAGTCGTGAATTTGCCATTTTGATAAGCCAGATTTCCTGATACGAAAGTGTGAGTAATACTGGCCTGGAAGGTGTCTCCGTCAAACGGACTCCAGCCACATTTGTAGAAATTATTCAATTTGGTTACTTTCCAGGAATCTTTCAGGTCAACCAAAGCCAGGTCAGCCCAATATCCCTCGCGGATGAACCCACGTTTTTCAATATCGAAACAGATCGCCAGGTTATGTGCCGTTTTTTCTGCAATTTTTTCTAAAGAAATTTTGCCCTGCAGATGCATTTCCAATAAGGCAGGCAAAGCATGCTGAACCAATGGTCCGCCCGATGGAGCCTGCGCATAAGGTTGATTTTTTTCTTCCAGGGTGTGAGGCGCATGGTCCGTTGCAATTACATCAATATAGTCATTGAGAACGCCCTGTAATACACCTTTTTGATCATCTTCGGTTTTTACTGCAGGATTCCATTTAATGAAATTTCCTTTTGAAGCATAATCTTTATCGTTAAACCAGAGGTGATGTACGCAGGCCTCAGCCGTGATTTTTTTATCTTTTAATGGAGTTGTATGATCAAATAAGGCTATTTCTTTAGCCGTTGAAATATGAAGAATATGCAAACGCGTTTGGTAGCGTTTCGCTAGTTCAACAGCTAATGACGATGAGGTATAACATGCTTCTGCGCTGCGAATCAGCGGATGCATATCAATGGTTAAATCATCACCGTATTTTGCTTTAAATGCGGCCAGATTATGGCGGATCGTTGCTTCATCCTCACAGTGTGTGGCTACTAAAATGGGGGCTTTGCTGAAAATATTTTCCAGCGTTTTTTCATTATCCACCAGCATATTGCCGGTTGATGAACCCATAAAAACTTTTATGCCACATACATTTTTAGGGTCAGTTTTTAACACTTCATCAATGTTGTCATTGCTGGCACCCATGTAAAAAGAGTAATTGGCTAAAGAAGTTTCTGCTGCAATGGCATATTTATCAGCCAGTAATTCCTGAGTTAAAGTATTCGGAACTGTATTCGGCATCTCCATAAAAGAGGTAATTCCTCCTGCAACAGCGGCCATACTCTCCGTAAATATATCTGCTTTATGTGTTAAACCTGGCTCACGGAAATGAACCTGATCATCAATCATTCCCGGTAAAAGGTATTGTCCTTCAGCGTTAATTTCCTGTGCTTCGGGTGCAGAAAGATTTTGACCAATTTTTTCAATTAATCCATCTTTAATTAATACATCAGCAACAATTTTTTGTCCCTCGTTTACAATTGTGGCGGCTTTTATCAGGTAAGCATTCATGCTTCAAAGGTAAAAATAGATTTGAGAAGTCAGATACGGGATTTGAGAAATAGGAGGTGAAATTTGGACGGATGAAAGGAAGAAACTGGGTTTAGCATTGCTGTTTTAAGTTAAACAAACCCGACAGCAGTGTGCACGAGTGTAACGAAGTAAAGCGAATGGCAGGACTACCATAGCCAAAAAATTACCGGAATTGCTTTACGCCTAATCTCTTTAATGAAGCTTTGACTTTATGTTTGAATTTAAGACTCAAGACTTCAGAGTCCGAACTTCAGACTAGCTCAAGCCTTTCGGCTTAAAAAACCTATCTTTGTGCGCTATGGCAAAATCGTTCGAAGAATTTAAGTTAAACAGGCAAATATTAAATGCAGTTGCCGATGCAGGTTATACTGTTGCCACACCAATACAGGAAAAAGCAATTGCCCCGGTGTTATCCGGGCAGGATATTTTTGGAATTGCAGAAACTGGAACGGGTAAAACAGCCGCCTTTGTTTTGCCAATTTTAATGCAGTTGAAATACGCTCAGGGGGATAATCCACGGGCTTTGATTTTATCTCCTACACGTGAGCTGGCCATGCAAATTGCTGAGCAGGTAAAATTATTTTCCACTTATACAGATTTGCGCTCCCTGGTTATTTTTGGCGGAATTGGTCCGAAAACACAAAAAGAAGAGATTGCAAAAGGGATAGATATTTTGATTGCTACGCCTGGAAGGTTTTTGGATTTATATCTTGCAGGAGACATTAATACACAAAGTTTAAAATTTCTGGTACTGGATGAAGCCGATAAAATGATGGATATGGGCTTTATTGGTTCAATCCACAGGATATTGGAAATTGTGCCGCGCAAACGCCAGAACTTGCTTTTCTCTGCCACCATGAGCGAACTGGTACAAAAGATTGCAGGTGATTTTTTAAATAATCCGCTTGTTATTGAAGCTTCAGCACAGGCTACACCAGCAGCTAATGTCACGCAGGCATTATACTATGTTCCGAATTTTAAAACGAAAATAAATTTGTTGCAGCATTTGCTAAAAAATGATGAAGCTTTTTCACGCCTGATTATTTTCTGCAAAACCAAAACGGTTGCCGATAATATTTTCAGCTTTATTGAGCGTAGATATGGTGCACAAAATGTTCGTGTAATTCATGCCAATAAGGGACAAAATACCCGTATTAATTCTATCAACAGCTTTAAGGAAGGTAATATCAGGGTGCTTGTTGCTACCGATGTTGCCAGTAGAGGAATTGATGTGAGTGATGTGAGCCATGTGATTAATTTCGATGTTCCGATTATTATAGAAGATTACGTGCACAGAATCGGGCGGACGGGTAGGGCCTTTGCGAAAGGAGACGCCATTACTTTTGCTACCGATGCGGAAAAATATTATATCCGTAAAATTGAGAAATTAATTCGCCAGTATATTCCTGTGGCTGAAATCCCTGAAGGGGTTTATGTTGATGAAACGCCTTATGAGGAACGCCAGCAGATTGCCAAGGAAATTGATATGCAGAAACGCAAGGAAGATCCTGATTTTAAAGGTGCTTTCCATGAGAAAAAACACGCTGCCGCCATAGAGAAGAAAGTTCGCGAAAAGGCCAAGGCAAAAGCTGGAAAAGAAGTAAAATCTTTTAAAAAGGGTAAACGTTTCGATAAGAAAAAGTAGGTAACATGAAGCTGAGGATTACGCCCCTGAATATTATTGGAGCTATTGGATTAGGATTGGTAGCCTTTACTATTTTAAGTCCGGAAAAGCATGCGCCAAGACAGGTAGATTTTAGTGGTTTTTATCTTTTAATACTGGGATGTTTAATTTTAGTCACCTTTATTACTGATTTGATCTTCCGTTTTACACTTAAGGATTTAAAAAAAATCTGGATGGTGGAATCCATTTTTATTGTCATTACCGCAGTGTTGATGCTGATCATCCAAAGGATCTCGTAATTAAACCGTAAAAATATTCTCGCAGGCTTTTCAAGCGTATAATCAAAATAAAAATTCAGCATCTTTGCGCCATAAATTAAAACTGTGGAATCTCCACAATCAGTGAAATCATTTTATGAAGACAGCAGAAATAAAATTAACAGTTGAGTTAGACGAAGGTAATAATCCAGATAACATTCTTTGGGAAAGTACAGATTCTGGAAATGCAGATAAAGTACCGGCAAAAGCAATGTTCTTGTCTGTTTGGGACCATAACTATAAAAACACGCTCAAAATTGACCTCTGGACCAAGGATATGCCTGTTGATGAAATGAAACGTTTCTTTTACGAAACTTTACAAACCATGGGCGACAGCTTTTTAAAAGCCACTAATGAAACGCTGATTGTGGAAGACCTGCGTGATTATTGTGCGCACTTCGCAGAGAAAATGGGGATTGTAGAAGGGCAGTAGTTTAGTCATCAGTCATTAGTCATTAGTCATTAGTCATTAGTCATTAAAAATACCAGGTAAGTTAGCGATTTAACCATTAACTTCCGTTACAAACAATTACCAATCGGTGGAATCGTTAAAATCAGTGTAATCATTTTTAACTATGTTAGTATTAAATAAATTCAGGGCTTTTATAGGTGTTTTACTTTGTATCATTGCAGGTTTTTGTCCGATGTTGAAAGTGCCGATTAAAGGAAACTGGAATCTATATCAATCTGATGCCCGCTTGTTTATGATCACTTATGCCATCATTGTTATTTCAGTACTTTTTCTCTTTATCAGAAAGGCTGGTGCATTCAGGTTCATGAGTTTTGTAATGGCTATCTGGTATGTATTGGCAGTGATAGCCGTTTATTTTACAGCTAACAATTATACCAAATATGGCTTCGCCAATAAATTAATCGGTAAGGTTGTTCATTTCCAATGGGGATGGATTGTTCTTTTGGTAGGTGTTCTTTTTATGCTTTTTAGCACCAAACGTGGCGATAAGATAACTGCCACAAGCAATCCTGACGTATTGAAGTAAGGTTAATTATTGGATGATGCGGCCCTTCATTTGTATTGCCTGATCATGCGTTGCAATCTATAAAGTTTGATGGCAACGCATGATCGAGATTCAGGTTTAGATTGCGCTTCAAAATAGATTCGGATAAATTAGTCGGCAATAAATAAATCAGCTGTACCCTCTTCTAGTGGAATATAGATTCTTTCCCATTCCTCGCCTTCGATAATTTCCCAGGTATGCCCGATGCCTTTTGTGTCGTTCGCAATTAAAATAATTCCGGGCTCAATGATAAAAGTTTCGCCGTTGGTTACGCCAAATTTTAATTTTCCTTTTAAGGTAATTACATATTGCCGCCGAGGTGCCGGATGCGGAATGCCTTCCAGGGTGGAAACATCCGTTTTGGCGAAAAAATAGCTGGCATTGATGTGTTGTTGTACCGGAATTTTTCCGCTTTCAAAGCTGCAATCATCGTTATCCAGGTTGATCAATCTAATGGCTTTTAAATATTTATTCGTTCCGGCTTTTTGTAATGATGTCATCTTCAATTGATATAATTAAAATTTAATTGTGGTTTGTCCCCTTTGCGCTATTTCCCTTTCATGTTCCAGGAGCCATTGCTTTCTCCATAAACCACCGGCATAACCAACCAGTTTGCCATTGCTGCCAATCACTCTGTGACATGGAACAGCAATGGCGATGTTGTTTTTGCCATTAGCTGCTGCAATAGCCCGGATGGCCAGTGGATGATGTGCAGAAAACTTCGCATAAGAAACGGTTTCTCCATAAGGAATATTCAGTAAGTTTTGCCAAACCTGTTGTTGAAAATCAGTGCCTTTTTGTTTAATGGGGAAATCGAACTTTTTTAAGTTACCGTTAAAATAGTTTTTTAACTGATTGGCAACATTTCTGGTCAATTCGTTTTCAGTTAATCCATCATTTTCCGTTGCTGAAAAAGTTATGGCGCAAACAAAATCATCATCAGCTAAGATGGTTAATTTGCCAATAGGCGATGCTATTACTGATGCATAATTCATAGATTTATTTTTTGCCACTGAAACGCATCGCCCGGGGAATAAAAAGAATCAATTCCTTTACATCCAACAGAAAAGTTTACGGGATAATTTTCAGTGCATTTTATAGCTAAATTCTTTAATCTTAATGAGATAATAATTATTTATTTAAATGTGTCGGCAGCAACCTAATCTTTAAACAATATTACAACAATCCAACAAAATTACGCACCGATAATTTCTCAATAAAAGTATCTTTGCGGTTATGCAACTGGCCAAAGAGGTTAAATATTTAATCCATAAGGAAGTACTGTTAGAGTGGCGCTCCAAATATACCATCAATGGAATCCTATTGTATGTAGTTTCCACTATTTTTACCTGTTATTTATCTTTTGTAAGTCTTGGTGATAAGCTTGCCTGGAATGCATTGTTCTGGATTATTATACTTTTTGCCTCCATAAACGGTGTTTCCAAAAGCTTTCTGCAGGAAACGAAAGGTCAGCAATTATATAACTATATTCTGGCAAGTCCGGCAGCAATATTAATTTCAAAAACGGTATATAATACAATATTAATGCTGGTTTTAACCACCATAGCACTGGGGTTTTATACACTGGTATTTGATTCTTTTACACCTCCCGATTTACTTTTATATTATGTAGCTGTAATGATGGGTAGTATCAGTTTTTCTACTGTTTTTACGATGGTTTCGGCCATCGCGAGTAAGGCGGGTAACGGCGGAATGCTGATGGCGATTCTCAGTTTTCCGATCATCATTCCTGTATTAATTCTGTTAATAAAACTGGCTAAAAATGCAGTAGATGGTCTGCCATGGGAAAATAGTTACGATGAAATTGGGATGTTATTGTTGGTAAATGTACTAACCGTTGCCACCTCTTTATTGTTATTTCCTTACCTTTGGCGGGATTAAAAAAATGATTGAATGATTGAATGAAAGAATGATTGAATTATAGAATGAGAAATTCGCCAGTATAAATCCTTGATGATTTTTAAGGCGTAATAAAAGAATATTCTCCCATTCAAAACTTGATCATTCAAAATTATATATGTATGAATAAAACTTGGTGGAAAATCTTAGGTTCAGTGCTGGTTATTTACACGGCAATAGCAGGTTTGTTAATGGGTGTGCCGCGTTTGCCTATCATTAATGAATCAATCCGGAATTTATATTTCCATGTACCGATGTGGTTTTCCATGATTGTTTTGTTCTCTATTTCTGTTTTTTACAGCATCAAATCACTGAGCACCAAAAGTGAAATTGATGACATTAAAGCCGTAGAAAGTGTAAATGCAGGAATTGTTTTCGGCCTTTTAGGCTTAGTTACGGGCGCCATCTGGGCGAAATATACCTGGGGGCAATTCTGGAGTTTTGATCCTAAGCAAAATTTTGCTGCCATTTCAGTATTGCTTTATTTTGCTTACCTCATTCTTCGTAATGCCATAGATGAAGAGCAAAAGCGAGCTAAAATTTCAGCCATTTATAACATTTTTGCTTTTCCGATGATGGTGGTTTTGCTTTTCGTATTGCCACGGTTAAAGGATTCATTACATCCTGGTAACGGTGGTAATCCTGGTTTTAACAGCTATGATTTGGATAGCCGCATGCGCATGGTATTCTACCCAGCCTGTTTGGGTTGGATTTTGATCGGCTACTGGGTCTATACCATTCGTTTCAGAATACGTTCCATCGAAACTAAACAGCAACAGAACTAATAGCAAAGAGTAAGGAACAAGGAACAAAGAGCAAAGATTGAAGTGCAGAAAGCAAGATGCAGAACTGCCCTTTTTTATCTTTTACCTCTCAAAATTAAAATTTTTAACAGCACAATATTTCAATAACCAACATGAAGAAGATATTTTTATCACTGATATTAATGCTAACTGCAGTACAATTATTTGCGCAGGATAATGGCGTGGAAATGGCAGATCGACTGCGCAGCGATGGTAAAATTTATGTAGTGGTTACCTGTATTGTGATCATTTTAGTCGGTTTACTGGCTTATCTTTTCTCAATTGATAAAAGATTAAAAAAAATAGAAAAAGAAAATTCGGACAAAAAGTAAGCTTAAACGTTTTAAAGCCATTTTTTCAGTCATTTTCAATTGGTGTTTCCTTTACACTAAGTATTTTTTCATTTGGATATATGCTGTTTTTTTAGCCAATTTTGCGGCATACTTAATTCATAAAAGATAAATAAATGGCTAATCTAGCAGACGAGAACAAGTTTTTTGCAGATGTTTGTAAGAACTTTGACAGTGCGGCTCAATTCACCAATCACCCTGAAGGTTTATTGAACCAGATTAAAGCATGTAATAGTGTGTATCGTTTCCAATTCCCTATTCGCAGAGGAAACGGTTTTGAAGTAATTGATGCCTGGCGAGTAGAGCACTCGCATCACATGAGTCCAACTAAAGGTGGTATCCGTTACAGTGAAATGGTTAATGAGGATGAAGTAATGGCACTTGCAGCCTTGATGACATATAAATGTGCCATCGTAAATGTACCTTTCGGAGGTGCAAAAGGTGGTATTAAAATCAACACCAAACAATATAGTGTAGCTGAACTGGAAACCATCACCCGCCGATATACAACTGAATTAATCAAAAAGAATTTTATTGGCCCTGGTATTGATGTCCCGGCTCCGGATTATGGATCTGGTGAACGCGAAATGAGCTGGATTGCAGATACCTACATGACCATGAATCCTGGTCAGCTGGATGCATTGGGTTGTGTAACCGGTAAACCAATTGCCTTACATGGTATCCGCGGACGTAAAGAGGCTACCGGTCGTGGTGTGGCTTATGCCGTTCGTGAATGTGTTGATGTGGCTGAGGATATGGCTAAAATCGGTTTCAAGGCTGGTTTAGGTGATAAAAGGGTAATTGTTCAGGGCTTAGGTAATGTGGGTTATCACTCTGCAAAATTCCTGGCCGAATTTGGGGCAACCATCGTTGGTTTATGTGAGTATGAAGGTGCCATCTATAATCCAAATGGTTTAAATGTAGATGAGGTTTTTGCGCACCGTAAAAATACAGGTTCGATTTTAGGATTCCCTGGTGCAACAGATTTCAGAAATTCAATGGAAGGTTTAGAGCAGGATTGTGATATCATTGTACCTGCTGCGCTGGAAAATCAGTTTACTGAACTGAATATCCGCAACATCAAAGCAAAAATTATTGCTGAAGGTGCGAACGGACCAACTACACCTGAAGCTGAATTGATTTTCACTGAAATGGGTGGGATCATCATTCCGGATATGTATTGCAATGCCGGTGGTGTAACCGTTTCTTACTTCGAATGGTTGAAGAACCTTTCTCACGTAGCTTTTGGTCGTATGGAAAACCGTTATGCGGCAAATTCAAACGCTAACCTGATTGCAACTTTAGAAAACTTAACAGGAAAAACCATTCTTCCGGAACACCGTTTAATGATTGTGAAAGGTGCTTCAGAAATGGAATTGGTCAATTCCGGGCTGGAAGATACCATGATCCATTCTTACCATGAGATCCGTGAAACCCTGAAAGTAAAACCGGGTACACAAACATTAAGAACTGCTGCTTTTGTAAATTCTATTGATAAAATTGCAGTTTCTTATATGAACTTGGGCGTTTGGCCATAGGGAAGTTAAAGCTTAAACGAAAATCCTTGCAAAAGATCCTTGCAAGGATTTTTTGTGTTGGAAGGGTACGGTTCTGAGTAATTTTGGACAAGAGTTAGTCCTCCATTTTTTGCTTTTCCGGACAGAAAAAACCGGCATCTGCCACAATCTGGTTGAGATACATCAATTTTGTTTAGCTAATGTTATAGCAGATGTTGCCTGATCAAACCAACTAAGAAGTAATACTTAATTCTTCCAAATCCAACCGCCATTCTTCTTTTCTGATAATGTCATCATCGTAATTTTTATTGCGCTTTAAATGGTGCAGTTCGTCACGCTGAACCTGAATTAATGCAATTACAATTTCATTATAGGCCTTTAAATCATGCTTGTTGATTTCACCTTTTTTATAAGCCTGAAGTGTATCTTTTTTCTCATTTAAAGAATGCTGCAATTCAGCCTTCAGATTCACCATCAGTTCATTGTGGGTACATTGATACTGGTAATCAGCCACTAACTTTTCCAGTGAAAGATCAATCAACCTCAGCTTAATCTGGCTGATTTGTTCCTGCTCAGAAAGCTTATGCTTTGGTTCAGGTATGTTTAACAGTTTAATAAAAAGCGGAAGTGTTAAGCCCTGAACCACCAGTGTAAAAAAGATCACTACGAAAGTGATAAATAAAATCAAATTCCTCAACGGAAAGGCCGTCTGATCAGCAATCATGACCGGAATGGAAAGCGCAGCAGCCAACGATACCACTCCTCTCATGCCCGCATAAACAATGACCAATGAGGAGTGCCAGGTTAAATCCTGATAACGTACCCGTGTTCTTTTATTAAAAAAACTGGTAATTCTTGCGGTTGAAAAAAGCCAGATGAAACGAACCACAAGTGCCAGTATACTAATGCCAATGCCATAACCAATTGCCCTTGCAATAGGATAATCCGGACCTAAGCCTGCTACAATATCAGGTAATGCCAAGCCAATCAGGATAAATACCACGCCATTCAGTAAAAAAATCAGGGCTGACCAAACCGAAACCGTTTTAATTCTGGAGTTTGAGGTGAGGATTAAGTGTGACTGACTGGAAAGTAGCAGGCCTCCTGAAACCACAGCCATGACACCTGAAGCTTCAAAATGTTCCGCAACGATGTACATAAAGTAAGGCGTAAGCAAGGTCAGCACGGTATCGATGTTTTCTGTAGTGGGCAGCCAGCGGTGAATGGCGTAAAATACACCGCCTATGGCTAAACCAATTATAATACCCAACCCTGCAACAGAAATAAAATTTACTGCTGCATCCTGCAAAATAAAAGTTCCCGTAGTTACTGTAGCCAGTGCAAATTTGAATACGATTAAACTGGATGCATCATTTACCAGACTTTCGCCCTCTAAAAGTGCCGTAACAGTTTTAGGAAGTTTCATTTCTTTAAGTACAGCTGCTGCGGCAACAGCGTCAGGTGGAGATACAATTCCACCCAGTAAAAAGCCAAGTGCCAGTGTAAAGCCTGGTATGAAGGCAACAGATGCATAAGCTACCGCTACTGAAGTGATAAATACCAGCCCTACCGCCATCAGAAAAATGGCGCCTTTATATTCCCAGAAAGCCTTCCAAGAGGTAAACCAGGCAGCTTCGTATAATAGTGGTGGTAAAAACAACAGAAAAACAAGATCAGGATCTATTTTGATATGTGGCATACCTGGAATAAAGCCAATAAATAAACCGGCCACCACTAAAAAAATGGGATAAGAAATTTTAAGCTTTTGCCCCATCATTACCAGAAGGGTTACGCCAAGCAATAAAACCAGAATGAGAATTAAATTATCGTGTAGCATTTAATGAGATGTAAATCTATATCCCTAAATATATCAGAATTTGAAACTAAAAGCAGCAGGCAGATTAAAAATCTTTGACAATCTGATACAAGGCATTCACTTGATCATTCACGAAAGTGATTTTTCCATCCAGCCTGATCTGCCTGTCATGCATTGACCTTCCTTTTATATCCATGTATTTCAGGAGTTTCAAGTGTTGTGTTAAACCTGGAATACGCATTGATTGATTGATTTTCACTAAATCAACATTTAGTGAAAAGAACGCATTCGAGGGGATTAGCATATTATCTGCTTTATTCTTTTTTTGAGTCGTTAGCTGAAGCTGATTTTGATGGCCACCCAGAAAAACTTTATAAAGTGGAAATACTGTATTGCGTATTGTTCCACTATCGAGATTAATCACCTGTTTTTCATTAAGATAATTAATCAATAGATTTCGATCAGCTTTAATATTAAGCATCAGGTTTGGTACGCTACGTTTCTGTAAGGTTACTTTAGCCGTTTTTTCAAAGTCATCATTGTATTCATACGTAACAATAGAATCAGTTTGTGTGGTGGTATTGGTCCATTCAAAATCCAGATAACCTTTATAATATTTCAACAAGCTATCACGATCTAAAGTGCTGCTTTTTAGTTGAATTTTTTTATTTGGTAATTTAGCAAAATCAGCATTGAGCCAGGCACTTGCTGTACTTTCCTGATTAAACTTCCGATGAAAGGGTTTGACTGCCGGAATAATAGAATGATTAGCAAAATCAGCAGAGATATTTATTTCCCCACTATTGAAGTCGATTGTAACACCATTTTTGGCATCAGAATAGGCAATGTGATGGGTTGATTCTTTTATGGATTTAAATTTACCCACACCAATTTGTTGAAAGTTTTTTGCTTTCAAAATATCCAGGAGTACTGCATCAAAATTTCTGGCTTCACCAGATACAACAACAGCAACATGGTTCGCATCATAGCAAAAAAACACATTTCCTGATCCAGCAAAGGTAATTTCATTTTGTTTCTTGAGGATTTTAAACCTAAACTTGTTATGAATAAATGTTTGAAAATTGCGGAGTTGCTTAATTTCAAATCGGGAAAACAGCGCCATTTCCGGCTGATTTTTCATGGTATAAAAATATACACTCGCCGGGATTTTTAAGCCATGGCGAAAGTCTCCGGTAATGCTGTCAGTTTTTTTATCAGGATCAGATTTTAAATAATAGTCCGGATTGAAAAGCATATTCAGCGCCAGACTTTTATATATTTCATCGATACTAAGCTTAATTACTGCAGTAGCCGCTTTCGGAACAGCAATCTGATTGGCATGATATTGCCTGGATTTAAAGATCCCCACAAAAAAAATAAGCAGTGATAGGATGATCACTGCTATTGTTTTAAAAAATTTCTTCATAATTTATTTCAAAATGATCTTGCTACGGAATCATGAAAGTGCAGAAGCACTTTCCGTGGCTTCTGTGTTTTCTTAACAAATGTTATTTCGATGCATTTTCAATTAAAGTAAACAAATATTTCAATGCATTTTCATGCCCGTTAGGAATTTCTGCACTGATGTCTGCAGAAACCAGGTTACCCTTAATTGGATTTGATTTCATGTACACATTACCCATTTTGCCCAGTGTTTCGTTAAACTTTTTTGCTGTTTCTTCGCCACCTATTTCTTCGTTCGGCACTTTACCCACCAGGTTTTTTGCATTAAATAAGAAACTAAAATTGTTCTGGCTCAATAGTTTTTGATGTGCTTTATTAATTCTCGCATTAAATGTATTGTTGCTAATGCTTTGCATTTCTGGTAATGAATTTCCAAAAAATACAATGCCATCCTTAATCATGAAGTAAATATCTATCGGACTTTTCTTTTCTTCAATCTTATAGATGTTATTGCTTACACTAACCTTGTTTTTATTTATTCCATATTTAATGAGCTTATTCATTAAACGCTGGTCTTCTGATGAGAACATAAAAAGAAAGTCGGGAAGGGTTTCTTTTTTGGTTTTAGTTACCTCTGTTTGATTATAGTCTTCGTCATAATCATATGTGGTATAACTCACATCACGGCTGTTTAAACCATTGATGATAAATAAGGCATCGCCTTTTACTACTTTACTTACGGCCTCTTCATCCAGCAGGAGTGAAAATAACTCTGAACCCAACGCAATTTCTTCATCCATTTTATTGCTGCCTAAAAATGAACCATAGGTTTGTTGCATCAATTTAGGTAATTCCTCCAAATAAGCCTTCGTATCAATGGCATATCCCATAAAGCCAATTGCCTTTTCACTGTCAACATATTTCAGGAATTTTTTATTCAATTTCCGGTTCATGATTTTTTTATATGAATCGGCCTGTTCTTTTGCCAATTCCAGACCTGTAGAAATGCGGAAACTTTTTTTATCCATAAATAATTTCGAGGTTAAACTTCCGTAACCCTTCATTATTCCTGCTTTTCCGTAGCGGCCAAATTCAGGGGAGATGGAATTATAAACATCCTGCAAGCTTGAAATCCAAACTTCTGCAATGGCATTTTTATCCAGACTGGCACTGTAAGATTTATTGCTTTCAATTGATTCGTAATTGGTACTGAAGATTTTATCTGCCTGTTCGCTGATCCACATATAGGTCAGTGCTTTTATTTTTGCATCTTGTTCAGCTTTTTCTTTTTGGTAGTTATCATACTGGTCCGAATCACTTACTGATCCTGCAGCATCCGTAGCAGCATCGTCAGTAGTTTCCAGCATTTTCACTTCTTCAGCCTCTGGGGCTTTTTTAATTTTGCCGGACTTTTTCCTTTTCCCTGTTTTTTTCTTGGTCACCGGTTTTTTCTTACCCGTTGTTTTGTGATTTTTCTTCGGTAGAACAGGTGGCGCAATTTCTGTTTCAACCATTGGCTCTGCCGCATAGGTGGAATCTACCGCAACTGTGGCACTATCTGTAAGCACATCATCGCTTTGATAGCGGATATCTTTAATGCCGTATTTTGCAGACTTCAGAGAATCAGCAAAGAAAGAACTTTTAATGCTACCCGTAACATAGTACATCATGGTATTGTTCCATTTAATCAAGCTGGTGCTGTCAGGCAGAAACATTGTTCTGATTTCGCCCTCAACCTTTAATTTTTTGTCTTTGTCGGTGATGAGGTTTTCAAATTTTGAAGCATCTTTAAGCGGAATCAGGAAGCAGTTATAAGTGATACTGTCGCTCAGCTGATTAAAATAATACATATTTTTCTCCAGGTTAATCCCAAAGTCTTCTATGCTGCTGAAATTTTTATCCAGGGATTTTGAGGTCTCTGTTAATAATTTTTTACCGACAAAAGATTCATTAAAATCTTTCACAAACATGAGTTTAAATACATTATCACCTTTTATGGTAGCCACAGTAAAGGCATTTTTAGGGATTTTCTTTACCAAATCCTGAGCATAGGTCAAACTGGAAAAGAATAGAAAGGAGAGTGCAACGAGAAGTTTTTTCATTTTTATAAATTTGTTTTCAAAGGTGGGTAGCTGGTTATGATCGTGTACTTTCTTCTTAATAAGATTTCGGGATCATTGCAATCTTAGGTTATTTTAGGAGTTGTATTTGATTGGAAACGTTAACTTTTCCGTTGATTAAATTCATGATATTACTTTTTAGCATTACCGCTTTTTTTGATTTTGATAGGTTTGATGCCGGATTGGTCACATTTGTTACAGGAGATTCAAAACGATAGATACTGGTGTAGGTGGCACCGTTGAAAACAGCTTTATCCTGATTTTTAAGTTTGTTGAATTCAGACTTTGCATTGGCCACGGGCTGGTATTTCCTCGAAAATACTTTGGTAGCTTTATTGAAACTGTAGGAAGAGGTGTTGGTGGCTTTTATTTTTTGTTTGGCCAGGATGTTTTTAGTGATATTATTGATGTTAGATACATCTTTAAAGGTAAAGCCGATGGTGGCAATATAATGATTAAAATCGCTGCTGCTCTTTACATTTGAAATGCCATCACATTTTTTGAGATAAGCAACTGCTTCTGCCAGTTCTGACTGGATTTTTTGCTTGCTGGGAACTTTATATCCCTGAACGCTATCCAATAGCATCACAGAAGCCACTTTAGTTTTACTTTGGCTAAGGTTAATGGTCAGCGTTACATCGCCGGTTCCATCATTCCGCATATTTATTTCTTCTACAATTTCAAAACAGGAGCTTAATGCAGGAATGAATAGGATAAATAAAATAAGCTTATAAAGTTGCCTGAGTTTCATAGGAGGTAATAATTAGGATTTCCACGATTAAAATAACAATGATCTGATTGTCAAACATACTCATTTAACTGAATTTAATGCATATCTAATCTGATGTTATAGATAATTGTCCCATACCGCAAGTATTTTAGAAATATCATATTAAAATCATCATTGATTTGATAAATTCTAAAATTTTTAATGATCTAATCCTATCATCAGTTAATTGTCAATATAACGACACGAAAACGGTAAAAGAAGGTTCGCTATGGCTATTTTTCTATCTTTGTTGCCAGCTTTTACTACAATAACACAACATGAAAAAAAGTGCAATCATTGGATTAATTACTATTGCAATTTCTGTAGGGATTCTTTTTAGCTTAAATGCCAATACGGATACTTACTCGAATTTTAAAGAGGCCGCTACTTCTCAAAAAGAAGAACATGTAATGGGCTATTGGGAAAAATCCAAAGGGATGTATTATGATGCCATTAAAGATGCCAATCATTTTGCTTTTCACATGAAAGATGAAAAAGGTGAAATCAGAGAAGTTGTTTACAATGGTACGAAGCCTCAGGATTTCGAAAAATCAGAAAAGTTAGTGTTGATTGGTAAAATGGATGGCGATAAGTTTTATGCTTCAAAAATTCTGATGAAGTGTCCATCTAAATATAATGATAACCTGGTCGAAATAAATCAGGATGGCAAGGTTAAAGAAGTGGGTAAGTACGGCGAAAAAAAATATAATTAATTTTAATGGATATTCAATTTGTAGGTGAGAACCTGCTGCCGGGTAAAATCGGACAGTTTTTTATTGTGCTGGCTTTTAGTGCATCATTACTTTCAACCATATCATATTTTTTTGCTACCCGTGATAAAAATCTAACAGATCGTTCATGGCTTAATTTAGGTAGAATTGGTTTCCTCATCAATTGGGCCAGTATCATCGGTATTGGTGCAACATTGTTTTACCTGATTTTAGGTCACTATAACGAATACAGCTACGTTTATTGGCATTCATCTAAAGAATTACCCGTTTATTATATTGTATCTGCCTTTTGGGAAGGTCAGGAAGGAAGTTTCTGGCTTTGGGCTTTCTGGCAATCGTTTTTAGGCGCTTTGCTGATTTGGAAAGCAAAAACCTGGGAGCGCCCGGTTATGACGGTAGTTGCATTTTCTCAAGTTTTTCTAACCTCCATGCTGTTGGGTGTCGAAATTTTAGGCGAGCGGATCGGAAGTTCACCATTTATCCTGTTAAGAGATTCCCTGGATTTGAAATCAATGGCTCCTGTGGTTTTCGCCAATCCGGAGAATTTTGCCAATTATTTAAAATTTATTACCGATGGAAGAGGATTAAATCCATTGCTGCAAAACTATTGGATGGTGATTCACCCGCCAACGCTGTTTTTAGGTTTTGCAAGTATGGTGGTTCCTTTTGCTTATGGTATTGCTGCCCTTTGGCAAAAAAGATATAAAGAATGGATTAAACCTGCAATGCCATGGACGCTTTTTGCTGTCATGATTTTGGGAACGGGTATCATCATGGGTTCATTCTGGGCTTATGAAGCTTTAAACTTTGGTGGTTTCTGGGCCTGGGATCCGGTAGAAAATGCTTCTATAATTCCATGGTTAACCCTAATTGGTGCAGTACACGTAATGATCGCGTATAAAAATACCGGTCATGCTTATTTCACTGCCATTGCATTGGTGTTCTTAAGTTTCTTGCTGGTGCTTTATGCATCTTTTTTAACCAGAAGTGGTATTTTAGGTGATACCTCCGTACACTCATTTACAGATATGGGCATGTTTGGCCACCTGATTCTGTATAATGTGGTATTTGCCGTGATTGCAATAGCCCTTATTATCGTGAGGTGGAAAGAATTACCGATCACGACTAAAGATGAAGAGACCTATTCCAGAGAATTCTGGATGTTTATTGGTGCCTTAGTGGTCACGGTTGCCTGTATCCAGATCATTTTTTCTACTTCAGTTCCGGTATTCAATAAAGCTTTCGGAACCAACTTTTCACCACCCATTGATGCAGTGAAATACTATAACCAGTGGCAGGCACCATTCGCCGTACTGATCACTTTAATTTCGGGTTTTTCACAATATTTAAAATACAAACGGACTGATCCGCGTAAATTCTACAGTAGCCTGATTTCGGCTATTTTGTTTTCATTGGTACTAACTGCTGGTTTGGTTTGGGTAGCAGATATTTACACCAACACGATGTATATTCTGATTACCTTCAGTTGTTTATTTGCGGTGTTGTCTAATTCAGCGATCTTATACCAGGCATTTGGAGGTAAGGTGAAACTGGCCGGTTCTGCCGTAGCCCACATCGGTTTCGCATTTTTAATTCTGGGTGCATTGATTTCAGCGGCAACCAATAAGCCGCTATCCATCAATGCCAATAACTTTATCCCGGTAAAGGATTTTGAAAAAACAGAAAAGCCGGGTGAAAACATCATGTTGTATAAAAATGAGCCTAAAGAAATGGGCAAGTATACGGTAACATATGTTAGCGATACCACTGAAGCACCGAATACGATTTATACCCTTAATTTTAAGGTTCTCGATAAAGAAACAGGTAAAGTTAAAGAAGATTTTAATTTGCATCCGCACGTGCAAGAAAATGAAAAGATGGGGTTGATTGCTTCGCCTGATACCAAGCATTATTTAACTTACGATGTGTATACACACATCACCAGTGCGGCGATTAAACAGGCCGATCATGGCGATCATGAAGGTCATTCTGATGATGAAAATTACAAAGAACCACGAATTGTAAAGGTTGCTGTGGGTGATACGATTCATACCTCTAGCGGTGTGGTAACTGTAAAAGCTTTAAATAACAAACCAGTGGCTAAAGACCTGGTATTGGCACAAGGAGATTATGCCGTAGGTTTGCCTTTGGAAATTAACTCAGCCGGAAAAATTTATACCGCTGAACCGATGTTTTTAATCAAGGGGAACAATACTTTCGATTTTGCCCGTAAAGTAGAAGGATTAGACCTTAAATTCCGCTTCTCTAAGGTTTTACCTGATGAGAAAAAGGTAGAATTACAGATTTTTGAAAAACCTCAGCAGGCGAAGGACTGGGTGGTTTTTAAAGCCATTGAATTTCCATTTATCAACTTATACTGGGCAGGTACCATTGTAATGGTGATTGGTTTCTTATTATCTATTTTCAGGAGAAGAAAAGAGGCTAAAATCGCATAGCTGATGAAGATTGTTTTAATAGGTGCTGGAAATGTAGCGACTCATCTTGCACAAGCTTTAAAAAGTAGGGGTGAAGAGATCCTTCAGATTTATAGTCAGGATTTGAATCATGCTAAATTTTTGGCTGATGGCATTCCCTGTGAACCTGTTAATGATTGGAAGTTACTTAAAACCAATGCTGATTTATACATTATAGCTGTTAAAGATGATGCGATTGAAAGCATAGCTGATCAGTTGAAAACGGTTAATGGTCTTGTTGTTCATACTTCAGGCACTACAGATATTCAGGTATTATCATCGAAAGTTAAACATCCGGGCGTTTTATATCCGCTGCAAACTTTTTCTAAATCGAAAACAATTTCATTTGAAGACATTCCCTTATGTATTGAAGCTGCAAATGAAGCTGATTTAAGCATTTTACAAAGCCTGGCTTCTAAATTAAGTCAAAAGGTATATCACCTGGGTGGAGACCAAAGGAAGGTGCTGCATCTCTCAGCCGTTTTTGCCTGTAATTTTACCAATCATCTGTATGCATTAGCCCATCAGTTGCTTCAGGTAAACCATCTGGATTTCGAAATCATCAGACCCTTAATTAAAGAAACTGCAGATAAGGTGATGATGAATTTACCAGAAAATGTACAAACCGGGCCGGCAGTGAGGGTAGATGAAACCACATTAAACAAGCATTTGAGCATGTTAAACCACATGCCCGAACTACAGCATATTTATCAAACTTTAAGCGATAGTATAAAATTAATGCACAAATAGCATATTTACCGCTTTAGCTTACTATTTTTGCAATATAATTATGAGCATTTTTAAATTAAAAATAAATTTTGAAGAAGCTGATCACGAATCTATAGAATTACCTATAGCTGCCGGAGAATCGGTTTTAGATGTTTGCCTGGATAATGGAATAGACCTTCAGCACAATTGCGGAGGCGTTTGCGGATGCAGTACATGCCATGTTTACGTAACAAAGGGTATGGATAATTTGGAGGAAATTTCTGATAAAGAGGAAGACTTTATCGATAGAGCCGTTCGCCCAAAAATTACATCCCGTTTGGGTTGCCAGTGTGTAGTCATCAATGGAGATATTGAAGTAACCATTCCGGATCAGTCTGGCTTTATGGGACATTAGATTAGTCTGGAGTCAATAGTCTTTAGTCTCGAGTCTGCAGCATTCTTTCGAAAATGATGAAGCTATAGATGTAGTACGCCAGACCGGTAACTTTTAACTCATAACTTTCAACCTTTAACTTTTAACCTTCAACTTTACAACAACATGAACAACGATAAATTTGCCTTGCCTTTTTACTGGAATGATTATGAAGATATCGCCATGTCTTTATACGAGAAATTTGGTGATGAATTTACCGAAGCCAAAATCTATCGCATCCGTTTCACGGAGCTTTTAGAGTGGGTTTTGGAATTACCGAACTTTAAAGGAACCCGTGAAGAAAGCAGCGAAGGGCATTTAGAGCAAATACAATCTGCCTGGGTTTACGAATGGAGAGATAATCAGTAAAGTAAGTCATGAGTTCGGAGTCCTAAGCCTTGAATCGGTTCCGAACGCCTAATGCTAAACATCATACGCACAAATGTTTTTTCAAAAACTAAAAGAAATCACCACCTTCATCTTTGATGTTGATGGTGTATTAACAGATGGATCTGTTCAGGTAACAGAGAGCGGGGAATCACTGCGTACTTTTAATATTAAAGATGGCTATGCCATGCAACTGGCCGTAAAGAAGGGATATCATTTTTGCATCATATCGGGTGGAGATGGTATTGCCTTACGGAAACGTTTTCTCAATCTGGGCATAAGCGATATTTTTTTAGCTGCAGGTGATAAGGTTTCGATCTTTAACCAATATTTAAAAGAAAAAGGCATTACCGCGAGTGAAGTGCTTTATATGGGTGATGACATTCCGGATTTAAAAGTGATGAAACTGGTTGGGCTTCCCACTTGTCCGGCTGATGCGGCTGAGGAGATTAAGGCCATATCTACATTTATATCTCCCTACAACGGTGGTAAAATGGCTGCACGAGACATTATTGAAAAGGTAATGAAAGTACAGGGCAGATGGCATGATGAAAATCCAAATGCTGCTGATTCGGGTAAGTAAGTTGGATCAT
This sequence comes from Pedobacter sp. GR22-10, assembly GCF_026239715.1. NCBI lineage: Bacteria > Pseudomonadati > Bacteroidota > Sphingobacteriia > Sphingobacteriales > Sphingobacteriaceae > Pedobacter > Pedobacter sp. GR22-10. The sequence continues at coordinate 168,075 of NZ_JAPIVR010000001.1, forward strand.
TAGGGAAATTCGTCCTTGCGAACTGAAGGGCAGGCTCCGTAATGGCGTGAGGCAATCTTTCTTCGCAAAATAGATTGCTTCGTCGTTCCTCCTCGCAATGACGAAAATGTAATCTTATCCATTGTCTGTGGCAGAATTGCACTTAAAAGATTGATCTGTTTTAATTTGCAACATTGAAGTTACACTATGCCATTAAACTTTGTTTCCTGCTAATGCTCCAACTTGTCTAAACTTCAAAAAACAACAAGATGAAAAAATTATTAATGATCTGCGGATTAATGCTGGGCATAGCTGGTTTCGCTCAGGCACAACAGGGGGGCGGAAGAGGTATGATGATGAAACCTGAAGAACGTGTAAAACTATTGGATGAAAAGCTAAAGCTGAGTGATGACCAGAAAACGAAGCTTACTACTGTTTTTACAGAACAAGCTGAAGCCATGAAAAAGATGCGTGAAGAAATGCAGGGAGCTGATCGGGATGCCATGAGGGAGAAGATGCAGAAATTGCGTGCGGAAAATGATACAAAGGTTTCTGCAGTACTAAATGATGATCAGAAAAAAACTTATGAGGCCTGGCAGAAAGAGCAACGCGCTGAAATGCAGAAGCGTATGCAGGGTGGAAGTAATTAATCTGTTAAAACATTCGATAATAAAAGCGGCTTTTGGTCGCTTTTATTATTTTAGCAAAAATTTACGTTATGGCAATTACATTCCCACCCATCATACTGGCATCAAAATCACCACGCAGGCAGGAACTTTTAACCCTGATGGGCTTAAATTTTAAAGTGGTACTGAAAGATGTCGATGAAAGTTATCCTGATGGATTATCTCCTGCAGAAATTGCTGTTTACATCTCAGAACAAAAAGCAAAAGCATTTAAGGCTGATGATGAAATCGTCATCACGGCTGATACCATCGTGGCCTTAAATGGCGAAATATTAGGCAAGCCAGCAGATCGTGCACACGCTCAGGAAATGCTGGCAAAATTATCTGGTCATAAACATGAAGTTTATACGGGTGTGACATTAGCTAAAGGCAATAAAATCTATTCTTTTTATGACCGGACTGAAGTTTATTGTAAGTCAGTTACCAGTGAGGAGATTGATTTCTATATTGATCAATATCAGCCATATGATAAGGCCGGGAGTTATGGTGTGCAAGATTGGTGGGGATTGGTAGTGGTACAGCGAATTGAAGGCTCTTACACCAATGTAATGGGGCTGCCTACTGAAAAACTGTATCAAGAACTTTTAAAATTTGTCTAACCATCAGATTATTTAAACAATACATAAATAATAATTGATTTTGAGTAGAAGTAATATTTAATCTATAAAAAAGACGCTCTAAATGGTTAAAAATAAAATAATATTTAAGAAACTTACTATCTGGGGAATAGTATGTCTGTTATTAGTTTACATATTTTATTTTGCGATTCCAATCGGTACTTATCAATCAGCAACAACGCTTCTAGCCATTACTGGAGCCATAAGCATAACAGTTTGCGTATTTGTTCTTTTTTCTGGTTTATTTATTTTATTTGATAAATATGATGAGAATGGAAAAGTTAAAGAAAGACCAATTCAAGGGATATTTTTAATGATTATATTGTTAGTTTCACTTTTTGGAAATGTGAGCTTAATCCTTTGGGTAGAAGTTAATAGAGAATCTCAGGAATTAGAAACAAACGGAGTGATTGTAATGGCAAAAATTGTTGATGGTAGCTCTTTGACTATTCGTAGTATTGATCTTAGTAATATATCTGTGGAATTTACGGATATAACTGGCATAAAGCATAGGCTAAAAGTGGAATTATCAAAAACTGAATTTGAAAAGTTTTATCTAAATCAGGAAGTCCCTATTGTATATTCAACGAAATATATGAATATAAATAGCGTATTACACAGTGAGGCTGATTTTTTAAGATATCCAAAACAGCAACAGCAGTAATATATTTAGATTTAAAATGGCAAATACTTATGGAATCCTGATTTCTTTTTCATCATGTTAACAAATCTAAAAGATGAAAAATTCGCCAGCACAAGTGACCATTGCAGAACCCTGTACTCAGCATTGGGATGAGATGGAAAAAGAATCAGGTTTTGCTTTCTGTACAGCCTGTTCAAAAAACGTGATTGACTTTACGAATTATACCAACGCAGAAATCATTTCTGTATTAACTCAAGCCAGCACTTCGATATGTGGCCGTTTAACAGTTACACAGCTCAATCAGTTGAACTATTACTTATTAGTTAAACCAGCGAATAGAAACTGGATGAAATACCTAGGTGTACTGGTCATTGGCGCAGCCATTTTTACTCAGGATGCCAGGGCTGCTATTCCTCGCGTGGCTACAGAAATTACAGCGCAGTCTACAGTTAAAGAGGACGATAAAAAGCCAGATACTGTGACCAGGATATCAGGAGTGATTTTAGGTTTAGATAAAAAGCCCAGGTCCGGAATTCGTGTGGTCATTTTGAACACCAAATATCATACAATAACAGATGAAGCTGGTCGGTATGAATTTGTTTTTAAATATGGTTTAGATCTTAAAAGCAATGTACTTTCTGTGGAGAGCGCACGCTTTGCCGCAACAATGATACTCGATTACAGCAAGGTCAAGCAAAAAGATTTAGCTTTGCAAAGCAGCCCAATCATTATGGGAAGAGTGATTATGCCAGCTAAAAAATTAACCCTCGAATAAATTTTGCGACAGCATGCCCATTTTTAAATCATAGGTTGATAGTTTTAGCTGGTTAATCTGAAGTCTGCCCAGAACGTAGTTAGTGATGAGGGCTGCAATTACAATTAAATCTACCCGAAGAGGAATGATACCCGGCATTTCTGATCGCTGTTGATGCGTAGAGTTAATCAACTTAACAGAGAGGGTAATATATTCATCAAAATCGAAATGATAGGATTGGAGTGTATCTAAATTAATGACCGATTTTTTAGCGCTGCTCACCAATTCGGCAAAGGTTTCAAAAGCACCCGCTGATCCGATTAATGTTTTTGGCTGATACGGTGCACATACGCTAAATAAGTCTGTCAGTTCCTCTTGAATGTGTGCTAAAATATTATTTTTATCCCCATCCGAAATGGGATCTGACTTAAAAAATCTTTGCATCAAACGGGCTGCACCAATATTGTAGCTCTTCTTCCAGATTAATTTTTCTGTATTACATAGGATAAATTCCACGCTACCGCCACCAATATCCATAATTAAGGCTAAATCTTCTACTGCGCCGCTTAATTTTACGCCTTCATAAATTAATGCAGCTTCCTCATCACCGGATAAAATCTCGATCTCTATTCCTGTCTGTTCCTTAACGATATGTACGAAATCTTTCCCGTTGCCGGCGCTGCGCACCGCTGATGTAGCAGTGGCCCTGATCTTCTCTACCCTGAACTTTAAGATAGTTTCCTTAAAGTTTTTAAGACAGTTAATTCCCCTTTCAAATGCCTCCGGAATGATGATGTTGTCATTGATGCGTCCTTCACCCAGTTTAACAGGGACATTCGTTTTATAAAGTACTTCAAAATTTTGCCCGCTGACCTCCGCAATCAAGAGGTGAAAGGTATTGGTGCCCAGATCAATAACCGCTATACGCATAGCTGATAATAAGTTAAAGTGTTTAGCATTTAATTTCAGACCAGATTTTTCAAGCCATCAAATATGCTCTCAAAAAATGTAGAGATATTTAAGCCGGAACTGTGGTTGAAATACACAAAAACCAGGAAGGCAATCACCACAAAAATGATGAGTTTCCTAAAGGCAAAGGCAATAATCACGAGCGCAATTGGAATGATGAACAGCCATAAACTATTAATGGTGTATGGATTCAGGTCATTGTCTTTTTTGTATACATAAACAAGTTTACTATGTGTACCGAAATCGTTTTGATGTTTGATATAAACAAAAGTAGATTTATCTATGGGCAAGGGCAATACTGCGATGCCATCATTGAATTTAAGAACCTGGGTAAAACCACTTACGCTAAAGGTATATGTCCCATTAATATTTTCATTCGGAACATTCAGCGAATCGGCGGCAATAATGGCGAGCTTATTATTTTTAATTAAATTTTCCTTCACCAGGAAATTGTTAATGGTTGCGGTTTGTGCCGAGCTGATGAAAGCCACCAAACAAAGTGAGCAAAATAAGATTAATTGTTTCATTCGATAGAACGTTTATTGTAAATTAAATAACCGATATGCAATAATACACCATTTCTTTTAACTGCATCATTATATAAATTATAACTCAGGCTTACGGGGCCAAGCGGTGTATGATAAACCACTCCGGCTGTTGCCGCATAGCGAATTTTTGTAATGGCCTTTGCATAATCAACATCCTGCAGGCCAACACGTTCAAATTCCTTATGCGGTAAAAATAAATAAGCTTCAGCCCTTAAATCAATATTTTTTTTAAGGCTATAAATATTTTTAATCCCTCCGGCAGCATAAGTAGTGGCCCTGAATTTATCGAGAAAGAGCGAACGGCTATCCTGAATAGGGTAGAAGGCAGGAGCAACAAGCAACGTAGAGTAATAATTGTTGAATAAAGGCTGATTGGAAATCACGCCTTCCACAATATAGCCCAGCGTATACTTCTTCAGGTGCAGAAAATAGTTCTCCTGAGTGATTTTAATACTGCCCCAGTGGTGCAATCTGCTCACTTCAGGTGATTTAACATAACCAAGTGTATTGCGAAAGATGTTGCCTGGCGTATAATTTTCCCTGCCGGTGGTATAGTTGAAGCTGAGAGAGAAATTTTGACCATTGGTGGCATATTGTTTCCTGTTTAAAGAGTTTTTTTCGAGATTAAGTGAACCCCTGAAGCCATTAAAAATGGTTTGATCCAGTAAGTCGCCCACCGCAAAGGTATTATTCGGGCTATATCGATCCGTATTATTGATGAAGCTGGAGTGCAGGACTATTTTAGTGTTGTAATTTAATGGAACACCCATCATCAGGTCAATCTTGCGGTCAGATTGCTCGATATAAATAGGACGTGGATTTTCAATAAAAATCTGGCTGGTATTGTAAAAGTTCCAGTGGTTATAAGTCATTTCTGCAGCCAGAAAAAGCGGTAATTTTGTAGGATAATCTATCCGGCCGTTCAACTGAACCGATTCGTAAAAGCGACCGGAATAAAAGCTCGTTCCAAAGGTGTATGCCTTGCGGTTTAAATAATTGTATTCGGCACCCAGAAAAACATTACTGATGGGACGGGTGGATATATTGCCACCCAAATCCAGTTTAAAGCTTTTTTTGGGCTGAGCCACCACTTCAAAAGTATAGCTGTCGGTAACAGACTGATAAGATATTTTGGGATAAACGGTTTCAAAAGTCTGATCGGCAACCAGTTTATAGTAGCCGCGCTTAATATCCTGCAGGTTAAATGTAGGCTGGTCACTTTTGAATAAGCGCTCGATATATTTTTTCTGCTGGTCGTTTACGCCGGATACAGAGACTGTACGGAACTTGAAATCAGGTTTTTTGGAATTAAAGATGGCTCTTTTTTTTGCCAGTTCCTCATCACTGACCCTTCTGCTGATCAATAGCTTAATTCTGGGCATATCTGCCATCGTTGCATCATATCCTCTTTTAATCAGTTCTTTTACGGGGGCAAAGTTGGTTGCGGTATATTCGGCCAGATCAGGCTGGATGTAAACGCCGTTTTTTCCAATCATGGTGGAGTCTGATTTGGACAAAAACATGTACACCAGGAAACGGTTCATTAAACGGTCATCGGTATTTTTAGGATATTCATTATAGGTTTTGGAAGAAACATTGGCCCCGATCATATAATCAGGCTTAAATTCCCTTTCCATTACATCTGCAGGGAAGTTATTATACAAACCACCATCAAAAACATATTTTCCATCCAGCTTAATCGGACGGTAAATGATCGGAACCGTCATTGTTGCCCGCACTGCTTCTGCTAAACTTCCTTTGCTCACCGTAATACTTTTCTGAGAAAGCACATCGGCCACCATACAGCGGTAGGGGATAAAAAGCTTATTAAAATCATCCTTAGATACAGCTGATGCCTGTGAGAAAAGTTCCAGAAAGGCAAAATTTAAAGGAATATCATTAATCAGGTTGGAACGGAAACTAAAATGGAACCCTGTATTTATGGCCACTTTAGCTGTAAGCATAGAAGCATTGGGTGCATTCTTTTGGAAATAGTAAGTATAATCGCTAGTATAGCGCCCGTTTACCCAGTTTTGAAAATCATCACTTAATGCTATTTTCTCAATCTCTGCCGGTGAATAGCCTGCGGCATACATGGCACCAACAATGCCGCCCATTGATGTTCCGGTAATATAATCTATGGGGATGTGATTTTCTTCAAGCGCCTTTAAAGTGCCAATATGCGCCAGGCCCTTTGCACCGCCACCGCTAAAAACAAGACCCACCTTTTGCGCATGCAACTGGGTATAGCATAAAACGAAGAGTATCAGCAAAATTCTTTTAAAAGCTACCACTCTCCTAAAATAAGATTTTCTTTTAAAATTAATTCAATATGAATAGGTTATAAGTTAAAAATGATGCAAAACTAACCCAAAGTATGTAGGGGATGAATAGTAGCCCTGCCCATTTATCTATTTTATAAAACATCATTGCGTTAAGAATGATAACCGCCAGGAGCACAATAATCTCTGCCAGGGCAAAACCAATTTCATGCAGGTAAAAGAAAATAAAAGACCAGGCCAGGTTTAAAATAAGCTGGATGAAATAAATGGCTACCGTTCTGGGGAAGTGAACAATGCGATCGCGTTTAACCCAAACCAGATAAGCAGCTATTCCGATTAATACATACAGGCTTGTCCAAACCGGCGCAAAAAGCCAGTTAGGTGGATTAAAAGCGGGCTTATTTAATAAAGGATACCAGGTTCTGACCGATTGCGCTGTAGCATAACCGCCCAATGCCCCAATACTCAGGGTGATCAGTATGCTTAAAATGAATGCTAAAGGCTTAAATTTCATGGCCTAAAAATAAGCTTAAACTTTGGTAAAGCTTAATATTTTCTATCTGCCAATGCCGGGAATAACCGCAAGGCTTTCATTCTCTTCATTGCCAACACTTTGTACAGCAAATAAATAATTGTCTTTACTATAGGGTAGCGTTATCTTAGTGGCTGAAGTAAAAAATTTCTTTTCCCAAACGGGGCTGCTGGTTTCGCGCATGAGCACATAATAACCCTTCACATTGCCACTTAACGGTGCTTTCCAATATAATTGTGAAGCATTGCTCAGGTTTTTAACATCTATTTTAACTTCTATGGGTGCTGAAGGTGCTTTGGCTAAATTGGCCAAGACGGCGATATTAACACCCGTATTTTTTCTGAGGTATTCAAAATCCATAAATTCTTGTAAATCGCCATATTTAATGCCATTTTCCGTTCTCAAATCCTGATGCTGATGATCAAAATTTTCATTCATTTCAGTGATTCTTACTGCGGTAAAGCCATTTTCAACAAAAGGCGTGTGATCGCCACCCCTTAAAAAGCGGTCATTTCTGTAAACGAGTTTAATCTCCAGCTGATCGACATAACGTTCGCCAACTTCCTTTACGTATCTTGCCAGCTGACGGCTTTTACCATCATTTTCCAATCCAAACTGGCGGATGCTTTTAGCGTTTTTATCCAGCTCGTACGCCGGCAGGCCTTCACTAAACACACGTAACCGGGTATTGTCTATAATTTGTGTTTCACTGCTGTTATTGCTGCCAATCATATCGTTGTTAAGCATCGCATCAACATTCCAACCTTCTTTTTTAGCTTTATCCGCCATAAACCCCGAACCTAATAACGATTGTTCCTCGCCGCTAACGGCAACGAAAATAATGGTGGCAGGAAATTTATACCGGCTCATAATCCTTGCGGCTTCTATTACGCCGGCTACCCCGCTGCCATCATCGTTTGCTCCGGGCGCATTACTGGTTCGGTTCATTACATCTGTAACGCGACTGTCCAAATGCCCGCTGACCACATAAACCCTTTTATCATTTGGATCAGTTCCTTTTAATATGGCCACTGCATTTCCCAATAGGGTAGGTTGGTCTACCCGTTTACCGTCTGGTTTAAAAGTAGTGGTATCTAAATATGCCGAGAGCCGGCCATCACCTTGTTTTGCAAATTGATTAAACTTTCCAACCACCCAATTTCTGGCTGCCCCAATTCCTTTGGTTTTGCTTTTCATATCACTTAACGTATTTCTGGTGCCAAAGGAAACCATTTGAGCAATATATGACTTCAATGAATCCTGGCTCACAGCTTTAACCATTTGATCAATATCCTGATTTCGGTTTACTACAGTTTGTGCATGAAGTGAGGTGATCAAAAAAGAAAAGAGTGTGATAACAGTGGTCTTTTTCATAGCGGGATAATTGATGTGCTAAGATATCGAATGTTTAATTAATCTGATCCGGAGCCGGACAAAATCATGTAACATTTTAAGCATAAAAAGCTTCCTGATTTTAATCAGAAAGCTTTTTATTTGAAGTAGGATAATATTATTTCGCTATTGAAGAAATTTCTTCTTTATTCGCTTTTTTCCAGTTTCCAAATGCTTTTTTTACGGCTGCTTTTGCCGTATTCATTTCAACATTACCGGCAACGGTTAAAAATGTTTTTTCAGGTGAGATTTCATTATAAAAAGCCTGAAGATCTCCAAGCGATATAGCATTTATCGTATTTTCATTTACCGTTTGGTCGTAATCGTAATCCTGTTTTTTTAAGCTGGCAAGTAATGTCGCTTTGCCGCTATCGAATGCTTTTTGGTTGATGTCAGTATGTTGAATGATGGAGGCCATTTCTGTTAATCCTTTTTCCAGCTGGGCATTATTGGTAGCCAACCTGCCACTGTTATCTTTAAACAGGATCTGATCATTTTTTGAGGCACGCTCATTTAATGTCGCATTAAGCAATTCTACAATGCCATCCTTCTTATTTTGAAATGCTCTGGTATCTAAGGTAAAACTCGAGAATGCACCCTGGGACTTTTGATTTTCTGAAACGATAATTTTCATACCATTTTTTAACGAATAATTGATAGGTTCACGCATACCATTTTGTGCATTACTGGCCGATGCAGAAAAGATAATTAACGAGAAAACGAAGATTTTTTTGATAGTGTTCATGTGTGTTATTTTTTTATGATGATAAATTATAGTTATCCATTCAGTTTATTCATGCCCAAAAGCGCCAGAGGAGCATAAATAATAAATGATTTTGGCTTATATACGGGTTTATATTTTGTCTGGTTTTTGAAATGAACAGATTTATTCATTTTGTTCATTATATTGATGATCATATCATTCATTTTGAATGTCGTTGCTTTTGTTACAAATAATATGCCAACAAGTGCGGTATTATATCGGAAAAATATGATTATTCGAAAATGCTATAATAATGATTGAACCTTATAATTTTTATCTCTCCTTTAAAAATTATATATCACATTTGAGAAGGAGGCGTCGTTGTTATCATTCAACCTATTTTACATGGCATTTTAGCAGCTATTTTTGGAAAACAGGAAAATAAAAATCTCATGAGTACAAAACTTGATTATTTTGGAGTGATCAAGCTTTGTGGCTAATCAAGATTATTCGTGCAGCTGTTGCCATGGAAGAGCCGGGAATTAGGGCACTAAATCCTGATGACTGAACAATATATTCAACAATTTCTTCAGAGCATAAGTAAAGAAGATATTATTATGATTTAGCACATGTGTTCATCCATAATAAATTTTTTGATTTCTTTCACGGTTTCTTCCGGTTCACAAATCTGTGGGAAGTGACCGGTGGCCTTCATCACAACTAAAAAATTATTGGGTGTATACTCCCTGATGTATTCGCCTATATGCAGTGGAACCAGCGGATCATTGGCCATGGCTAAAGTCAGGCTTGGAACGGATAGTTCTTTTAATTTTTCCCGGCAATCTGTTTTAAAGGTAGCCATGGCAAAGGCCAATGCAATACTGGGATTGGTTTCTTCGAAGCATTCAATTAAAAATTCTGTTAATTCAGGTTTATGAGGACAATCCAGCACAGCTGGTGAAATCGCTTTGGCCCATCCGGAATAATCATTTACAATATGGTTAAAAAGGGCTGCTATATCTTCAGTTTTAAATCCGCCAATATAATGTTGATCATTCAGGTATTTAGGGGAAGGCCCGATAAAAATCAATTTCTTAAAAACATCTGGTTTTTGTATTGCGGCAATCATCCCGATCATGGCGCTAACCGAGTGGCCGACAAAAATAATTTCCTGAAGCTGAAGTGCAGCTATAATATCAAGAACGTCGCAGGCATAACCTTCTAAAGTAGCATATTTGTGGTAATCATACTGACTGATGTCGGTGTTTCCAGATCCTATATAGTCAAACAAAATCACCTTATAATCTTTCAGAAACGAGTGGGTAATGTATTTCCAGGTGCTTTGTGTACAGCCAAAACCATGTGCAAAAACAATGATCTGGCTACCTTCACCAAGAATTTTAATATTATTTCTAACTAAAACGGGATGCACAATATTCGGGTTTAATTCAGCTTAATGTGGGGATATTCAATGAAATTAAATATTGTTGATCGGAAACAGAAATAAAATAAAATAATGAATGAAAAGAAAAAACATGCAATGAACTGCGGTTGGGCATACCGGGTATGCTATTCAGTTATTGCATATTCAGGTTAATATTTACTATGGAAGGATGCGATTAATTTTTAATCTTAATCTCCGTTCTTCTGTTTAAGGTTCTTCCTTCTTCGGTATTATTGGTGCTGATGGGTTCTTTTTCCCCATGGCCTACAATGGTAAAACGATCGGCACTTAAACCTGCATTTACAAAATATGATTTAACAGCATTTGCACGATCTACTGAAAGCGACATGTTATGCTCCGGACTACCTTCCGCAGAAGAGTGACCATTCAATACAAACTGGGTATTTGGCGATTTTTTCATTTCTGCAACCGCTTTGTCTAAAATAGAAAAGGAAGAGGTTTTGAGCACAAAGGAATTAAACTCAAACTGAATATTATCCAGATTGAAGTTTGGCTGATCTGATGGCGCTGCTTCAGGTTCTTTTTCAGGCTCAGGTGCCGGTTTTTTGGCTTCTGCAGGTGGAGCTGGTTGAGCTACCGGTGCAGGTGCTGGTTTGGCTGCCAGTTTTTTGGTTTTGCATGAATACATGCTTAGTGTTGATAATGCGATAAGTGAGGTGAATAAAATGTTTTTACTGATGTTCATTTTTTTTGGTGTTAAGGTTTTGTTCAAATCAAACATACAAAATTCCGATTATAGCTATAACGATTCTTTTTAAAAGAACTTATGTTGAGGAAGGCCGGAGATGAAAACGGATGGTGCAATTCTATCGGGAAAGCTGATCATCAATTAAAAACCAAAGGCTGGTTTCTGTCGTATATGAAAATACCAGAAACATAGAACCTATGAAAGATTTTACAATTGCCGCGTTATTGGGCGGCCCGGAAATGATTATCCTTGGCATAGCCATATTATTATTGTTTGGAGGAAAGAAAATTCCGGAACTGATGAAAGGCCTCGGTAAAGGAATTAAAGAATTTAAGCAAGGCCAGCAGGATGAACCCGTTCCCGCCCCGGTTAATGAAAAAACGAAATAAATTTTTTATGATAACCAACAAACCTTACTGGTTTTAAAACCGGTAAGGTTTGCTGCGTATTATTTAAGAAATTAATTTATCTGATTTAATACCATGCACCGGTTTCCTTTTGTTTTATAAGAATTTACCCATTCATTACCATTAGAAAACGAATTATAAAGCTTTTTATAAGCCGAAATAATCTCATTTGCAGAGGTTAAAAATTCCCCTCCAAATCCTCTTCCTGAAAGATATAAGCATATGATCCAAAACTTATGTGGTTGGCGAGGCACTAATCATTAACTTAGTCTGCTTATATGATTAGTACTACTTGTCAAATATCCCGAAATTTTAATTTAATCATGATTATTGACTATTATTCAGGCGTGTTTTTTTCAAAAAAGTCCATTTATTGTATGTAAAGCGAATGTTGAAACGTTTTTTAGCGAAACAAATTTTTGTTTCCAGAAAAAACGTTTCGGATTTTGGAAACAAATTTTCGCGAAACAAAAAAATGTTTCGGCTTTTTTTGTTTCGGGAATTCATCATTTTATTATTGGCATTATCTGCTATCGCTTGTTTCCGGTTTATAAATTTCCGGTTAGTGCAGGATTAATTTTTTAAAACTCATCAAGTCTAAATTCGCAGCCATGCCATCAATGATTTGAGTTTATGATCCCAATGTGCTGTGTATAAAAGCACTACACGTTGCCCTGAAAACCCACAACATTTTGATTTATATGAAGTATGATAAGTGATACGAAAATTATTTTAAAATAAATACAAGCATCTTTTCCTGATAAAATCTATGTTTAAATGCTTCACATTAAACCTTTTCAAAACTTGGGCAGATTGAACAGCTGTAAATGAGCAACATAGATCATTCATTGGCTCAATATTTGGTAAAAGCATATATCGTTTAACCAAATCAACCATCATTAAATTTTACGCCAACGCACTCATTGTCAATAAACAGATTCATCAGCAATATTGGGTGCAGGTTTAAATTAAAATGGTGAACAGCTTAGCCCTATGGAAAACAAACTCATCACCGAAATCAATATAGAAGACCGGGCGATACCTCATTTTGCCTCATTTAGTTTACAACAGGAATTTAACAGCCACCATTATTTTGAACTCCGGTTTAACCACGACCAGATGGGTGCCCCCGGCCTGATTAACCTGGATGACAGCCGCGATTTTGTAGGAAAAACCCTAACCGCCTCCTTTGGCTACGCAACCGAACAGATGCAGCAATTTGCTGGCCTGGTTACCCGGGTAGAGCTGGCCCAAAGCCACGGCTACCATGGGGTGTTGATTGTGAGTGGTTACAGCCCCACTATTTTGATTGATCGCGGGGAAGACCTCGGTTCTTACCTGGATAAAGATTTAAATGAAATTGTAAAACTGGCCACCATTGATACCCCGGCAAACGATTTAAAAATTGTAGCCAATGCCAGCCGCCAGGCCAGTATTGATTACCTGATCCAGTACAAGGAAAGCGACTGGGAATTTTTAAACCGCCTTTCTGGCGAATACCATGAATGGCTGTATTATGATGGTAAGCAGCTGAATTTCGGGAAGCCTGACACCCAAAAGGACATTGGCCTGTTTTATGGCCGGGATGTCCACAACCTGCAATACGCCATGGAACTGGCACCCCTTAAAAACAAACGTTTTGCCTATAACCCCAAACAGGATACCATACTGGAAAGTGAAAGCAGCGGCCAGGCCGGCGGCCATCCTGACCTGGATTATGCCATCAAAGCATCGAACCTGATGTACAGCAAAACCTTTAACCAACCCTCCATGATCAGGGTGGATAATGATGGCGATATTAAAAGTCATGTAGAGAATGAAGAAAAAGCGCACATCAGCGAGTTGTTAAAGATAAACGCCAGTGGCGATAATGCAGCACTGGGCATTGGTACCCTGGCCGAAATTACCATGAGCATCAGGCAGGAAATCGCCTTTGCTACCGAAAGCCTGGGGCGGTTTTTAATTACCAGCATTACCCATAACCTGGATGGCACGGGGAAATACCACAATACTTTTGAAGGCGTGGTGGCCAGTTCTGAACGGATACTGGTGAAAAATTATACTAAACCCAGCCCGGATATGCAGCTGGCTGACGTGATTGACAATGACGATCCGCAGGGGCAGGGCCGCATTAAAGTAAAATTTAAGTGGAAATGCCACAGCAATGATGTAACCGAATGGCTGCGCGTGGTCAGCCCGAATGCGGGCACGGGCGATACCGGGAAAAACCGAGGCTTTCACGTCATCCCCGAAAAAGGCGACCAGGTGATGATCGCCTTTGAAGAAGGCAACGTGGCGCGGCCCGTGGTAATGGGCAGTGTGTACCATGGCAAAAGTGGTGACAGCAGCGGTTTTAAGAACAGCAACACCAAGGGTTTGACCTCCAGAAAAGGCAGTGCTTTAACATTTGATGATTTAAACCATGCCTTAAATATGGGTACCAATGCGGCTAATTTTGTGAACATTAAAAATGGCCCGGGTTTAATTACAGCACAGGCAGCCAGCAAGATTGTGATTCATAGCGGTAAAAGTACCATTACCATGGATAAGGAAGGGAATATTGATATCAGTGGCGAGCATATCAGTATTAACGGACGAGCAAGCATCGATATTCAATCGCCGAAAATTACCATGGGTAACCTGGCCCCGGCAGAAGGTGCTACACCAGAACAAACGGCGGCAGCCACGAACACCGTTGATATTAAAGGAAAGGTAATTACTATAGAAGGCGAAGAAAGCATTGAAAATACGGCGCCAACAGTAGATCTGGGCAACGCTGAAAAAGGCCTCACCAATATAAAGGGTAAAACAGTTAATATTGATGGGATAGATCAAATCAACCTAAGTTCAACCATTATTAATTCTAATTAGGGATGGGTTGGTTAAATCATTTTTTTGGGTCAGGAAAAAGTGCCTCCGTAATAGAAGAAGAAACCTATCCTGATGTTATTGGAAGCGATAAGCAACATTTCAGCTTTGTTTATACCCACAAACACTGGCTGGCCAATCGTGATGTATCACATCATATAACCGGCGATATTGCTATTGGAATACAATCTGAAAGGGCGGGAGCACAAAAATGGAGCATTTTGATGCACAATGTACAATGCGACTGGGAATTAAACTGTTTGCCTGAAATTTACCTGTTTTTTAATTGCATAAAAAGGATAGAGATTTATGTTGATCAACGAGGCCAGTTACTGGACACCCTATATCCCATAAGCCAATCGATATTTTTAAAAGAGAAGCAAAAAGAAATTTCAAAACACGTTAAAGACGAAAAGCAGGCGGGTAATCTTAAGCGATTTTTTGGGGCAAACCTATCTAACCAGCAGTTTTTACAAAAAATCATCCCGCATAATCCAATCATCAAAACATTGATCAATGCAATGCTGGCTGCTAACCTGCACAACGGCAAACCGGGATTTGATCAGATCGCATCACCTTACCACATTCCCGGCTACTTTGGCAACGAGGCCATATTGCCCATCAAGGCCTGTTGGCTGTATAAGCCTGCAAATGATAATAGCACAGCACTAACCTGGTTACGACTAGGTGGTTTAGATGAAGTGCAGTATGAAAAACAAAACTTAAGCCCCTGGCTTAGTACGTTGAATGATAATTTTAATATTGGCAGTAAGTTAAATGTAGATTTTGCTGAGCAATACCGTTTTAGGTCAAACCAGGCTCTTAATGTGACAAATTTAACTTATGCCGATCACTATCTGGAAACCATTATTGCTGGTGGCTGGTACAAAGAAGAACAAATTATCATTAAAGAAGTCAGTCAGGAGGTAGCAAATGGCTAAGGATGATTTATATGCCTTTCAGGGGGTAATTTTAAAGTGTGATAAGGGTGCAACCGTTTTGCCCCTTTTAACCACACCAAAGAAGCATGCAGTGAGTAAACTCCAGATTGCTACGGTAACTGATAATGTTCCGATCGTTAATATCCCAAGTTTCGGCGTGTGTTCCATTACCGGAAGTGCTTGTATACCAGTGGCACCTGAGTGGCTTAAGGCACATGATGGGGCACAAAAAGTATTGGGCCAGGCACCCTTATTGTTTTCGTCCTATTGCAAATGCCAGGCAGGCGGTACCATCGAAATCTTTAAGAGTACTGAAGATGCAAAAGCCGATCTAGAGAGAGATAAAGAGAGCCGTGTGGACGGCATCCCCTGGCTGGATGGTGCATTGGGTTCGGCCTTAACCTCACCAATTGGTCCGATATTGGATGCGTTTACCGATGGCGGAGAGGATGTTACCCAAGGTGTAGGCCGTGGCTTTAGAGCAGGCCTAAAAGGCACCTGGAATGGCCTCGTGCAAATGGTAAGCCATCCTGTAGAAACGGCAAAAGGGCTGACTAAAATGGTGGGTATCGCTGTGGTAGGTTATGGCACGCAGTCTCCTACAGGGCAATTTTCTACTCCTGAACAGCGGCTGAAAGATTTTGATTCGGTTTTTGGTACTGATCTGGCACCTACGCATGAAGCGATCGGCGATGCCATAGCCGATGGTTGGGATAAAAAGGTGGTAAACGGCACTACCGAGGAACGCAGCGAGGTAGTGGGACAGGTTTACGAAGGGGTTTTGGAAGCTGTTGTGGGCACTAAAGGTGCAGGTGCAGCTGTAAAAGGCATCACCACGGCAGGTAAATTTGTAATTGGCGCAGACCGCCTAGCCGAAATTACGGCTGCAATTGCTAAATTGCAAAAAGCTATGAAGCTGGAGGCTTTGGCAAGCAAGGTGACTGGTATTTTTAAGGTTGGTGTAAGACCAAAGGTCATTACAAATCTTATGGAGGATATCTTAAAATTAAAGAAGCCATTGCATTCACCAGATATTGCCAAATGGTTTAGAAAAGGAGGGAAAATTGAGGTGCTAGATGATGGAACTTGGAGATACATTGATTGGGAAGGAAATAAAGTGCGTTATATCAATGGCTCTCCAGATTTTGGCCCTCATTCAAGACAATCTGTCAATATAGGAGAACAAAAAGGAAATTATACCACTGATTATTCAGATGCTGAAAGATTATCAAACAAAAAACCGCCTAAATTAGATAAAGAAGAAACTGTATGGCATCATCATGAAGATGGCAAAACCATGCAGGAAGTTGATCGTACTATACACGATAGATTTACACATCAAGGTGGCGTGTCAAATGGAAAAAAAGTGGCTTTTGGAAAAAAATAATATATTTAAAAAAAAAGATTATGGAAGTGATTAAATATAAAAATGGTGATGCAAAAAACATAGCTTCTCTAGAAAATGAATTTTCAATTGAGTTACCCATTGATTACAGGAATTTTTTAATTGAAAACAATGGAGCTGATATTGAAAATGGATTTTTCTATGTCAAAGAAATAAATCAAACAATACCAATGGGCTATTTTTTCGGCATAGATGCAAAACATAAGGCCGCAGATATTGTCAGGATTAATAAAGAGTACGGAGACGATATAGCAGAGTCATCTTTTTTAATAGGAAATGATATTGGGTCAGGCTTTTTATTACTGGTATTTGATGGGGAGAATGATGGCATATGGTATTATGATCATACATATTTTTTTAAAGAATCTACTGATGAATTAAATACTTATTTCATTGCGGAGTCTTTTTCTGATTTCTTGAAAATATTAGAAACCACACCTGCGCCAAAAGCGTAAGAATATTCATGATCAAATTACAAATATTTAAAAGCTCCATAATGGAGCTTTTACTTTTAGGAGCTTAATATAATTATTTTGTTTTAAAGAAGAGACGCCGTTAGTGATTTTGGAGAAAGAGTGATAAATACCAAACTGGAAACAGAGGTTTTTGATAAATTTTACATGATACAGAACAAATCTGGTAAAGATGTAGACATTTTATCCCGGAATTCAGAAACCGTGGCAATGAAAAAGATAAATGTAAAAACCACCCAACAGGAACGCTACTGGGCAGATGGTGCCAAAAAGGAGATGTTGTTAAAAGGCGATCAAAAAACGATGGGTGGTGAAGATTATACCAACGATAGGTTAAATCGTGCAGCACGCGAGGATGATGGATATACTGATGGCGTTAGTTCTAGAGAAGCGCGAGAAGCCAAAAATGCATTAAAACAGGCAAAGGACGAAGGTAAGTCGATTGATGTAGAAAAACATGATGTATATGTAGATGAAAATGGAAATCTTTTAGGTACTGAAAAAAGAGATTGGTTAAAACCTTAATTATAAAATTATATGGAAACATTAGAAGCCGCATTAAAATATACAGAAAAGAAGAAGAAGTTTCAACTTAGAGATAATGATATAAAATTGCAAGATCGTAAAAATGCATTGATCGAGTATATCAATAATCAAAAAGATGATAGTTCTGTTGGTCTAAATTTTGAACGATTATCAAATCAATATATATGGCAATTCATAAATAATTATGTTAATACAAAAAATGTAGACCATGATGTACTTTTATTAAGTACCTATTATGCTATAGAGGCAAACAATTGGGAGTATTCATTAGGCATGATTGCTCCGACCTATGATTTCGCTATCCTTTTTAACTATAGTACTATGCATTTAGGCCAATTACTGTATTTGGGTTGGATAGATCAGTCCAAAGCATATGGTAATTTCCTAATTAAAATGCTTTACAGCAAACATTATACTGGGGGTAATGCCTGGGCAAAACATCCCTGGCTTATTATAACATTGTTTTGCAAATGGCAAAATATCGTTTTAGATAAAAGCAAACTGCATTATCCAGAAGATATGGGCGTTTATCAAGATGCAATAGATAATTGGGATACTGCTGATACCAATTTATTGGATAATTTGATTAATCAGCTTTGCGATTTTCACATTAAAAATTCTGACGAGGATGTTAGTATGGATGAATTTGGAGGAGAAAATGGACCTGAATTTTCAAGCTCTGATTATTTCATTTTTCCGGTAGAAATTTTAACGTGGCTGGCCATAAGAAAGCAATTGGGTTTGCCTGCTTATACGCCTAAACATGAGTTAATGCGTTTGGAAATTAATCAATTGTCAGATACTATTATTCCCTTCGAGGAAAATGAGCTGGTTTTAAAATGTAAGGCAAAATTAGCCAATGATAATCCGGGCTTAACGTTTGAATTAGATATCATCCCACCTGCTAAGGGGAATAATAATTGGAGTTTATTGGAATAGAAAAATAAGTAATTTTTGATCAATATTAAAGCACAGACAAACGTTTGTGCTTTTGATTTTAATGCTAAAATAAACCCTTGATGATTTTGAAAGAAGGAGGCGATGCAACAGGCTATAAAGAAGCCAAAAATGCATTAAAACAGGCAAAGGACGAAGGTAAGTCGATTGATGTAGAAAAACATGATGTATATGTAGATGAAAATCTTTTAGGTACTAAAAAAAGAGACTGGTTAAAACCTTAATTTTAGAATATAGCATAACAAATATGGACAATTTAGAGAAAGCAATATCCTACACTATTAAAAAGAAAACACATCAATTAAAGAAAGTAGATTTCTTTTTAGAAGAACCATTGGAAGACCTTGATGGATATTTAAAAGATAAAAAGCATAGAAGTTCTGTAGGGTTGAATTTTGAAAGACTTGCCAGTTTTTACTTGTGGCAATTTTTAGATAATTATATACAGACAAAGGAATTAAATTTTGTTTTAATTTCTAAGAATACTAATCTTACTTTAGAAGCGAATAATTGGCATTATGCTTTAGGCAGTACGTCTCCAACTTATCATTCTGCAGTATTATTTCAATACAGCACTATGCATTTAGGACAATTGCTGTATTTGGACTGGGTAGATCAGGCTAAAGCCTATGGGAATTTTCTGATTAAAATGCTTTATAGCAAACATTATACCGGGGGTAATGCCAAGGCAAAACATCCCTGGTTTATTTTAACTTTGTTTTGCAAATGGCAAGATATCGACTTAGATAAAGGCAAACTGCACTATCCTGAAGATATGAGTATTTACCAGGCAGCAATAGATGGTTGGAATACTGCTGATGCCAATTTATTGGATAATTTGATTAATCAGCTCTGCGATTTTCATATTAAACAATCTGATGAGGATGTAACCACAGACGAATATGGAAATGAATATAGTCCTGAATTTTCAAGTTCTGATTATTTTATTTTCCCTGTAGAAATTCTTACCTGGCTGGTCATTAGAAAGCAATTGGGTTTGGCTGCTTATGAGTCTAAACATGACTTAATGCGCTTGGAAATTAACCAATTGCCTAATACTATTATTCCACTAGAGGAAGATGAACTGGTTTTAAAATGCAAGGCAAAACTAATAAATGATAACCCGGGCTTAACGTTTGGATTAGATATTATCCCACCTGCTAAGGGCAATAATAATTGGAGTTTATTGGATTAGATAAATAAATAATTTTTTTGATCAATATTAAAAGAACTAGCAAAGGTTTGTGCTTTTAATATTAAGATTGATAGTAAATGGAGAGATCGACCGGGAGCATTTTGATCAGGATAGCATAACCGAGATGTTTAGCGAATTGCTGGACGTGTAAAATAGCGGAAAGAAGCCAATGTCGCAACAAAAGCTTTGGAAGCCACCAAGGCAGCTGAAGAAGCTAAAAAGGCAAGGACACTTGGGGAGGTGGTATCTGCAAGTAAGGATGTTGACTTACAGTTGATAAGGAAATACATTAAACATTTAGAAGAAGTTACTGGAAGAAAACTTAATCCTAAGCAAGTTCAAGAGTTAAAAAATGCATTGCGGCAGAATGTTTATAAAAAACTTAGCCCAGCTGAAACAGCAAAAAAAAGGATAGCATTCAGTAAATTGAAAAATAAACTTATAAAACAATGGGAACAGGAAACTGGAAAAAAATGGCCAACTTATACCGAAAATGTTCCTGATAAAAATGGTGAGATATATAGAAAAATCGGAGATAAATATGATGCTCATCAAGTCATAGAGAATACTCACGGAGGTCCTGATAAATGGTGGAATATTCATCCAGTGAAATCTCTATCTGAACACCAAGGAGGTATTCATGGTAAAGGAGCCCCATCGAAATCTTTGTTTAAATAAAATTACTTTAATTAAGATGCTAAATTTCTCAAATTTAATCGCCTTTAGAGTTAACGGTGTGTCAGATAAAAATAATCTGGATCATATTTTCTATCCAATAGAAAATAGAAATATTAGAATCGCGGAAGAAGAATTAGGTTTTTCTTTACCACAAGAACTTGCTGTATTTTTTGAAAAAGTTGGATATGGTTTTTTCTGGTAACAGAACAAAGACAGCTTCGATAGATTATTATCCCCACAACAAATCGCCCAAATAAATTTAAAAAAAGACTTCTATGAGAGCGATCCGAACTTAGAGGTTTATGATGATATCTACAATGAAGATAAACTGCTTTTTTTTGAAGTGAATGAGGGATTATATTTAGCAATTGATAAAAATAGCACTAATGGCAAAAATGCAATTTATTATTTTGAGAAGAAAATTTTTGATTCCTTTGACGATTTCATTGAAGCTCTTTTAGTTGATCAAGACTTAATCAGTAATTTGGAAGACTAAGATATGGCAATTGACCTGACCAATAGATTTAATATTAACAAAGTTAGTCCTAAACATATAATTACATTGACCAAGAACCTAAGGCAATATTATGACAGTTGATGAAATTTATGAGGCTATTGCCAAAGAAATCCTAAACGTAATTAATGATGACTGGGATAAAGCTTGCTTGGAATTTGAATTTGTTGGAGAGGGAGTTGTAGGGTATACTGGTGATTACGTTAATGATAATAATAAAAAAGATATTGAAGTTGAAAACATCGATGACGATGTTACTGATTGGTTAAGCCAACTTCATGAGATTACAACCGAAGGCGGTAACAACAAATGGAACCGAGCGATATTCACATTATTTTCAACAGGCAAATTCGATATGGAATTTATTTGGGATCAAGAACTAAACGATGAAATTGAGCGTTTAAGTAAGGAATAAAATTCATGGATATCACAAATAATCTAATAAACGAAATAATTCAAATTTCAAATTCTAATATCCCATCAGATGATTGGGATAATTTTACCTTGAACATTTATGCGATAAATAAAATGATTTCAGTTAAATCATTTTATGAGAAAAATGGGGAAATAATTTCTTTTGATCCAGAAGAAAATGGCGAGGATGTAACGTTAAAAATTAAAAAATTGCGCGAAGAATTATACAAGTTATCTCCTAATAAGGGAGCTTGGTATACATGTATAATAACTGTAACTAGCGACGGAAAATTTAACATAGATTTTGATTATGATGAAAAGCCCGAATTTAAATATGATCCCAGCCCCGATAAGTTTATTGATGATTTGAAAGTTTTCCCAAGAGATAAGGATTTGGTACCCGAATGGTTGAATGATATTCTATTAAAAAATTAAACTTTCTTAGCTTTGAAATATTCAGGAAACACCATTTTTCACGGAGGCTATGAATAGATGAAAATTTACAAATTAGCATGATGAGTGATTTTAGATTTTTAGAACAGTTTAAAGTAATTGATGTCAATCAGTATAGTGCATTGGATCATAAATTATATTCAGAAAATTTGTCAGATATTGCAATTTCCGAGGATAAATTAGGTTTTTCGCTTCCAAAAGAACTAAAAGATTTTTATACCCAAATTGGATACGGTTTTTTTGGCAGCTAAATAAAAGCAGTTTTGATAGGTTTCCAGCCGCAAATCAGGTTGCACAAATAAACCTCAAGGAAGATTTTTACGAGTTCGATCCTGATTTGGAATTATATGACCAACTATATCATAGTGATAAATTACTATTTTTCGAAGTAAACGAGGGCATTTATTTAGCCATTGATAAAAAAGATGAGAATGGCAAGAATGCAATTTATTATTTTAAAGATAAAATAGCAGATTCGCTTGAATCGTTTATAAAAGATTTTATTAATAACGAGAACTTATTGAAGGATTTTAGTCACTAAATAAGAGAATATCCCAGATTTAAATTATACACAAAAACCCTCAAAGAGGGCCTTGTGTATAATCGTTTTCTTTGAAAGGAAAGGTTATAACCAACATAAAAAATTCTGCGAAGGCCAGCTCTTTCTTAATAGGCAAATCGATATGGAATTTATTTGGGATCAGGAACTAAACGATGAAATTGAACGTTTGAGCAAAGAATAAAATAGGTAGCTGGTAGAACAGAAGGTGGAAATAACAAATGGAACCGAGCGATATTCACATTATTTTCAACTGGAAATTTCGATATAGAATTTATTTGGGATCAGGAATTAAACGATGAAGTTGAACGTTTGAGTAAGGAATAAAATAGGTGGCTGGTATATAAGATAATAAATTGATTTCAACAAAGAAATAGTTTAATCATGAAAAATTTAAATCGCCTGATAGAAGAAATTGCGCAGACATGTTATAAAATTTGAAAACCCAACCAGGTTGTTAAATCAGGAAGGTAAAATATAATACATTATTAAGAAGGTTTTAATCTACTGAACATGCTGCCAGCAATAACCCGTTCCATTTGCATTTCTTTTGCAGCGGCTTCTTTTTTTAGTTAAGGCTTTACATTGCCCGGTATAATTGGTGGTTTTATTTTTAGCGCGATTAACTGCTGAAAAGGTATTCATTATCCCGGATGTTTTAGCTGCACATACACCACAGCTACCACCGGCACCACAGCGTTTACATGCACTGCAATTGGAACATGCTGTACAAGGGTCATACCCATAGCAGGTAGAAACTACAGCTTTTACTTTACTTTTAGTGGGAGCGGTGTGAAAGAGTGTTAGGCTTAACACCATCAGGATAATTAATTTCAAAATAGAGCGTCGTTTTAGTATGTTAAGTAAATTAAAGGTGATAAGTTAGCGGCAATTTTTTAAACCTACAATACTGATAGCTGTGTATTGTAGGTTGGAATAAATTTACAGCTGAAAGATGATTTAATTTTATGGAAATCCGTAAATAGCATCATTAGGTATGCAAGGCGCAAATGAAGTATCTGCTACAGGAAATAAGGGTTCTGCCTCTTCAAAACCTGCTGAGTTGGGTAGAAATTTTATCAGGATACATAACTTCCACCGGGTGGAAAAATTGCTTCCGGTCTGATGCGTATTTTTTTCTAAACAACTCATTCACATCATAAAGGATATAGATATTGATGCCTTTCAAATGCGAATTTTCCATTTTTAATTGTTTGTAAAGGGAAACGTGGCGGGCCATTTTCACCACAAGCTCCTGCCGGTCACGGCTTAAATAGAGGATAGTGCCGGATGGCAGACTACCCGGCGACTCCAGCATAAAACTATTATTGGCAGAAATTACACGTGGACTTAAAAATTTTGAATAATACTTTAATGCACCTGCTATCGCATAATTGTTTGTAAGTATGGCATTGGGTTTTTGACTCAGACTTTTAAGCGATGCGCTGTCAATTTCACCGGAAAGTGTTTGCCAACCAGACATATCTGCAAAAAATTGCGGAATCGATCCGCTTGTGCCATCTTCCCAAACCATTGGTCTGGAAAAGTTGGTATAGGTTACCATTTTTTTAATGTAATTTCGGCATACATCCACCGGCAAAACCGGAATAACCAGTGGTAGGCTCAGTAAGCCAAAAAGATAAAGAGAAGCTACAAATATGTATTTTGGAAATATCCGCATTCGGAAAAGCATTTCCCAGCAGCAACCTCCGGCAGCAAAAAGAATGGGGAACATACCCAAACCATAATATAATTTTCCTTTTAGCAAAGCCAGTGAAATTACAAGAATGATGAAAGTGACTGGCCAGGTGAGATTAAGTTTATCTCTGATTTGTTTCATGAGGAGGAAGCAAAAACCAGCTGTCCATACGGCAACACCGGCACCATGAAAGAAAAAAAGCTGGAAAAGATAGTCGGAAATATCAATTGAAAATGCTTTGCTTCCTACAATATTCAAATATCCGAAAATGGGAAAACCATATGCCCATTGCCAGATCAGGTTGGGGATGATGAGGAGGAAAAAAAGAAGAAAGGAACTTGCTACGCTATGCCAATTGATTTTTATATGGCGTTTGCCAGTTATAAACCAGCCCAATATCATGGCTGCCAGGTACATGGCAATGGTATATTTGTTTAACATCCCCAATCCTAAGGCGAGGGCTGTCAGATACAGGAAGATTGGTTTTTGTGTTTGCTGAAACCTTAATGCCGAAAAGGCCAGAAGTGTCCAGAAAAATTCATCAAACACAACTGGTTGTAAAAGATATGAAGTGGCTAAAAATGCAGGTGAACAAATGATGGCAGAGCAGGCAATGGTAATGCCCAGTTTTCTGCCACCCAGATGGTGCGCCATTAAACCGGTAAGCATCACGGTTAATGCACTGAACAGGCAGGGGATGATTCTCCATGCCATCACAGCAGTACCAAATAGGGTAGAAGATACTTTTGCCATCCAGGTTACAAAAGGCGAAATGTCTAAAAATCCCCAGGCAAAGTGCTCACTGAGCGAGATGTAATAAAGCTCATCCGCATGAAGGCCATAGTTGGAAATACCAGTTAAGTGAATACAGAATTTCAGCAAACCAAAAAAGGCGATAAGTAACCAGCCGCTACGGTCTAATCTTAATTCAGAATTCCACGTTTTAATTGTTGCTGTTTTTTCTGCCAGATCTGTTTTTTCAAACTTTGCTGTCAAACCAGGGTTCTTGCTTAAAATATCCATTATCAGCACTCAACAATTACAACTGAGGTGGTTGTGTATAAGAAAAGGGTAGGTATATTTTTGTATTGAAGCATGCTGAAAATTTGGATGGTCCGGCTTTGTAATGAAAGGTTAATAAAACCCTTCATCTGAATAACAGCAATTGCCCCGGATTGATTTGTAAATTAAATATTTTATCTTCATTTCAGCCATATGGCCTGTTTTATGCAGTAAATGATTAGTGATTGCTTGTGATAACAATCACTAACCATGTATTTTAGGTTGGCTGAACCAATGGGATTTCAAACCAAAATTCAGACCCGGTATTGATATCACTGTTTACACCTATTTTGCCATGGTGCCGTTCTATAATCTGTGCTGAAATGTAAAGCCCGAGGCCAAGTCCGGAGAAATGGTTAGACGATTCATCCACCCTGAAAAAGCGGTCGAAAATTAATTCGGCCTTATCTTTCGGAATGCCAATACCCTGGTCTTTAACAGCCAGTCTGAGGGTTTTGCCATTTGATTTTGCCGAAATTCTGATCTCTTTTCCTTCAGGCGAATATTTTAATGCATTGGAAAGGAAATTGGAAATCACCTGTTCTATCCTGTTTTTATCAGCAGAAATGGGTACGTCATCTACATCTTTTATGATTTTCTGTTTGCCCAGATTTCCCTGCACGCCATCAACTGCCTCGGCAATAATCTCTTCCACATTAAAGTTAGAAATGGTAAAAGTGAGTTTTCCTGCCTGGATTTTAGTTACATCCAGTAAATCATCAACTAACCGGGTCAGTTTCCCGATTTGGCGGTTAGCCTTGCTTACAAACTCCAACGTATGACCAAATTTTTCTTCCCTGGCCATTTTCATGGCAAATTGAAGATAGCCTTTAATGCTGGTAATTGGTGTTTTTAATTCATGGCTGGCAATGCTCATAAATTCATCTTTCTTATTCATCAGTGCCCTGGTGGCACGCTGAGCGATCATTAAATCAGTTACTTCAAAACCAAAGAAAGAAATTCCATCAATCAGGCCATCTGCAGAAAATACAGGATTCAGGATCAGGTCGAACCAGCTGTCTGTTATTTGTCCTGTTTCCTTATCCTTTAGCTGGAGTAAATAGGAATTGGCCAGAAAAGTTTTACCCGTTTTCATTACCTGCTGTTCCATGGCTTTAAGTTCCGGATTGGCGAATAAAGAATCGGCTCTCATGGTTTCACCAACATAATGATCGCCACCATCAAATTTCGCAAAAGACTCATTTACAAATTCGAACAAGAGGTTGCTGCCCCTGCGGATACTGATCAATGCCGGCGCCTTCTTGAAAATGCTGTAAAATTCATCCTGCTGTTTTCTGATCAGGTGCTGAAGTTCATTCCGCCTCTTTTCATTGTGTTTCTGCTTGCTGATGTCGATGATATAGGTTACCGCATCACTCCTGTTTTCATCATCCAGGATGGCAGAACCTATCAGTACATCTAGCTTTTTACCGCTTTTAGTGTAATATTGTTTTTCAAATGGGGGACAAAAACCTTTTGATTTTAACAATTCGGCAGAAATATTACTGATGGGCATAAACTCATCCGGAGTAAGTTTTCTCCAGTTGATATTGCCTTGTTCAAAATCTTCAGGTGTATACCCCAGCATTTCTAAAAAGCTTCGGTTGGCTGTTTCAATTTTACCGGAATCAACATTGGAGAACATCATTCCGATTACATTGGAATCAAATATTTTCCTGAATTTACGCTCCGTTGAACTGAGTTTTGTTTCAGTATCTGCCAGCACCGAAATGTCGAGTATGGAGCCTACCATGCGGTAAGGTACCTGGTTTTCGTCGAGCAGAATACTTCCCCTGTCTAAAATGGTCGCAAAGCTGCCATCGGCCTTTTTTAAACGGTATTGGGAAGTCCATTGCTCACTGCCCTGATTAATGGCATCGTAAACGCTTTTTTTCACCCTCTGCCTGTCGTCAGGATGGACGATTTCGAAATAGAAAGAAATGTTCTGGTTATCAGGTATATTCTCATAACCAAACATGGTAGTGAAATTCTGGCTCCGCCACATGGTATTATCGGCCAGGTTCCAATCCCAGATGGTATCGTTGGTGGCCTGTGCAACCAGGTTAAACCGGGTTTCGCTTTCTGATAAGCGCATGGTTCGCTCCTGTACCTTTTGCTCCAGTGCTGCATTTAAATGCTTCAGGTTTTCGCGGGTACCAAGCAATTCATTATAGTTTTTTTTCAGTTTTTCTTCTGCAACTTTTTGTTTGGTAATATCGGTTACGGTTGCTGCAAAGCCATCAGACATTTTAACCGCCACCAATTCAATCCAAAGGTGATCATTTAACCTGAATTGGATCTGGAAGGTATTTCCTTTTTCAACCACTTCAATATATTTCTCCATGAGGTTGCTGCCCGAGAGTTCAGGCAAGCCGTCTGTGAGTTTGGATTTATCCAGCGATTCATGGGTCTTTTTCAGGATGCGGAGTGCGGCTTCATTAAAAGAAATGCATTCAAAATCGGTGATAAAATGTTGTTTATTCCTGACCGCTTTGAAAGCCAGAACGCCGTTTAAGCTGGCATTAAATACCCCGCTGATGATGTTATTTAACTCTGTTAATTTAGAAATATCTACAAAGGTAATCACCACACCATCGGTTTTCCTGTCTTTCCTGATGTAAGGCATAATGCGCATCAAACAGCTCTGCCCGTTGCGGATTTGCACTTCCTTTTCAATAATGTGCCCGTTATTTAATACCTGCTGTATATCGGCGTTGAGGTTTTGTGCCTTAATATTATTGGAAATGTGTTCTATAGACCGGCCAATATCTGCTTCAATGAGGTTGACCATACTAATGGCTGCACCATTAAACTTTCTGATAAACATGCCGGCGTCAACAAAAATCTGCCCGATATCCGTACTTCTGAAATAGTTGTCAAGGTCGTCATTCAAATCTACCAGATCTTTTATTTTAAGCTGGTGTTCGGTATTCAGCGTGTGCAGCTCTTCATTCAGTGATTGTAGCTCCTCATTACTGGATTGCAGTTCTTCATTGGCAGAAAGCAACTCTTCGTTGGTAGACTGGAGTTCCTCATTGGTGGTTTCCATTTCTTCTACCGCCAGCTGAAGATTGCTCCTGGTTTCATTCAGTTCGGCCTCAAGCTCAAAAATATATTCATTCTGATTGCCATCATGGATCTCAAACATGCCCATATCATCCTTTTCCTGGATGGTTTCTACGGTACTTTCCCCAAAAATAATCAGCGTGAAACCTATTCCGCTGTCCTGCTCGGGAGGCTGCACCGAAATGTTTAAATAAGTTGCCTGATCTTTTGTGTTAAAATAAACTCTTTTTAAATGTGTAGCCTCCTGGTTTTTCCAGGCTTTGCGAAGTGCCGAATTCAGCATAATAGATACCGCTTTTGGTACCATTTTCAGCACGTTTAATTCTATTTTTTCTTCGGGCAGGGAAAGATATTTGCGGTAATCGCCAATGGCATCCTGCATGATATAGGATTTATCGACATATATACCAGCATAACCCAGGTCTTTTGTTAAGAAGTTACTAAAACTCTTCTCAATTGGACTTATTACAAAATCTGCGGCAACTGTTTTCTTTTTATCTTTTACCAGCTGAGACCTGGCACCCGTATTATAAGTATTATAACTGGCATAATTGATGCTTCCTGTTTTTTCGTAAATTTTCCATTTGCCTGGTATTTCAGTAAAACCATCTTTTAAGGATGAAGCTGTTTCACTTGAACCTAAAAACAAATAGCCCCCTTTTACCAGCGAAAAGTGGAATACGGAGAGTATTTTTTCCTGAAGCACATTATTCATATAAATCAGCATGTTCCGGCAGGTTACCATATCATTTTTGATAAATGGCGGCGATTTTATGACATCATGTTTGGCAAAAACCACCATTTTCCGTATGGCGGGGAGTACATTATAAAAAACGCCATCCTGAACAAAATACTTTTTAAAATACGGTTTGGGAATTTCCTTTTTTATACTTTCAGGATATTGGTTTTTAGCGGCAATTTCTATGCTCTTTTCGTCAATATCAGTCGCGAAAATTTTAATGTCTATTTTTTTTCCTGATTTTTCTACATATTCATTGGCCAGGATGGCTACAGAATAGGCTTCCTGACCGGTACTGCAGGCACAAACCCAGATTTTAATGTTATCGCCATTTTGCTTGCTGCTAACCACCTGCTCCAACTGTTCGCCAAAGGCTTCAAAAGCTTTATCATCCCTGAAAAATTTGGTGACACCAATCAGGAAATCCTGTGCCAGGATGCCGGGTTCACGTTTATTTGTTTTTAAAAATTCAACATAATCATCCAGGGATTTAATGCCGTTTTCATTCATTCTTCGCCCAATTCTACGGATGATGGTTGGGGTTTTGTACAAATTGAAATCATTGCCGCTTTGAAGATGAACAATTTTAAAAACCTCTTCCAATAGCGGCTCATTTATTTTGCCGTTCTCCAGCACTTTTACCGGTTCTTCATTCACATAAATAAACAACTCATGGCTCATTTCAGGAGGAGGGAGGATAAAATCTGCGTTTCCTGAAGCAATGGCACTATTGGGCATGCCATCAAATTTG
The DNA here is from genome assembly GCF_026239715.1 of Pedobacter sp. GR22-10. Classification (NCBI taxonomy): domain Bacteria; kingdom Pseudomonadati; phylum Bacteroidota; class Sphingobacteriia; order Sphingobacteriales; family Sphingobacteriaceae; genus Pedobacter; species Pedobacter sp. GR22-10. The sequence continues at coordinate 198,060 of NZ_JAPIVR010000001.1, forward strand.
GCTGTAGCCGGATCCTGAACGATGACCATGCCGCCGTTTTCTTTGATGGCCTGAATACCTTTGGTGCCATCCGTACCTGTACCGGAAAGAATAATGGCAATGGCTTTTTCTTTTTTATCTTTTGCCAGGGTATAAAGAAAGTGGTCAATCGCGGTATTTGGCGCTTTTACAAGTGATTTTTCTGCCAATCTTAAACGGCCATGACTCATCGTCATCAGCTTATTGTTCGGGATAATGTAAACACAATCCTGCTGGATAGTCATATCATTGGCCGCCTCAAACACTTTCATGTGTGTATGTTTGCCCACCAGTTCTACCAGCAGGCTTTTGTAATCGGATGATAAATGCTGGATCACCACGAAAGAAAAGCTTGCATTGGCAGGCATATGATCAAAAAACTCATGAATGGCTTCCAGTCCACCGGCCGATGCACCTATGGCAACAATGTATTTATCGTATCTTTTTATACCTTCTTTTGTTTTCTTGTCAGTCATTGTACACTAATTGTATAGTGATGTGGTACTAAATTCAAAAAGGAAGTTCCTTAATGATTCTGCCGTTTCCATTTCCTGTTCCGACCATGCTTCAGATTGTCCGTGAACGGTTTCCAGCCAAAGCTTAAATGAGTTTCTGGGATGGTAACTTTTGCCGTCTTTTTCAAAATTGATGGCCTGATTGGGATCACCGCCCCACTTAATTTGCTTCACTACTTCAGGCCTGAAACAAACTATAAAATCACCCAGACCCGGATTGATCGGGATAACAAGCATTCCGCTGGCCACATCTGCATAATCATCTGCATCTTCAAACACATCACTCAGGTTATTGGTATGGAATACATTTACGAGAGATTTGCTCTTGATCCATAATATGATGTTATCCAGCACCTCATTTTCAGGTACCGTTCCGCCGCTGGATACTATTCCGTCAGCATGAACTAAAAATCCTGTAGCGTTAAACAAAGAGCGCAGGTTTTGGTTTTGATCTTCCGTTATTCCGTTTAGGATATTTCCTTTTGAATAGATATTTTCTATAATCAAGGTTTTTTTCTGAAGCAGTGCGGCAGAACGGCTTAACGATTCCTGTATGATAACAGCGGAAATGCGATGAGAAATTTCCATGCTTAACCATTCAAATATAGACCTGTTTTCCACGGTCAGGTATTTAGGTGTTTCATGGTGGCAGGAAATAAGTCCCCAGAGTTTCCCCTCCGCCATCACACGGATAGACATGGAAGCCGTTACACCCATATTTTTCATGTATTCCAGGTGCACGCCTGCAATACTGCGGAGGTTACAGTCTGATAAATCTAAAAAGCCGTTAAATATGGGGTTGATTACCGGATATAAGCGGTATGACTGATAAAGTCTGTTTGGAATTAACCGGTAAGGATTTTGGATATAAAGTGCACGGGCCTGTTTTGGTACATCAGATGCAGGAAAGGTTTGTCCGAGGTAACTTTCCAGCTTTCCGGTAATTTCTTCGGCAATAACGGTACCATTCCATTGCTCATCAAAACTGTACATCCGGATGCCATCGAAGCCGGAGATGCGCCTGATTTCGCGGATGCTGGCCTCACAGATTTCTATAACGCTGCTGGTTTTCTCAATGGTAGAGATAAAAGAGCGAACCTCCTGGAAAACATCCGTAAAGCTTCTTTCTGTAGTATCTGCCTCTTTTTCTATCTCCAGGATAATAAAATCTTTTTTTACATGTGCCAGTATATTCACCGGCACAGTACCAGAAGGGAAATTTAAAGTAAAGTTAAAGGGCAGGCGGCTACGTTCACCTTTGCTGATCTCCGTTTTGAGGTAGGTAAGGTCTTCCGCATGAAGGAATGTAGCGATGTTGGTGCCGATGAGCGCCTGGATTGTATTTTCGAAAATTTGATCGATGTTTTCACTGCCTTGTATGATTTCGAGGTTTTCCTGCACTAATACCAGTAAATAGCCATAATCCTGTATGGAATTGGTTTGGTGTATGGCCAGGTTTCCACAAAATTGTGCGTCGTAATTTTTATTTTCAGGCATTTGCTATCAGGGGTTATGTATCTTTTTCCTATTGAACTGATATCATGTTGTTTTGTATATATCAGTTATTTTAATCCAATCACGTTTCAATATTAACATTGAAGCCAGTAAAAATATTGAAATATCTCGGTTATGACGAACGGGAGTATATATAAGTGGTGAACATTTACTGAATTTAACTTAAATAACGAATTGAAGGGCTTGATCAGTATTCCTTCATACCCGATCTATCCTTTTTTAACTGTGCAGTGTTGCTTTATATAGAAATGATTTAACAACTGAAATAACCAGGAATGGCAGATTAAATCATATGGCGAAAAGATTGTTAGACGCCGGTAGCAGAAATATATTCTACTATTTTTTTAAAAATACGTCAAATTTGGATGGCAAGTTATATATTTGCCGCTCAAAGTTCCCATAGTTCAATGGATAGAATTGTGGTTTCCGGTACCACCGATGGGGGTTCGAATCCCTCTGGGAACACTTGGTTGGAGTCAGTTATCTAGGTATAACTGACTCCATTTTTTTAAGCCTCTAATTTTTGGAACTGGGTAATAGCGAAAGGCCGTTCATTTAACCACATGGTTGTAGTTACAAAAGGCATTAAGCGACTCCAACACGCGGAGCCGCCCTAAGCATTATTCTTCCTTTTTGTGTTTCATTAATACCGGAATCAGCAATTTTATCTCTGCAAGGAGTGCTGCTGCTCCCTTTTGAAGTGAGATATGATCTGCCACATCAACCTTTTGTAATTCCCTGCTTATCCCGGCTAAATTCTCAAGTCCGGCAGAGGTAGACATGCCGTACAACTTATGTGATATTGAAAGTACCATCTCGGCATCTTCAGGTAATATATTCTTATCCAGCTGTTGTTGTGCCTGATGAAGCTGATTAAGTGTGATCCCGATGATTTTTTGCAATTTAACGGCATCTTCACTAAAGTAGGATGCCAGTTTTTTAATATTAAAATGAACCAGATCCTGATCGGTTTCATTTTCGGTTGCATCACGTTCAGGCGTTTCGGGCTGAACCAGCCACTTGCTTAATATGGCCTCAATATTTTCTTCCAGAACGGGTTTGGTCATAAAATCATCCATATCGGCAGCAACGCTTTTTTCTCTTTCTCCTTTTACATTGGCAGCGGTTAAAGCAATTATTGGCGTTCTTTTACCTTTTTCTAGTGATCTGATTTTTTTTGTACATGCATAACCGTTCATTTCCGGCATTTGTATGTCCATAAAAACAAGGCTAAATGGCATTTTTTCGAATTCTTTGATACCTACCAGGCCATTTTCCGCTTCCACAATTATACTTTGCGGATAAAGTTTTTCAATATATGAGCGTGTGAGGAATCTGTTTACTTCATTGTCTTCAACAATCAAAAAACTGTATTCATGGTTTTTATGCGATACTATTGGTGCTGAAATTTCCAGATTTCTCGGTACTGGTTCCTTTGTTTTGAGTCTCACCAAAGCATGATAAAGCTTATCTATTTTTATTGGTTTAAGTAACCTGTTTTCAATTTCAAGTTCGTTGCAGGCTTTGATAATTGTACCGTCATCTGAAGAGCTGTGGAGCAGAATTACAGGAAGCTTTTCATCTCCATGTGTAAAATTATCCCTGATTTTCTTTGTGGTTTCTATCCCATCCATATATTGCATGTGATAATCCATCAAAATTGCATCGTAGTTTCTGCCTTCGGCCAGAAATTGTAGTGCTTCGAAGCCATTTCTTGCATGATCAGACTTGATGTTTTTCAACAGCAGCATGTCTGTTAAGATGTTCCTGTTGTTGTCGTTATCATCTACGATGAGCACATTAGTGACGTTTTCCAGACCAAGCCATTCCACCGGATCGCCCTCTTCCGACTTCAGATTTAAGTCGAAGTAAAAAATACTGCCTTGTCCGGGAGAACTTTCCAGATAGAGGCGGCTATCCATCATCTTTAATAATTTATTTGAAATTGTTAGTCCTAAGCCGGTACCACCATATTTTTTTGTGGTAGAAGAATCTTCCTGCGAAAATGCATTAAAAATTTTTGCCTGCGTTCCCTTTGCGATTCCGATACCGGTATCACGAACGCTAAACCGAAGTAAGTGATGGTTTTGACTTTCGCTCAGGGATTCTATCTTAAGTTCAATTTCTCCTTTGGCCGTAAATTTTGCTGCATTCCCCAATAAATTAATCAGTACCTGTTTTAATCGAAGTGCGTCAGTCCAGATAAATCTTGGAAGATTTGGCTGAACATTCAACAGCATTTCTAATTTCTTAGTTTGAATCTGGTAGTTGGTGATATCGCTCGCTTGTCCTGCAATTTCATAAAGGTCACATCTTTCTATATCAAGCTCAAATTTTCCAGCCTCAATTTTTGAGAAATCTAAAATATCATTGATAATGCTCAACAGTGCATTGGCAGATTGATTGACAATCTTTAAGTATTGCTTTTGGGTATGATTCAACTGGGTTTTTAATACCAGATCTGTGAAACCAATCACGCCATTTAATGGCGTTCTGATTTCGTGACTCATATTGGCGAGAAATTCAGACTTTGCCATGTTAGCCAGGTCGGCGCGTAATCGGGCTACAGTTAACTCTTGCCGATGGTGAACACTTGCTGAAATGTTGTGTGTAAAGATCATCATGCCACCAATAGAGTTGTCTGCTTTAAACCAGGGTCTCATTTCCCAGGAAATATGATTTGGTGTATTGGTTTTGACGTCAACATATACATCTTCCTCTTTTTTAACAACCCTACCATTGAGCACCTCTTGATGCACAGCTTTGCGTTCATCGGATAAATTAGGGAAAACATCATAATACGATAATCCCTTGATATTTCCCTCAATCTGGGTGTAGTCTTTTAACCAGGTTTTGCTTGTCATCAGAAAACGCATATCTGCATCAATCATGGCTACAGATGCAGGTGCATTTTCAATGAAAGCCAGTAATAATGCTTTTTCTGTTGCCAGTTCTTTTTCTGTGGCTTCTTTCTGCGTAATATCAATCGAAATACCTAAATAACCTATGATATTGCCGTTGCTATCTTTTATAGACGTGATGGATAATGATACCCTTAGCCGTTTGCCTGATTTGGTAATAAAAGTAAATGTTCTTTCTTTTTGAAGATGATCTGCACACTGTTTATAAAAGCCAAATCCTGAAACTTCGAAATCTAATGAAGAACTGAAATCGGTACAAAGTTCTTCTATTTCTTTCGGGTCGTGAAAGATGACTGGTGTTTGCTTGCCTATTATTTCTTCGGCAGTATAGCCTAATAATTGTACTGAACCTTCGTTAAACACGGTGATGGTACCCTCTAAATCTGTAGCGATTATACTTACTCCGGTAGCTGCTGAAAGGACATCATCCAGCAGTTTTTTAGAAGCGGTTACTTCCAGCTGTGCACGCTTCTGATCATCAATATTTTGAAAGGTGCCATACAGACGAATTGGTTCTTCCTTTACAATATGTACATTGCCTTTTGTGCGTACCCAGATTTCCTTACCATTAAAGTCGATAATCTGAAGTTCCAGGTCCCAGTCTTTACCTGTAAGCAAGCATTCCTGTACCGTTTGCATGATTTTTTCTCTGCTTTCTCCACTTTTGTAGAATTGAATTGCGTTTTCTTTAGTCGGAATAAACCCATCTGGTACGGAATGGATTTCGCGTGTGATACTGGACCAGTAAAGCTGATGATCAACTAAGTTAAGTTCCCAGCCACCAATTTTTGACAGGGCACTGGTTTCCTCCAGTAAATTTTTCGTATGAAGAAGATCTTTTTCTAATTTCTTTTGGTCAGTTATATCTACAGCATTTCCAATAATATAGGGTTCACCATTAAGGTCACCTTCCAGTATGTTTGAATATAACCACAACCGTTCTTCACCCGATTTGCGTTTAATAACCATATAGCCCTTAGAAAAGCCATTTGATAAGATATCTGCAAGATATTGATGTAGATCATCGTGCTGTTCTATCGGAACGATGTCAAAAAGCGTTTTATCAATAAGCTCCGCCCTGGAATAGCCTAATGTTCTGGCGCCGATAGGATTAATGGAAATTAATTTACCATGGATATCATGCGTACACATTAGTCCTTGTGAACTTTCAAAAAATGCCTTTAACTTTTGCTCACTAACTTTTAACGCCTGGTTTTTTTCTATTTCAGCCGTAACATCCCTTCCAATTGCAAATATATTTTTATCTGTTTTTTCAGCTGTAGCACTCCATTCAATTATCCGGTGACCACCTGTTTTTATTGCTATCTGATGTGTATTTTGCTCATCTGCCTGGCCCTTTTTAATGTTAGACCAAAATGCCTTTGCCTTATCTTGATCTTCTTCCGGAACAATATCAAAAATAGTTTTGAATTGCAGCTCTTCTTCACTCCATCCCAGGCATTCATTGAAGCATGGGTTGGCCATCTTAAAAGTCCAATCCTGAGCCAAAATGCAGATCAGATCCTCAGAGTTATTGATCAGGTGACTGAAGTTTTTGTATTCCTGCTTTTTCCGACGGTCTACAATAACGGTGATGGCTTCCTCTGCGAGAAGTGAAAGCTGTTTTTGCTGTGATAGCGATATCTTATTTGGTTTTGTACTGATTACACAAAATGAGCCGAGTGTAAATCCATTAGGATCAATAAGTGGAAAACCGGCATAGAAACGTACTTTAATTCCCTCCTGTACCATTGGATGCGTACACCAGTGCGCATCTTCCAGTGTATCTTCTACAATGAAAGGCTTATCAGATAGTAAGGCGCATTCACACATGGTAAATCCTCTAGGCTCCTCCTCTACAGAAAGCCCTTTAGCTGATTTATACCATACCCTGTTTTTATCAATAAAGGAAATTAATGAAATTTCGCAATCGGCGATCAAAGAGGCAATTTCTGTGAGCCTATCAAAATCACGCTCTTTATCGGAGTCTATGATATCGTAACTATACAGTGCACGCAGGCGGGCTAATTCTTTTTCTTGCATTTCAATTTGTTTTGCATAGTGGTAATCACTATAAGCCGGTTTACTTAAGCCATTTTCTATATCTGCATGCAGCTGTTATCAGGCTACCTGCAGATATTAATATATTCTAATACTGTTTGATTTTTGCGCTATTGGAAGAAAATAGTTGGTTAGTTTGTTTTGGTTTTGAAGATATGGTTTTATAAGCAGTTCTGAAATAAATTCTTCTGAATAAGAAACTCTAAATAATGGTATTCTATTGCTGATCAGCTTATATTTAAACACTCTCTTTCTGGAAAATGGCAGGTATTGTTCTTAAAATCAGTTTAATATCGTTTTTAAAACTTTGATTTTTTGCATAGGTATTATCCAGCATCAATCGTTCTTCTTCACTCATTTTTCCTTTACCACGTTTCTCAACCTGCCATAAACCGGTTAATCCAGCTGGTGCGGCAAATCTCAGAACAGACTTATCGGTCGTTAGTTTTTCTGCTTCATAAATGGGTAATGGCCGGTTACCAACAATGCTCATGTCGCCTTTTATAACATTCCAAAGCTGCGGCAATTCATCAATGCTCGTATTTCTGATGAAATTACCCACCCTGGTAATTCTTGGATCGTTGGTAATCTTAAAAAAAGCAGATCCGTTTTTCATTGAATTAACGTAAGCATCATCTTTTTCACACCATTTTGCCCCATCTGCATAAATAGGATATTGGCATTTACCTGTTTGCATACAAGTATCACAAAGCACCTGATTTTCCTGCGTAAGCTTTTCTTCCTTCTTTTCGTCAATATTGTATTGGTTGAGGTGCATCAGGTCTTTAACTTTCTGATCAGCGTTGATGTACATTGATCTGAATTTATAAAATCTGAAGATCTTAAATCCTGTTCCTGTGCGTAAAGAATAATAAAATACAGGCCCTTTAGATTCCAGACGTATGGAAATCGCAACCAAAATGAATAGGGGAAACAGCATAATCAGTGCCATGCCGGCAAAAAAAACATCAAATATGCGTTTGGCCAATCCGGTATGATATACCGGCCTGCTGTGAGCAGGCAGTTCTTTAATTAACGAAGCCCCATTCCGGATGAAGAAAAGTACACGTTTTTCCAAACGGTCTTTTTGTAAAGGAAGTCTGAAAACGTCAGAGATACCTGCAGTAAGTGCTAATATCCTCAGATTTGAATTAAAATACCTTACAACTAAAAAGAAAGGCACGGCTGGCATCTTCCTGTTTTTAATTGTTTCCATCAGCGAAAGGCCTCCGCTGGATAATATTTCGCTATGAGAAATAATTGCCACTATAGGCAGCTTTTTAGCTTCCCATTCTTGAACAAGCACCATTCCATTCTCAAAATGCACCAGCTGTATGCCATTGAAGTCACAACTTTCAAGAAAAGAATGTAAAAAATCATCAACGAAGCCAACAAAGGCTATGATCTGTGCATGCGTATTGGCTCTATCAGTAGTTTCCATTAGATCACACTTTTTCCGGCCCGTCTTAACACCATCTTAATTCTAGCTTCCAATTCTGCAGGGTTAAAAGGTTTCACCACGAAATCATCGGCACCGGCATCAAGACATTTAATACGTTTATCGGAGCTTTCTTCACCTGATAAAATCATGATAGGAAGTGAACTGAAAAAATCGCTCACTTTAAGTTGCTCTATTAATTCGAGCCCATTCATGTTTGGTGTATTCAGATCTGAAATAATGAGGTCAGGAATGTTTCCGCTTTGTAAAAAAGCTAACGCACGCAAGCCATCTGGTCTGATATCTATGCGATAATTTACATTCAAAATCTCATCAAGTATGGCTTGCATGAATTCATCATCCTCAACTAGGAGTATGTGTATTTTGGGATTGTTAGTTTTACTCATTGGAAAGACGTATGATAGAGCTTGTTACAGGTATTACCAGGGATAGTTTAGTGAAAAATAGCAATTAACATTAAGTAATCACCAAACTGACTTTAATTTTCATTGTCCGGATCATTAAATAAGTAATGTATATAAATACATTTATCATCCGGAAAATCATATTAAATCTTTACTGGTAACACACAATAATAAGAAAAAATTAATCGTTGCTATCTGTTTTACTCCTTTAGGGTGTAGATATTTTAATTGTTTTTATTATCATGACAAATCTACATACATAGCCTACAATTACAAAACTTATAGTGGTATACTGACCACATTTTCTACAAAATATTTAAACCCGGTATTTTTGTACAGACATAAAAGCATCGTCTTTTAGAGATTCTTAATATTGGCCTAAAGTTAAAAAACAGTTTCAAGCATATAAAACTCAGAATGGACAAAATGGTTATTGATCTTAGTTTTAATAAACAGTTTAAATTGCAGGAGCAGCATTATCTCACGATTCCGGTCACACATTATTTTTAGTATGTCTATTTAAATTCTGATTTTATCGGTATTTTCATAAATTTAGGCATCTTATAACCATCTGATTAATGGAAACCAATTTTTTACAACTCAATTTCGCTCAATTAAACAGACTTTATCCTTACTTTTTGTTATTAGATGAAAATCTGAACATCGTTCAGATGGGTGAGGTATTGAAAACACTATATGGAGATTATATCGGAGAAAATTTCACAGATCATTTTGAGCGGTTTGATCAGGAAGATATGGACAATCTGATTTTTTTGGGCAGAGATACAGCGCTCCGTATAAAAAATGTTGATGGAAAAGTTTTAGGAAAATGGGAGGAAATCAGTGTCCAGAAATCATTTTTATTTGCCGGAGAAAAATTTTTGCGCAACAATAACCAGGAACTGATGACGGCAAATACAGTTAATGAAAAACCTTGCGACATTAAAGAACTGTTTCTGGCCAATATGAGTCATGAGATCAGAACGCCTATGAATGCCATCATCACCATGGCTGGTCAGCTTTCTAAAACCAAGCTTACTGAAGAACAGGATTATTATCTTCAAACCATACAAACAGCATCAACCAACCTGTTGGGAATTATTGACGATATTCTGGATCTTTCCAAAATAGAGGGCGGTAAAGTAGAACTGGAGCATATAGGTTTTAATCTTCCGGTAGTTCTTTCAAAGGTTACGCAGTTAATGCGGGATCAGGCAGAAAAGAAGGGATTGGAAATAGACTTTATCCTTCCGGAAGACATTGATATTGCACCAGTATTAATAGGAGATCCCTTGAGGATCAATCAGGTAGTCATGAATCTGCTGAGTAACGCTATAAAATTTACCGAGAAAGGTTTTGTATCATTAACCGCCGCAGTTTTGAAAGAGGATCAGGGAAGCCAGGAAATTAAAATTCTGGTGAAGGACTCCGGAATTGGAATGGCCCCGGAATTCGTGAACCGGCTTTTCGACAATTTCAGTCAGGAAAATGAATCTGTATCGCGTAAACATGGCGGAACAGGGTTGGGGATGAGTATTTCTCAGAAATTGGTGAAACAGATGGGTGGGCATTTCGATGTGAAAAGCGAAAGAGGAGCAGGTTCTGAAATTTCTTTTATTTTCAAACTTCAGAAAGGCACTGATATCCACCTTCCGGATGATGTTATCGTAACCCAGAATGAAGAATTGTTTGCGGGTAGAAAAATTCTGGTTGTTGACGATAATGAAACCAACAGACTGGTGGCCAGTGCAATTTTATTGAATTATGGCGCTCAGGTATTGAATGCCGAGCATGGTGAGATGGCACTTGACATGGTCAAGGATGAAGTTTACGATATTATCCTGATGGATATTCAAATGCCTGTAATGGATGGGTATGAAACAACCAGCATTTTGAGGCAGCAGGGATACCCCGGCACGATCATCGCCCTTACGGCTTCTGTGGTTGCGGGAGAAAGGGAAAGGTGTATTGCTGCGGGGATGGATGATTACCTTACCAAGCCCATTAATGAAGAACTCCTGATCAAGGTGATAGATAGCTGGATGAAGAAGAAACCAATTCATATTCCAGAGCCGGAGCTAACACAACCTTTATATAGTTTAGAAGGCCTCAGAATAATCAGCAAGGGGAGGGAAGATTTTGTAACTAAAATGATTGAGTTGTTTTGTGGACAGGTACCTGATACATTAAATCATCTTAATGCCTGTTTCCGGGAGAATGATCTTCCTCAGGTTTCTAAACTGGCGCATAAGTTAAAATCCACTATTGATCATCTGGAAATCAAATCAATTCAGCGCACCATCAGAAGCATCGAGGCATTGAATGAAGATGGAAGTGGAGCGGAGCTGCATTCCATGATTGAGGAGGTTAATCGTGTGCTTAAACAGGTAATGGATGAGCTTCAGGTGGAAATTCAAAAAAGAAACGGTTGATATTGAGCTTTGCTATCCACTACCTGATCTGAAAATTGGATGTTTTTAAAAGATGATTATGATCCCTTAAGCTTTCGGTAATGTTTGGATAAAAAATCCGAAATTCTTTTTCCCAATAACAGGTTAGCCAGTTTGCCGAGCGTGCTATAGTTGGAATGCTGAAGCCATGAAGCCGCAAAATGATGAATGCTGTAAGTATTTCCGGTGATATTTATCTTTAGCGTTTTCCAACTTTTCGGGCTGAAATAGTCACTTGGGTAGATGGTGCAATAGTTTGACAAGATTTGTAAAGTATTATCCGTTTTGAGGGATTTTTTTTCTTTCATGAATGCCGTTATACTCTCCGTATTTGGATTAAGATCTAATGCGCCATTCGCCAGGTAAAAACTTCTATTGTGATAATAAGATAATAATTCATTGATCCATTGGCCCTCCTTCATACTTCCCATTATTGCCGAAGACAGTAACAAATTCCCTTCAAATCCGGTAAAGGCAACATCCCGAAGCATGGCGTCATCCAGCGGCCTGAGAAATTCTACATCAGTATCGAGGTAAATCCCACCCACTGTTTTAAGGGCATATAAACGGCAAATATCAGATACGAAGGCAAATTTACGTTCTTGATAGGCTTCCTTTGAATATTGATATAGGTTCACGTCAAAGTTTTCTTCGTTCCAAACCATAATTTCGTATTCCGGAAGATAACGGTTCCAGGAGGCAATGCATTGTAAAACGAGGTCTGGCATTTCTCCTTTTCCAAACCAGCAGTAGTGTATAATTTTTGGTATCATCGTATCACTTTCCTTTTTATTTTTTGATAGCCTTCATATAATTCGGTACGCTCAAACTTGATCAGCAGGGAAATTAGAAAAAGTATGGTGCCAATGATCAAGCCATTGGTTAAAAAGGTAATCCAGGAGTCAATGGTAAACAGATTGAGTTTTTTCCAGCCATATGCAATTAATAACAGCAGCATAAATCCTGCAAGGCCCTTGATCATTTTGATGAAAAAATACCATCGCTTTTCTTCCAGGCAATAGGCTGCATATAATGGGGTAAAGGTAAGGTGACTGAATACACCACTGATCAGTGCTGCAACGGGTATGGCATATACACCCAGATTACTGTATAAACATAGGAGTATTACTAAAACGTAATTTAGTACAGAGATAAAAATTCCCCATATGGAAGCCATTCTTAATTTATTGGTAATAACAAAGACATGATATACCGTTTCTACCGTTCCATGAACGATAAAGGGAATAAGTGTAATAATAGAGAGAATGTGCAGCCCTTTTGCATCCTGCGTGGGTAACCACAGATGAAAAAAATCTTCTCCATAAACAAAAAATACCGCCAGGGGTACTAAAACCACCAGGAATATGGCTTTAAAAGACTGATTTAAGGTATGCTTAAGTTTCTCCATATCGTTTCGGGCATAGGCCTTAAACATTTCCGGTAAAAATATGGGGACGATGATTCCCAGCAGGATATAAATGGCGTTCGGAATAAATTTGGTGAGGGATAAAAAGCCCATGCCTGATGCGCCAAAAAAATGATTGGCAATCAATAAATCCAATTGGGTGTTAATCACATTAGAAAGTGCCATGATGGAATTCCAGATTCCGGCGCCAACAACTACAGACAGTGTACCTTTAGCGAAGAAAGCCCAATCGATAACAATTTCTGGCAGTAGTTTTTTGGTAAGCCTGTAGTTCGCGATGAGGGTGTAAAGCGACAGTATGGCCGTAACTAAACCTAAAAAGTAAATCTTCGGCGTGAAAAAATAAAACAGTAGTATGATGGTACCCAGTTTTATGATGTTAGAAGCAATATTGATATAGGCTAAGCGGTCAAATCTGTTCAGCGCAAAAGCCGTTACAGAAAAAACTGCTGATGATACATTGATAACCAGGCTGATAAACATGAAGATGAAGAGTAACCTTACATCTTCAAATAGTCGGGTAGGAATATCAAGTATATTGCTGATGAAATAGCAGAACAATGCACTCAAAATAATAAAAAAGAACGAAATCAACAGGTTTCCAAATAATATGGAATTGAAATAGGTATTTACCTCCCTGATTTCTTTTTTCTCTAAACTTATAGTGATGTACCGGCTGGACATGGAGTTTAATGCAGTGGTGATAATACCTGCATACATGATAAAGTTATTGGTTAACGGAAAAAAACCATAAGCCTCCTTACCTAAATGCGCTACGATGTATGGCGTTAAAAAGAAAGAGATTCCGATGCCGGAAAGGGCACTAAAAAGATTGGAAACCAGGTTAATTACGAAGCGTCTTCTATCCATAAATAAAGGATGACTAAAGTAGTGGTTTTTTATTTAATTTATACAAGCACTTAAAAGGTTTGCAATAATTCTCTATTTTAGTCCTCAAACGCAAGATTTTAATTTTTTAATCAATTGGAACCACTCGTATCGATAATTGTACCCTGCCATAATTCTGCTAAGTTTATTACGGCAACCTTAAATTCAGTGATTGCCCAGAATTATACCTCATGGGAATTAATTATCATCGATGACAAATCATCAGATGATACCTGCACCATTGTAGAAAAGTTTGCTAATCAGCACAATAACATACAATTGATTCGTTTACCGGAAAACAAAGGTGTTTCACATGCGAGAAACCTTGGGATGGCAAAAGCCGGCGGTAAATATATTGCGTTTCTGGACAGTGATGATATCTGGCTGGAAAATAAGCTAGGCCGCCAGGTGGCTTATATGGAAAAAGAAATGCTCAGCTTAACCTTCTGTGCCTACAATAGAATTAATGAAGATGGCGATATCATTTCAGGGGTAATTCCGGCGCCATTTAGTGTAAGCTACACCCAATTATTGTCGCATAATGTCATCATATTTTCAACTTCCATGATGCTGAAAAGCACTATCGGAGATTTACAATTTTCGAAGGCGGGCCATGAAGACTGGATTTTCTTCCTGCAGTTGCTTAAAAAGTGTAAACTGGGATACGGAATCAATGAACCATTGGCCTTGTATAGAATCAGGAAACATTCCCAGTCATCAAATAAAATGAAGGCCATTGTCAAAACCTGGAAAATTTTTAGGGAAAGTGAAAAACTTGGTCTTGTAAAGTCTGTATATCACTTCAGCAATTATGCTGTGTTAACGGTCTTGAAAAGGCTGAGATAGATTAATTGAAAACTTACTTCTGCAGATCGAATCCTAAATTTTTGCTGTGCTTATGATGGGTATAATTCCATAACAGGCCTTTTAATACCCATTTTGCCAGGTGCGACTGCTGATTAAATAGATATTTAAACACCGCCTTCGGGCAGGCTATTAAAGTATAGTACACAGAAAACAGAACGGTATTCATTAAGCCTGTATTCTTCCTGATAAAGAGCATCCTGTTGCGCGTGTGGAAATAGATTTTTAGCGGGCTGTCTATGCCAACACTTATTGATTCCTTGTGGTAAACATGGGTTTTGCCAGTAAACCAAACTTGTTTGCCAATTGCTTTGAATTTTTCACACCAGTCCAGCTCTTCATAATACAGAAAATAATTTTCCTCCATTAAGCCTGCTCTGAGCAGGTCTTCCTTACGGCACATCATTGCGGCACCATGGCAATACCCGGTTTGATGGCTTTTATTGGCATATTGCCCTTCATTTCGATCCAGTTCGCCAATCGTGGCATTTCTGCCTGTGAGGTGATTTACAGGCGTGAAACCTGCATACTGAATTACATCCTTTCGGTCGTAATACAATAATAACGGCGACAAAAGTCCTATGTTTTTATGTTGTTCAAATTCTGCGCAAAGGGTTTCGATACATCCGGCAGGCAATTCGGTGTCGTTATTTAATAAAAAGATATAATCGCCAATGGCTTGCTTAATTCCTAAATTATTTCCGCCAGCGAAGCCCAGATTCTCCTTCGATTGAATATATTTAATGTTTTCAAAGTAAGGTTGAAAAACATTTTCCTGGTTTTGCTTAGCCCCGTTGTCTACAATGATCACTTCAACATCTTTTCCATCATAATGTTTACCGATTGACTGGAGTAGTGCGATGGTTACGGCTTCCTGGTGAAAATTGACGGTAATGATGGAGGTGGTGGACATGGCGTTTTATTAATATTGATGTTAATCTGCCTGGCAAAAATAATCTAAATGCTTTTGATAATCGATTTCATAGATGCGATCTAACTTTTATTTGCTGAGACTTCATTTATAGCTTGGTAAATTTCTTCGGCATTTTTGGCCCATGTATGGGTATGTGCAAAGTTAATTCGTGCAGTAGCCAAAGTTTCGCTGTGCTCAACCAATGCTTTTTCTGCCAATGTCACGTAATCTTCTTTCGTTTCAGCCAGGTAAACATGCTGTTCAAAAATGCTCATGGCTGCTGTATTGGTGGCGATAGTGGGTTTGCCCATGGCCAGATATTCGTCAATTTTACGAGGATAATTGCCTATGGTAAGCGGGTTTATCGCCTGCGGATTTAAGCAAACATCAAATCCTTTAATGTACGCAGCCAGTGTCTCCGTTTTTTTGCTTCCTAAAAAGTGTACATTGTCTAATTGATGAAGTTCACTTCTTTTAAAATCATCATCCTCTGGTCCAACCAATATGATACTCCAGTCTGGTCGTGTTTTTGCCAGGTGTAAAAGAATGGCTTCATCAAGCCTTAATGATAATATGGCACCGACATACCCCAATCTCGGACCTTTGATTGCAGAAAGATCATCTGGTAAAGAAATAGGATCATCATGTTTGAACAACTTAAAATCACAACCCTGTCCAACATAAAAAGAATTCGGATTGTATTTTTTACAATAGTTGGCCAGGAAAACTGAATTTGCCACGCATAAATCACTTTTTTCAATCAGTTGTGGCTCCATGTATTTTCCATGATACTGCCAATAGGGGGTAGCAATAATATAGTCTCTGGAGTAATAAACACTTATCCCAGGTTTTAAAAATTCCTTTAAATGAAAGCTCCTGAAGATATCATTGTCATTAAACAGAACGAAATTTTCAAAATTCAATCTTTTTGATGCGACATGAATGTCCCGGGCAAATTTCCTGTTATTTAATTTATTTAACCAGCGGAATACCGGCATGATTTTGATCCAGTTAATGGATTCGACTATGACTTTAGGATAATACACCCACAGATTTGGCGATACCTGTTCGAGGCCTTCTTCCTTACCGGCAATAATGCGCAACCTTTTCTTTACCAATTCAACATTTCTTTGTTGCAAGCTCGTCCTTCGGTCTAAAGGTGCATTCACGTACAGTACCCGGTTGTTTTTGCTAAATTCAAGCGCCAGATCTTTGCAATTACTGCCAATTGCGGTGTCCCAGGGTTGCTGACCAACGATAATAATGTCTCTGTTCTTTAAAATCGACATTTTCTTACTTTTTTGTATGTTCTGATGTGTTTAGTCCTCTGATGAAACCCACTATTCCAAACAGGGTGCCTATGATGGCCAGCAATTCTATCGGCATGATTAATGATTATCTTTAACAGGTTTATTGTGATGCGGCGTGACCATAAAAGATTTTTTGGCCTTGCCAATACTAAATAATGCGATCACCATTCCAATCATTGCTCTCGGAATTTGTAAGATAGCCAGATAAAGCCTTTTATCTACATAGAATTTTCTGGGTACGGCGATGAACAAGGTAATGCAAAGACTAAGGAATAATGTGATCCAGAATTCCCTGCCCGGTCCGATAGGATTAAAAAATGATTGTGCAGCCATGATGAATAGCAATGCCAGTAGCAAGATCCTGGGTACTAGAAAAGTTTGAAATGTTTTATTGAAAAACGCTATGTTTCCCTTAAATAACATCAAGATGCCTTCTAAAGCATATTCTTTCAGGAATTCTATTTGAGATGCAATCCATCTTGTTCGCTGATTGGTAAACACCTGTGCATTTTCTACTTTTTCATCATAAACAAATACATCATTTAGGTAAGCCACTTTAACTTTATCACTGGCCATCATAAAATCCAGTTTTTTATCTTCGCCCACTGTTTCTCCAATATAACCTAATTTGCTATGGAAATATGAAAAATCGAAAGCCACTCCCGACCCAATAAGTGTGGCCGATAAACACAAAACAGCGTGACCTTTGCGGTAGATCTGGTTGTTCACCTCTTCATTACAAGCGTCTAGGAAAGCAAAACTGGTATCTACATTTTTAGCTGTTCGGTGTACCTGAATGACTTTGTTCCCCTGTTGAAAGGCATAATTGATGTAATGCAAACAATCTGCTCCCAATACATTATCAACATCCAATACCATTGCAATATCGAAACCCTTATCTTTTAGCTTTTCCATGGCAAAGTGCATAGCTTTCCCTTTGGTGCTTTTTTCAAAAAAAACTTCGATAACATTTGCACCCATTTCTTTCAAAATGGCAATGGTTTGGGGCTGTAAGCCGTCTGCAATAACGACAACTTCAAAGTCTCCGTTATAATGATGGTTTAATGCAGATTTTACACTTTCGATAATAACACTATTTTCCCTGTAGGTAGGAAAAAGCAAGGCAATCTTTTTATAAGTGATGGCATGTTTTTGTGATTTAGGTAAATTAAAAAGGCCGGCGATCGCAAAAAAAGCCAGATACAAGCAATTGATAAGCAGGTAAATGCCTAAAATCCAAAGTGCTATGTGTAAGAGATTAATGATGATTATTTCCATCAGGTTCAGTTTGGTTTAACTTTTTATCAAGCCATGGTGCAATATATACAAAAGACCATGACATGAACATGATTACAGATGATGGCATTCCATTCATCACTTCATTGCCGTAACTACAGATAAAACAGGCTACTGTTCCGGCCGTAAGGGCAATCATCTTTGCCTTTAACCCCGGGTCTTGAATTTTCCAAACAATGCCGCTGCATTTCCCAATAATATAGGAGGTAATGGCAAACCAGAAGATGAGGCCAACAACGCCATACATTACCCATACCTTTACCCAGTAGCTGTCTGGTGGTATATTGGCAATGACTTTATCGGAGTTGTAGGTTATTCCATTCATCCCGCTCATTCCTAAACCTGCGCCAAAAGGCAAGTCTTTTAATATGGATTTTAGCTTTTTCTGGTTATCCAGCCGTACTTTGAAAGAGGCATCTTCCGGATTTAATGCGCTGCGTAAACGACTGATCTGAAATATATTTTCGCCAATGGTTGTGTATTTTAAGATAAAAAATCCGCTTCCACATAACAAGATACCTACAAATAATACCTTAAAATTTTTACTTAGAAATAAGGCGCTTGCTACGCCGGCTGCCAGCGCGAATAGTGCACCCCTGGTACCTGAAATGGCCATGCCATATAGAAATACAAAGGTGAATAATGCGATAATTATTTTTTTTCCAAAGCTAAACGGGCCAATAAGGAGTGCCAGCGAGATCACAGCCATAATGGCCTGCGAGGCACCAAATTGCCCCGCATCCGAGTAAATGGAAAATACCCGGAGCTTACCTTTTATAATATGCGTCATCTCGTTACCCATGCCCATCCATTGCTGTTCGCCGCTGGTGAGGCCAAAATAAAGTTGTTTTACACCATATAAACAGGCGAGAAAAGAAAATAAGAAAATGAATATAATAAACTTATTTAAGTCTGACCGGCTATTAAATATTAAAAATACCAGTGGTGAAATGAGCAACCAGTTTAAAGCCACAAACCTTAATTCATTGAACCAGGCAACAATGCTTCCACCGTAGGGATTTAATATTTGAAGGAAACTGATGCCAAACCAAATTAATGATAATATTACGTGTTCATTTTTTATGTTTTGCCAGTTGAATTTATCCATATTGATCAGGATACTACACCAGGTGAGCAGCAATAGCGCTTCTAAAGCAAGTCCGACCGGAACCTGTAAAAAGGATTTAACCAGAAATCCCAGACAAAAGCAATAGGCAAAATAGGCCCAAAAGGCAAGGCGTGGATTTTTGACAGCATACACCAGAAAAGTACCTGAGGCCGCAATGGCTATTGCACACAGGGGACCAAGCAATCCAAATTTGCTGATGGAACCAGCAACTAATATGGAAAGGCACATGGCGATAATAAAAAAAATAATCTTTTTTTTATTATCCGTGATATAGGTGTTCAGTTTATCAAGCATTAGCCTGCTGATTAAGCTTTAACGCCGCTGATGATCCATCCTGCAAACTTTTTGTCCGTATTCAGTTGTGTAACCTTTTCCTTTTCATGGTTGGCAATGGAGTCGCCTGCCATAAATAAAGCGATGTATTGATCTGTAAAGAAGATCCACTCTTTAATGGCCGACAAACTGTTTACCGGATCTAAATACACCAGGATTAAATCAAACTGTGCATTAAATGTATTGAATATTTGCTGGATGCCTTCCTGATTTCCCTTTTCCAGTAGCGACTTACCTCCTAAATCATTGCTTAAAAAAGTAATGGACTGATCAGCTACAATGGTTGCTCCTGATAAAATATTGCCGATAGATTGGTTGGTCGGAATTTTCAATGTTTCCAGTTCCACGGCTATTTCAGCATGACCAATGATTAAAATCTTTTTGCCCAATGAAGCAAAAGCATAAGTTAAGCCAACAAGTGTAAAAATTGGAGATCTGGCAGATTTCAGACTTGTAATTCCCAAAACTTTCTGGTTTTCTGTGGCAAGCAAACGGTCAATTTCAAAACGGAGTGCACGCATTTGGTCCTTAAACAAGGAAATTTCTTGGTCTGTATGTTCCTCCTCCCAGATTTTGGTGATATCCCTGTTTCTAGGTTTGATGAAATTTAACTCACCTATTACCTTGCTATTGGTAGCTGCTTTTAGTTCCTGCGCATTGTTAATAGAATGATCTAAAAAGTAAATGATAAATAGCAGGAAAAAACAGATAGCGAAGCTGGCGATAACACTTAATGCCATGTAAATCGGTTTTTTTGACGATTCCGCAACGGTAGGCACACCTTCCTGTACGAGCTGCAAGCGCAGACCAATATTTTTATCCAGGCTGGTTTGGTTGTAGCGGCTTAGTATTTCCAGGTATTCTTTAGTTGCTACATCGGCATTGCGTTCATAATCCTGAACGCCTGCATCAAAGGGAACCATTCCGGTGAATTTTGCATTTAACTTGTCTAACTCCCTGTCGATATCTTTAATACCCGCCGTCGTTTTTTCTAAATCGATTCCTATAGCTATGCGTCTTTGAACTAAAGTTTGTTTGGCAATGAGCGGATCGCTTACGTAACGGTCATTTGACTTTAATAACTTTGCGCTCAACAGCAGTTGCAATGAATCAACTTTCTTTTTATCAAGGGCTTTATAGCCACCATCCAGGTATATATTCTCTGCAGTTTCGATTTTGTTTTTTAAATTGATGATATCCTGATTATCAGCCACTACTTCAGCTCCAAGATATTTATCTGTATTCCGGCCATCTAACTTATCGTTTACATTTTTTAGGGCGGCCAGGGCAGCTTGCCTGTCAATTAAGGCCTGACTTTTTTTATTCTCGTTATCAGTAATTTGCTGATAAATGATTTGTGATTGCTTATCCAGATTTAATACGCCGTTTTTAATTTTATAATCTTTCAACTGGCGTATGCGGTCGTTCATCACAGTTTCTTTTTTCTTCAGGAGCGAATCCAACACCAGTATGGATGTGTTTTTATTGCTGATCTGATCTAAACTATAATTATTGATAAAATCATTGGCGAGGGTATTCACCACAAAAACAGAAAGCAAGGTATTCTGAGAAATAAATTCTACGGATATAAAATCACTGTTCTGTTCATGCGTAATATTCAGCTTTTTATTCAGCTGTACCGTACCATAGCCCATAGATTCAACAAGGTTGAACAACATTAACCTGCCATTATCAAGGGGGGTTAGTACCTCTCTTTTCATCAAGCGGCTCTCGAACAAATTAATAGCCTCTTGTCTTTGGGCAGCATTCAGATTTTTGAGGTCGTTACTTAGCGGCTTAAAAGGTGCCTGTGGGTTTTTGAGGTCGTGCAATATTAATCTGTAAGACAGCAGACTCATATTTTTCGGCATCCGCATCACATCGATAATGGTGGTAAACTGTTGGTTCAGTTTTATAATGATATCAGGACCCGAATAACCTTGTACTTCCGATGCCACCTGCCGGGATGGATCTAGTAAACCAGTAGAAATCTGTGCCACAGATTTATATTCTTTCGGTAGATTCCTCACAAAGAGAAACGTGATGATGAGTGTCAGTACAGGGATTGAAATGATCAGCCACCTGTACTTACGTGTAAGATTTAAAAATTCTTGAATGTTCATACTTCTTTATTTCACGTCCTCTAATGCCTCACCAATCAATGCTTCGAGTGAATCTTTAGCTTTGAGCAGATTAAGTTCTGCCAGCAAGCGTTCAGAATTGGCATATGATGTTATCGTTTTCGCCTTGGTATAATCATCCAGACTGGTTTCGCCTTTCTCAAATTTATATCGAAGTGCGTCACTGGCCGCTTTATTATCGGTGTAGGTTTGCGCCTTAACTTTCAGATCTGCAGCTTCACGCAAATATTCGTAATAGGTTTTCTTCACTTCTGAGGCCAGTAATATGTCGTACTCCTGTGCCTGGTAAATCTTTTCATTATGTTCTTCTTTCGCCTGCCTTACATAAGCAGGAGTTCTGAATAAAATACCTACGTTAAAAAAAATACCAAGCTGCAAGCCGTTTAATGTATAGTTATTGGTCGTGTTAATTTTTGAAGCATTGGTTGGACTATAATTATAAGAAGCTGTAAAAGCATCAAAATAAGTAGCCCTTGCTACGCCAACTTTAGCCTTTGCGCTCAACTCACTGGCCTTATACATTTTCCTTTTAGGGTAGTTTTGCTTGGCCAAATCAACATACTTTTCCAGAAGCATGTAGTTAATATTTCCAATAAAGCTCTCCTGGGCATAGGTATTTATAGAAAATAGAATAATAATAATGAATAGAAAAATTTTGGCCATTGGTTTGGTAATCTACCGTTTTGTTTGGGGATTTAAGTTATTGAGATAAATCAAATGTCAAAATTAGTGAATTAGTATATTCTTTTCTGTAAACTAAATCCTTTTTTTTCATCAAGTTGTAAGCTTTTAAATACCTGAGTAGAATTAATTTCATAACCGTGGTGATCCAGATGCTGCTACATCACCTGCTATTTTTTTATTTTTTAATGAAAAAGTGTTTCTATTGTTTATTAAATAGGATTTTTATGCAGTGAATAAATCCTGATGTACGGTGTTTCAGATATGATTAAGCGCTTATTACTAATGGCTTTTTAATTGTTTTGGAAACTGATCAGTGGGAAGATCGTGCAAAAATTTACTGTTTTTTACTGAGTTTATGTTCAAAATGGTTGACCTGTCTGCTTTCTCTTCTTAAAATCGCGCTGTTTTTCATATCAGTTGTAACCTGTTAACTACTTTCAGAATGAACATGAAGAGATCAGATAATCCTCAAAAACAGCTGGTATAAAAAAGAGGCTGATCATTTTATCAATGATGCAACCTCCTTTGTAAAATGGTTGAAAATATTTTCTAATTATTATCCCACCAAAGGCGATCGGTAATTTTCGCTTTTTGCTGCGGTTGAGGATTAGAGATCATTTCTGAATTTGGATATAAAACCCTTCTCGGAATTTCTGATAATGCATTTTTTACTTTGTTTAAAACCGGAAACCCGGTGCGGCGCCAGTCGGTGTAGTTTTCCGGGTTCAGGAAGTTAGACACCGATTTTTCCTCCATAATTAATTGTATGGCATTAGTTGCACGAAGTGGCCCCCTTGCAGCAAGGTAATTATTAATGTCGGTTGTACTTACTCCTAATTTTTCCATATGGCGTTGAACACCTTCGGCATAAAATGGCTGTGCAGCATCAGCACCGGAAATAATAAAAGTAGCCTCAGCTTTTAAGAAAGCAGCTTCAGTGTAATTAACGAGGTAGTTATTTGCACTGGCACCTGCATAAAAATCTGCCGGAATAGAATAGGATTCCAGGCTACCGATTTCTTCCAGTCCAATCTGCCTGCCGGTATACAAACCTGTTTCAGTAGCTGGTTTCACCATCTTACTGAGTCTGGGATCATTTCTTAATTTCAGCTGATCCACAAAAGTATTTGCCAGCACGAATGTACTGCCGGGTAAAAAGTTCTGTTGCCATGGGTTTTCAGCTCCTGCAGAACCGCTAAATGAGATTTTAAAATCATCATCATTATTTTGCATGCCATTGCTTAGTGCTGTTAAGGCCAGTTGTGCCTGTGCTGCTGCAGAAGTACCTGGTGCCTTGGTCAGATGCATGTAGAAGCGTGCTTTTAGGGTATAGGCAAGCATTTTCCATTTCGCCATGTTACCAAGATAGATAAGATCGTCTGCACCAGGTGTTAAACCCGTCTTTTTATCAATATCTGCAATGCTTTCATCCAGTAAGCGCTGCAATTGTATGTAAATCTGCTGTTGCGAGTCATACACAGGCGTAAGCATTTCTTTTCCCTTAAAAGCCTGGCTGTAAGGGATATCGCCAAAAGCATCTGTGGCATAACCCAAAGTATAAGCACTGAGTATTTTCGAAATCGCGGCATAATTTAAATTGCCATTGGTTGTCGCTTTTATACTCAGCAAGTTCAGGTTATTTAATGTGCGCACGTAGATGCTATTCCAATCACCATCCATATCTATGTGATACATTTGATACGTGCCGAAATTGGGTGCTACCTGGTTCAGGGCCATTACCTGCAGGTACTGCTGAAGAATCACACTCAGGTTTCCATCCCCTGAAGCATTTATATTTTGCGAGATGAGCATTTGAATAGGCGGAAGCATCAACGATTCCTTCACATCTATCGGTCTGTTAGGATCATTGTTCACATCTATATATTTTTTGCAGCCGGCAAAAGCTGTGATCAGTGTAAAACTTAAAATATAATATATCTTTTTCATGTTGATTATTGCTATGTGGTGCTTACAATGTTAACTTCAGACTAAAATCTACAGATCTTGAGGTAGGAATAGAGAAGGAATAAATTCCCTGTGAACCATTGGAAGAGCCAAATGAACTTACTTCAGGGTCCCCACCAGTAAAGTGTGGTGCGTAAATCCATAAATTTCTACCCGTAACCTGGATTCCTAGTGTTTTGAAAGGCGTTTTTTGCAGCCATGTTGGTTTTAAGTTATAGCCGAAACTTACATTTCTCAATTTTACGTAAGTACCATCCTGAATAACGGATTCAAGTATACTGTTGATACGCTGGTAATAAGCCTGACCTGAAACTGAAACCGTATTGGGTAATCCGGTAGTGGCATTAACGCCTTCTACTACTCGGTTTTCCCGGTTTTCGGTTACTTTTGGGGTACCATAAAAATAGCCATAGCCATCAACATTGTTCTGGATATCGCCACCTTTTTTCATATCAAAAGAGAAACTTAAGGTAAACTGCTTGTATTTGAAGTTATTGATAATGCCGCCCATCCAATCCGGATTGATGTTTCCGATAATGCCCTGTTCATCTGCGGCGAATGGCAATCCATCATCACCAATAGATAATTTACCCTCACTGTTTCTGGCATAACGGGTTCCATAAATGACGCCATAAGGTTGATTGGCCAAAATAAAAGTAAAGCCATTACCAATCTGGTTAAGGTTATTGTAAATAGACAATACTTTATTTCTGATTCTGCTATAATTCAGTGTCAAATCCCAGCTAAAGTTTTCTGTTTTAATGGGTTTAGCATTTAAAAGTACTTCGATACCTCTGTTGCGCATGGATGCAGTATTTACACTGGTAGAATTAAATCCGGTTGAAGGTGCAAGTGCTACATTGGGAATAATTCCGTTTACGGTCTTTTTATCGAAATATGTGACTTCCAAACCTATACGGTTTTTAAAGAAACCCGTTTCCAGGCCTACCTCAAATTCATTAATCCGCTCATTTTTTAAGTTGGGATCACTTAATACCGTACTGATCAGAAAGCCGGATTGACCTTGATATGGAAAGGCGATGTTTCTTACTGTTTGTGATTCATAAGGTGTAAGCAGGCTGTATGGGCCAATACTGGCATTTCCAACGGTACTATATGATACCCTTAACTTTCCGAAGCTCATGATATCAGAAACTTCTTTTGAAAAGAAGTTAGAGAAAATAAAACTTGTAGCAGCAGAGCCATAAGGATAAAAGCTATTGTTTCTGGCCAGTACGGAAGTTCCGTCATATCGTCCGGTGAGGGAGAGGATCAGGAATTTTTTATAGTCGATATTAGATTGCAGGTAAAACCCTATTTTTCTGCTTAAGTAGCTGGTTTCCGTAAATTTAACCGTAGAAGTAGATCCTATGTTATCAAATCCCGGAACGGTAATCCCAAGCCCGTTGGCATATGCATTTTCAGAATAGGTAGAGATGATGTTATTACCTAAGATGGCATCAATGTTAAAATCACCAAAGCTTTGATTGGCTCCGATAATTAAGTCGTTGTTGTATTGCCTGAAATTGGTGTTACTATTTACGATCCGACCATTAGGATTAGATACGGAGAGTGAAGATTCATGATACTTTCCTTGTTCGGTGTATACATCAGCACCAAAGCGTTCTGTTACAGTTAACCAGCTCAGGGGCTTATAACTGGCATTAAAAGTGGGTAAAAACCGGTTAACTACTGATGTGTTGCTGATATTATCCAATACCCAGTACGGATTGTTTCTTGAGAAACGGTAAAGTCTTTGTGTTCCGTCTGGATTAAGGGCAGGTTGAAGATTGTAAGAAACCGGTGCCGTAAAGATTGTCCACACCGGACTCTCTAAAGCATAACCTTCAGGTAACCTGTTGTTTTTAGTGTTGGCATAATTAAGGGAGAAGGTAACGTCAAGATTTTTAAGTATTTGCGTGCTGAATTTTCCAAAAACCGTGTTTCTGTCAAAGGAGGTTTGTGGTACCGTACCATCTTGCGAAAGATTGGTATAGGATAGGAAATAAGTACCTGAAGCACCACCACCATTTATACCAATGGTATTGGTATAGGTTTTACCGGTTTTAAAGAATAAATCTGATTGATCGTAAACCGTTGCTGGTTGTCCGTTTATTTTTAGGGTGTCCATTCTTGCTCCCCAGGAAGTACTTGTTTTTTGGTTTACGCCATCAAAATATACACCGTTTGATCCTAATGAGTATTTATTCTGAATCTCCGGCAGTAGAGGGGTTTCTAAAGACAGGGAAGATGAAAAACTCAATGTTGGTTTCTTGTTTTGCATTCCGGTTTTAGTGGTGATGATAATTACTCCCTTTGCACCATCAGAACCATAAAGGGCCGTTGCTGCTCCTCCTTTTAAAACGTTGATACTTTCAATAATATTAGGGTCCAAATCTGCTATTCTATTCGTTCCCGGGCCAGAATTCAGGTTTCCGGTTTCATCGTTATTGACCGGAATTCCATCAATTACCATCAAAGCTTCATTATTTCCATAAAGGGAATTGGCACCCCTGATTACTATTCTGGATGAACTGCCCGGCGAACCTGATGAACTGGTGATCTGTACACCTGAAACTTTACCCGCCAGTGCATTTACCAGATTGGGCTCTTTGGTTTGAGTTAACTGTTCACCTTTTACCTCCTGCGAACTGTAGGTAAGGTTGCGTTTTTCACGCTTAACGCCTAATGCGGTAACCACTACTTCGCTCAGGTTCTGCTGATCTTCCTGAAGCACAATAGACACTGCAGGCTGCCCGTTGAACGCAAATTCCCGGGTCTGGTAGCCTATTCCGCTGATGACCAGTACAGAAGGATTTGCGCCGCTGATGGAAAATTTCCCTTGAGCATCTGTAGATACGCCCTGGGATGTACCTTTTACCTTTACTGAAATGCCAGGTATGGGCATTCCATCTTTAGTCGTAATTTTACCACTAATGAGAGATGTTTGGGCTTGCAGCTGTATAAAACAGAGCATGACTACTGCCAGAAAAGCAGTTTTGAGTTTAGTTATCATGTGGTTTGGTTGTTAGTCTGCCCAAATTTAGGCGACTTGCAAACCAGATCATTAGAGGATTTTATCAGGTATTAACCATAATTTAACAAAAATATTACGCAAATGTTAAATGCATTGGAGGGAAGTATGAAATGCTGACAATGATGAACTTAAGGTATAATTTTATATTTTTTGAGCATAACCCGAATGAAGTTTACACTTTAAACATGATAATACGATAGGTTATTTTAGTTGCATGAAAAATGAAAACGATATTTTAATGAAGGAGTAGAAAATAAAAATACTTCCAATTTTTTTAAAGCATCCAATTGGTATATCCATAATATTAAAGAATTATTAAATCATCATGATTGATGATCAGTATCATTTCGTTTAAAGGCTCATAGCGATTATTTAAGCCACATTATAAATGAATTAACAGGTGCACAGTTGGCTTTTTAAAAAATAAAAATGCACCTTTGCGAACCGCTAGCAGAGGTTTTGGCATGTATTAAATTAAATAGTTGTTTATGGAAGAAATGGTTGTAGAAGAGGTTCAGGAACTACTTGAAAAACAAGATGATATTGCCTTAAAGAAATATCTCGACGGACTGAATATCTCTGATGTAGAAGAATT
Source organism: Pedobacter sp. GR22-10 (assembly GCF_026239715.1). NCBI lineage: Bacteria > Pseudomonadati > Bacteroidota > Sphingobacteriia > Sphingobacteriales > Sphingobacteriaceae > Pedobacter > Pedobacter sp. GR22-10. Next base: position 225,984 of record NZ_JAPIVR010000001.1, read on the forward strand.
GATTGATGAACTTCCACAATGTGCAGCCAAATTCATCGAAACCATTTCCCTCAACAGGGCTGTAAACGTATTTCGTATTCTGGATTTTCCTACGCAGGAGCGGATCATTAAAAAGCTTTCAGGTAATAAGTTAAATCAAATTATAAAGGATTTACCACCTGATGATCGTACCGCGCTTTTTGGTGAAATGAAAGGCGATGTGGTAAAGAAAATGATTTCTCTTTTACCTTCGGAAGAACGTAAGGAATCACTGGCACTTTTAGGTTATAACGAATATAGTATCGGACGTTTAATGACGCCCGATTATATTGCTGTAAAGCCAGAATGGTCTGTAGCAAGAGTGCTGTCCCATATCCGTCGTTATGGAAAAAACTCTGAAACGATTGATGTGGTTTATGTGATCGATAAAGATGGCGTATTGCTGGATGATATCAGGATTCGGGAAGTTTTGTTGGCCGATCCGGATTCTATCATCGGAGAATTAACAGACAAACGATTTATCGCTTTAAAGGCAAATGATCCGCAGGAAGATGCGATCAATATTTTCAGGATGAATAACCGGGTAGCTTTACCTGTTGTAGATGAAAACAATATTCTGCTGGGGATTGTGACAGTAGATGATATCCTCTGGATTGCCAATGAAGAATATACAGAAGACATGCATAAAATCGGGGGTACAGAAGCTTTAGATGAGCCCTACCTGGATATTCCGATTTTAAAATTGGTAAAGAAACGTGCAGGCTGGTTAATTGTACTCTTTTTAGGGGAAATGTTAACGGCAACAGCCATGCAGCACTTCGAAATTGAACTCGAAAAGGCTGTGGTACTTTCCCTGTTTATTCCTTTAATTATGAGTAGTGGTGGTAACAGTGGCTCGCAGGCTTCAACCCTGATTATTCAGGCGATGGCACTTGGTGAAGTTACCATTGCAGAATGGTGGCGCGTAATGCGTCGCGAATTGGTGTCTGGCTCAATGCTGGGGATTATATTGGGGACCATTGGCTTTGTGCGCATTGTGATCTGGCAGGAACTGCATCTGTATGATTATGGACCTCACTTTTTCCTGATCGCCACCACCATATTTTTTACGCTGGTAGGCATTGTATTATGGGGAAGTTTAATCGGCTCTATGATGCCCATTATCCTCAAAAAGCTGAAGCTCGATCCGGCAACTTCATCAGCACCATTTGTGGCCACAATGGTGGATGTGACCGGCATTGTCATTTACTTTAGCGTAGCCGTATTGATTTTAAAAGGAGTTTTATTATAAAATAAATGATGGAAAAGAAAATAACCACACTTTTTACAGACATTGGCGGCGTGTTGCTTACCAATGGTTGGGACAGGCACGCCAGGGGAGAAGCCTCTGTACTTTTTGATCTGGATTCGGTTGATTTAGAAGAACGCCACCATTTAACCTTCGACACTTACGAAGTTGGAAAATTAACCCTCGATGAATATCTTGAGCGGATCGTCTTCTTCAAGCCTCGTCAGTTTACCTACGATGATTTTAAAGAATTTATGTTCAAAAAATCATTGCCTTACCCGGAAATGATTCAATTAATCTGTGATTTGAAAAAGAAGTATCAGCTTAAGGTAGCGGTTATCAGTAATGAAGGCAGGGAACTTAACCAGTACAGGATCAATACTTTTAAACTGAATGAATTTGTAGATTTCTTTGTCTCATCCAGTTTTGTACACTTCCGCAAACCTGATGCAGATATTTTCAAAGTTGCGATAGATATTTCACAAAGCGATGTAGCCACCAGTTTATATATTGATGACCGGATGCTTTTTGTGCAAGTAGCTGAAGGTTTGGGATTGCAAGGGATCTACCACACCAGTTATGAAGATACCAAGGCGCAGCTTGCGGCTTATGGATTGGAGGTTTAAAACAGTATTTGAACTGTTAATATTGTGAATATTTAAACATTAGAGTTACTAACTTTCCCAGTCGGTTGACAGTAAAAGTTAGTAACTCTTGATTATTAAACATTAAACCTGAAGTGCATAATGTCTCCATCTTCTACCACGTAAGTTTTGCCTTCAACACCCAGTTTACCAGCATCTTTACAGGCATTTTCCGAACCTAAAGTGACGAAATCGTTGTATTTGATTACTTCTGCACGGATAAAGCCCTTTTCGAAATCAGTATGGATTACACCGGCTGCCTGAGGAGCAGTAAAACCTTTGGTAATGGTCCATGCACGTACTTCCTGAACCCCGGCAGTGAAATAAGTATAAAGGTTTAATAATTTATAGGCCGCACGGATCAATTTATTTACACCAGACTCATCCAGACCTAAATCAGCTAAAAATTCCTGACGCTCTTCATAGCTTTCTAATTCTGCTATTTCAGATTCTATTTTAGCAGAAATAACCAGCACCTCTGCACGTTCATCAGCGACGCTTGCTTTTACCAGATCAACATATTTGTTGCCGCTTACGACAGAAACCTCATCCACATTACACACGTACATTACAGGTTTTTGGGTTAATAAACCCAAATCTTCGATGAAATCGAAATCTTCTTGCGCAAGAGGAGCAGTACGGATAGATTTGCCATTTTCTAAGTGTGTTTTTACAACCGATAATATTTCATAAGTGCGTTTGGCATCTTTATCACCACCGGTTTTAGCCATTTTTTCTACCTTCTGGATGCGCTTATCAACCGTATCCAAATCCTTTAGCTGTAATTCTGTATCGATAATTTCTTTATCACGGATCGGATCAACAGAGCCATCAACATGGATCACATTACCATCATCAAAACACCGTAAAACATGAATGATCGCATTTGTAGCCCGTATGTTGCCTAAAAACTGGTTACCTAAACCCTCACCTTTTGATGCGCCCTTAACTAAACCTGCAATATCTACAATTTCAATAGTATTAGGCTGTACTTTGTTAGGCTTAACGAGCTCAGCCAGTTTGGTTAGTCTGTCATCCGGTACCGTAATTACACCAACATTAGGCTCTATAGTACAAAAAGGGAAGTTTGCAGCTTGCGCCTTTGCATTGGATAAACAGTTAAAAAGCGTTGATTTACCTACGTTTGGTAGACCAACTATACCACATTGTAATGCCATTTATATTTTTTAATTTACGATTTACGATTTACGATTTACGATTTACGATTTACGATTTCACCTTTCACCTTTCACCTTTCACCTTTCACCTTTCACCTTTCACCTTTCACCTTTCACCTTTCACCTTTTTCAGGCGGCAAAGATAAGCTTTTAAACTCTTTAATTAAAGCTGGTTATTTGTTACAGCTAGATATTTTATCTAAGTTTATCCAAAATTACAGTGATTAATATGGAAGATTTAGCGGAGGGTGTACCTCAGGAAGTGAAATTAGTGGTAACGGAAGAAATGCGTAGTTACCTTTACGATATTACCAAATGGGCGAAATTTCTATCAATTGTTGGATTTGTATTTTCAGCGATGATGGTTTTAATTTCGTTTTCAATCCCATCAATGATTGCGGGCAATCCAATGCTGGCCAAACAATTGGGTACATTGGGGCAGGGAAGTTCAACTGCAATCACGATCGTTTATTTATTTCTGGGCCTGTTTTATTTTTACCCGAGTTTGTTATTGTTTAGGATTTCAAATCAAGGAAAACAAGGCGTGCTGTTTGGAAATCAGGAAAGTTTAAACAGCGCTATTCAACATGTAAAGTCGCTTTTTAAATTTTGGGGAATTATTACAATCACCGTAATTGTCGGCTACTTTCTATTGATCTTTTTAATGGGAGCAGGATTGGCCGTAGCATAGCCACTATTGATCAAATCTGTATACAGTAAATATTTAAAGCATAAAAAAGCCTTTGTTTTCGCAAAGGCTTTTCTTATATGATTAGATTAAAACGAAAAATCGTCAGATGTTTTAGCACTATGTTCTCCGTTTTCAGAATATTCATAGCGTTTTTCAATAACATCCTGATGAGATTTAATATAATCAACCGTTTCGTTTAAGCCTTCCGTAAATTTTTCAAAGTCTTCTTTGTATAAGAAAATTTTGTGTTTTACAAACACACCGTCTTCTAATCTTTTCTTGCTCTCGGTAACTGTTAAATAATAATCACCTGAGCGAGTAGCCTTCACATCGAAGAAATAAGTTCTCTTGCCTGCTCTTACTTTCTTTGAAAAAACTTCTTCTCTTTCCTTGTTGTCGAATTCTCCCATGGTTGGTATTGATGTTGGTTTTTGGTTTCGGTAAATATAAAGCAAATATTTAAAGTTCAAAATAAAATTAAATACTTCGTGATTCTTCCTCTAAAAGCTGGTTATTGTAAAGTTCTGTATAACTCCCGTTTTGGCTAAGTAATTCGCTGTGTGTGCCTTGCTCGATGATTTCTCCGCGATCAAGCACCAGAATCTTATCTGCATTCTTAATGGTAGAAATGCGGTGCGCAATTAAAATACTGGTTTTTCCGCTCATCATTTTACCCAGATTATTTAAAATTTCTTCTTCCGTTTTGGTATCAACAGCTGAAAGACAATCATCAAATATTAAAATTCCAGGCGATTTGATTAAAGCTCTGGCAATAGATACACGCTGTTTTTGTCCGCCAGACAATGTTATGCCACGTTCACCAAGCATCGTTTCAAATTTTTCATCAAAATTAATAATGTTGTGGTAAACGGAAGCATTTTTGGCGGCGGTGTAAATTTCTTCATCTGTAACCTGGTCTAAACCAAAGGCAATATTATTTCTTATCGTATCAGAAAACAAGAAAACCTCTTGTGGTACAAAGCCAATCTGGCTGCGGTAGTTTTTCAGATTGAGAGATTTTAAATCATTACCATCAACCAAAATAGCTCCATTTTGAACATCATACATGCGCATGATTAAATTGGCCAATGTAGATTTCCCAGAACCTGTTTTGCCAATAATGGCCACAAACGCTCCTGCTTTAATCTCAAAATTTAAATTTTTCAATGCTTCAATACCGGTATCGGGATAAGTGAAACTTACATTGTTGAATTTGATATGTCCATTAATTGTTTTAGCATTAAGTTCTGTCGACTGGATATCAGATGGAATATCTAAAAATTCATTAATCCTTTTTTGCGAAGCTGCTGCACGTTGAATCAAAGAAGTGACCCAGCCCAGCATGGTTACCGGAAATGTAAGCTGATTAATGTAGATGATAAACTCTGCAATATTTCCGGCCGTGATGCTTCCATTCATCACCTGTATGCCGCCAATGTAAATGGTTAAAATGGTGCTTAATCCGATTAATAGCATCATGGTAGGGTAGAACAGCGCCGAAACCTTTACCAAACTCATGGAATCTTTTTTATAATCATTACTTTGAATCTCAAACATGTTCCGGGTGTAATCTTCCCTGACATAGGACTTGATAATGCGTATGCCTGAAAAACGCTCCTGTACAAAACTTGACAATTCAGAAAGCCTTTCCTGGATTTTTCCGCTTTTCTTGAAAATAAGCGTATTTACATAATAAATAATAACCACAAGGAAGGGGAGGGGTAGAAGGCAATAAATGGCCAGTTTGGAGTTTACATCAAACATTGACCATACAATTAATACCGATAAAACAAAGGTATTGATGGTATACATAATGGCCGGACCAACATACATCCGGACCCGGTTTACATCTTCCGTAGCACGGTTCATAAGGTCACCGGTATTATTTCTGCGGTAAAACCCAAGGCTTAACTCCTGATAATGCTGATAGATATCATTCTTCATGTCAAATTCAATATGCCTCGACATCAGGATTATGGTTTGACGCATAAAAAACAGAAACAGGCCTCTAAGTATATATAGTGCTATGACCAATAGCCCAAAATACAGAAGGTTACTGCTGAATATGCTATAAATGATCTCCTGTCGGTCAAAGCCATTAAAAAGGTTATAGATCTGTATGTTTTCTGTGATCAGATCAACCGCATAACCAATTACCTGGGCAGGAACAACACCGAAAATATTAGAGATGACTACAAAAATACTTCCGGGTATAATCCACCATTTATATTTCAGAAAATACTTATTTAATCTGCGCAGATGTTTCATGTGGTACAAACTTAGGCAATTTCACGATTTCAAACTCAATAATTATATTGTTAATCCTCATCAGTTTTCAAAATGCAAAACGATTGTGAGGTGATCAGAACGAAATATATTTTGTTATAGTTAAGTTAAATGCATGTATTAATGGTTTTTTTATTTTAATTTTGCAGGAAGTTAGCCGATCGTTAAATATGCCAGCAAATTCTCCGTCCGATTCATCCATATTAGCTCAATTAAGTGCCTACGGGCATAAGAAATTGGTTTTTTGCAATGATCCGGATACTGGCTTGAAAGCAATTATTGCCATTCATGATACCACTTTAGGGCCGGCTTTGGGCGGAACCCGGATGTGGAGCTATGCCACCGAAGGAGAAGCTTTAGAAGATGCCTTGCGTTTATCAAGAGGAATGACGTATAAAGCTTCCATTACAGGTTTAAACCTGGGTGGTGGAAAAGGCGTAATTATCGGCGATTCCAGAAAGGATAAAACGGAGACGCTGATGCGCAGCTATGGAAGGTTTATTAAAAATCTGAATGGCGAGTTCATTACTGCAGAAGAAATGGGAACCAATACCAGGGATATGGAGTATATCCGCATGGAAACCAATTATGTTACGGGCGTTCCTGAATCCATCGGCGGGGCAGGAAATCCGGCACCTTTTACTGCTCAGGGTGTTTATCTCGGTATTAAAGCCAGTGTAAAAGAAGTTTTTGGTACCGATATGCTTGCCGGCAGAACCATTGTAGTACAGGGAATTGGTAATGTTGGCGAACACCTGGTGGCCTTGTTAAGAAAGGAAAATGCAGAGGTGCTGATCAGTGACATTAACCAGGAACAACTCACTTACGTTGCCCGTAAATACAAAGCAAAGCCTATTGAAGCTGATAAAATCTTCGGTATTGATGCCGATGTTTATGCGCCATGTGCCATGGGAGCTACAGTAAATAACAAAACCATTGAGCGCATGAAATTTGCCATTATTGCAGGCTCTGCAAATAATCAGCTTAAGGATGAGGTTCTGGATAGTGAGCTGCTTTCTAAAAAAGGAATTTTATTTGCTCCTGATTACCTGATTAATGCGGGGGGATTAATTGCCTGCTATTCTGAATGGACTGGTTTTGGTAAAAAACGCACTGTTCAGCTCACCGAAAATATTTATGATGCCACAAGAAGTGTCATTAAACTGAGTAAATCAGAAAAAATATCAACCAACATCGCTGCAAACCGGATTGCTGAAAAACGGATTGCCGACATTAAAAAAATTAAATCGTCATATTAATAATTATTAAAAAAAGGTTTTAAAAAACCCACTCGTTCTTACATTCATGTTAAACAGAAGGCACTTAAGGATCAAAGCTTTGCAAAATATTTTTGCATGGCACATGGCAGACAAAAAAGACATTAAAGGAGATTTAAAACTCCTGATGCAAAGCATTGACAGCGTGTACGAAATGTACATCTGGATGTTATCACTTATGGTAGAAGTGACCGAGTTTACGGCCAATGACGCTGCAGAGCGTGCAAATAAACACCTGAAAACTGCGGATGATCTTAATCCCAATTTAAAACTGCTTCACAATAAGTTTAGTGTTTTAATGCAGCAAAACCCTGAATATGTATCAGCAGTCAAAAAATACAAGGTAGACTGGGGATTTGATCCGGAAATTCGTAAAACCGTATTCAATTCTTTAAAGGCTTCAAAAGAATATGCAGAATATCTGGCTGATCCCAATGAAAGTTTAGAATCATCCAAAGACATCATCAAGTACATTTTTAGAAAAATTATCTTAAAGAATCAGGCTATTTTACAGGTTTTTGAAGAAAAATTTATCAACTGGCAGGTAGATCATGAAGTGATGAAAGGCATGGTGGCTAAAACGCTCAAGAATTTTACCTTCGATGATCCATTCAAAAATAAGTTAACTGAAATCAGTGCAGACTGGACGGAAGACAGCAAATTTGTACAGGATCTTTTTGTGCATACCTTGCAAAATGATGCAAAGTACCAGGAAATGATAGCTGAAAGGACAAAAAACTGGGAGTCTGAACGTATTGCCCTAATGGATACGATTTTAATGAAAATGGCCATTTGCGAATTGTTAAATTTCCCATCTATCCCGGTGAAAGTGACCATTAACGAATATTTAGAGCTTTCAAAAGATTACAGTACGCCGAAAAGTAATTCGTTCATAAATGGTATTTTAGACAAAATTTTAGGCGACCTTAAGAAAAATAATACCATTAAAAAGATCGGTCGCGGATTAATCGAAGAGTAATTATGAAGAAGGTATTCATTCTGGCTATTGCCGCATTGTCTTTTACAGCATGCCGCAATGCTAATAATTCCACCACAGAAACGGCGCCATCATCAGGCAGCACTAAAGTGTCGGCAGACGCACCCGTAATTGTTTTTGAAAGAGAAATTTTTGATTTTGGAAAGATCGTACAAGGTGATAAGGTTAATCATGAATTTAAATTTAAAAATGCAGGTAAAAGTCCACTGATTATCTCAAATGCTACAGCCACTTGTGGTTGTACGGTTCCTGAAGTACCAAAGGACCCCATTTTGCCGGGTAAAGAAGGTAGTCTTAAAGTGGTTTTTAATAGCACAGGAAAACAAGGGATGCAGGATAAAGTGATTACCATTAATTCTAATGCTAACCCTTCCATCTCAACCGTTCACCTGGTGGGTGATGTAAGGGAGAAAAAATAAGCAGCCAGCTAACTTTGGCTGAACCAATATTAACATACAATCAAATCAATAAAAAAATGACATCAACAGTAATTTTACAGGCAGCAGGTGGCGGTAACATGCTCACTACCATTGTACCTATGGTATTAATTATGGTAGTTTTCTACTTTTTCATGATCCGCCCGCAGGTTAAAAAAGCTAAGGAGCATAAAAAATTAGTGGCAGAGCTGAAAAAAGGTGATAAAATCATTACCACTGCAGGTATCCACGGACGTATTGCAGACATGAACGACACTACTTTTTTAATCGAAGTGGAAGGCGGCGTAAAAATCCGTTTCGATAAATCTGCTGTATCATTAGATGCGACGAAAGCAGTAACCGCACCAGCTAAGGCTTAAGATCATCATTATTTAAGAAAACCGTCGTTCAGCAGATCGACGGTTTTTTTATTTTCGCAAATTTAGAAATATGCAACCAGCAGCTATTTGGGTTCTTTATACCATTTCTATTTGAGCACCTGTTTACTTTTGCTACATTTGGCGGTATTGTTGTAGTTGGTTCATCATCCATTGAGATTAAGATAATTAATATGCCTTTTATTAGATTAACCCAAATAGAGAAAAGACGTGTTTTTACACTCTTGGCCTGTTTGTTTCTGGCAATTGCGGCATGGCTTTTTATGGCGCTGAACAACAAGTATATCTACACGGCTAAAACAGTTCTCGTTTTTAAAAATACACCTACCCGCCGGGCATTTTATCCGCTTCAATCAGATACGGTTGACTTACAGGTAGAAGGAACAGGCTGGCAATTAATATTCTCCAGGCTACGGATTAGTCCGCCATCCATATCCGTGAGCTTAAGCCAGTTAAATACCAAAGATTTTATTACGTTTTCAGATCAGTTGTACAATGTAAACAGGCAACTGGAAAGCACCCAAAAAGTGATTTCTGTAAAGCCTGATACTTTATATTTTGATTTCACCAAGCGAACGGTAAAGAAGGTTTCCATTAAACTGGTCAGCAAGCTGGACTTCATCAGCCAGTATGGGATTTCCAGCGACATCATTTTAAACCCTCAATACGTAAAAGTGGCCGGTCCGGCAGAAGAATTAAGCAAAATTTCGATCTGGCCGACAGATACCTTAAAGCTAAGTAAAATTCAGGGGAGTACAACCGTGAGGATCGGGCTGCAGCATAGTCCACAAAAAAATGTCAGCATTTATCCTTCATCCGTAGAAGTGAAACTTCCGGTGGATGAGTTTACAGAAAAGACTGTTGAGGTGCCATTAAAAATCATTAATAATAAAAATTACAACAGCATCAAGCTTTATCCAAAGAAAATTAAGGTAACTTTTTTAGTTGCTTTGGGTAATTATAGTCAGGTAAATGATAACTTCATTACTGCAACCGTTGATGTGAATGAATGGCAGGATTTAGCGCACAAGCAGTTTACTGTAAAGATTACGGAGTTCCCGGATTATTGTAAACTGATCAATATCAATCCTTCAAAAGTAGATTTTGTAGTAGAAAAATAATGTATAAAGTAGGAATTACAGGTGGAATTGGCAGTGGTAAAACAACCATTTGTAAGGTTTTTGAAGTTTTAGGCATCCCGGTGTTTTATGCAGATACGGTGGCAAAAGAAATTATGGTAACGGATCAATTACTGATTGCTGGTATTAAATCTGCCTTCGGTGAGGAAAGTTATACTGCAGAGGGCAAACTCAACAACAAACACCTGGCGGCAATAGTTTTCAGTCATGAAACGGAACTGGCCAGACTGAACGCTTTGGTTCATCCTGCGGTATTCAGGGCTTTTGACGATTGGGAGAAGCAGATTGATGAGCGTGTACCTTATACTATGAAGGAGGCTGCGCTGCTTTTTGAGAGCGGTTCATATAAAATGTGCGATACATCTGTTCTGGTAACTGCTCCTCTGTCGTTGAAACTAGCGCGCGTAATGAAGCGTGATCAGGTTTCTGCTGAACAGGTGAAGGCCAGAATGGATAAACAGTTTACTGATGAGCAAAAGGCTAAATTATCCGGTCATTTTATGGTTAATGATGAGGAACATTCCATTATTGAACAGGTGCTGGCTTTGCATAAACAATTTCTGAAAAAAGCAGCTGATGCATCAAGTTTAGCCTGATCATTTATCCATCCCATCATGAAATTTAAAAATACGACCTGCAAATCTGTGGCATATTCTACATGTATTAATCCCGATTATGATTTTAGATGATTTTATTACCATTACGTCAACAGGATTGTATTGTGTTTACGGAGACTTTTATTTAGATCCGCAGCAACCGGTAAAAGAGGCAGTAGTTTCTCATGCCCATGGCGATCATGCCATTGGTGGCAGTGAGCATGTATATTGTACAGCTGCTACAGAATCGTTCATGAAACACCGTTACCGTAAGTTTGCTGCTGTAGATTTTTATATCAAAGCTTATCATCAATCCTTTAAGATAAAGGAGGTTACCATCACCTTTTATTCGGCCGGACATATCCTGGGCTCTGCACAGGTTTTAATGGAATATCAGGGAATTAAATATCTTTATACGGGAGATTATAAGATAGAACCTGATGCAACCTGCGAACCCTTCGAATTTGTACAGGCTGATGTGTTGATTACAGAAAGTACCTTTGCCAATCCGGATACCAAACATCCGTCTCCAGTTACGGAAATAGAAAAGTTGAATGATACAAATGCAAACATTATGCTGGGTGCTTATGCTTTAGGTAAAAGCCAAAGGATTATTCAATTGCTCAATCATCACTGCCCAACTAAAAATATAATGGTGCATCACAGCATCATGCCTTTTGTGAACATTTACGAAGATTATGGCATTAACTTAGGTAAATATAAAATGTATGATCGTAAAGTAATGAAGAATAACCAGCAGCATCAGGTTTATATTGTGCCACCAATGGTCTTTCATAGTTATCATAAAGCGATTAATGTGGTCAGGGCTTTTGCTTCAGGGTGGAAAAATCTGCAGCAGCAAAACGGAATTTCACTATATATATCTGATCACGCCGATTGGGAAGCCATATTGGAAACCACTGAAAAAGTAAAACCGAAACAGATATGGACATTACATGGTGACGGTAAGCAGCTGAAAGACTATTTTAAGGGAAACTTAGAAGTTAAAATACTGAACAGTAAAAATGATTGATTGAAGGAATCAGATAATAATTGAATGAAGGCATTGTGACTTGAAAAATCTCATTCCCTCATTCTCCCATTCTCTCATTCATTCATTCTCTCATTCGAAATTTAAAATATGAAAGAAGGCGAAGACTTTTATTTTAATGAAGATGGTTTGATGGTTTTTACCGAAGCTTATCATTTAAAGCGGGGTTATTGCTGTAAAAATAAATGTAAGCATTGCCCCTGGGGCTACGGGAAAAAGAAGGTGAAGAAATAGCTGATTTATGATTTCGCTTATCTTTTTCTGCTGACCTAAAATTTAACATGTTGATAAATGTCCTTCAGCTGTATATTAAAACCAAGGCTGTGGTAAGCCAGATTTTCATCCATATTTTTATATTCCTTTAACTCCCAGTTCTGATGCGCATTAATGTAAAAAGCTTCAACTGAAATCGCTGTGGAATCGATCATGATAAATTCTTTTAAAGACGGAATATCTCTATACAGTTTAAATTTATTGTCCCTGTCATAATCTTCTGTAGAAGGTGAAAGATTTTCAATGATAACAGTCGGAAGGAGAGTTGTATTTTCATCTTCCTCCGGGTGCTTGATTTTATTTCAGTAGATTGATATATCAGGATAAGTGAATAAAGTGTTTTCGGGAATGTTTATTCTCGTATTACTTCCAAAAGGAATACACTTTGATCCGTATAATTTTTGGCTAAGAAAACCGAAAGTATTCGAGAATATAAAGTTATGATTAAGCGTCGCACCAGACATGGAGGTTACACCTAACGCACTATCTTCCTGATGAAGCGGGAAGATTTCACCCTCAAAATATTCGTATTTTATTGGTGATACCTATTCCATCGTAAGGTATTCCTTAACAGTATAGCGTCTTTTGTGATAGACTACTGCTGGTTCATTTACAATTTCATCCATAAAGCAAGATAATCAAAATTGTAGATTTTTTATTGTTACTTTTTCCAGCTGATGGTATGATTTTAATGATTCCCGGCAAAGAAGCCTATTAAAGCGACACCGATTCCTAATAAAACAGCGATCATTTTGCGGAGGTTGATTTTATGGTCGGCACTGGATTCAAATAAGATAGTGGTCGATATATGAAGGAAGATTCCGATCACCACCCCCATAATTTTATTAAAATAAGCCTCCACACCGCCAATGCTGCCGTTACTTAAGCCCATACTGACATAAAAGCCCAATGGAGCCATAATTGCAAAAATGATCAGATAGAGAATTATACTTCCTTTTTTGAAATGGTTTTGCATTAAAATGCTCCCTAAAGCAAATGCAGCAGGGATATGGTGTAAGGAAATGCCAAAAATTAATTCATTATGCTGTTCTTTTGCCAAAGGCATACCTTCTAAAAATGCATGTAAACACAAACTAATCATAATGCCGAATGGAAATACATGCCCATCATGGTGTTTGTGGATATGACCATGTTCAACACCTTCAGAGAATTGTTCCAGAAATACCTGTAAAAGAAAGCCTATCAGGATGAAAATCCCGATTTCGCTTTTATCTGGTCCGCCAAAAGCATCTGGTATGAGGTGTAATACGGTAATGGCAAATAAATAGGCACCACTAAAAGATAAGATCAGTTTCAGCAACTTAGATTTATCGCTTTTAACCAAAAATATAGCTGTTCCGCCTAAAAAGGCGCAGAAGAAAAGTACGCAGAGTTTCCAGATTTCCATCGCTTAAAAATCAGGTTGTAATTTTTTAAACATTTTTGAACAGATGAAGCCGATTAATGCTCCGAGCAATGCGCCTGCTGTAACATCAATAGGATAATGAACGCCAACATACACTTGTGCAAAACTAATGATAAAGGCCCAAAACAATCCGATGGGTAAAATGGGCTTCCACCGGCTATAAAAAACACAAATTAAAAATACAGCAATGGCAAAATGGTTGGTGGCATGTGCCGAAGGAAAGCTTAAACCGCTTCCGCAGGGCACACGGTGAATAATGTCATTGGCTATCGTTAAATCATTGCATGGACGAACCCTCGAAACCCAGGGTTTGATCACACGCGAAGAAATTAAATCAGCCGAAGCAAAGGTAAACAGGATCATGCCAATAATATAGTAGCCCTGTTTTTTATATTGTTTAATGCAGAAAACAATGATGAAAACATAAAGTGGCGACCAGAAAAACCGGTTCCGCATGAGTGGCATGAGCCAGTCGAAAAAGCCATTGGAAAGCCCCCGGTGGATTTTGATAAATAAGGCCAGATCAAACTGCTGTATGCTTTCTATCATGCTTTTTTACAGATTAAAATTAACCGGTCTGATGTGTTTTGATCAAAATCATCCAGTTCATAGTTACCGAAGGTTTGATGGATTACCATCCCGGCTGATGATATCATCCGCTCAAAATCTTCAAAACTGAATGCCTGAACACGCTCTTCAAAATTATACGTCTTCCCTTTATCTTCAAAATTGATTTTCTTGATGATCTTTCCGTCTGTTACGTGTTTAGAAATATTGAAAGCAATCCCGTCCAGTGATTTTACTTCGCAGGTGTTCAGGTTCCGGATAATTTTTTCGGTGTTAAAGTAATCAAGAATCAATACCCCATCCGCTTTAAGGCATTTTCTGAATGTCTTCAGGGCATTAACATGTTCCTTTTCTGTATCAAAATAACCGAAACTGGTAAACAGGTTTAGCGCAATATCGAAATAATTGATGTAGAAAAGCTTTCGCATATCATGCACCAGAAAATGCAGTTTGTTGTTTTCGAACCGCCGGGCATACTTAATGCTTTGTTCAGATAAGTCAATTCCGGTAACATCAAATCCCTTTTTATTGAGGTAAATGGCATGCCTGCCTTTGCCACATGCAATATCAAGTGTTCTGGAATCGGGTTTTGGCTGAAGAAAAAGCGTTAACCTGTCAATGAAGAATTCAGCTTCAGCGTTATTTCTTTGTTGGTAAAGAATATGATAATATGGCGAATTAAACCAATATTGAAACCATTTGCGCTGCATAAAAAGCTGTTTGTATTTTTTAAAAGGATGCAAACTTAGATAAAATTCGATTAAACGCAGCAGATTAATTTTAAGCCGAAGCATCTATATCATTCCCTGTGTAATCATTAAATTACTAAATTTTCTGCAAATATAAGATTTTACTATTGCCAGATGGCTAATGTGGATTTTTTTGCAACAATATTGCATAATTATTTTTTAAGTAAGGCCTTCGCGCATTTCTTGAGGCGCAAATGCTTTGTCTTTTTTGTCAGGAAAGCGGCTGTATTCCTACTAAATACATCGTATAAATAGATATAAACTAAATGTAAATTAACTTCTGTAACGCAGTTAGGATATCTGCTATCTTGTTTTTTTTCTTATTTTTGATGCTCAACATTAGATAGAATAAGTGACTTTAATAAAATCGATTTCGGGAATAAGAGGAACGATAGGCGGACAGGCTGGAAATGGCTTAACACCGATTGACATAGTGAAATTTACCGCTGCTTTTGGAAGCTGGGTAGTCCAAAAAACAGGAGTTAAAAGAATTGTTTTAGGTCGTGATGCCCGGATTTCGGGCGAAATGGTTAATCATCTGGTGATCGGTACCTTGCAGGGACTGGGGATTGAGGTGATCGATTTAGGTTTATCAACCACACCAACGGTTGAAATTGCCGTACCTGATGAGCATGCGGGTGGTGGTATCATTTTAACCGCAAGTCATAACCCCAAACAATGGAATGCACTGAAGTTATTAAATGCGGATGGTGAGTTTATCAGCGATGCCGATGGTATTGAAGTTTTAGAACTGGCTGAAAGCGCGGCGTTTGAATTTGCAGAGGTGGATAAATTAGGCAAGGTTATTCAAAATGACACTTATCTTCAAAAACATATCGATAAGGTTTTGGCTTTGCCGCTTGTTGATGTAGAAGCAATAAAAAAGGCTGATTTTAAGGTTGTCATTGATGCTGTAAATTCTACAGGTGGTATTTTTGTACCGGCTTTATTAAAGGCTTTGGGCGTGGCCAGGGTTACAGAATTATATTGCGAACCCAACGGACATTTTCCGCATAACCCAGAACCACTTCCGGAAAACCTGACGGAGATTTCAAAAGAAGTTCAAAAACAAAATGCAGATTTAGGTATTGTGGTAGATCCGGATGTTGACCGTTTGTGTTTTGTTAATGAAGATGGAAGTATGTTTGGTGAAGAATATACTTTGGTTGCCGTAGCCGATTACGTGTTGAGAAACACCCCCGGAAATACGGTTTCCAATCTTTCATCAACCAGGGCACTTCGTGATGTAACGGAAAAAGCAGGCGCTGAATATCATGCTTCAGCGGTTGGCGAAGTGAACGTGGTGAATAAAATGAAAGAAAGCAACGCCATCATTGGTGGTGAAGGCAATGGTGGAATCATTTATCCAGCTTCTCATTATGGCAGAGATGCTTTGGTGGGGATCGCTTTATTTTTAACTCATTTGGCAAAATTTGGTAAATCTATTTCCGTATTAAGAGGTAGCTACCCGCAATATTACATCTCTAAAAATAAAATAACACTCACTGCAGAAATGGATATCGACAATTTGTTGAAGCAAGTGGAAGAGAAATATAAAAAGCAGCCTTACAGCACTATTGATGGTTTAAAAATAGAGTTCGATAAGACATGGGTGCACTTGCGCCGTTCTAATACCGAACCGATTATCCGCATTTATAGCGAAGCAGAAAATGAAACCATTGCAGAAAGTCTGGCAAATAAAATTATTTCTGATATCAAGGAAATATTGCATTTGTAACTGGAATTAAAGGCAATAATTAAAAGAACAACATTAATTCGTGATTTCATCTCTATAGATGAAATCATTTAAAAGGTGACAATCACAATATGAAAAGGATTTATTTAGATAACGCAGCTACCACACCATTAGATAAACAAGTAATTGCTGAAATGAGTAACGTGATGGAAAACTACTATGGTAATCCATCAGCCATTCATGCGCTGGGACGTGAGGTAAGAACTTTGGTGGAAAAGGCCCGGAAAACTGTCGCTAACCTTTTGGGTGCATCACCTTCTGAAATATTTTTTACTTCAGGTGGAACAGAAGCAGATAATACAGCCATTCGTTGCGGTATTTTTGCGTATGGAATTAAGCATGCCATTACCTCTAAAATTGAACACCATGCGGTAGAACATACTTTAAATATCATGCTGAAAAATGGCGAGATTGATAAGCTGAGTTTTGTAAATACAGATGAAAAAGGCAATATTGATTACGCGCATTTAGAAGAATTATTGGAAAATAACGGACGCACTTTTGTTTCCCTCATGCATGCCAATAATGAATTGGGTACCCTTACAGATATGGTCAAAGTGGGTGATATCTGCGAAAAATATAATGCCATTTACCATGCCGATACCGTTCAAACCATGGGGCATTACGTTCATAATGTGCGTGAACTGAAAGCACATTTTATTGTATGTGCCGCACATAAACTCCACGGACCAAAAGGTGTGGGTTTCTTGTATGTGAATAGCAGCATTAAAATTCCACCAATGATTTATGGTGGCGCACAAGAACGTAACATGCGTGGAGGAACTGAAAATGTGTATGGTATAGTAGGTTTGGCAAAGGCTTTGGAAATGGCCTATGCTGAAATGGAAGCACATCAAAGTCATATTCAAGGTTTAAAAGATTATCTGAAATCGCAATTAATTGCAGAAATTCCAGGTATTGGTTTTAATGGAGAAACTGATGCGGATAAAAGTCTGTATACAGTACTGAATGTTTCTTTTCCTGAAATGGATATGGGAGATATGCTGCTGTTTAATTTAGATATTAACGGCATTTGCGCTTCCGGTGGCAGTGCCTGTTCATCAGGTTCTAACATTGGTTCACATGTACTAAACGCTATTAAAGCCGATCCCAATCGTCCGTCTGTACGTTTTTCTTTCAGTAAATATACTACAAAAGAAGAACTGGACTATGTGATAGAGAAAGTAAAAATGGTAGTAAAGCAGAATGCTTTAGCCTAAAATATCATTAACCAAATAGGAACTGTCCCGGAGTAATCCGGGACTTTTTTGTTTAATCATTTCTTGCCATTAGTTGTTAACCCACCAGCTTTAATCAATTAATCGCTGTCCCTGTAAGTCACAGATTGCAAAGATTACTGTTAAAACAATATTATTTCTCATGTGTTCCTATAATACATCAATTTAAAATCACTATGGAAACGAATAAAGAAAAAGGCAAAGTTATTGAGAATGAATTGCTGGATAAGACAGCCGAAGATGTTAAAGAAAATAGAAATCTGGATGATAACAAGTCATCTAAAGTAGCAACAAACTTATTTGATAAAGATAAAGGGCGCAAAAACAATTCATTTGGTCCGGGCCACGAGCCGGGAACCACTCCAGGTTCAGGGATTTAACCTCTAATTTCTGAAAGAATTATTAAATTTAAGCCACAGCAAAAATGTTGTGGCTTTTTAAATATGACTTAAAATGGAAAGAAGAAATTTTATCAAAAATTCTGCATTAGCCATGGCTTTGCTTTCAGTTTACAAGACAGATGTGTTTGCACAATCTCCGGTATTAGGCTACAACTTTAAAACAATTAGAAATAATGTAGGGATTTTTACGGAACAGGGTGGAACAATCGGCTGGTTAAATTCTTCAAGCGGATTTGTAGTCGTTGATGCGCAGTTTCCAGCTTCGGCGCCACATGTGATTGCAGAATTAAAAAAAATGGGCGAAAAGCCATTTAAATACCTTCTTAATACGCACCACCATGGCGATCACACCGCAGGGAACATTGCTTTTAAAGGCCTGGCAGAAAAAGTTGTGGCGCACCAGAATTCCCTGGTAAATCAAAAGAGGGCAGCGGAGAAGGCGAATAATTTAGATCAGCAATTGTTGCCGGATACCACCTTTGGTACAGGATGGAAAGCACCGGTGGGTGGTGAAAAAATCAGTGCTTATTATTATGGTTCAGGGCATACCAATGGCGATGCTATCTATCATTTTGAAAATGCCAATATAGTTCACGTTGGAGATTTGGTTTCTAATAGGAAATATCCGTACATTGATCGTGAAAATGGTGCGCATATCGGAAATTGGATGATCGCTCTAGATAAAATTTACCAACAGTTTGACCAGGATACATTATTTATATTCGGACATAGCCGAGATCCTGAAAAGGTAACTGGCAACAAAGCGGATGTGAAAGCTTTTCAGAATTACCTTCAACAGCTGCTCACCTTTGTAAGTGCAGAAATCAAGGCAGGCAAATCAAAAGAAGAAATTTTAAAGGCCACGGCAATTCCAAATGCACCGGAATGGCAGGGAGAGGGAATTCAAAGAAGTTTGACAGCTGCATATGAAGAATTAAAAGGGGCTTAACTTTGGTTGCTGATCATCCTTTCATGAATTTACAATACCTGTCCAAATCTATTTTCAATTTATAAACGTTCTATATTTAAAATAAATCTGAACAGCATATCTAAATTAACACCAACTCAATCCATATCTTTTATATTTGCGATACACCAATCGGATATCAGATATGGATGATTTCTTAGCTGCCCGCTCCCAAATGGCCTTATCATTAGGCTTCCACATTATTTTTTCCTGCATTGGTATGGTTATGCCATTTTTTATGGCGGTATCGCACTATAAATGGTTAAAAACAAATGATGAGGTTTATAAAAATCTTACGAAGGCCTGGAGTAAAGGTGTTGCCATTTTTTTTGCTACCGGTGCAGTGTCTGGCACGATGCTATCTTTTGAACTGGGCTTATTATGGCCAAAATTTATGGAACATGCAGGTCCGATTTTTGGGATGCCCTTTTCACTGGAAGGAACCGCTTTTTTTATCGAAGCCATAGCCTTAGGGTTTTTTCTGTATGGATGGGACAAATTAAATAAATGGTTTCACTGGTTTACCGGAATGGTGGTAGGCGTGAGTGGATTGGCATCCGGAATTCTGGTTGTGGCGGCCAATTCCTGGATGAATAGTCCGGCGGGCTTTGATTTTGTAAATGGTCAATACCTCCATGTTGATCCTATTCAGGCCATGTTTAATAAGGCCTGGTTTTCACAGGCTTTGCATATGTGTTTGGCTGCATTTACGGCTACTGGCTTTGCTGTAGCAGGTGTTCATGCTTTGATGATTTTAAGAAATCAAAATAAGCACTTTCATTCGCAGGCGTTTAAGATTGCTGCAGTGTTTGCGTGCATCGGTGCATTGTTACAGCCCTTAAGTGGTGATATTTCTGCTAAAGATGTAGCCAAACGGCAACCGGCAAAGCTTGCTGCCATGGAAGCGCTATATAAAACCGAAAAGCCTGCTCCATTATTAATAGGGGGGATTGTAAATGAAAAAGACCAAACTGTAAAGGGTGCGATTAAAATCCCGGGTGCTTTAAGTTTCCTGGCTCACGGTGATTTTAAGGCCGAAGTAAAGGGCCTTGATCAAATACCTAAAGATCAGCAACCACCAGTCGCTATTACGCATTATGCTTTTCAAATCATGGTTGGAATAGGAACCTTGCTGGCCTTAATTTCACTTGTATATTTTATTCATCTCATTAGAAAGAAAGCACTTTTAGAGAAGCGCTGGTTGCTTAAATTGTTTGTGCTTGCTATTCCTTTAGGTTATGTAGCGCTGGAAGCCGGCTGGGTAGTGACAGAAGTGGGGCGTCAACCCTGGATTATTTATGGCATTATGCGTACCAAAGATGCCGTAACACCAATGCCGGGAATTGCTTATTCATTTTACATCTTTTCAGCGATTTATTTATCTCTGAGTGTTATTGTAACCTTTCTGCTTTACCGGCAGATTAAAATGGTTCCGGTGTTATACAACAATCCTGTATCCGAAACCCCTAATCATTAAATTATGGAATATGTTGTAATTACCTTTTTATGTTTGGGCATACTGTTATACTTTTTACTTGGAGGAGCGGATTTTGGCGCGGGAATTATTGAGTTGTTTACTTCTACAAAAAACAGAAGCAGAACCCGAAAAACCATGTATCAAGCCATTGGTCCGGTTTGGGAAGCCAATCACATGTGGCTGATTATAGCCATTGTGATTTTGTTTGTTGGCTTTCCGCACATCTACACCACGATGTCGGTTTACCTGCATATTCCTTTACTCATTATGCTTATTGGCATTATTGCCCGTGGAACAGCTTTCGTTTTCAGGCATTATGATGCCATAAAAGATGATATGCAATGGCTTTACAATCGAATTTTCAGGTATTCCAGTTTTATAACTCCCTTATTTTTGGGCATCATTGCGGGCAGTGTCATATCCGGACATATTGATACCGAAGCAAATGATTTTCTTTCAGCCTATATCTGGAGCTGGCTAAACTGGTTTTCGGTTTCTGTTGGTCTTTTTACAGTGGCTTTGTGTGGATTTCTGGCCGCCATCTACCTCATTGGTGAAACGGAAGACGTACACGATCAGCGTCGTTTTATTCAGAAGGCCGAATACATGAACATTGCTGCAGTTATATTTGGAGCAATGGTTTTTATAGCAGCACAGCTGGATAAAATTCCGCTTATGGATTGGGTTTTTAAAAATCCGGTTGGTTTAACGGCAATTATTCTGGCCAGTTTATCTTTGGTTTTATTGTGGTACCTTTTAATTAAAGGTAAAACACAGATTTTACGTGTTCTGGCAGGTTTTCAGGTAACCATGATTCTGGTAGCCATCAGTTATGCGCACTTTCCTAATTTTATCCGATTAAAGAACGGAGATGCGATTTCGCTCTTTGAGACGATAGGTCCGCAGAAAACCATTTATAGTTTAGGTTTGGCTTTGCTATTAGGTAGTATTTTGATCTTGCCTTTCTTAGGGTATTTATTTTATAAGTTTAAAAAGAAAGAGGAATAACCATCAGAAATTCGTCATTGCGAAGAGGTACGACAAAGCAATCTTTTAATTATCTATTCTTTTTAGATTGATTGCTTCACGCCATCGCTTGACCCAACCCTACAGTTCGCAATGACGACACCTCTTAACCTCGTTGCGAAACAAGAAATAGTTTTCTAACAAGACAAATTAAAAAAATAGGTTCAAGATGTTTGTTTATGATAAGTAATACATTAAATCTAAAATCTGATGCATAAAAAAATGAGCATCTGTTTCCAGATGCTCATTTCTTATTTAGGTTTAGTCATGATCTATAATCCACCTTTTCTGGTTGCTTTTCTTTGTTCCGGCCAAGTGGCAGGTTTTCCGGTACGTTCATTCACCGGTAAATCTGTCGCTTTTTCTGTTGATGTCTTTTCAGCATCTTCACAAGCCATGTAAACCATAATTGCTGCTAAAATGACATTGCTTCGAATTTCATCGAAAACTAACTTATCGTAGCTATCGCGGTTGGTGTGCCAGGTATAGGTTCCGTAATCCCAACTGGTAGAACTTAATGAATAACCCAAAGCACCTGCCGCCACGAAAGAGGCAAAGTCTGATCCGCCCGCACCAGGCATGCCAGGGAAACTGGTTTTGATCTGATTTTTAATGGTATCCGGTACTGCATTTAGCCAACGGGTGATGTAATCTTTGGATTTGGCAAATCCCTGACCGCCAATATTGACTACCCGGCCTGTTCCGTTATCCTGGTTAAATAAAGCCTGCAGATTGTTAACAATTTCCGGATGATCTTCAACAAAAGCCCTGGAACCATTTAATCCTTGTTCTTCACTTCCCCAATGTCCAACTAAAATCGTGCGTTTTGGGTTAGGATAAAACTTTTTCAGAATACGCATAGCTTCCATCATCATGATGGTTCCTGAACCATTATCTGTTGCGCCGCTTGCCCCATCCCAGGAATCAAAATGCGCAGATAACATCACATATTCTTTTGGTTTCTGCTTTCCTTTGATTTCAGCAATCGTATTAAAGGTTGGTACAGTACCTAATTTTTTTGATTCGGATTCTATTTTAAGGATTGGTTTATTACCGTTTAAAGCCAAACGATAAACCAATCCGTAATCTTCTACAGATAAATCTAAAGTGGGCACTTTTGTAGTATTGGCACCAAAGATCTTATCTACACCAAAACCCTGCGACCAGTTATTGATGATCACAGCCACTGCTCCGGCATTTTCCAATGCTACAGGAAGTGTTTTGGCATTGTAACCTGTTTTTGCCATACTGGCCGTCCAGGATTTCAATGCTTCGGTTTTTTCTTTTTTAAACTTATCAAACAAGTCTTTGGTAGCAAATTCTTCCCAATTTTTTTCAGGCCTGCCTGAAAGTTGGTTCATCGAAATTAACACAATTTTACCTTTAACGCTTGGCAGCCATTTCTGGAAGGCCACCGAATCGGTGATCGCAGGAAGAATAATTGCTTCAGCATTAATCGCTTGTCCATTTGTTGAAGGACTCCATGCCAATTGCGTTCCTTCCAGTGTTCTTAGCCTTGGGCTTACCATATCAATATGCGTAATGCCGCGTTCCCAGCCAGCCCATTCACCCCATTTTTCGTTCTTCGCAGAGATGCCCCAGTCGCTGTATTTTTTTACTGCCCAGTCATTGGCTTGCTTCATTTGTGGAGACCCGACTAAACGTGGTCCAACAACATCTAAAAGTTCATGAGCAAGTTTTTCTAATTGTGAGTTTTCATTTACCTCTTTTACAATCTTATCGATCACTTTTTTGTCTTGCGCAAAAGCAAAAGAAGAGGTAAACAGGAGTAGAGTAGGTAAGAGTAGTTTTTTATTCATAATAGGATTAGTTAATGATCCGCTAATTTAATGAATAAGGGCTGTGGAAACAGATGTTAATGGAAATGTTGCAGATGGCAGGTTTGCTGTCTGCGGAACAATGAAAGGCGGAGTGATTTTTAGACTATAGAAAGGAAACTGCCGATTCTAAGTATTACTGAACCACTGCAAGATAAACCTGATTGAAGTGGAAAGCCCGCAGCGCAGCGAGGACTTGAAACAAAAAGCAGGACTGAATTCACCGATTTATTCAAGCCCTGCTTTTCTTATTATAGTTATGGTCATTTTGGCATTTATTTATCAGGCGATTTACACCAATAAACCAATGACTATTGAACCAATCTAATTATTCATCATCTTGATAAAAGCGCCTAATTTAGCTTTCATCGCCCTTCTGTCTACAATAAAATCAAGGAAACCATGTTCCAGCACAAATTCTGAAGTTTGAAAGCCTTTTGGTAAATCCTTTTTAATGGTTTCTTTGATTACCCTTGGGCCGGCAAAGCCGATTAAAGCACCTGGTTCTGCAATATTGATATCGCCAAGCATGGCATATGAGGCTGTTACGCCACCAGTAGTTGGGTCTGTCAATAAAGAAATGTATGGAATTTTTGCCTGGCTTAACAAGGCCAGTTTTGCGGATGTTTTGGCCATCTGCATCAATGAAAATGCAGCTTCCATCATTCGGGCACCACCAGACTTTGAAATCATCAGGAAGGGAACCTTATGTTTGATCGAGTAATCAATTGAACGAGCAATTTTTTCGCCCACTACCGAGCCCATCGATCCGCCAATGAAAGCAAAGTCCATGCAGGCAATTACTAATTCCTGACCTTCAATTTTGCCCACACCTGCACGAATGGCATCTTTAAGTCCGGTTTTTGCCTGGCTTTCTAGGATTCTATCCGTATAAGGTTTATTATCATTGAAATTTAAAGGATCGCCAGAAGTTAAGTTGGCAAAAAGTTCTTTAAACTCATTATTGTCGAACAATACTTCGAAATATTCTTTTGAACCTACCCTCAAATGGTAATTGCAGTAGTGGCAAACATATTTGTTTTCCTGCAATTCTGTTTGATGTAGCGGTTTTTTACAGTTCGGACACTTATTCCACACACCATCCGGTGCCTCTTTCTTCTCTTCTGTTGTGGTAATAATACCTTTATTTTCTCTCTTAAACCAGGCCATATAATTTTTTAAAGAATTGGACTGCAAAGAAACGAAAAATTATTTTAACTCAAGTATTTCTATTTAGTGTGTTTTCTACACTAAGGATAATGTGTTTTATACACTAAATAGCCCTTATTCTATTGTAAGGCAAATAATTCTGTTGTTACAAAAGCTTGTAATGTTATTTTTTTTTATAACTTCGGACTTAATAAAATTAACAAGAGATGAGTTTAAAAGGCTACAAAGGCGTAATTTACGGAGATGCCGTTCAAGAATTGTTTGAGCAGGCTAAAAAACATCAGTTTGCTTTACCAGCGGTAAATGTAACCGGTACAAATACGGTTAACGCGGTATTGGAAACTGCTAAGGCAGTAAATTCGCCTGTTATGATTCAACTGTCTAATGGTGGTGCGCAATTTTACGCAGGTAAATCTTTAGATAATGAGAAATTACAGGCATGTATTTTAGGTGCAGTATCTGCAGCTAAGCATGTACATTTATTGGCAGAACATTATGGTGTTGCCGTGGTTTTACATACTGACCATGCCGCTAAAAAATTGTTGCCTTGGATTGACGGCCTTTTAGATCACGGTGAAAAATTCTTTGCTGAAACAGGTAAACCTTTATTTTCTTCACATATGTTGGATCTTTCTGAAGAATCTATCGAAGAAAACATGGAAATTTCTGCAAAATATTTAGCGCGCATGTCTAAAATGAACATGACGATTGAAATTGAATTAGGAGTTACCGGTGGTGAAGAAGACGGTGTGGATAACAGTGATGTAGATAGTTCAAAATTATATACTCAGCCAAGTGAAGTGGCTTATGCTTATGAAGAATTAAGCAAAGTATCACCACGTTTTACAGTAGCTGCAGCTTTTGGTAACGTTCATGGTGTGTACAAACCAGGTAACGTAAAATTACAGCCGGTTATTTTGAAAAACTCTCAGGATTTCGTTAAAGAGAAATTCAGTTTATCTGCTGAGAAACCAATTAACTTTGTGTTTCACGGTGGCTCTGGTTCTTCTCAGGAAGAAATCAGAGAAGCCATTTCTTATGGTGCCATTAAAATGAATATCGATACCGATATGCAATGGGCATTCTGGGAGGGTATTTTAGAATATTACAAAAAGAATGAAGCTTTTCTTCAAGGTCAGATTGGTAATCCTGATGGTGATGATAAACCAAATAAAAAATATTACGATCCACGTGTTTGGTTACGTAAAGGTGAGGAAACATTCGTTAAGCGTTTAACTGCTGCATTTGAAGATTTGAATTGCATTAATGCAAATGATAAGTTGTAAACAAATTGGATTTTTAATATTGAATACCTATTCAGTCATTTAAGAATCATTCATTCAATAATCAAACAAAAGCGCCATTGGTTTAAAAACTGATGGCGCTTTTGTTTGTTTTTATAGTTACTTTTAAGCAAACATTATCTGATGAAAAAATCTAAAAACGATAATAACTTTTTTGAGCAGTTTGCCAATGCCGCAACGAAATTTACAGGCAGCTCGGTTGCTTTTATCGCAGCAACAGCCATTGTAATTTTATGGGCGGTGACAGGTCCGGTTTTTCATTATTCTGAAACCTGGCAGCTGGTGATTAATACCGGAACAACCATCATCACTTTTTTAATGGTATTTCTGATTCAGAAAGCGCAGAACAAAGATGGGAAGGCGATCCAATTAAAATTAAATGAACTGATAGCTGCCCAGCAGGGCGCCAGCAACCGGATGGTAGATATTGAAGATTTAAGTGAAAAAGAGCTTGATCAACTGCATAAATTTTACGTTACAATTGCTGCACTTGCCAAAAAAGAGGCCGATATTCACTGTTCGCACTCTATTGATGTGGCTGAAGCATTAAATGAGTTGAAGTTAGAAAAGAATAAACATTTTAAACACCAGAAATAATGAGTTTGCAGGTTCAGAAAGTTATCCATCCTGAGGAATTGGATAAAGTATTTGCGATACGTAAAATTGTATTCGTAGATGAGCAGAATTGCCCGCCGGAATTGGAATGGGAATATGAAGAGGAATCAATACATTTTCTAGCCACACATAATGGTCAGCCTTGTGGTGCCTGTCGCTGGAGAAAAACTGATGCGGGATATAAATTAGAGCGGTTTGCAGTACTGAAAGATTTTAGAGGACAGGGCGTAGGACGTGCATTAATTGCCGAAGCCTTATCTGATTTACCGGAAGATGCCCATTATATTTACCTGAACTCACAGTTAGATGCCATGAGTTTATATGCGAAATTTGGTTTCGTGGCCGAGGGAGAGCAATTTGAGGAGGCTGGAATTCAGCACTTTAAAATGGTGAAGAAGGTTTAAAATTAGAAAGATAAATCGTCTTTGCGAGGCACGAAGCAATCTTAATGCGATCGCTATCATATAAATTTATTTCCCCACCCACAGTTGTAGGATTGCTTCGTGCCTCGCAATGACGTGAAGCTGAAAACTACCCAAATATTTTTCCGGATAAAACCATCGCCTCATTCCACTTATCCATATTTAGATTCAAATTTTCTCCTTTGTCATTTAAATAGGCAATTACATCTTCTGTAGCTATGTTACCTGTAAGGTCGTCAGCAGCCATTGGGCAGCCACCGAAGCCTTTCAATGCTGAATCAATTCTTTTCACGCCCGAATGATAGGCTGCTTCAATTTTTTCAAACCTTTCGGCAGGAGTGGAGTGTAGGTGAATACCAATTTCTATATTGCTAAACCTGGAAATTAATTTCGGTAAGATATGATTTATCTTTTCGGGAGTTGAAATGCCAACTGTATCCGCTAAGGAAATAATTCCTACACCTTTATCCACTAAAATATCCGTCCATTTTTCTACAATTTCATCGTTCCATTCATCACCGTAAGGGTTTCCAAAACCCATTGATAGATATACGACAGCTTTTTTATTATTTTTGGCACATAAAGCCAGCATATCTTCAACGGTGCTTAGTGATTGCTCAATACTTGAATTGGTATTTCGCTGTTGAAAGGTTTCTGAGATAGAAAAAGGAAAACCCAGATAATCAATTGCTTGATGTTGTATAGCACTTTCTACCCCCCTTAAATTGGCCACAATAGCAAGAAGTTTGGTTGAAGTAAGTGATAAATCTAAGTTTTCTAATACCTGCTGCGTATCTGCCATTTGCGGAATGGCTTTGGGCGAAACAAAACTGCCAAAATCTAATGTGTCAAACCCAACCTGAAGCAGTAGGTTTAAATATGCTGATTTCAGTTCGGTTGGAACGAAATGATGCAAACCCTGCATCGCATCACGCGGACATTCCACTAGTTTAATTTTTTTTAAGCTCATGATTTTCCAGGTTATTTAACCGCAAAGTGCGTAAAGTTTATCGCAAAGGAAAGAAGTAAATCAAACCGTTTCTGGTACTAAAAGTTTTCACTAATGACTAATGACTAATGACTAATGACTAATGACTAATGACTAATGACTAATGACTAATGACTAACTTCATCTTTCACCTGAGTATTTTCTGTTCTATAATCCACACTTCTGTCTTTAGCAAAAGTTCTGATGATTAACCGGGTTCCTCTATCGTAACTAAAATAACTCCATAACCAATTCACAAAAACAATAATTTTATTTCTAAAGCCTACGAGGGTCATCAGGTGGACAAACATCCAGGTAAACCATGCAAAAACGCCCTGAAAACGAATTTTTCCTATGTCTACAACAGCTTTGTTTCTACCTACAGTAGCCATTGAACCCTTATCAAAATACTTAAATTTTTCTAGGGGTTTGTTTTCAATGATATTAACCAGGTTTTTTGCTAAATGATGACCTTGTTGAATGGCAACCGGTGCAACGCCCGGATGTCCGTTTGGCGTTTCCTCATCAATAATGGAGGCTACATCGCCGATAGCATAGATATTTTGATAGCCTACAATCAGGTTTTGTGCATCCGTTTTTAATCTGCCTCCTCTAACAACTTCTGCCAGATCAAGGCCTGGAATCAGCTGACCCTTAACACCTGCGCTCCAGATTACGGTAGAACTTAAAACTGGGGCCTTATCCTGTAAAGTAAGCGTAAATCCATCATAGCCCAATACCCTGGTTTCATTCATCACCCGCACACCCATTTCAGTTAAAAACTCTTTTGATTTAGCCTGGGCCTGAGGCGACATGGGCCCCAATAGTTCGGGTGAATTTTCAATCAGATAAATGTTTACCTGATTCAAATCCATTTCAGGATAATCATTTGGGATAACATGTTTTTTAAGCTCTGCAATTGCACCGGAAGTCTCCACGCCTGTTGGTCCACCACCTACTACAACAAAGTTAAGTAGTGCACTTTTCTTATCAAAATCAGTTTCTATCAACGACTTTTCAAAATTCTGCAAAATTAAACTTCTTAAATCCAGTGCCTCTGGAATGGATTTCATTGGCATCGAATTTTGTTCAATTTCGGTGTTGCCAAAAAAATTACTGGTAGATCCGGTAGCCAAAACCAGATAATCGTAACTGATTTCACCGATATCGGTTTTAAGGCAATTTTTTACGGCATTTATTTCGGTAACTTTTGCTACCCTGAAAATCAGGTTTTTCTGTCCTTTAAATATTTTTCGGAGTGGAAAAGCAATAGACTCAGCTTCAAGTCCGCCGGTAGCTACCTGATAAAGCAATGGCTGAAAGGTGTGGTAATTATGTTTATCCAACATCACCACTTGAAAAGGTTTGTTTTTCAGTCGTTTAGCCAGCTCAATTCCGCCAAATCCACCACCAATAATTACTACTCTCGGGTATTCACTTTTAGGAAGTTGTAAATCCATTCTCTATGCTTTTTTGTTTGCTAATCTAACAAAAAGAGACCCAAAAGGTTTAAGTATTGAAGTTTTGACAGGGATATCAATGAATATGATATTGAGAAGATGATACAAAAAAAAAGCGCTCCGATTATCGGAGCGCTCGTATATTCAAGATCTTAAAATCTTATTTTTTTTCTGCAGAACTACCCAAGTCAATTACGATAGGAGTAGAGATACATAATGATGAATAAGTACCAATGATACGGCCAATCAATAAGGCGAAGATAAATCCACGGATGCTATCACCGCCAAAAATAAAGATCACCAATAACACAAAGAATACCGTTAATGAAGTCAAAATGGTACGACTTAATGTACTGTTTAATGCGAAATTAATTAATTGATTACGTTCTTCACCATGTAAATCCTCTTTACCAGATTCTTTTAGTTTCTCGCGGATACGATCAAATACAACAACAGTTTCTGTCATGGTATAACCCATTACGGTTAAAATGGCTGCAATAAAATCCTGGCCGATTTCTAATGAGAATGGCATCACACCATCTAGAATCGTGTAGAAAGATAATACCATTAAAACATCATGCGCCAATGCAAGTACAGCACCTAAACCATACTGCCATTTTTTGAATCGCACTACGATGTAGATAAACATGAAGATACAAGAGATCAATACGGCATAAAATGCGCCATTTACAATATCACTGGCAATAATAGGTGTTACCTTTTGTGAGCTTACCACCTCATACTTAGATCCAGCTAAACCTTTATTTAAAGCATCTTCAACCACTTTATCAGTTTTGATATCCTGATCTTCAATGTGGAAAGTAGTAGTGATTTTTACTTGGTTATCTTCACCAGCAGTTTTAACCTCTGGTGTTTCATTTCCAAAAACAGGCGTTAATTTTGATTTTAAGTCTTCTGTATTTACTGCATTATCAAAGTGAACTAAATAAGTTCTGCCACCTTTAAAGTCTACACCAAGGTTTAAACCACCATTTTTGAAATACATGCCAATACCAGCCACAATGATGATGGTAGAGATTACATAATATATTTTACGGCGACCTACGAAATTAAAAGCCAGATTTTTGAATGCATTACGGGTGAAGTTATTATCGAAGCTGATTTCAATTTTGCGATCCAACATCGATTCAAATACCACTCTTGAAATCGCAACAGCGGCAAATAACGAAGAAAGAATACCAATGCACAATGTTGTGGCGAAACCCTGAACAGGTCCGCTACCGAATGCATAAAGAATGGCACCCAAAATGAATACGGTAATGTTCGCATCCAAGATAGACGGCATAGCATGTTTGAAACCTTCTTTAATTGCAGTAGGAATATTTTTGCCTAGAGCTAATTCTTCACGTACCCGTTCGAAAATCAGGATGTTTGCATCTACAGACAAACCAATGGTGAGTACGATACCGGCAATACCAGGTAAGGTTAACACTGCACCAAGTGATACCAGGATACCAATGATAAAGAATAAGTTGATTAACAACGCAAAGTTAGCTACCCAACCTGCACGGTGATAATATAACGCCATGAAGATTAAGATCACAATAAAGGCAATCACGAAAGAGATTAAACCATCATGAATAGCTTGTGCACCCAAAGTAGGACCTACTACGTAGCTACCTGCAATACGTGCCGGAGCTGGTAATTTACCTGCTTTTAAGATATTTGATAAATCTTTAGTATCTGCTTGTGTAAAGTTACCTGTAATGGAAGAAACACCACCTGCAATTTCATTTTGAACGGTAGGGGCAGAATAAACCTGGTTATCTAATACAATGGCAATAGATTTTTTATTATTTGGATCAGCAGCAGCTTCAGCCGTAATTTTTTTCCATTTTGCAGCACCTTCGCTGGTCATGTACATGGTTACTTCTGGTTTACCTTTTTGATCGAAATCATCTTTCGAATCACTGATGGCTTCACCACCTAAATCAGGTTTACCATCCGCGCTAACCGCTTTGATAGCATAAAGTTCGAAAACTTTTGAGCCTTCTCTAGGTTTAACGCTCCACATAAACTTCATGGTAGAAGGAATAGCAGCAGCAACCTCAGGTATTCTTAAATATGAATTAACTTTAGCCGTATCTTTTTGAAGAGACATCCCAACAACAGCACCAGGCATTAATTGTTGTTGTCCGTTTTCTCCCTGATAAACAGGAAGGCTAAGCACAGCATATAATGGATTTGATTTGGCCAGTTCTGCTTTTGCAGCAGTTGAATCTTTTTTACCTAAACCGGCAAGTTTTCCACCTTTGGCTGTGGTATCTTTAGCAGCAGCTTTTTCTAAACCAGCTAATTTACCCCCTGCAGGAGCAGCTGTAGTATCTTTAGCTGTTGCCGGAGCATCAGCCTTTAATGTTACAGCCAATGTTTTGTTAATGTTTTCAAGCAAAGGAACAACTTCCTGTACCTGATATACCTGCCAGAATTGCAATTCAGCAGATCCTTGTAAAAGCTTAGCGATACGTTCTTTATCCTGAACACCTGGCATCTCGATTAAGATACGATTGCTGCCTTCTTGTTTTTGCATGTTCGGACTCACCACACCAAAACCATCAATACGTGAACGTAAAACGGTAAATGAGCGGTCAATAGCGCTGGTTGCTTCCTTTTCAAGGAAAGATTCAACTTCGTTATTGCTTGCGCTAGGTTTTAACTGAGAGGCATTATCCTGGTTAGAAAAATAATCTGCAAGTTTAACACCCGGGCTTAATTTTTCGAATTCATCAACAAAAATTTTGATGTAATCTTTACCACCGGCGTTTAATTGAATTTGTGCATTTTGAACGGCTTTGTTAAAGTTAGCATCAGTAGGGTTGCCCGCTAATGATTTAACCAATTCAGCTAACGATATCTCCATCGTTACGTTCATACCACCTTTTAAGTCTAAACCTAAATTAATCTCTTTAGCTTTAACTTCACCATAAGTAAATCCAACAACGGGATAAACTTTTTCGGTGCTCATTGAATCTAAATAAGCTTTTTCTTTAGCCAGATCACCCTTCGCATAGTCTTTGGCGGCTTTTTCTACATTGGATGCTACCAAAGTAAAAGAGAGCGCATACGCACAAACGATAGCTAAAACTATCGCTATAAACTTAATAAAACCTTTTCCTTGCATTGTTTGTTTAAAATAATTTGTCTTTCGCTGTTTTTTAACAAGTCGGCAAATCTAATTAAATTTTTAATTTATAGAACCCCTTAATTGATAATTTATTAAGATTAATTTTTAAGAGGGAGTAATACGGATGCAATCGTTACGTTGAATCCATTTTAATGTTCAATTATTCCGGCTGAATCGTTTGGAAAGCAAGAACAGCAACATTTGTTTTGGGTTCGGCCCCGCCAAACGCTGTAGCCCGGTAGAAAAAACCGGGGCTGCCGCTGATGTCGGGTTTAGCTTGGCTGGGAAAGTATTTCTGTTTCCGGCTAAGTGGAATACAACATCATCATTGCCAGGCACAGCTATTTCCAACTTTTCAGGAAAGAAGTTTGTCTTA
This sequence comes from Pedobacter sp. GR22-10, assembly GCF_026239715.1. Taxonomy (NCBI): domain Bacteria; kingdom Pseudomonadati; phylum Bacteroidota; class Sphingobacteriia; order Sphingobacteriales; family Sphingobacteriaceae; genus Pedobacter; species Pedobacter sp. GR22-10. The sequence goes on from NZ_JAPIVR010000001.1 coordinate 259,122, forward strand.
CCTCATTAAATGCTCAGCGTTTTCTGTGAAAATCTCTGTAGCTGATAAAACTATTTCCTTTTTAAAACCTCGAAAGTATAATCGTATTTGTTTTTTTCATCCGCCTGATGGGGCTCTCTGCTTACCACTTCCCATTTGCTTCGGTTAATTTCAGGGAAAAAAGTGTCTGCATCGAAAGTATGATGAATCGTGGTTAAATAAAGCGTATCTGTTTTCGGTAAAGCCTGGCGATAAATTTCAGCACCACCTACGATGAAAACCGGCTTTTTTTCATTTTGGGTAATTTTTAGGGCTTCATCTAAGCTGTTCACTACTTCTGCACCATCAATTTTTAGCGACGCATCTCTGGTAATCACAATGTTTCTGCGGTTAGGTAACGGTTTACCAACAGAATCGAATGTTTTGCGGCCCATCACTATGGTATGTCCGGATGTTGTTTGTTTAAAAAACTTTAAATCTGCCGGCATGTGCCATAAGAGTTGATTGTTTTTGCCAATTGCGAGGTTTTCGCCTATGGCAACAGCGATTGCAATGGTCATTGTTGATAATGATTAAAATAAGTCTGAATGGGTACCAAGCCTGTCAAGGTAAATTTCTTTTTTAATATCATCCTGGAGCCAGGTCATTAACCAATCTCCCTTGATATGGCATTCCCAAAAACCAGCATAATTTCCACTTAAAATGTGCGGCTTATAGTTTGATGGTAGCTTGCCAGTTTCTCTCAATATTTTCAGAGTTACCTCTAAAAGAGAAATATCATAATTTCTTTTGATGCAACGTTTATAATCTTTTTTAAATTGATTTGAAAAAGATATTTCGTACATACTATGAATTTAACTTCAGGATTAAATCTTCATGGCTCGAAGATTTTGTAAGACCTTCACCCTTGCTTGTTTTTGCCATAGATGTGCGTGTGGTTTTATTCGGGCTTTTAGCTGATTCAGTATTAATTACTACACCTAATTCCTTTAAAAGCTGTTTCACTAAATTGCTTTTTTTATCGGGTACACTAATTGAAAAAGTTTCCATATACAAATATAATAATTCTTTTAACCATTAATTGTTTGTATTGATTATACTGCCACAATCCCTTTGATATGAGGATGTGCTTCGTAATTTTCCAATGTAAAATCTTCAAATTTAAAATCGAAGATACTTTTTACATCAGGATTAATTTTCATCGTAGGCAGTGGTTTCGGTTCTCTGCTCAATTGAAGATTGGCTTGTTCAATATGATTATTGTATAAATGTGCATCACCTAGGGTATGCACGAAATCGCCCGCCTGTAAGCCGCAAACCTGTGCCACCATCATGGTTAATAAAGCATACGATGCAATATTAAAAGGAACGCCAAGAAAGATATCGGCACTGCGTTGGTATAACTGACAACTTAACTTCCCGTCAGCTACGTAAAATTGGAAGAAGGCATGGCAAGGCGGAAGGGCCATATTTTCAATCTCCGCTACATTCCAGGCCGACACAATAATCCTGCGTGAATCAGGATTGTTTTTAATGGTATTGATGATATTGGTGATCTGATCAATGTGTTGTCCATCAGGCGTTGGCCAGCTTCTCCATTGCGAACCGTAAACCGGCCCCAGGTTTCCATCTGCATCTGCCCATTCATCCCAGATGCGAACACCATTGTCTTTCAAATATTTAATATTGGTATCTCCCGTTAAAAACCAGATCAATTCATGGATAATCGATTTTAAGTGCAGCTTTTTTGTGGTAACCATCGGAAAACCCTCCTGCAGGTTAAAACGCATCTGATAACCAAAAACACTGATGGTTCCAGTTCCTGTACGATCATGTTTTTGCGCACCATGATCCAACACATGCTGCATTAAATCTAAATATTGTTTCATATTCCAAACCCTGAGGGGATTTTAATCGTGAATAAATTATCAGGTACAAATATGTGAAAAATCTTAATCCCGAAATCTTTTAGTTTTCTACAATAACAGATTTTTAAACATGCCTGACTTTTGTATGTTTGCATCAGAACTTATTTGGCTTTGAGGGAAAATCTCAAATCCCAAATCTCAAATCTCAAATCTGAATGTTATCCTTTCCAAACGCAAAAATTAACTTAGGTTTAAATATCACCGAGAAACGGGCCGATGGTTATCATAATCTCGAAACTGTTTTTTATCCGGTTGATATTAAAGACGCTGTAGAAATTGTAGATGCTGCAGAAACATCATGCAAAATTTATGGTATAGATATTCCCGGAGAGGCGAATGATAACCTGTGTTCTAGCGCGTACCAATTGATTAAGAATGACTATAATATTCCTGCGCAGCAGATTAATCTTTTGAAAAACATCCCGGTGGGTGCTGGTTTAGGCGGTGGATCAGCAGATTGCGCCTTCGTCATTAAACTGATCAACGAAAAGTTTAATTTGGGTTTATCTGTGAATCAAATGGAAGATTATGCCCGCAGGTTAGGTGCTGATTGCGCTTTTTTTATAGAAAATAAACCTGTCTACGCTTTTAACAAGGGAGATGAATTTGAAAAATGCGAAGTTGACTTATCAGGCTGGTTTAAAGTTCTGGTAAAGCCGCCTATACATGTTAGCACCGCTGATGCTTATGCTCTGGTAAAACCTCAAAAGCCTTTGCAATCTTTAAAAGAAATCATACATTTGTCGCCAACAACATGGAAAGATAAGGTTATCAACGATTTCGAGCCATCGGTATTCGCGAGGTATCCCCAAATTCATCAAATAAAAACCAGTTTATACGATGCAGGCGCAACATTCGCTTTAATGAGTGGGAGCGGCTCGTCGGTTTTTGCCATTTTTAACAAACCTGTTAAACTGCAGGAACTGGAAAAAAACAACTTAGTATTTTATGGTATTTAAGCTGAGCGCATGGCGCATGGTGTTCGAATAGCAAAACATTAGGGTATTAAATAATAAATTTAAATTAAGGTAGAAGGTTGGAAGATAGATGGTTTAAGGCGTTTGAAATGTCTCATATCTAATATCTCAAATCTGACATCTCGATACTATTAATATGAACATAAATCTCATCCGCAAAAGCGGTAAATTTAATTTTGAGGCAGAAAATGAAAGCGGTTTCACTGTAGAATTGGATGCAAAGACTGCCATTGGTGGTGAGGGTAAAGGTTTCAGGCCAATGGAAATGCTTTTAGTGGGACTTGGAGGATGCAGCGGCATTGACATGGTAAATGTGCTAACGAAACAAAAAGAGCCTCTGGATGATATTAAAATTGCCATCAACGCCACCAGAAAAGAAGAAGAGATGCCACCAATTTTTGATCAGATCGATATTCACTTCGACTTATATGGCGATTTAAGTACAACAAAAGTAGAACGCGCCCTGGCCATGACTTTCGATAAATATTGTTCCGTATCAAATATTTTAGGCCGCTCAGCAAAAATTAATTTTACTTATAAAATAAATAAGGTGTAGGATGGAGGTTTAAGGTATAGGGTTTACGGAGTAAATGTCCTATCTCAAATCTAGCAGCTCACATCTCAATACTCATATCTAGCATAAAATGAAATCCGAAAATTTTGAAACCATAGCCATCCGCACGCAAACCGAACGAAGTTTACATAAGGAGCATTCTGCGCCAATTTATCTTACCTCCAGTTATAAGTTTGATGATGCTGAAGAAATGCGGGCATTATTCGCCAATGAAAAAGAAGGGAATGTTTACAGTCGTTATTCCAATCCTAATACCTCAGAATTTATAGAAAAAATGTGTCTGCTGGAAGGTGCAGAAGATGGTTTTGCTACGGCAACTGGCATGGCGGCTATTTTCACCACATTTGGTGCTTTCTTAAAAGCCGGCGATCATATTGTCTCCAGTCGTTCTGTTTTTGGATCTACCCACCAGTTGTTAACCAATGTTTTTTCTAAATGGGGGGTAACCTTTGATTACGCCGATTTAGATAAGCCAGAAGACTGGGAGGCTTTGATTAAGCCGAACACCAAAATGATTTTCGTTGAAACACCGTCTAATCCAGGTATTGATATTATTGATCTGGCTTTCCTGGGCAATTTAGCCAAAAAACACCATCAACTTTTAGTAGTCGATAATTGTTTTGCTACGCCTTATTTGCAACAGCCAATTGCGTTAGGTGCACACATTTCTATCCATTCGGCTACAAAGTACATTGATGGACAAGGACGCGTATTGGGTGGTATCATCTTAGGTAATAAGGAACTGATTGCAGAGGTTATAGGGTTCGCCCGCCACAGTGGTCCGGCTTTATCTCCATTTAATGCCTGGATTTTGTCTAAAAGTTTAGAAACCCTGGCTGTGCGGATGGATCGCCATTGTGAAAGTGCTTTAAAAGTTGCTGAATATTTAGAAAAGCATCCCAAAATCAAACTGGTTAAATACCCCTTTTTACCCTCTCACCCACAATATGAAATTGCTAAAAAGCAAATGAAACAGGGTGGAGGTATCGTAACGATTGTTGTTGAAGGCGGTGTAGAAGGTGCCCGTAAGTTTATGGATGGCCTGAAAATGTTTTCCATCTCTGCAAACCTTGCAGATACACGGTCTATTGCCACGCATCCTGCAACCAGTACGCATAGCAAATTGACTGAGGAAGAACGGAATATCGTTGGTATTGAGCAGGGATCTATTCGCTTGTCAATAGGTTTGGAGCACATCAATGATATTTTAGCTGATATTGAACAGGCATTGAAAGCATAATAGCGAATTAAAATAATCAAAGCGGTATGAAATTCATTTTTATGCCGCTTTTTTTGTTATTGAATTTTAAAAAGACTCCAGGCTTCAGACTGAAGACTTTCTTACCCTACATCAATGTACAGCGGCTAAACCTAAAGTAAATTTGTATCATAAACAAGAAAGGAAATTTATGTCACAGTTTATTTTGTACAAAGAAAACACCAGGGGCCATGCCAATCATGGATGGTTAGACGCTCACCACTCATTCAGCTTTGCGAACTATTACAATCCTGAAAGAATGCACTTTGGCGTTTTAAGAGTTTTAAATGATGACTTAATTGACGGTGGAATGGGTTTCGGCGCACATCCACATGATAACATGGAGATCATTACCATTCCATTAGCTGGTGCCATTGCGCATCAGGATAGCATGGGCAATACCGCAGAAATCAAAGCAGGTGAAATTCAGGTGATGAGTGCCGGTACAGGGGTGAGTCATAGTGAATTTAATGCTTTGCCTGATGTGCAGTTGAATTTATTACAGATCTGGTTATTTCCGAATAAGAAAAATGTAACACCACGTTATGATCAAAGGGCTTTAGATGTTACTGCACGTCAAAACAACTTCCAGCAGATTTTATCTCCGAATAGTGAAGATGATAATGTCTGGATTCATCAGGATGCCTGGTTTTCATTAGGTAAATTTGATGAAGGCTTTGAAACAGAATATAAAATCAAAAAAGAGGGGAATGGTGTTTATGCTTTCGTCATTAGTGGGGAAGTAACCATTAACGGGCAAACATTAAGCAGAAGAGATGCTATTGGTATTTGGGATACTGACGGAATCAACTTCAAAGCAATTTCTGCGGATGCAGAAGTATTGTTAATGGATGTTCCGATGGAATTATAATTTAAGTGATCGTTGAAAGTTGCAGGTCGATAGGCTAAGCCTGCAACTTTTAACATATAGCTTTTAACATGAAAAATATGCAAACGAACATACTTTATATCGGCAGAGATCCTGAAATTACCATTGTAATGAACCGCCTTTTGAACGCTCGACCAGAATGGAAAGGGATTTGTGTTTGTACGGATGAAGAAGCCATTTTAGTTTTTAAAAAGGAAGCTGTTGATCTGGTATTACTTGGTAATGGCATCAATCAGGATTGTGAACAGGCTTTAAGATCAGAATTAGAAGCGATTAAACCTGATGTCAAAATCATTCAGCATTATGGCGGAGGCAGTGGGCTGTTGTATGGTGAAATCATGTCGGCTCTTTAACTGAGGCCATGGATCAATAGTAAACTTCAGATATTAGAAATTCTGTTCAGCACAAAGATTCATCGAAAAGCCCGGCCGAAGATTAACTGCAATCCAGACTGAACTTTTCGAAAAATCAATATAATCCAAAGATATTAAGAGATATAATCTCTATCTTCATCACTCAATTCCTTTTTAGTTGAAACCGGTTGATTCCTTTCAATTTCATTATCGTAACTGCTCACGGTTTTTTTAGGTCGGCCAACAATAAAGCCAATGATAAAACCGATGATGACACAAATGCCTATTACCAGTAATTTGGAGACAAATACGCCATCCACCACTATAAAATTAAATGCTACTTCATCGCTGTTTAAAAATAAAAATGCAGTAAGTAGTGCTGTCAGGATGATAATGAATATGGTTTTTCCGCTCATGGGTTAAAAGCTATAATTAAATGAAAACTCTAATATCGGATTTTGATGGTAAATCTTATTAACAAAAACCAATCTCGCTCCAACATCAACAACAGGTTGATACCTCAAAATGTTTAAACTACTGTTCAATTCTATGCCATAAGTTTTTGGTTCGCCAATATTTGTGTCTTTCCCTATATTTTCATAATGGGAAAATATACCTGCTCTGAAATTTCTGATGTATGCCAGTGGACCCAATTCCCAATCTGGAAAGGCAAAAGGAAAACGGTAGTTAAAAAGCATACTGTTCTGTAGTTTACTTTTTGCCAGGATGTTATTGTAGCCGTAAACTGTTGCAATTTCTGTTGCATACTGATTTACGCCAGTTGCTTTCTGGTAATTAAAACTAGCGAGGAAGGAATGATTTTTTGCAAAGCCCGGAAAATAGAAGAAACTTTCAAGTGCCACAATTTCACCGCCAAGATTTTTATCAAAAGGTTGATGATTGTATGTTGCCCTTAAAATTTGTGCCCACTTTGGGGCGATGTCTCTTTCTGTGGTTCGCACACTATGATTGAAGGTAAAGTTATATTCCATTGGAAATTTTAATGCTGTTATAAAATTGGAAGGCAAATTTTCTGGTAGATAACGTTGCGTAAAACTGGTGGCTGCATTGAGCGTGAAAGAATAGTTATGATTTCGTGCATTAAATGATAAAGGAACCGAGGCATTAAGCTTAATATAATTCTCTCTCCAATCGCCTTGCTGAATAGTGTTTTTAGATCGATAGAACGTTCTTTTTGGTCGATTGCGGTAGAGAATACTAAATACAGGATAAAGTGCCTTATAGCTAATATCTGCTGTATATTCAAAACGCTTTAAATCCCGGTGGTATTTTGCACCTGTATAGAAGTCCATCGTGTTTAATAAATTATTTGATTGTAATTCTAAGCCAAAAACATATTCGTTATCAATAACCGGAATCACACTGTGGAAACTGAAAAGATTTAAGCCTTGCCGGTAGTGTTTGGATTGGAAGGTGGTATCGGGAATATGGGCAAATACATTGCCAACGTTTTCCTGTTTTTCGGCTTCACTGGAGAAATCTACAAATGTATTTTCCCCAACGGGTTTTTCAGTAAGCATTTGTTCTGCAATTTCATATCCATTTACTTTATAATCATTGAAAATAATTTTTCCGTCTCCACTTTCTGTTGGATTAAAAGCACCATATTTAGATGCGCTTAATGCATTAATTTTTTTAGTAGAAGTGTCTATTGTGTAAATATTATCAATGCCATTAAAGTGTGCATTGAAGGCAATTTTATGATCAATAAAAACTGGTCTGCTCAACTGCTGTCTGCTGTTTAAAATGAGTGATCTCTTTTTTTCGCCATCTACTACCCAAAGGCTTTTCCCTTTTTCAGTAACACTGATGTAAGCAATCTGATTTCCGGTTTGATCGAAGCAAGGTGTCTGCAGGATTTCATTATCCGGGTTCGGAATTGATTTTAAAATCTTTCCTGAACGGGCATCAATTTCAACCAGATTGAATTGATTATTCAGTTCCACTTTTACGGCTATGATTTTCTTTCCGTCATCAGAAAGGGTAGGAGAGAAGAGGCGACTTTGACTGCTCAGTTTTTTAAACTTTCCGGTCATCAAATTGTAAGTGCAAATCACACTATAACTTCTCTGTTTATATCTTGGGTCGTATCGTATTTCATCCCATACCAGAATGTTGTTTTTTAAGCTAAACCAGGGTTGTTCCTGATAGCCTATTCCAAATAATTTTTGTTCAGACTGATCTTGATTAATGAGCACAAAATGTCTTGCTTCCTGCTTACTTTCTTTAAGTGCTAAAATCTGTTTTTTATTTAATCTTGCAGGAAGAAAATAATGGGTAGCCAGTGATGTTTTTTGATTAAGTGATACATAATTTTCTGTTGATAAAAACTCTTGCTGATTGGTCCATTTTTTCTCTAGTTTTTCCTGAGTATCCTCAAAGTATTTTTTCGTGTTTTTACCGGTATATTTTTTTAAACTTTTTGAGAAAGGATAGAGCCTTATTGGGCGCCTTCTGATATCTGAAAGTAAGCTGTCAGAAATGAACTGACCAAATTTTTCCTTCATGTCTGCTACCATCAAATACCCGGTTTGATAATATCCGGGAGTGAGGTCTTTATTGGAACCAAAATAGGCTTTGCTGTAAGAGAATTTTTTTCCTTCTAAAGTTGATGCCCGGTAAGGCATGATCCAGTTGGGCTGTCTGCCCCGGCCTGATTCCGTTAATGCGGTTTCATTCACCACCGCATCACCTTCAAAAAACCAGATAGGTATGCTAGCCCCGAAGTAAGCAAAGTAAACCAGTTCAGGAAAAGGATGATTTTTATTTCCTGTCAATTTGTCAAACTGTGCAACGTGACGAAGTTCATGAACCGCCAGGTTATTCAGCCAATCCTGGCTATCAAAATATTGAGGTGGTGTAGCATAGAATTCCGATTTCTTTGGACCGAGCTGAACAAAGCCATTGGCAATGGTTCCCTGGTTTTGAAGCAGGAGTGGGATGGAGGTCTGCTGCTGCCTTAACCCGAGTCCAACTTTTGGGTAAATGAAAGGTAACGTCCTTGCCATTCGCTGGGCATCATTTTCAAGTTCCTTTGGGTAGATGATTTTAAAACCGCCAGACTCAATGTAGTTCCAATGTACACTAAGTGGGTTCTGTGCAGTGCTGAATATTTGTCCGAAAACAGGATGTGAAATAATACTTAATGAAATTGATGTTAAGTAACTGATAATTAGTTTTATGTTTCGTTTATTTAACTTCATTTACTGGGTATGCTAAAATTGTTAGTTTTTTAAAATTTCAATTGTGGTTAATGTGTGTTTTTTTGATTTAATAATTGATGTTTTAAAATTTGATAATCAATTGTTTATGTTTTTGATTTAAATTAGTTTTTAATGTCGTGATAACTAATATTGAAATCTATTTTGTATGTTAGAATGCTTCGGTTTGCGTTTTTTTAAGGAATTAAAATCAGCGCTTTAAATTACACTTATTAATCGATTTTAAGCAAAAATTTTTCGCTGTTTCTAAAATAATGATGGCAATAGCCATGTTAAATGTTCTCACATTTATGCAGAGATTTGGTTTAAATTGCAACAGCTCAACATCGAAACAATGGTGATGGCAATTGGAAATTTAAAACCTGGCATAAGGATATCTGATACATCTGAATAGTTGGAACAGATAATAATTACCTGGCAACTTCTTCTTAAGTCGAAAATTTTTTAAAAAGGATCAACCTGTGATTGCTATGTTTTGAAAATTTTCTGGGCTTGTAGATAAATAATAATATGACTTTATGTCATTTGACTGAAATCTGTATCGTGAAATCGAATGTCAGCATACAGGGGTCAATAGGAAAGGAGTTTGTTTATCAAATTTTTAGCGAAGGTTAAAGTTATGCTATAAGACTTTTTTTTCCGGTTATTCCATACTATTTAACTGCATTCCGTAGGTTCGTTTTCTATCAAATTCGGGTAGTATTTTCAGAAATTATGTATGAATTTCAGATGTGTCAGCATGATAAATATGTATAATTTAGCCTTCCTAATGGCAATTCTTTGGAATATTTGGTAGCAACTGCCGGTTTTTTCATTTTTAACCTTAATTCTAAATAATGGTGTTTTTATTTATTTAAAAGCCTTTAAATGAGTTCTTTATATGGTTGTTTTAGCTGTTTTTTAGATTTATTAAAAATGGTAAGGCTGCATGCTAAAAGTCAGCTGACACAATCAAAATTAGCTACACAATGTTTGAAATTTTGATTTAACATGCGAAATTTTTGAATCTTTTAAGTACTTGAAATGCGTACAATTGCTGCACTTTTTGCATTAAATGAATCTAAAATTAATAGCCTGATTTATTAATATTTATGGAATACTGGATGTGTTAACAGGTGATATTTTGATGGTATTTTAGAGGTTCTAAAAAGGTATAAAAGTCATTTAGCATATACACTAATTCAAGCTAGAAACATAAAGATTTTAGGGGAAATTATATCCTTTTTTGATCGGTGTTGATGTGTTAAATTAGGATGTTTAATAGCGGCTATTTCAGGCATTAATTGCCTTGGAAATTATTCGATTGTATAGGGTTTTAATGTTGAAAATTAAGCGTTAAAATGTATTTTAAAAGGTGTAGTTTATTAGTGCTTGTTTCTTCTTTTTTTATAGATGGGATAGAAGAAAATAGTACTTAAAATAATGGCTGCCCCGATATAAAATCCAGCTGTCATTTGCTCCTTATCTTTGAAGAAAATAAAGGCTAACAAGATCCCGTAAACAGGCTCCAGATTTGTGATCAAAGCCACTCGGAATGCTGATAAAGTTCGCATCACAGATACCCCTGCAACGTAGGCGACTGAAGTACAAAGTGTACCTAAAAGGCTAATGTAAAACCAGTCATTCAGGCTCAGGTTGAACGAGGAATGAATTAAAGATCCGTCATATAGACGGCACAATGTAATCCAAAAAAGCCCGCCTACTAATTCATAAAAACCAATAATAGAAGGTTCGCTTTTTTGAACAAGAGTAGAATTTATCGTTGAAAAAAGACTTGAAGCTACCGCAGCAAGAAGCCCGAAAATAATGCCTGATGTATATTGACCTTCAAATTTAAAGATCATGTAGATGCCCAGAATAATGATCAATCCAACCAAAATATCTCCAATCTGAATGGGCTGTTTTTTGATCAGGGGCTCCAGAATGGCCGTGAATAATGTGAAAGAAGAAAGGCAAACTAAAGTCACTGAAACGGTAGAAACTTTAATCGCGTGAAAGAAAAATATCCAGTGAATGGCTACAATGGCTCCGGTTAAAAAGAACTGAATAAATTGTTTTTTTGAAATTTTGATGTTCTTTTTCGTGATGAGAAACCACGCAAAAAGAGTTGATGTTGCAATCAAAACCCGATACCAAACCAATGGTACTGCATCGATAGAAATTACCTTACCAAGCACGCCGGTAAAGCCCCAGATGAGTACGGTAAAATGAAGAATCAGTAAGTTTTTTTTTGTGCTGTCCATTCCTACTTTGGCGCCCGTTTTAGCAAATAGATCCCGAGTAAACCGAATGCAATAGTAGGTGAAATAACGGCAACCACTGGTGGTAATCCGCCTTTGGTAGAAAACATCTGTGTAAACTGATTAAACACAATATACGTGAAGCTGATTAAAATACCAATGCCCAATGAAACTCCTACTCCGCCCCGCACTTTACGAGAGGAGAGGGCCACACCAATTAGCGTTAAAATGTATGCAGATAGCGGATGCAGGTAACGTTTAAACTGTTCAAACTCCAGGTCGTTCATAATGCCTGTTCCCCTGACTTTTTCTTTTCGGATTTTATCTGCCAGCTCGCTCGTTGAGAGGTTTTGAACCACATTGGCGTAGGCCGAAAAGTCGTCAGGACGCATATCTAAAATGGTATCTTTAAGCTTTCCGTTTCCATAAATCATGGATTCTTTTAAACCATCAATTTTTCGAATAGAGTAGTTGCTAAGTTGCCATTTTCTCTTGGTAGAATCCCATTTGATATTGTCTGCAACAATCTTTCTAACCAATACATCCCCGTTAAAATTGTCTAACGAAAACCGATATCCGTAATTGGTTTTGTTATCAAAACTTTCAATGTAAATATAAGTTTTATCATCCAGCTTCATGTGGATATTTGTTTTCGTAGAAGGGTCGTTGCGCTTTACGTAGGTATTCTCGAAGCTGTTTTTGAGCGTATTGGTATAAGGTAAAATATAAAGATTAGACCCTAAATTGGCTGCAAATATAACCGTTGCAGAAACGAAATAAGGCAATAAAAACCTGTTAAAGCTAACACCCCCACTTAGGATGGGTACAATCTCTGTTTGATCAGCCATTTTAGCCGTAAAGAAAATAACGGCAATAAAGTTAATCAATGGTGATAGCATGTTTACATAAAAGGGAATGGAACCGGCATAATATTTAGAAAGAATGCCCCAAAAACTGAGACCGCTTTTCATAAAGTCATCCATTTTTTCGGACAGATCAAATACGACAATGATGATTACGAAAATGGCCAGGGTATATATAAATGTACCCAGGTATTTACCGATAATATATTGGTCAATAATTTTTATCCTCCCTTTTAACAAACTCATTCTTATAGCTTATTTCCTAAAACTTTAACCATTTTGTTCTTCCATTCGTAAAATTCACCTGAAATAATTTTTTCTCTGGCTTGTTTTACCAGCCATAAATAGAAATGTAGGTTGTGTAACGTTGCAATTTGTGCGCCAAGCATTTCTTTACTATGTACCAGGTGTCTTAAATACGCTTTACTGGTGACCAGATCAGCATGTAGATCACTTTCAGCATCCAGCGGAGAAAAATCATTTTCCCACTTCTTATTTCTGATGTTGATAATGCCATTTCTGGTGAAAAGCATCCCATTTCTTGCATTTCTGGTAGGCATTACACAATCAAACATATCCACACCCAAGGCAATGTTTTCGAGGATATTAATTGGTGTTCCAACCCCCATTAAATAACGTGGTTTTTCATATGGAAGGATATCGCAAACCACTTCCGTCATGGCATACATTTCTTCAGCGGGCTCACCTACAGATAAGCCTCCAATGGCATTTCCTTCGCGGTTCATACTGGCTATAAACTCTGCAGATTTGATCCTTAGGTCCTTGTATACCGAACCCTGAACAATAGGAAACAAGGTTTGGTCAAAACCATATTTAGGTTCAGTATTGTCGAAATGAGTACAGCAACGTTTCAACCAACGGTGTGTCATTTTAATAGACTGTGCCGCATAGGTATAATCGCATGGATAAGGCGTACACTCATCAAAAGCCATAATAATATCTGCTCCGATGGTACGCTGGATGTCCATTGCGTATTCAGGCGTAAAAAGATGTTTCGATCCGTCGATATGCGAATGAAAAGTCACCCCCTCTTCTTTAATTTTACGCACTTTACTTAAAGAATACACCTGATAACCACCACTATCAGTTAAAATCGGCCGATCCCATCCGATAAATTTATGCAAACCACCGGCTGCTTCCAATATATCCAAACCTGGTCTCAGGTATAAATGATAGGTGTTCCCTAAAATAATTTTGGCATCTATATCATCCTTAAGCTCGCGCTGGTGAACAGCTTTTACTGTTCCGGCCGTGCCAACCGGCATAAAGATAGGCGTTTGTATTTCGCCATGGGCAGTAGTAACGGTCCCGGCTCTGGCTTTTGATAAAGGATCGTTTGCCTGTAAAGTAAATTTCATATAGAATGCAAAAGTAACAAATTTACCACAGCTACATATACTGTTGGTTAGTTTAATGGCTTAAATCAATAATAAAAATGATCAGGTTTTCAGCTTCAGCAAGCTAAAAGGATGCATTGTTAAATACAGCTTCTTTTTAGCTGAAATAATATTTAGGATGTTTTTTTCAACATCAGGGATATTGCAGATTTAAAATAGGAAATTTGCGCCTATTTATTTTATCATCGTGATCTTAACTTTACCTGAAATTATTCTGCTTTCCATATTGGCTTTTTGCCTTTTAGTTCAGCTTTATTTTGTTTTATTTGTGCACTTAAAGCTGGCTAATGCTACGGTAGAAGCAATACCGTCTACAGCCAGAAAGCCGCTCAGCGTAATTGTGTGTGCCAGAAATGAAATTAAAAATCTACGCGAGTACCTCCCCACCTTAATGACTCAAAACTATCCTGAATATGAAGTGGTAGTGGTGAACGATCGCTCCTGGGATGGAACAGAAGAGTTTCTGGAGGAAATGGAAAAAGTATATCCCAACCTGAAAGTGGTTAAAGTTTTGGATAACGATAAGTTTTTAGCCGGTAAAAAGTTCGCAGTGACCATGGGAATAAAGGCAGCAAAATATGAATGGCTTGTTTTTACAGATGCGGATTGCACCCCGGGATCAGATCAATGGTTGATGGATATGCAACAACCGGAAGATGATAACACTGAAATTGTTCTAGGCTATTCACCATACATAAAAAAGCGTGGTTTATTAAATGCCCTGATTCGTTTCGAGACATTCTTTACCGCAGTAAATTATCTTTCATTCGCTTTAAAAGGTATGCCTTATATGGGGGTTGGCCGGAATATGGCTTACAAAAAGTCGTTGTTTTTTAAAAGCAAAGGATTTGCGGCACACATGCATATCCCGTCTGGTGATGATGACTTGTTTGTAAATGCCAATGCTAAGCGACATAATACAGAGATTCGCATCCATCCAGATAGCCATGTATGGAGTGAACCCAATCGTACCTGGGGCGGATACCTTAAACAGAAAAAGCGCCACTTTGGAGCAGGTAAAATGTACAAGTCAAAGCATAAGTTTATTTTAAGCCTGCAAATTATTTTTCAGTTTCTATTTTATGGCTTTTTTGTAGGGGGGATGTTTTTAAGCCGGGAAGCACAATATATAGCAGGGGGTATACTTTTACTGAGCATTATCATCAGGAGTTTAATTTATCCAAAGTTGTTGAAGCGGTTAAACTATAGCGATTTGCGTTGGTGGTTCCCGATATTAGATATACTTTTGTTCCTGTTTTTAACATTAAACGGATTTTTAGCCATGTTTGGCCGGAAAAAAGTGAATTGGAAATAGATTTAACTTATAAAAATTATCATATGGCTGACGTAAAACCAGATCTTGTTTTAAAATATTTTCCTGATTTGACAGCGAAACAAATTGATCAGTTTTCGCAATTATTTGATCTGTATGTTTATTGGAACGCTCAAATTAATGTGATCTCCAGAAAGGATATTGAAGCGCTTTATGAACGTCACGTTTTGCATTCTCTGGGAATAGCAAAGGTTTGCACTTTTAGAGCCGGCGAATCTGTTTTAGATGTAGGCACCGGGGGAGGCTTTCCAGGCATTCCCCTAGCCATTCTGTTTCCTGATACGCAGTTTTATCTGGTCGATTCTATTGGCAAGAAGATTAAAGTGGTGAAAGAAGTAGCTTCTGCTTTGGGGCTGGAAAACTTGAGGGCAGACCATCTAAGGGCAGAGCAAATCAAGGAAAAGTTCAACTTCGTGGTTTCTAGGGCGGTTACCCGTTTAGGTGAATTTTATCCATGGATTCAGGGAAAATTTAAAAAGGACGCTGTAAACGCCATTCCGAATGGAATTTTGTACTTAAAAGGTGGTGATTTGGATGAAGAGATCAAGGAGTCAAAACTGAAAGCAGAATTGTACCCGCTTTCAGCTTATTTTGAAGAAGATTTTTTTGAAACCAAATATGTGGTTTACGTACCGCAATAAGGATTAAAGCCTTTCTTTCTTTTTAGGGTTATCCATCATCATCATTTTATCTTTTAATGATTGTTGAAGGCCTGACTGTGCATCTACATTTTTGACGACTTCTAATACTGTGTTTGCGGCATCGCTAAAGAACTGCTTTGTAATGGTTGAATACTCATCCGTAGCCTTGTGATAGTCTTTATGATCTTCTACACCGAAATAAAGAAATGGGATGTTTTTGGCATTGAATGCTCCCTGATCACTTTGATTTGTCCAGTCATCGTGGCCAAGTTTGGGGTCATCATGACCTAAAATAACTTTGATGTCTTTTCTGGTTGTATCAACATATTTTTTTAGTGCGGGATACCTAAATGTACCGCAAACATAAAGTTCACCTTTCTCACTATGCCCAATCATATCCATATTTAAATTTACAGCAATTGATCCGAGTGGTACAGGTGGATTGGCCACGAAGGCTTTGGCGCCTTGCAAGCCCATTTCCTCAGCATCAAATGAGGCAAAAATAATGGTACTATTGGGTTTGTTTTTTGAAAAATATGCTGCAATCTTAAGCAATCCTGCAGTTCCCGAAGCATTATCATCAGCACCATTAAAGACTTCATCCTTAAGCACACCCAAATGATCATAATGAGCAGAAACCACGATTATGTTTTTGCCTTTTCCAGGAATATAGCCAATTACATTGGTACCGTTGATCTTCGCCCCATTTCTGGAATTAAAGGTAAATTCATGTGCGTAGTTCACATTTTGGGGATATGATTTTAATCCCAGTTTCTGAAAACGCTCAATGATGTAAGCTCTTGCCATTTCCGCACCTTTGGTGCCGGTTCTTCTACCCTGATAAGCATCAGATGACAGGATTTCTACATCTTTAAGCAGTTGCACATCTAATTTTCCTGAGCCGGTTGTCGTTTGATTTTTAACCGATGAACAGCAGCTGAGCATCATGGCTAAAGGAATAATATATAGGATTTTCATAGTTTATAATCATGAATTATTGCCAAAGCAACTTTAAAATGGATGGATACAACTTGAATTTTTCATCAGCGGATAACAAGGTAGCATTTTGCTGTATTGATACTGAAATAATTAATCTATCGAATGGATCTCTATGCTCATTTAATAATGGAATGTTGTTATAGTTAAAAATTGATGGGTTATCTATGGGTAAATAGGTAAAGCCATCTAATAATGCCTGATAGTAGATATCTTCTGCGGTTACAATGAAATGAGGAAGTTTACCTAGTGACTGTTTGATAGAAATTTCAAATAGACTAATTTGACTAAAGTAAATGAGGTTTTCTATGTTTTGAATAATATCTAGAATCTTTTTAGGGATTTTCGGATTATTTTCCTGAAACCATAATAAACAATGTGTATCTAAAAGATAGTGATTAGATGCCATTACATATACTCTTTTAAATCTTCTAAAGGATCATTGAAATTATCCGGTATTGATATTTTACCTTTAAGTGCACCAGGAACTCTTTTCAAAAGCTGAGGTTTTTCATCCGTTAAAAAAGTTACTATAACATCAGTTTTAGACTGTACTGGTGCGGTTTCTTCCAAAATGATTTTCCCTTTTTCGTAATATCCTTTAATTGTAGCTAACATGTCCTTGTTGTTATTAAACAAATATACATTTTCGTTATTGCTATTCAAAAATGGATTGGCATATTGCTTCATCAGCTAGAAAGCTATCTTGCACAGACAGAAATATCAGGTTTTGCTTTAGTCTTTAACCTTAAGCTGCAACTTCCCTCAAATCTACTGCTACAACCCTGGAAACCCCTTGTTCAACCATGGTTACCCCATAAATGATATCTGTGCTGGCAATGGTACGCTTATTATGCGAAACAATAATGAACTGCGACTGATCTGAGAATTTTCGGATTATATTGTTGAATTTATCAATGTTCGTATCATCTAAAGGCGCATCAACCTCATCGAAAATACAGAAGGGGGCAGGTTTTAAAAGATATAATGAAAATAAAAGTGCTGTTGCAGTAAGTGTTTTTTCTCCGCCTGATAACTGGTTAATGGATAGCGGTCTTTTGCCTTTAGGACGGGCAATAATATCAATATCGGCCTCTAATGGATTATTGATATCAGATAAAATCAAATCGCAACTATCTTCTTCATTAAAGAGCGAACGAAAAACAATTATAAAATGCTCCCGGGCCTGGGTAAAGGCCTGCATAAATTTTTCTTTGGCCGTATCGTCAATTTCTTTAATGGTTTGTAGCAGATCTGCTTTAGCCGTATTTAAGTCTTTTTTCTGATTTTGAATAAAGACATAACGTTCTTCCATTTCTTTAAATGCCTCCATTGCCATTGAATTTATGGCTCCAAATTCATCCAGCTGGCGTTTCATTTTTTCTACCTTCTGCCTGATTTCAAACTCACTTTCCAATGTTTCTATGGCAATTTCCGTTTCCAGGAGATCATTAATGTCGATGTTAAATTCTACTGCCAATCGCTCCTTTAATGAATTTAGATCTATCTTCAGGCTATTTTTTTTATCCTTGATTTCCGTTAATAAAAAATCTGTTTCTTCACGGTTTTTACGAATAACCGCAATGTTTCCTTCTAAATCATTGATGGTTCCTTTGCTTTCAAAATACTCTTTCTCAATGTCAGCAAGGCCTTTTTCCAGATCTTCACGTTGTTGATACATCTCTAAAAGCGTATCGTCACTTAAATCGGTATGCTGTAAAGTAGCGGTAATTTGCGTTAAGGTTTCCTGCAGTTCTTTGTCGTTTTGCGCTATTCTTTTATCCAGCGCTTCTTCCTGCACAAAGCGGTAATCTAAATCTTTTTCCAGGCCAGCCAGCTTGTTTTGCTGTTGGTGAAAGCGGATATTATCCTGGTTATATTTGCCGGCAGAATCATTGACCTGATCGGCAAGTTCCTGATAATTTAATTGCTGTTCCTGCAAGTTAAGATGTTCCTGTTGTTGTTTTTGCTGCAATTCAACTAGCGCAGGTAACTTTTCCTGAAGCGATTTTTCAATAGAAGCAATTTTTTGGGCAATATCTGTTTTCCGGTTTTCGCTGGTAGTAATAAATTCCTGGTATTGGTCTCGCCGGGTTTGAACTGAAATCTGCTCATTGCTTAAACGATTTAATTCCTGCTGTAAAGTGTTAATTACATTAACTTTTGAAGCTTCTTTCAGACTGAAAATCTGATCATTTTCTGCCTTAATGACTGCAGTGTACTGATTAATTAAAGATTCGGAGGCCTTAATTTCTTTGGCTAAATTCTCCAGGTTTTTAACACGTCCGATACGCTTTCCTTCAAATAAACCGACAGACCCACCAGATAACGTAAACCTGCTTTGTGCATATTTTCCGTTTTTTGCGAGAATAGTCAGGCTTTCAGCTGGGCTTTCTCTGAAAATTTGTTCCTGCGCTGCAACAGCCAGATATACATTTTGTAGCAGCAGGTTGCACAGGTTTTGGTACTTTTTATCAACATCGATAACTGAAAGTGCCGGAACTAATCCTTCCTGTGGTATTAAAACCGGGTTTTTGTCCGGGACATTTTCCAATATGAAAAAGTTTGCACGGCCGCGGCTGGAATCAGTCAGCAAATTAATAGCCTGAACCGCATCCGCATATTCATCAACCACATAATGGTTCATTACCGGTTCCAGATAATTTTCTATGGCGATCCGATAATCTTCATGACAAAACAAGATATCAGAGAGGAGTAGGGCACTCTTTGAAAAGCTGTTGTTTTTTTTAAGAAAACGAATCGATTCAGGATAACCTTCTAAACTCTCTACAAGAGATTTGGTTAGGTTATATTCATTTTGTTTAGCGTCTTTTTTACGGTTCTCGGCATTGAGTTTTTCTTTGTTTGACGCTAAGGTAATTTCTGATGCCGCTAATTTTTCTTTAAGGATTTTTTCAGCTTCTTTAAGCTGTTTGATGTTGCGCTGCTTTTCCGAAACCTGGATGTCGAGTTCTGCCAGGGCATGATCAAAAGCTTTCAATTCCAGTGTTTTAGTTTCTGCATCCCCCTCATTTCTGTTGGTTTCCTGCACCAAAGCATCTTTTTGAATATTAAGGATGTCGATTTCTTTTTGCGACTGGTAAACCTGATTTTGCAAATCATTTAGCGATTTGATCAGACGATCAGTCCTGTTTTTTTCGGTTTGTTGCTGTTCCCTTAGCGTGTTAAGTGTTGATTTTAATAATTTTAAGTCAGCTTCTAAACGATTGAAAACCTCTGTTTCTGTTAAAACCTCTTCATTTAAACGCTTAATATTGTATTTGATATGGCTAAGTTGATTTTTGTCTTTTTCAAGCTCACCTGCTAAACGGGTTTCTTTTTCCTGCAAAAACCGCATTTGCTCATTCTTTATCTTCTTTTCACTTTCATAAGTACGGATTTTAGAGACCAGTTCATTGGTGGCCTTTTGTTGTACTGAAAGATTTCTTTCCTGATTAATACTGCCTAATTTAAGTTTTTGCAATTCGGCTTCCTGCTGATCAATTCTGGTGCTCAGTTCTGATCTGTTTACCTGCTGATTTTGTTCCTGAGTTTCTAATGCATCAAGGTCTGTGCGGAAAAAAGCAATTCTATGGGTGGCCAATTGAATGCTCAGTTCACGATACTGTTCTTTTAACTTATAATAACGCTCTGCTTTTCTGGCCTGACTTTCTAGTGTTTTTAAGTTCTTTTCAATTTCGAAAAGCAAATCTTCCACGCGTTCTAAATCGGCTTCAGTATCTTTTAATTTATTGAACGTTTGCTTCTTACGTAACTTGTATTTGGAAATGCCTGATGCCTCTTCGAATAAAGAACGGCGGCTATGCTCCTTATTGGTAATGATCTCATCTACCATTTTCAGCTCAATAATCGAATAGCTGTCTGATCCGATTCCCGTATCCAGAAATAAATCGGTAATATCTTTTAAACGGCATTGCACATCATTCAAGCGATACTCACTATCACCGTTTCGGTACAATTTTCGGGTAACAGTCACTTGAGAATAAGCTGTAGGAAGGATATTTTTTGTATTGTCAAAACTTAATGAAACCTCGGCCAGTTGTGCCTGTTTACGATTTTTTGTACCATTAAAGATGATGTTTTCCATCTTTTCAGAGCGTAAAGCTTTAGTGCTTTGCTCGCCCAAAACCCAGCGCATAGCATCAATTACGTTGGATTTTCCACAACCATTCGGACCAACAATAGCGGTAACACCCTCATTAAAATTGATGGTCACTTTGTCACCAAAGCTCTTGAAACCCTTAATTTCTAATCTGGTAAGTTGCATGGTTTGTATTCGGGAGAACTCAACTCAATAATAAGGATAAATTTTGAAAATTTAGGATGGAAGTATAAAGTTTACAATGTGTTTTGATTATTTCAAAGGTAATTGTACAATTTAATATCCTCAATAAAATGTAAAAAGTCCTACAGTTAAAACATTCCAATCCAATTCTGAGTACTATTGATAGTTAAATTACAGTTTTGTATAAATTTTAATAATATACTGTTATGGAATATAAAAGATTAGGTAAGTCTGGCCTACAGGTAAGTTCATTAGGTTTAGGAAGTTGGCTAACTTTTGGCGCTCAAATTAGTGATAAGGTGGCTGATGAACTGATGGGGATTGCTTACGATGCTGGTGTAAACTTTTTCGATAATGCTGAAGGTTATGCAGAGGGAAAATCTGAAATGGTGATGGGCAAAATTTTTAAAAGCCAGGGTTGGGAAAGAGATTCTTTTGTAGTATCGAGTAAAGTTTTCTTTGGGGCTGAAAATAAGGGGCCAAATCAAATGGGCTTATCTCGTAAGCATGTAACAGAGGCTTGTCATGGCGCACTAAAGCGTTTGCAGGTTGATTATTTGGACTTATATTTTTGCCATAGACCGGATAAAAATACCCCAATTGAAGAAACAGTTTTAACCATGAATACCTTAATAGAACAAGGTAAGATTTTGTATTGGGGAACATCTGAGTGGAGCAGTGCTGAAATTACTGAAGCTATAGCTGTTGCAAAAGACTATAGAATAATTGGCCCTACAATGGAACAGCCACAATATAATTTGTTCGAAAGAAAGAAAATGGAAGATGACTTTTTGCTTCTTTTTCGCGATCATGGACTAGGAACAACGATTTGGTCTCCTCTAGCATCCGGTTTACTATCCGGTAAATATACCAAAGGAGATGTAAAAGATACTCGTTTGGCTGATGTAAAATTAGGTTGGCTTAAAGAGAATGTGATGCAAGCCGATAGACTTCATAAAGTGGAGAAATTGCAAGAAGTTGCCGATAATCTTAATATATCGTTAGCTAAATTCGCTCTGGCCTGGTGCTTAAAAAATCCAAATGTTAGTTCTGTCATTTTGGGTGCATCAAAAAGCGCACAGCTTAAAGAAAATTTAACCGCACTAGAAGTGGTTCCATTGTTAACCGATAAGATAATGGAAAAAGTAGAAGAAATTATGGGCACGAAGCCAGTGTTGAGTCAGTTTTAAAAAAAATGGGAGTAGTGATTTTTTAGTAAAACTACTACTCCCACTTTGGCGATTGTTGGTAAATTGTATAACCCATGTTGCCAAGTATGTCTTAGAGGATTATTATTTGTCCTTTTCCATCATAGTTAAAAGACCAAGTTGTTGTACTTGCTGAACCCAAAATTTCATTGTAATAATGAATTTCAGTATATTTTCTATAATTATTTTTTGAAAGCGAACGGTAAAAAAACTCATCCAATAACTGTAATCTCTTACAAGGATTAATAGAATTGTCATAGTCTTCAAAAGTTCTAATAATTCTTTCTCCTTTATTTATCCCATTTTGTTGTCTGAAATATTCTGACCTAATTAAATTTCCATTTATATCGTAATAAAATTTTTCTAAGTATGTTAATATATAGCTGTCCGGATCAGTTGGGATGTAAGGTAGATTAGGAAAAAAAGTTTTTATTTCAGTAATATGTTTATCCGAATAATTAAATGTCTGTTTTTTGAGCAGATAATTATTTTCATTAGGGATCTCTTTCTTTTCAATTTGATTCAGATCGTTTAGCGTAAAATATTTTGTATTTAATACTGCACTAAAATCAGCTGATGAAGAAAAGTCTTCTACAGTAACATTTTGGCCTGAATAAACTAATGTAGTGTATATTTTATCCGTAAACACTTTAACGTTACCCGATGAAATAGGGATTGTTAAATCACCTCCAATTTTTTTAATAAGTCTTGAATACGTATCATATTCAAAGTTAAATGTGAAGTCTGGATTATTATTGTATAGTGATGAACCCGGATAAAATACATTCGTCCTCATTTTCTTTATCAATGGCTCATTAAAGGGATCTTTTTGGATCGAATTCTCAGTTTTAGCGCAAGAAACTAGAAAAATTCCAATAAATAAAAATTTTATTATGTGTTTCACGTCTTTTATTTCATACTAACAGTTAGTGTTAGGGTTTAAGAAGTATCTGGAAAAAGGGGCTAAATTTTAAACTATACATCTTTATATTTAAGAACTTTATTATTAATTTCTCACAATCATCAGCTTAGCGAACTTCAACAATAATTGTTTGTTTCCTAATCCCTGAAAAAATACCGTAGCCTTCACATCGGGTAAAGTACCTTCCAGACTGATGATTTTTCCGAAGCCAAATTTTTCATGCTCTACTTCCATACCACCTTGAAATTCATGTGGCTGAGAAGGTGCAAATCCAGGCGTAGGTACGTGAGCTTTAGCCAACAGCGAGGTTGTTTTCGGGCGCGGCGGTGGGGCAGAGGTGGTACTTGCTGGCTTCGGTTTACTGTAAAAATCACG
Source organism: Pedobacter sp. GR22-10 (assembly GCF_026239715.1). Taxonomy (NCBI): domain Bacteria; kingdom Pseudomonadati; phylum Bacteroidota; class Sphingobacteriia; order Sphingobacteriales; family Sphingobacteriaceae; genus Pedobacter; species Pedobacter sp. GR22-10. Next base: position 282,624 of record NZ_JAPIVR010000001.1, read on the forward strand.
CGGTTGCGAAGTCCAGGTTTTACGCTCATCATCAAAATTACCTTCCATAACATTGCTTTTGGCAGGTTTAACATCCAATTCTAAAAATCTTGGATTAATTTCATTAATAAAACGACTTGGCTCACAATTGGTGAGGGTTCCCCATCGGTACCTGGATGTTGCGTAAGTGATTGTCAGTTTTACCTCTGCACGTGTGATGGCTACATAAAATAAGCGTCGCTCTTCTTCCAGGTCAGAGCGGGAGTTTACTGACATTTGAGATGGAAAAAGGTTTTCCTCCAAACCCACAATAAATACATTTTTGAACTCCAGCCCCTTTGCTGAGTGAATCGTCATTAATGAAACGGTGTCCTTGTTTTTATCGCCATCCTTATCATCATTGGTTAAGAGGGCCACATCCTGCATAAAAATATCCAGGCCTTTTTCCTCAATATCTTCCCGTTCTGCAAACTCTTTTATACCATTTAACAGCTCCTGGATATTTTCATATCTCGAACGGCCTTCTACACTATCATCCGTATACAGTTCCTTTAAAATTCCGGCATGTTGTGCAATAAACAAGGCAGAATCATAAGCGTCTAATTTTTTGGCTTCAGCCTGAAAGCTTTGAATCATCATAGAGAAATCATTCAGCTGGTTGGCTAAACGTCCGTCTACATATTGATGTGCATTGGAAATGACATCCCACATGGTAATATTATGTTGAGCAGCGGATACGATAATTTTATCAATAGAGGTATCTCCAATTCCACGTTTTGGATAGTTGATGACCCTTTTAATGGCTTCTTCGTCCTTCGGATTAAAGGTTAAGCGGAAATAGGCAATTAAATCTTTAACCTCCTTGCGTTGATAGAAAGATTGCCCGCCATAAATTTTATAAGGGATGTTGAGCTTGCGTAAACCTTCCTCCATCGCCCTGCTTTGCGCGTTTGTGCGGTATAAAATGGCAAAATCACTATGTTTATAGCCTTTTAAACCACGTTCCTGGATGATGGATTCTGCCACCAGTTTACCTTCTTCATTATCCGTAAAAGCACGCGAAACTTTAATTCTGTCGCCCTCAGCATTTTCAGAGAAAACATTTTTTTCCAGCTGATTTTTATTATTGGCGATGATGCTACTCGCGGCATCTACAATATTTTGAGTAGAGCGGTAGTTTTGCTCTAATTTATAAACTTTTAAATCCGGATAATCACGTTCAAAATTTAGAATATTCTGAATGTTTGCGCCACGAAAAGCATAAATACTCTGTGCATCGTCACCAACCACACAGATATTCTGATAAGCTGCAGCCAGTTTTTTTACAATGGTATATTGCGAAAAGTTTGTATCCTGGTACTCATCTACCATCAAATACCTGAATTTTTGCTGGTATTTGTTCAAAACTTCAGGATGTTCTTTCAATAGAATATTGGTCTTGAAGAGTAAATCGTCAAAATCCATGGCACCGGCACGGAAGCAACGTTTGGCATATTGCTCATAAATCTGACCAATCAGCGGACGTTTATTTTGAATGTCTTCTGCCTGAATCTGATCATTGGCCTGGTATTCGCCCCAGGAGATGAGGTTGTTTTTTGCAGAGGAAATTCTGCCGAAAACAAAGTTGGCAGCATATAATTTATCATCCAGCTGCATTTCTTTCAGAATGGCACGGATCACGCTTTTACTATCGTCGGTATCGTAAATGGTGAAGTTATTGGGATAGCCTATTTTTTCAGCCTCCACACGTAAAATCTTGGCAAAAACAGAGTGAAAGGTTCCCATCCAAATGTTTTTCGCCTCTGCGCCAACCACTTTCGAAATACGCTCACGCATATCCTTACTGGCTTTATTGGTAAAGGTTAGCACCAGGATGTTAAAAGGATCAGTTCCGGTTTGAATGAGGTGAGCAACCCTAAAGGTAATTACCCTGGTTTTGCCCGATCCGGCGCCAGCAACAATCATTACCGGTCCTTTAGTGTTCTCTACTGCTGCTCTTTGCTGTGGGTTTAATCCTTCTAAATAATCCAAATCGGCTCCTGTATTTTTAAGGTTCAAAAATAACAATTTCATTTCTTTTTTGGATAGGTGTTGGTAATTATTAAAAAGTTCACACATCAGTAATGTAAGCTCATATTGAATATGAAATCTAAATCGTTAAATAAATTTTACTAATGATTTTCTTAATTATTTAGCCTGCTACTGTCAAGAAATTCCAACCATATGGAGATTCAAGCTCATATAGTTAGAAATGTTGTCAAGTACGCACCCTTATATGCTTCTTAGGTCTGGTTAGTATTGATAATGAATATTTTAATTTCCAAAATGGATTGACGTTATGCCAAAATTACAGATCTCCCATTTGGGAATAGAATTTGATATGTTTTCGCTATGAACGAGAAGAAAATTAATAAAAACGTTGAGTTTACTGATGTGCCAGAAGGAGAGTCTACAGATATTTATGCCAATTTAAAAGAGAAACTGGAAAGTGTAGAGCAGTTTCCGGGTGTTTACAATTTTAAATTTATTATAACAGGCGGATTGGATAAAGTAGATGAATTGCGCAAGATACTACCTGATGATGAATTTATTGAACAACCTTCGAAAACAGGTAAATATGTATCCATCACTGTAAAAAAACAAATGCAAAATGCAGATGAAGTTATTTCAATTTATAAACAATCGGCAACTATTAAAGGGATTATGGTACTTTAATGTATTTATTAGGAATGAGTGTGCTTTATTAGTGGAATTTAACGAGCAACAATAAATTTTTTAGCCACATTATACTGACCTGAATCAGATGTAATTTTGAAGATATAAATCCCCGGAACGAATGAAGCTGTATTAATTTCAAGTGTATGTTTCCCTGTATTTAAATATTCATTTATAACTGTTTTAACCAAACGGCCCATTAGGTCAAAAACCTGAAGGTTGATCTTATCGGTTTCAGGTAAAACAATATCCAAATATGTTTGGGAAGCAGCAGGATTCGGGTAGTTTTGTGAAACCACAAACATTAAAAACTTATCAAATATCGCTTTGTTAATAGCATCAAATATTACATAACTGATCAACCTGTATCCTCTTGCGTTAGGGTGAAAGGCATCCTGATAAAGTGTAAAATCTCGTCTCATCGCGGCGTTTACATCAGCCAGATAAATTTTGTATTCAGTAGCCAAACGCCTGTAAATGGCATTTAATGCCCTGATGTTTGAATTGGATGTAGCTAAAGTGGGGTTATTACGGTCATCTACATTTTGCAGGGTACATAAAATAGGTACCAGCTTTTGCTTTAAGCTAATGGTAATTAACTGCCGCATATTTGCTTCTGTTTCTGCCAAGCTTCCTTTGCCGCTGGTAATCGCAAGGGCATCATTGATACCCATTGAAATGACAATAAAACCTGTACGGTCTTTTACTGCATTATCTATCCGGAGCAATCCTTGTATAGTTGTTTGGCCACCAATACCCTGATTGGTAATGTCTACCACCTTATTGATATAACAGTTTTCAAAATTACTCTTCAGCATCGTCTGAAAGCCAACTCCTTTAACCCCCTCTACAGTACTGGCCCCAAAAGTGACAATGTTAATACTGTCTTTAGCATAAAACTGGGCCGCTTCAGGACAGCTTATACGAGATGGGTTTTGAGAATATGCAACTACGGAGATACCTAAAGAAAAAAGCAATAGCAGAAGGAAGATTAATCTCGTGCTAAATTTCATTACAAATGGCCATTCTGGTTGATTTTTAGATATCTAAATAATGGCGCAATTTACAAAAAAATGAATTAAAACGATTTTCTGAAGTAAAATTTTATCTGCCTGAAAATTCTAATTTTCAACAAGTTTAGCCTAAATAAATAACATCAATATGTTTTAAAAAAAGCATTACCGGAGGTGTATTGCCTAGTCCAATTTTTATATTCTCCGATTGCTTTTGGGTTAAAACCCTATATTTGTCTAAATTCATTTTGTTATGCAAGAGATTAAAAAATATGTAGAAACGCACAAGGAACGCTTTTTAGACGAGTTGTTTGAACTGTTGCGTTTCCCATCGGTTAGTGCAGATCCGAAGTATAAAGGCGATGTACTCAAAACGGCAGATTACGTGGCGCAAAAATTAAGAGATGCCGGTGCAGATCAAGTAGAAGTTTGTCCTACCGCTGGTTATCCGATTGTTTATGGCGAAAAAATAATTGACCCTTCATTGCCTACAGTTTTAATTTATGGCCATTATGATGTTCAACCTGCAGATCCGCTGGAACTTTGGCATACACCACCATTTGAACCTACTGTACGCGATGGCAAGATTTATGCTCGCGGTGCCTGCGATGATAAGGGTCAATTCTATATGCATGTAAAAGCTTTTGAATTGATGATGGAGACCAATACCCTGGCCTGCAATGTTAAATTTATGATTGAAGGTGAAGAGGAAGTTGGTTCTGCAAACCTTGGTATTTTTGTTAAAGAGAATGCTGATCGTTTAAAGGCAGATGTCGTTTTGATTTCGGATACTTCAATGATCAGCATGGAACATCCATCTATTGAAACTGGTTTGCGTGGTTTAGCTTACATGGAAGTGGAAGTTGTTGGTCCGAACCGTGATTTACACTCTGGTGTTTACGGTGGTGCTGTAGCTAACCCGGCCACTATTCTTTGTAAAATGATTGCTTCCCTGCATGATGAAAATAATCATATTACCATTCCTGCATTCTATGATCAGGTGGTAGAGTTGTCTGATGAAGAAAAGAAAGCTTTAAATTCGGCCCCTTACGATGAAGCTGAATATACAAAGGATCTTGATATTGCAGAAGTTTGGGGTGAAAAAGGTTATTCTACTTTAGAACGGACAGGCACACGTCCAACTTTAGAAGTAAATGGAATATGGAGTGGTTATATTGGTGAAGGTGCAAAAACAGTGTTACCAAGCAAGGCCAATGCTAAAATTTCTATGCGTTTGGTGCCTAATCAAAGTTCAGAAGAGATTGCAGATATCTTTACTAAACACTTTGAAAGCATTGCCCCTAAAAATGTAAAGGTAAAAGTAACACCTCACCATGGTGGCGAACCTGTAGTTACGCCAACAGACAGCATCGCTTACCAGGCTGCTGAAAAAGCGATAGAAGATAGCTTCGGTAAAAAAGCCATTCCAACACGTGGAGGTGGAAGCATTCCGATTGTGGCTTTATTCGAGGATGTGTTAGGCATTAAATCAGTGCTTTTTGGTTTTGGTCTGGATAGTGATGCTTTACACTCACCTAATGAAAAATACGACATTTACAACTACTATAAAGGCATAGAGACGCTACCTTTATTTCATAAATATTTTGCTGAGTTGAGTAAATAGGCTTTGCTATTTCAAAAATAATTTAATCCTTGTTTGGTAATTTCCAGACAGGGATTTTTTTTGGGAATATGAAAAATCAGTTTTTCATTTGGGCTGCAGTCCTGCTATTGTTCATAGTCCTCATTTCATTGCACCTCATTCCGGGCTATTTAACGCTGTCAGTTTTATTATGTGCGGGCAAACTTTCATCAACACCAGGCTGCCGGTATTTACCACACTGACTTTGGATCAGAACTCATTATCAATGAAACGTTACAATTGCTTTTTAAAAAAAGAGAATTTATTAAGCTGTTTTTTTATAAATTGTAGCCATGAAATATTCAATCTCTTCTCTTTTACTTTTAGCAGGCTTGGCTTCTTTTGCTCAGTCTACTAAAACGATTAAGCAATCAGGTAATCCTATATTCAAAGGCTGGTATGCAGATCCTGATGCAGCCATTTTCGATAATAAATATTGGATATATCCAACTTATTCTGCCAAGTATAAAGAACAGGTTTTTCTGGATGCATTTTCATCAGATGACTTAATTACCTGGAAGAAACATGACCATGTTTTAGATACTTCGGCAGTGAAGTGGGCAAACAAGGCCATGTGGGCACCGGCCATTATTAAGAAAGATAAAAAATATTATTTGTTTTTTGGAGCCAATGATATCCAGAGCGATCAGGAAATTGGAGGCATTGGTGTAGCCGTAGCTGATCGGCCGGAAGGACCGTACAAAGATCATCTTGGAAAACCTCTGGTAGATAAATTTCACAATGGTGCACAACCCATTGATCAATTTGTATTTAAAGATAAAGACGGTCAGTATTACCTCATTTATGGTGGCTGGAAACATTGCAATATTGCCAGACTTAATAAAGATTTCACAGGATTTCTGCCATTTGAAGACGGAACCATTTTTAAAGAAATTACACCAGATAAATATGTAGAAGGACCATATATGTTCATCAGAAACGGAAAATATTATTTTATGTGGAGTGAAGGCGGATGGACTGGCCCTGATTATTCAGTAGCCTATGCTGTTGGCGATTCTCCTTTTGGCCCGTTTAAAAGAGTAGGTGAGATTTTAAAACAAGATCCTGCTATTGCGACAGGAGCCGGACACCATTCTGTGATTATTAACGAGAAAAAAGGCACCTACCATATTGTATATCACCGCCGTCCATTAACAGAAACTGACGGAAATCATCGTGTTACTTGCATTGATGAAATGAAATTTGATGACAATGGAATGATTCTGCCAGTGAGGATCACCAACGAAGGTGTTCATGCTCAAAAGGTAAAATAGTTTTCATCAGCTGGAAGTTCAGTAAAACTTCCAGCTAATTTGTTTTTTCTTCCAGCATAACTTCGCCTTTCTTATTGTTCAGCATGTTGAACCCCCAGGCACATAACAATAACAGGCAGGCCAACCCGAACCAGAGCCAGTTATAACCAAAATTTTTGGCAACAAAAAAGCCAAACAAAGGCCCGATAACCTGGGCAAATGACCAACTCAAAGTGTAGCCAGCCGCATATAGCCCTCTGTTATGTTCATTACTTCTGCTAATTACAATTGTATTAATGAAGGGTAATGAGAACATTTCCCCACCTGTAAATATGATAATGATAACCACTGCCGCAACCAGATGATAGCTAACAGGAGCACCCAGCAAGATATATGAAATCGAAAATAATACGGCACCAATGATGATGAAAAACATCGGCGATCTTTTGGCTTCTATTTTATTAATCATAATCATCTCAAACAAGGCGATAACCGATCCGTTAATGCCGATAATGATGCCTATGGCAAATTCATCGATGTGCCATTGCTCTTTAAAAAATACAGGTACAACCCTGAACATCAGGAATGCGCAGGTAATAAAAACAGTGGTAAGCAAAATGAATTTCACATAAAAAATATCTTTCCAGGGTTTCATAATAACCATGTTGATGGCATTTTCTTTTGCCTTCTGAATAAAACCTTTCACCTGTGGCAAAAACGATAAGATTAAAATACCAACGATAATACTTACGCCGCCTTCTACAATAAACAGCAGCTTGTAATTGATAGAGGCAATGATACCTGCCATGCTGATTCCTATTGACCAGCCGATATTTACAGCCAACCTGTTAAGTGAATATGACCTGGTGATAGTGCCTTCAGTAGCATAATGGGCAACCGCTGTAAAATTTGCAGGTCTGAAGGCTTCTGAAAAAAAGCTGATAACAACTGCCAAAACGCAAAGTGTGGAGAAATGTGTAATGGTTGAGAAAAAGATGAAAAGCAGTCCGCCGATAATTGATGATAAAATTTGTACGGGCCGAAAGCCAATCATGTCGGTGAGTTTACCCCCAGTTGCAGAACCGAGAATCGAACCTACGCCAAATAAAGTAATGATTAATCCAGCATCCATTTCGGAGCGATGGAGACTTTGCGTAACATAAAGGCCCATAAATGGGACAGCCATACTGCCGCAACGATTAAACATCATGACAATACTCAGTAACCAGGTTTCACGGCTTAGTCCGCTAAAAGATGATTTATAGGTATTTAAAATGAGTTTGAACATAATAATTTTTCCGGCGCACAAAAGTAATAAAGCCTTGCCGATTTATATTAAAATAAAAAGATAGTTGTACTTATTAAATTGGGCATCAATTTTATCAGAAAATCTTTCAGATAAGATGCAAGTAATTGTATTCTTTTTTATCTTTAAGTATTCTTTATTTAACGATCTAATCTCCTTAAATTAATGTTTCCATCTCAAAACCTGAAAGAAAAACTGGTTAACATCAGTAATGATTTGCTTCTACCTCAAGATTTTCATGATAAACTAGTACCTGCCATTACTACTTATACTCAACTTCTATTTGAACTTGGTGAAATAAGGCCTGATGAAATATCAGACAGAACAAATATTCAATCAAAATTTGGTCGTGCCATTGGTACATTTTGGGCAGCTAACTGTGTGAAAGAGGTATTAAGAACCCAACGTTTTGTGAGGGGATTATACTTAGCCATTAAAGATAAGTTGCTGCAAGGAGATGGTCCCATACATGTTCTTTATGCGGGTACAGGTCCCTTTGCCACGCTGGCACTTCCGGTAATGGTACAGTTTAGTCCTGCCGAAGTACAGTTTACCTTGCTTGAAATTAATGAGAACAGTTATAATAAGTTGGTGGATGTGATTACTGCTTTTGATTTAAACAGTTACGTGAAAGCTATTGAAATTGCCGATGCAACCAATTATGTTTTGCAAGATATTGACGTAGATATTGTAATTAGTGAAACATTAAATAGGGCGCTTATTACAGAGCCACAGGTTTTTATCATGTTAAATCTGGCCAGTCAGTTAGGCAGGGACGTAGTTTATTTACCAGAGGAAATTACGGTAAACCTATGTGCAAAAAAGAGAAGTGAAAATAAGCCAGCAAAGCTTAAAACACTGATCAATTTTAATGTGGATAAAATGAAAGAGATTATTGATCAATCTGAAGGGCAAAAATGGGCCTTTGATGAGATAAAAGTGAACATTAATAATATTGATCCTGCTGAGCTTTACTATTCTACTGAGTTAAAGATATATCGGGATAATTTTTTAGGTTATGAAGATTCTTCCCTGAATTTATTAGAAAAAGTAAAATTGGAGCATCAGATCGGGGATGACCTTATCTTTAAATATAACGCAGCCGAAAAGCCTGGCTTCATTGTTTATGCTAGCGAAAAGATAAGTTCATAGTTTATTGATAATTAATTAAATACATCGTCGACAATCTATTTACCCAAATATACCATTGTAGATTTAAGAATCATTTAGTAAGAATGTGGATTAATCTAATCCGGCAATCCCTTTTTTATTTCACTACATTTTCCTCAACTTAGCGACATAAAATATTTATGCCGCCAGAAAAACGAAAGCCCGTTGCCAGAAAGCAAACTACCAGAAAGCCTGCGCTAAAGAAGAAAAAGCCAGCTGTGTTTTCTAAGCAGATGAAAATGGCGTTGGCAGGCTTACTATTGATTTTGCTCTCACCACTTTACTATGGTTATGTATTAAGTGGTTTTGTTGCCTCCTGGCGGTGGATAAAAGATTGGGGGCAAGACCCAAATTACCGCACTTATAAAAGCTTTAATATTAAAATCCCGAAGAAATATACGGTGCACGGCATCGATGTTTCCTATTACCAGGGTAAAATAAACTGGTCAAAAGTGAAAGCCATGAAGGAAGATGAAGTGAAAGTCAGCTTTGCTTTTATTAAAGCTACCGAAGGTATTTTGCAGGTTGATCCGTATTTTCAGCGCAACTGGCGTGAAGCACCAAAGGCCGGAATTGTTTGTGGAGCCTATCACTTTTTCAGACCTAAAAAAAGCGGACGGGCACAGGCAAAATTTTTCTTACAGGTGGTAAATATCGAAAAAGGCGATTTACCACCTGTTGTGGATATTGAAACATTAGATGGTGTTTCTCCGCTTAGGATGCGGTTAGAGCTTTCAGATTTTCTGACCTACGTTGAAATGAAAACAGGTGTTCGGCCGATCATCTACACTGGTTTAAAGTTTTATGAGGATAATCTCGAAGGAAAGTTAGATGAATATCCCTTATGGATTGCCCATTATTACCAACCCAAATTGAAATTAGATAAAAGCCGCTGGAAGTTTTGGCAACATTCAGATAAGGCCAAAATAAATGGAATCGGTCATGTAGTTGATTTTAATGCGTTTAACGGGGACAGTACCGCACTTGCGAATATGTTGGTTCACTAAGTAAAATATTCATTGGCTCAATTGTCATCAGTTGTTGGTTCAACGAATTAAAATCATAGATAAATACAGATTTAAGGGAATTTTATTTATTATTACTTATTGCCATCTGACTAATTTTCTAATGAACCAATGGCCAATGAACTAAACTACCCAGCTTTCACATTTTTCAAGAAAAAATTCATCTGCCTCTGCGCCAATACCAACTTCATCAGGTACATCAAGGAAATAACCATTATAGGTCAATCCCCCCACAACAGGATCCACCAGATGACCAAGTAATGCGGTGTCTAAATCAAACAAATCTACATTCGGACTGGCCAAAGCAAAGTGCAGGTTTGCGCTTAAAGCGATCCGGCTTTCCAACATGCTTCCAATCATGCATTTAATCCCTTTTTTTAAAGCTTCCTCATGAATTTTTTGTGCTTCTAAAATTCCGCCGGATTTCGAAAATTTGATGTTCAGGTAAGTGGTTGATTGACTGTTGATCAGTTTTCTGGCATCGTGATGGTTATAACAGCTTTCGTCAGCCATGAGTTTAATAGGAGAGTTGATGTTCAGTTCCGGAAGCCGGTCATCATACCAGGTACGCATGGGTTGTTCACAAAATTCAATATTGTATTGTTCCAGTTCACCAAGCGCAAATAAAGCCTCATCAAAACCCCAGCCTTGATTGGCATCCAAACGTAACATCATTTCAGTACCAACCGCTTCACGGATTTGTTTTACCCGCTCAATATCATCTTCAACATTTTTCCCGAGTTTGATTTTTAAAATCCGGCAACCTTTATTTTGGTAATTCAATGCTGTTTTCGCCATTCCCTCGGGGGAATCAATACCGATGGTCATATCAGTTTCAATGGTTCTTTTTGTTCCGCCCAGAAATTTATAGAGTGGCAAACCTGCATGTTTGGCCGCAATATCAAACAAAGCCATGTCGAATGCACTTTTTATGGTACTGTTATGATCGGCATAAGCCAGGAGGTCATTCATTCTTTCAGGAATTTCCAAAGGATCTTTGCCTTTTAAAATCGCGGCAAAGTCTTTGGCCATGGCGATGCAGGTTTCCTGTGTTTCTCCCACAATCATCGGGAAAGCCGAGCATTCGCCAATGCCGTGGATGCCCGCATCCGTATAAATTCTAATCAATACATTCTGTGCGAAATGCATGGTTCCGGTTGCAATGACAAAGGGTTCCATCGGGATACTAAAGCGATATATTTCGGTATGCGTGATTTTCATTTTTTTAAGTTTGAAGGTGTAAGATTTGCTATTTGGGATAAAAGTCGTTAATGTATCCAATTCAATTCGGTACGCAATGCGTCACGAATTGGAAAAGCCTTAAAGAAACTTCTGATATTTCTCAAATTACTTTCATCAAATCCTTTTCCAAACTCAAGCGTAAGCTGTTGCGATAAATTCTTTAATGTACTTTTGCCATAATCTGCCCTGGCTTTATCTTCCTGCTCATCTTCAATAATTAACTTACCAATTTGCCAGTATGATTCAGGTAATTCAGCATTTGCTGCCCTGTAAACTTTCAGACGAGACTGAATAATAATTTTCTTAACAATGCTGAATAAATCGCTTTTAGCTAATTCCATAAACACAAATTGATCGACATCTAAAATAGAAAAACAAAACTAAAAGGGAGCAGCATTGTAGATAATTTATAGCTTTACCTGTTTAATATTGTAATCATTATTTCATGTCGAATACACATTCAGAACCCAATAGTTTAATTAACGCATCTTCGCCCTACCTGTTACAACATGCTTATAACCCGGTGCATTGGTATGAATGGGGTACCGAAGCTTTGGAAAAGGCAAAGGCAGAAAACAAATTGATTTTAGTCAGTATTGGCTATTCGGCCTGCCATTGGTGCCATGTGATGGAGCGGGAATGTTTTGAAAACCATGAGGTGGCAGAAGTGATGAACCAGCATTTTATATGCATCAAGGTAGATCGCGAGGAGCGCCCGGATATTGATCAGATCTACATGTATGCCATTCAACTGATGACAGGGAGTGGCGGCTGGCCATTAAATTGCATCTGTTTACCAGATCAGCGCCCGATTTATGGCGGTACTTACTTCCGTAAAACCGACTGGATTAATGTATTGGAAAATGTAGCTGCACTTTGGGCGAATGAACCAGATAAGGCGATTGAATATGCAGCAAGATTAACTGCCGGTATAAAAGATAGTGAAAAAATCATTGCTGTTGAACGTAAAGAAGCGTATACTCAAGATCATCTAACAGAAATTATTGATCCATGGAAACGCCATTTCGATATGGGCTACGGCGGCTATAATCGTGCTCCTAAGTTTCCATTACCTAATAATTGGGTTTTCCTCCTGCGCTACGGTTTTCTGAACGATGATGAATCTGTTTTTACAGCAGTTTGCCATACATTGGAAGAAATGAGCCGGGGTGGAATTTACGATCAGCTGGCCGGAGGCTTCGCCCGTTATTCGGTTGATGATAAGTGGCATGTGCCACACTTCGAAAAGATGCTTTATGATAATGCACAACTCATCAGTTTATATATTGAAGCTTATCAATGTACTAAGTTTGATTCTTTTAGGCGGACTGCTGTTGAAAGTATAGAGTGGGTTTTTAATGAAATGACTTCACCAGAAGGGTTGTTTTATTCAGCTTTAGATGCAGATAGCGAAGGGGTTGAAGGTAAATTTTATGTTTGGGATAAAACCGAATTTAATCAAATCTTAGGAGATGATGCTACACTGCTGGCAGAATATTATAATGTTACCGAAGAGGGCAACTGGGAGGAAGAGCATACCAATATCTTAAGAAAAACCATTGAGGATAATGCCCTTTTGGAAAAATACGGGATAACTGCTGAAGATTTATTTGAAAAAGTAAGTGATGCAAAAACAAGGTTACTCGAAGTAAGAAGTAAGAGAGTTAGGCCGGGCTTGGATGATAAATGTTTAACCGCCTGGAATGGCATGATGATTAAAACACTGGCAGATGCTTCACAGGTATTAGGACACGATCTCTATTATCAAAAAGCTTCTGCAGCTGCAAATTTCATCCTGACCAATATGAAATCAGAAACAGGTGGCTTGTATCGTAATTATAAAAACGGTAAAGCATCTATCACTGCTTTTTTAGATGACTATGCCTTTATGATCGAGGCTTTACTTGCTCTTTACGAATGTGATTTTAATGAGCAATGGTTGATTGCAGCAAAATCTTTTGCGGATTATGTTTTAAATAACTTTAGTGATGATCATTCACCGATGTTGTTTTACACCTCAGCAGAAGGTGAAGATCTGATTGCGCGCAAACATGAGGTAATGGATAATGTGATTCCTGCAGCAAATTCAGCCATGGCCTTAAATTTGAAAAAACTGGGTTTGTTGTTTGACTTAAAAAATTACAGTGAAAAGGCGTCGGAAATGCTTGCTGCGGTACATCCCAAAATCAAAACATATGGTTCTGCTTATTCCAACTGGGCCATTTTACTGCTGAATGAAATTTATGGCATCAATGAAATTGCCATTACAGGATTGGAAACAGCTATGGTTAAACTGGAGTTAAGCAATCATTATATTCCTAATAAAATTACTTTAGGCGGAACAAAAAGTAACCTGCCGCTGTTAAAAGGGAAGCAAAGCAATGAAACAAAAGTTTATATTTGCCGAAATAATGTGTGCCAGTTACCGGTTAATACTGTTGAGGAAGCATTAGTGTATTTACAATAAAAAAAATCTGAATGAATATTTCACCAAACTCAGTAGTCGCAGTAACTTATGAATTGCACACTACAAACGAAGAAGGACAACAAGTTTTTGTTGAAAAAGCTGATGAGCAAAATCCTTTAGTATTTTTATATGGAGTAGGCATGATGTTGCCTAAATTTGAAGAGCACTTAGCCGGCTTGAAAACTGGTGATGAGTATAGTTTTGAACTATCTGCAGCTGATGGTTACGGAGAACTTGATCCGGGTGCTTTTGCTGATTTGCCAAAAACCATGTTTACTGAAGCAGGTGGCGAAGTTCCGGCTGTTGGTGATGTAATTCCTTTGCAAGATAACAATGGTAATCAATTCAGAGCAGGTGTAACCGCTGTTCATGAAGAAACGGTTGCGGTAGATTTGAACCACCCGATGGCTGGTAAAAATTTATTGTTTGCAGGTACTATTTTAAATGTTCGCGAAGCCACTCAGGATGAATTGGCTCATGGCCATGCACATGGTGCGGATGGACATGCCAATCACTAGATCGATCGTAAAATCGTAAATTCAATTGATAAAACTAAAAAATCCCGATATTCATCGGGATTTTTTTATAATAACTTAGCCGTAATCAGTTCAACCGGAGGGTTATTCATCGCATTTCCCTTATTCAGCTTCAAAACTCCTTTCACGGTAATTGGCTGATAGGTAAATTTAATGGGTTCAGCCATTTCTACCAATACCATAATTGGAATTCCGTTCTTTCCGCAGTAAAAACATTGGTTAATGGGTAAGGTAGAAAGCATAAACTTGGTTTGCTTCATGCCATCTTTTATCGGTACGATATAGCCCGATAGCTCAAATGGCTTGCTTTCATATTTTTGAATGCCTGCATGATAAATGGCATAGGTTTCAGTAGGTTTTACTGTTTTAATTTTAACCTCACCAATAATATCCCAATTGGGCGAATCCATCTGGTCGCTGGGGTCATGCTGTGCACTTGCCGAATAACCAATAAAAAGGAATAATAAAATAGTTAATAATCTCATCTGAATTTTATCTGAAAGGCAAATATACAAAAGAGATAACCTTCAGGGTTAAATGAATCAATACAATTCCTAAAAATCTACCTTTAAACGTAAGCCCCCATTGGTGAGGTTGAGGTTTTCGCGGGAGAAGGTTTTCATTGGAAGTCTTAGGAAAGGTTCAATAGCAATGTTGTTCTTTTTGGAGATTTTTTGTTTATAGCCCAGGGAGAAATTATAAAAGCCGATGTATTTATCCGGATCAATGGTAGATGTTGGCTGCGGCTCGCTTTGTTTCTCTGCTACGATAAAACTTTTAGAATCCATCATGCCATTGGCTAATGGAGCTGACAGTGTTTGAACCTGATTGACCAGATAAGTATTTTGTTGTGAATTGCTTAAAATGGCGAGCGCAGAAACACCAACGCCGGTGTATAACTTTTCCGAAATGTTATAACGTAACTCTAAAGGCACGTTAATGCCCTGAACTTTTGCATTGATAGACTCCAGATTTTTACCGGATAACGATTGGGGTGCGGTAGCATTTTGGGATTCTGTTGAACTGATGGAAGCATATGAAACACCAGAGCTAATGGATAATTTATTGGCAATGGCATAAGATAAGGAGAATCCATAATTCATGTTTAACTTGTTATCGTTACCCATTGAAGGCGCTACATACACGTCTGGCTGCCATTTGGAATGCTGTTCAGTTTTACTGTTGGTTGGATGTTGCTGATCAGTCTTGCTATCAACCGCTAACAGATCTTCAAAAGATAACTTTTTATTGGCTTCTGGTTTTTGCTTTTCTGACTGAGCATCTGCAACGCTTTGATTGTTATCAATGCTTTTGATATGAGATGATTGAGTAGCAAAATTATCGTTATTTAATGCTATCAATGCCTCCACAGGATGCTTCTCGGGAGTGATCAAATCAAGCTTATGATTTAGGTTGCTGTCTGATGGTTGAGAAGAGGATGGAAGATAGGCCTGCTTTTTATCCTGATTGATGCCTGCTGATTTTGTACCCTCAACAAACGGCTCATGAGAGTTGGTGTTTTCTCCTGTTTTTGTGCTTACTGGTGATTCCGTATTTTGAACTTTTGATTTTACCACACTCGGTTGTTTTGATTCTTCGCTTTGATGAATCAAAAATATGCCTGAAATCATGAAGATAATGGCTGCAGCTGTCCATAATGGCCATAAAACAAAACCCCTGCGCTTATTTTTCTCTTTTTCAGAGAAGCGCTCCCAGGCACCAGGAACATATTGTTCCTCGTGATTTTGTAATTGGGTGGTAATATGTTCTATTAATTCCTTATCCATTTTTTTTATATGAACCAACTAGCGTGTTGGTGTAAAGTGTACGCAACTTATTTTTTGATCGGGTTAAGTAAACACGGCTCGAACTTTCGGGGATGTTGAGCAACTTTGAAATTTCCTCGTGTGCAAAGCCTTCAATCTCATATAAGTTAAATACCAGCCTTTGCGTTTCCGGTAAATGATTTAACAGGTTCATAATATCACTGACATGAAGTTCGGATGCTATTGAAACCTGCGTAATGGGATGTTGATCTTCATTTAATTCATCCACATAAAAATGCGCTTTCGAGCTTCTGATTTTATCTATTGCCGTTCTTGATGCAATCTGAGCAATCCAGCCCCGAAATGATTTTTGCAATTCTTCAGGGTTTGCTGGCGGCTTGAAACCCGCAACATGCTTAAATATCTTGATAAAGGTATCATTTACAAGTTCTTCACTGTCAGAAGTGTTCTTGGTATACCTTAAAATAATACCCATTAAGTAGCCATAAAATGATTTATACATCATTTCCTTACAGCTATTGTCGTTTTTTACACAGCCCTTTAAAATCTCCTCAAATCTGAGTATTTTTTTGATCACGCTGTAAAGGCCGGTTTAGGGTTTGATTCGTTTTAATGCTTAAAGCTTATTTATTACAAAATTAAAAAATAACACCATCCATTTTACCGAATGGCGTTAAATTCAATTGGTAGATGTTATTTATTGGTCATGATGGCTAAACCAAATTTAGTGCTATCTGTTTTACTGCTTAATCCTTTAGCCCAAATGGTGTAAATTTTGCCTTTTTCTATTTTTACAGCAGGTAGCGTTGCTGTTACCGTTCCAGCCTGCTTCACCTGAAAAGTATAATTATCCGATGGATTGATGGACGTAAATGGAGTAAACTCTTTAAACGCTTTTGAAGTAAATAATGCGGTGGCATTTCCTTCCACTGCCAAATCTAAAGGAGAAGAACCAGGACTTAAATTAATGAACCTAACTTTTGCCTTATCTGTTTCGGGAGCTTTTAAATCATCTTCAACCAGTAAAAGTTTAGTTGATTTTAAAGTATCTACGACAAATACGGAATAAAATGAACCACCTTTTAAAGCAGCTGTTCCGTTGGTTAAATATTTAAGCGAATCTTTTTTAGAAACCCCCACCAGCCTGGTGCCAGGGTAGGCCGCAAAATATCCACGGTCATTGGTATAGCTGAAACTCCCGATTTTTTGATTGTCCAGGATGTAATCTAAGGCAGCTGTGCCAGGAGAGGCATGTACAAAGCCTATACCAGCCGCCTCAATAGGATCATTGTTCCAATCTTTTTTACAAGCAGAAAAAGTGAGTGTGATCACAAATAATGCGCATATTATTTTAGTGCTTAAGCCTAAGTAGTTTTTAGTTTTCATAATGTATTTAAATCAATCTTTTTCACAAAATTGGTTAATGGCCATTAACGCTTTTGATGATAAAACGATTAAGTAAATGAAAACGCTACAATAGCAAAAATTTAATTTACTGTTAAATGATGAGAAATGGTTATCGTGCTTTTTACCGGCTTACCATTCACATAACCAGGATTACAGGCCAGTTCTTCAGGTCTGAATAAATTTTGGTCAATAATTTTGGTATTACTATAATTGGAACCCACAACTTTTTGTTCTAGTTTGGTTACATTACCAAGCTCATCCAAATAATAGGAATTGCTTACTTGATACTTTCCACTTTTATTTCTGAGATCCGTGACAGGGGAAGAGATTTTGTTCATCACTAAAATAGCGCCATATGCACCGCCAATTTTAACTGGATTAATAATTTCATCTCCTTCTTTTACATTTTCTAAATGATAAGTTGTGGATTTACTTTCCAATTCAAATTCAACCTTTTTAGTGCTGTAATTATAGATCTGTTCCACTTCACCATTTAAGAAATAAAATTTCCATTGATTCACCCTTTCATTATTTTGATAATCACCTGAAGCAATTTGTTTTTGGTTAAACAATACTTCGGCAAATCCATTTTTAATGTTCTTATTTGATTTTAGTACGGTGTAACGTTCCATAAATCTTTTCCGGATATTGGTAGAACGGAAAGTTGTTGAATCACTTTTCTGTGCAAAGGCAGTTAAACTGAAAGTTAAAAACAGAGCGGTTAATAAGGTCTTCATAGCTATATAAAGAAAAAGAGTTTTGACGGGATATCAAAACTCTTTCAATATTATATTTTTATTAAGGATTATGCATACATTTCCTCACGAAGTTTGGCAACATCGGGACTGTTAATGTATTCATCATAAGTCATTAGCTTATCAATGGTACCCTTAGGTGTAATTTCGATAATTCTGTTGGCTACGGTTTCCGTTAACTGGTGATCCCTTGAAGTAAATAATATGGCCCCTTTAAAATCTTTCATGCCATTGTTTAATGCTTCGATAGATTCCAGATCTAGGTGATTGGTCGGTTCATCAAACATTAAAAGATTGGCCTGTTGTAACATCATTCTGGAGAACATGCAACGCATTTTTTCACCTCCTGAAAGCACTTTTACATTCTTTAAAACCTCTTCACCAGAGAATAGCATCCGGCCTAAAAAGCTTCTTACAAATTGCTCGTCTGCATCTGTTCCTGAATATTCACGTAACCAGTCAACCAGGTTTTCATCTTTACCTGCAAAATATTCAGAGTTATCATTAGGGATATCTGCTGTGCTGATGGTTACACCCCACTTAAATTCACCTTGATGATCAGTATCTCTACCAGTTAAAACATCGTAGAATGCCGCAGTAGCTAAACTATTTTGCGAGAGTACAGCAATTTTATCACCTTTATTCACCATGAAAGTGATTTTATCAAACAAAATACCATCGTTTCCGGATTTGCCTAAATTCTCTACCTGTAAAATCTGATCACCCGCCTCACGACCGGTGTTATTGAAAATAATAGCCGGATATTTACGGCTGGAAGCTTTAATTTCGGCGATGTCAATTTTATCAAGGGCCTTTTTACGTGAAGTGGCCTGCTTGGATTTTGATGCGTTGGCACTGAATCTCCGGATAAATTCCTGCAGTTCCTTCACCTTATCCTCCATCTTTTTGTTCTGGTCGCTACGTTGTTTTAAAGCCAGCTGACTTGATTCATACCAGAAAGTATAGTTACCCGTGTAGATACTCATTTTAGCAAAATCAATATCTACAATGTGTGTACAAACTGCATCTAAAAAATGCCTGTCGTGACTCACCACTAAAACAATATTCTGATAGTCAGCTAAGAAGTTTTCCAGCCAGGCGATGGTTTCAATGTCCAAATCGTTGGTTGGCTCATCCAGTAGTAAAATATCAGGATTACCAAATAAGGCCTGTGCCAGCAAAACCCTTACTTTTTGGGTATTGTCTAACTCTTTTAATAATTTATAATGGTTGTCTTCTGTAATACCAAGGTTGCTCAACATGGTTGCTGCATTACTTTCCATGTTCCAACCGTCCATTTCAGCAAAGATGTTTTCCAGCTCCCCGGCACGTTCACCATCTTTCTCAGAGAAATCTTCCTTCATGTAAATGGCATCTTTCTCTTTCATAATGGCGTAAAGCTCTTTATGACCAATCATTACGGTTTCAAGTACGGAAACTTCATCAAATTCATAATGGTTTTGTTTTAAAACCGCCATTCTTTCGCCTGGAGTAAAGGCAACACTACCAGAAGTCTGGTTCACTTCTCCCGATAAAATTTTCAGGAAAGTGGATTTACCTGCGCCGTTAGCCCCAATCACACCATAGCAATTGCCATGTGTAAATTTTAGGTTAACATCTTCAAATAATGTGCGTTTGCCGTATCGTAAAGATAAATTAGAAACTGAAATCATAAACAAATAAAATAAGCCGCAAAGATAGGGAAAAAGGTTGAGGGTAAAAAGGTGGAAGGTTTAAGTTTAGTAATTTCAAAATGAATATTAATCCTCTTTTTATTTGTTTTTTGCTATTTTAGAACACACACAAATGAAACAAGATGAAAACATTAACATTAGGCATCCTCATGTCTGGCGTTTCGGCTATTGGATATAGTCAGACCAATCAGTACCAGTATAAAGTAGACTTCTTTGGCGATACCATTCTGGTTGACGCCAATAACAAAACAATCGGCAAGCAAAAAAAAGACTTTTTCGGGAATACCATCATCGTGGATCAGGCAGGGAAAAAAATTGCTGAACAGAAAAAAGATTTTTTCCATCAGACCATACTGGAAGATGAGTCTGGCCGGAAATTGGGCAAAAAAACCGTTGATTTTTTCGGAAATACCGTTATCAAAACTGAAAGCGGGCTGACACCGCGGGCGCAGGAAACCGGTCATGACAATGATTTATTTTCAGGAGATGGAAGAAAAAGAAATATCATTAAACAAAGACAGGATATTTTTGGAAACACAGTCGTGGAGGACGAGTATGGACAAGCCATGCGTATCTATAAAAAAGATATTTTTGGAAATGATGTTGTTGAAGACGGGAATGGCCATACCATACGTGTTTATAAAAAGGATATTTTCGGGAATGATGTTGTTGAAGACGGGAATGGCCATACCATACGTATTTATAAAAAGGATATTTTCGGGAATGATGTTGTTGAAGACGGAAAAGGTCAGGCCATACGTATTTATAAAAAGGATATTTTTGGAAACGATGTTGTTGAAGACGGGAAGGGGAAAACCATCCGAGTTTACAAAAAGGATATTTTTGGTCATGATGTAATTGAAGATGGAAATGGAAAAAAAATTGCGGAATTTAAAACAGACGTTTTTGGAGATAAAATTTTCGAACGCGAAAATTGACAACAAGGAATGAGTTGATGAATCATTAATCAGTCCGTTCTGATCGTTGATTTGCAGGATAACTTTTCAGTTAACAAAGCGTCAAATCTTTCTGTTTTATCATTTAGATCTTCTCTTTAATCGCTAGTCTTTTTGCTTTTTACTATTTTTACCAAATGAGTACAGTATATGAAACCATCTCAAAAGTAATTAAAGAACGCCGTAGTATTTTTCCGGCGAGTTATATTAAAAAAGAAATTCCTGTAGCGGTAATTAATCAAATATTGGAAACTGCCAATTATGCACCAACACATAAGTTAACGCAACCCTGGCGCTTCACCGTCATCAGAAAAGCTGGATTAGCAAAGTTGGGCATGGAACTGGGGCGGTTATATAAGACATTGGTAACTCCTGAACAGTTCCTGCAGAAAAAGTTCGATAGCTTTGCGGAAAAAACCGGCCAGGCTGACTGTATTATTGCGATAAATATGGCCGTAAGTGGCAAAATTCCGGAATGGGAAGAACTGGCTGCAGTATCCTGCGCAGTTCAAAATATGGCATTAACCGCCGAAAGTTTAAATGTTGGTGCTTATTGGAGTTCGCCACCATTGATTGATGATCTAGGCGAATTTTTAGGATTGAATGATAATGAAAAGTGCATCGGACTTTTTTACATGGGCTATCACAATGAAAAACCTTGGCAACCTAACCGTACTTCGATGGCAGAAAAAGTAAAATGGATGGAGGATTAAGGCTCTGTTACAGCAAATTTATTGTCTATATTATATTTTCCATTACCCATTTCAGATTTCCATCAAAAATATGCCTACTTTAAAATCGCAACTGTATCAGCTATGCTTAACTTTTATTCAAAACCGGATAGAAAATATTGAATATTCCTTACAGCAGGCTCGCCAGGCATCAAATGATGATACCAAAAGCAGTGCTGGTGATAAGTACGAAACCACACGTGAAATGATGCAGCAGGAAATGGACCGGAACAGTAAACTGTTGTATGAAGCCGGGCAGCAGAAAATTTCCCTGCAACAGATTGAAAGTGTTGATGTTTCAACAGAGGTTAAAAATGGCAGTTTAGTCTTTACTTCAGAAGGGAATTTTTACATCAGCATCAGTGCCGGAGAGCTTCATTTAGATGGGCAACAGTTCTTTGCTGTTTCTCAGGCCGCGCCTATTGGTAAACTTTTTATCGGAAAGAAAGTAGGGGATGAACTGGGTTTTAATGGTAAAAAATATGTGTTGATAAAAATACTTTAATGACCTGACTTACCATATTCACTCGGCTATCCGGTTGTAGGTTTGTCAATTTTGAAATGACTTTATTGAACCACTGAAATTTTCTTTTACTATAGTGCCCTTAAACTTCGCCTGTTGATTATTTTACACCAATCCTTTCTGCAAATGACGGCACTAAATATGTTTTTAATTCATTAAAAGGAATAAAAACAACAATTTGTCCTTGTGCGTAACTGGCTACTTCATAAGGATTATACATAAATGCCAGGCCTTTTGAGTTGAAATAAAAGTTTTTATTTGGTTTGAGATAATCGTCAAATAGAACAGTGCTGATTGCATCATTTGGTTTGATATTATACAGTTTTCTGAGGTTTTTTTCCAATAGCTTTTGGAGATTATTGGAATCAATTTTAACGATGTCACCTAATACCAGTTGTTTTTTGTTTTTAACGTCCAGGCAATACATGGTGCTACTGTAGTTTCCATGCGCTCCCCCGGTGTAGGCATCAGCCAGGAAATCAATCACCACATAGCCGTTCTCATTATATAACACCGTTTGCTGACTACTGTTGGTATAATTCATCCAGCCTTCAAAGTCATCATTTTTGCTTTCTTTTTGCTGTTCAGCTATTTGAGACTTATAATCTTTAAAATATGCTGCAGCAATAGATTTAAAACTGACTTCCCGATCGGCAGATGCTTTTAAGCCATCTATTTTTTTCAATTCACTATTGATCCAATTTCCTGAATCATCTGTAGCAGTAGCTTTTAGGTATTCAAAAGTAATTTCAGCTGTTGGAGAATTTGATTTATTGGTAAACGCAACAACTGAATCCTGGTAAATACCAGTAGTAAGCTCATAACTGCCTTCAGGATATTTCTCTTCTAGCAGGATGGGAAAGCTTTTACTTTCATCACCACTTTTCCAGGTTCCTTTAAAGCCGTTACCAGTCCATTTTAAATGCAGATGAGGCTCCTTAGAATTTTGATCAAAATATGAAGTGTAAAAACTGTATTCTGATAAGATCAGGCTATCCTGAGAGATTACGGTATCAGTTGATAAATTTAACCACGAACCATCGTAATAATAATTTCCATCTAAATCACCATCTAATCGCTGCAGATTCATCACCACTGGTTTCCCGGCAATCGTACCTTCCAGTCGTTTGTAAAAGTTTCCTTTAAATTCGCGTTTTACATTTTGGGCAGTATCTGCGGTTTCCTGATGATTCGATTTACTTTTATTGTTATTGCATGCAGAAATAATGACAGATAATAAAAGGTAAAATAATAAGTGCTTTTTCATAAGTCCGGTTAGTCAGGATTTATAGTTGACAGTTGAACTTATGATTTTGTTTTGTTGAAGCTCTTATTAATACTATAATAAAGGTTTTTTGCGGTATATCTTCCCGGATCTATAATTCTGCGAATGGTATATAGGGGGTAATTTTCATCCCTGGCGGTAGAAAGGATAAAAGCAGCTTTAAAGCCATATTCCTTCAGTTTGTGTAAATTCGAAGCTTTATAAACACCATATGGGTAGGCAAAATATTCTACTTTTTTTTCGGTGATCTGTTCGAGTTTCTTTGTTGGTTCGTCAATTTGGATTTTCCAGTCTTCATCGGTAAACTGCGCGAAATTTTTATGATCGTAAGTGTGGCTGGCAATGGTATTTCCTTCGTCTGATAACTGTTTAATATTTTCTTTAGTCATATAACTGATCCGCCCTTTGCGCCCTATGGAAACTGTCATGATAAAATACACACCCTTAAAGCCATATTTTTTCAGTGTAGCATTTCCCACAGTGAATTGATCCATATCCGTATCATCAAAAGTAATCATGATGGGTTTTTCAGGAAGTTTGCCATTAAACACCAGGTAATTGTACAATTGATCTGGTAAAATAGTATGGTAGCCACTATCTGCAAGCATTTTGATGTGCTCACGGAATTTATCAGGCGAAATAATATCATCGTGTGCCCTTTTGCTGTCGCTAGCCAGGTTATTCCTGATCTGGTGGTAACATAAAACAGGAACCTCGCGCTTAGCCATAATGGCTTTGGCATCTGCCGGCTTTTGTTTAGGTGTATCTTCTTTAACTTCAGCGGTAGAGGTCGTTTTAATGGTTTTTTCCCTATTCTGCGAATCGCTGCAAGCAGTAGAAAGTAAGGTTATAAATAAGGCTAAAATTAAGGGGGAAAGCCCTGATGCTGGTTTTAATCTCTTTTTCAAGGTAACATGATTTAATTAAAGATACTGCGTTTTCAGATAAACTAAAGTTTTTAATTGTTTCCTGCTCTTTTTTAGGATGCCTAAATTTAATGCGTTATGCTTCATATAGGTTTAGTCTGTTGCTTCGTTTTTAGCCTTTAAACAAGGATGTTAAGAATTTAAACATTCGCTTTTTCCCGGCTAATGCCGAGGTTAAAAAAATTAAAAACTGTTTTTAATGCTGTTACTTAATGTTTTCGGACTCCAGTAACCACTGGCAATAATTCTGCGGATGGTAAATAAAGGATCTTTTTCATCACGCTTGGTTGATAGTTGAAAAGCCATTCTGAAACCACGTTTTTTCAATTCAGGAATACCTTCAGCATTCCATAGCCCGAACGGATAAGCAAACTCCGTCATTTTTTTGCCTGTAATTTCTTCCAGTCTTTTCGTTGGTTTATCTAACTGCTCCTCCCAATCTTTACCGGCATATTTTTTAAAATTTTTATGGTCATAAGTATGTGAGCCAATGATGTTTCCTTCATCCGAAAGTTGCTTAATCTGATCGCTGCTCATATAATCAACAAATTTTCCTTTTCTGCCAATAGAAACGGTCATGATGAAATACACCGCTTTGTAGCCCAGCTTTTTCAAGGTTGGATTTACAATCGTAAACTGATCGAGGTCTGTATCATCAAAGGTTAGCATAATGGGTTTGCTCGGAAGTGCTGCGCCAGTGTTTAAATAGGCATAAAGCTGATCGGGCAGGATGGTATGGTACCCACTATCGGCGAGCATTTTCATCTGATCTTTAAAGTTTTGAACTTCAACAATGTAGTCCTTTCCAACCTTACCATCTGTAGGTTTCCAGTTTCTTACCTGGTGGTAGCACAAAATAGGTACCTGTTTCCGGGCCAGAATGGTTTTAGCATCAGCTACTTTGATTTTGGATACATCAACAGGTGTAGCTGTTGTAGCAACGTTAACATTTGTATTTTCGGTAGAATCTGCAGTTTTTGCAGTTTCTGCTGTAGATTTGGATTGGCAGCTTGCCAGCAAAATTACGCCAGCTGTTATTGCGGTTAGTACGCCGTTTTTCATAGTTATAATATATTAATGCAAAACTATAAATTCTACCAAGTATTTACCTATCAAATAATCGCTTGTTAATAAAATATTTGTAGCCTGAATTTCTTTATCAATAACGCTTTTATTACAAATTTCGACCATTATAATTGGCTTTTATTAAATAATTTAGCCGTTCCAAACCTTTATTAATGAATAAAATTTACAAATTACTTTTTTGTGCACAATTTTTGTCGCTAACTGTCTTCGCACAAACCAAAACTTTTACCATCACGGAGAATATTCAGTCACAACCCAAAGCAAATTACCAGCTTGCCTCGCGTTTTTCGCCAAACAAGTTAAAAAAAATGGTGTATTCAACTGCTGTTGATCCACATTGGTTAAAATTAAGCAACCGCTTTTGGTACACTTTTGAAAGTCCGAAGGGGAAATTCTGGTATCTGGTAGATCCTGCCTCTAAAACTAAAAAGCAGTTGTTTGATAATGCAAAGCTGGCTGCTGAGATTACGCTAATTGTGCGCGATCCGTTTGATGCGGAACATTTACCGCTGGAAAATTTAAAATTTGCCGCGGATGAGAAAAGCATTTCATTCGAGGTGAAAAGTTCTGTTGATGAATTAAAAAAAGATCGTAAAGATAAGAAGGCTGCTGATTCTATGCAGAAGAAGGTCTACTCCTTTAAGTATGAGCTAGCTTCATCAAAACTAACGGAAGTGCCGAACTTTAGTAAGCCTAAGCCAAAGCCAGATTGGGGTTCAGTCGCACCGGATTCATCAGCCATTATATTTTCGCGTAACTATAACCTCTACTGGATGGATAAAGAAAATTATAAAAAAGCGGTTAAAAATGATGAGGACAGCACCATTGTAGAACATCAGCTAACAAAGGATGGCGTTAAGTTTTATTCTTATGGAAGTGATGGCGATGGCGAAAACAATGTAGAAAACGAAAAGAATAACAAAAAAAGAAGAGCAGCTTATGTGCTTTGGTCGCCAAATTCAAAATATTTTGTTTTAGATAGGACTGATTCCCGAAAGGTAAAAGATCTTTGGGTGATTAATAGTGTTACTCCGGGGCGGCCAACACTCGAAACTTATAAATATCAGATGCCGGGAGAAATGGAGGCCCCGCAGGATGAAGTATTGCTTTTTGATTTCATGGCAAAAAGTTATAAAAAGTTAAATGTTTCGGCTTTTAAAGATCAGAGTGTATCCGTATGGAGCAAGCCGGTTTTAGCTAAAGACCGTGATAATGAGTTCCGGCCTTCCATATGGCTGGGAAATAACAGTCGCTTCTATTTTTCACGCACCAGTCGTGATTTAAAAAGAATTGATATCGGAACCATTGATATTGCTACAGGAAAAGTAACGCCAATAATAGATGAGCGTTTCAATACCTATGTGGAAGTGAACCGTCCGGGTCTGGTAAATGATGGTAAAGAACTTATCCACTGGAGTGAGCGTGATGGCTGGGCGCATTTCTATCTTTTTGATGGCACTGGCAAACTTAAAAATCAAATTACGAAAGGTGCTTTTCATTGTGAAAGCATTGTAAATGTAGATGAAAAGAACCGTATGTTGTATTTTACAGCCAATGGGAGAGAAGGGAAAGAAGATCCATACTATTTGCATTTGTATCGTATCAATTTCGATGGTTCAAATATGAAGCTGCTTAATGCCGGTGATTTTGACCATGCGGCATTTATGAATGATAACAATACCTTTTTTGTAGATAACTATTCCAGGGTAAATACGGCGCCAAAATCTACGCTTTACGATCGGAATGGCAAAAAAGTAATGGACCTGGAAACCGCTGATCTTTCTTTATTAATGGCTGCGGGCTATCAATACCCTGAGCCATTTAAAGTTAAGGCTGATGATGGCATCACTGATTTATATGGTGTAATGTACAAGCCATTTGATTTCGATCCGAAGAAGAAATATCCGATCATTGAATATGTTTATCCGGGGCCAC
Source organism: Pedobacter sp. GR22-10 (assembly GCF_026239715.1). Classification (NCBI taxonomy): domain Bacteria; kingdom Pseudomonadati; phylum Bacteroidota; class Sphingobacteriia; order Sphingobacteriales; family Sphingobacteriaceae; genus Pedobacter; species Pedobacter sp. GR22-10. Next base: position 310,057 of record NZ_JAPIVR010000001.1, read on the forward strand.
AAACCGAAGCCGTAAATAAGGCGTTTAGCAAAAGCATGGATCGTACGGAGCGCCTGGCACAATTTGGATATATCGTCATTACTGTGGGCAACCGCGGTGGCAATCCATCGCGTTCCAAATGGTACCACACTTATGGTTATGGTAACCTTCGTGATTATGGATTGGCAGATAAGAAAACCGCTATTGAACAACTGGCAGCTAAATATGCTTTTATTGATGAATCAAAAGTAGGTATTACAGGGCATTCTGGTGGTGGTTTCATGTCTACAGCAGCCATGTTGGTTTATCCTGATTTCTTTAAAGCCGCGGTTTCGAATGCAGGTAACCATGATAACAGCATTTATAACCGTTGGTGGAGTGAAAAACACCACGGCGTAAAAGAAACCATTTCTTTAAAAGGAGATACTTCCTTTAAATATAGTATTGATAAAAATCCTGATTTAGCTAAAAATTTGAAAGGCCATTTATTATTGATGCATGGCGATGTAGATAACAACGTGCACCCGGCCAATTCAATCCGTGTGGCCAATGCCTTGATGAAAGCTGGTAAACGGTTTGATTTTCTGATTATTCCTGGTCAGCGACACGGTTTTGGAGACATGACCGAATATGCTTTCTGGAAATTAGCCGATCACTTTAATAAATACCTGATAGGCGATTTCTCTGAACCGGGAGATGTTGACCTGGTAGAAATGGACCGGGATATTGAACAAACCGGAAAATAAATATAATACGAATACATTTTAATGGTCTGTAGATACTGCAGGCCATTTTTTTTATAAAAATCCTGGCTTAATTTCTCCCAGAAAACGATATGAGGATGAGTTTTAATTGCCCGCGGTACCAATTCAAGCGCGAAACAATTACTATTTTCTCATGTTATTTTAATATGAATAATAAAGGTATTACAATGGCAGTGTTTCTTCTGGTTGGAGGAATAGCCAATAGTCTAGCCCAGGATATAGATAGTAAAAATGTTCCGGCAGCTGTGAAAACCGCTTTTGCAAAAGCATATCCAAAAGCTACCGATGTAGATTGGGAAAAGAAAGGTGCAGATTATAAAGTAGATTTTGATTTAGGTAAAACCGATCACAGTGCAACATACGCTGCTACGGGGAAAATTATTTCATTCGAAAAAGATATTCCGAACAACCAGCTTCCGGCGGCCATTGCTAAAAGTATTAAGGCGAAATATCCTCAGGGAAGAATAGATGATGTGGATTGGATTAGCACAGGAGGTAAAATAACCTATAAGGTAGATATAGAAGGTACGCCAGATGTTAACGTTTGGTACAGTGCTGATGGTAAATTTATTAAAGAACTTGCTGATTAAGCCGTTCACAGATCGCTTAGCACCAGGTTTTACTAAAATAAAAAGAGCTCCGGATTTATCCGGAGCTCTAAATAAGGTAATTCGCAATGGTTTTTTTAGTAAATGTAGTTTAAGGCAACAACATCATTAGAGTTAAATGTGCGGTTACCTCCATTTGAACAAGCCAACATGAAAGATGCTGCATCAGGACTGGATGGTGTTCCCGGAATTAATACCGCGCCAACGTTTGATGCACCTTCGTTTCCTGCACCACTTGCACCACAGCTAAATGCACGGTTCATGTAATCGGTATGACGGAAGCCGATGCAATGACCTACTTCGTGCTGGATCACAGAAGCAAGGTATAATAAATTTGGGTTTGAACCATAAGCAGCAGAATTGGTGTTCATTCTGATTTGGTTATAAGGATTGCCTGAAGAGGTAGGAAAACCAGCTGAACCCAGGGTGATAAAGCCTCCACTTGGACCTTCATTAAAACCAACCACATTAATATTTCCGGTGGTACCTGCATTTGCCCTTTGGAAAGTGATTCTTAAGCCTAATGAATTATATCTGGAAATCATGGTATTTACAGCATCACTGTATACCTGAGGTAAATTTGTAACTGATACCGTAATTACGCGAGGTAATGATGTTACTACATTGGTGGTTCGGTACTGCTCAGTTTCAGCAATACTCAATTTAGCGCCTGAAGATGCTTCAGTTAAATTCTCTTCTGTTAAAAGGATGTCGCCTTCTACCAAATAACCTTCGCTGGTTTTGCGAATGTTTTCGGTACTAAATCCTAGAGATTTAACTTTTTCTAAAGTGCTGGTTGAAATATCAGTTTTGTTTTCTACTGCATTTTCTGTATTACTATTCTTACAAGAATATAAACTTGAGAGCAGTAAACATGCCGCTGCAACTGATAAAAATTTGGTTCTTTTCATTTTAGTTTAGTTTTAATTTGGGACTATTAGATAAGTTAGTTAATATAATTTGCGAATTACCTTATAAATGCTAATTTAGGGAACTATTATGATGTAAACAAAATTTTACAATAAAATATTTCTTGAAAGTCAATACTGTATATTTAATAATATGTTTTTTTCTCTGTGTATTTAATTTAAATGCATATGCACAACCTGGTGGTGTAGAAAAAAAAGTTCAAAAATTTATTTCTTCCAACAGAAATAAGAACGAATTTCGGGTAAATGAGGCTTTGATCGTCAGGTTTGATCACCCTTTAAGCACCAGAGAGATTCAGAAAATGCGCCCTGAAAAACAGCTCACTGCAGATTGTTTTATTGTGCGCAAAAGTGATATTTCCTCCTTCACCGAAGGGGTGGTTTTTCAGGCGCCGGCAAATGGTTTATGGAAAGCCAGCGACGGCTTGATGAGTCTCCTTCAAAAAAATAATAGAAAAGGCGATTCAATAACCGTGAGGCTTGCGCTTAAAAGTACCGGTATGATTCAGGAAGTATTAAAACAGTTAAGTATAATTTCTGTAGATCAGCAGCATGCCATTTATACCATTAAGATTCTGCCTGATGATTTGCTTGAAGTATTGGCCCTTGACGAGATATTATATGCTGATATTATCCCAATTGCCAGGCCTGAAGTGGTGATTAATGGATTGGATCTGGGCCTGAATCAGATCAGCAATGTCCGGGATCTTTTTCCTGGTCTTAACGGAACCGGAATCAATATTTCTTTTAAAGAAGACATGTATGATATAACGGATTTAGATCTTTTAGGAAAAACAGTTTCAGGAGCTACTACCGGAGGTACAGCAACTTCACATGCCACCACAATGGCCACACTTGCCCTGGGGAATGGCAATTCATTTATCCGCGGACTTGGTGCAGCACCAGCAGCTAAACTGGCATTTTCCAGTTTTGACCGCTTATTGCCTGATCAATTGACTGAACTAAGTCGCCTTCAGATCCGAGTGCAAAATCATTCATACGGGACAGGAATCGATAATAATTATGGCATTGAAGCAGCGGCGTACGATCAGCAGGTTTTTGAAACTGATACTTTAATGCATGTTTTTTCTGCTGGTAACAGTGGTACGCTAACCCCGGCTAGTGGTTTTTATCAGGGCTTAACGGCCCGCGCCAATTTAACCGGGAATTTTAAACAGGCCAAAAATATACTGGTCATCGGGGGGATTAACCGGGAGAATGTTTCTGAAAATCTAAGTAGTAAAGGCCCGGCGTATGATGGACGGGTAAAGCCTGAGCTAGTTGCATTAGGCGAGGATGGTACCTCAGGTTCTGCTGCCATAAGCAGTGGATCAGTAGCCTTGCTGGAGCAGTTTTATCATCAGAAATTTGGTAAAGCACCTTCCGCTGCCTTAATCAGGGCAGCCCTGATAAACTCAGCTGATGATTTGGGTGCGCCACAGGTTGATTATGTTTTTGGTTACGGGAAATTGAACGTAGCTCAATCGTTAAAAACCATTGATGAAAATCGTGTGGCATTATATAGTGTTGCCAGGGGGCAAGATTTAATTGTTCCGCTTACTATTCCTGCAAATGTTGCTGAGGTGAAACTTACCATCACCTGGAATGACCCTGCGGCAGCAGTAAATGCGGTACAAAGCCTGGTTAATGGTTTGGATCTAAGTATGGAAAGTCCTTCGGGAGAAATCACGCTTCCCTGGGTATTAAGCAGTGCGTCTAATCTGGATTCGATTGCGTTACCTGCAAAAAGAAAAGCAGATCTGATTAATACTATTCAGCAGCTGAGTATTGATCATCCACAGGAAGGAAACTTCAGCATTCATGTAAAAGGCGACCGCATTACGCAAGGTGCCCAGCAAAATTTTGCCCTGGCTTATCAATATAAATTTAAAAACACTTTTTCTTTTATCACACCAGGAAAAGATGTTTTCTTTTTTGCCAATGAAGATAATTATATCCGGTGGGAAAATACCTATTCTGAGAAAACAGGTAAAATTTCGGTGAGTTACGATGATGGTTTGAGTTGGAAATTGATAGGTGCGGACGTTAATTTAGCAAAAGGATTTTATAAGTGGGGCACACCAGATTTATTTTCGAAGGCCATCGTTAAAATGGAAATAGGCAGTGAGGTGGTTTCTAGTCAAAGTTTTGTAATATCCTCTCCCAAAGTATTAAATGTAGGTTATGTATGCGCCGATGGGGTAGTTTTAAATTGGAATCCTCAAGCTGGTGCCAAAGATTATACAATTTATAGTATCATCAATAATATTTTATCGCCGGTTTTAACTGTTGCTGATACTTTAGTTAAGCTAAATACGGGCAGTATTCCTGGTAAATACTTTGCAGTTGCAGCAAATGGATCGGGTTTTACCGGTTTGAAGAGTTATACAATAGATTATACACAGCAAGGTGTAGCCTGTTATGTGAGAAGTTTATTTGCATCCACTACCGCAGATAATAAAATAAGACTTGACCTCAGTATTGGAACCACTCTGGGTATTAAAAATATTATTTGGGAGAAACAAACAGGCGTGAATACTTATACCGCTCTCCAACAAACAAAGCCAGGAAATAATGTTTTGAACTACTTTGTTTTTGATGATAAGCCTAAGTCTGGAATACAATTTTACCGTGTAACCTTTGAAACAGCAGCTGGAAATGTCGCTAGTGATCTGGTTGCTGTCACCTTTCTTAAGGAAGATGAATTTTCTTTCTATCCAAACCCGGTAACAGACTACTTAACAGTTTTAAGTGGCTCGTTTGAAGATTATAGTCTTTCAGTATTTAATATTTTAGGGCAGAAAGTTTTTGAAGAAAGGGCAGCAAGTACGAACCGCTTTAATTTATCTGCACTGGCTACCGGCGTTTATGTAGGCGTAATTAATAAAAATGGTGAGCAGGTAAAGAAAATTAAACTGATTAAAAGATAAATGCTTAAATAGTTAAGGATAAGTTTTTATCCCCGCTTTTGCTAATTTCTTTGTAATTTCAAAACATGATTAAGATAAAAAAAGCGATATTCTTATCAGGTTGTGCACTTCTTTTGCTCACATCATGCAAGCAAGGAAGCGAAAAAAGCAGCACTTCTCCTGATTCACTTTCTGTAAAAGCAATTAACGATTCCAGCCTGACCCACTACCTTTCTGTTATTGCCGCAGATAGTTTAGAAGGTAGGAAGCCCTTTACCAATGGTGAAACCAAAACCATAAACTACTTAAAAACTCAATTCGAAAAATTAGGTCTCGAACCTGGAAACGGGGATAGTTATTTTCAGGAAGTACCCATGGTAGAGATAAAATCGGTGCCGGAAGATCAGATGTTGATTAAAGGTAAATCTGGTTCTTTAAGCTTAAATTACCTGACTGATTTTGTTGCGGGATCGCGAAGGCTACAAGAGAAGGTAAGTATCGCTAATTCTCCTTTGGTATTTGCAGGCTTTGGAATCGTGGCACCAGAATATGGCTGGAATGATTACGAAGGTTTGGATGTAAAAGGTAAAACTGTGGTGGTGATGATTAACGATCCAGGTTTTGCAGATTCTACCTTGTTTAAAGGCAAAAATATGACTTATTACGGTCGGTGGACCTATAAATTTGAAGAGGCATCCAGGCAGGGTGCAGCTGGAGTACTGATCATTCACGATACTGAGCCTGCTGCATACCCGTGGAGTGTGGTAAGAAGTGGATGGTCTAAATCAAAACTCAACCTGCAATCGGCAGATAATGGCATGAACAGAACGGCGATTGAGGGCTGGATCAGCTTAGACAAGGCAAAATCACTTTTTAAAATGGCAGGGCAAAGTGATGACTTAATGGCTAGGGCAAAGAAGAAAGGCTTTAAGGCTGTTGATTTAGGTTTAACCACTTCGCTGACTGTTAAAAACAAGATCAAAAAATCGGTGTCCTACAATGTGCTGGCAAAAGTAACGGGAGGTAAGCGTCAGGATGAGGCCATTATATATTCTGCCCATTGGGATCATTTAGGTATTGGTGAAAAGGTAAAGGGCGACTCCATTTACAACGGTGCGGTAGATAATGCCACAGGAGTTGCTTCTTTATTAGAACTGGCAACAGCATTTAAAAAGTTGCCAAATAAACCAGGACGAAGCATTTTATTTATTTCTTATACTGCTGAAGAACAGGGACTTTTGGGATCTGAGTACTATGCCAAACATCCGGTTTTCCCATTGGCTAAAACAGTAGCGAATATTAATATGGATATGATGGGCATTGCTGGCAAAACGAAAGATATTGTGGTGTATGGTTTTGGTCAGTCAGAACTGGAAGATTATGCCGTAACTTCAGCGAAAAAGCAGGGTAGGGTAGTCGTTCCTGATCCCGTTCCATCTTCAGGATTGTATTACCGATCTGATCATTTTAACCTGGCTAAAGTGGGGGTGCCATCTCTATTTATGGGTTCTGGTGTAGATAATATGAAAAATGGAAGAGAATGGGGCTTAAAACAGGTAGCAGACTTTACCAAGTTCAGATATCATTCTCCTCAGGATAATTTCGATGCAAAAACCTGGGATTTATCCGGAATTGTGGAAGATGTAAGATTGGTTTTTGATTTAGGTTATCGCCTGAGCAATGAAGACGTTTATCCAAAATGGAAAGCAGGTTCAGAATTTAAAGCCATAAGAGAAAAGAAATAAAAAAGCGCATCCCGACTTTAAATCGGGATGCGCTATAAAAAAAAGTTAATTATTTTAGTGTTAAGTAAAAATACTAAAAGTGAAATTGTACGCCTAATTTTGGTGCTAAGGTACTTGCCTCTAAGCCAAAAGAATTAGTTGTGATTTCATTGCCTGTAACTTCATTTTTAACTTTCAGGTTAGTGTAGCCTAAACCGTTAACAGAAACTTCGATACCAATTCTTTTGGTTGGGAAGAAAGCAAAACCTGGTGCAAGGTTAACACCAATTTCTGTCGTTTTTCCAATTTTAGCTCCGGTATCACCATTGTTATCTACAAATTTGTTGTTTCCAAATTCCATTGGTACAGATAACTGACCGAAGAATTTAAACTGATCTGATAAGTTAACATAGTAACGACCGAAGGGTGCTACTTTAAATGCCTGATTGATATTGTTTCTGCTTACTTCTTTATCTGATGTATAACCAACACCTGTACCAATAGCAAAGTTATCACTTACGAAATAACCAACATTTGGTACAATGTTAAAGCTGACATCAGATTTTGCAGCGCCTTCTACTTTTGTAGAATTGAAACCTACACTTCCGCCCAACATCACTTTTCCTTTTTCAGTTTGTGCATTTGCACCATAAACTAAACCTGCAACTGCAACTAATGATAATAATAATTTTTTCATCGTTTTATTATTTATTTGTTATTAAAAATATAGTCAATTTTACTTTTTTAATTTCTGACTATATTTGGTTAAAAGTCAATATCGATGCCAATAAAATATCATATCGTCATCAAAAAATCAGTTTTATATTAACTGCTTAATTGATAACGATATATAAAATAGGGGTTAAATCATTATTATTTTTGTGTGACTAAAAATTAATCAATTGATTAATTTTTAGCTTTAAAAAAGTTGACAATCTGACTTTTTTGGCATAAATGTCAGCTTTTTTAACTGTTATTATGGCAGCACTTTTAGGAATGTCGGCGTTATTATTATACTTTGCTGGCGGAAACCAGATGTGCTAGTTTCTTTTTAATTAAGTCTAATGCCATGTCATCGTTTAAGTTTCCAGCTTCATCAAATTTATTTTGAGCCTGGGCAATTAATACTTCTGGCTGTAAAACCGGATTCATATTCAAAAAGGTAAATACCGGAAGAAATGCAGCCTGCATTCTTACTGTACCCCAAAGACCTTGTGTAGCCCCCATAACGGCAACAGGTTTATGCATGAGCGGACTATCCTTTCCACGACTGGCCCAGTCAATGGCATTTTTCAATCCGCCAGGAATAGAATAATTATATTCTGGCGATGCGATGATAAATGCATCAGCAATACCGAGCAATTCCCTGAATTTAGTTACGCTTGCCGGTCGTTCATTTGCTTTCGGTGTATCATGATCTTCATTGTAAACAGGAATATCATCATATCTTACAATTTCGAAATCAACACCTTCAGGTAACAAGCCACCCGCTACTTTTAGCAACATTTCATTATAGGAACCTTTGCGAAGGCTCCCGCACAGGCCGATTATTTTTTTATTTTTTTCCATATTTATTAAACGGAGGTTGCCTATAAAAGTTTTTTTCTTTATTATGTAGCTACACTATGATTAAAGATTAATAATAGTTGTTGCAATTCATTTATTAAATATATATGTCAGAAAATAATAGCGTTTCTCCTCTTATAGAAAAAACTGTTTTCCCTATTTTGTTTGCCCTGAGTTTTTCTCATTTGTTAAACGACACCATTCAATCCTTAATTCCTGCGATTTATCCTGTTATCAAAACAAGTTATCGTTTAAGCTTCTCTCAGATTGGATTAATAACACTAACCTTTCAAATGGCGGCATCATTGCTGCAACCTTTTGTGGGCTTGTATACCGATAAAAAGCCTCAGCCTTATTCTTTAGCCGTGGGGATGGGTTTCACGCTGATTGGATTGATTACACTTTCTCAATCAGCTCATTTTTATACCATGCTCATTTCTGTTGCCTTTATTGGTATTGGCTCGTCCATATTTCACCCAGAGGCTTCCCGAATGGCGCATGCTGCGTCGGGAGGGAAAAGAGGTTTAGCACAATCTGTTTTTCAATTGGGAGGAAATGCTGGTAGTTCTTTAGGGCCACTGCTGGCTGCATGGATCATCGTGCCGTATGGTCAGTTTAGTGTGATCTGGTTTTCGGCAATTGCACTTTTGGCTATTGTTATATTAAGTTACGTAGGCAATTGGTATAAAGGTTTTATGATTGCCAGAAGTAAGAAAGTTGTCATTCAAACTGAAGTGAGCCAATTCTCGGAGTAAAGTAATTTTTTCTGTCGCTATTTTATTGCTTTTAATCTTTTCGAAATATTTCTATATGGCAAGTTTGACCAATTATTTCACTTTTTATCTGATCCAAAAATTTCAGGTTTCGGTGCAGACTTCTCAGATCTACCTGTTTATTTTTCTGTTTTCCGTAGCTGCAGGGACTTTACTGGGTGGGCCAATAGGGGATAAAATCGGGAGAAAATATGTCATCTGGGCTTCCATTTTAGGGACAGCACCTTTTGCACTGTTACTGCCTCATGCCAATTTGTTTTGGATAGGAGTGTTGATCGTTCCAATTGGGATGATCTTAGCTTCAGCATTTTCTGCCATTTTAGTTTATGCACAGGAATTGATTCCGGGAAAAGTGGGCCTGGTGGCGGGCTTATTCTTTGGCTTTGCTTTCGGGATGGGGGGAATAGGTTCTGCCTTATTGGGTAAATTGGCAGATTCGAAAGGAATAGCTTATGTATTTAGTATTTGTGCTTTTCTCCCGCTGATTGGTTTACTGACCGGCTTTTTGCCGAATATTGAGACTAAGAAAAAGTAATATAAAATAGGAATAATTAGTATTGTAATAGGAAATAAGTGTTTTAATAATACTTTTTTACTACTCGTTGATGAGGCATTAACGAGTAGTAAAAAACTCCGACCTTTCAGCAAGACGGAGCTTTTTATATTAAAAGTGATAATTCAATCCTATACTGGGATTAAATGAATCGAATCCAAACTGAAAGCTTTCATTTTTATAAGCCTGAGAATTTATATTATTTCCGTCATCTTTCATCTTGTACTTGTTATAGGAGAGTAAAGGGAGAGATAACTCGAATGCCCAATGCCTTGTCGGGAAAAATGCAAAACCCGGGCTAACCGCTGCCAAATACGCTGTAGTTTTGTATTTGGTACTCCGCGGAATAACCGTAAGGGATCCACCATCTTGCGAGACAGACTTTCCAAAAGCAACTAATGCATTAGCCTGACCAAAAAATTTAAATTTATCGATTATATTGATATAATACCTTACAAAAGGGCCGACATTGAAGTTGTTGCTTTTATTTTCAGAATTGGTGATTAGTGTATTATTACCTGTATAAAAGATTGATTCATTGAGATTTTTATTTCTGTTAAAACCAACGCTCAAACCTATTGCCAGATTTTTACTTACGAAATGGCCAAAACGGGGAGTGATGCCATAGGTCGTTGAATTTAGTGAATTTAAGGCCGTAAGATTGTCCGGGGTTCGTTTATCCTTGCTATACCAGATGCTTCCGCCAATTAAATTGTTTCCCTTTTCTGTTTGTGCATTTGAGGCAAATGCAACAGCGCATAGCATAGCCAGCGATAGTAGTTGTTTTTTCATTTTCATTTGTGTTTTTGTGTCCTACAAAATACAATAAAAAAATTAAAAAACTACACCAATAGCTGGTTTTATTTACATGCTTAAAACCTATAGGTATGATACTTTGTACCTATCAAACAAGTATCTCACCAAATAAAAATCATAAGAGAAAAATCAAATTAAAAATATAATAAATTGACCGAGCAAACTTAGTCTATTGGGTAAGGCACCACCAGTAGGTTAAGAGATCATCCATTGGTTGGTGTCTCACCAGCCAAAAAATTATTAGATATAAAACGAAACAGCCTGTTCATCATTGATGAACAGGCTGTCTAATATAATGATGCTAAATATAACCTAGCTTTTTGCTTTCGTCATTTAGCTTTTAACTTTACTTTTAATTATGCTTTTTCAGCCAATACTTTGGTCACTAAATCTGCCGCTTCTTTCAATGCAATTGCTGAGTAAACCTGTAAGCCAGACTCGTCAATTAATTTTTTAGCTTCTTCTGCATTTGTACCTTGTAAGCGACAGATAATTGGCACAGGAATATTTCCGATTTCCTGATAAGCATCAATCACACCTTGCGCAACACGGTCACAACGAACGATACCTCCAAAAATGTTAATCAGGATGGCTTTAACGTTAGGGTCCTTCAAGATGATGTTAAAAGCAGCTTTAACGGTTTGTGCGTTTGCAGTTCCACCAACATCTAGGAAGTTAGCAGGCTCACCACCGGCCAATTTAATAATATCCATAGTGGCCATAGCCAAACCAGCACCATTTACCATACAGCCAACGTTACCGTCAAGGTTAACAAAGTTCAGGTTAGAAGCACTGGCTTCCACTTCCATCGGATCTTCTTCAGTTACATCACGCATTGCTGCATAATCCGCATGGCGGAATAATGCGTTTTCATCTAAATTAACTTTAGCATCAACAGCAATTACTTTATCATCAGAAGTTTTTAATACCGGATTAATTTCGAACATCGAAGAATCAGTTGCTTCATAAGCTTTATATAAAGCGGTTACAAATTTAACCATCTCCTTAAAAGCAGCACCGCTAACACCTAAGTTAAAAGCAATTTTACGTGCCTGAAAACCTTGTAAACCAACTTTAGGATCTATTTCTTCTTTGAAGATTAAGTGTGGTGTATGTTCAGCAACTTCTTCAATATCCATACCACCTTCAGTACTGTACATGATGATGTTACGGCCGGCCGCACGATCTAACAATACAGAGATATAGAATTCTTTAGTTTCTGAAGCACCCGGATAATAAACATCCTGAGCAACCAAAATCTTACTCACCAATTTACCTTCTGGTCCGGTTTGAGGGGTAACCAATTGCATACCAATAATATCGGTAGCACGTTGTTTAACTTCATCAAGGTTTTTAGCTAATTTAACACCGCCACCTTTACCGCGACCACCAGCGTGGATTTGCGCCTTAATTACCACCCAATCAGAGTTGTAATCGATCTTCAATTGCTTGGCCGCTTCAACAGCTTGCTCCGGAGTATCGGCAACAATTCCTTCTTGAACGTTAACACCGAAACTTTTTAATATTTGTTTACCCTGGTATTCGTGAATATTCATCTGTTTATATTTTTGTCTTTATCTGTCAGATGGAGCCTATTACTATTAAAATAATTATTTTAATAGTATCGGGTTCATTTGCTACAAAATTTGCCCAAAGCTACAATTCTAAAGCCTTTAAACAAATAGAATTTACTGATTTTTTAAAGAAAATGAAGGTTTTATGTGAATCCGAGAAAGTAGTTCTTTCCATCTTCATTTTTTTGTGTAACCATTGTAGGCTTTAAATTAGCAGCAGTCTGGCTAACTAACTTCCGGCAAAAGGTGTTCCGAAAATTCCTACGGCTAATTCTCCCCATGTGAGAAACAAAAGCAAGAGTATAACCACTAATAATATGGTTTTTGGAAGATTGGTTTTAACATACCTGATCACCAGTTCTATTGCTAAGCCTGTGCCCAACAGTAATCCTGCTGCGATTATGAAGTCTGAAACTGTCCAGTTTACCTCTTTAGTAAACTGCATGGCTACCAATGGAATACTTAAAATTAAACCAGTGATAATAAAAATAATCCTTATTCTTATTTTAGCTGATCGGAGTGTTTGTTGAGTTGTCATGATGTATTAAATTTAATGTTTTATAATTATGAATGCTACAGTGATTTAATTGGAATGCCTTATTCCAAAGTAGTTGGCTACTTTCCAATCCTGCAAATTCCATGACAGCCAGCCTTCCTCCCCATAACGTGTCTTAAAATAGCCAATTCGTTCATCCAGTTGGTTCCTGTAGTCATCTGCAGTTTGAGGTTGGGCAATTTCCCTTTCATCATACACTTTCGATGGCGAGTAGTGCAGTTTCGATCTGTTTTTATCCAAAACAGGTAAGGTTTTATCAGAAAGGGAAAGGAGATAATCTGCATCAAGAGAAATGTTATGACTTTGTGCCAGGTTGTATTTTGCAATGGCAACATCCCAGTTTATTACACTAAAGGCCAGAAGCAAGAAAAACCATACGCTGCCGTTAATTCTAAAGAGATAAAATAAAGTTTTCTGCCGGGCTACCTTTAGGTAAACTGTGCACAGGCCGATAATGCAGAGCAGCGCAAATACTAAAACGCCAATTCTTTTGTGTGTGAGGCCATAAAACTCAATGTAATATCCATCTCTGATGAAGACTGAAATAATAAGGATTACATTTTGAAACATCCAGGCATAGGCGAGGGACTTAAGGATTTTGCTTTTACGGTAAAAATTTAAATTTCCCCGGAAGAAATAAGCGATCACAGCCATGGCCATCACAATACTGAAAATCAAAGAATTGGTGCCTTCATGAAGTAAACTCGAGAAATTCCCTGCTGGTTTATAGCCAAACCAAAGGGTGCTGATATCAATAGTGTTGAGTAAAAACAATAAAATATTAAGTGCTGCAAACATAATTACACCAGTAATATATTCGGTTTTAAGTGCCATTTTGCGTGATAACAAATTGCCGGAAAACGTTTCCATAACCTGGTACCATAGCGTCTTTTGGTTCGATTCTTTTCTGATTCTTTTTAATTGTTCAGGGGCCTTTAATTCTGCGTTTTCCAGGGCTTTATTAAAAAACGGTAACAATAAACCACCTGTCAGTAATAATCCGAAGCAGAAATAAAAGAAGCGCTCTATGTCCAGGTCTTCAAAAAAGAATTGAAGAATACTTTCAAAGAAATTAAAAATGCTGCTTAAAATGGTATTTACATAGTGTGCAAATAATTCGTTAGCGGCAGCATATAAACAAGTAAAAAAGATCACTACAATCGTTGGTATGATAATATACCTGATTAATCTAAAAACAGGTTTCAGGTTAAAATTGCCAATACTTATTTTACTCAGGTTATTAATGGCATTGTAAGGAGTTGTGATCATTTGAAGAATAGCTGCCAACCCTGCCGCAAATACGGTTCTGATTTGTTGGTTGTGACTGAAGCCAATAAATACCAATAAGCTGATGTAATAAGTTGCGATAGATAAATCTGTATTGTTAATCACTACCAAAATGGCAGACAAAAGATGTGTTAAGCCATAAATTTTAAATTTTGTGCTTTTGTTTACGTCAGGATTAAAGTAGGTGACCGCTAAAATATAAATACTGTAGATGAATAAATTAAGGGCCAGTCTTTCTTTCCAGAATAAAAAGTTAAACAGCAGGCCACCAAATAAGGCGGCAAGGAGCAAGAGGTTGGATTTATTTTTCATAATAGAATGTTAACAGGTGATTTTAATGTGCTATAATGGTCAGGTAGAAGATTGTTAGCGGAATATTGAGCAAAACACAAATGATGGTTGCCACAATATTTTTCCAGTGTGCCTCATGTAAAAAAAGGGCTATAAATAATACCAGTAGAATGAAAATATTTACCAGAATAGCAAATAGAATATAAGTAAAACCTATTTTGATTAATAAATTATCCTTGCTGATGAGGTAAGAGACGAGAAGTAATGTTCCAATCACGGCTGAGTAAAGGGCGACCTTTTTTCCAATGGGTATAATCTGTGGTTCCATATCATTTTGTTTTTTAAAAGTGCTTTGTATTTCAAAGTGATTGATCAAAAAAAATAGTTTATAGCTTTTTGATCATTTTTTCAAGTGCATCCAAATGTGCTTTAAAAGCTTGCGTGCCCAAAGTTGTAATAGAGTAGGTAGTACTGGTTTTTCTGCCGATGAAACCTTTATGTACCTTGATAAATTCTGCCTGCTCCAGCGTATTTAGATGTGAAGCTAAATTGCCATCAGTAAGTTCCAGCATTTGTTTCAGGTCGTTAAAGCCAATTTCATTGTTTACCACAAGCATAGACATTACACCCAGCCTGATCCTGCTGTCGAAAATTTTATTTAAATCTGCTATCGGATTTTTCATCTTAAGCACCTCTTTCGTATTTGAAGTACATGACCAGGCCATAAATAATATGGAGCACACCAAAGCCAAATGCCCAGAACCATAATCCGTATCCAATATAAAACATGCAGATTAAACCCAGTATCACTTCAAGATAGCCTAAATACCGGATGTCTCTAAGGGTGTATTTGCTCGCATTAATGAGTGCAAGACCATAAAAGATTAAACAAGTTGGAGCAATAATGCTGTAGGTATCCGGATGATTAATCAGTAAACCGATAATAAATAAACCACCGGCAACCAGGGGAGTCATCAAATTAAATAATAAAGCTTTAGATGTTTTATCCCAGATGGGTAGGTTATTTTGCTGGCTTTTTCTATAAGTAAATAAAATACCACCAGCCAATGCCACAAATAGTACGATTAATCCGAGTTTGATTAAGTTAAACTCAAGGTCCATTTCGCCTTCTACACCATAACTGTAACCTCGCTTTGCAAAGAATTTTTCAATTTCCTCATGTGCGAAATAAGCACCGATTAAAGCTATTCCACCGGCAAAAACACCAGATAAACCACTTAAAGAAATGAAACGTGACGACCTTTCCATCATTTGTCTGATATCCTTAAGGGCATTTAATTGTTCTTCTTGATTACTCATTTGAAAGTGCTTTGTTTTTCAAAGTTAAGTAATAAAATGATAACTGCAAATTTATTTTGGTTTGATTATACCTGTCATTTTTTGCCGCTACTCACCGCCATACGCTCACCGCCACACCCTTTCCGCTCTTACCTTCGGGATGATTACACAGATGGAAGGATTACTGTGATTATTTTCCATGCTCATCGCTTACCAATACACGCTTTCCGCTCTTACCTTCGGGATGATTACACAGATGGAAGGATTACTGTGATTATTTCTATGCTCATCGCTCACCGCCACACCCTTTCCGCTCTTACCTTTGGGATGATTACACAAATGAAAGGATTATTGTGATTATTTTTCATGCTCATCGCTCACCACCACACGTTTTCCGCTCTTACCTTCGGGATGATTACACAGATGGAAGGATTACTGTGATTATTTCTATGTTCATCGCTCACCGCCACACGTTTTCCGCTCTTACCTTCGGGATGATTACACAGATGAGCGGATTACACCGATTAGTTTTTTGCTCTCCGCCACACGCTCCCCGCTTACCGCCCACCGCTTTAACCTTTCCGCTTAAACTTTTCCAAAAACTTGCAACTTTTAACTATTTTTACGGCATGCTAAAAGCCACCAGAGTAAAAAAATCGTATGGGAATCTTCAAATCCTTAAAGGGGTAAATTTTGAAGTGCAAAAAGGAGAGATCGTGAGTATCATAGGGCCATCTGGTGCAGGGAAAAGTACTTTACTGCACATTCTGGGCACTTTGGATAAACCAGATGAGGGTGATGTAGAATTAAAAGGATCGATTATCAGCAAACTTCATGGCGATTTACTGAGCACTTTTAGAAACCAGAATATTGGTTTTGTGTTTCAATTTCATCACCTGTTACCAGAGTTTAGCGCCATTGAGAATATTTGTATTCCGGCATTTATTGCCAAAACCAATAAAAAACAGGCAGAAACCAGGGCATTGGAACTGTTAGATTTATTTGGTCTTAAAGATAGGGCCAATCACAAGCCTAATCAATTATCAGGTGGTGAGCAACAGCGTATTGCAATTGCCCGGGCTTTAATTAACAATCCGTCTATTATTCTGGCAGACGAGCCGTCCGGGAACCTGGATTCTGAAAATGCATCAGCCTTGCATCAGCTCTTTGTGAGTTTGAGAGATAATTTTCAGCAGACTTTTGTCATTGTTACCCATAACGAACATTTGGCTAAAACCAGCGATCGTGTGGTAACCATGAAAGATGGATTAATTGTATAAGACAAATTCAATTGTAGATTACAAAGAAGTAAATTCAATTTTTTACAATTCTATCATTCATTCATTCATTCAATCATTTTTTCACTTATTCATTTATTCAATCTTATTTATAAATTTTGAAAATACTGATCACAGGCGGAAACAGTGCAAAAGCATTAAAGCTTTTAAAAGCCTTCCCAAATCATTTTGTATTACTGGCCGATTATGGCGATGTACCGGGCGTCATCACCGAAAATTATGCTTTTACCACGCTGGGCTTACTTAATCGGGATAGTATCGCACATCTCTTACTTAATTTTTGCATTACAGAATCAATTGATAGTATTATTCCGTTGCATGATTATGAGGTGGAGCCACTGGCCAAATCTGCGGTGTTATTTGGCGAATATGGCATTCAGGTTTTAGCACCACAACCGGAGCTGATCGATTTGTTCCGCTCTCCCGAAAAAAACACCTTTAAAAACTTTGCCGTATTCATTCATGGTGAATGTGTTTTTTCAAGCGGGGGAGAAATTTTTATCCGTCGTGAAGATGAATTGAATGGTGTGTTTGGCTACAACGCTCCGGATGATGAATTAAAACTTTTTACGGTTTAGCAATGATGGATATCGCAGCAATTTTAAAAAACAAACAAGCAGTCATTTTTGAATTGGATGATGTTTTGTTTCCGGAAAAAGATTATCTGTTGCAGGTTTATTATTTGTTTGCTCAATTTATAGAATATAGCGAGCAAAAGGATGCAGGGGCCACTTTAGCCTTTTTACGAGGAGAATTTGAACAAAATGGCGTGAAAGACCTTTTTGATAAAACAGCCAATCAATTTGGACTTGATTCAAAATACAAGTATAATTTTGAGCTGTTGCACCAAAATGCCCGTTTACCTTTAAAATTATTATTATATCAAACGATATTAGATTTGATGCAGGAACTGGTGGTAAACAGGAAAAAAATCTTTATTGTTACAGCGGGCGATCTAGAGCAGCAACTGAATAAAATTAAGCAAATCGAATGGAACGGACTGGAGCAATACCTCACCGTTTATTTTACTTATGAATTGAAACAGCAGAAATCAGAAATTTTTCAGAACATCCTAAACGACAATAATTTATTAGCTGATGATGCGTTAGTTATCGGTGCAAATAATTTTGATGCGCAACAATCTAAAATTGTTAATTTGCCGTATATTAGGTCACTTGAAATTTTCAAATAAGTATGCTGAAAAAAGTTTATTCGCAAAAAAATATTTTGTGTTTTCTGATGATGTCCTTCGGGTTAATCACCTCTTGTAAAAAAAATAACCCTGCAGATGAATCTCCAGGTCAAACCAAAGAAGCCAATACCCTCCAGACGCCGACAACCAACCGGGAGGCGTTAACAAAAGATTCAATTTTTTTATATGCGAAGCAAACCTATTTCTGGAACATCGGGATGCCCTCTTATGATGGGTTCAATCCTAGAAAGTACAGCAGCAATGAGCAGGTTTTAGCAGCCTTGAAGGCCTTACCCAGCACAGGTGGAAAGGATAAATATTCTTTTATTGATGATGGTACAGTTGCCGGAGAACTGGGCGGAGTGAGCGGCGATTACGGATTTTCTGTGAATTATGACGGAGCCAACATTTTACGGGTAAAATATGTTTATGCAACCTCTCCGGCAGCAGTTGCAGGCTTAAAAAGAGGCGATGTCGTTACAAAAGTGAATGGTCGAACTACTTTAAGAACAAGCCAATCTGATATTGATAATATTAATGATGGCGTTTTCGGTGATAATGCATCGGTTTCTCTAACCATCACAAAGGCAGACCAAACGGTTCAAAATCTGGTTATTAACCGGGGTTCTTACAACATCAACCCCATATTGTTTAGCAATACTTATACCGTTGGTGCAAAAAAGATAGGATATGTGGTGTTTAATAGTTTTACCACAAACTCCGTTCCTTTGCTTGATGCGGTGTTCAGTAAATTCGCTACGGATGGAATTAATGAACTGGTTGTTGATTTGCGTTATAATGGTGGCGGATCTGTGGCTACCTCTGAAGCATTTACCAATTTAATTGCTCCGTCTGCACAAAATGGAAAAATCATGTACACTACATATTGGACCAAAACCATGCAGGATAAAGAGGCGACCATACTTCAGAATCAAAAGTTTTATCAAACGACTTCAGATGGTGTAAAACGTTTGTATTCCATGTTTGATTATGATTATAAGCCTATTGCAGCTTCGGGCAATCAGGAGTTTTTCAAAAAGCGCGGAACGCTTAATGGTATCTCCAGGGTATATTTTCTGGTCACCGGTGGAACAGCCTCTGCCAGTGAATTATTAATTAATAATTTGAAACCTGTAATGGATGTAAAGTTAATTGGCCGTAAAACCTATGGCAAGCCTGTAGGGTTCTTTTCACTTCGCATAGATAAAAATGATTTGTACATTCCGCAGTTCCAGACTAAAAATCAGGCAGACTTTGGCGATTATTTCGATGGAATGGTTGTAGATAAGGACATTGCTGATGATTTAACAAAGGATTTTGGTGATGCATCAGAAAGTTTACTGGCACAGGCCCTTAATTATTCAGCTACAGGAAGTTTTACTTCAATCTTAAAAGAAAATACATTGAGTAGTACATCTGGTGTTTCCAGGACATCGATTGATCATAACAATGAGCAGTTAAACCATGAGTTTAAAGGTATGGTGGAAACCAGAAAGTTGACGTTGAAATAAATATCAAAATAAGAATAGCTGGCTGAGAATAATTTCCGGATTTTCTTAAATATGATATTAAATGCACTTTTGGGCTTGTTTTTTCTGCTAAAATTTAATAAGCTTGTTTAATATTATTAGTCAGCAGCAATTATGTCAATAGAGATTATAGCGAAAGAACATATAGGTTATTTAAACATTATCGAAGCAAAAGAAGATCAAACCACAACCCTGAAAACAAGACTTAATGAAGCTCAGCGGTTGGGGAATGAATTTAAATCAAAAGCGATCATTACATTTAACACGACAATAGGGCCAAAAAGGGTAGATACCACTGTCTGGTCTGTAACAGAAAAATATATTCAACTTAAAAATAATATTCACATCCCACTCAAAAGCCTGATTGATATCGAATTTTAGGTTAAATCTTAAGGCCAATAAATCATCCCGCATTTATTTACCTTAACCTGAAATGAAATGAGTACGATTCATAAAATCGCCTTAACTTTTATCAAATCTATAGGTCCGGTAATGGCTAAAAACCTACTGGCCTATTGTGGCAGTGCTGAGGCCGTATTTTCAGCAAGCCGGAAACAGCTGCTTCAGATACCTGGGATTGGAGAGAAAACTGTTGATGCAATCTTAAATACTGATGCTCTGAAAAGAGCTGAGCAGGAATTACTGTTTGTGGAGCGTCATGGCATAGAAGTTTTATTTTTTACGGATGAAAATTATCCCAGAAGATTAAAAAACTGTTTCGATGCCCCCATCCTGATTTACTTTAAAGGCAAGGCAGATCTTAATCATCCACGTATTATCAGCATAGTAGGCGCGAGAAATGCCACCGACTACGGAAAGGCTTTATGCAGGCAGCTTTGTGAAGTGCTGGCTCCTTATCAGGTTCTAATTGTAAGTGGATTGGCTTATGGTATTGATGTAACGGCACATAAAGAATGTATTTCCAATAAAATGGCAACCATAGGGGTGTTGGGGCATGGCCTTGACAGACTTTATCCGCAGATACATAAAAGCATTGCGCAGAAAATGGTTTTGAATGGTGGTTTGCTTTCAGAATTTCCAACATTAACCAATCCGGATCGGCCCAATTTTCCGCAGCGTAACCGGATTATTGCAGGTATTGCTGATGCAACCATTGTGGTTGAAGCATCCATTAAAGGCGGCGCTTTGATAACTGCTGAAATTGCAAACTCTTATAATAAGGATGTTTATGCCTTTCCCGGACGAACAAATGATGTTTTTTCCGAAGGATGTAACTTCCTGATCAAAACTAACCGCGCCGGATTGATTAATAGTGCAAATGATTTAATCTATTACCTGGGCTGGGATAATGAGGTAAAGGAAAAGAAAAAAAATGCCCAGACTACTTTGCAAATTAACCTCACGGCAAATGAGCAGAAAGTGGTTGATCTGCTGCAAAATGGTCAGATGGCAATTGACGAAATTTCAATTGTTACCAACCTCCAGCAGAGTAAGCTCGCGATTGTAATGCTCACGCTGGAAATGCAGGGAATTATCATTTCATTACCCGGGAAGGTTTATAAGTTGGCATAATTTTTAATGTTTTCGAACGGTGATCATCGAAAATTCGCGGCCAAAAAATATTATCTGATGATTTATATAAACTCACGCAAACTCAGATGATTAACGCAGAACCATAACTGTCAGACGATGTTATAAAATTTACCGGTGGACTAAAACAAACACATATAATCTATAGCAAATAAAAGTTGCAATTGTATTTCACCCAATATTCAATCTATAAAGCCCATGTAAATTGTAGTTTTTAGAATTTAATTCTATTTATTCATTGTTTTTAAAATTATGTTTCAAATAAAATATAGATGGTAAAATCCTTAATGCCTTTGCTTAAATTTGTTGCATGTGGTACAATAATATTTTAGAAACCATTGGCAATACGCCTTTGGTAAAATTAAATACAATAACAAAGAATGTTCCGGGTACAATTTTAGCCAAAATAGAAACGACTAATCCAGGCAACTCAATCAAAGATCGTATGGCGGTTAAGATGATTGAAGATGCAGAGCGTAGTGGTAAATTAAAACCAGGTGGAACCATTATCGAAGGTACTTCAGGTAATACCGGAATGGGCTTGGCCATGGCCGCCATTATTAAGGGCTATAAATGTATTTTCACTACCACAGATAAGCAATCGAAAGAAAAGGTTGATGCTTTGCGTGCTTTTGGTGCTGAGGTAATTGTTTGCCCTACCAATGTTGAGCCTGAAGATCCGCGTTCTTATTATTCGGTATCGTCTCGTCTGGAGCGTGAAGTACCCAATTCATGGAAACCCAATCAGTATGATAATTTGGCCAATTCTCAGGCGCATTATGAGCAAACGGGTCCGGAAATTTGGGAGCAGACAGAAGGTAAAATTACCCATCTCGTAGTTGGTGTAGGTACCGGTGGCACCATTTCCGGTACGGGTAAATATTTAAAAGAAAAGAATCCTAATATACAAATCTGGGGAATAGATACATATGGCTCGGTTTTTAAAAAATACAAGGAAACCGGCATTTTCGATAAGGATGAAATTTATCCTTATATCACCGAAGGAATTGGAGAGGATTTTCTGCCGGCAAACGTCAATTTTGATGTCATCGACTTATTTGAAAAGGTTACGGATAAGGATGCAGCTTTAATGACCCGCGATATTGCCCGCAAAGAGGGGATTTTTGTAGGAAACTCAGCAGGAGCAGCCATCGGTGGTTTAATTCAGTTAAAGGATAAATTAAAACCAGAAGATGTGGTAGTCGTGATTTTTCATGATCATGGCAGTCGTTATATGGGTAAAATGTATAATGAAGACTGGCTGCGTGAACGTGGGTTTTTACAGGATGAAAAACTGACGGCAAAATCAATCATCGCAAAGAAAGAATCTACAGAGATTGTGACGCTTGATACACAGAAATCTGTTTTAGAAGCGATCAATACCATTAAATCAATGAATATCTCTCAGATTCCGGTAACACAGCAGGGCATGATTGTAGGTAAAATTGCAGAGAGTGATATTTTAACCGCATTACTCGAAAATCCAGGTTTGAAATCGGCACCGATTTCAGAAATTATGACCGCTACTTTTCCTTTTGTTGATTTGAATACTTCAATTGATAAAATTTCATCATTAATTAATAAAGAAAACTCTGCTGTTTTGGTTGAAGATGCATCCGGTAAGATTGAGATTATTACACAATATGATATTATCAATGCGATTTCTGGGTAGAACAGAAAAAAATCGTTATTCCGAGTTACGGAAGGGATCTTAGTGCTTTAGGCTTCGAATAGCGATCATTGTAAGATTGCTTCGTCGTACCTCCTCGCAAGGACGAGAACAAAAAAAAGCCCGAGTAAAATTTTTACCTGGGCTTTTTTTTAATCGATGCTTTAGCGGTGGGTTTTACCTTAAACCCTCGGCTTTCTAATGACTTGGTGCATCCGCATTTACGCGTTTTATTTGTGCACCTAAGGCACGTAAACGCGTATCAATATCCTGGTAACCACGTTCAATCTGCTCGATGTTGTAAATGGTTGATTTACCTTCTGCAGAAAGCGCTGCAATCAATAAGGAAACACCAGCCCTGATGTCAGGAGAGGTCATGCTGATTCCACGAAGTTTATATTTTTTATCAATACCATTAACCGTTGCACGGTGCGGATCACAAAGAATAATTTGTGCACCCATATCAATTAGTTTATCCACAAAGAATAAACGGCTTTCGAACATTTTCTGGTGAATAAGCACATTTCCTTTCGCTTGTGTAGCCACCACCAAAACGATACTTAATAAATCTGGCGTAAAACCAGGCCACGGGGAATCGGCAATGGTTAAAATCGAACCATCTATAAAGGTGTCAATTTCATAGTGTTTTTGAGACGGAATATAAATATCATCACCGCGGCGCTCCAATTTAATACCTAATTTCTTAAATACTTCAGGAATAACGCCAAGCTCATCATAGCACACATTTTTGATCGTGATTTCTGATTCTGTCATCGCTGCCATACCGATAAAAGATCCGATTTCAATCATATCAGGTAACATCCGGTGTTCCGTTCCACCTAAAACTTTAACACCTTCAATGGTTAACAAATTGGAGCCAATACCCGAAATTTTAGCGCCCATGCGGTTCAGCATTTTGCACAATTGCTGCAAATAAGGTTCGCAGGCTGCATTATAAATGGTGGTTGTTCCTTTGGCCAAAACTGCGGCCATCACAATGTTTGCCGTTCCGGTTACTGATGCTTCATCCAATAAAATATAGGCGCCTTGCAGGTTGGTGGCATCAACGTTAAAAAAGGCTTTTTTGCTGTCGTAAACAAATTTGGCACCCAATTTTTCGAAACCGATAAAGTGTGTATCCAATCTTCTCCGGCCAATTTTATCGCCTCCGGGCTTAGGTATGGCGGCCTTGCCAAAGCGGGCCAATAGCGGACCTACAATCATGATGGAACCACGTAAACCACCACCTTTAGCTTTAAAAGTGTCAGATTCAAAAAAGTTTAAATTAATATTTTTAGCTTCAAAGGTATAAGTGTCTTTATTAATCCGTTCCACTAAAACACCTAAATCGCCTAGTAATTCAATTAACTTATTTACGTCTTTAATATCTGGAATATTGCTGATGGTTACCTTTTGTTCGGTAAGCAATACGGCCGATAAAATCTGCAAAGCTTCATTTTTAGCGCCTTGTGGGGTAATTTCGCCTTTTAATTTAATTCCGCCTGTTATTTCAAATGCGTTCATATATTTTTATAGTATTTTGTATCGATTCTCAAGCAATCAGTGTGGGCGTAGATCTATAACCTTTTTCCTTTCACTTTCCGCCTTTTACCTTTCCTTTAATATTTTGGTTTATTGTTGTTGTTTGTTCTTCCGCGGTTATTGTTATTATTGGTATTGTTCTGGCGGTTTTTTCCGTTGTTGTTATTTGTTCTTCCACGGTTGTTATTATTGTTGTTATTTTGGCGTGGATTCTGTGCCCTGAATTCAACTTTTGCGAGATTTACACCTTCATCCAGCGATAATAATCCTCCTGAAAGGTATTTTAAATCTTTAATAATGGTATCATCACTCACATTATCCTTATTCCAGGTAACATAAGCCATTTTCATAAAGTTGGCAATTCCCTGAACCATGGCTTTTTTATTTTCAGGGTTTTCTTCGCGCATGGCTTTCTCAATCAGGTTTTCTACCGTTTTACCATAATGTTTATAGGTAATGCGTTGCTGCGGATAAGGAAGCGGCTCTGGTTTTTTAAAAGCATTTTCAGGAAGCGGCTTTGGGTAAGGACTTTCTACGTCAATCTGATAGCCAGAGATGATATGCAGGTGATCCCAGAGTTTATGCTTAAAATCGGCCACATCACGCAGGTGTGGTTGTAAGAATCCCATCAGGTCGATAACTGCCTGGGCATATTTATTGCGTTCTTCAATGGTGGGTAATTCGCAAATGTACTTTACCATATTCTGAACGTTGCGGCCATATTCTGATAAAATCAGGTGACTGCGCGTCGTATTATAATCAAAATTCATGTATAGATAATTTAATGGATCAATCTTCCGGCGATACGAATTATGAAATAACCAGGAGGAGATGAGGTTATGAATTCACCGAAATGTCTATTGCCGGACTTTCGTTATTTATATTCAAAGATAGCAAAATATAACAATTGTAGTAAAATTAATGGGATTTCTTATTTTTTTGTAAATGTAGGCTCAGTAGTGCTTTTGATTTTTTAGTCCTGCTTTTCATTACAAGCCCAATGAAAAATTGGGGCTTTCCATTGCAATCAGGTTTATTTAACAAAGATATTGGTTCTTTTGAACCTGTTGCATCGCCCTCCCGGCAGAAGCACAGCGAAATGTAAAGGTTATTGAAAATGAACGGCTTGTATCAGTGAACTAGAAAAGTTCCTTCAATACGAAGATCAAAGTAACAACTTCTTTAATTTTTCCATGTACGCTGTGTTTCAGTGGCAATCAGGAATTACATTTCATCACTATTCTTTGGGTAATCAAAAAACACCAGGTCTCCGGTGCCTTTGCTCACCATTGCCCATGAATCAAAAGGAAAAGAAATCAGTACCATTCCGGCAGTTGGAATATTATAAATATCAGCATCGCTTAATGCATTTGCCAAATCGGTAAAACCTGGGTTGTGTCCAAACATAATAACGGTATTTGCATCATCATCTAAACTGTTAATCACCTTTAAAAGTGCCTGGGTATTGGCTTCATAAATGGACGCTTCAAACTGAATCTGATCAAACTGATAGGCTTCAGCGAAAAACTTTGCAGTAGATTTCGCCCGTTTAGCAGGACTGCTTACCATCAAATCAAATTTGAACCCTCTTTTTAACAAGCGTTCTGCCATTTCAGGCGCATTTTCTTTACCACGTTTATTGAGTTGGCGATCGAAGTCTTTTAAATCTAAATTCCCCCAATCGGATTTCCCATGCCGAACCAACAATAATTGCTTAGCCATTTAAGTTCTCTTTAATTTTGTTTACAATGCTTTGTGGGTCAATCATGTCCATACAACTTTCAACACCGCACATACAGGGTTTGTTTCCGTAAATTGAATTTGGCCGCATCGGATGATCAACCTGCACACAATTGTTTATAGACTGCCCATAGCCTAAGAAACCGGCATATGGATGTGTCGGGCCCCATACTGAAACGACTGGAACACCAGCCAGGGATGCCATGTGCATACCCGACGAATCCATACTTAACATTAAATCCAGATTTGAAATGATCGCAAGTTCTTCCGTCAGGCTGAAATTTCCGATTAAATTATGTGTGTTTGCATTATGTTTTGCCCAATTTTCTGCAATGGCTTGTTCAGATTTTCCTCCGCCAAAAATGAAAAGTTCATGGCCTGATGCGCTTAACAGCGCAATCACTTTCTCCATTTTTTTTAAAGGATAAACCTTGTAAATGTGCTGTGCAAAAGGGGAGATGCCTATCTTTTTTTGCAGTGGATTACGAAACAAGTATTCCGCATTTGCAGGTAATAACTGCGGTTTGCGATTTATCTTATGCGTTAATTCAATCGGATAGCCCAGTTCACGAAAAACATCTGCATAACGTTCTACCGTTTGGCGGAGTGGCTTAAAAATTTTATTAACTGAACGTGTTAGTGCCTTTTTTTCGGCCCTTCCTTTATCAATCCTCTTAATTTTTATTCCTGTAAAACGAAAACATGCTGATATGAATCTGCTCCTTAAATTGTCGTGCAAATCGGCTATAGCAGCAGGCTTATATTTTTGAAGTTCTTTAAAAAGTTTGAACAAGCCCAAAAGGCCCTTGTGGGTATTTTCAGGTTGAATGGTATGGAAAGTGAGGTTTTTTATTTTATTAAAAAATGGTTTAAATGCCGCTCGACTAACCATGATGATTTCAACCGCAGGGTTTTGTGCAGCAAATTCTTTCAATACCGAAGCCACCATTGCCACATCGCCCATGGCTGAAAAGCGTAAAACGATAATTTTTTCCATTGATGACATTGGCTTTTATTGATACCTCGCAATGACGATTTGGAACTACGCTTTATTATACAACACCGGATTTAAACTCGGATCATTATACATTTTCATCTGCTTATATACTTTCATGTATTTCTTTCCAGCTTCAATATCGGCCAGTAACTGATCAATACTGGTCGATAAATCTTCACGTTGAGATAATAGAATATTCAGCTTGGCCTGGCATTGTTCACGGTGTTCAGCTGATGCCGTTTCTCGTTCTGCCTCTTCCTGCATGTGGTAAATTTTCAGCGCCAGGATCGAAAGCCTGTCAATGGCCCATGCCGGGCTTTCCGTGTTGATTTTCGCATCAGGCAAAGCTGTAATTCCGCGGTAAAGATTCAGAAAATAGCCATCTATAAATTCAACCATATCCGTACGTACCTGATTTTGTGCATCAATCCGTCTTTTCCAGCTTAAGCCTTCAGCAGGATCAATATTGGGGTTGCGCACTACATCTTCCATATGCCATTGTGCGGTATCAATCCAGTTTTTAACATATAAAAGATGTTCAAGGCTTTCAGCATCGTAAGGATTTTCAACTGGGTAGTCGATATCGTCAAATTGATGGTAATCGGTAATAACCTGATTAAATATGCGGTTGGCAATTTCACTGATCATGTAGCAAAGATATTAAATTTAGGATGATTACCTACGGAGTGATTACACAGATCCCTTCGGCATGATGACACAAATTTAATTTGAAAAGATTAAAACAAATAAAGGAGGTTTAACTTTTGACTAAAGACTAAAGACTAAAGACTAAAGACTAAAGACTAAAGACTAAAGACTAAAGACTAAAGACGGTTATCTTTTTTTTCCATCAAAATATGCGGTTATTTCTTCCAAAGAAAAAGCGTTCAGGCATTTGTCTGCGCTTAGTCCACCTTTTCGGGCAACCAGAATTCCATAACGTGTATCATGGAAACCATCTGTTCGGTGTGCATCGGGATTTACCGAAAGTAGCACACCTTTCTCCAGGGCATAGCGATGCCAGCGCCAATCTAAATCCAGGCGAAGCGGATTTGCATTAATTTCAATCACCACCTGGTTGGCTGCACAGGCATCAATGATTTTTTTATAGTCGATGGGATAACCTGCACGACTTAATAACAAACGTCCGGTGGGGTGCCCCAAAATGGTGGTATATGGATTTTCAATAGCTTTCAACAAACGAGTTGTTGCCTTCGCTTCATCCATCCGCAGGTTACTGTGAACCGATGCCACTACAAAATCGAATGTTTTTAAAATATTGTCTGAATAATCTAAAGAACCATCACTTAAAATATCACTCTCAATGCCTTTAAATATTTTAAACGGAGCCAGTTTTTGATTCAATTCGTCTATTTCCTGATGCTGGCCAAATACCCTTTGTTCATTTAAGCCCTTCGCATAAACCGCCGTTTTGGAGTGATCGCAGATACCAAGGTATTGAAGATTTAATACATCCTTGCAATACACAGCCATTTGTTCCAAAGTATGAACACCATCACTCCAGGTTGAGTGATTATGCAGGCTGCCTTTCAAATCCTTATCAGTGATTAAAACAGGCAGCTGATCAGCTCTAGCCAGTTCAATTTCATCAAAACCTTCTCGAAGTTCGGGTTCGATATAAGAGAGTCCGGCTTTGCTGTAAATTTCATTCTCGTTTGCAAAAGGACCATCACCAGCAAGTGTAAGTACTTTTTTTGCATGCTCAGGATTTCCTGTAAGTTTAAACCATTCCAGATAAAAATCAGCTTTATTTACCAGGAAGATTTTAATTCTTAAACCAGCTTCAGTAGTGGTAATAAAAGCTTCATCACCAGCAATAAGCGATAGTGGCCCAAAAGATGTTAATTGTCCGGCTACAATTTCCATGTTTTCAGCTCCAATTACCAATTCCAGCTCATCAATAATTTCACAGGCCCGGCGGTATTGCCCTGCAAATCCCAGTAGCGAATGGTTATCTATGTTAATCAGCCATTCAGAAATCTGTGTAAACAGCGTGTTGGCAAAGCCTTCTACCTGAGCATAAAGAAATCTGCCGTTCGCTGCCAGTTTAAACGCTATGGCATTTTTGATTTCTTCCTGGGTTTTCAAACCAAAACCTTTAGCCTCAATTAAGCGGTTTTCGTTACAAGCATAATACAACTCACCAATGCTTTCAATGCCAAGTATTCTCCAGATAATCAGAATTTTTTTTGGTCCGATACCTTTAATACCCAACATTTCTATCACACCTTCAGGTGTTTGCTGTATCAGTTTATTCAGTTCCCTTAATTCACCTGTTTGCAGCAGCTCGGTTATTTTTGATGCCAGTCCTTTACCAATCCCTTCAATCTGATCAATTTCTTCCAATGGTTTGTCTTTTAAAGCAAAAGGCAATTTATCTACTTTAAAATAAGCATTGGCTATTGATTTTATTTTGAAAGGATTCTCTTCATGCAGCTCCATCAACTGCGATAAAAAGCGTAGCGTGCGGGCAATGGTTTTATTTTCCATAAGGGGTAAAATTAGAAAATATTGCGCTAAAACTCATGGGGGCGGCAATTTTTCAAACAGAATTTGTAAGGCATTGTTCTTCAGTGATGAAACTTTATAAAATGATCTTCCTGGGTTTAAGCCTAAGCCTGTTTGCCTGTACATCCAACCGCAAAGCGGAGGTAAGTGCTGTGGCCGAAACTGTAAAAGATGAAGGAAAGATTAAAATTGCAGAAAAATTCTTGATTGTTCCGGGCCGTTCATCAGGAGAAATTTCTTTGGGTGATGATGTGCAGGTGGTGGCTAAACTTTTAGGAAAAGCCGATCTAAGCGATGCTGCAATGGGCAAAGCCTGGGGTATCTGGTACAGTCGGGATTCAACGCATGGAAAACGCAATGAAGTGGCCATCTATTCTGCTTATCGTGATACCAGTATGCGGATAAAGGAGGTAAAGCAAATCCGGATTACTGCCAGCCAGTTTAAAACAAGGGACGGATTTTCGACAGGTAGAAGTCTAAATGATACGCAACTGAAATTTCCGGGCATGAAGCAAATGGCTTCGTACCTCAATGAAAAGCAGGATACCGTTGTGATATATGATTCCATGCAGGATGGCATCAGTTTCGAGTTCCTGAACGGAAAAAGTATTGCGCTAACGATTCATCCGGCTAATCAGCCCCTGAACAATACCTATTTGACTTTACATCCGGATTGGAAGCCGATCAATTAGGGTATTGAAAAATATTAATGGTTGTTTTATTTGCAGGCATCAAAATTAATCTGCTCTTTGCAGCCTCAATATGATGTTATGAAAAAGTTTTATTTAATCCTCTTAGTTACAACCGTTATTTATTCCTCGGCAGTTGCGCAGACCACCCGCCCTATTTTGGTACAGGATAGTTTAAAGTTGATTTCGGCACAGTTTAAGTTTACCGAGGGTGCCTCAGTCGACCGGCAGGGTAATGTTTTTTTTACTGATCAACCCAATGATCACATCTGGAAATATGACACCAATGGAAAGCTGAGTCTGTTTATGGAAAAATCAGGCCGGGCAAACGGAACTTATTTTGATCAAAAAGGCAACCTGATTGTTTGTGCCGATGAAGATAACCAGATCTGGTCAGTTGACCGGAATAAAAAGGTGAAGGTTTTATTCTCTGATTTTGAAGGGAAAAAAGTAAATGGTCCGAATGACCTCTGGATTGATGCCAAAGGTGGAATTTATTTTACCGATCCTTATTATCAGCGTGATTACTGGACGAGAAAATCATCAGCACTGGATGGCGAGAAAGTGTATTATCTGGCTAAGGGTAAAAAGACCGCTCAGATAGCTGCCGCAGGATTTGAGCGTCCGAATGGTATTGTAGGCACACCTGACGGCAGGTTTCTTTATATTGCTGATATAAAAGCCGGTGTTACCTATCGCTATGACATTAATCCTGATGCATCATTAGCTAACCGGAAACTGGTTTTTAAACAAGGCTCAGACGGAATGACTTTAGATAATGCCGGAAATATTTACATTACAGGAAAAGGGGTTGATGTTTACCAACCGGATGGCGAAAAAATCGGACATATTGATGTTCCGGAAGACTGGTGCGGGAACATTTGTTTTGGAGGAAAAGACCGCAACATACTTTTTATTACGGCATCAAAGTCGCTTTATATGATAAAAACCAATATGAAAGGCGTTGAATAACAGGGTGTTATTTTGTTGTTTCAGCCTTATTCAGTTGAAGTGCTAAAAATGAACTGAATTTATTCCTGTTCAGTTTATTCAGACCCCTTAAATATTAAAGTGATTATTTAGTTTTGGGTTCCTACTTATAGGGATAGACAACTAAAAAAAGCCCTTTCAGGATTGAAGGGCTTTTTTATTTTCAATTCCCGTCTTGAAAATTCTTATTTAAGGTGATTGGCCCCTGTACCAACAGGTCATGCCGGAATGGATGTAAACAATATCAAAATAAGGTGCTTAAAGGTGTGTAATTCTGTAGAATTCTGTGAAGCAGGTTATACTATTTTTGATCATAATGGGTAAGAGTGGTTTGATTGCACTTCACCTTAGGTAGTTTCGTATGAAATGATCTGATTATGAAACCATTATTGTCTTTATTTATCTTCCTGTTTCTGATTACAAGGGTTAATGCCCAACAAAAGCATAAAGCATTAACGGCTAAGGTGGTATACGATGCGGTTTATCATGCGGAAAAAGGAATGAAAATATATCCTAAATTTCATTGGCGGAAAAATAATGCCGGAGATCTGTTATTTAATACCTGTTTTTATCTAGAAAATGGAAAGGAACTGACACGTTTTACTAACTTTTATTGCTGTGATAACGGAAAAATTTCAACAGCCAATCAAGCTACTTCAATAAGCCCGAGTATTAATGATGGATTATTTATTTTTATCCCTTACACTAAACTGAATCTAAGCCGGAAGAAAGTGCATAAAGTAAAGTTTGCATTAATGGCCTTTGAACAAGACCAGCCCGCCCAGTCAAGTGTTTACTACCACAGTATCATCAATATGCTGTAAAGTATCCTTAGCCGTTACAGGTTGGCACAGGATGGTTTAATGTATGAGTTTTGGGATATTTGCGTGTTAAGCTTTGGCTTAAGCCAGAACCAATCTGTTTCATTAATGGTCATCTATGTGTATATCCGCAGGCAATTTTATGAGCAGTAAATGTTTTGGCATTCATTTTAAAATATTCTGATTTCCTATGAATACAAAGTCTGCGTTGCTAAAAATGGTTCTGTTCACACTGCTTTCGGGCACTTCTTTTGCACAGCAAACGCATTGGAGATTTGACTTTGGAGCCGAAAAAGGCCTAAAAGGTGATGTGCATGTTTTACCTGAAACCAGCTTTGAAAGTAATGGACAATATGGCTTTGATTTTGGCTCGGTGGTTCAAGCTGTAAAGTATAGTGGTAAAAAAGCTTTTCCAGGCAGCGGTATAAAAAGCGAAAAACCTTTCTATTTTTCAGCAGCAGTGCCTGAGGGTAATTACCGGGTAACCTTAACCATGGGAGATGCAAATGATGCTACTGCCAGCACAGTTAAGGCTGAATCGCGCAGGTTAATGCTGGCGGAAGTGAAAACAAAGCAGGGGGAGTTCGTCACCAAGACTTTTATCGTGAATATTAAAAACAGGAATATTGCAGCAGGGCAGATGGTTGCTTTAAAACCTCGTGAACTTACTAAACTGGATTGGGATGATAAGCTTAC
Organism: Pedobacter sp. GR22-10; assembly: GCF_026239715.1. Lineage (NCBI taxonomy): Bacteria > Pseudomonadati > Bacteroidota > Sphingobacteriia > Sphingobacteriales > Sphingobacteriaceae > Pedobacter > Pedobacter sp. GR22-10. The sequence goes on from NZ_JAPIVR010000001.1 coordinate 342,928, forward strand.
ACTGGAATTTGACGGGCATACGGTGCTGAAGACCATGGAACTTACCAAAGTGGATGATCAGATCACGGTATTTTTGGCGGGAAATTCTACTGTAGTAAACCAGGATGATGAACCCTGGGCCTCCTGGGGTCAGATGATTCCGCGGTTTTTTAAACCCGGCGTAGCCATTGCCAATCATGCAGAATCTGGTTTAACTTTGGGCTCATTTATCGGCAGCAGGCGGCTAAGCAAAATCTTGAGTGTAATGAAACCGGGTGATTATTTATTTATCGAATTCGGGCATAATGACCAAAAAGAGAAGGGTGCTCACGATGGTGCTTATCAATCTTATACCGAAAGGCTTAAAACGTTTGTTGCGGAAACCAGAAAGAAAGGTGGGATTCCGGTAATTGTAACGTCAACCAGCAGAAGATCATTTGATCAGGAAGGTAAAATTCAAAATACTTTGGGCGATTTTCCGGATGCCGCCAGAAAAGTAGCAGCAGCTGAAAATGTGGCTTTAATTGATTTAAATGCCATGACCACCAGTTTATTTAATGCCATGGGAGAAGTACAATCTAAAAAAGCCTTTGTGCATTACCCGGCAAACCGTTATCCCGGACAAGATAAAGCCTTGGCTGACAATACCCATTTTAACCCCTTCGGGGCTTATGAAATTGCCAGATGTGTGGTGCTTGGCATTCAACAGCAAAAATTAGGATTAGTGAAATATCTGATAAATGATTTGCCAACTTTTGATCCAGCTCAGCCAGATGATCCGATGAGCTGGAGGTGGCCTGAAAGTCCGAAAAGCAGCTTGATTAAGCCTGACGGAAACTAAATACCGGCTTGCGAATTGAGGTAGCCATATGAAGGGAGGAACTTCGTCAGTTTAAATGTAGAACAACAATCGGTTTTAGAACTTGCAAAGTTCTGCCAATTTTTAGGCTTTTAAAATTGAAGTTACTGTTTCAGCAATCTGTTAAGTTCCTTTTGTTTGATGGTTAAAATCGTTCCATGTCTTAATCCTTTTGGTAAAGCAATCTGATCGGAAACATCCTTCCAGTTTTTTAAATCAGATGATAAGACAGCGCCATACTGATGATCGCGGTATTTATCAAAATACACCAGCCAATTTTTTCCCAGCTTTATTGCGGTAGGCCCTTCGGCCCAGTAATTTCCGGTAATTGCCTCGCCCGCCCTTGAATAGGGGCCTGTAAGCTGATCTGCATAAGCCACTTTAATGTTTTTCTGTACCGGTTCAGGAGTTTCATCTTTTAAAAACATTACAAATCTTCCCTGATCATTTATAATGGATGCATCAATGACATTAAACCCAGGATCATAAAGCAGTTTGGTTTCAGAAAAAGTTTTAAAATCTTTCGTGGTGGTATAATATATTCTATGGTTATATGCATCTTCCCTGGCAGAAGCCGTCTCCGTAAATTTTCCGGTTACAGTAGATGCCCAGTAGATCATATAGTTTTTCGTGTCGCTGTCATACGTAATTTCTGGTGCCCAGGTATTTCTGGTACCTTCTTCCTTCATCATGACCGGAATAAATTGTTGTTCACTCCAATGGATAAGATCTTTTGAACTGGCATAACCAATTCCTTTATCTTTCCAGCTTACCGTCCACACCATATGGAATAATCCATCTGCACCACGAATGATACAAGGGTCTCTCATTAACTTATCTTTACTTACGGCAGGTTTTAAAAAAGATGAATCATTCTTTAAAGCGGTCCATTGATAGGCATTATGGCTATAGGCCAGGTGCAAACCATCCTGGCCGTTATTTTTAAAATAGGCGAACAGGTAAACCTCTTTTTTTGATTGTGCCTGAACATTATAAAGTGTGCAGAAGAGTAGTATTGTGATATGAAATAATCTTCTCATCTGTTAAAACAGCTGCTGGTTATTTAAAATAACATTGACTTTTAGTGTTTGGTCAGATCTGCTCGTATCATAAATAGTTTGGACCTTAACCTGGTGAGGAATGGCGAATATAGAAAAGGTAATCTTGATGCTATTATCCCTCATTTTATTTTAATTCAAGAACCACTACCGATTTTGCAGGCAATTCTACTTTAAGCATATTTCCTGATTTTTTAGCACCGTTAAATTTTGCATTTATAACTTTATTGGCTGCGGTAAAGGTATTCACATCCGTTAGCTGCGCTGAAGTTAGGATTTGTCCGGTTACAGTTTTCCATTTCAAATTACCCAGATTGGTGTTTAACGAGATTTTATTTTTTGGATCCAGGTTAACCAGTGAAATATGAACGGCACCGGTAGAATCCTGAGAAGCGGAAACATTCAAGGCCGCCATTTTTTTATCGCCTAAGGTATAATCCGGACTGGTAAATTGAATTGGCAGGTACTTTGCATCCATATGTACTTTATATAAATCGAATACATGGTAGGTAGGCGTGAGCAGCATTTTGTCTTTTTCGGTTAGAATCAGTGCCTGCAATACATTTACAGTTTGGGCCAGGTTAGCCATCTTCACCCGGTCTGAATGATTGTTGAAAATGTTCAGGGTGGTACCCGCTACGAGGGCATCGCGCAAGCTATTTTGCTGGTAGAGAAATCCAGGGTTTGTACCGGGTTCTACATCCGTCCAGATTCCCCATTCGTCTACCACCAGGGCCACCTTCTTTTTCGGATCGTACTTATCCATAATGGCGGCATGTTTACTGACAATTTCTTCCATGCGTAAACAATTTTTCATGGTATTGAAGTATTGTTCCTCATCAAATTTTGTTGCAGAGCCTTTGGCATTCCAGTTTCCTGTAGGTAGGGTATAGTAGTGAAGGGTAAGTCCCCACATTCTGCCCGCACCTATATTTTTCATGCAGGTTTCTGTCCAGTTGTAATCTTCAGCATTGGCGCCACTGGCGATGCGCTTTAAGGGCGCCCCGGGATAATCCCTGGCATAGGTGGCATATCTTTTATATAAATCACTGTAATAATCCGCTGTCATGTTACCACCGCATCCCCAGCTTTCATTTCCAACGCCCCAGAAGGCTACTTTCCAGGGTTTTTCCATTCCATTTTGTTTGCGGATGGCTGTCATCGGGCTCACGCCGTCAAAATTTAAATATTCAACCCATTTGGCCATTTCTTCTACCGTTCCGCTACCTACATTACCGGCGATGTAAGGTTCACAATTCAGCATTTTGCAGAGATCCAGAAACTCATGGGTACCGAAACTATTGTCTTCCGTTACGCCACCCCAGTTGGTATTGACCATTTTCGGGCGTTGATTTCTGGGGCCAATGCCATCTCTCCAATGGTATTCATCGGCAAAGCAGCCACCAGGCCACCGCAAATTAGGCACTTTAATTTTTTTTAAAGCTTCAACCACATCCAGTCTGATTCTGCCTTTATTCGGAATGGTAGAATTCTCCTCCACCCAGAAACCATCATAAATACACCGGCCTAAATGCTCAGAGAAATGGCCGTAAATATGCCTGCTCACGGTTTGATCACCCGCCGGCTTAATGCTGAGCAGGGTTTCTGTTTGTGCACCGGAAAACATAGCACTGCAAAGCAATGCTATGGAGAGAAGTGTCTTTTTCATATGATATTTGGTTAGGATGATTAATTAAACGGAATCTTGAAAACGTTGAATGAGTAGGGTTTCAGGTTGGTAATCAGTTTCTTATCTTTAATTTTTATCGCTGATATTTTAGGGCTAACGGCTTCAGGATCAGTGAAAGAATTGAGCTGGTTTAGATTGGTACTGGCCATTTCTTCTACGGTACCTTTATTTTTCAAATTTCTTTTTCCTTCCAGATCAAAATCTATCATCTTTGGCTGACCAGAGCTATTTGAAACTTTAATGATCAGTTCTTTTTTCTTTGAGTCTATCACAGATGAAGCGTAAAGTCCGTCCTGGCCGGTGATGTTTTTTCCATCCAGGGTAATGGCAACTACATCCGTACCTTTGTTGGTGGAAAAAAGCTTCTGCACATAATAATCCGGTGTGCCGTAAGACCTGAGATTATCCACCCAAATCATGTCAGGTGCCCATTGCCAGGCATCAATATGCGCAAAAAGTGGGGCATAAGAGGCCATCTGAACCACATCGGCATTTCTTTCCAGGCCAGTCATCAATGATGCAGATGCCAGTGCACTTTGCCAGTTATTGCGGTTGCTGCCCACATAATCCTGATTGGCGTGAACAGCGTATTCTCCTACAAAAACTTTGGTTTCGTTTCTTGGATAATTGTCATAGCGGCCTGCATTTTTCAAAAACCAATCTGCCGGGCGATAATAGTGTTCATCAATAAAATCAGCTTTGTTTTTTCTTAAGGTTGTATTGAGCAAATCAAAACGATCACCTTCAGGATCTGTTCCTGAACTGTTAATGATTTTGAAATCAGGGTATTTTGCTTTGATGGCTTTGGTGAAGATGGCTAATCGCTCCAGGTACTGTGGCCCCCAGTTTTCGTTTCCAACGCCCATCATTTTAAGGTTAAAAGGTTTCGGGTGACCCAGATCAGCTCTTTTCTTTCCCCATTTGGTATTTACATCACCATTGGCAAATTCAATCAGGTCTAGCGCGTCCTGTACATAAGGATCCAGCTCATCCAGCGCTGCCACCTCGCCCGAATTAAACTGGCAGGCCATACCACAATTTAAAATGGGCAGGGCATCTGAGCCAATATCTTCTGCCAGCTGGAAATATTCAAAGAAACCCAAACCAAAACTCTGAAAATAGTCCGGAGCGGCACGGTTTGCAAATTCAGTGTTCCAGCGGTTGATGATCATTTTCCGGTCTTCGATGGGGCCGATGGTATTTTTCCATTGATAGCGGTTAGCAAGGTCTGTTCCTTCTACAATACAGCCACCCGGAAAGCGGATAAATCCAGGCTTCATATCGGCCAAAAGCTGTACCATATCCGAGCGCAAACCTTGCGGACGGCTTTTCCAGGTATCATCCGGAAACAGGGAAATCATATCTAAATCAATCCTACCTTTTCCTTCAAAAGTAATAGCGAATTTTCCTTTTGGATCTGTTTGGGTGGCGGTAAAACCTGCAGCTTGTTTTTGCCATTCCGCACCACTATTTGCCGGAGTCATTTCGCCTTCGCCAATGACTTCATTATTAGCGCCTAAAAGCTGCAGGCGCAACTTTACACCAGGTGTCATTTGGCGATACATCACAGAGAAATGATACTTAAGCCCTTTCTTCACGCCTATGCCTTTAAAACCTTCATTCGTGATTCCAAAAACACCACCCTCATTGTTGATTTGAATATACCGTGGATTGGCGGAATTAACCTCTTTCCGGTTGACAACCAGAATCTCTCCTTCGTTCGCTTTTTTGCGTTGAACGGTCCAGCCCATTAGTGGTTTGGTAAATTCAAATGATCTGTTCTTAATGAGTTCGGCATAAATACCCCCATCAGCACCAAAATTGATGTCTTCGAAAAAGACACCCCACATATTAGGCTGAACTTTTGCTATAGGTTGATCAACCTTAACTTTAACCATGGTGGTGGTTTGTGCTTTTGAGGTTTGCGGAATGGTTATGATACTGAATGAAGCGGAAATGCAGGTATATAGAATGCTTTTTAATGTGGTACTTAATTTCATTGGGTTTAATATCTGGTCTGTTCTAAATGTAAAAGTAAAATATTTAGGATAATAAACGTTATGTATACGATTATTTTCTGTAATAATTGTACTGGATAATGATTCAAACAGGCATGATTTCAGGATGAATATTGCAGCCAAAGCTATTGTAAAGTTTTTAAACTGCAGCAATCGGCCAGATGATTTGCCTTCAGGTATCCCGGAATAAACAGGATACCACAGGATACGAATGATGAATGAATGCTTTAAGTTTGAAAAAGAAGGTGCTCAAATGATTTGCACCAGGAATTCTATGTTATCAACATGTAAATTTGGGTATATTTTTTACTGATGTTTATATTAAAGCCTGCTGCGAAAACCGATAACCTAAATATAAGAATCATTATGCTTAATAAAACAGGTTGCTTTTTACTGTCCTTTATCTTCTTTTTTACCGTGAATACGCTTGCACAACGCCAGATGGAAAATTTAGGACGTGGATTAGTTGCGGTGAGGAAAAGTGCCAATGCTGTTTTCGTCAGCTGGCGGATTTTAGGAACCGATCCGGACGACATTGCCTTTAATCTTTATGCCAAATCGGGAAATGAAACAGAGCAAAAACTAAATCCCCATCCATTAAGCCAGGGCACCAATTTTACTGATACGAATGTGAATACCGGTTCAGACCGACATTATGTTGTAAAACCGATCATTAAAGGACTTGAACAAAGCGCAAGCCAGGCATTTACCCTGGCCGCTAACACACCTGTTCGGCAATATTTAACTGTCCCGTTAAAAACCCCTGCAGGTTATACGCCTAATGATGCATCTGTTGGCGACCTGGATGGTGATGGTGAATATGAAATCATCTTGCACCAAACAGGTCGTAGCCGCGACAATGCTTCGGATGGATTTACAGACCCCCCGATTTTTCAGGCGTATAAATTAGACGGTACATTTTTATGGGAAATTAACCTGGGTAAAAACATTCGCGAAGGTGCACATTATACCCAGTTTATGGTCTACGATTTAGATGGCGATGGCCTTGCAGAATTTGCCTGTAAAACTGCAGATGGAACAGTAGACGGAAAAGGAAAAGTGATTGGTGATGCCAACAAAGATTACCGCAACCCTGAGGGTAAAATACTGGAAGGTCCCGAATATTTCACCATCTTCAGCGGCAAAACAGGAGCGGCTTTGGCTACAACTCCCTACATTCCTGGCCGGGGCAATATTGGTGCCTGGGGTGGCAAAGGCGGAAATGGAAAAAATGATCACTCCGGTAACAGGGTAGACCGGTTTACGGCTTGCATTGCCTATTTAGATGGTATTCATCCCAGTGTGGTGATGGGGCGTGGTTATTATGGCAGAATAGTATTGGCAGCATGGGACTGGCGAAATGGAAAATTAAGCTCAAGGTGGGTTTTTGATACGAAAAATGGAGCAAATCCTTATTCTGGAATGGGAAATCATAACCTGACAGTTGCAGACGTAGATCATGATGGAAAAGATGAAATCGTATTCGGTGCTATGTGTGTTGATGACAATGGCAAAGGTTTATATACCACTGGTTTAAGACATGGGGATGCGATGCATGTTACTGATCTTGACCCTGAACGGCCCGGACTGGAGGTTTTTGGTGTGCATGAAATTGAAGAAGGTACAAAAGGTCCGGGGGCCGCACTTTATGATGCCCAAACTGGCGAAATTTTATGGCATGGAGCTGATGATCAGGATGTGGGCAGAGGCGTGGCCGATAACATTGACAATAGCCGTACGGGGGCACAAATGTGGTGGACGGGTTCAAACAGCTTGTTTGATATTAAGGGAAACAGGATTGGTGAGGAACCAAAATCAGCCAATTTTTTAATTTATTGGGATGCCGATCTTTCGCGCGAACTTTTAGATGGAAACCACATTGATAAATATAACTATGGTAGGCTTTTAACTGCTGATGGTGCACTGGCCAATAACGGCACTAAGGCTACGCCGGTACTGAGTGCAGATATCCTCGGCGACTGGCGTGAGGAACTGATCCTTCGCGCTGCCGACAATCAAAGCCTTCGGATTTACACCACAACCATTCCAACTGAATACCGGAATTATACCTTAATGCATGATCCACAATACCGGTTGAGTATTGCCTGGCAAAATGTAGGCTATAACCAGCCACCACATACAGGGTTTTATTTCGGTCATGGAATGAAAATGGCACCAAAACCTCATATCGTATTGGTAGAACCTAAAAAGTAACATGCGGTTAGCATATTTTTACTTTTAGAATGGCTTAACCTGAATAAATAAGATCAAATGAAATTAACAACCTTAAAATTACTTTTTACGGCTGCCATTCTAATGGTTTCAGCTGCTTTTATCAAACCGGTTAAGCCTAGCTTGCATATGATCGGCGATTCTACCGTTCGGAATCTGAACCGGGAAACCTGGGGTTGGGGCACACCAATCGCCGCACTTTTCGATACCACAAAAATCCATGTGGAAAATAATGCCATGGCCGGAAGAAGTACCAGGACTTATTTATCTGAAGGAAGATGGGATAAGGTTTTAGAGAGCCTGAAGCCGGGAGATTTTGTAACCATGCAATTTGGTCACAACGATGGAAGCATCCCCGATACTACAAAAGCAGGTAGAAGAGGTGTTTTAAAAGGCACAGGCGAAGAGACAAAAATATTGACCTGGCCAGATGGAAAGGCAGAAACTGTGCACACCTATGGCTGGTACATTCGCAAATTTATTCGCGATACAAAAGCCAAAGGAGCAATACCCATTGTGGTTTCCATGATCCCCAGAAATGAATTTAAAAACGGAAAAGTGCTTCGTGCCGATCAGGATTTTGGGAAATGGGCCGCAACAGTGGCACAAGAGGAAAACGCTTACTTTATAGATCTGAATAAAATCGTGGCAGATCAATATGATGCCCTGGGACCGGAAAAAGTAAAATCTTTTTTTCCTGGCGACCATACCCATACCAATCTGGAAGGGGCTAAATTAAATGCGCAATCAGTAGTAAAAGGGATTAAAGCATTAAAAAAATGTACATTGAAAAACTATCTTTTATAGCAAGCAGCACGCTTATAAATCTGCACCCTTATAAAACAAAACTCTATCATCATTCCAGAAAAGAAAAATTACATCAATGAAATCAAACAAAACATCCTTATGCTTCATCTTATTGGCTGCCTGCATCATCATTTCTTCCTGTATCACGTTAAAACAACCGGAAAAGCCAACGCTATTTTTAATTGGTGATTCTACTGTGAAAAACGGAAAGGGGAAAGGAGATGGTGATTTGTGGGGCTGGGGAAGTTTTATCAGTGATTTTTTTGATACGGATAAAATTAATGTAGAAAATGATGCCCTTGGCGGAACAAGCAGCAGAACCTTCCAAACCAATGGTTTATGGGCACCTGTGCTGGCTAAAATTAAGAAAGGTGATGTTGTGATGATGCAGTTTGGGCACAATGACAGCAGTCCGCTTGACGATACGGCACGAGCCCGCGGAACCATTAAAGGGATTGGAATGGAAAGCAAAAATATCTACAATCCCATAAAGCAAAAGCAAGAAGTAGTGTATACTTATGGCTGGTACCTGCGTAAATTTATTGATGATATTAAGGCAAAAGGGGCTATCGCAATAATATGTTCTGCTATCCCAAGGAATCCGTTAAGAGATGGAAAAGTGGTATTGGTTAATGATCCATATGCCGATTGGGCACAAGAGGTGGCTCATGCAGAAAAGATCGGTTTTATTCCTTTAAATCAATTGATCAAGGATAAATACGCAAAATTATCAGCAACGCAAGTGCAAATGTTTTTCACAGAAAAAGACCATACCCATACCAATGAAGAAGGCGCAAAATTAAATGCATCCCTGGTTGCTGAAGGCGTTAGGACGCTCAAATTAAATCAGTTAAAAAGGTATTTGAAATGATTCTTTTTGTTGAGACACCAAACCTGATAGATAAAATGAAAACCATATTAAAACTGGCAAAGCTCTGAGCTGCTTCTAACCTTATTCATCGCATCGCAAATATTTTACAGAAGCCATAAACCCAATTTAAACGTTTCTAACAGGATCATTCTTCTTAAGCAGGACACTACAGGTTGCCCGGTTGTATTTTTAATCCTATAATAGTGGCTTTAACCAGATATACCGAATGCTTTTGCATTTATTTCGCTTAAAAATTATGCAAATAAAAAGATTTTTATCCTTGAAGTGGTTTATTGCAGCATTTTGCTTCATCTCTATATATTCAATAGCGGCTTCTGCGCAAACCATTTCACTACAGGGAAAGTGGAGGTTTAAAACAGATGCCGGTGATGAAGGCATCCTGGCAAAATGGTATTCATCAACCTTACCGGAATCGATTAATTTGCCTGGTTCGATGGCCGAAAACCTTAAAGGAGATGATATTACTTTAAAAACAAAATGGACGGGAAGTATTTACGACAGCTCTTATTTTTTCCATCCCCGGTTGGAGAAATATCGCCAACCCGGAAACATCAAAATTCCATTTTGGCTTACACCAGCTAAGCATTATACCGGTGCTGCCTGGTACCAAAAAGATGTAGACATTCCGGCAAACTGGAAAGGTAAAAGAGTGATTTTATCACTGGAATATCCACACTCAGAAACCCGTGTATGGCTGGATGATGTGGAAATCGGCACACAATATACTTTTGTGGTGGCGCAAAATTTTGAACTTCCGGCTCACCTTAAGCCAGGCAAACATACCCTTACACTTTTAATTGATAATCGAATCAAAGCCATTAACGTAGGGCAGGACTCGCATAGCCTCACGGATCATACACAGGGTAACTGGAATGGGGTAGTAGGCAAAATGTTTCTGCAGGCTGGCTCACCGGTTTATTTTGAGGACATTCAGGTTTATCCTGATCTGAAGAACAAAATTGTAAAAGTTAAGATCGAGCTAAAATCAGGAAATAAGCTTGCTTCAAATGGTCAAATCACCTTATCAGCCAAAAGTTTCAACACTAAAAATATCCTTAAGGTAAAGTCGGTTAAGGTGCCTTATCAGCTCAAAAACGGAACTGAGTTACTGGAAATTGACTTACCCATGGGCAATAAAATCGCAACATGGGATGAATTTGATCCTGCACTATACCGCTTGACTGCGACATTGCTCGCTGATGACGGTAAAAGAGATGAAAAACAAATTCAATTCGGGATGCGTGAATTCAAAGCTGTAGGTAGAAATTTTGAAATCAATGGTTGCCCGGTTTTTTTGCGTGGAACCGTAAACAACTGCGAATTTCCGCTCACGGGTTACCCATCCATGGATGTGGCGGCCTGGGAGAGAATTTTTAAAATTTCGAAAGCACATGGCTTAAACCATATGCGTTTTCATTCCTGGTGCCCGCCCGAAGCTGCTTTTATTGCGGCAGATTTAACAGGCTTTTATTTGCAGCCTGAAGGGCCAAGCTGGGCCAATCATGGTACCTCTATTGGTGAAGGAAAGCCTATTGATCAGTTCATTTATGATGAAACCAACCGGATGACCAAGAGCTATGGCAATTATGCTTCTTTTTGTATGATGGCTTACGGCAACGAACCTCGGGGCCGGCAGGTAGAATACTTAACTAAATTCAATAACTACTGGAAAGCGAAAGATTCACGCCGACTGTATACCGGTGCTTCGGTTGGCGGAAGCTGGCCCGTCATTCCAAACAATGAATTTATGGTTAGGGCGGGGGCAAGAGGTTTGGACTGGGCTAAAAAGCCGGAAAGCATGTCTACTTATGCCAAACAGATTGAACAATTTACCGTTCCGTTTGTGGCACATGAAATGGGACAGTACTGTGCGTTCCCGGATTTTGAAGAAATAAAAAAATATACCGGCGTTTACCGGGCGAAGAACTTTGAAATGTTTCAGGAAGATTTAGCCGATCATGATATGGCCAATCAGGCAAAGGATTTCTTAATGGCTTCGGGCAAATTGCAGGCACTGTGTTATAAAAATGAAATCGAGAAAGCGTTGAGAACACCCAATTACAACGGCTACCAATTATTATCATTAAATGATTATCCCGGACAGGGAACGGCTTTAGTTGGAGTATTGGATGCTTTTTGGGATGAAAAGGGATACATTACGGCAAAAGCTTTTAAACGTTTTTCTAACAGTACGGTTCCGTTACTGAAGGTTCTGCAGTTTGTCTATACCAATGCAGAAAGTTTGGATGCGGCCGTAGAAGTGGCTCATTTCGGCAAGGTACCTTTGGTAAATACAAACATTTTATGGACCATTAAAAACGACGCGGGTGCTGTTTTGGGCAAAGGGAAATTTGGCAGAAGGACATTACCCATTGGCAACTGCATTCAGGTAGGCGATATCCGTTTTCCATTAAAAGCCATTCAAAAGGCCACGCATATTAACCTGGAGGTATCTATTGAAGGTACTGAATTTGCCAACGACTGGAATTTCTGGGTTTATCCGGTCACACTTCCGCAATTGAAAACCAATGTCTATTATACAGACGAATTGGATGAAAAGGCCAGGAAAATACTGGACGAAGGCGGAAATGTATTTTTAAATGCGGCAGGCAAAGTGGTAAAAGGGAAGGAAGTGGTTCAAACTTTCCTGCCAGTTTTCTGGAATACTTCCTGGTTTAAGATGCGTCCACCGCATACTTTAGGTATTCTTTGCGATCCTAAACATCCGGCTTTTGAAAACTTCCCTACTGAAAATCACAGTGATATGCAATGGTGGGAAATTGTAAATAAGGCACAGGTGATGAACCTTGAAGATTTTCCTTCAGGATTCAGGCCGATTATCCAGCCAATCGATACTTGGTTTTTAAACCGGAGGTTAGCCTTAGTAATGGAAGCGAAAGTAGGCAAGGGGAAGCTTATGGTTTCCAGTGCAAACCTATCACCTGATTTAAAAGATGTACCTGCAGCCCAACAATTGTATTTTAGCTTGCAGCAATACATGATGTCAGATAAATTTAACCCAAAATATGAAGTTGCCTTTGAGAAGGTGAAAGACATTTTTGAAAGTCCATCCAAAATTCAGTTTGATACTTTTACAAAGGATAGTCCCGATGAATTAAAGCCAAAATCAAAAACAAATTAAAATAAGAAATGACATTGCAGAAAATGAATCAGCCTTAAGCCTGAAGTAAAAAGGCGCGAAAGATTCCATTGCATTGAAAACACTAACCAATATGTTGACATGAAGAAATTTATATGCTGCTTTGCCTTACTGATGGGCTTATCCTGTCAGCTCATTTTTGCGCAGAAACTGCCCAAAAAGAAAGCCATTTTGAAAGCCCTGAAATCTACCAATGCTTACTTTATGCATAAGTGGCCTGATGCCGGTAAATCAATCATCACCAATAAGGAAAGACCCAGTAATCTATGGACAAGGGCGGTTTATTACGAAGGTTTAATGGCTTTGTATCAGATTTATCCTGATCAAACTTATTATGATTATGCCGTTCAATGGGGTGATAAACATCAATGGGGATTGAGGGATGGCGTTAAAACCCGCGATGCCGATAACCAGGCCTGCGGACAAACCTATATTGATCTGTACAACATCGATAAAAAACCAGAACGCATCAGAGACATTAAAGCCTCAATGGATTTGATGATTTTATCGAATAAGGTGAAAGACTGGACCTGGATTGATGCTTTGCAAATGGCCATGCCGGTATTTGCAAAATTAGGTAAAGTTTATAATGACACGGCTTACTATGAACACATGTACAAAATGTATCTCCACAGCAAAAACGTAGAAGGTGGTGGTTTGTACCATGCAAAAGATGGACTCTGGTGGCGGGATAAGGATTTTGTCCCACCGTACAAAGAACCAAATGGGGCAAACTGTTACTGGTCGCGTGGAAACGGCTGGGTAGTGGCAGCCCTGGTTCGGGTGTTGGAAACGATGCCTAAAGATGCCATTGGCTATGCGGAATATTTAAAAACCTATCACGAAATGATTAAAGCTTTGGTGCCTTTGCAACGTGCTGATGGTTTCTGGAATGTAAGTCTGCATGATCCCAATCATTTTGGCGGAAAGGAAACATCTGGTACAGCTTTATTTACTTATGGCATGGCCTGGGGGGTAAATCAGGGCATTTTAGATCAAGAAACTTATCTGCCCGTGATTACCAAAGCCTGGAATGCCATGGCGAAAGATGCCGTTCATCCAAATGGAGTTTTGGGCTATGTACAGGGAACAGGAAAAGAACCAAAAGACGGACAACCGGTAAACTTCACCCATACACCTGATTTTGAGGATTATGGTTTAGGTTGCTTCCTGTTGGCGGGCACCGAAGTTTATAAAATAAAAAAATAAAGTAAGCCTGTAAAATTCCAAAATAATCACCATGTTGAATAAATTTTTTACCCTTTTATTGATGTTTTTGTCGACTGTTGTTTTTGGACAAACCATCGGCGATTACAAAAATGCCTTTAAAAGGCAGGGTAATTCGATTTCCATGAACATGACCAATGGTGTGGTTAAACTTGATTTATGTACACCAGGAATGTTCAGGATCAGAACCAGCTGGAATGGAAAGTTTGAGCCTAATGAAAACCTGATGGTCATTAAATACGATTGGGAAAATGTGAGCACTAAAGTAGTAGAGCAGAAAGATCATTTCTTATTGACTACTGCCAAGTTGAAAATCAGGATCAATAAAAGTCCGTTTAAGATAGATGTTTCTGATTTAAAAGGAAAAATACTTATAGCTGAAAGTGGTGGTTCAATGGTTAAAAACAATACGGAGGTTGGTGTAATCAAAAAACTTCAGGCTGATGAGCATTTCTTTGGTTTTGGGGAACGCATGGATTTCATGGATCGCCGCTTCAAAAAACTGACCTTAAATGTTGGGCGTGGAAAAGGTTTGCCACATGCCATCGGGGCCTATAATATTTTAGAAGCCAACTATTGCCCGATACCATTTTTGATGAGTACCAAGGGTTATGGCATTTTTATGCACAATTCTTTTGCCACCACCTGGGATATGGGCGCCACAAATAAAAATCAATATACATTTAACGCAGCTGATGGCGAACTGGATTATTACTTTATTTATGGACCAACCTTTCCGGCTATCTTAAATGCTTATACCGCCATAACCGGAAAATCACCGATGTTGCCGCAGTTTGCCTTAGGCCTGCATGCTGGTACGTATAGTGGTGGTACCTGGGGGCATGAAGAAAAAACATCCGATCAATATGTGATTGAACTAGCCAAAAAGTACAGGTTATTAGGTATTCCGGTCGATTTACTCTGGCTGGACTCTACCTGGAGGTTGTTCGGAGAAACCGGCGGTAAAGGAGCTACTTCTTTTGAGTGGAGGGAAACTTTTAAAAATCCCAAAGGAATGTTCGACAGCCTCTATGCCATGAATTATAAAATGGTAGGCTTACATCTTCGTCCGCGGTTTGATAATGCAAAAAAGTTAAATTTACTTGATCAGGCCCGGGCCAAAGGTTATACCTATCCGGAGCATGGAAAGCCCGGGGAGTTTGTGAACTTCTTTGATGAAAAGGCAACGCAATGGTGGTGGGAAAACGGCGTGATGCGTGTGGCTAATTTAGGTGCAAAATTTCTTAAAACAGATGAAGGGAGTGCTTTTGGCGCTTTGGCCAATGAAAGCGAAAAGGTTGGGCCTGTAGGACAGGATGCTGAACGCTTACACAATGTTTTTCCAATAGCTTATGCTAAGGCACCCTTTTTGGAATTTGAAAAATTTAATGGTTTCAGGGGGCTAAACCAAACCCGCGAAGGTTATTCCGGTATCCAGCGTTACCCTTACATTTTTGCCGGCGACTGGCCAAGTGAGTGGCAGTATTTTGCGCCTGTAATTAAAGCCGGTTTAAATGTTAGTCTTTCAGGCGTAGGTTTATGGGCACATTGTATGGGTGGATTTGAGCACCAGGCCGATCCAGAGCTATATATCCGCTGGGTACAGTTTGGCATGTTTAGTCCGATTGCATTGGTTTTTGGAATGGATCATCCGGGTTATAAAGAACCCTGGAATTATGGTGAAGATGCCCTGAGGAATTTTAAAAAGTATGATCTTTTGCGTTACCGTTTATTCCCGTACTTGTACACCAGCATGCACCAGCAATACGAAACAGGTTTACCCATGATGCGGGCTTTGGTGCTGAATGACCAGGATGATGAAAATGTATATGAAATCGGCGATCAGTATATGTTGGGCGATCACCTGATGGTGGCACCGGTAACTACCAAAGGTGCCATTACCAGATCCGTATACCTGCCGGAAGGAACATGGTTTAATTATTGGACAGGAGAAAAGTATGAAGGCAAAAGCTATCATCACGTCGTGGCACCATTAGATACCATACCGCTTTTTGTGAAGGCAGGCGCTATTATTCCTATGCAGCCGGAAATGATTTATACCGGTGAAAAGCCTGTTGATGTGATGACTCTAGATGTTTTTCCTCATGGAGAATCGAACTATAAATTTTACGAGGATGATAACCTAAGCGCAAAATATAAAACCGGAAATTTTGCCCTAACCAAAATTACTTCTTCATTAACTGATAATGCTTTGGTTTTGAAAATCGCAAAGCCCTCCGGAACATTTAAATCTGCAGCACACCGTTACCTGGCCAAAATCCACTGGAATAATAATATGGCCCCAAAGGCAGTTTCTGAAAATGCCAGTAATGTGGATGCGGTAAAAAACGCAGGTCAGCTGGATGAAAGCGCAGGGTGGTATTATGATCAAAAAAATAAAATCCTTTGGATCAAATCAATTGGCAATAATGAAGAGGATATTGTCCTGAAGATAAATTAAGTTAAACCTTTTAGATAGAGGATTCACCTTACGAAATTTAGACAAATAGAAATGAAAATTGCATTCAAAATGAAACTGAAATCCGGTTTTGCGGATGAATATAAAAAACGCCATGATGAAATCTGGCCTGAATTGTCTGCATTATTAAAAGAAAACGGAGTAAGTGATTATTCTATCTTTTTAGATGAAGAAACCAATACCTTATTTGCAGTACAGCAGCAGAACGGAAATTCATCACAAGACCTTGGAAGTGCGGCTATTGTTCAGAAATGGTGGGCTTATATGGCAGATATTATGGAAACGAATCCGGATCACTCGCCCATATCGCAGCCCTTAACCATGGTATTTCACTTCGACTAAGTCTGATAAAATGAAAAGATTCTTTACATTACTTTTGGCTGCCATTACCCTTTTGACTAATGTGAAAGCACAATTGCCTGCAAAAAAAATGGTGGGCTGGCCTAAAGTGGAAAAGCAGATGAAGCCATGGACCAGGTGGTGGTGGATGGGAAATGCCGTTGATAACCAGAATCTTGATGATGTTTTAAAAGCATATGCTGCAGCTGGTTTAGGTGGGGTAGAAATCACGCCCATATACGGTGCCGTGGGTTTC
Source organism: Pedobacter sp. GR22-10 (assembly GCF_026239715.1). NCBI lineage: Bacteria > Pseudomonadati > Bacteroidota > Sphingobacteriia > Sphingobacteriales > Sphingobacteriaceae > Pedobacter > Pedobacter sp. GR22-10. The sequence goes on from NZ_JAPIVR010000001.1 coordinate 359,924, forward strand.
GAAAAAAAGTACCTCCAATTTCTTTCACCCGCCTGGATAGATGCCTTGCATTACACAGTAAAACAAGCAAATCTGCTGGGAATGGGCGTAGATATGAATACCGGAACAGGATGGCCCTTTGGCGGACCCCAAATTAAACCGGAATATGCCGCAAGCAAACTGATTATTCAGGATTATAAACTGAATGCTGGTGAGCAACTGCCTGGCCCCATAAAGGTTAAGGAAGAAAAGCAGGATTTTGCCCGCTTACAAGCTTTAACAGCTTATGGTCCCAATGGTGAAACAGAAAACCTGCTTCCTTTTCTTCAAAAAGATAATACTGTATCCTGGTCGCCAAAATCAGGCATGTGGAATATTGATGCTGCTTTTTCTGGAAAAACAAGGCAATTAGTCAAGCGTGCTGCTCCGGGCGGAGAGGGTTTTACACTCGATCACCTGGATCGGAAATCTGTTGATGTATATCTGAAGCGATTCACGGAAGCTTTCCATCATCAACCACAAGGCATCAGGTCTTTTTTCAATGATAGCTATGAAGTGTATGGCGCCACCTGGACCCCGGATTTTTTTATTGAATTTAAAAAAAACAGGGGTTACGCACTTGAAAAACACCTTAAGGAGCTTGCCGGTAAGGATAGTACAGATGAAAATATCGCCCGTTTAAAATCAGATTACCGGGAAACAATGGACGAGCTGTTGCTCCATAACTTTACTAAAAACTGGACCAATTGGGCACATGGCTTAAAATCAATGACTAAAAATCAATCGCACGGTTCACCGGGTAATCTGCTTGATCTTTATGGTGCCGTGGATATTCCCGAAACGGAAACCTTTGGGTCAAGTCACTTCGATATTCCGGGTTTGCGCAGAGATGCGGCAGATATCAGAAATGTAGATCCTGACCCGGTGATGAGTAAATTTGCGGCCTCAGCAGCGCATACCAATGGCAAAACACTGGTGTCTTCTGAAACGTTTACCTGGCTGACTGAGCATTTTAAAACCTCCTATTCACAGTGTAAACCCGAGGCCGAGCAACTGTTTTTATCAGGTGTTAATCATATCTTCTACCATGGTACCACCAACTCTCCAAAAGATATACCTTGGCCGGGATGGTTGTTTTATGCGTCTGTGGAAATGAATCCCAATAATAGTTTGTGGCCGCATGCCAATGGGCTTAATCAATACATTGCCCGGTGTCAATCCATCCTGCAATCTGGAAAACCCGATAATGAATTATTGATTTACTGGCCAGTTTATGATGTATGGAATAAGGCGAAGGGTTTGGATATGCCACTGAAAGTACACGATGTAGATGAATGGTTGCATCCAACCGCTTTTTACCAACTGGCTAAAGACCTATCGAAAACTGGTTATGCATACGATTTTGCTTCTGACCGGGTGTTAATTCGAACAAAGGCCACTGGCCACTTGCTGCAAACTTCAGAAAATGCATCCCCTTATAAAGTACTCATCATTCCAGAAAGTAAACTGATGAACCTAGAAACTTTGAATCATATTATTCAATTGGCGAACAAAGGTGCAACGGTTATTTTTCAGCAATTGCCAACAGATGTTCCGGGGTTGAATGACCTGGAAAACAGAAGAGCGAAGCTGAAATTGGCATTGGCCAGCTTGAACTTTCAACCAGATGGAAATGGCCTTTCAAGCTTTAAAACCGGAAAAGGAGAAATGATTTTAGCTCAGGATGTGAGGCGCGCACTGTTGCAACGCCACATTAACCGTGAAACACTGACAGATATAGGTTTGAAATTCATCCGGCGAAAAAATAACAGCGATACTTATTATTACCTGGTGAACCATACGGCAAAAGACATAGACACTGATTTGCCAGTTAATACAGTGGGTGAGGTGGTGATCATGGATCCGCAAAGCGGATCAATTGGTTCGGGTACCATGAAAGGCAATCAGGTTCGGGTGCAGATCAAATCGGGGCAATCGCTTTTCCTGAATGTTTCTGCCAGGCATACTCAAAATTTAGCCTGGAACTATCTTGATCAAGGAGGGAAACCTATTTTGATCACCCAGCCATGGACACTGCATTTTACGACGGGTGGACCAGTACTTCCGGCAGATCAAACATTGAATAAATTAATTTCCTGGACAGACTTAAAAGACCCTGAACTTGCCGTGTTCTCCGGAACAGGTTTGTACACCAGTCATTTTAATTTACCATCGAAAACGGCTAAAGAATATGTGCTCAGCCTTGGGCAGGTAAATGAAAGTGCAAAAGTATGGATCAATGAAAAGGAAGTCGGGATATTGTGGAGCATTCCATTTGAAGCCCGTATAGGTCAGTATTTAAAAGCAGGAAATAATACCATTAAAATTGAAGTGGTAAACCTGATGGCTAACCGGATAAGGGATATGGATATCAGGAAAATTCCATGGCGCAATTATCATGAAATCAATTTCGTAAACATTGATTACAAACCTTTTGACGCTTCGAACTGGTCTGTAATGCCTTCCGGTTTAATCGGTCCGGTGATGATTACACCCTACCCATAAATTAAGGTTATTTTTTAAATATGATGAAATCTTTATACATACTTGCCTTGCTTACTGCTTTTTTACGTCCGGTAAAGGCGCAGCAATATAATATTTTGCATTACGGTGTAAGGTCAGATAGTACGGTCATTCAAACCCGGGCGATTCAAAAAGTAATTGATAAAGCCTTTGCAAAAGGTGGTGGGGTGATTGTTATCCCCAAAGGAACTTATTTAACCGGGGCATTGTTTTTTAAGCAAAAAACCAGTTTAGTGTTGCAGGAAGGGGCGGTGTTAAAAGGTTCGGATGAGATAAAGGATTATCCATTTATTCCTTCCCGAATGGAAGGGCAAAGTTTGGATTATTATGCAGCCCTGATCAATGCCTATGGTGTAGATGGATTTAGCATAAAAGGGCCCGGTACCATCAATGGCAATGGATTGAAATTTTGGAAAACCTTTTGGGCACATCGGGAGGAAATGAAAAAATTGGGTAAAACGTCAAATAATCTCGAAGTCAGCCGACCAAGGTTAATCTTTATCTGGAAGAGCGATCATGTTAAAATTCAACAGGTACAGTTGCGCAATTCGGGTTTCTGGACAACCCATCTGTACCAGTGTAATGACGTATTGGTGGAAGATACCAACATTCAATCGCCTTTTAAACCCATTCCTGCACCCAGTTCTGATGGTATAGATCTCGATGTTTGTAAGCGTGTTACAATCAGGAACTGCTACATCTCCGTAAATGATGATGCCATTGTGATTAAGGGTGGAAAAGGTCCTACGGCACATCAGTTGCCACAAAATGGAATAGTAGAGGATGTGCTGATTGAAAACTGCAGGTTTGGTCCTTCACATGCCACGCTGACCATTGGGAGCGAGTGCATCCATGCCAAAAACATTACAATGAAAAATTGTGTGATGGAAAATAATTGTCCCATCTTAAAATTTAAAATGCGTGGAGATACCTTCCAGGTATTTGAAAATATCACTATCGATCACATCACAGGAACTTGTGGTTCAGTGATTGATTTAAACTCTTGGAGTCAGTTTTTTGATTTAGGAGGAACTGAAGCAAAACCCTTTGGCATCATTAAAAACATTAAAGTCTCCAATATCAAAGTGAAGAGCACAAAGTTTGGAGTAATGCAGGGTAATCCACTGGATCAGGTATCGGATTTTAGCTTCATAAATGTTGAGGTCATCACTTCAAATCCGGTGCTTAAGAATAAGTATGAAGACGTGCAATTTGAAAATGTGATGGTGAATGGAAAAGCGATAGTTCATTAAATGCGAAGTATCTAATAGTTAGAGCGTATCAAGAATGCTATCGGTTGGTGTCTCACCAACTGAAAAAAATGATTAATACATTTAAATTGGTTGGTGAGACACCAACCAGTAGATGAAAAATAGTCAGAGCATGGCAAGAATGCTATCGTTTGGTGTCTTACTAACCGAAAAAAATGATTAATACATTTAAACTGGTTGGTGAGACACCAACCAGTAGATGAAAACAATCAATAGATGAAGTCTGAGTATTAACCCGCATTTCAAATCAATAATACTCCCTATCAACTAAACAAAGTGTATTTGAATTACCAGCCCGGATTTTGCATGGCCTGCTTTTCCGTAGGGCTTAGTGCACTTCCGTTGTTTTTAATCACATCCAGAAACGACTGCGGAACCGGCCTTAAATAATGTTTACCTTCAATCGGTTTCGCTTCACTGTTAAATGCAGCTGTTCGGGCCACCAATGTTTTGGTACGGGCCAGATCTTCCCATCGCTGAAGCTCACCCATTAATTCTCTCGATCGTTCATTTAATACGAAGGCAATAAATTTATCGCTCTGAGCAGTTGCCCCGATTTTATCAAAAAATTCTCTGTTAGAATTAAAGATATCTCCATCACTGTTTAAGTGCATGGAAGTTAAGGTACTGGCAGAGGTAACCGGAATGTTATTCGATTCAAAATAGGTGTTTTTATCCGAATAGGATGAAAGGGCTGTGGCATTTGTAGCCGGGTTTGTTTTATATGAAATGCCTCCGTCAACATAACTCTCCCGGTTTTCACCATCTTTATAAGCAGCGCGGTCTCTTACTTTATTTAAATAAGGAAGGGCTTGTGCATACTGGCCCAACCGTCCGTAAGCCTCCGCTGCAATGAGATAGGTTTCGGCTAAACGGGCCAGAATACCATCCCGCTGTCCAAATTGAGAAGCCACCAGATTCCTGGAGCCATCCATAAATTTAGATAAAGCGACAAACTGGCTCACACCGTAGTTGCCATGTGCATTTAAATAGCTTTGTGGCTGGCCCGCAAAATACCGCACAAACATACTTGGTTTGCGTCGACCAATGTCAGTTGGAAGCGGGTTATTGGCATTGGCAACAAGTGGAGTGTATCGTGTATCACCGGCATCATTCACAATATACAAAACAGCTTCTTCTCCTCCGGCAAATTTAGCCTGGCCCACTTGGGCAGGCGTGGGTGCTGTTGCAGCGGTCCATTTTGGTGCACTCGCCGGATTATTGGATACATATCTTGTTTTAAAGCTTTTCCAGAATCTGGAATCATTTACCCGGTCAAAAACATCCAAAGCATAATCTGTAGATTTTAATCGCTGAAATTCACGTCCACCAGCAAGGTCACGTACCATGCCCGGAAGTGTTTGATACACGGACGGATAATATAAATGGATTTGATTGCCATAACGGCCCTGCGTGGTAATGTTATTGGAAAATTGCGCAGCCAAAATCACTTCCCTGTTGGTTTCATTGGCTCCATCCACTGTAGTGAAGTTCCATAAATCACTGAAATTCGTGGCAAGTGTATAACTACCACTGTTGATCACCAGGTCGGCATATTTAATGGCATTTTGTAAATCGGCTGTTTTGGTGTCGCTGTTCCAGGCATTGTTAATTTCACTGGCACGGAAAAGGTATGCTTTTGCTAAAAAATGTGCGGCTGCCCCTTTTGAAATTCTGCCGGTTTCCGTAACGGTGGCAGGCAACAGATCATAGGCTTTTGTAAAATCCAGTATAATCTGGGCATAAACATCTTTTGCCGGGCTTCTGGTAAACTCTTCCTGTATAACTTCAGAAGGTTCAAGTTTTAAGGGCACTGCACCAAACTGTTTAACCAGTTTGAAATAATCAAAGGCGCGCATAAAATAGCCTTCACCCAAACGGGTATTTTTATTGGCACCGTCGTAGTAAACCGGCACATTTTTAATAACAATGTTAGCCGAGTTGATGCTGCCATACATATTATCCCAAACGGCTGCCACATCGCCGGAAAGGGAGTTTAAATTTCCATCGTAAGAGTTAAACATTTGTTCTGTGCGGTCTCCACCAACCGTAAATTCATCTACACCATAATTGGTGGTGGTGTAAGCCCAGGTATAGTTGAAATGAAACTTTAAACTCTGGTACATCCCGATCACTAAGCCATCAAGACCCAGCGCGGTTTGAAAATCAGAGGTATTGTGTGAATTGATGACCTCTTCGTCTAAAAAGCTTTTTTTGCAGGAGGTTGGTAAAATCATTAACCCGCTTAACAGGGCCATTCCTGATAATATATTGATAATCTTTTTCATGTTATTTTGGTTAGAAGCTAGCATTAATGCCGAAAACAAATCCTCTGTTAAAAGTAGAACCACCTAAATCCGGATCAATCCATTTTACTTTTGAATAAATTAAACCCGGATTAATGGCCTGTGCATAAATCCTTAACCGGGATAAGGTTAATTTTTTAGCCATCTCTGATGCAAAGTTGTAACCCAGCGAGATATTCCTGATTTTAATAAAGGAAGCATCCTGATAGTTTAATGCACTTACATATTGATCTCCGCTGGCACTGGCATAATTGGGTGCCGGATAAGCATTTGTGGGGTTAGTTGGTGTCCAGTAATCTACAACCCTTTGTGCGAAACGGCCCTGAAGTGCTTCTGCTCCGGTTTGAATCAGTAAATTGTAACGTGCAACAATAAAAATGGATAGGTCAAATTGCTTGTAGCCAAAGGTATTGGTTAAACCACCCGTCCAGCTTGGATTGTAATGGCCCAAAATCTGACGGTCATTGTTGGCATCTATTTTATAATCGCCATTTAAATCTTTAACCTTAATGCTTCCGGGACTAAACGTAACTCCATTTTGTTTATATTTCGCAATTTCGGCTAAATCTTCCGGCGTATTCTGCCAGATGCCTTCTTTCACAAAATCATAGGCCACGCCATTTCTTTGCCCGATAAAGAAACGATCAATAACCATATCGCCATTGTCTAACTTAACAATTTCATCTTTACTGGTAGAGAAATTCAGTGTAGATTCCCAGGTGAAATCTTTGGTTTTGATATTCACGGTATTTAAGGTCAAATCAAGACCTTTGTTTTTGGTTGAACCAATATTATCGTAAGAAGTAGTATAACCATTAACAGAGGCGATTTTTTTGAGTAGGATAAGGTCTGTGGTTTTAGATTTATAAATATCCAATGATCCGCTGATTCTTCCTTTTAAGATATCAAAATCCAAACCTAAATTGTATTGTAAGGTTTTTTCCCAGCTTAACAATTTATTTGGTAATGGAATCGGGTTGGCCAATGAGGCATCTGATGAAACGTAGCCGGTTTGGGCTGAACTGCCATAAGTATAAGTTAAGGGTTGTAACAATCCGAGGGTGCTGCCAATATCTACTGATGAGTTGCCGGTGCTACCTACGCCTAATCTCAGTTTTAGCTGATCTATCCATTTAATATTTTTCATGAAATCTTCCTGCTCCAGTCTCCAGGCCAATGCCGCTGAAGGGAAGAAATCCCATTTGTTTCCTGCCGCGAGTTGCGATGCGCCATCCCAGCGTGCTGATGCCGTTAACAGGTATTTGCTGTTGAAACTGTAGTTGGCTCTGGCCATGTATGAAACCAGAGTTGATTTTCTTAAGTTGGTGTCAAAGGCATCTAAGCCTGTAATGTTTCCGGTATTTAAACCATACCAAAGTGAATTGGGTAAGGAGATCTTGCTTCCGGTTAATGAAGAAGATTCTTCACGGAAGGAAGAGGAACTTTGTAATAAGGTTACGCCAAAATTGTGCTTATTAATGGTTTTATCATAATATAACAAGTGATCCAAGGTGTAGGCAAACCGATTGCTCTGATTTAACTGCGCATAGTTGTTGATGGATCCCGGTACACCAGCATCACGATTAACCGACTTGGCGTCCTGAAACCTGCCATTGTAAAAATTCGAAAAATCAGGACCAAAGTTGATGCGGTATTTTAAGCCCTTCAATAAATTAACCTCAGCAAAAACAGAGCCCAGCGTTCTTAAAGTTTTACGAAGGTTGATGTTGTAATCGGCTTCTAAAACTGGATTCTGGATGTTAATGTCTCCGCCAGGCAAATTAATTCTGTTGCCATTGGCATCAAATGGAATAGCTAATGGAAGCATGCCGCGTGCGGCGGCATAAATATTTCCTGCCCCTGATGCACTGGCGGCCTGGAAGCCATAGTTTTGTAAACCATAGGTTGCAGTAAGATTTGCACCCATTCTAAACCACTTTACCGGGTTTATTTCGACACTTAGTTTGCCGCTGTATCTTTCAAAATCCTGCCCCAGTTGCGTACCAGTTTGATTTAAGTAACCAAAAGATCCATAAGCTTTAATTTTATCTGTGCCACCACTTACACTCAATACATGATCTTGTGTAACGCCAGTTCGGGTTACCAGATCGCCCCAATCGGTTGTGGGCACTAAACTGCCATCAAATACGCCATTTACCCAGCCTTTATCCAGATTGGTCAGCATATTGGGATCTTGTTTGAAAATCTCTCTATCGGCAGCCTGGGTTGCAATCACCGGATAGGCATAAATGGGTTGTATATTGGTGCCGTTTATGGAGTTTAAATATGCCGTGCGGCGATAAGCATCACGGCGAAATTCAATGTACTCACCAGAATTCATCATGTCCATTCGGTCATTCAGGGTTTCGATGGTTGCGGTACCTACATAATCCAATGTTAACCTTCCGGCTTTACCTTTTTTGGTCGTCACTAAAACCACACCGTTGGCACCACGCGATCCATAAATTGCTGTTGCTGATGCATCCTTCAGGATATCAATCGTTTCAATATCATTCGGATTAATTGCATCTATGCCACCTGCTTGTAAAGGAATTCCATCCACCACATATAAAGGAGAATTGCTGGCCGTTAGTGATCTCACACCACGAATCAGGATGCTTCCCAATTGCCCCGGACGCTCATTTGAAGTAATATCAACACCTGCAGCCTTACCTTGAATGGCTTGCAAAGCGTTGGTTACCGGTCTGGATCTGATTTCTTCTGCGCCAACACTTACCACCGCTCCGGTTAAATCACTTTTCTTCACCGTGTTGTAACCTACCACTACAATTTCTTCCAGGTCATTAATAGCACTTTTAATCTGAATGGTTATGTTTGCCTGGCCGTTTACCGGAACTTCCTGAGTGGTATATCCCACATATGATATCACCAGAACAGGGTTGGAAGTGCCTGAAGGGATGGTAATGGAGAATGCACCATTTGCATCGGTTGTGGTAACTAAAGTGGTATTTTTGAGCTTAACGATTACGCCTACCAGCGTGGCACCCTTATCATCAGTGATTTTTCCTTTTACTGTATCATCGAAATTCTTCCCTTTTTTAATGATGAGCGATTCCGTTTTATAGGTGATGGCTGCCTGCGCCGAATTGCCCGTTATCATCAGCGAAAGGGCAGAGATTCCCATAATCAGGAATTTTTTACTTCCAGACATATTTTGCCGGTAATGTGGCTTTGAATGTAAAGTGAAATACATAATTTTTAATTATTGGTTAGATATATTTAGTTAGTATGGTATTTTTTTTCCTGGCTAGGTTAAGTTTAAGCCTGCCTGAATCATGTAGTGAAAATTATTTCAGCCATAAAACCATTAAGAATCATGGCTATCCCTGATCAATTTTTCTTTGTAAATTAATTGTGATAAAAGATTTCCGATACTGATTTTTAAGGCAGGAAATAGTCTTGGTCTGGTTGTTTTTCTTTTTTTGAGATCAGGCAACTCATTTTGAATTGATTTCAATACAAAATTGTTTCATAACCACTTATCATTGGTTTTTTTAGCGTTTAGAATATATCTGGTTAATTGTAGTTACGAGGTTATGACTTTTATTTTGTTAACCCATCCTGATCTATCCTGCTAAGAGGTGAAAATTAACAAATAAGGCATTTCTCTTCCAAAGGAAAGGTGCCGATAGGCGGATAGGGGTTAATTTACTTCAAGGTCGTCCTTCTCGACTGGAGCATCTGCCTTTTTCAGGCAGCAGCGAAACGTAGAGATCTTTGAAATCAGAGTTTATTGATAATCATAATTTACGATTTCAAAGATTCCTCCACTGCGGTCGGAATGACGAGATTTTTCAAATCGAATCACCCCACCCGATGGGCACCCCTCCTTAAAAAAGGAGGGGAGTAGCGATCGCCAAAACCTATCGGTCGGTGTCTCACCGACCGAAATTAAGTTTTAGCTTCGATAAATATTATTTTCTTTCGCCCTTTCCCTTCAAGGGGAAAGGTGCCGATTGGCGGATAGGGGTCAACCACCCCGCCTTTCAGGCACCCTTCTTAAAAAAAAGAGTCGCATATAATTTTACGATTTGGTTTCGAGAAATGGTTTTTTTTAGGCTTTTCCCTTTAAGGAGAAAGATAGGCGATAGGCGGATAGGGGGCATATCACCCCTTACCAAAAGCAAAAAGTCGTAGTGTAAGGCTACGACTTGTATTTTCTATTCAGGAAATCAATTCCAGTTATGCTATATTTTTTACGTGTGATTATGCAAAATCAAGCCATAAACTGTCCATATGGTAATCACTAACCTCTACCACCTTATTGTTAAATCGGAGGGAAGTGATTAAACTCGCCACTTCCTGTTGCAGCATGATGATGCAATTCTCTACCAGTTCTTTTCTGAATCCTTTTTCTGCAAGCTCAATAACATATCCTACACAAATGATTCTGGCTACGATTCTGCCGAGGTCAACCAGTTTTCTTTGCGCCAGTTGTTCATCTGGTGAGAACGAAAGTTCTGCTTTGAAATAATCAGCAGATTTTACTGTGAGTGGAAATTCTTTTAAGTACTGATAAAGCTGAGGCTGTTTTTGCTTTTTCATGCCTTTGATAATCATTTCGCCAATTTGTGCGTAAAGCATTTCATTGGATCCTTCAAAGATCTGGAAAGGGCGACTATCCATAATGCCACGTCCGCCGATATGGCTGGTGCGATAACCTTTTGCACCTGATAACTGCACCAATAATTGTGCACTTTCCTGCATCAAATCGGTTACCACGGTTTTCATGGTATTGGCTTCCAATCCCTCGGTAGCCAAATTGTTTTCAATGCCACTGATGGATGAACTCTTGGCGCACATGGCAGAACAAATGGTATAAGCTGCCTGCAACCTGGAAATCTGAAACTTTACATTATCCATGCCAAGCAAATTACCCACACCAACCTTTCGGTTATCACATTGGTGATAAGCTTCATCCAGCATGCGTTTAATAAAGCCCATTCCCATTCCTGGAAACTGCATTCTGCTTCGGTGCAGAATATCCAGCATCATTTTAATGCCTGTCGTTTCAGGTTTAAGCCTTTGGTTTTTAGGTACGGTAAGGTCCAGTTGGTTCAATCCATAAGGAATCAGATATAAACCGGCATTATCATAATATTCTTCTACTTGAATCTGTTGTGCTGCAATAGCATCCTCACATACAAAAAAATCGATATCCCGGGCTAATGAACCGTCGGCACCTTCGTTTCTGGCTGCTACAATCCAGTAATTGGCCATTCCGGTGAGTCCCTGCCAATGTTTTGTCCCTTTAATTTTATAACCGCTTTCAGTTTCTTTACTCGTGGTGCGCATGTTCAATGCATCACTTCCAAAATTAGGTTCAGTGATCATTAAACCACCCATGTTTTGTGCTTTCAAAAACTTATCGAATATTCCCTTTTTTATCTCATCATCTCCATATTTGGCCACAGGTTCTAAAAATAAGGCGATATTGATTCCAAAAGTTAAAGAAAGTGATAGTGATTCATAGGAAGCTGCAGACAGGATGCCGAGACATTCTTTAACCTTACATCCTCTGCCTCCAAATGCTGATGGAACGGCTACTGATAAAGGAACATGATCCATGATTTCTGTCAGCAATTCCGGAGGAAGGCCTCTTTGCAGACTTAGCTGATCAATATTATGTTTTTCCTGAAAGAGATGTTTTAGATTTTGTTCAAATGTTTTTAAAAATTCCGGAAACTCCTGGTTAAAATTATTCATTATTTATGCTTCGTTAAGCTCATTTATAGATGTTATAACAGATTTACTCTTATTAATATATCTGTTATCTTTCAGGTTCATTATTATTTGCTAATCATTACTTAGCCCGGGCTTAGCCATTGAAGGGCAATGTAGTTAAATAAGTTTTACATATCTTAATATAATTCAAGTAAAGATCTATCAAAAATGCTGATAATTATTTAGAATCTTTCTAATTAAATAGGTTTTTATTAAATTATAAATGTCCGTAAGATTAATGATATACGTTCGCACGGTACAAATAGTTTTAATTTTTAACCATGCTGCCTTTGTGGTAACCTTTGAAGGGGGAAAGGCCAATCTGATTTCGCTGCTTAAGCATGTTGGCCGAATACCGGTAATGAAGAAAATCAATCATCATCTAACGCATGTTATTTCCAGCTTTCTATCTTAAGTTCATCGCCAACATGAATGATGCCGGTACCTTTATGGAGGAGGTTCTGGCCAAACATGACTTTTTGATTGAATGTTCGATAACCAGCCAATGTTTTTAATGGTTCTTTTCCCCGAATTCCGGTTTCCTGGTTGACGGTAATCAACACACACCTGGCACAGGGTTTTACGGCTGTGAAAAGCACATTACCCAAAGAAAAAGTTTTAAAATCATCTTCTATATGCGCCTTGCTACCTGAAAAAACCAGGTTTGGTCTGAAGCGATTCATCTTGACCGGTTCCGTTAATTTTTCATTCAGCGCATCCAATGAAGACTGGCCAATAAGGAGAGTAGGGTAACCATCTGAAAAACTTTTAACCTCTCCGTTTGCAGCATACCTTGGATCTACCAGGATCTTATCATCTTCAGACATCCGCACCAATCTGACCTCAAATTGCAGGTACGCTGTAAACCAGTCATTAACAGATTTGCTCACCTCTAAACCAACTGCAGCGTCATCCCAAACCCTTACTTCGATACGCTTACCGGTAGTTTCATCCAGTTGAAAAGAGATCTTAAGGTTCTCCTTCAGTTTATGGCTGACATATAGCCGATCATCTTCGATATGCACCTGCAACAGCGATAGCAGTGTATGTTTGCGTTGGGTAACAAAGGTTCCTTCATGATCAACTAACATCCAGCGCCTGTCGTACTGAAGCCCCTCATCTTCCATTAAAGCTTGTTCCACCCTGATTCCGCCAAGTGATTTTATGGGGTAAATATAGATGTCGGTCAGCTGAAATGGATTCATCCGATAAATATAATGAAATAACCTGCCTGCTTTTTAAACTGGGATAAAAAAAATCCGCTCATCGCTTCTAATGCTTGATGCAGAAGTTTTTTATCCTTTTACCACAGGTTAATTTAAGCGGACATCCTGCCTGGTTCCGGACTTATAATAAAGTTCTGCAAGCGTTTTCTGATAACCTGAAATCATACTTTCCTGTTTAATTTTCATGTCGATTAACTTCGTTTCTCGGCTGTTGATTAAAAAAAGTGTACTTTCTCCAAGGTTAAATTTTTGGTTTTCACCTGTTACGAGTATTTGCTGATTCTGCACACTTTTAATCTGAACAGCCAGTTGCGCAGCATAGGCTGATAAATCATTATATGCTGCATTGATGTCATTTCTGATGGTTCTTCCATATTGCTGAATATCATAGTTAAGTTCCTGCTGTTTAATTTTTACTTCCCTGAGCTTACCCCGTTCAGACCGGAGGAAAAGCGGAAAGGAAAATTCTATCCCCACTTTGTAATTGCTCCAGTTAAAATCATAATCGCCAGGAATAAAACTGTTAAAATCAGTCCTGTTCGAAAGCAGATTCCCGGTAACATTTAGTTTGGGCTTTAAAAGTTCCTGCCGGTAGCTCCGTTCAACTGCCAGTTGCTCGCCTTTGCTTCTTAGTTTTAACAATTCGGGGTGCTGGCTGGCGGCCTGACCAAGCAGTGTATCCAAAACCAGCGGGTTAGGTTTCGCTGCAGCCGGATTAACCTGTTGGGGTACAGCATCTGCAGGCAGTTCCAATGGATTACCATCTTCACTCCAGAGGTGATTGGATAACACCAGCTGTGCATTTTGCAGCTCAATTTTCATTTTTTCCTTTTGAATAATCCTTTCCTGTACGGTAATATAGGCCTCTACCGAATCAATTGCCGGTTTATCACCAATGATGGTTTGCCTGCTCATGGCCGTAAATCTTCGCTGGGCCAGTTCTACGCCTTCGGTAATTAAATTAAATTGCTTATAGGTATAATACCAGTTCCAGTAATCTTTTACTGCACCATACCATACAGCGTTAATCTGTTTCAGCTGTTCGGCTTCTGCATATTGCACCATAATTTTTGATTGACGGAGGGTATTTCTGCGGGCATCAATCACCAATCCTTGTCCTAAAGGAATACTCAGCCCTATGGCAGATAAACCTTGCGAATTGGTACGGCCTTCCGGATTCACATAGGTACCTACATTACGATCGTAGCCAATTTTTAAATCGGCACCTGCCAGCCAGAGCGGTATTTTCAGTTCACTGTTCCATTTATTATAGTATTCAGTGTTACCAAAAAGTTTCCTGGCGAAACCGGCTTTAAGTGCAGGATCAAAATAGCCAAGCGACTGTAATACATTCGCCCGTGCCGATTCGCTAAGCAAAGCAGCTTGCTTAACAATGGGATGATACCTGAACACCAGCATCTGGAGATCGTCAACTGAAAAAACTTTGGTACTGTCTGCTTCAGCCCTAACCATAGCGGCACTTTGTGCCAGTGCAGGTTGTGCTGTAAACAGTGAGCGCAAGAGCATTAAAATAATCAGGCATGCTTTAAAATCATTTTTCATATTAGTCTTCACCGTTATGTTTTTTCTTTACTACTTGCTGAAGGCTCTTTTTCCAGACTTGGCGGGAAACCGTTAAGCTGCCGCCAGATCTCGTACCACAGCGGTACTGATCTTAAAATAATACGTCCGTAAACGCCAGAACCCTGGCGAAGTTGTACCGGCCATGGTTCATCTTTTGACGGAACGGGATTGGTTTGACTAATCAATAAGCGATATTTTCCGCCGGTGCTGCTCACCCGGTCAATGGAAGAAACTTTTCCGGCAAAGGTACCTACGGCAACCGATGGCCAGCCAGAAAACTGAACCGATGGCCAGCCTTCAAATTGCAAACGGACATCGCTGGTGTCTAAAATCAGAGGCACATCCATGGCACTCACATAAAGTTCTGCCGCCACTAAAGGTGATTTTGGTTGTAATGTGGCTACAGATTCACCTTCTTTAATGTTTTCCCCAATCCCTGCTTTAAGGGTTTTTACCACAAAGCCACTCTGTGGCGCCCTTACCACGTATAAGCCACGGCGAATGCTGATGTTGGAAATGTCGTTTCTTAATTTTGCAATATCGCCCTGTGCACTGGCCCTGCTGGAAACGGCAGAGCTCATATCAGACTGTGCTTTTGCCATTGATTCCTGATATTTCGCCCGGATATTATCCAGTTCGATGCTGGCATTAAGCAGGTTTTGAGTGGAATTGCTCAGTTTATTTTGCTGACCGATTACTTTTGCATTATCCTCCTGAAGCTTCAGTCTTCGGGTTTCGATATCAGTAAGCGAAAAAAGTCCGTTTTTGTAACCGGTTTCGTAGCGTTCCAGCCTGGTTCTGGTGGTTTCATAAAATTTCTGAACGGCCAATAATTCTGCGCTGTCAATGCTGACGTAATTTCTGGCCTGGCGTACTTTATTTTCTGCAGCCTTCATTTGAAATTGTAAGCCATCATTCATGGCCCGCATCTGGCTCTTGGTGGCGTCTATCTTTTGCAATGCAGCGGTTTCACTTCCACGTTTCGCATCCAGCTGCTCATTTAAGCGGGTAGGGAGTTCAGGATCAAAATATGATTGGCTGGTTTCTGAAATCACCAGGATGGTATCACCTTTTTGTACTTCCTGTCCTTCACGTACAGCCCAGTGTTCTATCCTTCCACCAATCTGGTTTTGAACAGTTTGCGGCCGGTCTTCCGGACGGAGCGCAGTAACCGTACCCCGGCCCGGAATGGTTTGCCGAAAAGGCAGGAAAAGTAAAATGGCGAAGAAAATAAATATAAAGAGGAGTACCCTGCCCAGTAGTTTTGGCCCTTTCGCATCCAGAATTTTACGGTTGGTATGAACGGATAATTCCTGCCAGTTTTTAAGTTGTGCAAGGTTGTTGCTCATTTTACCCATGACTTAAATCTCCTTCCTCCAGTTCAAGATCAGTAACCACGGCAAGCTTTTCACTGCCGGTTACCATATCAAACACGGTGTTTAAATTGGTCATTAACTTTTCTATGGCATAGCTGATCTGAACGATAATTACTTCTGCCGCAACAAACTGGCCGAAAGTCATTTGCCTTTCAACTACGAAATATGATCCCAAGAGCAGCAATGAACCCATTAAAATGGTACGCATGGCTACTGCACTGATGAAAAACTTCTTTAAAACACTAAAGTGATCATTTCTGGCCTGGATATAATTGGCTGTAATCTCATCTGTTCTGTTGATGATTTCTTTCCTTTTATCAGCACTGTTTCTATAGGTATCTAAATCAGCAGCAATCTCTTCCAGGTAACCGGCTACTTCATATTTATATTCTGACTCCTCAATGCTGGTTTGAACACCGCGGCGATAATACAAAATGAGTACGAGGATGATTACAATGAGAACGAACATGCCAAATGCCATAAAAACCGGATGATAGAAAGATAGCAGAATGACGCTAAAAAAAATCTGTACGGCAGCAGCAACTACATCAACCAGTAATTTGGTAAGCCCTTTTTGAATGGTTAAAATGTCGAAAAAACGGTTAATCAGTTCTGAAGGATTTTCACCTTCCAGTGCTTTCTTTTTAATGCGGGGTAAGCGAAAGGCAAATTCTATCGCCGTTCTGGCAAAAATTTTCTGCTCAATCACCTCCACCAATGTTAGCTGACCAATGAGCAGGAGCCCTCCCACCACTATACCCGCTAAAATAACAGCAATGAGAATATAGGTGGAACTGTACATGGCCCCATTTGATAACAAATTGAAAACGGCACTGGTGCCCAGTGGCAGAGACAGGCCAATGAGGCCAATCAACATGGCATATATGTAAATATAATTGATGGTACTGCGTTCGTAGTACAACAGGCGTATAAGTCTTTGCCAGGGCGTAGGCATACCGGCAACATGATGATTTTTCATGGATATTTTACTTAAAGGATAAACTATGGGAGATTGCAGGTAAATCATACCGGCGATAAAAGCACATCATCCTGATCTGACAATCGAAAACGCATAAACTTACGCGTTAAATCAGTCTGGCTGATTTTCAGATCAAAGTAATGACGTTACCTAAGAAAAATGATCAGGCGGAGGCGTAGGCACGGTTTTGGGCGGATGGGTACCCATTTGTAAATAATAAGCTTGTTCAGGCTGCGGAGTATGAAGGCTCAGAAACAAATGACCTGTATCCAGCATGGAAGATTCGTAAATCAGAAGTTTCTTCTTGTTTTTCTCTAAAGCTTCACCCTCTTTGTCTTTATTCTCTTCTGCATTTTTTTCTATTGAGTAGGCATCTGCAGAGACTGAGAAGCAGGAAATGGAGAACGCACAAACTTTAAGCAGCAAAACACTTAATAGCGTTAAGGCAAAAAATCGTTTGAGCAAGTTATTTCTTAATCCTTCCATTTTTAGAGATGCAAATATATGTGCTTTCTAATTTTATGAAGTCAACAGGTTATTATTTTTGCTCATAATAACGTCAAATTAATGAAAATCCAGATGAGATCGGAGCAATTTTTTTTTGTCATTTCAATTCATTAGGTCATAATGATGTGCTTATTTAAGTTATGATCTGCATGCGGTAATTAAATATCATGCATTTAACTTTATATTCGTAAATTATTTGATGGCTCTTATTTTACATTAAAATTTTAGATTTTAGATTATCACAATGAAATTGATAAGAACAGTCATCTTATGCTGCTTTCTTTTTTCCAACTATAATAGTGCTTTCGCTCAGTATATGAATGCTTCGGCCATCACGAAGCAAAATAAGAGCGAGATGAAAACCTATGGTACAAATGATGGCCTGCCTTCAAAAAATACCACGGCAACCCTTCGTGATCGACGTGGATTTATCTGGGTAGGTACCGAAAACGGATTGTGCCGCTTTGATGGTTACACTTTTAAAGTGTTTGCCAACCATGCCGGCGATAGTACATCTATTTCTAATAATTTTATCAATGCCATTGTAGAAGATCATCAGGGCAAAATCTGGGTAGCCACGATGGATGGCCTGAACTTGTTAGATCCACTTAATGAAACTTTTACGCGTTTTCTGCACCATGATCATAATATCCGTTCTTTAAGCCATAATAAGGTATGGTCCATATTATGTGATAAAAAGGGCCAGATGTGGTTCGGTACAGATGATGGTTTCAATCAGTATGTGGCTTCGAAAAAGGATTTTATCGTTTATAAGCCCAATCCGGCATCTGAAAAAAGTATGAAGGGAAAATCTGTAAACGCCATCATAGAAGACGTTAAAGGTGATTTATGGCTGGGCAACTGGAGTGCAGGCTTGAATCGATTTGATAAAAAAAGGAAAGCATTCACCAATTATGCTCAAAATCAGAAGTCCGGAGCTAAAAATCCGAATGATGTTTGGGCCTTAGCTTATGCAACCGACGGTCATATCTGGGTGGGTACCTATTGGGACGGTCTTTTTAATTTCAATCCGGAAACAGGTCAGTTTACTAAAGTACAAATCCCGGATCGGGATAATTATTCCGTTTTCAGCGTGATGCCTCTTGGTCAGGACCTCTTACTGGTGGGTGGAAATAATGGATTCTACTGGTATCATACCCTGTCGAAACGCTGGGAGAAAATTAATGATGTACCAAATTATTCTTATGGCAATTCTTATCAGGATCGTGATGGCATCATCTGGCTCAATGGGCGCAACGGCCTTAGAAAAATAGATCATCAGCAATATAAATTTAAAATTAATTTACTTCCTCTGGGGAATCGTGATGTTAAGAGTATTGCTATCCGTAATGGTGTGATGTGGCTGGGCACCAATAACGGGCTTTTCGCAGTTGATCAGCAAACTGGGGGGATGAAAACCTTTGTAAAAAGTGACCATCCCAATAGCCTCACCAGCAACGAAATCCTGAAGCTATACTTTGATGGCAAAGGGATTTTATGGGTACTGACTGAAAATGGTTTCGACAGTTATGATCCGAAGCACAATACTTTTACGCATCATTTTCATCATTCAGCGATTGGGAATTTGTTTAATGAAGATGTATTCAGAGATATTCTGGAAGTGGAAGACGGGGTTTATATTTTGGCTACCGATGCCGGAATCAAGATTTATGATCGTCGTAAAAACACATTTGAGCATTATTACAATCAGCCTAAAAATCCTTATTCCATCAATAATAACCATACCTATGTGCTTTGTAAGGCACCTGATGGCGAAATCTGGATTGGAACCTATGGTGGTGGCGTTAATATTTTTAACCTGCGTACCAAGCATTTTCGCGCACTGGAAACCTTAAACGGTAATGGTAAGGGGTTAAGCAGCAACATCATCAAAGCCATCCATGCCGATTCCAGAAAAAACATGTGGGTGTGTACGCAAGATGGTTTGAATAAGTTTTCGCCAAAGCGCAATGGTATTGAAGTGTACACCAAAGCCAATGGATTTGCGAGCAATGTTTTTAATGACATTACAGAAGATACGGATGGTAAAATTTGGGTGCTTACCGAAAATGGAATTTCGAGTTTAGATCCTTTGAGCAAAAAAGTAAGGAACTTTGATGAGGCGGATGGCGTTTTGGTAAATTCCACCATTAAAAACCAGGGTTCTTCTATTTTTGTTGCCGGTAACAAAGGCTATTTTTCCTTTAACCCGAAGCAAATCCGATTCAACCATGTGGCTCCACCCGTTTACCTGACCGATTTCCAGATATTTAATAAATCGGTGCTTCCGGGCGCAGAAAGTCCTTTAAACGAGAACCTGAATGTGGCAAAAGAAATTACCCTGAACTATGATCAGAGTGTTTTTTCTTTAGAATTTGTTGCCCTTAACTATGCCTATTCCTGGAAAAATGAATACGCATATCGATTGGTGGGTTTTGATCAAAAATGGAATTATGTAGGTCACCAGCGAAAAGCCACCTATACCAACCTAAACCCGGGCACATACCGTTTTGAGGTGAAAGCATCTAACAATGACGGGGTTTGGAATAATAAAGGTTATTCCATTACGATTAAAATTAATCCGCCCTGGTACTTTACCTGGTGGGCTTTTTTGCTGTATGCCGGATTAATCGGATTGAGTGTGTATGGCTTTATTTCTTACCGGAAAAAACAAGAAAAACTGAGGTATGAAATCAAAATTGCACATATTGAAAGTGAAAAGGAAAAGGAGCTGAATGAGCGTAAATTGTCTTTTTTCACCAATATATCACACGAATTTAGAACGCCGCTAACCTTAATTATTAACCCGGTGAAAGAATTGCTTTATCAGGATAACCAAAATATTGATACCAGCAGCATGAATATTGTGTACAGAAATGCCAAGCGTTTATTAAGCCTGGTTGATCAGTTATTGCTGTTTAGAAAGGCTGATGCGCAGGGTGATACTTTAAAAGTATCTCATTTAAACCTCACAGGCCTGCTGAAAGAAGTTTTTCTATGTTTTTCTCATCAGGCACGTACAAAAAATATTCAGTATGAATTTATAGCAGCTTCTGAAATAACAGAAATTTTTGCTGACCGTGAAAAACTGGAAATTGCCATTTTTAACTTATTGTCAAATGCCTTCAAATTTACGCCTGATGGCGGACGTATCACAGTATCACTGTCTGAAGCAGATCAGCATGTTGATATTTTGATTACGGATTCTGGTTGTGGCATCGCAGAAGATTCAACAGAGAAAATTTTTAACAGGTTTTACCAGGAGCCTGATAAAAACCACTCTTTAGGAAGCGGGTTTGGAATTGGCTTGTACTTGGTTAAGAATTTTATAGACATGCATGACGGAACCATTTCCTGTCAGAATAATGAAGGGGAGGGCACTTCATTTCACCTGAAATTATTAAAAGGGAATGAACATATTAATCCTGTGTCCATTGTTCCGGACCGGCAGGAAACCTCTCTGATCCTGAAAGAACTTAGTCAGGATGATCTGATCCCGGAGCCGGTCAGAAAGAAAGATGTGATTTTAAGTGATATGATTATACAGGAGAAGAAATCTATTCTGATTGTAGACGATAATGAAGAAATCGCGCATTACCTCAGCCAGGTTTTTTCAGAACAATATCAAATTTATCAGGCCCATGATGGCGAAAGCGGTTTAGCTATTATCCGTGGGTTTCTTCCGGATATCGTAATCAGTGATGTGATGATGCAGGGTATGGGTGGAATAGAACTCTGTAGTATTGTAAAGGAAGATGAATCTATTTGCCATATCCCCATTATCTTACTCACCGCCAGTACATCGGCAGAAATTAAACTGAAGGGTGTAGAGATTGGTGCTGATGATTATATCAGTAAACCTTTTGATCAGGAATTGCTCATGGCCAGGGTTGCCGGGATTCTAAAAAGTAAAAATAGTTTGCAAAAATACTTTTATAGCGAGATTACACTAAACCCAAGCAGTTCCAAGATCTCTGCCGAATACAAGGATTTTCTAAAAAACTGCATCAGTATCGTGGAACGTCATATAGAAGATCCGAACTTTAACATCAAGATGCTGGCAGATGAAATTGGCATGTCGAGGGCTAACCTGTTCAATAAGATTAAATCTGTTTCGGGGCATTCATCCAGTAGTTTTATTCGTTTCATCCGGTTAAGGAAGGCTGCTGAAATTTTCATCAGTACAGATAAAACCATACTTGAAACGATGTATACCGTTGGGATGAGTGATATCAAATATTTCAGGGAACAGTTTAAAAAAGTATTCGAAATGAATCCATCAGATTACATTAAAAAATACCGAAAGAATTTTTCCAATAATAAGTCCATCAGCCCGGGTTTAAAAAAAATAAAAACCTAGTATTCAGGAATGTTGCGCATTTTGGAAGCGCCAATTACCAAAATGCTTTGTCAATCTCACACCATTCCATAAGATGTATCATCTGATAGTTTAAAGGAGGGGAATGGCGGTAGTAATTCCTCTCTTTTAGATAGGTAGCACAGACTGGTGGTGTAAAAATCAATTTATAATTATCGGATTTTGGTTAGTAAAAGATTATGGTTTCTACATCTTAATACGCACCGCATTTCAAAAAAATGTCGGGTACAAAAGCGTTCAATTTATATTCCCTAAACTAATTTTGCGTCAAAAGGGCTGTTTCCTCTCTATCGGTTGTTTTTTCCCCCTCTAATATTAGCTGTTTACCCCCTTTGTGTTCGCTTGATTTGGTAGAATTTAGCAGCGTTTTCAAATGAATTCCCAACTCGCAAAACAATTATGCGAAGTGAACGAAAGCGTTCGAAAGAAAGTGGTAATTATAAATAACCAAATTAAACCAACATGAGAAAAGTTTTACGGCGCAAAGCTGTTCTGTTTTGTCGTAGTGCAAAACAAACGCTATTCATTGTATCCCTCAGTAGTGTTTCCTTGCTGTCTGCACAAATGGCAATGGCAACCTCACTTTCAGGCACTACAAATCCAGTATCAGTTAGAGATGAAATTACAGTAAGTGGTACTGTTTACGATGAAAAAGGTGGGGTACTACCCGGAGTAAGTGTATCCGTTAAGGGCACCTCAATTGTTACTATCAGTAATGCCGATGGTAAATATTCCATAAAAGTTCCAAATGATAATGCAGTACTGGTATTCACTTATGTAGGGTATAACAAACAGGAAGTGCTTACAAAAGGCAAAACCACCGTAAATACACAACTTACGGCCAATGCACAATCACTTAATGAGTTGGTCGTGGTAGGTTATGGTACACAAAAAAAATCAACACTTGCCGGCTCAGTTGCTGTAGTTAAAGGTAGTGATCTGGTAAAAAGTCCACAGCCCAATCTTTCCAACTCATTGGCAGGTCGGGTTTCAGGCGTGGTGATCAATAACCGTGGTGGCGAACCAGGTTATGATGGATCGAAGATTTTAATCCGTGGTTTAGGAACCACCACCAACTCTGATGTATTGGTTGTGGTAGATGGAATTCCAGGCCAGTTAGGCGGTTTGGAAAGGATTGACCCTAATGATGTGGAAAGTATTTCGGTACTGAAAGATGCATCGGCAGCGGTTTATGGTAACCGTGCAGCGAATGGTGTAATCTTAATTACCACCAAGAAAGGTAAAATTGGTAAGCCCACAGTAAACTATAGTTTCAATCAGGGTTTCAGTATGCCTACACGCCTGCCGAAAATGGCTGATGCAGCAACGTATGCACAGATCATGAATGAAATCAATTATGATTCCAATCCGGGTGGTGGTCTTAATCAGTCTTACACGGCTGATCAGATTCAGAAATTCAGAGATGGTTCCGATCCATTGTTATATCCAAATACCGACTGGACCAAACAAACGTTGAAAAGTGTAGCACTTCAAAATCAGCACAGCCTTTCGGTTAGCGGTGGTACCGAAGATGTAAAATATTTCGTTTCCCTGGGGAAAATTTACCAGGATGCGATTTATAAAGACGGTGCAACCAAATATCAGCAATACAACTTCAGAACAAATATCGATGCCAATATTTCCAAAAGGTTAAAAATCGGATTAGGCGTTTCAGGAAGGGAAGAAGATCGTGTGTTCCCGATTTCAGGTGCAGGTGATATTTTCAGATCAGTGTATCGTGCAAAACCAATTGTAGCCGCTTACTATCCAAATGGTTTGCCTACAACAGGAATTGAAAATAGCAACCCTGCCGTTCAGGTGACTGATTTAGGTGGAATAGCCAAAAACCCAACACAGGTAATCAATGCCATTTTAAGAGGTAGCTACCAGATTCCAGGTGTGGAAGGACTTTCGGTAGATGGTTTTTTCTCGGTTGACAAAACGTTTAGCTTTAAGAAAAATTTCAACAAACCTTACAACCTGTATTCCTACGATCAATCTACCGGAATTTATAATACGGTAGTGGTAGGTGGAAGCGGCGGCAAGGCTACTTTATATGAGTCGCAGGCCAATACCAGCCTCATTACATCCAACGTTAAATTAAATTACGATAAGAAATTTGGGAAACATTCAATCAATGCTTTTGTAGCTTATGAACAGAGCAGACAGCGTTTTGAAACCTTTGATGCACAACGCTTAAATTACATTTCAACCAGTTTGCCTGAACTTTCACAAGGTGGTGCAGCTGCAACGGATTTAAGAAATTCGGGTAGCAGTACCGACTATCCAAGACAAAGTTATATTGGAAAAGTAACCTATAATTATGACGAAAAGTATATCATAGAAGGCCAGATGCGTGCTGATGGTTCTTCGCTCTTTCCGCAAAGTAAACGTTTCGGATATTTTCCGTCCATTTTAGGAGCCTGGAGAGTAAGCAAAGAAAAATGGTTTAGTGATAACGTTTCTTTTATTAATGATTTAAAAATCAGGGGTTCATATGGCTCATTGGGTAGTGATTTAATTTCACCATACCAATACTTTGATAATTACACATTAATCGGAAACGGCTTTGTCGCTTCAAACCCGGGTAGCGGTGTAAATGTCATTCAGCCAAATGTTAATTTGGTGAAACTGGCCAACCCGATTGTAGGCTGGGAGCGGGCCAATAAACTCGACATTGGTATTAATGCAACCTTCCTTAAAAATTTCACTTTAGAAGCCATTTATTTTAATCAGAAACGTAGTGATATTTTGTTAACCAGAAATGCTTCCATCCCAGGTACTTCAGGGATTGTGAATCCTTTTCCAGAGCCAAATAATAGTGCAGTATTTCCGTTAGTGCCATCAGAAAATATTGGTAAAATCAACAGTTCAGGTGTAGAGGCTTCATTGGGTTATAACCATTCAAGCGAAAACTTTAGCTGGGGAGCGACCGGAAATATTACCTATGCGAAAAGCAAAATCATCTTCATTGATGAAGCTTCAGGAACATTAGATTACCAACGTCAAACAGGTCGCCCGATTGGTAGTTACCTGTTGTTTAACTCACTTGGCATTTTCCGCACACAACAGGAATTAGATGCTTATCCACATGTTACAGGTGCCAAAGTAGGTGATTTAAAATATGAAGATTATAACGGTGATGGCGTAATCGATTTTAAAGACAGAACCAGAACTAAATACGGTAATGTACCGGAAATTACTTATGGATTAAACTTAACAGCATCTTATAAAAATTTCGACGTAGCCGTACTTTTTGCAGGTCAGTCTCGTGTAAGCCAGTATGTGTTGCCAGAATCAGGTAGCGTTGGAAACTTTTACAGCAGCTGGGCCGATAACCGTTTTAGCCCAAGTAATCCGAACGGAACTTTCCCAAGGGTAACCGAACGTGCTTCGAATGCCATTAGTGGTGGTGCTTTTCAAAATAATTTCTGGTTAAATAATGCATCATTTCTCAGATTAAAAAATATTGAACTGGGTTATAATTTCAATTCCAGCCTCTTATCTAAAATTAAAATCTCTGGTGTGAGGTTATATGCCAGTGCTTTCAACTTGTTCACCATCTCGAAAGTGAAAGATTATGATCCGGAAGGAGATAACGAAAGCGGACAATTTTATCCTCAGCAAAAAATTATTAACATAGGTGCAAACGTTAAATTTTAACATCATGAAATTATATAAACCATTATATTTTACCCTTGGTGCAGCATTACTGTTTGCATCATGCAAAAAAGATTTTTTAGAGATAACCCCAACTGCGGTTGTTGCCCCCGAAGTAGTTGAAAAGGACAGTACTATATTTGAAGCTTTCGTTCTTAACCGTTATGTAAGTCCAAGGCTTCAGGAAAAAGAAGGTGAAGGTTCCGGACCAGGTTTTGGCCGCGGTTTCGAATACAGTTTAATGAGTTCCAATACTGATGAATCACTCTATACCAATGATGATGGAACCTGGGCCATGCAACGCGGGCAGATCTCACCAGATAACCTGGGCAGTACAGCCTCCTTCTGGGCCAGAAGTTACCGCAGTATCCGCGAATGTAATTATGCGCTACAAATCTTATCAACCATTACGATGAGTGCAGGTCACAAAAAATTGTTAGAGGGTGAACTTAAATTTATCCGGGCTTACCGTTACCACGATATCATCCGTAATTATGGCAGAGCAGTTTTAATAGGTGATAAAGTAACGCAGTTACAAGATAATTTACAGGATGATGCACTATTTAAAAGGGCCAGCTTAAAAGAAAGCATCGACTATACAACGGCACAATTGGATCAGGCTGCTGCTTTACTCCCGGTAGATAATTCCGGAAACTGGTTACTGGGTCGTGCTACGAAAGGTGCAGCATTGGCCTTAAAATCAAGGTTAACCCTTTATGCTGCCAGTCCATTATACAATGCAGGCACCTGGACTTCGGCTGTTACAGCTGCACAAGCGGTAATTAGCCTGAACAAATATGGCATTTACACCGGGGGCTATAATAAAATGTTCCTGCAAAATGAGACCAATGAAATGATTTTTGAAAGGCTCTATACCACTAACGCCAGACACGTGTGTTTAGAAATTGCAAACGGACCAAACGGGTACAATGCCTGGGGGGGCAATACTCCGATGCAAAACCTGGTTGATGATTATCAAACAACGAGTGGTAAGGCCATTACAGAAACAGGTTCGGGTTACGATCCAGCTAAACCTTACGCAAACAGAGATCCTAGATTTGGCTATACAGTTATTTATGATGGCGCAAGTTACCGCGGAAGAAACATGGAAGCTTTTGTGCCGGGTGGAAAAGACAGTAAAGATGGAAACTCCAACTGGAATACTTCTAAAACAGGCTATTACCTTAAAAAATTCATGAATGATGCCTTCCCGATTGATAACCCATGGGATGTAGCAGGTTTGCAACCCTGGATTTACATGCGCTATTCGGAAATCCTGTTAAATTTTGCAGAAGCGGCGAATGAAGCTTATGGCCCTGATGCGGTTCCTGCCGGATCATCAATGTCAGCCAGAGATGCGGTAAATATGATCAGATCCAGACCAGATGTAAACATGCCGGCACTGGCCAATGGTTTAAGTCAATCGCAAATGAGGGATGCTGTTCGTTATGAGCGCAGGGTAGAACTGGCTTTTGAAGAACACCGCTATTATGATGTGCGCCGTTGGAAAATTGCAAACATTGTAGAGAACAAAGCTGCCAATGGTATCATCATCACTAAAAATGGAAGCAGTTTAAGCTATGCGACTAAGGTGGCTTTAGATGGCAAAACTTTTCAGGATAAACAATACTGGTTACCTATTCCAAGAGCAGAAATTTTGTCTTCAAACGGAAAACTCGAACAAAACCCTGGTTACTAAAATTTTACACAGCGATCAATGTATCGCTGTGTTTTTCCATACTATTATAATAAATTGGAAGTGTAGATGGCAGCATTGTATAAAATCACTTTTGCTGCCATCTATACTCTTATTCAAATCTACCCATCATCATGAACTTGCTCCTCCAACAAAAGGCATTTGCTTTCCTACTGCTGCTGGGCATTACCGCTCCGGTAGTGAGCAGCGCCCAAAATCAACGTATCGTTAAAGCTAAATTTAATTTTAATCAGCCTGCCCAAATCATGGAAGGCTTCGGTGCCTCTGATGCGTGGACCTGCCAGTTTGCAGGTTTATGGCCCGATACCGAAAAAAATAAAATGGCTGATTTGCTTTTTAGTACACAAACAGATCAGGAAGGGAATCCGCGGGGAATAGGGCTGAATTTCTGGCGTTTCGCCATAGGTGGGGGAAGTGCTGAACAAGGTCAGGCCAGCGGAATAAAAGATGAATGGAGAAGACAGGCTTCCTTTTTAACTTTAAATAAAACCTATAATGAAGATGCCATGCCCGGCCAGGTTTGGTTTATGAATGCTGCAAAAGCAAGAGGCGTAAAACACTTTATTGGTTTTGTAAATAGTCCTCATGTTAATTTTACACGCAATCAAAAGGCATTTTCTGGTGATGGAAATAGTAACCTTGATTTCAGCAAAGCGGATGCTTTTACGCATGACCTTTCTAAAACCATTCAAATCCTCAAAAAGAAAACAGGTATCGAGCTAGATTACTTAAGTCCGATTAACGAACCGCAATGGAAATGGAATGAAGGTAACCAGGAGGGTTGTCCATATACCAACCGTGAAATATCTGTATTGGTTAAGAAACTGAGCAACACATTGGATCAGGCACATTTGAAAACAAAAATTCAGATTGCCGAAGCCGGTCAGCTGAATTACCTTACCAATCATCCTGATACAGCAAAAAGTAAACAGATCGAATATTTTTTTAATCGCAATTCTCCTGGCTACCTGGGAAATCTGAATCACCTGGACCAGAGTATTTCCGGACATAGCTATTTCACCACCAGCCCGGAACAAAAGGCTATAGCCATCAGAAATTCAGTGAAGGATGAAGTAGCAAAATATGATCAGCTCAGATTCTGGATGTCAGAATATTGTGTGCTAGGCG
Organism: Pedobacter sp. GR22-10; assembly: GCF_026239715.1. NCBI lineage: Bacteria > Pseudomonadati > Bacteroidota > Sphingobacteriia > Sphingobacteriales > Sphingobacteriaceae > Pedobacter > Pedobacter sp. GR22-10. The sequence continues at coordinate 388,342 of NZ_JAPIVR010000001.1, forward strand.
ATAGTTCTTTAAAAGGAGAGGGGCGCGACCTGGGCATGACTACAGCTTTGTTTATTGCCAAACTGATCCATCATGATTTAACTTATGCCAACGCCACTTCATGGCAATGGTGGCTCGCCGTTTCAACAGGTGATTATAAAGATGGCCTTGTATATATAGACAAAAGCAAAACCGGCGGAAAGGTTTATGACAGCCAGACGCTTTGGGCATTAGGGAACTATAGCCGTTTTATAGCACCAGGTAGCTTAAGGGTAAATATGGATGTTTCGAATGATCAGGATTTTTATATTTCCGCTTATCTTAAAGATAATAAACTTATTACCGTAGCTGTAAATAATAGCGAGGAAGCCATTCACCTGGAGCTTTCAGGAATCCATCCGAAACAGAAAAACATCACCCTTTATACCACTGCTGATGGGAAACACCTGAAGTGGTCAGTAGCGGATGCAGATCATTTAGATCTTCTTCCGAAATCCGTTACCACCATTATTGTCAACAAATAGAAACAAGAATATTCAGTGAGCTGATCCTAAATTTAAATACCATGATAAAACACAAGATACTTTTTTTTAATGCCATCATGCTGGCCATGATGCTTTTCGGATGTGGAAATGCAAGTAATGAGCACTCTTTTACACTGGGAGACAGCACATTTATGCTGGATAATAAGCCCTTTCAAATCATCTCAGGAGAAATTCATTATCCCCGGGTACCACGTGAAGCCTGGCGTGCCAGGATGAAAATGGCCAAGGCAATGGGTTTAAATACCATTGGAACATATGTTTTCTGGAATTTACATGAGCCTGAAAAGGGTAAATTTGATTTTACAGGCAATCATGACATTGCAGAATTTGTAAAAATTGCAAAGGAAGAAGGGTTATGGGTAATCCTCAGGCCAAGCCCTTATGTATGTGCCGAGTGGGAATTTGGCGGTTATCCATACTGGTTACAAAATGAAAAAGGACTTGAAGTAAGAAGCCGTGAAAAACAATACCTGGCAGAATACAAGAAATACATAGATGAAGTAGGTAAGCAGCTGGCACCGCTTCAGATTAACCACGGTGGAAACATCATTATGGTTCAGGTAGAAAATGAATACGGTTCGTACGGAGCGGATAAGGTGTACCTGGAAATGAACCGGAAAATGTTTGTGGATGCAGGTTTTGATGGACTTTTATACACTTGTGATCCGGAAAAGGATATTGTAAAAGGACATTTAAAAGGTTTAATGCCGGCCATTAATGGTCAGGATAATCCGGTAAAAGTAAAACAAGCCATCCGCAGTCTGAATGATGGGAAAGGCCCGTTTTTCATAGCCGAATGGTACCCGGCATGGTTCGATTGGTGGGGCACACCGCACCATAAAGTTCCTGCAGAACAATATACCGGGAAGTTAGATACCGTATTATCCAATGGAATGTCAATCAACATGTATATGTTTCATGGTGGAAGTACGCGCGGTTTTATGAATGGCGCAAACTTCAGGGATACCATTCCGTTTGAACCGCAAATCAGCAGTTATGATTATGATGCACCACTGGATGAAGCTGGAAATGCCACGGATAAATTTATGAAGTTCAGGGCGGTGATTGAAAAGCATTTGCCAAAGGGACAAAAGTTGCCGGAAGTACCAAAAGCAAAACCTGCTGCCGCAATGGAGCCTATTCAGTTCACTAAAGAAATCAGTATTTTTGATTATATTGGAAAAGGAAAGCAAAGCCAGAATCCATTAACATTTGAAGACATGAATCAGGCATATGGCTATATGCTTTATAAAACTGAAATCAATGGAGGCAAAAAAGGTGAACTGAAAATTGATGGCCTCCGGGATTACGGCATCATCTTCATTGACGGCATGCGCAAAGGTACGTTAGACAGAAGATTAGGACAGGAAAGCCTTACGCTGGATGTACCAGCCGGAAAACATCAGCTGGAAATATTTGTAGAAAATATGGGCAGAATTAACTTCGGCCCGAATTTGTTGAAAAACAAAAAAGGTATTGTTGGTGAGGTTTCTTTTGCTGGCACTGCGCTTAAATCATGGACCATGTATTCATTACCTTTTGATCAGGTGGAAACCTCAAAAATAAATACCGCAAAGGCCAGAAGCAATACGCCGGTATTAAAAACAGGATCATTTAAGGTTACAAGCCCTGAAGATACCTATCTTGATTTAAGGAAGTGGGGTAAAGGAGTGATTTGGGTAAACGGACATAACCTGGGTAAATACTGGGGTATTGGCCCTCAGCAAACCATTTATCTTCCGGCAGAATGGTTAAAGAAAGGAGATAATGAAATCATTATACTGGAGTTGAATAAACCTGAAAATAATGTGCTGACCAGTTTAGCGAAGCCCATCCTGGATCAGGTAAACGAGGTAAAATAAATATTATTGATTGTATATTGCAATGCCCCCAAAAGTTAAATTCTTGATGGGGGCTTTTTTATGATTAATCTTGAATGCACTCCACTTATGGCAAGTTATATTCCCATGGATTCTTCCGGATCTCAACCTTAAAATCATTTTCATTTTTTCTGCTATTGAAGACAATCCTCTGGTAGCGCTTCTTAAATCTGATTAGTTGATAGCACCAATGGATTGGTAACCAGGTATACTGTACAATTTGATGTAGCATAAAGCCACACATTGTCCATAAATTCTACAGTCCAGCTACTATCATGATAGGAATACAAAAATAATTTTCGTTTACATACAATTTCTGTCTGGCTAAAAATGTGCGTTTTAAAAGGCGCAGACCCCATTTTACAGGACGGGTGCTACTGTTTATCTGTTATAAATGAGTGACATACACAATAATTGGCTTAATTTTTGGTTTATATTAAGTGTGGCGGATGCTACAAATAAACCTATTATTTAACCTTAAATTTAAAACTTATGGCTTTCAAAGCTAGATTGAATTTTTCGGGCAAGGAGTACGATGTACTTCATTGCGCCTATGCGTTAAACCGCGATGTAGATGCTAAAGGAAGACCCTCTTCCGGAGTTTACGGCGGTACCATTGATATTGAGATCGAGTCGACCGAAGACACCTCCATTATCGAAGCAATGGTAAACAACCAGTACAAACCCATTACCGGAACCCTTCTGATTAAGAAATCTGAAGAAGATGCCAAAATGAAAGAAGTTGATTTTGAAGATGGCTACATTGTTAAGTATTCCGAAGGAATCAACATTGTGGGCGATCACCCGATGACACTGAAATTCCAGATCTCAGCCAGAAAGCTGAAACTCGGAAACGCAGAGCATTTAAACGATTGGCCTAAAGCGTAAAGGAGGTAGAAGATAAAAAGGTTAAAGGGATAAGGTTAATTAAACGCCGAATGCTCATGACCATGCTCTTCACCACACGCCAACCGCTAAACACAATTCATTTTTTCAAAACATTTAACACTTAAAAAATGGCATTTAAAACCAGATTAACATTAGGTTCAAAGGAATTTGATGTTTTACAGTGCAGCTTTTCATTAAACAGGGATGTAGACGCTAAGGGTCGTCCGTCATCAGGGGTATACGGTGGAACCATCAACATTGAAATCGAATCAACTGAAGATACTTCAGTCATCGAATCAATGGTGAACAACCAGTATAAGCCGCAGTCAGGTACCATCGTCTTCAAAAAAGGTGAAGAAGATGCGAAAATGAAGGAATTAACTTTTGAGGATGGCTACATTATCCAATACAGCGAGGGTATCGCCGTAAATGATAATACGCCGATGACACTTACTTTCGTGGTATCAGCCAGAAAACTCAAACTGGGTAACGCTGAACACGAAAATGACTGGCCAAAGGCATAGTTCTCCACTTGATATCGCCAAAAGTAACGGGTTTTACCTGTTGCTTTTGGTGTATCAAACCCTTTCACCAACAGTGCAAATCTATATTAATTTGCCACTCATGCTCCATTTTTCAAATAGCTTAGCTTTTATTTTTCAAAATCATAACTGGAGTTTAGCATATAAAAAATTAACACCTGCCACCTGAAATCAATCTTCACATTTCACCTGGGTAGAAGTTGCAGCAGCAATGAAATTTTAGGGTTTCACTGCCCCTTGCCACTAAGCTTGACATGCATATGGAAAAGAAACTCATCACCGAAATCAATATAGAAGATAAGGCCATTACCCATTTTGCCTCCTTCAGCCTTCAACAAGAATTTAACAGTCACCATTATTTTGAATTGCGGTTTAACCATGATCAAATGGGTGCACCAGGTTTGATTAATTTAAATGATAGTCGGGATTTTGTGGGTAAAACCTTAACCGCATCTTTCGGATATTCACAAGACCAACTCCAACACTTTTCAGGTTTGGTTACCCGGGTAGAGCTGGCACAAAGCCATGGCTATCATGGTGTATTAATTGTAAGTGGTTACAGTCCCACCATATTGATTGATCGTGGCCAGGATCTGGGCTCTTATCTGGATAAAGATTTGAATGATATTGTAAAACTGGCCACCAGCGATACACCGGCCAACGACCTCAAAATAGTAGCGAATGCCAGCAGGCAATCCACTATAGATTATCTCATTCAGTATAAAGAAAGCGACTGGGAATTTTTAAACCGCCTCTCCGGAGAATATTATGAATGGCTGTACTATGATGGTCAGCAATTGAATTTTGGTAAACCCGACGTGCAGAAAGATGTTGCCTTATTTTACGGCCGGGATGTACATAACCTGCAATATGCGATGGAAGTTGCCCCCATCAAGAATAAACGCTTTGCGTATAACCCTAAACAGGATGAAATGCTGCAAAGCGAAAGCAGTGGTCAGGCCGATGGTAATCCTGATCTGGCACATGCCATCAAGGCTTCTAACCTGATGTACAGCAAAACCTTTAATCAGCCTTCGCTCATCAGGGTAGATAACAATAGTGACATTAAAAGCCATGTAGATAATGAAGAAAAGGCACACATCAGTGACCTTTTAAAAGTGAATGCCAGTGGCGATAATGCCGCATTGGGCATTGGTACCATCGCCGAAATTACCATGAGCATCAGGCAGGAAGTTGCTTTTTTAACAGAAAGCCTGGGCCAGTTTTTAATTACCAGTATCACCCATAACCTGGATGGAACAGGAAAATACCACAATACCTTCGAAGGTGTGGTATCCAATACCGAACGCATCCTGGTGAAAAATTATGATAAACCGAATCCGGATATGCAACTGGCTGATGTGATCGACAATGCTGATCCACAGGGAAATGGCCGGATTAAAGTGAAGTTCAAATGGGCCTGTAAAACTAACGATGTTACTGAATGGCTAAGGGTAATTACCCCAGATGCCGGAAGCAGCGAAAAGGTAAGCAAAAACAGGGGCTTTGTATTTATTCCTGAAATTGGTGACCAGGTTGCGATAGGTTTTGAAGAAGGTAATATTGCCCGACCAATTGTACTGGGCTCCGTTTTCCATGGTAAAAGCGGATCAGGAGGAAGCGCCAGTAATAATAGCAAAAGTTTAACTTCTAAAAGCGGGCATACATTCACTATGGATGATGCGGGGGGTATGCTCATGAAAGATAAAACTGGTCTTAATCATGTTTTTATAGATGGCAATAATGAAATTACGGTTACTTCTGATAATATTGTTAAACTTCAAACCGGTAATGTGATGCTTATTATGGATAAAGCAGCAGATAAAATTATTATTCAAGCAAAAAATATAGAAATACGAGCTGCCGAAGATTTTAAGGTAACGGGTGATGGTGCGCCAAGTAAAAATGGTAGTATGGAATTTGAGACTAAACTATCCATCGTATCTAAAAATGATCTCTCATTAAACGGCGAGAAAAAATTAAATGCAAATGGTAAAGAAATTAATATCGTTGGAAGCAAAACCACTATAGATGGTAGTCCTGTAAAAATTAACTCTTAGCATTTATGAACATTAAATCAGAAAAAGAATATCAACTCACAGTGCGGGGAAATGTGAAAATGTTAACCATGATGGATAGCTTCTCTACAACAGGCCATTATCTTCTTTCTCATTATGGAGAAAATAAAATTAAACCTGAATTGCAAGAGTATGTATTGGAAGAGCGAGAGGTAGAATTAACCGAATATTATGATCCCAATACATTTCAACTTATAGAATACGTAAATAAGCTTGCCTATATTTACAGTAAGCAGCATATATGCATTGATAGCTCTGGAAAAATCAAAGGTTTATTAAATCTTCCAGAAATCAAAACGAAATGGGATAAGCTAAAGAAAGAACTTATGCAAACCAATCCAATTGCGGCATTTGAAATCATCAGGCATAAGGAAAGAGAACTCTCCAATCCACCAGAATTAATAGAGAATTTAGAGAATACGCATTTTATGCATTTATTTTTATATGCCATTAGTTTCATGCCTGATGGGGCAGAATATAAAATTAAAACGGAGGTGCGTGATCGCATGGGCATAGGCTTTATGATCCCTATAGAGCAGACATTTACCTCTGAGCATTTGGAAAATGGGTATATTATACATGCTGAAGCTACGATTGACGAAAGCAGAAAAATAGATAAGCAGCTTATTGGAAAAGTAACCGGACAAAAAGATTTTGATATTAAACACTACACCAAAGCAAGCTTTAATTATACGGAGAACCGTACATTAAATTCTGCTGAAATGAAAGTGTTTGAGCAAATAAACAATGATTATAAATCAGATTTATATTTAAATCTGGAAAGCGAATAGATATGGCAGCTGAAGATTTACAATGGCTTACAGAGAAGCATTATTTGGTTTGCCCAAAAGGTGCCATGTTTAAGCAAATGAAGGTCACCAGCCAGAACCAGGTAACTTTTAGTGGCAATAAAGTCGCCACTACAGGAGATACGATGAAGGCTAATGTTTTCATTTGTCTGGGTAGTATGGCCTTTGCCGCAGGTGCAATAGCGGGTTTGCTGGTGGCTGCACTTGCATTATTAGCTGTACCCGTTGCGGGTTGGGCCTTGGCACTAATTATAGGAGCAGCCTTACTTTTAGCCATTGGAGCAGGCTATTTAAAATGTAAAACAAATGCAGCTGCAAGAATATGGGTGAATTCTTCACCAAATCTGATTATCCACAATAAAGAAGGCTTGGTTGTAGGCCAGAGCCAATTAAGCTGTCCACCAGAAAATGCTTTAATTGATATAAAAGAAACCTTCTGGGAAGCCATGATGAGTACCACCATGAACAATGTTGGGCATATCGCTAATTTTGCCTTTGGCTTTTTAGCTGGGCGTGGCATGGGCAGCATGGCGGGTACATTGGGTACACAAGGCGTAAGAGCAGCTGGTGCAGAATTTCTAACAATAGCCCGTACCGAAATGGGGGCTATGTTTAATCCGGCTTCACTTTTTGGTAAAATGGGCTGGTTCTGTCGGTCAATGCGTGGTTTAGGTATGTTTGGTGCTTACAAGGGCCAGTATGATATCTGGAGTAGCGATGAAATGAGTGTCAGTGATAAATTGCTGGCTAGTGGTCAGGAATTAGTATTGGCTATATTCGCAGCTAAAGGTGCTTCTTTAGTATGTTTTCCGGCAGGTACAGAAGTGCATACGGGTAATGGTTTAATGTTCATTGAGGATATTGCCGTTGGCACAATGGTGTGGACGGTTAACGAAGCAAACGGACAAAGGGAGTTAAAACCCATTACCCAAACTCACCGCAGAACAACTTTGAGCATGATGGTGGTAGAACTGGAAAATGGAACTATTTTTGAGGTAACGCCAGAGCATCGCTTCTTAGTAAATGAGGAGTGGAAGGAAATCCAATCTATTTCGGTGTTAGACAAGCTGGAACTTGTTGATGGTGAAAAGATAACCGTTAAGAATATTGGTTTCATCAGCAAAAGTGCTGTTGTTTACAATTTTGACGTACTAGATAACGAAAATTATTTTGTTACCGAGGATGGAGTGTTGGTGCATAATGGGTATTCAGGTAGAAGACCAAAGAATCCTGAACACCCAGTTTTAGACAAGGATGGAAATATAACTGAATATGGAAAATGGTACTACAACAGGCCTGGGTGGCGAAATAAAACAGTTGATGATGTTTGGGATAATGCTAAAAATGAAAATGGGAAAGTAATTGATAGAATTTCAGAACAAGAGATAAATTGGGATAGGAGTAAACCAAGAGGAGACCAATGGCATATGGGGCATGATTATGGCTATGAATTTTCTAAACATCAACAAAGTGCAGCAGCAAGAAATATAGGCGTCAAAGACTTTAGAAGTGAATATAATACCTCCCAGCATATTTCGCCTGAATTACCAAGCTCAAACACATCTCATGTAGGCGAGGCGCCTGCAGATACATATTTTGGATTTTAAAATAAAAATAATGAAGCCATCTGAAGATAATATAAAATTAGGTAAAAATATTGCAGCTGCAATTGGCTTAGAGCCACACGTGTATCCTTATTTTGATCAGGATAATAAAAATATGATTTATATATTAGACTGTAAAGATCCATTGGATAATAACATTAAATTCTATAGTACAATAGGTGTGTCAGATGCATTCAATGAAATTGAAATGAAAGATAATTCATTCAAGGATATACGTGTTGAGATTTTAATGATTGGGAATAATAGCACAGATAAATGGGGAAATATATTATCAACTACAGGTTTTTATATTACTAAAAATAGTTGGTCTGCTGAGCCGGGAACGATTTTTAAAAATATATTAAACGATTATGCTCCAGATGTTAAGCTTCCACACATATTATTTACCCGCCCTTTTCCTTGGGGAGAAAAATTAACCGACCCAATTTTATTAGAAAGTAAAGAAGTACATTTTTTATTAGCTATACCAGTGTCAGATAGTGAAGCAATATTTTTGGAGCAAAATGGATATAAAGCATTAGAAAATCTCTTCATTAATCGTAATGCTGAAATTCAGGATATTAATAGGCCGTTGGTTGTGTGATAGTAGATTATAATATTAAGACTAAGATAAAATGGTATAAAATTTCCTTTAGAGTTTATTGATTTAATAAAGGAATATAATCATGGAACTGCAGATCCAGGAACTTTTGATACCAAACATTTAAAAGGAAGATCCTTCGGTGAGCTGCTTGATTTTAACCTTGATAGGGAATATAACATCCTTACCGAATATGAATTAATTAAAGATAGGTTACCTAATAATGTGTACCCATTTGCGGGTGATGCAGGAGGAAATTATCTCTGTTTTGATTTTAATAAAAATAAAATTGCCCTAAGAATTTTATTTTGGGATCATGAACAAAAATTTCATATTGTAGATGATGAAATTGTAATAAATGATGAGGTTAACGATTATGAACAGCATTACCTAGACTTTGTAGCAGTTAATTTTACAGAACTTCTTGCAATCCTCTATAAACCTGATGGAGATGATGATGACGCAGAAATCCTCTATGATGGTATGGATGATTAATAATAAGCTCTCTAAATCCAAAAACTAAAATTTGAACAAGTTGTGAGCTATCTTAGTATTTAGTTATTGGCTGAGGTGCCAAAAGCAGTTATTAATAAGTTTGTTAATCTAAAATTATGAAGAAAATCTTTTAAAGAATAATGTAGTTATCCTGAAAAAGGAAAATTACAATAGATTGATTCAAGTTGTTGGCATTAAAAACTTTATTTCTTAAGTATAGTGAAAGAAATTTAGAAAAAGCTGCTCGAGATTTTTGAAACGAAGAAATCTCTTTTCCAAAAGATTTTTTGCATATCGAATATGATCCTGTCGGCGATAACATCTTAATCTCATTAAAAGACGATGATTTTGGTTATTAATTTGTCTAAAACACGATTTTTATCTTTAAAATGGAAAACATAATTAAAATAGTAAAAGAAAAATTTGAGAACGTACCTCCTTTCTCATTAGTCATTAAAAATTTTGATAATCTAGACTTAAATGACCCGGAAACATTGAAAAAGCTAATGTGGTCTTCATATTTTCTTTACTTTCAAAAAGACTATGAAAATGCAAATCTATTTTTGGATTTTCTTTTAACAAAACATTTTGATGGAAATTATGACAAATGGACTTGGATTGAAGGTGGTATTTTACTCAAACTAGAGATGGGAGGTGAACAATCCTTAAAAGACCGAATTTTAGAAACTTTAAGTCATGACGATGATGAACAAAAAAACAATTTAAAAAGAAAGACTTTTCAACGTAGACTTGTTGGACAGTTATTAAATAGAGACAAAATTGTTTCAGCAGTCAATTCAAATGATTCTAATTTGGAGCTTTTATATAGTGTTCCTTTTTTTAAAGAATTGTTATTTATTGATTTTATGGGAAATAATGAAAAATTTACAGATGAAGATATTCAAAATGAAAAACAAAAATGTAAAGAAAGAATTCAAGATCTAATTTCTTAATTAATAATCCGATAAAACTGAACTTAGCCAAATCTCAACAGAAAAATAGAATAAGCTAAAGCTATGGAATTCGAAGAATTAGAAACCAAATTGCAATCAGCAATAGAAAAGGCAGAGGAGGTTGCAATAGAAAATATTCAGGTAGGTATAGATTTTTCTCCGTTTATAATTTTTGATGAAAAGGAGATCAAAAAGTTTAAGGCTGATTCATTAGATGATGCTATAGATATGGCACTAGAAGAAATCGGAAGTTTGGAGGAGGAAACAGTTGTTCTTATATATAAGGATGTTATAAAATTAAATGACGGAAGCTTTGACGGGATAATTTCTCAAATTTATAATGTGGATGAGGATTCTGGTTATTCTTTCGGCCTATTATATAAATTGGAAGATAATAAAATAAGTTTTCTTAACAAAAGAGTGTTCTTAGGAGATGTTCGAAACTGTTTGATATTTTAAATTTAATATCCAAATCGGTATTCTCAACTCAGTTATTGGATGACATATTGTAGATATAGAAAAAAGGCAATGAATAAACTAAAGTTATTGGGAGGCAGCAACATGGCTATATGTGGCTGTACATAGATAATGAACAAAAAAATAACTAGCTCCCGCCAGACTATAACAAAAATTAATATCAAGCGACTTAAAGTCGCTTTTTTATTTACTGATGGATTGCAATTGGTCTACCAAAAGCATAAAAATTTTTATTTTGAAGTGGACGACTGGCTTAGTTATTTGTGTAACTAATATTCTGGTTTAAATTTAATGTTTTCTAAATAAAGTCAGATAAAGTCTTTCTTAACTAACTCAATTTTTTAAAAATCACCTCCACTAATCCTCCTATCCAGACTGCATTCCTATCCTGGTCAAAGCCCAGTTCTAAGGCATAATGGTTACATGTTATTGCATGTTTAGTGAAATGGATATTTATGAAATGTAGCCCAAATAAATACAACCAATTTTCAATCAAAATTCAAAGTATATACGGTCATTTTTTTTAACCGAACCCCTTAATTTACCACTCCAGAGAATAAAATCGCCTTTTATTGTTTGTATACGATAATTAAATCTTTATCACAAAACATTATTATAAAAATGATGTTACGTTCTAGATTTATGAAAAAGCACCACCTCTCCAACAGCCCAACACCCTGGCAGCGGCTCGTCGAAATGCTTCATGCAGAGCGTTCCACGATCAACTATATTTTTATCTATGCCGGGTTCATTGGGATGATCGGCCTTTCGCTTCCACTCGGAACAGCGGCCGTTTTTAATCTCCTGTCTAATGGCTCCATGTATGGCTCTACCTACATTTTAATCGCGGCGATTTTAATCGGAATTATTGTTGGTGGTATCTTGTTGCTGGGGCAGCTTAGCCTGGTAGAATTTCTGGAGCAAAAGATTTTTATCAAGGCCGCACTCGATTTTGCTTACCGGTTACCCCGAATCAAGAAAAAGGAGCTCGAAGGCGAAAATCCACAAGAACTGGTGAACCGTTTCTTCGATGTGTTAACCATACAAAAAGGCCTTACGAAGCTCTTAATCGATATTGTAGCTGCTGCGGTATTGATTTTTTTCAGTGCCATACTGCTTTCATTTTATCACCCGGTATTTATTGGATTTGGCTTGTTTACCATCATTTGTATTGCCATTATCATTTTTATTTATTACCGCAGGGGTGTGAATACCAGTATAGAAGAATCAGAATATAAATATGAAGTGGTGGCCTATCTGGAAAATGTAGCTGCTGATTTAGATGCTTACCGCGGTCGATCAGAAAAAATGGATCAGGTAATGACCATTACAGACGAGATTACCTCCAAATATATTGGTGCCAGAAATGATCACTTCAGCATTTTAAAAAGGCTGTTTGCCAGTGCAGTCGTTTTGCGGACGATTTTAATGGGAGGTTTGTTGCTGATGGGTTCCTATTTCGTGGTGCAACGGCAAATGACTTTCGGTCAGTTTGTAGCTGCCGAGGTAATCATTGTGCAGATTTCTTATGCGGTAGAAAAACTCATGACCAGCTTAAATACCGTATTTGATATGGTTACCGGAAGTGAAAAACTGGCTGTGGTTACTGATCTGGAAATAGAGGAAGGAGCGCAGGAAAATGGTTAATAGAACAAAGAAAATTATCGAAAAAAAGATAGAGGAACATGCTTTATTATCCAAAGCAAAACTCATTTCCTCCAATGGCCCCAGGTTATTGGGCAGGGTGATGATCGGTGTATTGATCCTCTTCATTATCATCTTGCTTTTGCCCTGGAGACAAACCATATCCGGACGTGGAATCGTCACGGCACTCAGACCGGAGGATAGACCACAAACCATTCAAAATCAAATTGGTGGCAGAATTGAACACTGGGCCGTTCGGGAAGGACAAGAGGTGAAAGAGGGAGACACCATTTTAATTCTTTCAGAAACAAACCAATCCTATTTTAATCCGGATCTTCCAGACAGGTTGAATGAACAACTGTCCGCCAAAAAAGGAAGTGAAATGGCTGCTGAACAAAAAATCTCAGCAACAGACGCACAGATTAATGCCCTAACTAATGGTTTGAGGATTCAGTTATCTGCCGCTGAAAATAATGTGGTGCAGGCGCGTAACACAGTAAGAATAGACAGTGCAGAGCTGGTTGCGGTGAAAAACTATTACCAAACCAGTAAAGCCAGGTTAGAACGTTATGAGGTTGGGTATAAAAACGGACTCTTTTCACTCACCGATATTGAAACACGTCGGTTGAAACTTCAGGAAGACAAAGCTAAAGAAGTCAGTCAGGAAAATAAGCTTAACAGTTCGAAGCAGAGTTTAGCCAATGCCTATATCGAGTTGGATAACATCCGTGCAAAATACAGCCAGTCGCTGGCATCAGCACAATCAGATAAAAGTTCCGCCCTTTCCGGGAAAGCTTCCGTAAGGGAAGAGATCGCGAAGTTGAGAAACGAGATGTCAAACATAAACATCAGGCGTGGATTGTACGTAGTTAGGGCACCTCAGGATGGTTACATTGTGAAAACCCTCAAAGCCGGAATCGGAGAGAATATCAAAGAAGGAGAATCGGTTGCAACCCTTCAGCCGCGCTCACCTTTAGTGGCTGCAGAAATATATGTTGATGCCATGGACGTTCCGCTTATTCTGGATAGCAGTAATGTGCGCCTGCAGTTCGAAGGTTGGCCGTCGGTACAATTTTCCGGCTGGCCATCAGTTGCCATCGGTACTTTTGCCGGGAAGGTTTCTGTAATTGATCGGGTAAGTACAGATGGTAAATACCGCGTGTTGGTGAGGCAGCCTAATCAAACCCCCAAAAACGACGAACCCTGGCCAATCCAGCTCCGTCAGGGTTCAGGGGTATACGGAAGGGTAATTTTAAGAACAGTTCCGGTTTGGTATGAAATCTGGCGACAGCTAAATGGCTTTCCCCCAAGCTTGGATAAGGCACCTACACCAGAAAATATCAATAACAAATAATTGTGGTTTTATTTCAGCCATTACTTAAATCTATGTGGGTTAAACAAAGAACCATTAACAAAATGTGCCTACCAATTTTCCTGTTATGGACTGTGTTCAGTTCAGCTTTTGCACAGGAAAAGTTTGATCTCACCCATCAAAAAACTTTCCTCTTAAAGGATTTGCAGGCATTGGTTTTATTCAACCATCCGATAGTGAAGCAGGCTGCATTACTGAGTAGGGAAGCCCAGGCAAGGGTGTTTCAATCACTCGGTAAATTTGATCCGGCTTTGATGGCCTCATTCGGAAGGAAAACTTTTGGTGGTACAGATTATTATAACCATTGGGATAGTGAATTAAAAGTACCACTGTGGCTTGCTGGTGCAGATTTGAATGTGGGTTATGACCGAAACGTTGGCGTGTACAATAATCCCGAAACCCGAACCAGTAGCACCGGCCTTTCAGGAGTTGGCCTAACCATTCCATTGGGGCAGGGTTTGTTCATTGATGCCCGCCGAAATACCCTCCGCCAGGCTAAAATTATGGTGGGTTATGCTGATGCCGAAAAAGTGGCACAGATTAATGGGGTCTGGTTTGATGTGCAGAAGGATTACTGGAATTGGTACTATGCTTTTCAACAAAGTAGATTTACTCATGAAGGGGTAGAACTGGCACAAAAACGCTTTCAGGCCATTCGGGCACAGGTAATGATAGGAGACAAGCCACCAATTGATTCAGTAGAAGCCGCTATTACGCTTCAGGATAGAAAAATTCAGTTTCAGGAAGCTACCGTAAAACTAATCAACTCCAGGCTTTTATTATCCAATCACTTATGGAGTTCGAATGCACAACCTCAGGAACTTCCTGCTGAAGCAGTTCCTGAAGATATAGCAGAAGCAGAAATGGCCCTGGAAAAATTACGTGTAGATACTTTGCTTCAGCAGGCAACTGAAACACATCCGGAAGTGTTAAAAATTAAGAGTCAAACGGCTAAACTTGATATCGAACAAAAATATCGGCTGGAGATGTTAAAGCCTAAGCTTAATATAAAAGGTGCATTCCTCGCCGGACGAAAAGATTTTTCTGATGTACCCAATGATTATGATTTTAGGTTAGCCAATTATAAGGTGGGCATAGATTTTTCTTTTCCCTTATTTCTTCGGGAAGAACGTGGTAAACTTCGTGAAGTTAAGATTCAGCAAGCTGAAATGGCCTATGGTCTTCAGCAAACCACCCGTGAAATTCAAACGGGCGTAATCACTGCATTTACAGAACTTAAAGCTGTACAGGCTCAGGTAAATTTGCTATCCAAAAATGTGGAGAACCAGCGTACATTGGTCAAAGCCGAAGTACAAAAATTTGAACTCGGAGAAAGTAATTTATTCCTCATTAATACCCGGGAAACTAAATTAATGGATATGCAGGTGAAGCGTGCTGAACTGATTTCCAGTTTTCAGAAAGTGATGGCAGATTTATATTATCGTGCCGGAAAACAAAAGCAGTATTAGACCCTGAAAATGAGATGGATATTGTTCATTAAATTAATTCATACCATTAAAACCTGCTTCTTTGTAATGTAGACAAGGTTCTGAGCATGAACACGGCATCATCTTTGCTTATGCTCCAACTCAAATTTAAAGCAATAATATTTTAAAAAGATGAAGAACCTACACGTATTTTTCCCGAAACGATTATTATCCTTTTTAGCCCTGGGGCTCCTGTTTTTATCTTCCTGCTCGGAATCACCTACAAAATTTTTCGAGATTACGATTCTGAATACCAATACGATTAAAGACTTTGCCAGTCCGGTGTTGGCTCAACGTCTTGATGCTGAAGCAAAGGAATTTCCAAATATTCCATCAAGTAAGAAAAAAGGTGATGAGGCCGTAAACAGTATAAAATTGAATACTCAATTTCTGGAACAATCCTTAGAAAAAATTAAAAAGGTATCCGCCTCCGGAGATGACCAGAAAGAAATTCAAAAATTAGCTGTTGATTTATATGAATATGTGATTCCGGTGTATAAAAACGAATATCTGGCTTACGCGAAACTTTGCGATACAAAAGGTGATCAAAGTGCCAAAGAGGAGATCATTAAAAATATCGATACCAAATACGGGCCAACTTTTATGCAAAAGCACGATGCTTTAATGGCTAAAGGTAAAGCTTATGCAGAAAAGCACAACATCCAGGTAAGTTGGGGAGAATAGTATAAACATTGGTTTTCACCGGATAAATATTTATCCGGTGACTGGATTATAAACTCTTGCTACTTCCTTACAAAAGGTTGCCTTAATCAAACGATTCATTTAGGAAGGCAGCAATTTATCAGGTGTAATGGGTAAAGACCTGATTCTTTTACCCGTTGCATTAAAAACGGCATTGGCTATTGCTGCTGCAACGCCCACAATCCCCACTTCACCAATACCTTTTACACCCATTTTATTTGGGATCATGTCAACTTCATTGATAAACATGGCATCTAACTGTCCAACATCTAGGTTAGCGGGCACATGATAATCTGCAAAAGAGCGGGTGGCGAAATTTCCGTACCGTGGGTCAATAACTGATTCTTCGGTGAGTGCCATTCCAATGCCCCAGATGTTTCCACCTATAATTTGCGACCGGGCTGTTTTCGGATTCAGAATTTTTCCTGCACCCGTTACGGCAAGAAAACGGGTTACTTTTACCATTCCGGTTAATTTGTTGATGCTTACTTCAGCAAAATTCGCATTAAAACTATGTGCTGAATATTGTTCGGCTTCTGCAGGGGCTTTAGAACTAGATTGGGTTTCAAAGGCAGCAATCTTTTCTGAGATCATTAAATCATTTGCCGTTGGCCTAACGAAAAATTGTTTATTTGATTTAGCCAGCAGCTCATCCGTAATTTTGGTACAGGCATCATTTACTGCATTGGCAAAACTGGAGGCACCAACCGAACCTACTGATCCGGCAGCAGGTGGAAGGTCTGAATCGCCAATTTTCATGGTAATCCGGGATAGGGGAATGCCCAATCCATCGGCAGCGGTTTGTGCCAGAATGGTATTGGTGCCTGTTCCAAGATCAGATGCTGCAATCTCTATTATGGCATACGCCTGGCCAGCCTTTAAGGTAAGTTTAATATTTGCCGAACTGTCTCGCTGGCGGGCCGGATAGGTACCGCAGGCTACACCGTAACCAATTAAATTTTCTCCGGAGAAATGAGTGCCCGGAATGGCTTTACGTTTTTCCCAGCCAAAAGCCTTAGCACCCTCTTCCAAGCATTTTACGGTAGTTCTGGAACTCCATGGTTTGCCATTTGAAGGATCTTTTTTAGGTTCGTTTTTAATCCGCAAGGCAATAGGATCCATCTTTAATTGATGTGCCAGTTCATCCATCGCACATTCCAGCGCAAAGCTACCAGTAGATTTTCCTGGGCCACGGGTGTAGGTTGGCAGAATCAGATTCATGGATACTACCCGGTAAGAAATCAAGGAATTGGGTACCTCATACATGATTTTGGAACAATCACCGCAGGGTTCGATATATTCTGAATCTACAGCCGTATGTGAAATGGTTTCATGTGCTAAAGTGGTCAGCATCCCATCTTTTGTGGCACCCAAACTTATCTTCTGTATATTCCTTTGTCGCAAACCCACAGAATTAAACATTTGCTGGCGGGTGAGTGCAAGTTTTACCGGGCGCTTAACCATTTGCGCAGCAACAGCTGTAAGCACCAAATTGGCCCATTGTCCGCCCTTTGAACCAAAACCACCTCCAATATAGGGTGAAACAATCCTTACCTGTTCAGGCCTTAAGTTTAACGTAGCTGCGGCGGCCGTTTGTGCGCCATTAATTATCTGCGAACCATTATAAAGAATCAGGTTTTCACCTTCCCAAACGGCCAACGTAGCATGCGGTTCCATGGGATGGTGGTGTTCAATAGGTGTTTCGTATGCCTCTTCAATTTTAATTTCAGCCTGTGCCAGGGCTGATTTTCCTGCCCCCCTCACCAGGTCGGCCAGTTCTTTTCCCTTGGGCATCTCCGGTTTTTTGGCCAGTTCATCAAAATCAATTTTCTCTGTTTTATCCTGCTGATATTTAACCTGAATGAGGTGTGAGGCAGCAGTGGCTTGTTCAAATGTTTCGGCAACCACCATCCCAATATGCTGGCCATGGAAAGTAATTTCGGGCCCTTGTAATAAGGCGCCACCCCTTAATCCACCTTTAACATTTAATTTTGGCGCATTTTTATGAGTAATCACCTGAATTACGCCCGGAGATTTTTCAGCATCGGCAGTATCCATCTCTACAATTTTTCCGGAGGCGATGGTACTTTTGAAAAGCACGGCATAAGCCATATTTTTAGCGGGGTAATCCGTTGCATAAGTGGCTTTACCTGTAATCTTCATGATGCCATCGATCCGGTCTATGCCTTTGCCAATGATTTTGTTCGTATTTTCCATAATGTTCCCGATCTCTTAACCTTTTAAAGCCACTTCAAACGCATGGATTAAAGTCTGTTTACCCATTTCTATTTTAAATTTATTATGAGCAAGTGGTTTGGCCGCACTCATTTCCAAGTTTGCAGCTTTGGTAAAATTAGCCAGCGTAGCCGCTTTATCCTTTAAAAAGGCTTCCGCTTTTAATGCCCTCCAGGGTTTATGCGCTACGCCACCCATGGCAATATGTGCTGTTTTAATGCTATTACCCTCAAGCTCAAAACCTGCAGCTACTGAAACCAGCGCAAAGGCATATGAATTGCGGTCACGAACTTTGATATAGGCAGAATGGCCAGCGAAATTATTTTTAGGAAGCTCAATGGAGGTAATTAGTTCTCCGTGTTTTAAACTGTTGTCTTTTTCAGGATGATCTTTAGGAAGGTGGTGAAAATCAGTAAATGGAATGCTTCTTTCACTGCCATTTTGCTGCATCACTTTAACGTTGGCGTTTAAAGCCGATAGCGCGATAGCCATATCTGAAGGATAAACTGCCACACATTGATCTGACCATCCAAAAATGGCATGCATCCTGTTAAAGCCTTTCATGGCCGCACATCCACTTCCCGGAACCCTTTTATTACAAGGCATGTTGATGTCATAAAAATAACTGCATCGGGTACGTTGCAACAAATTACCACCATTGCTGGCCATATTTCTGATTTGTGCAGATGCACCCGCTAAAATAGCTTTACTCAACATGGGATAATCTTTCCTGATCAGCTGATGATTGGCCGTTTCCGTATTTTTAGCCAGCGCACCAAGACTTATACCCGTGGCGGTTGGCTTAATGGTATTTAAAGGTAAGCGACCCAAATCAATGATTTCAGTGGGCTGGGCCACATGTTCCTTCATGAGATCAAGGATATTGGTGCCGCCAGCTAAAAACGCTGCATGCGGATGAATTAAACCCAAAGCTTCTGATGGATTTTTTGCTATTGAAAACTTAAATGGTATCATAATCTGATGGGTTAATGTTAGTTAGCCTGCAAAAAGCCAGTTCTGTTCGATATTTTTCCCGGTTTGGGCCTCTTTAATGGCGGCAACAATATTGGGATAGGCGCCACAACGGCAAATATTGCCCGACATGCGCTCGGCAATCTCCTCATCTGAAAGCATTACTGCACCGGCCTGTTCCCTGATGTTTGATGTAACAAAACTGGCCTGTCCTTCCTTCGCTTCTTTCATCAATGCCACTGCAGAACAGATTTGTCCTGGTGTACAAAAACCACATTGAAAGCCATCATGTTTTAAAAATGCCTGTTGCATGGGGTTCAGTTCATTATCTTTTGCCAGCCCTTCAATGGTAATAATTGATTTTCCATCGCAACTTGCCGCAAGTGTCAGGCAGGAGAGTACCCGGTTGCCATCAACAATCACCGTGCAGGCACCGCACTGGCCATGGTCACAACCTTTTTTTGAACCTGTGAGACCGATCCGTTCACGTAACGTATCCAATAAGGTCATTCGGGAATCAATAAGTACTTTTTTGTTATTTGAATTCACTTTGAAGCTCACATTGATGCCATTTTCTATCGCAGCAGGAATAAGATCCGGAATCTCATCAAACTCAACCGAGCGGGCAAAAAGCTGCTCGGCACCAACCATATGGCTGACCAGCAAACCGGCGGAGGCAAGGCCCATTAATTTTAAAAAATGTCGACGCTGAAGGCCCGAACGCAATACTTCATTAAGCTCTTCTGGCATAAGGTCGCCGAAAAGCTTTTTTTCTTCAGGGCTAAGTGGTGATGTGTTTTGTTTCATGTAGCTGTTTTTGAGATGACAGGAGTGCAGGAGCTGGCTTAAAAGTTATTACCTGTAGAACAACAATAAAAACGCCTGGTTTTGATCAAAACAAAAATGATACGATTGCACCTGAAACTGAATCAGGCCATTACGGATGTTTTATAGAATTGCTAAGTGGCTAAATATTAAGAATTTTTGCCCAACCCCTGAATATAAGCTGTAGGCGTAACACCAAATTCCTTTTTAAAGGCTTTGGTAAAATAAGATTGCGTTTGGATCCCGATTCTGTACATCACCTCAGTCATCAACACATCTTCATTTTTCATAATTTCTATCGCTTTACGAAGTCTGGCTGAACGCACAAACTCACCAATCGATTGCCCTGTAATTGATTTTAGTTTCTGGTAAAGTTTCGTTCTGCTCATGCCAATTTCCTTACATAAGAAATCAATATCCAGTTCAGGGTTAATCATTTGGGCATCAATAATAGCCAGCAATTTATTCATGAAAAGTTTATCCTTTTCAGAACTGACCAGTTCTCTGGGTTGAATTTCCCTGTTTTTTAAATAATGCTCTTTTAATTTTTGTCGTTGTTCAAAAATATTGCGGATGGTGATGTGCAACAGATTTGTATTTATCGGCTTAGTAAAATAAAGATCTGCACCAGATGCGGCACCCTCAATTTCAGCTTCTACACTATTTTTTGCCGTGAGCATTAAAAATGGAATGTGGCTGGTTTCTATATCTTCCTTAATGAGGCTGCAAAATTCCGTTCCGCTCATACCCGGCATCATTACATCGCTAATGATGAGGTCGGGAAGGTTTTGCCGGGCTACTTCCATACCTTTAATGCCATCTATAGCCTCCAGAATGTGATATTGATTGGCTAACGCATGCATTAAAAAATTGCGCAATTCATCATTATCATCTACAATTAATATCCTTTGTTTTTCATTTTGATTGTTTTCCACAACAGGAATGGTTGTTTTGTGATCAGCTTCCACCTGGTACATGATGCTTTCGAGTCGTGTTCCGCCAGCTGTATCACTTTGGGTAAACAACTCATCCATTTGGTAATCGCCTTTAAGCACCGGAATCCCGATCATGATTTCCGTTCCTTCATTTCTCTCACTTGATACTTTGATCAAACCCTTGTGAAGTAGGGTCAAACTTTTAACAAAGGCCAGACCGACACCCGAACCCAGATGTGATTCTGTTATCCGGTAATAGCGTTCAAACAAGTGCTGGATAGAAGCCTTCGAAATACCAATTCCGTTATCAATGACCCTGAAATAAACATATTCCGTTCCCTTATAATCACTTTCAATGTTCAGTTGGTTGGCAAATAATGGCATAACACCCTCTATAGAATGAAGGATCTGAATTTTTAATGTACCATTAGCTTTCGTATACTTCAATGAATTATTAACCAGGTTAAGGATAATTTTTTCGATAATCTGTCGGTCGAACCATATTTCCGTTGGTAAAGGATCTTTCTCAACCGTAAATATTATGTTTTTATCAGCGGCCATTTCCTTAAACTCTTCTGCAATTTCATCAATAAAAAGGTTAAGGTTTCCGGCTGTAACGTTTAGTTTTAGCGCACCGGCAGCCGTTTTTCTAAAATCCATCAGTTCATTAATTAACCTCAGCAGGCGGTTGGCGTTGCGGTGGATGGTGTTGTAATAGCTTTGAAAAGATTCCTGTTTATCTTCACTCAGCAAACGCTCAATCGGACCCAGGATCAGAGAAAGTGGTGTTCGGAATTCGTGAGAAATATTAGTGAAAAACTGAAGTTGGGTCTGGTGGATTTCTTCCCGCTTTTCTTCCTCTATTTTCCTCAGTTCCAGTCTGCGCCTGAAGCTTAAGGCCAGATAGGTGAAGTAAACAGCTGTACCAATAACCAGTAACCTGAACCACCAGGTGGCCCAGAAGGGTGGAGCAATGTATACCTCAATGGCTACACCAACGTTGTTCCAAATGCCATCATTATTGGATGCCCGAACTTTAAAAATATAGGTGCCCGGATCAAGATTGGTATATACCGCCTGTCGGCTATTGCCAATATTAATCCATTCCTTGTCTTCACCTTCCAACTGGTAGGCGTAATGGTTATTTTCACTTGATACGTAATTCAGTGCTGCAAACTGAAAGGTAATTGTTGCCTGATCGTAGTCCAGCTTGAGCTTTCTAGTATAGCTGATATCACTTTTCAGGATGTTTTCATCGCTTTGCGGGGAGATCACCTTATTAAATATTTTCAGCTCGGTGAGGTATACCGGAGGCACAAAGGCATTGGTTTTAATATCCTTCGGGAAAAAGGAATTAAACCCATTGATGCCGCCAAAAAACATTTCACCGCTTTTAGTTTTAAGATAAGCATTGGATTCAAACTCCTGTCCCTGCAGGCCATCTGCCATGTTGTATTGCTTATAAGTCTGTTTCTGCGGATGATATTTAGTCAGGCCATTTGCGGTAGAAATCCATAAATTTCCCTGTTCATCTTCTGTAATCCCCTTAATGAAAGCGGTGCTAAGTCCAGCTTTTTGAGTAGCCGGTACAAATTTATTTTTGCTGGCATTAAAGCGGTAAAGTCCGGCCTGGCCGATCCATAAATTACCTTTAGCATCAACAAAGATAACACGTAAATCAGGCTTTTTGCCACCTTCAGTAAAATAGTGACTAAATACTTTGGTCTTGAGGTTGTACCGGTTTAAACCACCATCATCTGTACCAATCCAGAGGTTTTTGTCCTGATCTTCGTTAATGGAAACGATGTTATTGCCGGTTAAATGTGTGCCATTTGTACCATCTGTAAGCCTTTTAAATCTATTTGTTGCGGGATCAAACAGGTTCAATCCACCATAATAGGTACCGATCCAAATGTGGTGTTCACTATCTTCAAAAGATCTTTGAACATAATCTGAAGAAATGGAATTAGGGTCGCTGTCCTCGTGCTGGTACCGGGTAAAGGTTCCATCTGCATTCATCCGGTTTAATCCTCCTGCCCAGGTACCAATCAGTAATCCGCCTTTGGTTTTGGTAATGTCTAAGATGGCATCGGCACCTATTGTTTTAGCATCGAAAGGGCTAAATTTAAAATGCTTAAAAACCTTACTTTTTTTATTGTAAATATCCAGTCCGCCGCCATCCGTACCAATATAGATCTCTCCGTTATCTGCTTCATAAAAAGCCCTGACATCATTATAGCTTAAGCTGTTTTTATCGGGTTCCTGCCTGAACAAGTTAAATTTTTCCGCCTGTGGGCTATAAAGATTTACACCTCCACGATGTGTACCCACCCAAAGATTACCTTGTTTATCTACAAAAAGAGCCGAAACGGTTCTTTGAGAAAGGCTGAAAGCATTACCTGCCTGATTCTGATCATGGGTGAAATTTTCTGTTAAAGGATTGAAATGATTTAAGCCACCATTAATGCCGCCTATCCATACTCCGTTTTGATGATCGAATGCAATGGCCCTGACCAAATTACTGCCCATGCTGTTGCGGTTTTTCTCTTCATGCAGGTAGGTTTTATAGGTATTATTCGCTGTGTTAAAATGAATCAGGCCATTTTCTTCAGTTGCCAGCCAGAAAGAATTGTCTTTGGCTTTTTTAATCGTCCTGATTTTATAATTGTTTAACTTAGGTTGAGCAATACCATTTGTTGTATTTAAAAGTTCAACACCAGCGTCGCTGGCAATCCAGAGTTGACTACCTGGATCGGTATAAATATCATTGATAAAATCTTTTCTCGTACCTATATGCTGCGTATTTCCGAAGGCATATTGCTTGAGGTTTTGCTGCTGCTGGTTAACCTTAAAAAGACCACCACCATAAGTACCCACCCAGATGCCTTGTTTATTTTGCACAATTGCAGTAATGATATTGCTATTCTGCCCGGAACCTGGGTAATGGGTGAACTTGTTTTGCTCCGGATTAAATTTATTCAGACCGTTTGAAGTTCCGATCCAGAGATTTTTGTCCTGATCTTCTAAAATACACCTGATGAAGTTATCGCTGAGACTTCCGGCTTTCCCCGTGCTTTTAAAGACGGTAATCTCATTGCCATCATAACGGTTCAGGCCATCTCTTGTACCGAACCAGATAAAGCCACGGCTATCTTGAAAAATGCACTCGATGGTGCTGTTTGATAAACCATTTTCTACATTAATGTGCTTAAACTTTAAATTTTGTCCGTAGCTGTTTAGGGCAAGCGTAACGCAGAGAAAAGAGAAAATAAGTTTAACAATACGGATCATTCTTGTGCTTCGCCAGACGCAATTTTTTTGAAATCAAATGTAATTTATTTTTCAGCAGCTTACGTATACTTTACATGGTTTATAGGTAAATAGGGCGATATTATGACGATTAGCACAAAAAAAATGGACGATAGCACAAATCAAAAACAGGGATAAAGGCTTTATTTGTGGCCATAATTCTAACCGATATTTCTATGCAGATGATTACAATTTTCTTCAAGAGTAACAAGCGAATGTTTATGCTATTACTATTGATTTTTACCCATGGATATCTTTTCGCTCAACAGGCTACCATTACCGGCGTGGTGAAAACTGCTCCAGATAATTTGGGGATGCCTGGGGTAAGCGTTCGATTAAAAGGAACGGCTACCGCAACTTCAACTGATGGAAACGGAAATTTCACCCTTAAAATTCCATCGAATGGAATTTTAGTATTTACCGCTGTAGGTTACAAAGTGCAGGAAGTTCCGGTTTCTAAATCAACCAGTTTAACCATTACCCTTATTGAAGATGCTTCCACTTTAAATGATGTGGTTGTAGTGGGCTATGGTACTACCAGAAAACAAGATTTAACGGGTTCGGTTGCTGTAGTTGGCGTGAAGGACTTTCAGAAGGGAAGCATTACCACGCCGGAGCAAATGCTTTCTGGCAAGGTTTCAGGGGTGGCCATTACTTCCAATAGCGGTCAGCCGGGTGCAGGAAGTACCATCCGGATTCGTGGAGGTTCATCTTTAAATGCCAGTAATGATCCTTTATTCGTGATTGATGGTGTTCCCTTAGAAAATGGTGGCGTTTCTGGTGCTTCCAATCCTTTAAGTTTCATCAATCCAAATGATATTGAAAGCTTTACGGTATTAAAAGACGCATCGGCAGCGGCTATTTATGGTGCCAGGGCATCTAACGGGGTCATCATCATCACCACCAAAAAAGGATTAAGCAATGAGTTGAAAGTGAGTTTCAACTCGGTTAATTCCATTTCTAAAATTGTAAAACAATTGGAGGTATTGAGTGCTGATGAAATCCGTTCCATTGTAAATTCAAAAGGAACTGCTGCACAAAAAGCACAATTGGGTAGTTTTAATACCAATTGGCAGGACCTGATTTACCAGGATGGTTTCTCTACTGATAACAACTTAAGCATAAGTGGCGGAATCAAGAAATTGCCTTATCGCATCTCTGTAGGGTACCAGAATCAAACAGGTTTATTAAGAACCGATCAGCTGGAAAAAACTTCTGCGGCACTGGTACTCAATCCACGCTTTTTTGATAATCACTTAAAGGTAGATTTAAACTTAAAGGGCAGCATGCAAAAAACACGCTTTGCCAACACCGCTGCTATTGGTGGTGCGGTAAGTTTTGATCCTACGCAGGCCACTTATACCAACCGCTCAGCATACAATGGCTATTGGGAATGGTTAGATCCAACCAGTCCTACGGGTTTAGTTAATCTGGTGGGCCGCAATCCGGTTGGTTTGCTGGAGCAGAGAGCAGATCGGGCTAAACCCATGAGAAGTATTGGTAATTTACAACTGGATTACCAGTTTCCATTTCTTCCGGAATTACATGCTAATTTCAATGCTGCTTATGATGTGGCTACGGGAAAAGGAACTGTTTATGTTGACCCGAATGCAGCCGAATCTATTTTAAGCAATGGGGTAAGCAATCAATATAAAACCAACAGGCAAAATACCGTTGTTGATTTTTACCTGAACTATGTGAAAGATTTTAAATCAATCAAGAGCAGGGTTGATGCTACAGCTGGTTATTCTTATAATGATTATTTAACTACGCAATATTTCTATCCGGTTTTTGATGCCCGGGGAAATAAAGTAGCCAATTCAGATCCGGCCTTTCCATTTAATAAACCTCAATATCGCCTCATCTCTTATTTTGGCAGGTTTAACTACAATTATGATGAACGCTTTTTGTTAACAGCAACAGTTCGCCGTGATGGATCATCCCGTTTTGGCCCGGCCTATAAGTATGGTACTTTCCCATCTGTTGCCTTAGCCTGGACCGCTAAAAATGAAGCGTTCTTAAAAGATGTTAAAGCCATATCCAACCTGAAAGTTCGCGCCAGTTATGGTATTACTGGTCAGCAGGATGGAATTGATAACTATGGCTACCTTTCCACTTATGGTTTAAGTTCACTGAATGCACAATATCAGTTCGGCGATACCTTTTACCAGATGTACCGGCCAAGTGCTTACATTTCCAATATTAAATGGGAAGAAACTGCAACTGCCAATGTCGGGCTTGATTTTGGTTTATTTGATAACCGCATTAGTGGTAGCCTGGATGTCTATCAGAAGAAAACCAGTGATCTGTTAAACCGGATTCCGCAACCTGCAGGAACCAATTTCGCCGCTACGGCAATTGTAAATGTAGGCGATATGAAGAATGAAGGGGTGGAGATGACGCTGAACTTTAATCCGGTAAAAGAAAAAGATTTCAACTGGGATTTCAGCGTAAATGCCACATACAATAAAAATACCATTACCAATTTAACCGTAGTTCCGAACGATCCTAACTATGCAGGCTTTCCAAGCGGTTCAATAGCAGGTGGTGTAGGCGGACAATTCGTATTTATAAATGCCGTTGGCGGACCGAAAAATACCTTTAACCTTTTTGAACAGGTGTATGACCAGGCTGGAAATCCGATTGAGGGTGTCTATGTTGATCAAAATGGCGATGGTGCCATTACCGCCAGCGATTTAAAGAAAGGTAAACAGGCAGACCCGAAATTGTTCCTCGGTTTCAGTAATAATTTAAGCTATAAAAAATGGAACCTCTCCTTTACCCTGAGAGCGAATTTAGGTGGTTACGTATACAATAATAATTACAGCCAAAGCGGTAACCTGGCACAAATTACGGGTACATCAGTTATCCTGAATGCATCACCAAACTACCTCACTACCAATTTCAAGACACAGCAATTGTTAAGTGATTATTATGTTCAGAATGCATCATTCCTGCGGATGGATAATATTAACCTGGGTCATGCCTTTGAAAAGTTATTTAAAAGCAAAGCCAATTTGCAGCTAACCGCCAGCGTGCAGAATGTATTTGTAATCACCAAATATAAAGGCCTTGATCCTGAGGTAGCTTCAGGAATAGATAACAACATCTATCCACGGCCTCGTGTGTATTCTATAGGCCTAAACCTCAATTACTAACGATTTATATTGAAATATGATGAACCGTTTTAATCCAAAATATATGAAACTACGTGTTTTAAAAATGTTCCTGCTGGTTTGCATCACTTCATTCTTGATGGTTTCCTGCACCAAACTGGATCTTACACCAACCAATGATTTAATTGCCGATAATGTATACACCAGCGTAAGCGGTTATAAACAGTCATTGGCCAAGGTTTATGGTGCCTTTGCACTTACCGGAAATGCCTCTGTTGGCCAGCCCGATATCCCTACTGAAATTATTAAGGATGAGGGTAACTCTGATTTCCTTCGTTTATACTGGAACTTGCAGGAGCTCACCACAGATGAGGCTGTTTGGTCATGGCAAAGTGATGCCGGGATTCAGGGTTTACATGAAATGAGCTGGTCATCAACCAATGCAATCATCAACGGATTGTATTACCGTTCCTACTTTCAGATTACCTTGTGTAATGATTTCATTAACCAATCATCAGATGATAATTTAAGCAAACATGGAATTACAGGAGCAGATGCTGTAGCGGTGCGCAGGTTCAGGGCAGAAGCACGTTTCATCAGGGCATTTCAGTATTCGGTTTTAATGGATCTTTATGGAAACGTACCAATGGTAACGGAACAAACGCAGATTGGCGGGAAAGATTTGCCATTACAGATGCAGCGTAAAGAAGTGTTTAATTATGTAGAGTCAGAACTTAAAGCCATAGAAACCGAACTGGCTCCGGCCAAAACCAACGAATATGGCCGTGCAGATCAGGCGGCTGACTGGGCATTATTGAGCCGGATTTATTTAAATGCTGAAGTATACACTGGCACGCCGAGATATACTGATGCCATTACCTATTGTAATAAAATTACGGGTGCAGGTTATGCCTTACATAACAATTACCGTGAATTAACCATTGCTGATAATCATTTGAATAAAGATGAATTTATTTTAACCATTAACTACGATGGTACCAGTACACAGAATTATGGCGGTACCACTTACCTGATGCATGGTCCGGCTGGTGTACCTGCAGAGGTTTCAGGTTCTAGCGGAACCTGGGGTGGACTGCGCATTACGCAGCAGTTTGTGAATCTTTTTGCCGATAAAACAGGGGCGACAGATAGCAGGGCACAGTTTTACATGAGCGGACAAAATCTGGAAGTGAATGATCTGTATACCTCTACTGATGGCTATTCGAGTACCAAATACCGAAACAAAACCCGTTCAGGCGGACCAGCACCTCATCAGGATGTAGCGAAAGATTTCTCTGATATTGATTTCCCGCTTTTCCGTTTAGGCGAAATATATCTCACTTATGCAGAATCTGTTTTGAGAGGTGGCACTGGCGGAAGTTTAAGTACTGCATTGGGTTATGTGAACCAATTGCGCACAAGAGCTTACAATGGAAGTACCGCAGGAAATATTAGTTCTGGCGCTTTAACTACTGATTTTATTCTGGATGAACGTGGCAGAGAACTGTGGTACGAAGCCTTCAGGAGAACCGATTTGATTCGCTTTGGCAAGTTTACCTCGGCTAACTATTTATGGGCATGGAAAGGTGGTACCCGAAACGGAACGGCGGTAAATGCCAGATTTTCATTGTATCCACTGCCTCCGACAGATTTATCTGCCAATCCAAACCTTCGTCAAAATCCTGGTTATTAATTAACGTTTCAGCAAAATGAAAAAAATATTCAACTCCTTATTTACCCTTCTGCTATTTAGCATTTTTATGCCGGGTTGCAAAAAGGATGAAAGTAATAACGTGGTCGTCAATCCATCAACTTCAGCTTTAGCATTTAAAACTTCATCTGCTGCGGTAGTATTAAGTCCTGCCAATGATGCAGCCAATGTGGTAACCTTTAGTTTTAATGCAGCAAATTTTGGAGCAAATGTAGTAACGGCTTATTCTTTGGAATTTGATCTGCCTGCAGATACCAGTGGCACCAATGCCTGGGCAAATGCAGTGGTGGTGAAAATTCCTGCAGGCACCTTACAGAAAACATATACCGGTGCTGATTTTAATGCATTAAGCGGTGTGCAACTCACATTGCCAACAGGTACTTCCAGCACAATCGCTGTAAGGTTAAAAGCAGAAGTAAACCAAAATACGGGAGTGGCCTCTGCCATTAAGCCAGTATACTCCACCCTAACCATGACGGTAAACCCTTACAAAGCCATTGTAGAATATCCGGCATTGCTGGTTAAAGGAGGCAATTCATGGAAAACACCAGCCACTAGAACCAATGGTTTTTTACTGGCATCTTCCAAGTTTAACAGTAAATACGAAGGTTACCTGAACCTGCCCAACGCAGATGGTTATGGTGGTGATGCTTTTCAACTGGTATCAACCCTGGATGCGAGTAAAGTATATGGCTGGGGCGGAACGGCAACAACCATGAGCTTGAATAGTGGTAATTTATACCTTTCACCTTCACCAGCATATATGAAAGTTAATGCTGATGTAGCAGCTTTAACCATCACTTATACACCGGTTAAATTTTTCATCTCTGGAGATGATAATGGCTGGAGTACCTCTGCTACACCATTGAATTACAATGCCACAACCGGAAAACTGGAAGCCGCAAACGTAGCACTAACCGCCGGAAAATCATTTGTATTTACCTGTAATGGTGGTTATGACATTAGCTACAAAGTTGATGCCTCTGGCAATTTGGTCTTTGCAGGTGCACCAGTGTGGGGTGGAATCAATATCCCGGTTACCAAAACCGGCGTGTTTACTGTTACTTTAGATTTAAGTGCGGGCGACGGAAATTATACTTATACCATTAAATAAAATGAATATGTTCGCAAATTATATAAAAAGCATCAAATGGTTTACTTTAGTGGTGATCATAATTTTAACAGGTGCTGGTTGCAAGAAAACCATTAAAGGTGAAACGCAATTTTACCCTGAAGCTGATGCGGTAGGTACCTACGCTAAAGGTGCCGATGTAAGCTGGGTAACCGAAATGGAAGCCGTAGGGCGGAAGTTTTTCAACAGCGCCGGCGTGCAACAGGATTTGTTTAAAATTCTAAAAGATAAAGGTATTAACACCATCCGCTTAAGGGTTTGGGTTAATCCGGCTTCGGGATATTGTAATACCGCCGATGTATTGGCCAAAGCAAAACGGGCGAAGGCTGCGAACATGCGTGTGCTGGTCGATTTTCATTATAGCGATACGTGGGCAGATCCTGCGCAGCAGAACAAACCAGCAGCCTGGGCCAATCAGGATTTCACGACCTTAAAAGCTTCCGTTCGCAGCCATACTGTTGCCGTTTTAACGGCTTTGAAAACAGAGAACATTATCCCGGAATGGGTGCAGGTAGGGAATGAAACCAACGATGGTATGTTGTGGAATGATGGAAAGGCATCTGTAAGCATGAAAAATTTTGCCGAATTAATTCAGGCAGGTTATGAAGGCGTGAAGGCTGTAGATCCAGCTTCTAAAGTGGTGATACATATAGCCAATGGATATGATAATAGTTTATTCAGGTGGATTTTTGACGGATTAAAAGCCAATGGTACCAAGTGGGACGTAGTGGGCATGTCGCTTTACCCAACTGCGGCAGATTGGTCTGCAAAAAACACCCAATGTTTAGCTAATATGAATGATATGGTTACACGTTATGGTTCTGAAGTGATGATTTGTGAAGTGGGGATGCCGGTTACGGATGCTTCTGCTTGCAGAGACTTTATTAAAGATATTATGGCGAAAAATAAATCGCTTGCCAATAATAAAGGCTTAGGTGTTTTTTACTGGGAACCACAAGCTTACAACAGCTGGAATGGCTACAAGTTAGGCGCATTTGACGATTCGGGCAAACCCACCGTTGCGATGGATGCCTTTTTGCCTTAATTTGCAAGCTGTATAAGTCGTAAACATTCCCTCTTGACGGGTATCCAAAGGGAAGGAGTGGTGACAAAAAATACATTTGATCAAAAACTTCTTACATGATTTTAAATAAACAATATTTATTTATTCTGGCCTTTATTTTGATGTCCGGCTTTGTCCGGGCACAAAATAAGCAAGGCATTTATGTAGATGCGAAAGGGGTGATCCGCTGGGAAAAAAATCATCAGGAAGCTGCCTTTTTCGGTACCAATTACACAGTGCCCTTTGCCTATGGCAATCGGGCTATCTTGAAAACGGGAATTACTGCAGAACAGGCTATTAAAGATGATGTTTATCATTTCTCCCGTTTAGGTTTAGATGCCTTCAGGGTACATGTATGGGATACGGAAATTTCAGATTCATTGGGGAATCTACTAAACAATGAACATTTACGCCTGTTCGATTTTTTACTGGCAGAGCTGAAAAAGAGAAAAATCAAAACATTAGTCACACCCATTGCTTTTTGGGGCAATGGATACCCGGAAAAAGATGAACGTACCGGAAGTTTCTCCAGTAAATACGGTAAACATGATGCGTTAACGAATGAAGCAGCTTTTAAGGCTCAGGAAAACTACCTGAAACAGTTCTTCAAGCATAAAAATCCATATACGGGGTTAACGTATCAGCAAGATGCGGATATTCTGGCAACAGAAGTGAACAATGAACCCCAGCATAGTGGCGCACCTGAACGCACAACAGAATACATCAACAGAATGGTGAGTGCCATCAAAAGTACCGGGTGGAGCAAACCCATTTTTTACAACATCAGCGAATCGCCTAAGTACGCGGCAGCCATTGTTAAAGCCGATGTGCAGGGACATAGTTTTCAATGGTACCCAACCGGTTTAGTAGCAGGCCATACCTTAAAAGGCAATTTTCTGCCAAATGTAGCTGCGTATAAAATTCCATTTGATACCATTCCTGCCTTTGCCAACCGCGCAAAAGTGGTGTATGAATTTGATGCAGGCGATGTGATGACCCCCATCATGTATCCCGCCATGGCGAAAAGCTTCAGGGCTGCAGGTTTCCAATGGGCCACACAATTTGCCTATGATCCAATGGCTACAGCCTATGCGAATACCGAGTACCAAACCCATTATTTAAACCTGGCTTACACGCCTTCAAAAGCCATTAGCTTATTAATTGCCTCCAAAGCATTCCATCAGCTTCCAAGGTTATTTAAATCCGATAGTGAAACCTGTTTTGGTGCTTTTAAACTTGATTACAAAAAGGCACTTAGCGAAATGAATACTGAAGAAGCTTTTTATTATACCAATTCAACCGTTTCGAAGCCGGTTAACACCCAAAAAATCAAACATATTGCAGGAGTAGGCAGTTCTCCTGTAGTTCAATACCAGGGCAATGGCGCTTATTTTATTGATCAAGTGGCAAAGGGAATCTGGCGTTTAGAAGTGATGCCTGATGCCATTCCAGTCAATGATCCTTTTGCAAAAGCTTCGCCTCAAAAAACGGTCACACAAATTGATTGGAAAAATTCAGTAATGGAAGTTCAACTGAATGATTTGGGCGCAGCATTTGAAATTAAAGGCCTAAATGCTGGTAATCAGTATGCTGCTCAAACAAAGACTGGTCGATTCAATATTTCGCCCGGAAGTTATTTGCTCATAAAGAAAGGGCTGAAGTCACAATGGAAAGCTAAAGATGCCTATGAAAATATTGTCCTTGGCGATTTCGTTGCGCCAAAGGCCAGTTTAAAGGGTGTTTTTGTGAAACATCAACCTTTAAAAACTGCAAGTGAAAATGTAGATATGGCACTTAAAATGGAAATTTTTGGTCTTGATCAAAAAGATTCTGCTTATATGGAATTGAATAATGCGCCTGGCCAATGGAAAAGCATGGGCTTAAATAAAATAGATCCGTACCATTTCACGGCAATAGTTCCTGCCGAAATGTTAAAGCCTGGAGTATTAAATTACCGGGTTATGGTTCACCAGGCCAATGGAAAATACCATACTTTTCCAGGGAATGTTCCAGGCACTCCCGATGCATGGGATAAGCTGGAAACGGAAAGCTACCAGACTTATGTAGGGGCGAAAAATGCGCATCTGGAAGTTCTCAATCCCGAATCAGACCGGAATAACATCAACATTTATAATCCGGATTGGAAGAATAATAAAATGGAATTTACTTCCTCTGAAAATCCGCTAAACCTGGAATTAAAACTTTCAATGAATGCACCAGAAAAGGCAGCCATAATAGGTTTTCAAAGTTTTATTGCAGATTACCTGTCGGGAAGAATGACTGACTTATCCGGCATGAGCACATTGGTGATCCGGATGAAATCGAACCTTAAAAACACAAAAGTAAAAGTGGGTTTGATTGATACTGATGCACATTTCTTTTCAAAAGAAATTTCAGCTGACCACGATTTCCGGGAAATAGAGATTCCGTTAAACCAGTTGAAAGCAGACCAGCAATTGTTATTGCCACGACCATATCCTGGTTTCCTGCCCTTATATTATCAATCGCCAATAAACGCCGGGTTTGATTTAAACCGAATCGAAAAACTGGAAGTTACTTTTGGTTACAGCGACAAAATTCAACCCGTTAACTTAACCATATCTTCCGTTTACTTTAAATAAGCGATTACTTCCATTTTAGCTTGATACCTTACTCCATTACTTTGATCCTTTATGAAAATTTATTCTTTAAAAAGTGCACTGATCATCTTTTTCCTATTCACTGTTACGTTTACTTCATTTGCACAAAATAGAACTGAACAACTGCTTACCGACGGATGGAAGTTTTTTAAAGGTAAAAATGAAGCCTCATTTGCAAAAGATTTTAATGACCGGGCCTGGAGAAATGTCACCGTTCCGCATGACTGGGCAATAGAAGGGCCTTTTGATAAGGAAATTGATAAGCAAATGGTGGCCATTGTGCAAAATGGAGAATCAAAGCCGAGTGAGAAAACCGGTCGCACCGGTGCATTGCCTTATATTGGTGAAGCCTGGTACCGAAATACATTTAGCCTGCCAGCCAGCGCAAAAAACAAGCAGGTAATTTTGCAGTTCGATGGGGCAATGAGTGAACCCAAAGTGTATTTAAATGGTGTTAAAGTGGGCGAATGGAATTACGGTTATAACTACTTTTATATGGATATTACCGATCACCTACTTGCCGGCCAAAAGAATGTATTGGCGGTTCACCTGAGTAATCAGCCAAAGTCATCCAGGTGGTATCCTGGTGCAGGTTTGTACCGCAATGTTCGGTTGATTACTAAAAATAAAGAAAACATTGAACAGTGGGGTGTAAGCATCACTACGCCAGAGGTAAACAAAGATTTCACCAAGGTGAACATCAAAACCAAACTTTCTGCTGCGGGGGCTAAACTGATCACCAGAATTTTAGATGGCCAGGGAAAGTTGGTTGCTACAGATACGGCCAAAACGTACTTCGGTAATGAAGCCGATCAAAATATTAAACTATTGAATCCAAATTTATGGAGCCCTGAAACACCTTATCTGTATACCGCTGTTTCTAGCTTATATGATGGGGACAAACTTTTAGATGAAGTAACGACCCGTTTTGGTGTCAGATCAATCAGCTACCTTGCCGGAACTGGCTTCAGTTTAAATGGAAAGGTTCGGAAGTTTAAGGGCGTTTGCCTGCACCATGATTTAGGTCCGCTGGGCACGGCCATTAATGTTGCTGCATTGCGCAGACAACTGCTGATTTTAAAGGATATGGGTTGCGATGCCATTCGCAGTTCGCACAATATGCCATCTTTAGAGCAACTGGAATTGTGTGACGAACTTGGTTTTATGTTCCTGGCCGAAACTTTTGATGAATGGGCCAAGCCAAAAGTAGAAAATGGTTATCACCGCTTCTTCCAGCAGGATGCGGAAAAAGATGTTGTGAATTTAGTTAAAGCCACCAAAAACCATCCCTGCATTGTCATGTGGAGTTCGGGCAATGAAGTACCGGATCAGTTTGGCGCAGAGGGTGTGAAAAGGGCTAAATGGTTACAGGAAATTTTCCACCGGGAAGATCCAACACGTCCGGTAACGGTAGGCATGGATCAGGTAAAAGCCACCATGGCTTCTGGTTTTGGTGCCTTGCTGGATATTCCGGGCTTAAACTATAGGGTGCATTTATACGATGAAGCTTATAAAGCTTTTCCTCAAGGCATGTTACTGGGTTCTGAAACGGCTTCAACGGTAAGTTCAAGAGGGATCTATAAATTCCCGGTTGTTAAAGCTAAGAATAAAACTTATCCTGATTTCCAGAGTTCATCTTACGATCTGGAATGTTGTGATTGGTCTAACGTGCCGGATGATGACTTCGTGATGCAGGACGATAAGCCCTGGGTAATCGGCGAATTCGTATGGACCGGTTTTGATTACCTGGGTGAGCCTACACCTTATGATGAAAGCTGGCCTTCACGAAGTTCTTATTTTGGTATGTGTGATTTAGCCGGGATTCCAAAAGACCGTTATTATCTATACAGAAGCAGGTGGAATACAGAAAAGCCAACCTTACACTTACTTCCACACTGGAATTGGGAGGGTAGAGAAGGACAAACTACACCCGTTTTTGTTTACACAAATTATGAAAGCGCAGAGCTTTTTTTAAATGGTAAAAGCTTAGGGGTGCAAAAGAAGAACAAGGCCACGCCTCAAAACCGTTACCGTTTAATGTGGATGGATGTAAAGTACGAGCCGGGTACGTTGAAAGTGGTAGCCTATGATCAAAATGGCAAGGCTGTTGCAGAGGAAACGAAAACTACCGCGGGTAAACCTTACCGCATTGTACTTGATCCTGACCGGAAACAGATCGTTGCTGATGGAAAAGATATCTCATTCGTTACCGCAACAGTAGTGGATCAAAATGGAAACCCTTGTCCGACCACTAGCGAGAGATTGAATTTTGAAGTGAAGGGTGAAGGCAAATTCAAAGCCGTTTGTAATGGAGATGCCACCTCATTGGAAATGTTCGATCAACCGACCATGAAACTGTTTAGCGGTAAACTGGTCATCCTGGTACAGTCTACAGGTAAGCCGGGCAATATGATCTTAAAAGTGAAAGGTAAGTCACTGATCAGCGGATCTGTAGAAATTGCTGCCCTAAAGCAACAATAAATGAGAGAGGCTGCTTGAAAAATGAATTGATGTTCAATAAAATCTGGATTTATTGAACATCAATCAAAAAGCTTAATGGCTTACTGACCAGAATTGGCAGATTTTATTTCCTCTTCTTTTCTTAAACTTTCTTTGTGAATGGCATTGAAAACTTCAGTTACAAAATCAGGCGATAAATCATGCTTTTTACCTGCTGCTATATTTTTCTCCAGCACCTGCTGAAAACGTGCGGCCTGTAGGGGTGGGATATGGTTCTTTGCTTTATAGATCCCTATTTCCTTCACTACAAGTTCGCGCTGACCCAATAGCTCAATGAGTTGCCGATCTAGGGAATCTATTTTCTTTCTATTACTTTCCAATGGGTTCATGGTAGAGGATGGAGAAGTTGATTGTGCAAACAGACGGTCGCTGCCAATGATTAATAAAGTAACGAATAAAAATTTTTGAAGTTTCATAACCCATTAACGTCAATTGAAACAGAATTGATATTAAAACTGTAGTTATTATTTTTTAGAAAGCAGATTATAATACATTTTAATATTAAATAAAGAATGGCTTTGCAATGATTTAACATTAACGATAATTTTCATTTGTTTATCTACTTATATCAGTAGTATATCTATATTCTTATTTTACTTTCCAACGAGATGGTATGTTTGCATAATAGTTCTCTATTCCAATAAACCCCAAACAAATTGATTGCTGTTTCGCATAAATGCCCTAAATGTAAGAACCCTGAAACTTATAGGGTGAAAAGAGGATTTCTTTTCAGTTCAGTATTCACGTTTATTCCGGTAAGGCGGTTTAAATGTTACCGCTGCTTCAATAAATTCTATATTTTTTAAGTTATAATTTTTAGTTTTTAATTCAGCCGATTGTTTAACAACATCGGTTTTTTTGTGAAAAGATTAAAACTAAAATTCTCATTTGATTCTATGATTGCGATCTTTTATTGAGGGGCAATAGTGTGAAAATAAAGGCTTTGTTTTGGTGAACGATATTTGAAATTTTAGTAATACTAATACTACAAATCACATTCATTTTGATCACTTGGTAATGGTCACTTTTTTATAAATGATAATTTCTGCAGTATTTAGCGGTTATCTGTTTAAAATAACTGCTATAGGCGTCTTTTTTGAAATGACTAACGCCAGAAATGAGGAATGAGAATAAAATTATTCCCTATATTTAGAGTTCAAATAATATATTCCTGATTTTTTCAAATAAATTCTATTTTGCAAAATGCCTGCTTTTTACGCTTCAATTACTGATGAAAAGTTGTTAGCGATGATTAAAACCGCTGATAAGGATGCTTTTGCAGAAATTTACAATCGCTATTGGCCCATACTATACCGGCATGCCTTAAAAATGTTGAAAAATCACGATGAGAGTGAAGATGTTGTTCAGGATGTTTTTGTGAAATTATGGAAAATAGCGAATCAACTGGATGAAAATATATCCATTGGAGCCTATCTGTATGCTGCCACAAGAAATGGTATATTAAATATTTTCAGCAGAAGTACGGTAAAGGATAATTACCTGGCTGAGATCCGAAGTTTTATGAAAGAAGGATATGAAATAGCAGACCACAGGGTGAGGGAAAATATTTTAGCCCATCTCATTGAATCTGAAATTCAGAAACTTCCGTCCAGAATGCGTGAAGTATTCGAATTGAAACGCAAGCATAACCTTTCTTATAAAGAAATAGCCGAAAAAATGGATATTTCCGAACTCACCGTGAAAACCCAAATGAATAAAGCCATTTCCACCTTAAGAACTAAATTTGGAAATCACCTCGGCATTTTTATTGCCTTTTTATAATCTCCTCAAAAAAATAACAAAAAAATAACTTTTTTTTAATACGGCATACAACATTGTGTAGAGCTGCCTGTCATGCTAATATACCACCTATGATAGCGCATGAATAATAATAGCAAAAGTCAACCCGTCAGTGATTACCTGAGCAATAAGTTATCCGCTCAGGAAAGCGCACGACTGGAGACCTGGTACTTGCAAAATGCTGAAGCAGCAGCAGATCAGGAAATAGAAATTAATTACCCGGAGGTTGGAAACAACATTTGGACAAAAATCAACCAAAACATTGAATTAGATCAAAGTGCTTTCAAAGGAAAAGAAAAAAGATCCTTTATCGCATCATTATCAACCTTCACTAAGCTTGGAATTGCAGCATCATTGCTTGTAATGATGGGTTTGGCCGTTATTTTAACTAAAAATAGCCGTGAAGATCAGGATCACTTTGTGGTTGCTAAAGAAAAAGACATTGCTCCAGGTAAAAATATTGCCTTGTTAACATTGTCAAATGGAAGAAAAATAGATCTTGCTCAAATGGTCAATGGCCAGATGATTAAAGAGAATGGTTTAGAAATTATTAAAACAGCAGATGGTCAGTTAATTTATAATGTAACAGCCGATGCAAAAGGTCATTCAGGTCTTAATACCGTTTCAACGCCTGCCGGGGGGCAATACAAGATCGTTTTACCTGATGGATCAACCGTTTGGTTAAATGCGAGCTCATCATTAACGTATCCGACTAAATTTGCTTCCAATGAGCGGAACGTTACACTTACCGGAGAAGGTTATTTTGAAATCAAACACATAGAAGGCAAAAGTGGCAGATTACCATTTTCCGTTTCAGTGAAAAAAAATAATGCTGAATATGAAAGTGTTCAGGTTTTGGGTACACATTTTAACATTAATGCTTATTTGGATGAGCCTGCTATAAAAACGACCCTGCTTCAGGGAAGTGTGCGGATTGAAGGAGTGGAAGGCCAGACTGCCTTAATGAAACCCGGACAACAAGCTGAGGTTGACAAGGGGAAAATGCATTTGCGGAATGCGGATACAGAGGAAGCGGTGGCATGGAAAAACGGCGAGTTTATTTTTAGGGAGGACTTACAAAGTGCGATGCGTAAGATAGCCAGGTGGTATGATGTAGAAGTATTTTATGACGAATCTGCACCAAAACAGCTCATGCTGGGCGGATGGATGTCGAGAGCAACTAATATATCTGAAGTATTGAACCATATTCAATTAACCGGAAAAGTTCATTTTAAATTAGAAGGAAGGAGGATCACCGTTTCCAAATAATCA
This sequence comes from Pedobacter sp. GR22-10, assembly GCF_026239715.1. NCBI lineage: Bacteria > Pseudomonadati > Bacteroidota > Sphingobacteriia > Sphingobacteriales > Sphingobacteriaceae > Pedobacter > Pedobacter sp. GR22-10. Next base: position 427,927 of record NZ_JAPIVR010000001.1, read on the forward strand.
TTCGGTATCTAAAAAAAACCAGAAGTGCTTGGCGGCACCTCTGGAAGAAATTTGGATGCTGATAATAACTATCAACTATTAACCACATCATGCAAAGCCTTCGAAACGTAAGCATGGTGCTAAACCAAACAAACAAATGTATAAAAATTTTACTTCACTCGGGTTGCTCCACAGGCAGCTCAGCAAACTGTTGCTTGTTATGCGACTTACAGCCATGATCTTAATGATTGCTTTTATGCAACTGAGCGCAGCAACCAAGGCGCAGAAAGTTTCTATTGTGGAAAAAAATGCACCACTGGAACGCATCCTGAAAGAGATTCGTAAGCAAAGTGGTTACGACATTATTTATGATCTCAGCATTGTGCTGGATGCCAAGCCTGTATCTATCAATGTTAACCAGGTTAGCGTATTCGAGGCTATTCAAAAATCATTAAACAACCAGGGCCTTACTTTTTCGCTGGATGGCAAAACCATTGTAATTAAAGAAAAAAGTGTAACGGATAAACTGGTTGATATTATAAAGGCCGTTGATGTAAAGGTTTCGGTAAGGGATTCTTCGGGCAGACCACTTCCCGGAGCCAATGTGTACAACAAAACAATCAATAAGGTGTACACCACCGACAAAAACGGAGACTTGGTGATTAATGATGTGCCTGCCAATGGTTATGTCTTGCAAATTAATTATCTGGGCTTTAAGGGCGAGGAGATTTTCGTTGACCGGAAGACCATTACTTATTACATCATACTCCGACAGTCTTCAGCTGCGCTGGAGGAAGTGTCGGTAGTTTCAAACGGATATCAGAAAATAAGTAAGGAGCGTGCCGCAGGTGCCTATTCGGTTATTACCGGTAAAGAACTGGCAGCTAACCCGGCTGTAAATATTCTGGAACGCCTGGAAGGGCAGGTAGCGGGTGTTAAATTTGACATTAAAAACAACGCTGTACAAATTCGCGGTGTAAATAATTATGGAGCCGGCAACGGCATCCCGCTCATCGTAGTAGATGGATTTCCTTTAATGAATCCGAGTGACCGTGCAACCTTAACCTCACCCGTAAGTGGAAATACCTTTGGCAACTCAATTATCAGTAACATTAATATGGCAGATATTGAGCAGATTACCTTTCTTAAAGATGCTTCAGCTACATCCATATGGGGTTCAAGAGCAGCAAACGGGGTAATTGTTATAGAAACTAAGAAAGGAAAAAAGATTGCCCCGTCCTTGAACGTTGGTTATATTTTTGGCATATCAAAAAATCCTTCCATTGCCGATTTGCATTGGATGACCAGTGCTCAATACATCAATTTGGAGCAGGAGATGGTGGATAAAGGGATACTTGTAGACCCTTTAACAGCAGGGCAGGGGAATGAAATTTACGCGCCCAACAACAGTGAAGCTACCGAATGGATGTTCCGGGTTAAAAGGGGTACAGCAACTGTGGCACAGCGCGATGCAGCACTGGCTGAAATTGCATCGAGAGATGGCATGAAGCAGATTGAAAAATATTTACTTCAGAATGCGATTAATCATCAGTATAATCTTTCTTATTCAGGCGGTTCTGAAAGCAGTACCTATTATATTTCTGGAAATTACACCAAAGATACTCCAATATTTAGAAGCAATTATGGCGAAAATGCTTTTGTAAATGCCAATACCTCAACCGATTTTTTTAATAAAAAAGTAACCTTGAGGGCATTGTTTAATTACCAGTATTCCAGGTCCCAGTTTAACCAGGCTGCAGTAAATGCACTTTCGGTAAGTACTACAGCGCTCCGTCCTTATGATTTATTGCAGGAGGCAAATGGCAATAGTATTGGCAGAAATATTATCATTACCGATGCTTACGCAAACAAATTGGTAGGCCAGGGTTATCTGCCATTTACTTACAATACATTGGATGAGTTAAATTATTCAAATTCTATTGCTAAAAATAATGTACTCAGGATGAGTGCAGGTTTAAATGGTAAAATTGCAAAATGGCTAAATGCTGATGTTTCCATATCTAATCAGCGGCAGTTTGGTAGCTCCTATACACTGGATGATGCAAATAGTTATGCAGGCAGACTGCTTACAAATAACTTTACCCCGCTTGTTAATGGCCGGGCAGTTCCACCATCTTTTGCAGGTGGACGCTACATTACCTATGGGAACACATCATCAGAAACATCTTTAAGAGGTCAGCTAAACTCTGACTTTAATATCGGCGGTAAACACCAGTTCAATGCCATTGCTGGTGCCGAAATCAGAGAAACCAATTCTGATAATACATCTGAAACCAGGTACGGATTTAACGCAGATACACGTACAACTGCAACAGTTAATCCTACACAAATATATCCGGATATTTATGGTTATGGACAGTCTTTAGGTACTAATTTAAGTAGTCTAATTGCTTACCGTAAGAGGTATTTATCCTATTATGGTAATGCATCATACAGTTATGAGGAAAAATATTTTGTTACTGGTAGTTTAAGGTTTGACGATGCCACGCTACTGGGAGTTGACAGGCGTAAAAGAGCCGTACCATTTTGGTCAGTTGGTCTGAGGTGGAATGCGAACAAAGAAGAATTTTTACAGAATACAGAATGGCTGAATGCACTTAGCGTTCGTGCAACTTTAGGTACGGCAGGTGTAGCACCACTGACTGGCACAAATGTGCCTATATTAACAATAACAGGTACCGATCCACGCACCAACCAGCCAGTAGGCAATATCGATTTACCTGCCAATTCTGATCTGGGTTGGGAAACCACAAAAATGGCCAACCTGGGAGTTGATTTTGGATTTTTTAAAGGCAGATTAAATGGAAGCTTTGATGTATATTTAAAAAGAACAACAGGCATTTTAGGGAACTTTGCCTACAACCCGACATATGGATGGTCGAACCTTAATTTCAATAGTGGCACCTTAAACGGCAGTGGTTATGAATTCACTTTAAACGGTGAAATTATCAGGGCTGGCAAGTTCAGCTGGAAGTCGATATTGAATTTTGGCTATAATACCAATAAGGTTACTGATCAGCGATATGCCAATAACGCCAGTAGTATCGCAGGGACAGCAGCGACAATTGAGGGCATGCCATTAGGGGCTACCTATGTTTATCGCTGGGCAGGACTTGATAATAAAGGTCAATCGCAGATTTATGACCGCAACAACAACATCATCAACAATACAACCAATCTTACCAATGCATTTACCAAAGATGATTTAGTTTACGTGGGTAGACGCTTTGCGCCTTATACGGCCGGTTTCAACCACAACTTCAGCTATGGTCAGTTGGAGTTAGGAGTAAGATTTGTAGGTTATTTTGGCCATATTTTCTTAAAAAATGCCGTGACCAATTATCCAAATTTTGCAGGCACATATTCAGGCGTGCTTGGTCGTCAGGGAGAACTAGATAATCGCTGGAGAAAACCAGGTGATGAAGCCAATCCTGATGTTATTCCAGGATTGACAGATTTGAACTTTAACAGCATTAACCGTTACCGTTTTTCAGATGCTTTGGTTCGAAATGCAGATAACATCCGTTTACAACAGATTTCTCTAGCGTATATCGTTCCACAGCGCTTCCTGCCCCGCAACTTTGTGAAATCTTTGTCGCTATCGGCAAATGTGCGAAACCTGGGGATTGTCTGGCGGGCAAATAAAGATGGTATCGATCCAGAATTTATCAATACAGGAAATTTTGGTAGCGTAACACCTACGCCAAGTTATGTTTTTGGAATTAATGCAACGCTTTAATCAACATGAAAAATAGATATTCAATTATATTGTTTGCCTTAGCAATTACTTTGGCGAGCTGCAGAAAATATGTGGAGATTGATCAGCTTTCAGTCAGGACACTAAAATATACTTCCGATTTCAGGAATACCATGAATAATAATAGTGTTCTGGAACCGACCTATTCTTATCCGATTCTTTCAGGTGATGATATAGAAATAACAGATGCAACAAGGCAAAACGCACTTGGCGATATTTTAGGCAATGTGTACACCTGGGCACCAAAGTATACTTCTGAAAGCCAAAGCGATGCCGATTGGGACAAGCTGTATAAAACCATTTATGTATGCAACCAGGTGTTAGACGGTGTTTTAGCATCTCAGGACGGGACGGAAGCAGAAAAGCAGCAGATTTATGCAGAGGCTTTGGTACACCGGGCATATACTTATCTGGTGTTGGTAAATACATACGGCAAGCAATATAATGCAGCCTCAGCATCAACTGACCTGGGCGTTCCGCTGCTGACCACACCAAATTTATTTGCTAAACTCAACAGAGCCTCTGTTGCCGATGTGTATAAGCAGATATTAAATGATTTAAGAATATCAATAAGTCGTTTGCCCGCGGTTGCAGCGTATAATGTACGCCCGGCGAAAGTATCAGGCTATGCCATATTTGCCAAAACATACCTCAACATGCGCGATTTTAATAATGCAGCGTTATACGCGGATAGCGCCCTGGCATTGCAAAGTGGCTTACTCGACTTAAAAACCTACGAAAATACACCTGTAGCCATTCCTGTTAGGCTATTGAATCCTGAAATCCTGTTTTCCAAGATTTCAAATGTAGTTTACCCTGCTACTTCCCTAAGTAGTGACTTACTGACTTCCTTAGGAACGACAGACTTGCGCTATAAGTTGTTTTCAGATGTTAGAAGCAAGTTTGGCAATCAGTTTAGCACCTCTTTTACCGGAAGGGCATCCACCAAATACCTGATTAATGAATTTGTAATCAACAATGGCCCTACTGTGCCTGAAATGATGCTGATTAAAGCAGAATGTTTAGCCAGGGCTGGAAAAACTGCAGATGCAATGAGTTTGGTCAATAATTTGAGAATTAAGCGCTTTACAACGGCCAATTATGTTCCATTAACAGCGGCAAGTGCCGGTGATGCGCTTCGTATCGTTGTTGAAGAGAAAAGAAGGGAATTTTTTGGAACAGGGATGCGCTGGTTTGACCAGAAACGTCTGAATCTTGATAACGATTTCGCAATAACAAAGAATCGCAGTTTCAAGGGGGTTAATTATACTTTACAACCCAATAGCAACCTTTACTTATATCCTGTCGGAGATAAATACATTCTTCTGAACCCCGAATTGCAACAAAACCCTAGATAGAAAATCAATCCATGAAAAAACATTTTTTTAGAAAATGTATGCTACTGCTTTGCCCATTTTTCGGGCAGCAGTTAGCTGCACAAACGGTAACCTGGCAGCCCGAAATACTAAAGCAAAACCAGAAAATCAGCTTTCAATACCAACCGAAAGGTGGCGATCTTGAATTTAGTGACGGGCCTAAAGCACTCGCGGCCGTATACAACGGTAACAAATGGACTACTGTCCCTGTTCAGTTAGCGAAAAAGAGCGACATCTGGACAGGAAACTATCAGCTTCCGGATCATGCCCTATTAATCGCTTTGAAATTTTATCAGGGTGATCTTCAAAATCCTGAAGCAGTTGACAATCAAAACGGCAAGGGTTATTACCATCAGGTTATGGATACTAAGGGAAAAATAATTCCTGGTACCTACCTGGCAGAAGCCGGTTTGAAAGCAGGCGCAACCGGCGATTGGACACTGAATAGCTTTGTTAGTCCTTCCAAGGACCAAAAGATGATTGATTCTTTGCTGCAAAAGGAAGAAAAGCTGTCTAAACGTATACCAAGGTCACTTCTGTTCAATTATCTCGATTTGAAGCAACTCACCATGCCCGCTGCTGAATTCAGCGTAATGGCAGATAACCTGTTAAAGGGCGAACTAAAAAATGGGAAACTTAACGAACAGTTTTTAGCACAGGCACAACGCTATTACGATAAATTAAAAGATAAAAATGGTTCAGCAGCAGTAGCATCAGTTATTTTGAAAGATTACCCAAAAAGCAGCACGGCCAGGTTTTTAAGCTTCAGAAAAAATACGCAGGGAAAATACGGAAAGGATTTTGAAACAGGTGCTGAAGATTTTCTTAAGGCTTTTCCATACAGCGACTGGAAGAAATCGCCAGACAATCAGGGATATATTTACTATACGATATTCAGAAACCTGGCGACACAATACTTTGACGACGGGCAAAATGAAAAATTTTTAGGCTTATTTAAGGATATTGATTTTAAAACTGCCAACGAAATCTACCGCTGGAACATCACCCGAAATCAAATGGCGGGAAAAAGCGATCAGAAATTACTTTATAACGATAGCCGCATAATTATTCCTTATCTGCTGGAAAGACAAAAGGATAAATCCTATTCAGGCGATTTCGATGATGCCGAAAAAGCCCAGGAAAATGCGAATAATCAAATGGATGATCGCTTATTTACGCACATTGCTCTTGCAAATGCCCAGGGTGATTATGCCGGGGCAAACCAGTACTTCAAATATTTATCTGAAAAAGGCACTTTCGGAAATGCGGATTTAAATGAAATGCATGTTAATGTGTTAGAAAAACTGAACGATACCAAAGCCATTAAGCCCTTATTGGAATCGAGCGTGGCTGCCAATGCCGTAACGCCGGTTATGTTTACCAAACTTAAGGAATTGTATAAAAGCGAACATGGCGGTAAGGAAGAAGGCTATGAGCAGTACCTTGCCAGTTTAACACCATCAGACAAGAAAAATGAAATGAAGGTGCATGTAATGGCGAACATGGTTAACTACCCGCTTACGCCATTTAGTTTAGAAAATGCCGACGGTAAAATGGTTAATTCTAAAGATTGGGCAGACCAGATTGTGGTGATTGACTTCTGGGCAACATGGTGCAGACCATGCATTGAAGCTTTCCCGGGTATGCAACTTCTGGTTGACCAGTATGCTAAAGATCCGAAGGTTGCCGTATATATGATTGGTACCATGCAGTTTGGCGATTATAAAGCCAAATCTGTAAACTATGTAAAAAGTCAGGGCTTTCGTTTCAATCTTTTGCATGATGCTATTAGTCAGACAGGGACGCAGGATCAAGTATTTAAGAGCCTTTTACCATTGTTTAAACAGTCCTCTATCCCACGCAAAATCATCGTAAAAAACGGTGTTGTACGCTACAGTTCAGAAGGATATTCCGGTAGTCCGAGCCAGTTACGCGATGAATTATCTACCGCGATTGAGATTTTAAGAGCAGAGAAATGATGATAAGAAAAACGATAATTACAGCCTTTTTTTCCTTTTGGATTGGGCTTTCTGTTCAGGCACAGATGAACCCGAAGATTAAGCTGCAGGATGCCTTAAAACTGATCCAGGATAACTATGTAGATCCGGTAAATGATGAGCAGGTTGTTGATGCGGCCATTAAAGCGATGTTAAGCAGCCTCGATCCGCATTCCAGTTACATCAGCCGGGAAGAAATTGAAGCCATGAATGAGCAAATGACCGGTAGTTTTGCCGGTATTGGGATTTCATTTGCCATGGTGGCTGATAGCACCTTTATAACGGGTATTAATCCTGATGGCCCGGCGGCAAGGGCAGGTTTGCAGGTAGGCGACCGGATTAGTACAGTTGATGGCGCCTCCATTTTCGGCAAAGGTTTAAGAAACCAGGATGTGATGCGACTGCTGCGGGGCGAAAAAGGGAAGGCTGTTAAGTTAGGCATTATGCGCAAGTTGCAAACCGCACCGCTTGAATTTAATGTGATGAGGGAACAGATTGCTGATCTCTCCATCAATACCAGTTACATGGTCAGCAAAAACATAGGCTATATTTCGTTGGCTATATTCAGCCAGTCAACCAGGAGAGAAATGGATGCAGCACTAAAGAAGTTAAAGGCTTTAGGCATGACCAAATTAATCCTGGATTTACAATCTAACGGTGGCGGACTTGTTGAAGCTGCTATTGGTGTAGCGGATGAATTCCTTCCGAAGGAGAAACTGGTTTTCTATTCGGTAACCAACTCCGGTGTAAAAGATAACTATATGACGGGTGGTTTTGGCCAGTTTATGACAGGTGATCTGGTGGTTTTGATTGATGAGTCAACAGCTTCATCAAGCGAAATATTAACAGGTGCTTTACAGGATTGGGACAGGGCAGTGGTCATCGGCAGAAGAAGCTTTGGTAAAGGTATCATGCAAAAAGGGCTTGAATTGAGCGATGGTTCGGTAATCAAACTGACAGCTGCACGCTATTATACACCATCGGGCAGATCAATTCAAAAGTCTTATGCTAAAGGTAAAACAGATTACTTTGAAGATTTTAACAGGCGTATGGCCTCTGGTGAACTGACTGAAGGCAGCCACATCAACTTTCCGGATTCTTTAAAACATACTACCCTCTTAAATAAAAGAACGGTTTATGGCGGAGGCGGGATTATGCCCGATAAGTTCATACCAATTGATACGGCGATTTACAGCGTATGGTTAAATAAATTGATGAACAGCGGGCGCGTAACACAGGCGGCTTTCAATTATGTACAACAAAACCGAAAAAGCTTAACAGACAAATATGCTGACTTTGATGCTTTTGATCATTCCTTTAAGATAGAGGAGCAAATGATTGATCAGATCATGACCAGTGCGATTAAGCAGGGGCTTAAACTTCCGCCAGTAAGCGATAAGGTAGCAAGAAAAACCATTGCTGTAGAATTAAAGGCAGAGATGGCCGATATGCTCTATCTGGGTAAAGGCTATGCGCTTCGTGTTCGGAATGAAGCGAGTACGGCCTTTAGTACAGCATTAGATATCCTAAATAACCAAAAGATTTATAATCAATTCCTGGAAGCAAAACCTTCCAAAAATACAACCGCTCCATCCAAAATCACGAAAAAATAATCTATAAACCATGAAAAAAACAGTATTGGCAGCAACATTAGTGATAAGTGCTTTTGTTGCCTCTGCACAAACAGGCTATGTGATCAAAGGCCAGATCGGCAAACTGGGCAAACCCGCAAAAGCCTTTCTCTTAACTAAACTGGAAGGCAAAGAAAAACTAGATTCAGTAGAACTGGTTAACGGGGCTTTCACCTTTAAAGGTTCAGTGCCTTCACCAATGGAGGCTACGCTTCGCTTAAAACACGACAAATCCATCGATACACCCGGACGACGGATTAAAATTGATGGCATGGCCATCATTTTAGGAAACGAAAATATCACCATTACCGGGAAAGATTCCATTAAAACAGCTACAATCAAAGGTTCAACTTTAACCGATGAAAGTAAAAAAGTTGATGCATTTTTAAGTCCTATTTATGGAAAGCTGAAAGCCCTGGATAAAGAATTTGCTGATCAACCAGAAGCTAAAAAACAGGATAGAACCTATATCATGGACCTGGAAAAACGAGCAAAAGTGATCGAGGAAGAGATTTTTGATGCCAAAATTAATTATGTGAAGCAAAATCCCAATAAGTATATGGCTTTGATGGCGCTTAACTCCACATTAGGTCCGGGTTTCGACGCCGTAGAGATGGAGAAAATCTTCGCCAATATTTCTCCTGAACTCAGGACTTCTTTTTTAGGAAAGCAGGTGGCTGAACGTATTGCTAGCTTTAAAAAAACGCAGGAAGGTGTGGAGGCACAGGATTTCTCCCAACCTGATGTGGACGGTAAAATGGTTAAGCTTTCCGACTACAGAGGTAAATATGTGCTGATTGACTTCTGGGCATCATGGTGTGCACCATGCAGAAGGGAAAACCCGAACCTCGTTAAAGTATATGAGCAATATAAATCAAAAGGATTTGAAATTTTAGGCGTTTCACTTGATAAGGCTGCCGATAAAGCAAAATGGCTTAAAGCCATTGCTGATGATAAATTGACATGGAAACAGGTTGGAGATTTAAAAGGCTGGGAAAATTCAGCTGCAGCTCAATATGATGTTAAGGCCATTCCGATGAATTTTCTGATCAATCCAAGTGGAAAAATTATTGCCAAGGAACTTCGCGGCCCTGCGCTCGAAGCGAAAATAAAAGCGATTTATGAAAATAAATCTAAGTAAAATTTTTTTTAGTTAATGATGACGAATGCAGGTTGATGGATGTCGCCTGCATTTTTTTGTTCTATTGGTTTAAATATTCCGGAACAGACCAGACCAGGTGGTTTACCTTGTTATTAATGGCTAAAATTAGAAAATCTACTTTTTTCCGCTGATTTGTATAAAAGGCCTCACCATCTTTTGGCCGTCTGCAGCTATCAATTCTTCCGTCATTTGCTTCACTTCGATGGTTTCAAAGCCAGATATTCTGAAGAATGTTTTCAGCTCGTTAAGTTCATAAAATTTAAAATCTGCTTGCGTCCAGGGCAAATCTCTTCCAAATTCTTTTTCGATAAAAGTCAGATTGAATAATCCGCCAGTACGCAAAACCCGGTAAATCTCTTTAAAAATGAGTATCGGTTGTGCCCAGAAATAAACGGTATTGGCCATAAAACAACAATCAAAAAAGCGATCCTCAAAATTTAATTTTCCATCATTTGGTAAGGTTATCAATTCGCCGTAGCCATCATTTTTTTTTAAAAATTCAACTGTTTTGGTTTGTTCCTTCACTTCTTCAGAAAACTGTATGCCATAATAACCAATCCCCTTGGCCTGTTGTAAGAGGAATGGCAGGTGGTGGTTGTTTTGCCGGTCAATCTCAAGTACAAAAGAATGGTCAGACAGGTTAAGCGCTTCTATCGTTTTATAAATGGCGGTTTGAGGTTTTGGTGATATGTTCTGTTTGGTTTTTCTGGCTGGTTTATGCGCAATAGCTGCTATTTGTTGGCTCTTCTTTTTATAATCAGTTGACTTTTCCATACGGCATTGTGAATCTCTTTCCATCAAAAAATTACTTTGTGCTTTAATTATTGAAATATATATTGATCTGCAAAAGTGAGTATTGACAGCTTAAACGATTTACATAAAAAGGATTCTTTTTTGCAAGAAATGTAAATTTTAAAAATCATTAGGGTATAGTTCCGTTTTTTTTATCATTATTGCCCATATGGGGATTAATGTTGGTAAAGATTATGGCGCCTGGAAAAACGTGGGTGGGCGTTTTGAGCAGTTTCCAGATGAGAAACAGGTTATCAAGGAGCGCAGAAATCAATATAGTTTTTCTTTTAGTGAGGCTGAACTGGTACAGATGAGCACGCCAGACCTTTATATTGTATATGGTGATATTCGCTTCAAGCAAAATCAGATCTATTTTAGCCCGGGCCGTGATGTTCCGGATATGGTTAAATTGCGCTTCACCTTATCAGGAAGTGCAAGGATATACAACCAGGTGAATAAAAAACAATATGATTTTAACGCGAACCAGCAAAACATTATTTATATGCCTGAACTGGATGGTACCGGTGTGTATGATACCAACCAGAATTACCGTTTCTTTGAAGTGCATTTTGCTAAAGAAAAATTCCTGCAGCTCGCTGAAAACTCTAATCAGGCCCTTCAGGTTTTAGCTGAGCATCTGGATAGCGGGCGTTATGCGCAAATTGCTGAACAGGATCTTCCGGTTTCTTGGGCCATGCAAAACTGTATGCAGGAAATTCTACATTGTCAATACACCGGCGGATTAAAACTTCTTTTCATTGAATCAAAATGCACAGAATTACTGGTGCTCCAGGCCGAATCTTTTGAAAGGGCAGTGGCTAAAAAAAATAATTTACCATTGCCGTCTGCATACGATAAGGACTGTATCTATTTTGCCAGGGATTATTTAATTAAACATATTCATCAACCGCCATCTGTTGCGGCTTTAGCCAGGATCTGTGGTATAAACGAGTATAAACTGAAACAGGGATTTAAAGGCCTTTTTGATAAAAGCATATTCGGTTATCTAAATGATCACAAACTGCAGCAGGCCAGGGAAATGCTGCTGGAGGGTACACCCATAAAATCTGTTGCATTTCAATTGGGCTATTCATCCGTCCAGCATTTCAGCAATGCATTCAAGCAAAAGTTTGCCGTTTCACCTGGAAAGGTAAGGAATTAACGATTAAATCATTGATGACCAGTTAATGTCTTCATTTTGGCAGGCAGAAAGACTGAAGTATTTGTGGAAGAAACTTGCACCCCTTTAACTTTATCCCGATCTCATAGCGCCACTCACCAGGGTTAAAAGCATGGTTGCCATCTTGATGGCTGCGGTATTTTAGCGTGAATAAACTTACTTGCCTGATTTTCGTTTCTTCGGCTGACTTTTATTATACCACATGATGAATCCCGTTACCGGCATCGTGGCGCAAATAAGAGAAATGATAAAAGCCAGTATTTTAGAAGGCATTCCGGCATAGGCACCAGTGTGTAAGTCGTAATTCATGCTTCTGAATTTCTCTCCGCCAATAACCGTTTTATCATTATACTGCATCAGCAATTTTCCGGTATTCCGGTCAAAATAGTACCACTCAAAAAGGTGTATTCGGTTTTTGGCCAGCCTCACCTGCACATCAAGCGGGTCGGTTACTTTTTCCCTGAAACGGATGGAAAAAAGATCCGCAGTATGGTGTTTGGTCAGTAAACTCTCCACTACACGATCTGTTGGCAGGGCAGGGTAAGCACTATTGGCTGTTGATGCCGGAATACTTCGCTTTTTGACCGTTTTAGCACCGTTTGCCAGGTATTGTACCGACTGATCTGCCCATGAAAAAGCGAAAACAAGTCCTGTAATACACATCAGCATGGCTGGGATCAGGATATAAAATCCCATTACATTATGCAGATCATAATTAAAGCGCTTTTTTCCAACTCCTGATTGCAGCAATAAGCCCTTTTTGAAACCTTTTTTTGTCCATTTCCTGGGAAACCATAACACCAGGCCACTCAATAATAAAATAAAAAAACATGCCGCTGCTATTCCCGTAATCATGGTGCCGATGGAATCACCAAGCAGTAAATTCATATGCAGATTCAGCACCAGTTGAAAGAATTCATTTTTGGTGTTTTCCACATACATCACCTTGCCAGTATAGGGGTTAACGTAAACACGATAATAATATTTGTACTGCTTCCAGTAACCGAAAGCCTTTTTATTGGTCGCGGATGCGCGAAATACCCAGCTGCGGTTTTTGCCCGGATAAATTTCTGCCCGGGAAATCTTAACGCCTGGTTTCAGCGCATTCTGTGCAGCATCACGCAGTTGAGTAAAACTTAAAAAACGATCGTTTGGCCTGTTTTCAACATATAATCTGTCCCGGTAAAAAAATGCTTTAAGTTCATCTGAAAAAACATTGATACAACCCGTTATACTTACGATGAAAACAACCAGACCAGTAATTAGGCCCATCCATTTATGTAACCAGAAAAACGATTTCCGAAGCATTACTAAAAAGAATAATTTAAGTTTAAACTCATGGTTGCGCCAATGCCACGCACATACTCTGCATCAATGGCACGGTACTGGCTGACTACTGGATAATATGAGTTATTCAGTAAGTTTTCTACACCTAAACCAGCAGACCATTTCTGACTGAAGCGGTAGCCTGCAGAAAGGTTAAAAAGACTGACCTCTTTTACATCACCCTCACTGTTGGCAAACAAGCCATTGGCACGTACATCAAAGCGGTCGCGGCTTCCGGTATATACCCAGAATAATTTCAGGTCAAGTGCTGATACCGGACGATAAGTCAGGTAAGCCGTTGCTTTAGGCGGAGCAATACGTAACCCATTCATGTAAACTTTGGTACCATTGGCTTGTTCTGCCTTTCCTTCTGTATAAGCATAACTGCCTCCAAGCGCCCATTGCGGACTGAAGTTTAAGTCTGCCGTAATTTCATAGCCCTTTATTTTTTCCGGCTCACGCTGTGGTACCAGAAAGCCACCCACATCTACCAGGTTTGCGCCCAGTTTTGAGGTGCTGATGAAATAGGCTGCTGTTACATTTAAAATTCCTAACCTGCTACTGAAACCAGCTTCATAATTATTGGTGATGATCGGATCTGTTGCAATACTTTCCAGCGTGCTGCTGGTAGCTGTTCGCAGGATCCGGCCCAGTTCGTTGATGGCAAAGCCTTGTGAAAAACTAACAAAGGGGTTAAAAATGTCATATTTGTTGTATCTTAAACCAGCATTAAAGGTGGTGGCACGATAAGGAATTTTTCCACCACTTACCGGGATACTTCCCTGCCCGTTAGGTCCGCGGGCAATGGTATTAAAATCTTTTACTTTAACAGTCGCATTTTCATATCGGATGCCTGCTTTCAGGATGAAATTGGTGAGGATATCAAATTTCATCTGGGCATAAGGTGCTATATTGAGCATGTTCATATCAGGGATGTAAACCCTTCCATCCGTTAATACCTGGTTGGTGCGGTCATTTAATACATCCAGGCCATAGGTTAATTCACCATTGCCCAAACTTCCGGCTTTCCATGGCGTATTTAATGTCAGCCTGACGCCTTTTTTGAAGGATTGTATTTTGGTTTGACCGGGGCCATACCAGGCTGTTCCCTGCGCAACATATCGGTTCATGGAAACAAATCCATTATAATAGGCGGAAAGGTCCAGGCTGCTCGATAGGGGTAAGGCCGTGTTGCGATAAGCCACTAGTACATTATGATTATAAGGGGTGCCTGCCGCCTCGCCTGGATCATCACCTTTTTGCCCTACTGACGGGGTAATGCCATATTTGCCAACTACATTTACATAATCACTGTTTTGTACACTTCTGAAAAGGTTATAGGAAGCCACCATTTCGCTATGAGCATTGGGCTTGTAGGCCAGTTTGATAAAGGCATTATACAATGAATTTTCTCCAAGTCCGTCAGGCTGGGCAATGACATTGCCATCTGCGTCTTTCTGTACACCGGTGTAATTGTAAGTGCCGTTAACTACATATGAAAACTTGTTTATTGTGCCTGAAAAACCTTGTGAAAAACGGTATCCCAAAGTATTGGATGGATGGGCTAAATTACCACTTATTCCCATGCTCGAAGTACCGCTTAAAGTTTGATCAGTATTTGGTTTTTTAGTGATGAAGTTAATAATACCGCCTGCAGAGCCATTTCCGTATATGGAGGTTGCCCCCTTGATTACCTCAATTCTTTCAATTACGGATGGATCAAGCGTTCTGATATCACGACTACCATTCATTAAAGGAGTGGATTGCGGAATACCATCAATTAAAACCAATACCTGCCTGCCCCTTAGGGTTTGCCCCGAATTGGTTGCTTTATTATTAGAAGTTCCAAGGCCGGGAACGGTATTACCAAGTATGGCGGTAACAGATGGGTTAACGTTTAATTGTTCTTTCACATCATGTGCGTTCAAAATGGTTACAGAAGATGGTACATCTTTCAAACTTTCAGCTTTCCTTCCTGCTGTTACAATGACTTCATTTAGGGCATTTGCTGGTTGAAGTACGAAAGCGATATTAAGAGTGGAATCACTGATCAGTGCAACATCCTGTTTTAAAGTTTCGTAGCCGATCAAGCTGATGGATAAACTGTATTTGCCAGATGATAATGTCTTTAAAATAAATTTTCCGTAGGTATCGGTCTGGCTCTTTTTTCCATTACTGAGGCTTATCGTTGCATTTGGCAAGGGTTGTCCTTCTGTATCTTTTACCGTACCGGATATAGAGGCATTGATCAAATCATTCTGCTGTGCCGTGGAATTTAACGGAATAAGCAAAAATAATATAAAAGAAAATAGGAGTGTAGATGGACTAAAAGGTAATAAGTAGGAATAGTTTCTGCTAAACATTATCAGTAATGGCTTAAATAGGGAATATTGATATTAAATGTAATTTTTGCAAATATATCCTTATTTAGACTGAATACAAACTGTTTAAGGAAATCACTGGCAGACTTTAATTAAAAACCACTTCTAAACCGCTTAGAAGATAAGAATGGGACTCAACAACATAATTTTCTATTGAGGTTTTCCTTTTAAGAGAAAGTTTCCTACTGGCGGACAGGATGCGTTGTAACAAAGCTGTTCGGCAATGAATACTTAACATTAGGTTAATACACCGTGTGGTAATTTTGTGGCGGCCAATGGTAAAGTAAATGTAAAACCAACAAACAAGCTCTGAAAGCTTTATCTGCCTTTCTCAGCAGGATGATGAGAGAAGATGAAAAACATAGACAATGTTCTGAGTTCAACTATTTTGCAGGGTGTCCATACTTACCACTGGTACAGCGCTCCATTAAAAAAACCAAGATGTTGATTCTGCGAATTGAAAAATAGATGTCTGAAGGTGTGTTACACCTTAAACCCTGCAGTTGGTTACCCGTTTTGATCGGGCTAAAAAACAATATGAATACGAAGTAAGTGAAAATGTTGAGGATAAGCAGGCAGTGGGTACACCGTACCAGATACCACTTGCCACGGATACTCGTTTTAAGATCATAAATAAATATAATGGATACCCGTAGAGATTTTATAAAAAAGGCAGCCCTGTTATCAGGCGGTGCTGCCTTATCCGGCATGTTGCCACCAGCCATACAAAAGGCGCTTGCCATCGACCCTGCCATTGGAAGTACCTTTTATGATGCAGAGCATATTGTTTTCCTGATGCAGGAAAACCGCTCTTTTGATCATGCTTTTGGCATGATGCAGGGGGTGAGGGGCTTTAACGATCCACGAGCCATTACTTTGGCCAATCAGAATAAAGTCTGGCTTCAATCCAATAAAGAAGGTGAAACCTATGCACCATGGCACCTGAATATCAAAGAAACCAAAATTGCCTGGATGGGTTCAACGCGACATAACTGGACCGATCAGACTGATGCAAGAAATGGTGGCAAATATGACCGGTGGCTGGATGTAAAAAAGGCATATATAGCAACTTACGCCCATATGCCGCTTACCATAGGCTACTGCAAACGGGAAGACTTTCCCTTCTACTATGCGCTGGCCGATGCCTTTACCGTTTGCGATCAGAATTTTTGTTCTGTTATTGCAGGAACACACCCCAACCGTTTTTACTGGATGACAGGAACAGTAAGGGAAAGCAATAAGCCAGAAGGCGTAGCGCACTTATGGAATAACAGCAATTATGATAAACCAACATTAAACTGGAAAACCTTTCCGGAGCGCCTCGAAGAAAATGATGTATCATGGAAAATTTATCAGAATGAATTAACCATGGGCTTTGGTCTTAATGGAGAGGAAAGCTCCTGGTTGAGCAATTTTGGTACCAATGTGATGGAATATTTTCAGCAATATAATGTTCGTTTGCATCCGGGAGCAATTGCTAACCTGACAGAAAAGAAAGCCTTGCTGCTGAAACAAATTGCAGAGGCTGCGAAACAGCCACTTACTGAAGAGGAGCAAAATAAAGTGGAGGCCATCAGAAAATTGCTGGCAAAAACAGAAGAGGAAATGAAAAGTTATACCATGGAAAATCATGCTGACTTATCTGATCTGTCTAAAAACTTAAACGCAAAAGCCTTTGGAATTAATTCAAATGATCCTGATTTTCACCAGTTAAGTCCTTTAAAGTATGATGAAAATGGCGTGGAAAGAGTGTTGAATATTCCTAAGGGAGATATTCTTCACCAGTTTCGTCAGGATGTGGATAATGGAACCTTGCCTACGGTTTCCTGGTTAATGACCCCGGCTAATTTCTCTGATCATCCGGGCGTGCCATGGTTTGGGTCGTGGTTTGTAAGTGAAATAATGGAAATCCTGACCAAGAATCCGGAACAATGGAAAAAAACCATTTTTATCATGACTTACGATGAAAATGATGGTTATTTTGATCATGTACCGCCTTTTGTGCCGCCACATCCTTTTAAAGAAGATGCGGGAAAAGTATCGGATGGAATTGATACCTTATTGGATTATGCAGCGAAAGATCAGCAAACCAATCCCTCTACAAAAGAAAGTAATATCAGGGAAAGCCAGATTGGCCTGGGCTACCGCGTGCCAATGGTAATTGTTTCGCCATGGACCAGAGGCGGTTTGGTATGCTCGGAAGTGTTTGATCATACTTCTTCACTTCAGTTTCTCGAAAACTTTATTCAGAAAAAGTATAATAAAAAAATCGTGGAAGAGAATATCAGTCCATGGCGGAGAACGATTTGCGGAGATTTAAGCTCGGTTTTCAGGCCCTATAACGGTGAAAAGATTACCCATCCCGCCTTAATGGAGAAAGAGCCTTTTATGCAAACCATTTATTCTGCTAAATTCAAAGAGCTTCCTGATAATTACCGTAAATTAAGTCAGGAAGAAATTAAGGTAATTAATACGGATCATCGCCTTTCACCA
The DNA here is from genome assembly GCF_026239715.1 of Pedobacter sp. GR22-10. Lineage (NCBI taxonomy): Bacteria > Pseudomonadati > Bacteroidota > Sphingobacteriia > Sphingobacteriales > Sphingobacteriaceae > Pedobacter > Pedobacter sp. GR22-10. Next base: position 446,022 of record NZ_JAPIVR010000001.1, read on the forward strand.
TATTTTCCGCAGCAGGAAAAAGGAATCCGGGCGGCCTGTGCATTACCCTACGAACTTTATGTTAGTGGAAGGCTAAATGGAGATCATTTCCAGCTTCAATTAAGTGCCGGCAATACCGCATTTGCTAAAAAGGCAGCAGGTTCGGCTTTTACGGTATATGGCATGAAGCCATTTAAGGGAGAACAATTAAAAGTATGGGATTATACCGTGAAAGCTGGTGATAAGTTAACGGACGAATTTGCCCTGGCAGATTTTGAAAATGGCCATTATCATTTAAAAGTTCATGGCCCTAACGGATTCATGAGAGAGTTTGCCGGTGATCAGCATAATCCTGCCCTGTCAGTAGCTTGTACTTATGAAAATCAGGCAGGAAAATTAACGGGTAATATCATGTTGTTGATCAGAAATACCAGCCGGCAGGCAGTAGGTGTAACTTTGAATGATTTAAGTTATAAGACTGGAAATAAAGTGATTAAAGTTGCTGCAGAAAGTACAGTAAATTATCTGGTTGATTTGACTAAAAGTTATAATTGGTATGATTTCAGTATCAGCGTAGCGGGAAAAGAGCAATACATCGAGCGTTATGCAGGCAGGGTAGAAACCGGCCGTGTGGGCAAAACAGATCCCCTAATGGGTGGTGTAGTATAGCATTTAAATAAATACTGCTGTAATGATGGAAATTTAATGTTAAGGAATAGCTGTTCATTATCGCCAAACGATTTTCGCTGGCAGGTGTTATACTATAAAAGTAGATCAATTGGAAAATTCACGCCCTCAGGACCTGGCCGTCCTGGTACATGATAAGCTCAGGCTCACGAAGCAAAAATTCCCTCTTCCTGATTTTCAGGTGCTTTCTGATTTTTTTGACTGCTTGTTTTATTCAAGCATGTGTAAGGAAGAAAGTGATCTGATCAGGGTTACGGTAACTTTTATTGATCCATCCAACCCGGATCCGGCACCTCCGACACATATTGTTCCCGAAAGATGGAGTTGCATCGCCTTTGAGCATCCATTAAGTATGGATACCAAAACCCTGGCCAAGCTTTCAAAGGCTGCCGACCCTGCAAGTTCATCCCTTGCGGTTTATTATGATGAAAATGGCAAGCTTTATATTTGGGGAATGATTGATCAGGCCATGCATTATCAGAACTTCCTGAATTATGAATCCGATACCGGTTCCGAACAACCGGGATTATTCCAGGTGGCAGTAAGTGATATCGGAACCTTGCATGTGCTTTTTGATTATGAACTGCTGGCTACATTAAAGCAAAATGTTTTGGTTAAGCGCTACCTGGATGTGCTGACCATTGGGCCGATATCAAAGATACTGAGAAAGAATGCGGAATTTTTAAAGGTTAACCTTCGTGAATATCTTGAAAAAGAACATCCGGAGGAACAATATGCCGAGTGGGAAGATTTTTTGGACGGGCTGTGGATACAAACTTTTTCCAGGCTCCTCCTCAAGATTCAGAACTATCAGCATGGCGGCGCGATATTACTGGCGGATGACAGTGCCGACCTGGATGTAAAGTACCGGATACATTATGAACGGCTGACGTTGGCCATGGTTGCACATGCCAAGGCTGCTGTAGATAATTATGTTTCTGAAAATATCATTGAGGGAGGCATGCATACCGGCAAAAGAACCATCAGCAAGGATCTGTACCTGCGCGAGTCGGCATCTTTTTATCATAAGAAAGGAACAGCTGATGAAATCAAGGGAGCCATAGATTTCATTGCTTCACAGAGTTGTGTGGATGGGGTTGTGCTTTTTAACAGAAGCATGGTAACCAATGGCTTTGGTGCGGTATTACGGGCCAAGAAGATGCCGCGCAAAATTTATGTTTCTTCTACCGCTACGGCTACACCTAAGTCGCTGGAAGCACATGATCCGCGCTACTATGGAACCAGACACCGCTCTATGATTGCATATTGCTGGAACCATCCCACAGCTTTGGGCCTGGTGATTTCACAGGATGGTGATATCCGTGCGTTTTCAAAGATTGAAGATAAATTAATCATGTGGGAAAACATCAAAACGCAGCAATACCTCACTACCAGATCTCAGGGTAGAAAGAAGTAGTTCGTTGATTCAGGTAAAATCCTGCGGAGATAAATCTATTTAAGCAAGGCTTATGGTTTTAACTTTTCCACTTATCAGTGTACTCCATATCGTATAAATGGTTTGGCTGCATATAGATAACATTATGCTGAAAATCAAGAAAAGTATTAAAGCGTTTTAACACTTCATTGCCCAGGATGTGAACATTGATGCCGCGCATGGGTTTATTTTGCGTCAATAACTGTGCAGGTACGTTATTCAATTCAAATGCGCCGATTTTTAAAGTATTTAAGTTTGCTGTTACAACCGGGATTTCATTCTGACGGGTACCATGGATCATCACTTTTTTAATCACCTCCATTTTTTCTGTCGGGAACCGAGCTGCTTTTAACAGGTCATTATCCAGCATAACCGTTCGCTGGTAACCCAAATCAAATAAAAACCAGTTTTTGTGGCTGATACCATTTTGGATGATTTTGCTTTCTATAAAAGGCCTGTCATTAATGTAGCGGATATTGAATTTGGAGAATCTGTTATTTTTAATTACCGTTTTGGGTAGCCTGGAATGCACGATCATGAGGTTAAGGTCGTAATTCAGTTCTACAACCATCCCATCAAAAAGATCCCATCCCAGTAATCCATCTGCTTCATTGCCAACCACCTGTGTGTCGTAAATCTTGCTTTTGTAAATCTTCTGACCTACTTTGATTTCGTGGAAAGTATCATAAAGTTTTGGCTTTGACCTGACCTTTTGCTGTAGTACATCGGTAGTGAGTGACATTTCAGTTGCGCCACTGTCAAAATTCATCACTAATGAATCCGTTTTATTTAATACAATGTGAACCAGATTCGTATTATAGGAATTAACGAAAAAGGGTATAGAATCATGCACTTCAGGTGTTAGATTACTGAAGTTTTGAAGTGGGCGCGCCTGAATTCGGGTCAGGCAGGAATCTTTACCCTTCAGCAATACCACAAAATCATGATGCCCTCCCGGTTTAAGACGAAAAGTAATGGAATCAACATCGGTTTTAAACTTTACTGTTTTGCTTTTGCTAAATTTGTTGGTGGTATAGGTATCGCGTGCAATTTTCGGGTTAATGCCCCAACCTGATACCGAATTGCCTTCTTCATAAATTTTGGCACTTTTGGCACTCGCCAGAACAATGGGTAATTTTTTTTGAGCTAAGCTGGATAAAGTAATGGAGGCAAACAGTAAGGTGAGAATTGTTTTCATTGGAGAGCAGGTTGACAGAAGATGATCAACTAAAATAGGAAAATTAAAATAATATTGAAATTAATTTTGCTTGACACCTTAAGGAAGATTATCATAGCAGGAGTGATAAACTTTTTTAGACATTTATAACCAAAAAAAGCCTGAAAATATTGAAATTTTCAGACTTTTTGAAGCCAAAGTTTGGCGAAATGTGCTTGAATACGCTGTTTAGTTTTTAGTATTTTTTGTCTTTTACCGGGCACATTGCACTGCAGGCCAATTGGCTGGTACGTTATTTTCCAACAATTACAGCACCACCATCCGGTAACAATCTGATCTTCATCGTTTTTGATTTCCCTAGCGTCTGGGTCAGTTTTTCAGGCTTTCTGTCTTCCTGGTCAGCATACAGGGTAACCGTTTTTTCTGTCAGCATGGGCAAGGAGAGGTTTAAGGTTTTCGTCGTTTTTTCGGCGTTAATGGCGGTGATATACCACTGGTCTTTATGACGACGGGCAAGCACACAATATTTTCCCGGATAGCCATCTATCAAAACAGTTTCATCCCAGGTAGTGGGTACATGCTTCATAAAATCGATCGCATGAGCAGGCACATCCGTTAAATTATTTGGTGTAATTCCGAAGTTTTGAATCGGACTTTGAAACAATACAGCAGTAGCCAGCTGAAAGGTTTCGGTAGTTTTTCTGATGGTACCACCAGAATTGGTTTTGTTATGGCGTTTGTTAAGTAAAACGGGTCCGAATTCCATGGCACCCACAGCATTACGGATAAAGGGATGTAAACTGGCATTAAAAGCTTCCATATCATTGGCATGCTGTCCGAAAATTAAGTTTTCTGAGGCCAGTACGGCTTCACTTCCCGCGTAGTTAGGATACATTTTTTCCCAGCCCCTTGGAAGTGTACAACCGTGAAAAATCACTGTAATACCATAACTATTTGCATCAGCAAGAATATCCTCATATAATTTCATCGTTTCCTGTTTGTCGCCACCGAAGAAATCTACCTTAATTCCTTTAACGCCAATACGCTGCATCCAGGCCATTTCTTCCTTACGTGCTACGGCGGTATTCATTCTGTTCTTAGGGCCCTGTGGTGCATCATTCCAAAAACCGTTTGAATTATACCAGAGTGCTACCGAAACATTTTTTTCAAGGGCATAAGCTGCAAGTTCTTCAATTTTTTTCCGTCCGATCTGCTTATCCCATAAACCATCAATTAAGGTAAATTCATAACCCATGGAAGCGGCCAGATCAATAAACTTTTTCTGATCTTCAAAATTCACACTATTGTCTTGCCAAAGCAGCCAGCTCCAGGTAGAGCGGCCAAAAGTATATGGTTTACTTGCCGCATATTGAGGTTCGACTACATCAAATGGGATAGTGGTTTCCACAATCGGCTTCAAAGTCCTGCCCACAGTAATGGTGCGCCATGGTGTAGCGCCGGGTAATGAAATGGTAGGATTGGCACGACCCATACCGTTATTTTCACCCGTTTCCGGGAATGCAATTTTATAATTTCCGTCTTTTGTGCCTTCGCTGAGTTTTGACCCGCAATAAGCACCGTTTACGCCGGTTTCTGAAAGTAAAACCCAGCCCTGGGTACCCACACGAAATAAAGCAGGAAAGGTATAACCTACACCATACTTAGAAGGCACACCCATTGGCGCATCTACTGTATATTCTTCTTCATAACTGGGTTTCGTTTTCATCCAGCCAATCATTGGCGTAGCCTGAGGGGTAAGAAAGGTGGTGGTAACAGATGGAAAATGATAACCACTGAGTTCATCTTCAATGATCATGGTGGCAGTCTCTCCGGTTTGAGGAAGACCATAACGGAAAGCAATATCATGATTACTTACCCTGAAAATCACGTTCAGCTGGTTCTTGCCCGCATTCTTAAATGTACAGGTCAGCTCATTTGCCTGGTAATGAACACTGCTTTTTTTTATTTTAGGTTCCTGGTATGTTTGATCTATTTGGCGCGATGCTTTGCTTTCTAACTGAAGCTGCTGAGATAAGTCTGCTCCGGCTCCCCTGATACCTAATGGAGAATCGGCAAGCATTTGCTGCCCGTCTAGAGAAACCTGATAGAACAACTTGCCTTGATTTAACTTCAGTTGCACAGTTAACTTGCCATCAGGACTGGAAACCTGAAGATCCTGTGCATGGGTGTTAAACCAAAATAATAGCAAAATGCACGCTGAAAAAATGTTTTTAATGATGGTCATATTAGGAGGTTGATAAATTTTCTATAAAAACGGATAGGGTAGGGATGCTTGTTGCCTGGAATACTTTTTAATGGAATAAGTTTGCTGGAATACATCAATTGGATGTATACAGCACTTCAACATTGTAAAAATGGGAAAGTAGACGTTGGGCTTTTGAAGCATGGCGATCATATCTGGTTATCCTTGGCAGCGAAAATTCAAACATCGGCTCATGGAAATGAACAGATTGAAACGCTGCTTAAGAAATGTAAATATATTACTTTTTTATAAATGTCCTAATAACGTTTATAATGATACTTCAAAATCAGAATGTTCTGCCTGCCTGTGGAAAATAAAATATGCTTTACTAAAACATTTTTATCATCTGGATTGTATTGCAGTACGATTAAGATTATTAACCCGAAATTTAAGATGAAGTTACTGTTACGAAGGTATTTCCTATTTCTTATGTTAGCTGCTGCTGCTGTCAATGTACAGGCTCAGACTACTCCGGATTCGCTCGGGCGGCGACCGGATTCTACGGCGAAAACACAAATTCCGCCAGATCCGGTTCCAAAAGTACCAGCTACATCAGTACCGCCAATTAACGTTCCTCCAACTTCCAGCCCGGTCAAATCTGTTGTCCCGGCTTCCGCTAGTCAAAATACACTAACTAAAACTTCCCGGCCAAATGTTTCCGATACCACTTCAAGAGTATTGAAAGGTATTGTAAAAGATGAAAAAGGAAATCCTGTTCCTGGTGCCATTATACAGGTAGTAGGAAAAACAAATAAAGTAAATACTGATGCTGATGGCCGCTTTAGCATAAACCTTCCTGACCGTAATTCATCCATTCGGGTGTTGTTTATTGGCTATAATACCAAAATCTTGCGACCGGGTAATCAAATGGAAATAGTCGTTTCTTTAATGCCGGTAAGCAAGAAGTTAGATGATGTGGTAATTACCGGCTATTCATCCCAGCAAAAAAAGGATCTTACCGGAGCCGTTTCCCAGGTCAGGTCTACCGATATAGATAATATGCCTGTAGGCGGGGTAGATCAGGTATTACAGGGAAAAGCTGCCGGCGTATCCGTAACGCAAGGCACCGGTGCTCCGGGTGAGGGTATTGCCGTAAGGATTCGCGGTGTAGGAACAATTAACAATAATAATCCGCTGTATGTGATTGATGGTGTACCCAGTACTTCAGGCATCAATCAGATTTCTCCGACAGATATTGAAAGCATCAGCATTTTAAAGGATGCTTCTTCTGCTTCCATTTATGGCGCAAGGGCATCGAACGGAGTTGTGGTAGTTACCACTAAAAAAGGGAAATCTGGTAAATCAACGGTTAATCTTTCACAATATACCGGCGTTCAGGTTCATGGCGATTTAATCAAGATGGCCAATACGCCGCAATATGTTGCAGCCTTTAATGCTGCCGCCGTTGCTGATGGACGGACACCAATTCCTGCTTCACTTGCTGCAAGCTTGCCTGATGTAAATTGGCAGAAAGAAGTGTTACAACCGGCACTGATTAATAACAGCAACCTTTCCGTAAGTGGTGGCAATGAAACCGGGAATTACCTGGTGGCTGCCAATTATTACAAACAAGATGGATTGATCAATAATAGCGCTTATGACCGGTTTAACCTGCGCACAGCGGTAAACAGCACCCTGTCCAAAGTGTTTTCTACAGGAATAAACCTGAATCTTTCTTATGCAAAAACCAAACAGGTAGGTGCTTCGGGTGATGGTTTTGGAAACGGCAATCAAGGAGCCAGCGTCATGCGCTATGCTCTTTTCCGTACGCCGGCTACTCCGGTGTTTAAAGCCAATGGCGATTATGTAGATCTGCCTGAAAATTCAAATTTCTTTGGTGATGGGTTAAATCCAGTGGGTTATGCAGATAATTTCGACCGGAACAATAATGCTTATAGCGCGTTAGGTAATGTATTTGTAGAGGCTAAAATTATCGACGGACTAAAATTCCGTACGACTTTGGGTGGAACATTGGTTATCACTGATTTTAAACAGTTCTTTAAAATTTGGGGAGACCGTGCACAAAACTCCCCTGGCAGTCTGGCCCGTTCTAATGCGAACCAGTTAGATTATAACTGGACCAATACATTAACCTATAACCTGAAGTTTGGTGAAAAGCATGATTTAACTATTCTTGCCGGAACAGAAAATATCAAAAGCCGCACGAACGGCCTTTCTGCATCCAGATCAATTTTCCCAAACCAATCTGAAGATTTTCAATACCTTGATAACGGAATTGGCATACAGCAAAATGGCGAGAACGAATCGAGATGGGCACTTTTCTCCCTTTTTGGTCGTGCTGATTATCAGTATGCCGATAAATACTTGGCGAGCTTTACTGTACGCAGGGATGGATCGTCCAGGTTAAATCCGGCTAACCGTTATGGTAATTTCTATGCCGGATCAATAGGGTGGAGGCTGGATCAGGAAGCGTTTCTGAAAAATTTCAAGTCGCTTTCCATGCTAAAATTAAGGGCTAGTATCGGTCAAACAGGCAACCAGGAAATCAGCAATTATGCGTATACCTCATTGAATTCTTTTGTTGGGTTTTATCCCTTTGGTGGTACACCGGTAATAGGTAATTCGCTTACCTCAAGGGGGAATGCAAACATCACCTGGGAAACCAGTACGCAAAGTAACTTTGGTTTAGATGCCGGATTTTTTGATAATAAGCTTCAGTTCAGCGCGGATTATTTCATTAGGGATAATTCCGATATTCTTTTTGCCAATCCTTTGCCACCAAGTGCAGGCGGGGGCGGAAGTCCTTATGTGAATGCCGGTAAAGTGCGTAACCAGGGGCTTGAACTTCAAATCTCTTACCGTGATCAGATTTCTGAAAACTGGAGTTACGATGTATCAGGAAATATGGCTACGCTTCAAAATAAAGTGCGTTCGCTGGCTGGATCACCGATTGTTGGTGGAAGAATAGACAATGAATATTATGCTACGCTTACTGCAGTAGGGCAACCAATAGGGGCATTTTATTTGCTTCCTATGGAAGGGATTTTTCAAAACAATCTGGATATCTTTACACATGCTTATCAGGGTAATGGCATTCAGCCAGGCGATGTGAAGTATAAGGATAGCAATGGAGATGGGATTATTGATGAGAAAGACCGGCAGTTTGCCGGCAGTCCTATTCCAAAACTCACTTACGGCTTTACCGGGAACCTGAAGTTTAAACAGTTTGATCTTAGTGTATTTTTTCAGGGGGCATATGGCAATAAGTTGTATAACCAGGTGGCCACAGATATTGAAGGTTTTTATCGTGCCTTTAACATTACCGAACGTGTAGCCACGGGCAGCTGGAATGGGGCGGGCAGTACCGATCAGTTTCCACGCCTTACCTGGAGCTCTGCTTCTTCCACAAACAATAAAAGACCATCAACCCGTTTTCTGGAAGATGGGTCTTATTTGAGATTAAAAAATCTGCAGATTGGCTATAGTTTGAGCCCGAAAGTGCTCTCTGCCTTGAAAATAGCATCAATGCGCATTTATATGAGCGGACAAAATCTTTTAACCTTTACAAAATATACCGGGCTTGATCCGGAGATTTATACCAGTAGTAATAGTCAGGGCGATGGTGTAAGGGCTGTTGGTATTGACTGGGGAACTTATCCATCTGCAAGAGTTTATACACTTGGCCTGAACCTTAACTTCTAATCTGATGAAAAAAATATATATACTTTCTTTTGCCTTGTGCCTGATTTCTATAACGGGTTGCAAGAAATTTTTAGATCAGCCTGCGCTGGGTTACTATTCTGATGCAGATCTGTTCAGCAATGAGTCTACGGCCAGAACGGCTGTGAATGCAGCTTATATCCCGCTTACTTTTACGGATGCTTCCAGTAATCCTGTTTGGGTATTAGGTGATGTGGCTACGGATGATGTTGTTATCGGAGGAAATGCGGGTGAACAGGCAGATTATACCGCTATTGATTTGTACAATATCCTGCCGGGAAATGCTGCCGTACAATCTTTATGGGCCAGGTATTATGATGGCATTAACCGCTGTAATGTGATCACTGATGGGCTTAAGACCGATAATACAGCAATCAATGAACCTGCTAAAACGCAATTGCTTGCCCAGGCGAAATTTCTGCGGGCATATTATTATTTCCTGCTGACTAATTTTTATGGAAACATTCCGCTGCGCTTAAAAGTGAGTACGCTTGAGGACGCTGCCGTAGCTGCATCTCCGCAGGCACAAGTATACACTCAGATTGAAAAAGACCTCACGGAAGCCGCCGCCGGTTTACCCCAAAAATGGGAATCAAACAACGATCTGGGTCGGGCAACTAAAGGTGCCGCACTGGCTTTATTGGCCAAGGCCTCTCTATTTCAACAAAAATATACGCAGGCCATTCAATACAGTGAACAGGTAGAAGCTTTAGGTTATGCATTAACAGACCGCTTTGCCGATAATTTTAATGCATCTGCCAAAACCAATAGTGAAGCCATATTTTCAGTATGGCACAGCCGCGGGGCACAACCTTCACAGGGAAATTCCTTGAATTACTGGTTTGCACCCCGGGCTTTAAATGGAGCAGGTACTTATTTTCCAACACAAAGTCTGGTCAATAATTTTGAAGCGAATGATCCCCGGCTTGATCTGACTATTGCAAGGACAGGAAAATCCTATTATGATAATACTTTTGACCCTTCATGGAGCAGCACAGGTTATCTCTCTAAAAAACATGTTCAACCATTGAGTGAGGTACCTGCTACCACTAAAAACGATGGAAACCTGAATTATGAGGCTTTGCGTTTTGCAGATCTATTGCTTATCAAGGCAGAGGCACTGAACGAATCAGGTCAATCTGCTGCTGCGCTAGTGCCGCTAAATAAAGTGCGTGAAAGGGCAAGAAAAAATTATGACGGTACGCCTCCGGCCGATCTGCTAGCTGCGGTAACAGTGATTAATCAATCCGATTTAAGGGAGGTAATCCGCAGGGAAAGACGCTCGGAACTTGCATTGGAGTTTCAACGCTTCTTTGATGTGATCCGTTATGGCGAGGCATATGCCAATGCTGCAATAAAGCCTGGTGCGCCAAACTTTAATTATACAAACAACCGGTTTTTTCCAATTCCTCAAACGGAATTAAACGCCAACGGTAAACTTTAATACCATTAAAATGAATATTAAAAATTATAAACCATCATTGAAATACCCGTTTTATTTGCTGCTGGCTATTGCTGTTTTTGCATCCTGTAAAAATGAAGCCAATCTGCCAGATTATGCTTCCAATAAATCAAGCCTTACCCAACTTACTGATTCTGTTAAGCAACTGTATAATCAAAGTGTGGAAGGCCACGATATCGGTCAGTACCCTAAACAAGCCAGGCTGCAGTTTAAATCTGCTATTGATCTGTCCGCAACAGTTGTTACAGGAGCTTATACTCAAGAGGAAGTGAATAATGCCTTGGCCAATTTGAGGCGTGCCGCTACTGACTTTCGCGCAAGAAAAATTGAAGAAGTAGCTGCAGCCAACCTGGTGGCGAAATGGCTTTTTAATGGTAATGCAGCGGATGCTACAGGCAATGGTCATAATGGAACTTTAATGACAGGGATTATCGGAACCGCTGACAATCACCAGGATGGCGGAGTTTTGCCCGTGGCCACTACCGATCGCTTTGGTCAGGCTAACAATGCTTATGCTTTCGAGCAGGGCGCTTATATTGAAGTTCCTTACAGCCCAGCACTTAACCCGCAGGTATTAAGTATCAGCCTCTGGATTAATGTTAAAGAAGCTTTTGCTGATAATTATCTCCTTTCTTTAAATAAATGGAACGGTTTTAAATTCCAGCTTCAGTCTGATAATTTTTTATTCATGACACTGAAAACCCCAGCTGCTACTTATGATAGGGATAGTAATCCTGGGAAAATGGCAGTGGGAACATGGCACCACGCTGTGGTTACGGCAGGGAATGGTACCATAAGCTTTTATGTAGATGGTGTGCAAACACGATCTGAAAGTGCTGCCGGTAATGCATCTGTCCTTACCATACCTGTAAATTTAGCCATTGGCCAGATTCTGCCCAAAGGCATATTAAGCTTTACAGATAAAAGCAGTCCGTTTTATTTTTCCAATGCTGCTTTTTTTAAAGGATCTATGGATGATATCAGGTACTATAATAAAGCTTTGAGTGCCGATGAAGTGCTGAAAATCTACAACAACGAAAAGCCGGATTAGAGTTATTCCGATACGTAAGTTAAGGAACTCCCGGAAACAGGGAATCCTGATAACAAATGCGACGAAAAACGAGGCTGTATCATAAATTCGAAATGTCATCCTGTCTAAGGACTTTAGAAAAATACCCGAATGGTGTTTATACAGGCTCAACATGACAAATCTGGAAATATGATACAGCCTCTTATTTTATTAACAATTGATATTAAGATGTCTCTAGCGGATTCCACTGTACAATGGCTAAATTAATTTTACGCCACATTAGCTTTCATTCAAAAAAATGAGCATTTCCGCTATCAGGCATGACATTATTTAGGCAATCCATTTAAAAAGTTTAGCACATCCTGGCCAATCTCTTTAGCGTTTGTTTCAAGGGCGAAGTGGCCCGTGTGATAGAATTTAACCGTTGCATTAGGACTATCGCGTTTATAGGTTTCGGCACCAGCAGGTAAAAAGTAAGGGTCTTTATTCCCCCAAACGGCTAAAAGTTGTGGATGATAAGCCCTGAAATAGGCATGAAATTTTGGATACATGGCTCCGTTAGTGCTATAATGTTTTACGAGATCGAGTTGTATTTCAATATTTCCAGGGCGATCCAAAAAGTGTTGATCCAAAGTGTAGGTTTCTGGCGCAATCAGTGTTGGATCAGATACTCCCTCATGGTACTGATACCATGTTGCTTCTTTAGATACAAAATCCCTGGCCAACTTAGGCGAAGATTGTTTTAAGGAAATTAAACCTAATAATGCAAGATCACCGGCCTTATATTTTCTATTTACCTATAATTTTAAAATGACGTTGGCATTCATGGATTTTTTTAAGAAAAAAACTTAAAAAATTTTTCTCATGTAAATTTAAAGTACAGAAATAATTTAAAAGCCTCAATAAAAGATATTTAAAACAAATCAAAACTCAAAAAACAAACAAATTGAATTATTTTTATGCTGATTCGCGTATCAATAGAAATACAGCCAATTTTAGTTGTGTGTTAATTGATTTAAAACCGCTTTAAAATGCATTAAAATTAATATTTAGGGTGTTTTTTAGTGCAAAATATTTCTTTAAATTGGCCTGTAAAATCCCCAAAAACCATACATTTTTCATTTACGTAAATAGGTGATCCGCTTAAAAGGTGATTAACCTGATTGTGTAAAATTTATTAAGATGTATCCATACATTTTAATAAATCTCAGAACCATGTTAGGCACATAAGGGGCTTTATAAGGTTGGTGTATGGTTAAAGGGTTACTACTGTTTTTATTTAATAGGTTAGCAGGGTTAATATTGCTTATTGCGGTAAGTAATACTGCTGTGCAATGTAAAACCAAAACACACATCAGCTTAGCTGCTTTTTCCTATTCGGCAACCATACATGCCGGAAAACTGTTATCTCCACCTCCTTATTCTGTACATTATATTGCTCCAGCACCCTGGCAATACTGGAGCAAGGCCAATGAGATTGTGATTGCATCAGAAAGTGGAACCGTTACCGGAACCATATCTAAAAGCGATGGTACTGTATTATTTAATTTTACCTGCACGCAGGGTACTCCTTATGTACAACGCTTTAGCGGGTTACCTAAAGACGCGCCCGCATACCCACTGAATACCGTAATTAACGCAGCAGGTTTAATAGTAAACGCTACAGGCACAATTTCGGTGAACTTAAGAAATGTAGCTTCTGATAATTTAGGGACTGATGGTACTGATGAAAATATTAAAGGAAATGCTTCGCTCTTTAGTTTTGGTGATGCGGCAATAGGAACATCTTTTAGGGTAGGCTATTATCGGGATGGAAATCTTGCAAGTTCTGCACACCCGCCAATCTATAGCATTATGGCCATCCAAAATAATACTATTGTTAAGATAGGCGGAGTGGCTACAGCTACATTAAATGCCGGACAGAGTTATTTATTCAATGCACCTATCGGAACATTGGTTGAATCTTCACAATCTACCGTAATGAACACTTCTGCAGATCTGGATGCGCCGGGTGGCTGCGGTGATGGTGCCTACAATCCTATTCCGCCAATTGCTTCCTTGGGTAAGGAGTATGTAGTGGTTAGGGGCGAAGGTAATATGATTGCAGAGCAAACTACAATAATTGCAACGGAGGCAAACACCAGCATAAGGGTGATCAATTTTGATCAAAACGGAGTTCAGAAAGGATCAACAACATACACCTTAGCACAGCCCGGAGATAAGCAAACCTTTAACCATGGTTATCTGAACGGAGATTATGATCCGGCAAAAAATACCGGTAGATATTCCTCTACCTATATCTCTTCGACTAAAAATATTGAAGTGTTTTCGGGTACGGCAGGTGCTTCTGGCGGCAAAGGTTGTGAGGTGGATGTGGCTACATTAGTCCCGATATCCAGTTGTTCTGGGTCTAAAAAGGTAGAAACCACTAAATTTACAGCCTATAACCAAAATACTAACCTGGATTATTTCGGTTATATTATTACAAGTAGTACAGATAGAATTTTTTTGACTTCAAATGGCAACCCGCCTCATAACAATAAAGACATTGAAACTATAGCGGGCATAAACAGTCGCAAACCACTGGGCAGTACGGGCTTATCTTTAGTGAGTTTTACGCGTACTAATATCGGAGAGCCCGCTACCATTATACTCACTAGTGCAAGCAGGCTTACGGTTTCGATGGTGCAGCAAAGTAATGCCTTTTCGATGTCTAATTTTATTTCCCGTTTCCCTGAAAAGGCAGAACAACCTGCTGTCAGTCAAACAAATTGTACTGCTGCAACACTAACTGTTAAGCCAAATGCAGGCCCGTACCAATGGTATCTGAATGGTGAGCCGATAAACGGCGCTACGAACAATACGTACGTTGCCACATTATCTGGAAATTACAGTGTGACTACGCAGTTAGAATGTGGTATCAGCGCCCCTTCATTACCTTTAAATATCTCCCTTTGTAATATCGACCGCTCCATTACTAAAACGGTTAACGTAGCCTACCCGGAATTAAACAGCAATGTCGTATTTACCCTAAAGGCCGAAAATTTAGGTAATGGCAATGCGGTAGGGGTGTCAGTTACGGATTTGTTGCCTAACGGGTTTACCTATGTATCAAACGTAGCACCACAGGGCACCAGTTATGATCCAGCTTCTGGAGTATGGACCATTGGCGATTTAGCCAGTAATACCAGCATAAGTTTAACGATTACGGCCCAGGTGGTAAAAACAGGCCAGAATGTAAATACTGCGACCATTACGGGTACTCAATCTGATCAGGTATCCAATAATAATCAAAGCTCGGTTACCACCAATACAGGTTCTGGCGATCGAATAGTTTGTGTAGGTACGGCGATGGATGATATTATTTATGACATCCCGTCAGGTACGACTAACGTTAGCGTTGCGGGATTACCGGTTGGCATAACTTCAGCCTATAATCGTTCAACAAAAAAATTAACCATTAGTGGTACACCCACTACCGCAGGTTCAGCAAAAACTTACACCGTAACTGGTACTGCCGGAAATGCATTAAGCATAACCGGAAATATTACAGTAAACGGAAAGGTTAGCACACCCGTTTTTAACAGCGGATTAACTGATAAACGCTGTATTGGTGCTGGCACAGATACTTATAGGGCAACTGCAAGCAACACTACAGAAATAGTGTACTCGCTATTGCCTTTAGCGGCAGGTATTGTTGATGCCACCAGTGGTCAGGTAACCTGGAATGATACCTTTTCAGGTACGGCAACGATAACTGCTACTGCTAGAGGTTGCGAAGAGAAAAAAACAGATTTTATCGTAGTGATAAGTGGCCTGCCCGGTTTAATGCCTGGTACTGAACCTGAAATTTGTCAGGGCTTTACGGCATCATCATTAAGTTATACCAACCCGGTAAATAACCCTGTAACATATAGCATTAACTGGAATACAGCTGGTTTTGATCCTGTGATCAGCCAGACTTTACCAGTAGGAAGTATTCCTTTTAACATCCCTGTTAATGCCCCGGTAGGTATGCATACGGGCATACTAACCATAAAAAATGCAGCAGGCTGCAGTGCTCAAATTAATTTTAACATTAAAATAAATCCTAAACCATCAGCGCCGCATGTGCTGGTGCAAACTACATCTCAATATTAATTAAACAAAAAAATCAGTCCCCATGAAAAATTCTACTACAAAAACCATCCTAGCAGTTATTTTCGTTATCATCTGCACATTTTCAAAAGTATCTGCACAGGTACTTCCAAACACCCCTGGGGTGAGTTTATTCTGTAAGGGTTCAGACCTTACTTTGCCATCTCCTCCTTCCGGAGAAGACTGGATTGTGAAGTATAGTGCAACGCAAACCACTACGCCAGGTACAGGTATTACTTTAGTGTCAGGAAATAAAATTGCAGCAGCTGATTTAAATACCGGCTATTATTATTTAAGTTCCAAATCAACCACTGCGGGTGCCTGTGAGTCTGAATTGCAGGAAATACCGGTATATGTACTTAAACCTTTGGTAGTTGATTTTACACCTGCCAATTTCTGTTTGGAAAGTCCATTGCCACAGGTTGGTTCAGTTACCAATCCGGAAGATCCTACCATCACTACATTGGCCTATCAATGGTATACTGTTGATGGTACTGTAGAAACTGCAATAGCAGGTGCAACAGCAAAAGATTATACACCATCTGCGCCTGCTACAGTTGGAACAAAAAAACACAGGTTAAAAGTAGGTTATGTAATTGGTAGCAAAAACTATTGTGCGCAAACTGCAGATCATGATATTACGGTTACAGCTAAGCCAACAAAACCAACCATTACGCCAGGAACCATTACAGGTACTGCCACCGCAGTTACTTTCTAGGTTGAAGGTTACATTTTCTGAAATATAAGGTATAAATGAAACGAAGGGTATGCTCCTTTCTGTCATTGGCTTTGATGTTGTTTTTTATTCAAACAGCAATGGGCCAGATTGCTTCCGAAGGGCGGCAAACGATTGCGATCTCACCAGGATCGTCAGTGGTTTTGCGTGCAAATTCGGCGGGGGCAGCTTCGTATGTCTGGTATAAGGATAATGTATTGGTGAACGGGCAAAATAAACAGACACTGATTACCGCAACTGCAGGAATTTATAGAGTGGCTACATGGAATGCGCTGGGCTGCTTCTCAGATATCTCTGATGAAATGGAAGTCGTTGTGCCACATAGATCTGTTGCCGATGTAGCCATCACCAAGCGTTCAGAATCAAAAATTGTAGTCGTTGACCAGGTCTTTGATTATTATCTGAACGTCATTAATAATGGTTCACATGATGCCACCCAGCTGGAAATTAAAGATGCGCTTCCAAATAACTTATTATTGGAACGCCTTGAACAGCCTACAGATGGCTTAGCCACCTTCGATCAATCTAAACAAACCATCAACTGGAATATTCCTTTACTGGCAAACGGTAAGTTTGCTGAACTGGTGGTTAAAGTGAGAGCGAAACAATCTGGTATAGTGAGTAATACAGCCGTGGTTACGGTTAAAGAGTTTGATCCGAATTTGGCCAATAATACATCAACCGATCAAAAAGAGATTTCAGGTTTAAGAATACCAAATGTTTTTACGCCTAATGGGGACGGCAAAAACGACACTTTTTATATCCAACTCCTGGAATCATTTGAATCAAATGAAGTAACCATTATTAACCGTTGGGGAAGTACGGTTTACCAATCCGATCATTACCAAAATGATTGGACTGCTCAGGGACTGGCAGACGGAACCTATTTCTATATAGTTAAAGTGAAGAACGGAACATCAGCCTGGCAGGATTACAAAGGTTACATAACCGTAATACGGTAAATATGATAAAATATATAAGCATGAACATTTGGAGAGGGATATTTTTTGTTTTAATCATGATTACATCTGCTTTTAAGCTTTTGGCGCAACAGGATGCCCAGTTTGGACAGTATGTATTTAATGGCATGTATATCAACCCGGCATATGCGGGTTATAAGGAAGAACTTTATCTTCAGGCTTTTGCCAGGGCACAATGGACCGGCGTTCGAGGTGCACCGCAAACTCTTTCCATATCTGCAGATGAAGCCGTTAATGATGAAAGTTTAGGCCTCGGCATGATCATCACCAAAGATAAAATTGGTGCACAAAGTAGTTTAAATGCATCTGCAAACTTTGCCTACCGGATAAAACTGGATCGTACCGAATCCAATATCCTTGCCTTTGGTTTGGGCGTAGGTGTAATTCAATCATCCTTAAACGGTAATTTGCTGGAGGCTATTGAAGAAGGTGATAACCGTATCGTTACGGGAGTGGTCAGTCAAACCACACCTGATGTAAGAGCCGGTGTTCATTATTCCAACGAAAAGTTTTTTATTGGCTTTTCTGCCAACAATCTTCTGGCCAAATCACTATCATTATTTAGCGATTACAATGCGCTTAATGTAAAAGTTCAACCACATTTTTACCTCACAGCAGGCATGGCATTTCCTGTAAATGAGGATTTCGTTTTTAAACCTACCTTTTTAATTAAGGATGATTTACATGGACCAACTTCTCTAGATTTAAATGCCTTTATATTAATCAAAGAGCGTTTCTGGCTTGGCGCAGTTTACCGGACTTCATTAGAACTTTATCCCAAAGGCAATCTGCAGCGCGGTCTGAACAGTAAGGCTGCTGCTGGTTTCATCAGTGAATTCTTTATCCGGTCTAACCTGCGTATTGGTTATGGTTATGATTATAGCCTGAACAAGCTAAATAATTATGATTACGGCTCGCATGAAATATCGGTTGGATATTATATTGAAACTAAAAAGAGCCGGAGACCGAAGTGTTATTTTTAAGTTTTGTGAAACTATTAATTTCAATTGTCTTCGATTTACAGGTCATTAAAATGGTAGATAATGCCACCTCCGGAACCTTAATCATAAAAACGACCGCCAGTTAATGAAACTTCATATTCATATCATTGATAAAAAGTTTTTCGGTAGCATCAAATCATCATTAAGGTTATTTTTTAAATATAGGTTCATACCTTCTGACAGAATTAGGGTGAATATGGTTTTCAGATCTGTACCAGACTTAAAAACCATAAAAAAAAAAGAAAATCCGCGAGATTATTGAAATTTCGCGGATTCTTTTGAAGATTGTGGAGCCGAAGGGAGTCGAACCCTTGTCCAGTTGTGAGATAAATTATACCTTCTACATGCTTATTTTTCAATTAATTTTCGAATGATAAACGGGCTGAAAACCGACCTTGTTCATCACCTTAGATACTTGATCTCACTTTAAGTCGTATCTCCTTAAAGCCAGCTTTGTTGTTTCGATGCCCCGGATTCTAACCCAACAATGCAACAGTCAGAGGGACAAAAGCTATCTAATTCTAAATTAGGCAGCTAAGGCGTAAGTGTTTTCGCCAACTAAAATGTGATCGTTCACTTTAAGTGCTCTCCGAACAACGCACTGCATGCTAACATAACCTTCGCCACCCTGTCAAATCCAAGAACGGCCCCGGTTTAGGTCTAAAGTCTAAAGTTGAAAACCTGGTTGCAAATGTACAAAAAAAATGCCAAATACAGCTGTAAACTGCTTATCTGGCATTTATTATAAAAACTGTAAACAGAAATCGTAAACTAGATTGTCCTTCCTGGATATTCCTTTAAGGCTATTTCCAGACAATCCATTGCGGCATTTAAATCACTTGTATTTAATACATAAGCCATGCGAACTTCCTGTTTTCCAGAACCCTTGGTAGAATAGAAACCAGTTGCTGGCGCCATCATTACCGTTTGGTTTTCATGTGTAAAATCTTCTAAAATCCATTGGCAAAATAGATCCGCATCATCAATAGGAAATTTGGCCACCACATAGAAGGCGCCACCCGGATTCGGACAAAAAACACCGTCAATTTGATTTAGACGGCTTACTAAAGTATCACGACGTAATGTATATTCGGTATTTACCTTTTCGAAATAACTATCAGGCGTATCCACAGCGGCCGCACCGGCAATTTGTTCCACCATACCAGGACTTAATCTGGCTTGTGCAAATTTTAAGCCCGAAGCAATCACAGCCTTGTTTTTGGTGATTAAACAACCCAAACGCGCACCACAGGCACTATATCTTTTAGAAACGGTATCCATAATTACCACGTTTTCTCCCAGCCCACCCAGGTGCATCGGTGAAATAAATTCACGCCCGTCATAGCAAAATTCCCGGTAAGCTTCATCTGAAAATAAAAACAGGTCATATTTTTTGCAAAGCATTTTTAAGGCTTCCAGTTCTTCCCTGGAGTACAAATAGCCTGTAGGATTATTGGGGTTGCATATAATAATGGCTTTCGTTTTTTCTGTAATAAGTTTTTCAAATTCAGCAATTGGAGGCAAGGCAAATCCATTTTCAATAAAAGATAGAATGGGTTTTACCACCACATTACTCATACAGGCAAAACCATTATAGTTCGCGTAGAAAGGTTCGGGAATAATAATTTCATCACCTTCATTCACGCAGGTTTGCATTGCAATCGTAATGGCTTCTGATCCGCCTACCGTTACCAGGATGTCTTCCGGTGTAATGCCATATCCCAGTTTGTTATAATATTCCGCAAGCTTTAAACGATAGGCTAGTGTTCCCTCTGAAGGTGTATAAGCCCAGACATTGAAATCAATATTCTTAATGGCATTCAGCATGCCTTCCGGCGTTTCAATATCCGGCTGACCGATATTTAAGTGATAAACTTTCTTACCATCTCTTTTTGCTTGATCAGCATATGGTGTTAACTTTCTGATTGGTGAAGCAGGCATCTGCGCCCCCTTAAGTGAAATCTTTGGCATGGCACAAAAATAAAAAAGTCCCGATGATTATCGGGACTTTAATTATAATATTTATTGAAAAATTATTTCGAACTGGCCGCAACGGTTTCACCTTTAATATAAAGTACTTTTATAGGTGTTTTTGCATTTGAAGTTAAAGTTACCGCTTTTGAAAATGCAGATGGACCCGCGGCAGCATTAAAAGTTACTGAAATTACACCGGTTTCACCTTTTTTGATAGGTGTTGAAGTATATTTAGGAACAGTACAACCACAACTTGCCTCAGCTTTGCTAATGATTAATGGTTCTTCTCCAACATTTGTGTATTTAAAATCGAAAGTTACCGGTTTACCCATCGGAATTTTACCAAAATCATGGGTTTCTGATTCAAATTTAAAATCTGCAGGTTTTGATTGCGCATTGGCAACCACACCAAAACCTAAAACGAAGGCGAATAATACTAAGATTTTTTTCATGTTATATTTGAAATTATTTTTTTAAAATTCTTAAAACAAATTTAATAATTTCAATCTAAAACAAAAACTATTCCAATTATATTTTGCTCTTCCATATATAATTTTACAATCGAACTTTAAGGCAAGCTTTTAATTTTGCATATATTTGCCAGAACCAATATTTGATTATGATGCAGAATGAAAAATTTATAACCAATTCTATTGATAATTCTGAGCTGACATTTGGAGATTTTAAAACCATCGTATTGAATGATTATAAGATCGCCTATGAAAGCAGGCAAGCTAGTGTATTAGGTCGCAGGGAAGTGTTAACAGGAAAGGCTAAATTTGGCATTTTTGGTGATGGTAAAGAGGTGCCACAAGTGGCCATGGCAAAGGTTTTCAAAAAAGGAGACTGGCGCTCAGGTTATTACAGGGATCAGACTTTCGCCTTTGCAACAGGTATATCTACCATCAAAGAGTTTTTCGCACAACTATATGCAAATCCGACAAATGGTGCCGATCCTTTTTCAGGTGGAAGGCAAATGAACTGTCATTTTGCAACTAAATCCATTAACGAAGACGGATCATGGAATGACCTAACACAGATCAAAAACTGTTCTTCAGATATTTCGCCAACAGGCGGACAAATGGCTCGTTTGGTTGGCCTGGGATATGCTTCCAAGCTCTTCAGAAACAATAAGGAACTCGATTATTTAAAGCATTTTTCCGTGAATGGTAATGAGGTAGCCTTCGGTACCATCGGTAATGCATCCACCTCTGAAGGTGTTTTTTTTGAAGCAATAAATGCGGCTGGTGTACTGCAGATACCAATGGCCATATCCATCTGGGATGATGCTTACGGAATTTCGGTGCCGGCAAAATACCAGACCACTAAAGAAGATATTTCTGAAGTCCTTAAGGGTTTCCAGCGTAATGCTCATCAACCCGGATATGAAATTTATAAAGTAAAAGGCTGGGATTACCCTGCTTTATGCGAAGTTTACGAAAAAGCCATCCAGGTTTGCCGGGATGAGCATGTGCCGGTAATGATCCATGTTACAGAACTCACGCAGCCACAGGGGCATTCTACATCTGGTTCTCATGAAAGGTATAAATCAAAAGATCGCCTGATCTGGGAAAGCGAACATGACTGCCTCTTAAAGATGCGGGAATGGATGCTCGATTCTGCCATTGCAACGGATGAAGAAATATCAGACATTGAGAAAAAAGCAAAAATATTTGTCCGTGATGCGCAAAAAGAAGCTTGGAATGAGTTCTTGGACAGCATTAAACCGGAACAGAAGACAGTGATCGATCTCATTGGCGGCCTGGCCAAACACCAGCCGGAATTAGCCAGGATAGGTGCGCAATTGGCGGCAACGGCTGATGCACAGCGAAGGGAAGTATTCAGTGCTGCACGTAAGGCCATTCGTTTATCAGCTAAATTTAATACCAGAGAACGTGAAGACATACTGGCCTGGTATAAAGACCAGGAAGCTTTGAGTTTCGAGCGGTATAATTCTAAACTGCATACCAATGGATTGGAAAGTCCGGATAAGATTACCGTAGTTGATGCGGTATATGATGAGCTTTCTAAAATGGTAGATGGAAGAGAAGTGCTTAATGCCTGTTTTAATGAAAACTTCGCACGTGATCAGCGATTGGTGGCGTTTGGAGAAGATTTAGGGAATATTGGTGACGTAAACCAGGGTTTTGCAGGATTACAGGCCCGTTTTGGTGAACTCAGGATAACTGATACAGGCATTAGGGAAATGACGATCATGGGGCAAGGTATTGGGCTTGCCATGCGTGGTTTAAAACCGGTTGCCGAAATACAATATTTAGATTACCTGATTTTTGCCTTAAATGTTTTAAGCGATGATCTGGCCTCACTTTCTTACCGGACTAAGGGGGTTCAAAAGGCACCGGTTATTGTAAGAACACGAGGCCATCGCTTAGAAGGTGTATGGCATTCAGGGTCACCAATCAGCATGTTACTGGGGTCATTAAGGGGGATGCATTTGTGTGTGCCAAGAAATATGACTCAGGCTGCCGGCATGTACAATACTTTATTCAGGGCTGATGAGCCCGCTGTGGTGATTGAGTGCCTGAACGGCTATCGGCTGAAGGAAAAATTACCCAGCAATGTTGGCGATTTTACGGTACCGCTAGGCAAGGCAGAAGTGCTGGAAAAAGGTTCTGATATTACAGTAGTATCATACGGATCAACTTTAAGGTTGGTACAGGAAGCCGCAGAAGAACTGGCCAATTTTGGCATTTCCGTAGAAATTGTTGATCCTCAAACTTTATTGCCATTCGATTTGGATAAAGTATGTGCTACCTCACTGGCTAAAACCAATAAACTTCTGGTGGTTGATGAAGATGTTCCGGGAGGTGCTTCAGCTTATATCTTGCAAAAAGTACTGGAAGATCAGAATGGTTATTTTACTTTAGATGGAAAACCAAGAACATTATCTGCCAAGGCACACCGTCCGCCTTTCGGATCAGATGGCGATTACTTCAGCAAACCATCTGTAGATGATATTATCGAAACCATTTACGAAATGATGCATGAAACCCATCCGGACCAATTTCCTGCGATGTATTAATGCTGTGATCCGTAAAGATGGATAGTTGAATAGCGTAATAAAAGTTGCTGTTTAAATTCTAATAATTGATGTAATTTAGGGTAAAATAGATACCTTAGACGAGGTTATCTATCATTATCATTCCATTTGTATGTCTCATGTTATTGCCATTAAAAGCATAAAACGATCAGTTACCCCCAATTTTAAACTTTTTTAATTTTAGCACATTTTAGAAGTTGAAAAATATATTCGTTGATGTATTGTATTCCTGCTCAAAATTCTGGAAACAATGGCTTTTACTGTTTTTGCTGATTGTATTGCTTTTTAAGCTGGAAGGACATGCACAAAAGAAAAGTAATATTCAAAAGTTAGATAGCCTGTTGGTGCTGAATCAATCGCATTCACAGCTTGATTCAGTGAAAGTAAAACTCCTGGAACAGATTTCTAAAGTTTATCTTGGATTAAAGGATGCTGGTAAGTTTGAAGAATATACCAACAAAACTGTTGCCCTTGCACAAAAGTTAAAATTACGGAACATCTCTGGTTTCGCTTTGTATCGCCGTGGAAAATTTTATCACGGAAAAAGTATTTTTATAAAATCCGAAGAATATTATCGTCAGGCAATTGTTGAATTTGAACTGGCAAAAAACCTGGATATGGTTGGCGGAACCTATTTAAACTTAGGCGCTTTGTATGCTACAATTCCTGATTATGCAAAATGCCTGGAAGTTAATCAAAAAGCAATTGCCATTTATGAACAGCTGGGCAATGAATCCGATCTCGCGAGTTGCTATACCAATATTTCCAGTGTTTATCAGGATCTCGGCAACCAAAGTCAATCGCTGGTTTATCTGAAAATGGCACTTAAAATCTTTACGCGTGAGAATGAAGAGTCGAGGGGAGTTGCAGTCGTTAATGAATTAATAGGGACAGCATATTATGAGGCTAATCCGTCTGAACTGGAAAAAATGGGCATCCTTCCAAAGGATCGCTTAAACATAGCATTACAATACTATCAAAAGTCATTAAGGGTGGCCGATCTCTTAAATGATGAAAACATCATGTCATCCATAAGGAAAAGTATAGCTGATGTTTACAATGAAATGGGTAAAAAAGACCTGGCCTTAATCACCTATCAGAAAGCCATTCAAATTGGTAAAAATCTGGATGATAAACTAGGCTACGTAGATTGTCTCTATGCTTTAGGAAAGTTTTATCAGCAACAGAACGATGATGCCAATGCGTTAGCCCAATTTACGGAAAGCTATAAAATGGCTGATGAAAATAACTTTACAGACCAGAAGAAAAATGCTGCACTTGGTTTAAGTGATACCTACTATCAATTAAAAGACTATAACCAGTCGCTTAACTTTTATAAACAATATGTTGTGCTGAGGGATCAGATTTTTAATGAAGATAAAGAGAAAGAAATTACCAGGCGACAAATGCAAATTGATTTTGACTTCAAAGAAAAAGACTATCGCTATAAGCAAAAGATAACAGGAATAGAATTGCAGAAACAGATGCTCCTGGCCAGGCAGCAGCAACAAGAACTCTATGTAAAAAAGCAACAGCTGGCCTTAAGTGATCAGGAAAAAAGTCTGCAGCGACTTACTTTTTTAAAAAGACAGTTAGACCTGCAAATCGCCCAAAAAAATCAAACGGAGAAATTTGAACGAGCCAAACTCCAGGCGAAGTATGAAACCTCCCTTAGAGACAAGCAAATATCAAAACAGGAGCAACAGATCCGTTTCGACTGGCGAATCAAGATTTACCTTAGCATTGGGATTGCACTCGTTCTGTTTATTGCAGCCATTATCTATTATAATCAGCGTAAAACCGCCCGTTTAAATAAGGTTATTAATCTGCAGACACTGGAGCTTCAGCAATTAAACAGGGTAAAAGACAAAATTTTTAGTGTGGTCAGCCATGATATGCGTACGCCGGTAAATGCCTTAATTTCATTTATTCAGCTATTGGAAGGAGGAGCTATTGATCAGGATAAACTCACCAGATATGCCGCAACTTTAAAAACCAATCTGAGTTATACTTCAACCATGATGGAGAATCTTTTAAATTGGGCAGCCAGCCAGATGCAGGGATTTCATCCTGATATGGAAACTTTGAATATCCATCAATTAATTAGTGGGATAATAGATGCTGTGCTACACCATGCGGATGCCAAAAATATAAAAATAGAAAATAATACTTCCCCGGATATAAAGTTTAAAGCTGACGCCAATATGCTTTCGCTGATTGTCCGGAACCTCGTAAGCAATGCCGTTAAGTTTACACCCAGATACGGAATGATCAGCATATCAGTTAAAAGTTCAGACGATGAAGTGTA
This sequence comes from Pedobacter sp. GR22-10, assembly GCF_026239715.1. Classification (NCBI taxonomy): domain Bacteria; kingdom Pseudomonadati; phylum Bacteroidota; class Sphingobacteriia; order Sphingobacteriales; family Sphingobacteriaceae; genus Pedobacter; species Pedobacter sp. GR22-10. Next base: position 471,933 of record NZ_JAPIVR010000001.1, read on the forward strand.
TCTCCGTATAGCTGACAATGGCACCGGTCTTAGTGACCATCAATTGGAACATTTTAATAAAACGGGTTATCAGGGAGCTGGAATCAGCACTCCGGGTACAGAAAAAGAAAAGGGTACAGGCCTGGGATTAATACTTTGCAGAACATTTACTGAACTGATGGGCGGGAAAATTAGTGCCGCTAAAAATAATCCAGCAGGTACAATTTTCACCATCACCATGCCTAAATAAATTAGATTCCGATGTCATGCAGTCTCCGGTTTTTCGGATTGTATTTCGTTTTTATTTTATAAATCTGGACAGGATTTTTTGGTCTATCGCATTTTCAAGTAAATGCTGGCGGTTGGCTGCACTAATCGGAACCACGAAATCATGAGTCAGATGTACTTCATGATTGGTTAAAGTAATGATGTGATTTTTATTGATCATAAACTGCTTATGAACCCTTGCAAAATAATGTTCAGGAAGTTGTTTCTCGAGATTTTTCAAACTCACCAGTATGACATGCATCTCATTTTTAGTAAATATTTTGGAAAAATCGCCCATACTTTCCATATAAATCACCTCATCATATTTTAGCTTGGTGATGCCTTTGGTCTCTTTAAAAAAGAAATGATCATCTTGATTAGCCGGGGCGTTGTAAACATTTTCGTTTACATGACTTACTTGTTTTTTTAATTCGAGGTATTCTATGGCTTTGTTCGCTGCCTTTAATACCCTTTCAAATGTAGCAGGTTTTACCACAAAATCGATAGCATCCACCTCATAGCTTTCAGCCGCATACTGGCCATGGGCAGTAATAAATATGAATAGAGGTTGTTTTTTGATGCTTTTTAATAAACCAATTCCTGAAAGCTCAGGCATATCAATATCCGAAAAAACAATGTCTATGCTGGTTTGTGATAAGATACCAGCGGCTTCCATGCCATCTTTACAAACTGCTAAAATTTCCAGTTGTGAAATTTTTCGGAGGTGCATTTCCAGGGCATCTCTTTCAATCTCATGATCATCAACTACAAGGCATTTATACCGCATTTGGATAGATTTATTTAAATATCAGAATAATACTTTAGTGTATATCTGTTAAATATAAATCAAATTAATGGATCAAAGTCATTGTAATCATACGTTTTCTGTGCACTGATTAATTTTTATGCTTTTTATCACCGGTATATTGTTTCTCACCAGCTTTTATTTCTACCGGAAGATCATTTTCTTCCGGTGGTACAGGACAACGATAACCATCGCTATAAGCGCAATATGGATTATAAGCTTTATTAAAATCAATCTCGATTCGATGATTTTTAATTTCTTTTTCGCTTAAATCAATATACCTGCCACCGCCATAAGTCTCCTTTTGATTGGTTTGATCTGTAAAAGGCAGAAAAAGTAAATACTTATAAGCCGGATTAGCAGCCAGTGCTATATTTTTATAGAGCGTTAACGTTATTGGCGTTCCGTTTAAATTAAAGCTGACTTTAGCAAAACGATAAAATTCTTTACTGGTACCATCATAAGTAGGCATTTTGAAAATCTTTTCATTTTTTAAGATATCTACTTTGGCCATGACTTTATACATACTGTCTGCCTCATAAAAATGAAGATGTTGCAAATCACTTTCTTTCAAAGGTGAATTTGATTCTTTGATAAAATCCTGTTTGTAGCTATCGCGATGTTTGGCAATCTGCCCGGAGTAGGATTGAGCAAGTGTGTTTAAGCTGATGAAGAGCAGTAGGATGGGGAGGATTTTCATACTTTGTTAATTATAAATTAAAATTGCCGTCATTGCGATGCACAAAGCGACCTCTCTTGCTAAATAGATTGCTTCTTGCATCGCAAGAACAACATAATATTAGATAATACTCATTTTATTCCTTAAAAACTGATCAGCTAAAACCAAAGCGGCCATGGCCTCGACAATCACCACCGCTCTAGGTACCACACAAGGGTCGTGTCGGCCTTTTCCTTTAATTTCTGATGCTTCACCGGCAGCATTAATGGTTTGCTGACTATGCATAATCGTAGCTACAGGTTTAAAAGCAACTTTGAAGGTAATGTCCATCCCGTTTGAAATGCCGCCCAGAATCCCTCCGGCAAAATTGGTAGTTGTGATGAAGCCCTTTCCATCAGGGGAAGGGTTTGGGATGGGGCGGTCGTTATGTTGTGAACCTCTTAATTCACTTCCGGCAAAGCCTGAACCGTATTCAAAACCATGAACTGCATTGATGCTTAACATTGCTTTGCCCAAATCAGCATGTAATTTATCAAAAACCGGCTCACCCAAACCAGCCGGGCAACCCTTAATTACACAGCCGATTTTACCGCCTACGGTATCACCATCTTTCCGGATGGCGTCAATAAATTCAATCATTTCATGTGCAGTTGCCGGGTCGGCACAACGTACAATATTCTCTTCCCTGACTTCCAGTAAGGCGGATAAGTCGTTACTTTCTAAATTTGGTGCCTCAATGCTTCCTACTGCGGTAACATGTGCAAAAATTTCAATGCCTTGCTGTTTTAAAAATAATTTGGCAATCGCACCAGCTGCTACGCGTGCAGCTGTTTCCCGTGCTGAGGAACGCCCGCCACCACGGTGGTCGCGAATACCATATTTAGCATCATACACATAATCGGCATGGCTGGGACGATAAACATCCACATTGTGCCCGTAATCTTTTGATCGCTGATCTTCATTCGGAATTAACAATGCTATTGGTGTTCCGGTACTTTTCCCCTCAAAAACACCTGATAAAACCTGAACCGTATCGCTTTCCTTTCTTTGTGTGGTAATTTTCGATTGACCGGGCTTTCTCTTATCCAGTTCCGACTGAATAAAATCCATGTCAATACCCAATTGCGCCGGACAGCCATCAATAATTACCCCAATCGCTACGCCATGAGATTCGCCAAAAGTGGTGATGCGAAAAAGTTGTCCGAATGAGTTGCCTGCCATATTATTTTAAATTGATGATTTAGATTTGAGAAGTTAGACAGGAGATATGAGATTTTCTGTCCAAATTTCATTCAAATCTGATTAAATTTTAATTGTTTATTACCACTTTTATATGCGTAAAGTTAGACTTAAAGGTGTTGCGAGGTTCTCATTTCTCAAATATCTTTTCTTATATTTCCTTTACGTCAAAGCCTGCCTTTTTCAAATCTTCCCAGAAATGAGGATATGATTTTTCTACCACCTGCATGTCTTCAATCTCCACTTCGCTGATTAATAAAGCAAGGGGAGCAAAAGCCATAGCCATCCGGTGATCTTCGTAAGTAGCTACTGTAATTTTTTCAGGGAAATGAAGTTCATCCGTATTCAGTGTATAAACTAAATTATCTTCCGTTAACGTTACCCCAATCTTGGCCAGTTCATTTTGTAAGGCAGCAATGCGATCCGTTTCTTTAATTTTTAAGGTTTCCAAGCCTGTAAAAGACATGTTTTTTCCTAGGACAGCTGCAATAACAATGACGGTTTGAGCCAAATCAGGGCAGGTTTTCAAGTCCAGTGCCTGATCGGTTTCCAGGGATAAGCCCAGGTTGCTGATGGAAATTCCTTTTTCAGTTTTTTCCGTGGCAATACCAAAAATCTTCATGATTTTTTGAATCTGGCTATCGCCCTGCAAACTTTTATCTTTCAGGGCCGGTAAAGAAATTTCAGCCTCATCAGCCAAAGCGGCAATGCTGTACCAATAAGAAGCAGCGCTCCAGTCTGGCTCCACAATAAGGGTTCCTGCCTTAAAAGCTTGCGGTTCAATGGTAATTGAATTTCCAGTCCATGAATGTTGAATCCCCACTTCTGCAAGCATATCCAAAGTCATGTCTACATAAGGTCTTGATGTCAGTTCACCTTCAATTTCTAACGTTAAGCCTTGCGGAAGGATAGGGGCAATCATCAATAGTGCAGAAATATACTGACTGCTGATATCACCTTTGATTTTCACTTCTGCCGTTTTCTGGTTTAATGGGCCATTGATATTTAAAGGCGGAAAACCATCAGATTCAGCATAAGAAATATCAGCACCAATGGTTTTAAGTGCCTCTGCTAAAATACCAATCGGACGTTTTTTCATACGTTCGGTTCCGGTTAACAGAAAATTTCCGTTTTTTGCCGATAGATAAGCAGATAGAAAACGCATTGCTGTTCCTGCTGGGCCAACGTCTACCAGTCTTGAGTCTTCAGTTTTGAGTTCTGAGTCTTCCCTTAATGCGGTTAAGATTCCATCAAGCGTAACGGTATCTGCCGCATTGGATAAATTATCAACCTTAACCAGTTTGTTGCTTAAAGCGCTAATAATCAGCGCTCTGTTGCATTCGCTTTTCGAACCTGTTAACTGGATTTCCGTATTAATATTCTTGGTTCCTTTAAAAGAAACTAAGGCGTTTTTCGACATTTTATTCTGTTTTATTCTAAACAGGTTGTTTTTGGATCATCGTCATGTTGAGCCTGTCGAAAACACCTGCTAAAAAGTTCTTCGACAAACTCAAAATGATAATTCGCAAGATACAACGCCATTATTTTATTTAAATTATCATTGTGATCTGCCTCACCATGATATGGTACTTTAGACTTTGGTCTTTAAGCTTTGGACTTGACACCCTCCACCTTTAACCTCCCAGCCTTTGCCATCATTAAGCTTTTATCTCGTTATGTTGTTCAGCAGCAATACCTTTCTCTGCTTTACCAGCATTCATGATTTCAGTTTGCTTGCGGATGGATTCACCGTGCATCAATTCTAAGAATTTTTCAGTGAAATTTAGGTCTAATTTTAAAGCTTTTGCAAAAGCGTGGCCTTTTTTAATGATGGCATCCCAACGGTTCACCTGTAAAATGGTTACCTGGTTATCGCGTTTAAACTCACCGATTTTCTCCACGATGGACATCCGTTCTGCTAATTTTTGCAATAAAATATCATCAATTTTATCAATTGATTTACGTAGATCCGCTAATTTATCTGCAAAGGCTTCGTTTGGTGCTTCTGGTTCACGTACAGTTAAACGATCAACCAATTCTGCTAATGCAGCCGGCGTAACCTGTTGTTTGGCATCTGTCCAGGCTACTGATGGATCAACGTGAGATTCGATCATTAACCCCTGCATATCTAAATCCAACGCTTTTTGAGCAATGTATGGGATTAATTCACGGTTACCACAAATGTGACTTGGATCATTGATGATAGGCAATTCAGGGCATAAAGTTTTCAATTGAATTGCCATTTCCCACATTGGTTCGTTACGGAAAGAGCTTTTCTCGAAAGAAGAGAAACCACGGTGAATGGCTCCGATTTTGGTAATACCTGCGCCATTAATCCGCTCGATAGCACCAATCCAAAGCTGTAAATCAGGGTTAACCGGATTCTTAATTAATACAGGTACATCATGACCTTTTAAAGCATCCGCAATTTCCTGAACTGTGAAAGGATTTACAGTGGAACGTGCACCAATCCAGAGGATATCTACACCAGCAGCCAAGGCTTCTTCCACATGTTTTGCATTTGCTACTTCTACAGCTGTTGGTAAGCCCGTTTCTGCTTTAGCGCGTTTTAACCATTCTAAACCAATGCTTCCGATACCTTCGAATTCTCCCGGACGGGTGCGTGGTTTCCAGATACCTGCTCTTAACACAGATACTTTGCCGGTTGCAGCCAATAAGTGTGCCGTAGTTAATAATTGCTCTTCCGTTTCCGCACTGCATGGGCCAGAGATAATTAATGGTTCGTTGTTGACGTTTAACCAGGTGTTTAAGGGTTGGATGTTTAAATTAAGTTTCATGATTTGGGGCTTGTAATATTTTATAATTCGATTGTTTAATTGTTGTATTGATTTATTATTGAGTCGTAATTCGTAAATCTAAAATCGTAACGCTGTCAGACTTTATCATTCTTTTGATATTCGCCGAGAATATTAAAGTTCGATGTATATTTTAGGGCTTTTCTGATTGCCTTATCATATTTTTCTGTGCTTGGCCATTCCAGGTCAACGTAAAAGTAGTATTCATTTCGTTTACCCAATACCGGCATAGATTGTATTTTTGTTAAGCTTACCTCTTGCTCTGCAAAAATATTTAAAACGGTTGCCAGAGAACCTGCTTTGTGACCCACCTGAAAACAGATGGATGCTTTATTGATTTTTTTACCTTCGTCTGTTTTGTCCTTTTTAAGGATCAGGAAACGGGTGTAATTTTTCTTGTTTGATTCTACACGGCGCTCTAATATGTTTAAGCCGTAAAGTTCAGCAGCTAAACTATTAGCAATCGCCATGGTATCCGTCAGTTTTTCTTCCTGAATCCGTTTGGCACAGGCAGCAGTATCATTGCTTTCTACAATTTTAATATGCGGATAATCGTAAAAGAAATCGATGCACTGGCGGATGGCAATAGGGTGAGAGGTTACGACTTTAATGTCCTCAAATTTTACACCTGGTAAAGCCATTAAGTGCAATTGAATGGGCAAATAAACCTCACCAACTACAGAAAAGCCGTAATCACGAATCAAGGTGTAGTTTGGTAATAAGCTCCCGGCAATGGAATTTTCGATAGCCATAACCACGAAATCTGCTTCGTTTTTTTCCAGCTTATCACAGGTTTCTTTAAATGAGTTGCATTCTACAGTTCCGATGTTTTTACCAAAGAATTTGTAGGCGGCTTCTTCATGAAAAGATGCTTTAATACCTTGAATTGCTACTTTTTTTGTCGTTTCCATTTTTGCATAAAACAAAAAAGTCCCGGCTTTTTGCCGGGACTTTTTTATACATTTTAATATTGTTATCTATCATTTTGCATATTAGCCCCGGCTCTCACTAAAATAGTAAAAGTAACCAAAGTAATATGTGTTGAATAATTTCATTTTTCTTTTTGAATGAGCCAAATGTAATAACAAAATTTAATTTGTCAATAGTAAATTGAAAATAATTTGAATAAAATTTAATTTTGTTTAAAAAACATCTGCCTATCCCGTTGAACTTAACGTTCGTTGCTTTTCATTGAAGTCTTTAATGTTATCATTTTTCTGATTTTGATTTTCCTTCGCTTCAGCCTCATGTAATTCCTGCTGCATGATTTTAGCGATTTTGGTACTGCCATCATGGCTCCATCCTGGTGGATTAAAGATATATTTCAACTTATCCATAAAGGTTGGGGCCTTCTTTACATCGGCGGATAAAGCAATAAATTCATGGAAAATAATATTAACCGGTCCCATGTCTTCTGGCTGAGAAGTTAAGCCGTATTTAATTTTATCTTCAGGTAATTCTGCCTGGAAGGTACCAAACCACCTGTCCCAGAGAATTAAAACCATCCCCATGTTCTTATCCAGGTAACGTACATTGCTGGCATGATGAACACGGTGGTGTGAAGGCGTTACAAAAATATATTCATACCATTTAGGGAAATTGATTTGATATTGCGTATGAACAAGATTTCCGTAAATCTGCGTTACGAGGTAAGCGAAAAGGATATCCATCGCCGTGAAACCCATAAATGCCAAAGGCAAATAGAAAAATACGCGGTATAAAGGCTCAAAAACGGTTGAACGAAAACCTGTGGTTAAATTAAAATGCTCTGATGAGTGGTGCGTAACATGCATGGCCCAGAAAAAACGGACATAATGACCCACTGTATGCAGGAACCAATACAGAAAATCCTGGGCTAAAATCAGAATCAGCCAGTAAATCCAGAAATTTGATATCTGAAACAAACGGAACTGGTAGCAATATTCAAGCAAAAAGAATGTTGCCGTTTTCATACCCAAATTAATGATTACAGCTGCTGTCATCAGGTATATATTGTTCCAGGTGTCGCGTTTCGTATATAATTTTTTGTCGTGCGCATAGCTAAAATACATTTCAACCAATGTCAAAACGATTACAAAGCCAAATAATCCGCCTACAGAAATATCACTTCCGGTAAATGTCATTTTTATAAACTGTTATAATAATCCAAACTGCTTAAAATATCGGCATTGCTTACACGGCAGTTAAACGCGCATTTGCCTGTTGTTTCTAAAAGTGAAAATAAAATGTTTCCATCTTCATTCTTTTTATCACTTTGCATTAATTCCAGAAGTGTTTCAAAGCTTTCCTTTTTAATAAGATATTTTGGATATAAAGATAAAATGTACTCGCTGATATCTTTCAGTTCTTCTTTTGATAATCCACTGTTTTTGATGGATAAAGCCGCCTCGCAAACAAATCCAATAGCAATGGCTTCACCATGTGTTAGTGGATTTTCATCATTTGCCAGTGAATAACTTTCCACCGCATGGCCAATGGTATGACCAAAATTTAAAATTTTACGCAGATTTCTTTCATGCGGATCAATGGTTACCACTTCATTTTTAATTTCCACCGAACGATAAATGTCTTCAGCCGAAGGATTTAAATAATCAGTTTTTTTTAACTTTTCATAGTAAGCTTTATCATAAATCAAACCATGTTTGATCATTTCGGCAAAACCCGATAATAGTTCACGCTTCGGCAGTGTTTCCAGAAATTTCGTTTCAATGAAAACCATCTGCGGCAGGGTAAAAGTGCCCACCATGTTCTTCACGTTATCGATATCAATGCCGGTTTTGCCACCAACTGATGCATCCACCTGCGATAGCAGGGTAGTAGGAACGTTGATAAAATCAATACCACGTTTATAGGTCGAGGCGATAAAACCTCCCATATCGGTGATGACACCACCACCCAGGTTAATCAGCAGGCTCTTACGGTCGGCCTCAAAATCTAGCAGGGTTTTCCAGATGCCAATACAAAAATCGATGTTTTTGTTTTCCTCTCCTGCGGAGGTTTCAATCAGGTCAAAGTCTGAAAAATCATCCATCATCGATTGAAAAACCGGTAAACAAATTTCACTGGTATGTTCATCAGCAAGAATAAATACCTTGCTGTATTTGTTGCTTTCTAAAAGGTTTTTTAAGGCATCCAAATTACTTTCGAAATAAATTGAATGGCCTGCGCTGCTTAAAGTTTCCATCATACGACTTCGATTTTATCTTGTTCAAAAGTGATGATATCGCCAACCCTGACTTTATAACGCTTGCGAAACTCTACTTCACCATTGCATTTTACTAATCCATCCATTACGGCAGCCTGAGCATCTCCGCCGGTGCCCACCAATCCTGTCGCCTTTAACAACTGGATTAATGGAATAAATTCGCCATCTAATTTGAATTGTATCATTTTGTCACAAAAATACGATTATTTACAGGTTTTTAGTTTTAACAACGGATGCTTTTTATAATTTTGCATCCAACTGACTTATTACATAACTAAGAATGGATTTATCCCCCAATAAACAGCCTAATTTCGACAATACGGAAGTGGCGTTCCGTCAAAAAACAAATGCTGAGCTTAAAAAAGCTTTTTGGCTTTTCAAAATGATTGGCAGCAACTTTTTGACGAAGGTTGGCCCACCGATTACCAATTTCTTTCTAAACATAGGCTTGCCTGTTCAGGGTGCCATAAAAGCTACAATTTTTCAGCAATTTTGTGGTGGTGAAACCATTGCGGAATGCGATCATGCTATCGTGCAACTGGCTAAAGGTGGTGTTGGAACCATTCTGGATTACTCTGTTGAGGGTGAAGAAGAAGAAACGGTATTTGACGAAACTTGCCAGGAAATCATTCGCACCATTCTCCGTGCAGATGGTGATCCTGATATTCCCATCACGGTATTTAAGATTACCGGGATAGGGCGTTTTGCATTATTGGAGAAATTAGATGCTAAGAGAACATTATCAGCAGATGAGCAGGCAGAATTTGATAAAGTAAAATTGCGTTGTGAAATGATTTGCCGCACTGCTTTTGAAAAGGGAGTACCGGTTATGATTGATGCTGAGGAAACCTGGATCCAGCAAACAATTGATGAACTGGCATTAGATATGATGCGTAAATTTAACCAGGAACGCATCATTGTATATAATACCTATCAAATGTATCGTCAGGATAAACTGGCTGATATGAAGGCGGATCACCTCATTGCAAAAGCTGCCGGATTTATTTTAGGTGTAAAAATGGTTCGTGGTGCGTATATGGAGAAAGAGCGCAAGCGTGCTGCAGAAATGGGTTATCCATCCCCAATTCAATTAAATAAAGAAGCAACCGATGAGGATTATAATGCTTCATTACGGTACTGTATTGATCATATTGATGAAATAGCCATCGTTTGCGGAACCCATAATGAAGATAGCAGTCGATTATTAACCTATCTTTTGGATGAGAAAAAAATCATGCATAACCATCCGCATGTTTATTTTTCACAGCTTTTGGGTATGAGTGATAATTTGAGTTTTAATCTTGCTGATGCAAATTATAATGTAGCAAAGTATGTTCCTTACGGACCGATTAAGGCGGTAATGCCCTATTTATTCAGAAGGGCTCAGGAAAATACTTCAGTGGCAGGGCAAACCGGCCGTGAGCTAGGTTTGATTGAAAGGGAATTGAAGCGAAGAAAAATTTAATTTTCCATTGGCAATCAACAGCTTTCAGTGATCACTGCTCATAAGATTGCCAATGGTATTACTTTTTTACGGTAAAGTCTTGCTTGCCATTAAGGAGATCATAGAAAAATATAAAATCACTCGCTAAACTATAAAGCGGGTATTGAAAAGTAGCAGGTTTATTTTTCTCGAAAAAAAAGTGACCTATCCAGGCAAAGCCATAACCCAGCAGGGGGATGGCTAAAAAGAAAAGCCACTGGTGAAACAGAAATCCGGCGAAGAATGTTAAAGCAACTAAGCCCGTTCCGATAAAGTGGAGGATACGCGAAGTGGTATTGGTGTGCTGAGATAAATAAAAAGGATAGAAATCTTTTAATGATTTAAACTTTTTTTCTTCCATGCTATATAATTCCGTTAGCTTTTAAAAAGGATTCCAATTGTGCTGGTTTTTCAGTCATTAAAAGTGTATTTAACCCAACCTTCTTTGCGCCTTCAATGTGTTGCGGACTATCATCTATAAACAAAGTTTCTGTAGGGTTAAGATGGTTTTCACTCAAAACCTGTTCAAAAATATTGGTATTGGGTTTGCGTAATTTCATGTGCTGAGAGAAATAAGCCTTTTCAAAAAACGCATCATAATTGTTTAAATTGAAAGTGGTTTTCAGGTAATTGATGATCCAGTCGTAATGGATTTCATTATTGTTACTTAATAAAAATGTACGGTAGTTATTTTTTACTTTTAAAAGTACGTCATGATTTTCCTGGTGTGTACCAATCAGCAAACTATTCCAGACCTCATCTATTTGGGCATCAGTAAGCCCGGGCTTGTTTGCCGCTTTTCTAATGCCTTCACGAAATTCTACAGGAGAAATAGCGCCGGTTTCAAAATCATCAAACAATGGATTATGGCTTTTATGTGCAAAGAAATTTTCTATATCTGTAATGCCAATTTTTTGAAATGATGCCTGGGCAATTTTAAAATCGATATCGAAAATTACATTGCCATAATCGAAAATGATGTTTTTAATATGTTGCATACGTGTGTAAACTTTTTGCAAATATCATCATTAAATAGTGTGCCCTACAATTTTCTGAATCAATAAAAAGCCATAAAATGAAATTTATTCATGGCGGTATGATTCTTTAATCCGGATGCTGCTATAAGTTAACAATTCATTCCACCTTAAAATTCATTCATCTTTTTTGATCAAGTTATTTAATAACTAAAACAGTACCATTGTTTTTGGTTTTATAATAATACTGTGTTTCCATTTTCCGGTTAATTACTTCTACTTCCACAACCTCTCCAATCTTGCCGGTTTCATCCCTGATAATATCACCAGGTTTAATTTCATCAAGCAAGTGTGAAGGTGTTTTTTTATTCACATTTTTCATATTTCATGATTTATAGATGTATACTTATTTATAAGAACACTATGTAATATAAATTAGTTTTATAAAGATAGGACAAGATGAATAGTATAAAAAGAAATTACTTTCAATTTAGACTGAATTGATCATAGATAAGCTGTAATTCAAATATAAAAAACTATCAATTTGGATATGCACTTATTTAAGCCAATCGAATATTTTTGCTGCGCTGTTTTGAATATAAGTTTTGCTTTTACTCATCAGGTGAAGCTGCGCAGGTGAGCCTATCGTTTTAACTTCGGGAAAACCGTTTGCAGCATGAGAATTATTATAAATCCAATTTGTACTGCCATCAGTTAATCAGTTTACTGGATTAAATTATTTTTTGCTTGATCAATTTTCAGCAATCTTGTTTAAGTGTATTAAGTTTGCGTTTTATGGTGACTATTAGCCAGATTAAAATTACAATTTAATGGTTTATTGATGATAAGTTTTTATGTTTACATGCTGTTTTTCCATTTGCTGGATATGATGAGTAAGCCTTTTTTTTATTCATTTTGAGCTTAATACTATACAATTATTCTAATTTTTGTCTTTTTATTGTTTACACATAAATAATATGTAACCAAACAACGGGAAGTTAATCTAATGCAAAAACAGCTCATTTAAAGATGATGGTTAAACTGAAACTTATAAAAGGTACTTTTAAAAGAGAATTCGCATTAGCCGCAACGCATCCAATGAGAATTTTAGTGATCAAAGAAGGCAATGGTTTACTTTGTATGAATTCCGGTGATTATGAATTGAAAAACGGCAGGATATTTTTCATTCCTGAAGAAGGTTTGGTTCGTTTGGAAGGTGAAATTACTACCGGCTACTGGTTAAATTTCTGCAGTTCGCTGTATGCCGAATTTCTAAAACAACATTTAGATCCCTTAGCTAAAAATCTTTTCCTTAATTTATCCTTTAGAGACCTTAGCGGCAACAAGCTTGAGAAAGCATTCAATTTACTGGATCAGTTGAAAAAGGAAATTGAAGTAAATAGGGATTTAGCACTTCTTTCGCAATGTTTGTCGCTTTTTTTAGGGTTTACAGCCGGATTTGACGGATATCTGGCTGCACTGACACTTGATGAATTACAGCAGACCATAAGATTTAAAGCAATTCTGGAAAATTTTTATAAAAAAGAAAAGGCTATCCGGTTTTATGCCAGAGAGATGGGGATGAGTCCTAGAAAATTAAATGCTTTCCTTGATCATGTGCTGGGAAAAAGCTTATTTGTCTTAATCAAAGACCGGATCATGAGAGAAGCTGAAGTATTGTTGCTGGATAGTGAATATACTGTAGATGAGATTGCTATCATTCTGGGTTTTTCAAATGCGGCAAACTTTGGTATCGCTTTCAGAAGGTATAAAGGTATTTCCTTATCGCAGTTCAGCAATACTGAAAATGAAAATTGATGCTGCTGTTAAAGAAACGCTGATCACGTAGATTTTGTCCCTTCTCAATAACAGGTTTTCCTGACCTCACCACATCATTTGCTGGGCGCCTGACGCGTAAGGCTTTGCTTACTGTTACCTACTACCAGCAGCATCAATTTCGAAAGGCTAAATTAAAAAAAACTTGGCATGAATTTATACAATATTTTTATAACTATTTAAAATAGCGTAACATTTTTATGCTCCTGATCAGGTTACGCTACGGGATTCAAAATACCGCATTGTTAATAAATAAAATGTAAAACGCTTCGCCCGGATGATGTATTTTAGATGCAAATATTATTGATGTACGCGACCAGGTTTGATTATGGAATAAATACTATATTAAACAAAGGTGAACGCAAAAAAGAGCACAGATTTTATCTTTGAGCTTTACTATGAAATGCAGCATTATGAATCTCTAATTTATGAAAAAAATTATTTTCTTTCTTTTACTATTTGTTTCAGCTGAGTTATTTGCCCAGCATGAAAAATCACCACGATCAACCTATCCGGGTTTATTTGAGGCTGTTCAGCTTTCCAGGATCTATGCTGACGGGAAATCTTTTCCTGATGCGATTCCTAAAGCTGAGCCTTCGGTAATTATGAAAGCTTACCTTGCTCAAAGAAACAGCAAAGATTTTAACCTGAAAAGCTTTGTGGACGCACATTTTAATCTACCTGAAAGTCATACTGCTTTATACCAGTCGGATATCAAAGCGGGCATTGAAAAACATCTGGATACTTTGTGGACTGTGCTGCAGCGGAATCCTGATACCGTTTCTGCCTATCAAACCTCATTACTGCCATTGCCAAAGCCCTATCTGGTGCCGGGAGGACGATTCCGTGAAGTGTATTACTGGGATTCTTACTTTACCATGCTGGGATTAAAAGAGGCCGGTAAAACGAAACTGATCAAAGATATGGTTGATAACTTTGCTTACCTGATCAATACCTATGGTTTTATCCCCAATGGAAACCGGAGTTATTACCTTACCCGTTCGCAGCCACCTTTTTTTGCGGCTATGGTGCAATTACTTTGTCAGGACAATCCGCAAGTGAAACTGAGCGAATACAAAAATGCTTTGGAAAAGGAGTACCAGTTCTGGATGAAGGGTGCTGACCAGCTGAAACCGGGAAAAGCAATTAATCATGTAGTCAGACTTAATGATGGAACGCTATTAAACCGTTATTATGATGCTGATGATCAGCCCAGAGAAGAATCATACCTGGAAGATGCTGAAGCAGCCAGGTCAACCAAACAAAACCCAGCCACCTTCCTACGGCACGTGCGATCTGCTGCAGAGTCTGGATGGGATTTTAGCAGCCGCTGGTTTGCTGATGGCTTAAGTTTTAGCCAGATCATCACTACCGATCTTTTACCGGTTGATTTAAATACATTGATGTATCATTTAGAAAGTACAATTGCAGCAGCCAATAAAGAGGCAGGGGATACAAAAAAAGCTAATTTGTTTTCTGCTATCGCCAAGAAGCGTAAAGCCGCAATATTGAAATATTTTTGGAATGCACAACAAAACTTCTTTACAGATTATAACTGGAAAAATAAAAGCTTCTCTAAGCAGTTAACTTTAGCAGCTGCCTTTCCATTGTATTTTAAGCTTGCTACAGCTACTCAGGCCAAAGCGGTATCAGAAAAACTGGAAAAGGATTTCCTGAAGCCTGGTGGATTAATCACTACATTAAAAACCACCAGGCAGCAATGGGATGCACCGAACGCCTGGGCACCCCTGCAATGGGTGAGTATACAAGGATTACATCATTATGGTTATCATAAACTAGCTGATACAATAAGCAATAGATGGGTGAACCTGAATATTTCGGTTTTTAAGGAAACCGGTAAACTGATGGAAAAATATAATGTGGTCGAATCAAAAAGTAAAGGTGGTGGTGGTGGAGAATATCCCTTACAGGATGGATTCGGCTGGACCAATGGTGTGTTGCTTAAACTTTTAAAAAGATAATATTATCGGATAAACATTTTAATGCTTTTGCCCTTTATTCACGTTAAAAAGATGTAGAATTTGGGGGAAAAGCGCATCCATATATTCTTCCACGCCATTTTTAGATCCTGGAAAAGTTAATACTAAAGTGTTACCGATAAAGCCGGCCACGCCCCGTGATAACATGGCATAAGGCATGCGTTCCTGCCCATACTTTCTGGCAGTTTCCATAATTCCCTCAATTTTGCGTTCAATGAGCGGACTAATGGCCTCAGGAGTCACATCCCGAGGTGATAAGCCTGTTCCTCCGGTAAAGATAAGTAAGCTAATGTTATTGTCTGTCAGTTTTTTAGCCGTATCTTGGATATCTTCCAATACATCGGGCACAATGGTATAGGTTTCTGTATCAATGCCCAATTGCGCCAGTCGGTTAATAATGGCCTTGCCCGAAGCATCTTCAGCAGTTTTTTCAAAAACGGAATCGGAACACACCACTATTGCAGCCTTAATTTCAGGGAACTTCAGTTTTTTTAAATCTGACTTGCCTCCCAACTTTTTAAGCAGACGGATATTTTGAATCTCTACGCCCTTGTCAATCGGCTTCAGCATATCGTACATGGTTAATGCGGTAACCGAAGCACCATGCATGGCTTCAACTTCTACCCCGGTTTTATAAACGGTATGGACTTCTACTGTAATCAGGATGGTTAAATCTACCACTTCATAGGTAATAGACGTAAATTCAATCGGAAGGGGATGGCAATCCGGAATCACATCACTGGTTTTTTTTACGCCAAATAATCCGGCAGCGCGGGCAAATTCAAAAACATCTCCTTTAGGGATTTTTCTTTGCACAATGGCATCAATTGTTTCTTGTTTTGAAACTTTTACCGTAGCCGTGGCTATGGCAATCCTTAAGGAATTTGATTTTTTAGTAATATTTACCATCTTAAATGTTTTCTTTCCATTGGTGGGTTTCGTCTTCGAATATTTCTTTGCCCCAGATCGGGAGTTCAGCCTTAATGCGCTCTACCAATTCATTGCAAGCTTCCATAGCAGGTTTACGGTGAGCGGAAGAGGTAAAGACAAATAAACAGATTTCGCCTGCCTGTATTGAACCTAAACTGTGGTGCACATGCATGCAGTTGAGCGGGTACTTAGCAAAAATATCTTCTCTAATCTCATCCATTTTGGTAAGTGCCAATTCTTCGTAGGCCGTGTAATCAATAGCGGCTACAAATTTGCCATTTATTTCATCCTTTCTTACCTGCCCCATAAAAATGTTATGACCACCAATAGCTGTTTTTGTGGCATGCTTGGCAATGCTTTCAGCTATAAACGAAGGGCTTATCGCCCCGTTCACAAAGATGTTTTTTATTTTCTTTTCACTCATTTTATCTTTTTAGAAAATGATTTCTCCATTTTGCAATGCCCCCCTTTAAGCTATAAATTTTCTTTGTATCGCCATATTTGTCCTGAAGCAATTCTGCAGCGGCAACACTTCTGATGCCATGCTGGCAAAGCAATACAATGCTTTCTGCATCAATATTGTTTTGCATAAAGGTATTAAATTCAGACATTGGTACTTGCAGAAACACATCCTGATCCAATATGGGAAATTCATGTTTTTCCCTTACATCAATTAACAAGGCCAAATCTTGCTCCCTCAACAGTAGCATTTGTGTAAGGTCTATTTCTTCGTAGGCAGGTGCAATAAAATGCGATCGGTTATCTTCCATTAATAAAAAGTCAGCTTTGCTTTTGGGTAAAACATAATCATTACCTACAGAAATATTTAAAGTATATTGTGTTTGGTCGAGCAAATTGTAATGAAGCAAGGTATTAATCAGCGGCTGGCCAACTCCGGCAATCAGTTTAATGGCTTCTGCTGCAGCCATTGTACCCATAATTCCAGGGAGCACACCCAATATGCCATTCTCGGCGCAGTTTTGAATTTCACCAGGTGCAGGCGGAATAGGGAAGATGTCGCGGTAATTGGTTGCAATACCCTGTTTATCTTTTACATTAAAAATGGCGAGCTGGCCCTCATAACCAGATACAGCTGCAAAAATTAATGGCTTTTGGAGCAATGCGCAGGCATCGTTAATGAGGTATCTCGAATCGAAATTGTCGGTGCTATCGATCACGATATCATAGTGTTCTATAACGCTGAATATATTGCTTTTATCCAGCCGAAGTGAATGTTCTACAATAGAAATTTCCGGATTCATTAACCGCAATCTTTCCGCAGCAACTTTTACCTTAGGCTGGCCGAGGTCTTCTGTAGTGAAAAGAATTTGCCTATGCAGATTGGAAAGTGAAATAGTGTCATTATCCACTATTCCGATTGTGCCGATACCGGCTGCGGCAAGATACTGTATTATCGGACAGCCCAAACCACCCGCTCCAACTACCAGTATGCTTGAATTGATAAGTTTGTTTTGTGCTATAGCTCCAAAGCCTTTTAAAACCAGTTGCCTGCTGTAACGTTCATGATCCATCACGTATTAACCTCCAGAAAATGGTGGCATAATGGCCACTTTATCTTCGTTTTTAAGGGATTGATTGGACTGTATCACATTTTGATTAATGGCCAGTTTGTATTTCATTCCTGCCAACTGCGGAAATGATGTTTCCAGGTAGCTTTTAAGCTGATCAGTGTTTATAACATCCGAAATTTCGATTTGCTGTTGCCTGATAAATTCAGAAATTTTACCAAAACTGATGATCTCTAATTTCATATCAATTTACTTTATGAATACTTATTTTATTCAGGCCTTTTACAAACCTTCTGCCCGTTGCTACATCAGTTGTCGCAATCATGGCAATATTACCTTTCTCAGCTTTTTCAGGATCAGCAATGAAATCGGTTAAAATTAAAATGTTGTTTTCTGATTTTGCGTTGAAAACCTCATTCCATGAAAAAACCACTTTATAGTTATCGGTAGCAGAACAAACCAGGTAATATTCACTTAATTTTTTAGGCGATGATTCATTAATCTCCACCTGACTTAAAATCTCTTTCAAAGGTACGCCTTTAATATTTTTAATGCTGCTTTTTCGCTGCAAGAGGTGATTTAAAATACTTATGCTGTCAATACTAACTTTTTTATAATTGGAAAGTGAAGCCAGATTGATGGTTAGCTTTTGCTTTACATCGCCTTCAATTGTAAATTGTTTGCTTTCCTGTGCCTGGATCTTCATGCCACATAAAATAAAAATGGCAAATAAGTATTTAATCATTTTGGTAAAAATATTGGTTTAAGGTGAGTTATTCGGTAGCAATAGTACGATTACTTTTTCTCCAGCCATGAAATGCTGCTGATCTTCTTTCAAACGAATGAGGCAATTTGAATGCGTAAATGAACTCAATCGAAATGACTCTTGTGCATTTAGCGGCTTTGCTTTACCATTTGAATAAATTCCTTTCAAAAAGTGGGTTAAACCAGGGGACTTTTCGTAATCACTTTCTAGTTCTGCTTCTACCTCAGCCACACTGTTTGGCAAATTTGATAAAACCTTAATGGCTGGTAAAACATAATTGTAATAACAGCTTAATACAGAAGATGGATTTCCGGGCAAGCCAAAAACAAGTTTATGGTTTTGCGTGCCGAAAAACAGGGGTTTACCTGGCTTCTGTTTAATTTTATGGAATTTTGGTGTTATCCCACATTGTTCGGCAGCAGCAATGACAAAATCATAATCACCAACACTTACGCCTCCGGTTAAAAGCACAACATCACTTTGATGTAGTGCTACCTGCAGTGTTTCTGTAAGTGATTCCAGGTTATCATTAACCCAAAGCACTTCAATGTGCTGAATGCCTTCCAGTTTTAACGCTGCAGATAAGGAATAAGAATTAGATTCGTAAACCTGACCAAATGCCAGTGGTTCTCCGGGTTGTTGTAACTCATTTCCAGTAAGCACAATGGTTACTTTTGGCATAGGAAAAACTTCAACCGCACTGATGCCAATTCCGGCCAGAAAGCCTATTGCAGCAGGTGTGAGTAAACTTCCAATCTGCATGGCTAATGCTCCGGCTTTAATTTCAGCACCTTTTTCCCGCACATTTAAACCTTTAGCCATTTTAGGATCTTCCACAGTGATCTGCCTTGCAGTTCGGCTTACTTTTTCCTGCATCACCACGGTATCTGCGCCTTCGGGTAATGGGGCACCAGTAAAAATCCGGCTGGTTTCACCATTGGTAATAATGATGGATTGTGTGGCTCCGGCAGCCATTTCTCCAACCAGCGTATAGGTTTTTAATGCTGACTCAAACTTTATCGCATAGCCATCCATTGATGACTGCCTGAATGCAGGAATATCAACCGAGGCATAAACATCTGCAGCTAGAATATGCCCCAGGGTATCTTGTAATGGGATTTTTTGTGGATCTAAAATGGTAATATTATCAAGAATAATTTGTTTTGCCTGGTCTACCGTAATCATTTTACCCTCCAATTGTGATCATACTTCGATTATTAATGGTGTCTGCATCTAACGATTCAAAATGTGAAATGAGTTGACCACCGAGCGCTTCCTTCTTATCCCAAATGGAGGCCATAATTAAAGGAAGCACGTCTTCATCGTTTCTCAGGGCCGTTAGTAAATCCGTTTCACCGTTAGAAAACAAGCAATTCTTTAATTTTCCATCGGCAGTTAGTCGCATTCTATTGCAGGTACTGCAGAAGGGAGCCGTCATGGTGCTGATGATGGCGAAAGAACCTTCATGGCCAGGAATCATAAAATGTTTAGCCGTATCATGTGGAGCACCTTCAACAGGTAATACCGTAAAGTCTTTTTCAACCATTGTTAAAATTTCCTGAAGGGAGAACATTTTATTGCTGGTCCATTTGTTGCCAGTAAAGGGCATAAATTCAATAAACCGAATCTGTATGGGATTGTGTTTTGTCCAGGCAATAAAATCTTTAATTTCGCCATCGTTGAGTCCTTTCATCACTACCATGTTAATTTTAACGGCAATTTTTTCCTGTAAAAGTAACTCAATATTGCTGCGTACCTGGTGAAAAACATCACGGCGGGTAATCATGAAAAACTTCTCTGCCTGAAGCGTATCCAGGCTAATATTGACGGTTTTTATTCCGGCTTCTTTTAATACGGGAAGCATTTCGGCAATCCGGGTTCCATTGGTGGTGATAACCAGCTCAACAGGGAGTTTGCCTAATGCCGAAATAATGGCAGCAGCATCCTTCCTTACCAATGGCTCGCCACCGGTTAGCCTGATTTTTTTTACGCCCTGATTAACAAAGATGGTGGCCAGTCTGATAATTTCATCCGTTTGCATCAACCTGGAAGCAGGTGTAAAATCATACTCTTCTTCGGGCATGCAATAAAAACAGCGGAAGTTACAGTTATCCGTTAAAGATATCCGCAAGTAATCATGTACTCTTCCAAACGAATCTGCTATCATTATTGCTTAATTAAATTATCGTAATCGGTTTCGGTATCAATATCTACATTACCCATCGCAAATGCAATTGTTTCTACATCATTATCGTGTAATTTTAGCATTGATTTAGCACCATTATTTCCGGTTAAGGATAAAAGCTGAGGGAAGTATTGTTTATTGAACAGCACAGGTGTACCAGTTGTTTTGGCATAAGTGCTTGCAACGATACCTTTTTTTGTGCTGATTTGTTTCTGTTTTAATGCGCTGAAAATCTCAGCTGTGATAAATGCCTGATCCGAAACGGCTATCATTATGTTTTCGATCAGTGGTGATTTTTTGATGAGTGCTGCTACTCCAACAGCAATGCTGGATGACATCCCTGCCGACCAGTTTTCATTAATCACAAAGTTCACTTCAGCAGATAATTTTTCCTGAATTTCATTTGCATAAGCGCCAAGCACTACAATGATCGGTTGAAAAGAAGTTTGCAACGCGGCATTAATAGTCTGTTCAATAAGTGTTTTTTGTTTAAATACCAGTAACTGCTTCGGTCGGCCTAACCGGCTTGAATTTCCTGCTGCCAGGATCACGATACCTGTATGCATCAATTGTTTTTATTTTCATAAACGTGAATAGGAGCAGTTTTTTCTTTCAGTCTGCCTGCGGAGGCACCCGATAAAACAGCCTTGATTTCAGCTACAATCGAAATGGCAATTTCTTCAGCTGTTTCTGCACCAATATCCAGACCAACCGGACCATGAACCCTGGATTGATTTTCAGTGGTATTCTGGTTAAGTTCATCCAGCATTCTGACTAATTTCTTTTTAGGACCTAAGGAACCAATATATGGCGCATTGGTTGATAGAAGGAGGTGTAACAACTCCAGGTCGTAATTGTAATTGTGGGTCATTAATACAAAAGCGGTATGATCGTCTATCGTAATCTGTGATAAAAGTTGCCCAGGTTTGGTGACTAAAATCTGATTGGCTTTGGGAAAGCGCTGACTCGTGGCATGGGTGGGGCGTCCATCGGCAATGGTGACGTTCCAGCCCAGTACATCTGCAATATTGGCGAGTGGTTGTGCATCATTCCCTGCACCCGCAATAATTAGCGCAATGGGTGGACTGATAAATTCCAGAAATGCAGTAATTAGTTCTTGACCTACTTTATAATCTAAAAATGTTGATTTTCTTTCAGTCAAAACTTGTTGAAGATCAACAGAAAGTGAAGGGAAATGACCATTTTCATTATGCCTAAATTGACCATGCTGTGTATGGAGCAAGTGCGTGCCAATTTGTTTTTGACCTTCAAGAGAAAATAATACAGCCAAGGCTGCATTTTCGCGTTTGCTTTCCAGTTCAGTTAAGATGCTGATCGGATTTGCTTGTCTATTATCAAAAATAGGCTCAAAAAGGATGTAAACAATGCCATTGCAACCCAGCTGTACCCCGAATTTTGCATCATCTTCATCCATAGAATCGTAAGTAACCAGTTTATTTTCCTGCTGGTGGATGGCTGTAAGCGCCTTTCTCAAAGCATCACCTTCCAGGCAGCCACCACTAATGGCACCGGTTAACATGCCATCTTCCGTGATCAACATTCTGGCACCAGGCCGGCGATAAGATGATCCTTCTACCTTAACTACTGTTGCCAGCGCTGTTTTTTTTCCATCTTTCCTGGCCTGAGCATGCGCTTTAATAATGTCTGCGATTTCTTTCATCGGGTAATTTTCAGATTAAGCAATTTAACTACTATATTTTGAAATGGATTATTGCTATAAATTAAAAACAATGTTTAGCATCAATGTTTTGATATTTTGAAAAAATTTAATTTTTAGACGATATTTCAACTGCTTTTTAAGCATCACCAAAACCCTTGACCCGATTACCTGTTAATTTAGCTAAATTAGCCGCTCAAAATGGCGTCATTTATTTTGATTCATGAAAAAGACTTTTGCATTCAGAATTTTAATTTTAACACTATTGGTTTGCCTAACTGCTGCTGCACAACTTTCTGCACAGGTATTGCGGATTGCGGTGGCAGCAAATGCGCAGCAACTGATTAAAAGGCTGCAAAAAGATTTCGAGCGAAAAACCGGGATAAAATCGGAGGCTATAGTGGGTGCATCAGGAAAATTAACTGCCCAAATCATGAATGGCGCACCTTACGATATCTTTCTTTCAGCAGATACAGCGTTTCCGGAGCAATTATATGCAAAACAATTCGGATTGCAAGCCCCAAAAATTTATGCATTAGGAAGTTTGATTATTTGCGGCAAAACCGATCTTGATTTAAAAAACTGGCCAAAAATACTATCTGCTCATAAGGCCGGACGAATTGCCATTGCCAATCCAAAAACTGCACCCTATGGAAAAGCTGCGGAAGAGGCACTGGAACATTATCAATTAAAGAGCAAGATCAGCTCCAACTTGGTTTATGCAGAAAGTATTTCGCAAGTAAATACCTATATCCAAACGGGAGCGGTAGAATTAGGTTTTACTACAGAATCCTTTCTATATGAAAACAGTGATCAATCAAAATTGAAATGGGCCAGGGTAGACGCTGAAAGTTATCACACGATCTCTCAAGGTGCCATTTTACTGGCCTATGCGAAAAAAGGAAAGCTTGTGGAAGCGACAAAATTTTTTAATTATCTTTCTTCTGCTTCTGCACAACAAATTATCAGGAAAAGTGGCTATCATTTACCTGTAGTAAAAAAAAGTTAAATGGATTTTGAACCGATTTACCTCAGTTTAAAACTTGCCTTGATTACCACGGCAATACTTCTGTTAATCGGAATTCCGGTTGCTTACTGGCTTTCCGGAAAGAGTACCATGGCAAAAATTATTTTGGAAGCCTTTATCACAATGCCCCTGGTACTGCCACCTTCTGTTTTAGGTTTTTACCTGCTGCTGGCCTTTAGTCCGAATAACGGTTTTGGGAAGTGGCTGCATGAGCATTTAAACCTTCAGCTGGTTTTTTCTTTTCAGGGATTGGTTTTTGCATCTGTTATTTATAGCCTTCCCTTTATGATTAGTCCGGTGAAATCCGCATTCGGACATCTACCTGAAACACTGGCACAGGCTTCTTATACCATGGGTAAAAGCAAATGGCAAACCTTTATTTATGTGCTGCTGCCCAATATAAAGGCATCCATCTATACGGCTGCGGTACTTACATTTGCCCATACACTTGGTGAGTTTGGCGTGGTGCTGATGATTGGAGGAAACATTCCTGGTGTAACAAAAGTGGCTTCCATTGCCATTTATGATGCGGTGGAAACCATGGATTATCAGGCTGCCAATCAGTATGCGCTGATACTGTTTGCCATTACTTTTGCGATCGTACTGGCTGTCTTCATCTTTAATAAAAAAGCAGTCAAAAATCCATTTGAATGATAGAAGTCGATATTAATAAGCGTATAAAAACCTATAAAGGCTGGGAAGATTTAAGGGTGAAAGCCCAATTCGATATTGGAAAAGTTACCCAGATTACCGGACCATCGGGTGCAGGAAAAACAACTTTGCTGAAGATGATTGCCGGATTAATTACCCCCGAAAAAGGAATGATTAAATTTGAGGATACCCTTTGGTTTGATGCTGAAAGGAAGTTTTCGAAAAGAATTCAGGAAAGAAATGTTGGGTTTGTTTTTCAGGATTATGCCTTGTTTCCGAACATGACGGTTGAAGAACAGTTGGCCTATGGCACGTCCGATCAGGCATATATCGGTCAGTTACTGGAGTTGGGTGAGATGGAAGTTTTTCGTCAGCACCTGCCTGCTCAGCTATCAGGTGGTCAACAGCAAAGGCTGGCCATTTTAAGAGCTTTGTCCACAAAACCTGATCTGTTACTGATGGATGAATCTTTTTCAGCGCTTGACAGGGAACTGAAAAGTAAACTGCTCGCTAAACTCCAGGCCTTATTCTTAGTTCAGGGCACAACGGTATTGCTGGTGACACATGACGATGAAATACTTGATCCATCGCCGGCAGTATTTAAAATGGAAGCATAAACTTACCTCAAAGGATCAGAAACTGGTGGTGATCATTAACTGCCAAACATTGGTTTTAGCAGAATTGTCCTCTTCCTTTTGTGCCCATAAGAGGTAGCCGAATTCCATATCTATTTTTTTGTTCCACCGGTAGCCCACAGAAACAGCAGAGCGATTTTGATCAAATATGCTGCCGTTTACATTTTTCTTGTTGATGACATTCAGAAATAATTCATTCTGAAAGCCTGTATAAAAACCTTTACTGAAATCTTCATTTGCCAAGAGCGGAACCTGCACTGCAGTAAAAAAACGGCTCCGTAGTGAAAAATCCGTCTGATCTTGCTGTGTCATGAAACGTTGTTCCAGCCTAAACCTTAGCGTCCATTCTGTACGTCCGGTATTGGCATTAAAAAGATATTGCTGGTAAATCCGGTTTTCGGGATGAAGTATCTTGATTGCTGATTCATCATTTTCCCATTTTCCTAAAAAAGCATAGCCAGCAGCAATAGCATGGTGTTTATTAAAATTATAATTTAAAGCTGTGCGAAGAAGCAATGCTGAAAAACCATTCAACTGATCAGCTGACCTGACTTGCACATCAGCCAGGATGTCAAATTTCTGGCTTACTTGCTGACTGTGGGAAATGAACAGCCACCCGGTATTTTCAGTCTGGGCGGCTGTTTGAAATGCGATCAACAATGGAATGACCATTATCCATAATTTACTAAGGTTCATTTTCTACTATCGGCAAGGCCGCTGATAAAAGTTATATCAGCTCATCAAAATGAATAGGTAATTTATTAATGCGCTTTCCGGTGGCATGATAAATGGCATTTGAAATGGCAGCAGGCATACCTACAAGGCCAATTTCACCAACACCCTTCACGCCAAGTTCATTAATTAGCTCATCATTTTCCTCAGCAAAAATAACCTCAAGCTGGCGGATATCGGCATGAACAGGAAGGTGGTATTCGCCCAGGTTGGCATTGATATATTTACCCAGGTTTTCATCCATAATGGTTTCTTCATGGAGCGCTTTGCTGATTCCCCAAACCATCGATCCATAAACCTGACTTTTAGCTGTTTTAGGATTAATGATCTTTCCTGCCGCAACAGCGGTTACTGCCCGGGTTACGGTAACAGTGCCCAAATCTTTATCCACTTCCACTTCCACAAAAGAGGCACTATGTGTTGCCAGACTGTATTTTTTAAGTTTAAGCAGATGTGGCTTCCCCATATTGGTTGTTTTGATTACCTTGCCTTTATTAAAGGCGATGATATCTTTAAATGATACGGAAATATTCGGATCGTTATTTAAAATAATGTTACCATTGCTGAAAGTCAGCTCCGCGTCTTCAACCTTTTTAAAAGGAGAGTGGGGCATTTCCCTGGCTTTCTTTGCTAATTTTTTTCTGAGTTCCTTTGCTGCGATTACAATGGCTACCCCGGTAGAGGAGGTCATCGCTGAACCACCCTGAAACATCGAAAATGGCTTTTTGCTATCCCCATAGCGGAAATCCACCTCTTCCAGCGGAAGTCCGAGTTCATCTGCTGCAATCTGCGTCATTACCGTAAACGTACCGGTACCAATATCCGTTACTGCATTATTCAGTATCATTTTTCCATCTGCGGTAATCATGGCTTCTACACGCGATGGAAACTGAAAGGCATCCCATATTCCGGTAGCCATGCCATAACCAATCAACTTATTGCCACGTTCCATGCTTCTTGGTTTTGGCGTTCGTTTTTTCCAGCCAAATTGGTCAGCAGCTTCCAGGTAGCAGGCTTTCAGGGCTTTACTGGTATAGGGTTTGCCGGCAGATGGGTCCATTTCTGTATAATTGATTAAGCGTAATTCCAACGGATCGATATTAAGCTTATAGGAAAGTTCATCCATGGTGCACTCAATAGCATGTAGGGCTGTACTTCCGCCAGGTGCACGCATATCCATTGGCGTATAAACATCCAGTGGCACAAGTTCCTGTTCAAATAAGGTATGAGGTGCCGGATAAAGCCGGTGACTCCAGGAGGCAATCGGTTCAAAGTAATCCTCAAATGAAGAGGTTTCGCTCTTCGATGAATGATTCATCGCCGTAAGTTTGCCATCAGTATCGGTTGCAAAGCGCAGGTTTTGTACGGTTGGCGGGCGGTGGGTAAATGAAAACATCTGTTTTCGGTCTAATACCACCCGAACATTGCGTTTGAGGTGCAGTGCCGCCATTACACATAAAAATAACTGGTATTGGGGGCGAAGGCCTGAGCCAAATCCACCACCTACAAATGGTGCCAGTACCCTTACATTTTTATATTTGAGTCCGAAAATGTTGGCTACATACAACTGATTATTAATGGTGCCCTGTGTTTTATCGTAAATGGTGAGTTTACCGTTGCCCTGATAAACGGTTGTGGTGGCGAAAAGTTCAATAGGGTTATGGTGTTCTGTACCGTGGATGTAGGTCGCATCTACTTTCACCTCAGCCTGTTGATAGGCTTTTTCAAAATCGCCTGTTGGTGGTGGTGGAGGTGGTTTCAATGCAGTAGCAAATCCTTTTTTTGCTACTCTTGATTGATCCAGGTGATGCTCCAGACTGGTTTGAAAAGGTTCTTCTTTATATTTAAAAATAACCTGTGTAGCTGCAAAGCGTGCCATTTCAAAACTTTCGGCCACCACTAAGGCAATTGGCTGGCCATTGTATAAAATATTTTCATCATAAAGCGGTTTAAAAACCGTTCCCGGAGGGGCATCCATATCAGTATACTGCAAATCAAACCAAGCCAGCCTGGTCCGGTTTTCATGGGTAAGTACTTCAATCACACCAGGCAGTGCCATTGCTTTACTTACATCAATACTTAAAATTTTTCCTTTGGTGATCGTGCTGTTTACTACATAACCATAAAGTAAATTGTCAACCTCATATTCAGCGGCATATTTGGCTATTCCGGTTACTTTGAGTTTACCTTCTAAACGACTAACTGGCTTACCTACCGTTTTATTTGTATCCATTTCCATGTGTTCTCGTAAAATTATTATGCTGATGGTTGAGCACCAGGCAACTGACTGGACGGGTTTAATGCCATAAGTCCGTTTCTGATAATGGCCTTTTTAGCAAGGCTGATTTTAAAATCATTATGACCAAATCCTTTTGCACCTTTTAATATCATATCAGCTGCTGCAGAAAAATTTTCAGCATTTGCTTCCTTATTTTTTAAGAATTCTTCCGCTTCAATATTGCGCCAGGGTTTGTGGGCTACACCACCTAAAGCAATTCTGGCTAATTCAATGGTATTTCCATTCAGCTTAAATGCTGTGGCTACTGATACCAATGCAAAAGCATAGGAGTGCCGGTCTCTCAGTTTCAGATAAGAATAATTTTCGGAAAAATCATCTTGAGGCAGATCGATGGAAGTGATGATTTCTCCCTGCTCTAAAGTATTGTCCAGGTCAGGGCGGTTATCTGGTAGCCGATGAAAGGATGCGAAAGGAATGCTGCGGTTGCCATTTGGTCCGCTCACGTTAACAGTAGCATCAAGTGCGGCGAGGGCGATGCACATATCTGAAGGAAAAACCGCAATACATGCATCACTCGTACCCAGAATGGCATGGATTCTATTGTACCCGGCTTTGGCCGGGCAACCAGATCCCGGATTGCGTTTATTGCATGGTACATCCGGGTCATAAAAGTAATAGCACCTGGTGCGCTGCAGCAGGTTACCGCCATTACTGGCCATGTTTCGGATCTGCGCCGAAGCGCCAGCCAGAATAGCTCTGGAAAGCAGGGGATATTTTTGTTCAATTAAAGGATGATATGCGGTGTCTGCATTTTTTACTGCAGCCCCGAGACGGATTTTACCATCTTTTTGTATAGAAATCTCATCGTTTTCAGGGATATGATTGATATCGATCAGTTGGGAAGGATGTGTAAGGTCATATTTCCACAAGTCGATTAAATTGGTTCCCCCGGCAATAAATACGGCATCAGGTTTCTGGTTAACCAGATCTAAAGCATCGTGAATATTGGTAGCTTGTTTATATTCAAAATTATTCATGCGTACCTCCGTCTTTAACCTGCATAATCGCATCAATAATACCCACATTTGCACCGCAACGGCAGATGTTGCCACTCATGAGTTCCTGAACTTCTTCACGCGTATGGGCATGACCTTCTTTCAACATTCCAATAGCGCTGCAAATTTGTCCGGGAGTACAATAACCGCATTGAAATGCATCGTGATCGATAAAAGCTTGCTGAATGGGATGAAGGGATTCACCATCAGAAATACCTTCTATAGTGGTGATTTCTGAATCATTTTTCATTACCGCCAGGGTCATACAGCTTAATATTCGCTTGCCATCACAAATAATGGTACAGGCACCACACTGACCATGGTCGCAACCTTTTTTAGTCCCGGTAAGTTTAAGGTGTTCACGCAAGGCATCAAGTAACGAAACCCATGGAAGCAGGTTCAGCTCATAACGTTGCTGGTTAACGTTTAGTGTTGTTTTTGTCATTGTAAATCTGTTTTGTAGTTCGGAGATCCCCAATTACACAACTTTAAACATTTGAAAAAAGTTTTAGACAAATGACCTGATGCTAAAATTCTCTCTGACAAATATAAAATACACGCATCAGCAACTACATGATTTTAACGCTGGCATCCTTTAATTTTTTAACCAGCTGTTGCAGGAAATCACTCTTAAATTCTGCTTCCACATAAATATTGTTAATCCAGAGCAGGACCTTAATTTCTAAACTGTCGGCTGTAATGTTATTCAGTAAAACTTCAGGAGGTAGTTTTTTTACGGTATTTTCCGCTTCATTTAACATGCCCGAGATAATTTTTTTGATGTCTTCAAAATCACTTTCTGCACTTACTTTAAAAACGAGTTCGGTTTTAATGAAATCATTCCCTAGGGTCCAGTTTACCAAACGTCCTGAAAGTAAATCACCATTGGGAATGATGACTTCAGAACCCTGGGGGGTAAGGAGTTTACTGGAGCGGATTCCGATATCCCGAACTTTGCCTTTTTTATCGGCGAGTTCAACATAATCGCCTATACGGAAGGGTTTTTCGAAAATCAGAATAATTCCGGAAACAAAATTATTAACGATATTCTGCATCCCCAAACCAATACCTACACCAAATGCACCTAAAACAACCGTAAGCTTATCCATTGGTAAACCTGAAGCCATTACGGCCAGTAATACACCTAAAACAATGATCACCAGGCGAACCAATGCCACTTTTGACCCCTTATGACCACTATCTTCATTAAAGGTAATGCGCTCCTCACCAAACAATAAGGGAACATGTTTCTGTAGTTTATTGGCGATGTAGATAATGACAATAAAAAATACGATGTTACCAAGGCTGAAGTGAATGCTGCCGAATACCCTCGGTTTTGACAGTATTTCGCTGATCCATTGCCAGAGGCCTCCAATCAGACTCAGGTTGATAAGCAATACGATTACCCATAATAAAACACATAGTACAGAAAGCCCCTTTTTAAATTTGGCTTTTGTTTTCATGTGGTTGATTCTCGAAAAAAGACCATTATTGCAGGAACTGATTTTCATCTGCAGATCCAGTGCATCAAGCATAATCTGCATAAACACACTCAAACCAATTAACTGAATGAGGCCAATCACTCCGGTAACACTGGTTACTTTGGCCATATCAACCCTGCCAAAAAGATTCAGCAATACGGAGAGTGCATTCATTAAAATGAGGATTATCAGTACAGTGCGGACATATTTTTTGGAAAATTCCTTAAAAGTTACCTTATTAAATAGCTGAATGCCAATCCATATAAAGAAAATGTTAATGGCAATCAGCACCACACGAAGTGGAAGCGTATCATCTACTCCGGCATTTCCGATAATCATGATGGTATATAAAGCCATGAGCATCAGCCAGAAACGCAGCTGTTTTTTTTCTAAAGTGTTCCAGAGGTGAACCGACATCACAGCCAGTAATAAAAGCTGAATCAATTCAATGTATAGTGCTGGTGCATCGGGTTCGAAAAGCGGCGTAATGTTTAACAATACAATCAGCGTTGAAAAAATCGGAAAGGGTTTGAGGTATTCGAATTTCAGGTCACCAAGCTGGCGCCTGATTGCCGCACGCCTGGAACTTTTGAAGTTTCGGTGCACCCAGATAAAAAAAACAACGGAAATTAAGATGGCCAGAAAACGGTTATCCCAGGTAGAATGAATAAAGTATTTGAGAATTTGTTGCTGCCCCTGATATGATGATGCAATTAAATTACCAGTGGTTTGGCTGGCCGGGTTTTGGAGCGTGGCATGCCAAAGGTATGGATTCCGTTTGCGCAAAGCGAGTTTGCCTGAAAGCGCCAGTTTTTCAGCAGTTTGTGCACGCAAATCATTGACCACTACATTTAATGCAGAAATATTGGCCAGAAGTACATTGACCTGACTCAGGTTTTCACCTGTTAATTTTCCAGCCTCCTGTAATCGCGATTTAATTTCACTGATCTGTTGATGATATAGTTTCCGGCCATCCTCGCCATTGTTGTTTTGCAGTAGGGTATCGCTGCTCAGGCTAACTACCTGGTCAGACATTTTTTGAAGAGCATTGCTGTTTTGTACTAAAATAGCCGTAATATTTTTTAATCTGGTATCTGCATCTCGCAAAATAAGATCAAAACTCAACAGGTTTTTGGTATCAAGTTCCTCCTTAGCCTTAAAAGATATAACCAATGGGTTTACATTTTCTTTTACCGTATTAAACTGGCGCTGAATGGCATCCAGGTTATATCCCTTTTTGTTGGCCGCGTTGATTTCCGTAATGGCAGACTGGGCCGTTTGAATTTTAAAGAGGAGTGTATCAGGAATGGTATTAACAGAATCAGTTGGTTTGGTTTTTGCCTGCTGTGCCTGACACCAGATGCTGGTGGATACAAGCATCAGCAAAATAAAGAAAATACATTTTGGTTTTACAGCAAATTTCATTGTAATAATGGTATTCGTTTTTAATATAGATAATAGCCTTGATCTCCCTTTAAGTTGCTTTACTCAGGATCCGACGGGTTATGATATCCATCGTTTTTATTTCCTTTGGTCAATAAAAATTTCCGGATGGTAAAATTAATAATGATGGCTTCTATAAAGTTTGCCTTTTTGATTGTCACTATGGCAACCAATAGGTAGAATAAGGTAAGTCCGCCAAAGCCCAATGTGTAACTGTTTAATAAATCTGAAAATAGAAAACCTAATGTAACGGTACCAAACAGAAAAGCTAAAATGGTGCAAATTAAGGTAAATATATTCGTGATCAGATTGGCGCTAAGTTTGGCAATATAATGTATGGCATCTAGCCTCAGTAATTCCAGTTGTAAAGTTGCACTATCTTTTAATTCTTCATAAAGGATTTCCGCTTCTCTTATTTTTTTATCTATCATAGGCTAATTCATCAGGAGCGTTATAGTACAACAAATGTTTGTTGAATACACAAGTTTATCCATTGGAATATTATCTATAGCAACCGATGTGATCTTTACATTGTTTTATAATTATCGAATTAGTGTAAACTGATAGATCGATCAGGCAATGGATTTTCGAATTATTAAATGGATCTCGGTTTCTGAAACTAATTCCTAATGTCAGGTGGCATTTCATGTAAAAGTCCATTGCAAATGCTTAACCGCTGATGCAATGGACAATAGGAATACGGCTTTTGTCTTTTCAGACCTCAGACCAGATGAGATTAATTGAAGCTATTAAGCATTATGATCTGTAATGGCTTTGCCCAAATCGTTAACCAGATCCGTATCGAGATCATCGAGCGTTTTCCATTGCGGCCCCTCATCACCAGGTTCCGCATAAATGACACCAATTTTTTCTTCGCCATTCATAATTCGGTAAGTACCGTTATCCTGGGGAAGAACATCATAGTTCAGTCCATTCAGGTTCAATTCAAATTTTTCCATTAGTTTTTCGTTTTTGAGACATTTAATAATTTCCTGGTCGTTTAACCGCAAACGGCCCAGACTGATACAGAACCGGCATCACAACGGAACTCGCCCCATCCATGTTCATCAAGGGTTACTTCACCCTCAACATGACCTAAACAATCCGTAAAGGTTTGCCCGGCAAATGCCTCGCCCATTTCCATATGTTTTGTGCCTGCTTCACCATTGGACATGATTACGGCGACACCCGAACCCTGATGTTCCTCATCACCGGCCCTGGTCCATCCAATGCAACTTTCATGATCGAAATAATCTCGCTGAAAACCGTAG
Source organism: Pedobacter sp. GR22-10 (assembly GCF_026239715.1). Taxonomy (NCBI): domain Bacteria; kingdom Pseudomonadati; phylum Bacteroidota; class Sphingobacteriia; order Sphingobacteriales; family Sphingobacteriaceae; genus Pedobacter; species Pedobacter sp. GR22-10. Next base: position 504,838 of record NZ_JAPIVR010000001.1, read on the forward strand.
GCTTTGTTTTTTCTTAAGTGTAATAACTGCGCCAGTTGCGGAAGCGATTGCATGGTTACTTCATGGTCTTTTCCGTCTGTTCCTTTATCTGTATAGGAAGATCCGTAAACATCCGAATAAAATACACATGGATAACCCGCCTCACGTAGTAGAATAATGGCATAAGCATGTGCCCTGAACCAGGGTTCTACCGTTTGTTCTAAAGATTGAAGCGGTTGTGTATCGTGGTTTTCAACCAGTGTAACTGCGAGTTCCGGACGTACCTGAACCAAACTTCCGTTTAAGATGGTAGAAAGATCGAATTCTTCCCCTGCTTTGGAAGCCCTGGAAAAATTTGCCTGAAGACAGGCATCAAAAAGCGACATGCGTCCTTCTGTGGCCTCAATATAATCCAGCATCGATTGTAAATCATATGGCGACCAGTATTCACCTACGGTAAACAGTTCTGCATTCAGTTCTGCACGGAGATAATCCAGCCACTCATTAAAGAAAGCATGCGGCATATGTTTGATGGCATCCAGTCTGAAACCATCAAAACCCACCGTTTCATAAAACCATTTCCCCCATCTTTTCAGTTCTGCTCTTACCGCCGGGTTTCTGAAATCTATGTCGGTTAACATGAGGTAATCGTAGTTGCCATTTTCGTTATCCATTACTTCTTCCCAACCCTCGCCATATTGATTTTGAATGCTATAAATAGCTGTTTCCTGTGTTCTGGCATCATAATCTACACCGGTAAAACACTGGTAATCCCATTTAAATTCAGAATATTTGCCATTTCTGCCGGGGTAGGTAAACCTGGTATAGGCATCAATCTCAAAAGGTTCTGAAATAAATTCGTTGCGGTTTTCGGGATTTACCTTTCTTACCATTACCGGTTCAAAGTCGTCGGCACCACCAAGGTGGTTGAGCACAATATCTACATAAACCTGAAGCCCGGCCGCTTTTGCTGTTTTTACGGCCTCAATATATTCTTCTTTTGTTCCGTATTTGGTAGCAACACTTCCTTTTTGGTCAAATTCACCCAGATCGTATAGATCATAAGAGTCATAACCTGTAGATTCAGTACCATCCATCCCTTTATGGGCAGGCGGCAACCAAACTGAATCTATTCCCATTTCCTTTAATTCTTTTGCATCCTGACTTACTTTTCTCCAAAGGCTACCATCTTTAGGGTAATACCATTCGAAATATTGAAGCATTGTATGATTTTCCATTCATTTTATTTTTGAATACAACTCTAAAAGTTAGGCTTTGTTTGAATGATAAAGCAAATCTCTTTCGGGAATTGAAAAAAGATTTCAGATAGCCGTTAAAGGCAATTAAATCTGTTGTCGGGCTGTATCATTCATCTTATTAAACATTTATGCTATATGTTAGAAGAAGATTCATCTCAAAATATGGTGAAACCAGATATAGTTGTTGATAAAAATCAAATCAAAATCAATTGGGTTAATAATTTTTTTTATATAAGTAGTTGTATTTTAGTTATTTATATTTTTTTTTGTTGGATTATATTTTTTGATTGTATTTTTTAGGATACTTTAACAGTATTTTATGATTGTATGATAATCTGAAAAATACTACATTCGTATCATCATTAACTAAAACAGAAACAGCAATGCTCTCAACTAAACATCGCTAGTATGTTTCCGCGATGCGATAAGCAAGTCTTATCGCATTTGCATTTTAAATGCGTCAATACTTACGATTGTATTTCCTCATGCTGCAGGTGACTCACTTCCAATTTATCTCTTCTTCAAAATTGTCATAATAAGAGTAATCTCGGGTAATTTTCTATTTTCAATGGTATAGATAGGAAGTGAAAAAGCAGCCCTTTCAGCTGTTGTTCCAGAAGATACAAATTCACAAGCAGCCGCAATACTTTTACTTAAACCCATTTATTATATATGTTAATCATGAAATGCTTTATAAGACCAGATTATTAATGCCCAAAGGCATTTTTTTTGCTTGATTTTTAAACTGAACAAAAGGAATACCGATAAAGAATTGATCTGTTTGAAGAAAATATTTTTATTAAAATCTAATGATTTTTTTAATGGAAAAGCAGATTTAAACAAAAGTGATCGAACATTTTGATGGATTCGTATGGGGCGATTAAATAAAAAAATCCTTCCCGCAATGTTCTCTTTATGGGCACATTGCGAGAGAAGGAAGGCTTGCAGCCAGAGCGTGAAGCATTCTGCTTCATATCGTAGAATGTTTACCTCTTCGGATTCCTAATTTTATCCAATTTTTGGGCCGGAGAAATATACAGTGGTATCATTCTTTTATCATTGGGTATTAGGCCAGCCGTCTGGAGAGCATTCTGAAGCCTAATACGCCCAGTCCGCAACCAAAGTAAACCAGGTAATCATCTAACGGACAGTAAGCAACATTGTAATATACCTCATTTCCGGCGCCAAGTATGTTAATATTGCAACCCCGGTTAGGCCTTATTCTAACATTTGCCGCATATTGCGTGGTAATAGTTGAAGTAGGACCACAGGTTGGTAGTAAAGGTGTTCCACCCCAAATACCCAAAACATTAGATGTATAGATTTCGGTAGAATTTAAAGGCTGACAACCTATAGGTTGTGTATAACCATAATGTGATAACAGGAGAAAAAAAACAATTAAAAAACTCGTTTTAGATATTGATTTCATAAGTAAGAAGACATATAATAGTGATCTGAATACTTACAAAACTATCGAGCGTACCCACCTGATAAGCCATTCCTTTCATTCATTTTGCCTTTTACAGGCCTGCTGTGGCATGTTTAGGTTATTCAAACTTAAAAAAGCAGCTGATGATTTTGAAAAGCGTACAATAATGATATAGCGAAAACTTAAGGCGTGTAAACCTATTGAATAAGGGATTTGAAAATTGGTTTTTTAAAATCAAATTATAGCAAATACAAAAAACTTAAATATAGATCTGGACTTATGGGCATGATTGCTGATCTTACAACTTATTTTTACTCATCCTATTTAGTTTTCATTAATATGAACTGACTCTTTAAGGAATCAATGCCACGTTTGAATAGGGGGGATGTAGCAAATAATCATTTAATTGCAACATTGTTGCTTTTTTTTTGGATGTCTGTTATCTTGTGTTTAATTTTAAACAGTTTAGTTTAGTTGATGATAGCAGGGGAGAGTGGTTCCTTCCCTGTTTTTTTGTGCCTGTTCAGGCATTACTGTATGCTTTATTATATGTCCGCCTATAAATTTCTTGTCACATATATTTTTATTAAAAACAGCATATCATTCATCTTTTACCGCTAGCGTCATAAAAAAATGGCTGTTTTGGCTACTATTTCGTTTTAGTAATGCTCTTATTCACTTTAAGGTATTTGGCACATCATTTTTGATTATTAGTGATTTTCATGGTAAAGTCATTACGTACAACACTGACTACTATTTGTATGTTTAATAAGTCTAAAATGGTTAATGTTGTATAGATTTGTCCAATATCCTTTTCCTTTTAGCCGATCAGCAGACTATTTCTTTATTTCCCATTTTTTTATTTAAACATTGCTAATACATACCGTTTTAGGTATTTTATGAAAAAAATTATTTTATTTTTGTTAATTAACACTTGGTGTGCAAACGTGATGTTTGCGCAAACGAGGGGCTGTCTGGTTGGTAATGTGCTTTACACGGAACAATCGGGCAAAGGCCTTAATTACTTTCTCCGGTCGCCAGGTAATCGCACCTCAGCATGCGGTTTTCAAAGGGTGGGCAACACCAGCAATTGCAGGCTCTACAATAGCGGTGATGTAGACATGGAGAGCAGTTATACCTTATATCCTGATGCGGCCAGTAGCGGATGGATCGAGATTGCAAACTGTCCCATTGATAATGATGTATGGATTTTTTTTATTCCTGTTTCATTATTCGGTACACTTACTCTAACGAAAAAGGAACTTTCTAACAAAACGATTAATAGTAACGCTGAATCAACAAAACTTAAAACTTAATATGCCGCTGGCAAAAAATTAATTAAGAAAAGCCACATCAATAAGCTGAATTTATATGAGCGCTCAGATTAATCCGGCGCATGACTTCATGCTTTGGATAATTTTTACTGAATAACCATTAGTAATTTAGCTAAAACGATTTAAACAAACTTTGCAATAACCAAAATATCGAACAACAAAATATGAGAAATTCAAATTACCCATCACAAACTGAAGCCGATAGGCTGAAAGCACTTAACCGTTATCAAATTTTGGGCACATCAGCTGAATCCACTTTTGATCAGTTGGCAGAAGTGACTACCCGGATTTTTGATCTTCCGATTTGCCTGATCTCTTTTGTAGATAAAGATGAGGTATTTTTCAAGGCAAATATTGGATTTGATCATGATGTTTCATCTTATAAACGAGATAGTCTTTGCAATGAGGTAATTAAAAGTAAAGATATAACCGTTATTGAGGATGTTTTTGATATACCGGAACTGGCGAATAACCCATATAAGGTACGCTTCTATGCAGGTGCACCATTGATTACCAATGATGGATACCGAATTGGTGCGCTGTGTGTGATGGGGTATGAACCAATGAAATTTGATGAAAAAAAGCAGGAGATTTTAGTCGGACTGGCAAAGTTGGTAATGAATCAGACTGCATTAAGGGAGCAAGCCGGTCATCTGATTTCTGAAAACGAAAATATTGCAGCTCGAAATGCCGGATTGATAGATTACCAGCAACAAATTGCGAAAGCTAACCGTGATCTCGAAAGTCTTCAGGATAATTTCGAAATACTTTTTCAGCAGGCTCCGGTAGCTATCGGTATTATTTCTGAAGAAAATCATGTTTTTGAACAGGCTAACCAGACTTTGCTGAATATTTTGGGTCGCGATTCAGCACTAATAGGTGAGCCGCTTTCTTTGGTCATTCCAGATCTGGAAGATCAGGATTTTCTACGGTTAATAGACAACGTAAAAGAGACCGGAAAACTTGTACACGGCCATGAAGTACGGCTATTGGTATGGAATGAAAACCAGCTTAGGAGTTTATACATTAACATAACCCTGCAGTTTACCAAAAACTTGGAAACAGGCGGAAACAGCATCATGTTTATACTGGCAGATATTACTGAGCAGGTTATTGCAAAGCAATTGAACGAAGAAGCCAATGTTGTATTGATGAGTGCCATTGATGCCGGTGAAATGGGATATACTGTAGTAGAATTCGCAACAGGAAAAATGACTTCCAATGATCAGTTTAAGCGGAATTACGGTTATCATATTGATGAACAATTTAATTATCCTGATCTTTTCGAAGCCATGTTACCGAAATACAGGCAGCAAATTAAAAAATCTGTTGAACATGCCATAGAAAATAATGGTGTATATCGGGCAGAATATGAAGTGAAATGGAAAGATGGATCGGTACACTGGATCAGTGCATTTGGCAAGCCAAGATATGATATGCATGGAAGAGCCTCACACATTATCGGTATCAATAAAATTATAGAAAACCGTTAACGTCATTTTGTATCAAATAGCAGAAAGGAGGGACTTCGCAATTCACTGGATGAAACTTGCGAAGTCTTTCAGTTACAATGATCTTTAAGACTTCGCAAGGTGGGTTACGATATTTTCGATTGGTCAATCAGTTCATGAATGGTCTTGCGTTCTTCCACACGATCTGTTGAATCAGCATCGCTAGATATACCTTGATTACTAGTATCTGTTCTTTTCATGAACCTGTTCCGGTCAAAATGATGGTGGTCATAAAAAGACTTACGATCCAGCTCAGTCATTTTTTCTTCCATTCTCAACGCTGCAGGGCTACCGATAACATCCCTGATGGTATCTTCCAGTTGATGGGTAACTTCGTCTTTAATATACAATGGCATAGCATGAAGTTGATCGGTATGAAAATCAGGTACAATGACTACATTATCATGCAGATTCCCCAAACCTATCGGAATCAGAATAGGTTTTTCATCAAGTTCGTTGCCCATATTTTTAAGGGTAACTAAGATATAACGCACCACATTGTTTTCGGGATCAAATAAAAGATCATTTACTTCACCAATTATGCTGCCGCTTTCACCTCTTACTTTCCATCCTTTGATGTTTTGTTCACCTTCAGTTAAACGATAATCGCTCGTAGATAGTTCAAGTAAATTGCTGTTGATTGTTTTATTTTCTTCCATCATAAATTGCTGTTATTTTAGCTTTGTATACTCAAACAACATCTCGAAAGAAGCAAAGGTTTTACGAGCAGAACGACTAATTTTTTTTGGTAATGTCTGCAGTAATGCTTTATAAAGTTATCTGAAGGTTATTCACTTCAAAACCCTTATAACTTAACATTTCCGCATTGTGAGAAACCTCAAGGTTGAGCTCCAGCATTTCAATAATCTCTTTTGCATGAGTAATATTTCGGTGTATATCGTTAATCCCGCGGATTTCTATGCCTTTAGACATGACCTTAAATTTAGAAGGCTCAAATTTGTTGATGAAGGCCTGAAGATCGGCACTGATTTTTGAAGACGTATTTTGCATATTCAGATTCTATTTAAATCATCGCAAAGCACGTAAAGTCTCTTTAACTTATTACGCAGTTGATGTTATCTTATCAATAACTATTAATCGCATATAATGGATTTGAAAGCATTTGTGCGTATCCTTTAACTTTGAAATGTTTATATCCATAAAAAAAAACTGCTAATTGATCAGCTAAAAGGATTTACAATGAGCAAAATTTTAATATTATGTTAAAATAGCGCGCTATATGTTAACAATAACATAACCCTGACTAACCAAATTCCTAATGCTATGATTCCATCTTTGTGGCACCTAACAAGCACCTGATTCAGGTAGCCTGATGGGTTAAAAACCAACAAATCATAACTATTCATTCATTCATGAAATCAAATTACAAATTCATTTCTTTGCTTTTTTCCGTGAGGTGGCAGTGTTTTGCAATGTTAATGCTACTTTTCAACTTAAATAGCTTTTCCCAAAGTAATAAACTGATTACAGGTAAGGTTATAGACGAAACCAATCAACCCATCCCTGGTGTTACCATCAGAATTAAAGGGGGTAACACAGGCACATCTACTAATTCGGACGGACTTTACAATATCCAGGCTAAAAGTACTGATATGCTGGTTTTTTCCATGCTTGGCGGCATCACCAGGGAAGTAAATGTTGGTAATCAAACCAAGATTAATGTAACCATTATGCCGGATAACCAGAGCCTGAAAGATGTAGTGGTGATCGGTTACGGCACGGCAAATAAAAAAGATGTAACCGGGGCAGTGACTTCCATTAAATCTGAAGAATTTAATCAGGGGGTAATGGTGAATCCGGCACAACTTTTACAAGGAAAGGTAGCCGGACTGAATGTAACTAAAAGTGGCGATCCAAATACCAAGCCTTCTACCATTCTCCGAGGTCCATCTACATTAAGAGAAGGTGCCGCACTAGAACCATTTTATGTTATAGATGGCGTGCCTGGAGCATCAATTGATTTATTGGCCCCATCTGATATCGAAAATATCGACATTTTGAAAGATGCTTCTTCCACGGCGATTTATGGCTCAAGGGCAGCAAACGGCGTAATCATCGTGACAACGAAGAGGTCTAAAAATGGTCAGGCAAGACTTTCTTATAATGGCTACGCTGCGGTAGAAAAGGTATCCAAAAAATATGACATGCTTTCTGCACCTGAATTGAGACAATATCTGGCAGATAATAAGCAGACCTTAAACCCGATTGATGATGATGGTTCTGATACCAACTGGCAATCCTTATTGGAAAGAACTGGTTATTCTCAAAATCATAATGTTTCCTTTGGTGGTTCGGGTCAGGCTTCAGATTATGGCGCCAGCGTAAATTACCTGGACAATCAGGGGATTTTAAAAAACTCTTCATTAAAGCGGACAATTGTAAGGGGATACCTGAATCAGAAATTTTTTAATGACAGGCTGAAACTCGGTTTAACCATTACCAATAGCAATTCAAAAAGTTCAGATATCTACCAATCGCAGGCCTTGTCTAACATGCTGTTTTATCTGCCAACGGTGAGTCCCTTTAGTACCGACGGTACTTATAAAGAAAATTATAACCGTACCGGAAGTGGTACCCGTAATCCGCTCTCTATTGTAGATAATAATGAAATTGATAACCTGAACAACAAAACGCTGATTAATGGAATGGCACAGCTAAACATTATCGATGGATTAAAGTTTACAGCAAGTGTATCATCGCAAAGAGATCAGAACAATTCTAGTACTTACCTGAACAGCCAGTCTGGTTTGGCCAGGGGTGTAAATGGTCAGGCAATAAAACTTGATGTTTTAAATAAAAGTCAGGTATTGGAAGGCTATTTTAATTATGATAAAACTTTTGGAAAACACAGTCTGAAATTACTGGGTGGTTATTCATGGCAGGAAGACAGAACCAATGATGGTTTTGGCGTAACTACGCAGAACTTCTCTAATGATAATTTGCGTTATAATAATTTGTTTCTTTCCAATCCCAGTACATTATCGCAGATTACTTTTGCCAATGTTCCAATTTCTACTTTGAGGTTAATTTCTTACTATGGAAGGGTTCAATACAATTACAACGAAAAATATTTGTTGCAGGCTTCATTAAGAAATGATGGCTCATCAGGCTTTGGCAGAAACAACCGTTGGGGATTATTCCCGGCTGTTTCTGCAGGATGGAGGATTATCAGCGAAGACTTTATGAAGGCTGTTCCTGTAATCAGTGATTTAAAACTGCGTGCCGGTTATGGTGTTTCCGGTAACAGTTTAGGCTTTGATGCCTTCACTGCGTTACTTATTTATGGAACACCATCTGGAAGTAATAAATTTTTAAACAATGGCAACGTTAGTAATGCCATCGGCCCGGTGAGAAATGAAAATCCTGATTTAAAATGGGAAAGTACAGCCACCACCAATATTGGTTTAGATTTTGGCTTGTTTAAAGACCGGATTTCAGGTTCGGTTGATTTTTACATCAAGGAAACTTCGGATTTAATTTACAACGATTATTCAGTCTCAACGACTCAGTTTTTTCTACCTACCATTACCGCAAATGCAGGTAAAATCAAAAACACAGGGGTAGAGTTAACATTGAACGCAGTGGCGGTTAAAACAAACAATTTTAAGTGGACCACCTCGCCAAACCTCGCCACCAATAAAAACAGAATCGTCACCTTATCAGATGATTTTTATAAAATATCTTCCATACCAACAGCACAGTTGGGCGGTAAGGGTCAATCCGGAAATTTCAGTCAGCTCATTCAGCCAGGTTATGCCCTGGGTACGTTTAACCTATGGAATTACGCAGGTAAAAATGCCGCTGGTGTAAGTACTTATATTAATGCTGCCGGACAAACCATTGCCACCCAGCCTTTAACCACTGATGCAAAAATAGCCGGTGATGCACAACCTAAATTAATTTATGGCTGGGCAAATAGTTTCAACTATAAGAACTGGGATCTGAATTTCCTTGTTCGCGGCGTGTTGGGAAATAAAATTTTAAATGCTACAGCAGCGTCTTTAAATAACCCGGCTGATGCAAAATTGCAGAATATCCCACGCAGTACCTTAGGCGAATCTTTTAACGATATCAATGCCTACCTCATTTCCGATCGTTACCTGGAAAGTGGTTCTTACCTGCGTTTGGATAACGCCACAGTGGGATATACCATTAAACCTAAAACACCTTCTGTTAAAGCCATCAGGTTATATGTGACCGCAAACAATCTTTTTGTCATTACCAATTACACTGGAATAGATCCTGAAATTAACATCGGAGGATTAACGCCGGGCATAGACAATAACAATTATTATCCAAAAACAAGAACCTATAGTTTTGGTGTAAGTGCATCATTCTAAAAATTATAAAAATGAAAAAGTTTATCATCCTATTTAATATTTTTGCCTGCCTGGTGGTGCTGGAATCATGCAGCAAACTAGATGTCGATGTAGAGTCGCAATATGTGAAGGATAATTTTCCGGTTACCAATTCTGATTATGCAGCACTTTTTGGTACCATGTATTCTAATTTATCCTCTCAGTATGGTGTGCCTTACTGGAGGATGCAGGAGCTTTCTACTGACGCAGCTATTCTGCCGGCACGTGATGGGAATTTTGATGACGGTGGTCAGTATCGCCAGTTGCATTATCACACCTGGACCATCGATCATCCAAACGTTCGCGACATTTGGCAATGGGGTTTCGGTGGCATAAACAATTGCAACCGTTTAATTAACCTTACCAATGAATCTGCCGTTTCTGCGGCTTCAAAAACGGCAAGTTTAGCTGAAGTGAAAGCCATGAGGGCTTTATATTATTACTTCATGATGGATTTATATGGGAATATACCCATTATTGATACTTTCCCGGTGAGTACACTTCCTGGAAATCAGAGCCGTGAAAAGGTATTTGAATTTATTGAAAAGGAACTTTTAGCCGTTGTGGCACAATTGCCGGTAAAAGACAATAATAACCGTATGTTGGTTTATGGCCGGCCAACGCAGGCAATGGTTTATGCCTTACTGGAAAAAATGTACCTGAATGCAGAAGTATATACCGGAAAGGCAAGATACAATGATGCCGTAACCATGGCCGATCAAATCTTGAAAAACAACAATTATGTACTTGATGCGAAGTACAGTGATATTTTTGACGTCAATAATGGGCCACAGGTAAACGAAACCATTTTTGCCATTCCTTACGACCAGCAGATTCCGGGCAACCAGATGACACGGTTTGGTTTCTATCCGGCATTGGCCGCAGCTTACGGTATCAATGTAGGTTTCAGTATTTCCATGAGCACCACGCCGGAATACTACAAACGGTTTAATTTAACCAATGATATCCGCAATAGCTTCTGGTTAATTGGTAAACAATATGCACCTGATGCCAACCGTAAGCCAGATTTGTCAAAACCAATCTTTGTGGCAGGTACCACTACCCAAATTGAAATTACACCAGATTTAATTCTTAAGCCAGGTAAACCAATGGATTTGGGCAATACCGTGGCCGATCAGGCAAAAGGCGTGCGTTCTGTAAAATACTGGCCGGATGTAAATGCCATTCAGGCTACCCGTTTAAACGGAAACGATATGCCGGTTTTACGTTTAGCTGATGTGATGCTGATGAAGGCAGAGGCTATTTTAAGAGGCGCAACAGCCACCGCCGTAAATGGCGAATTGCAAACGCCCTTGTTACTGGTGAATAAAATAAGAAGTCGTGCCGGCGCTTCAGCAGCTACGGATGTAACCTTAAGCACTTTGCTTGATGAAAGGGCACGCGAGTTTAGCTGGGAAGCCTGGAGAAGGAACGATTTAATCCGTTTCGGGCAATTTGAAACCGAATATCCGCTCCCAAATGATGTGCTTTTTATGAATAAAGACATCACCAGGAGGATTTATCCCATTCCTGCAAATGAGCTAAAGCTAAATACCAATTTGAAACAAAATCCTGGTTATTAATTAATATATAATTTTATAAATATGAGACTGGTTACCTGTGTTGGTTTATTGATGGTGTTGCCTGCAATAGGCCTGATGACTAAAAAAGAAGATTTACCGATTAATCAGATTCAGGTAATCGGTTCTCATAACAGTTATAAACAAGCCATTAATCCGGCATTGTTTAAAGTGTTTAAATCTCAGGATACTACTGCGGCCAATGCGTTGGATTACGAACATATCCCAATGCCGGCACAGTTGGATCTGGGTTTAAGAAACTTAGAGATTGATGTGTATGCTGATGAAAAGGGCGGTAAATACGCACATCCAAAAGGTTTTGAGCAAGTAAAAGGTCAGCCAGCTTTTGATCAGCAAGGGGAAATGAATGCACCTGGTTTTAAAGTTTTACATGTTCCGGATTTAGATTTCAGGTCATCTGCGCTTACCTTCAAAACCGCGTTACAGCAATTAAAAAAATGGTCGCTGGCACATCCAGGGCATACACCGGTTTTTATCACTTTAGAAGCAAAGGATGATACCATCAGGAGTAAAGGATTTACTATTCCTGAAGTATTTACAAGTAAAACTTTTGATCAGCTGGATGCGGCTATTCTCGAAAATTTAGGTCCTGATAAGGTAATTACACCTGCAGATGTGAGAGGGAAATACAAAACTTTAGAAGCGGCTGTGTTACACCAGAACTGGCCTTTGTTGAGCAAGGCAACAGGTAAATTTATGTTTGTTTTAGATGCTGCCGGAAGAAAGCGGTCAACCTATATCGCTAACCATGCTTCCTTAACCGGGCGGGTGATGTTTGCCAATGCAGACCCCGGAACACCTGAAGCCGCAATGATGATTAAAAATAACCCGAAGGATAAACAAATTCCTGAATTGGTGAAGAAAGGATACATCATCAGAACCAGGGCAGATGCGGATACGAAGCAGGCCAGAAAAAACGATTACAGTGATTTTGAAGCGGCCTGCCAGTCAGGTGCACAAATTATCACGACAGATTATTATCAAAAAAGTACACATTTCACATCTACATACGCAATCAGCTTTCCGGGCGGAAAGTACTTTAGAAGAAATCCCTTGTTTTAAAAGGCCAGAAAAGATATGAACAGAAGATCATTATTAAAAGGAGGTTTGCTCACCGGTTTGGGCTTACCTTTTGTAGGATTAAAAGATGTGGTAGCCAAACCACTGATTGGCGGTAAAAAAGCAAAGAACATCATTATGATGGTCAGTGATGGCATGAGTATAGGTACCCTGAACATGGCAGATTTATATGCCAGTCGTGCCTTTGGTAAAAGCAGCAGATGGCTGGGTTTGTATCGCGACAATAAGGCGGTGAGGGCTTTAATGGATACGGCTTCTGCCAGCTCAATGGTTACCGATTCAGCCGCGGCAAGCTCCTCATGGGGCGGGGGAATGCGGGTGAAAAATGGTTCCCTTAATGTGGGGATGAATGGTGAAAAACCACAGCCCATTCTGCAAAAATTTAAAGAGCAGGGTAAAAAGGTAGGCTGTGTAACAACGGTGCCCATTACCCATGCCACACCAGCGGGATTTTGCATTAATATTAATAACCGTGGCGGACAGGATATTATTGCTGAAATGTACCTGGGGCTGAAATTCGATGTGATGATGGGCGGCGGGCATAAATATTTTAGTGAGAAAAGGGAAGGTGGTAACCTGATTCCTAAATACCTTACCCAGGGATATCAGGTTGCAGAAAACCGTGCTGAAATGTTGGCTTTAGGGTCGGACAAGCCGGTTCTGGGCCTGTTTGCTGAAGATGGAATGCCATACGAAGTCGATCGCAAACACGACCAGGAACTAATTAAAAGCACCCCTACATTAGCAGAGATGACGGTTAAAGCCATTGAACTGATGAAAAATAATAAAGCTGGTTTTGCACTACAGGTAGAAGGTGGTAAGGTAGACTGGGCTGCTCATGCCAATGATTTGAGTGGATTGATTTTTGACCAGCTGGCTTTTGATGAAGCTGTTGGAAAGGTAATTGAATTTGCTGAAAAGGATGGCGAAACCTTGGTGATCATCACCACAGATCATGGCAACGCGAATCCGGGTCTATTCTATGCCGATGAAGCCAATAAGAAATTCGATACCCTGCAGCACTTTAAACATAGCAACACCTGGCTTTTAGCACAGCTGAATCAATCTTTTAGCGAGCAAAAAATTATCGATTTAATTAAAGAAAACCAGGGTTTCGAGATGAAAGCTGATGATGTGAAATCGCTGCTGGTGCATTTTAAAGATATTGTTCCGGGGCAGCTTTATAATGAATCAAACCTTCCGTTCTATGAATATGGAAAAATTCTAAGCAAATATACGGATGTACAGTGGGCGGGAATGAACCATACCGGAGATTATGTGGAGTTAACCATGTTTGGTCCCGGATCTGAAAACCTGAAACCTTTTGTTAAAAATTATGAACTTCATAATTTCATGCTTAAAGCAGCAGAAATGCCGGAAACATTTTTAGTAAAAGCTTAAAAATATTATACATTCAAATATCAGAAGACTGTATCATAATCCATAATTTCTAAGATCTGTGATGTTAAGCTTGTCAAAACATCATGAGGGACATTTGTTTTAAGTCCTTCGGCAAGCTCAGGATGATATTTCGGATTTATGATACAGGCTCTTTTTGCTATTATTTACCCTTAAATTTATCATGATCTATAATTTAAAGCACACCTTGTCAATTGGCTTTGTTATGCTGTTGCTAAACTTTAATGATGCAAGCGGGCAAGAAAACAATAAATCGAAATTAATTGATTTGGGTGCCGGCATTTGGTTAAAAGGTGATTTGCATGTCCATTCCAGGCACAGTACAGAATCTTCCAATAACGCAGTAGCGAAAATTATCAACTTTTCGAAAGCTGTAAAAATGGATTATGTATGCATCACGGATCATGATAACCATGTCAATGGCGACGTAGCGCACCATACCTGGACCGATCCGGAATTTAAATCAGATACTTTGTTATTGCTGTATGGTGCCGAATGGACCACCACCAGGGGCCATGGAAATGTATTTTCAGCAAAGCCATATGATCATCAGCGACTGTTTGATGTAAGAGATCAACGTGATGTCAATATCGGCAAGGTTAAAAAATCTTTAAATATCCATTTATCAGCCAACCACCCGAGCGGTAAAGATAATTTTGGGTTTTCTTACGATTTGGTGCAATCAATTGAAGTATGGAACTCGGCCATGTGGACTAAAAATGCAAATGCCATGATGATCTGGGATGATATGCTCTCTTCAGGCAGGATGATGACGGGTAGAGGAGGAAGTGATGCACACCACGGAACGCCAACCGCTTCAGAAAAACCAAGCCAAAATACTTATCAGGCAGCCTATAATTATATTGGAACGCCAACTACCTGGGTATATGCAAAGACACGAAGTTTGAGTGGCATTGTTGATGCCTTAAACCATGGAAGGGTAGCTGTGAGTGCAAATCCAAATTCGCCGCATGTAGCTTTTTATGCCGATGTTACTGGAACCGGTAAATTCGACATGATGATGGGAGACAACACCGTTTCAACGGGCAAGCCAGTAAAATTTCAGATTCAGTTGATGGGAAACACTATACCTGGTGAAACCTATTCGGTTACGGTGATTAAAAATGGAAAGACATTTAATACCTATCAAATAAAGGGGGACGCTCCGGTTACTACCTTTACAGATGTTCCTGATTTAAAGGGAAGAACGTATTATCGGGTAATGGTAGAAGGTAAAGTAAATGATTATCCTGAAGTTCCTAAATCAATGGCATTAAGCGAGAAGATGGTAAGCTTGTCTAATCCAATTTACTTTAATTTTGATCCCAAATTCTAAAGTCTGATCAGAAAGCGCATAAGTTTATCCATAAACTGATAAGGTAAAAAAAAGATTTCGAAAAATAATAACAGATAAAAAGACTGACTTATTAATATGGGCACACTGGCTCAATGAAGATCAATTGACCTAATGAGGCCGCCTGGCTCCTCATTCTTCACTATATTACATTTTCGCTTGCAAATAAATTAACCGGCATCAAATATAATGATCAATCTAAAAGCCCGTTATATCATTGCGCTTTCCCGTTAATGAAAACAATAAATATTCAGTTTTGAAATGTAATTACCCAAAGCTTAAATAAATTTTTGTAAGCTTAATTTTTATTTTATGTATTTATTTTTCAGTAATTAAATGTATGATTAATATTTTCTTGTGATGTCTCATGCCTGGCGTGGAATGGGTATGGGAATTTGCCTCTTATGATGATACAATGAATTCATTTAATCATTTACTCATCATAAATGTACAAAATTGTAAGCCGAACAACCTTTAGGAGGTAAACATATTTGCTAGAAAATTAGTTAATCGATCCATTTATGAAATAGTGGATTGGCTAATTTTATATAAATTAAATGTTTATCTAACCAAAAAAAATTTACATGAAAAAAAAACTATTCAGTGTATTTGCCATTGCACTTATCATGGCAGGTTGTTCAAAAAATGATATTGACAACGTAAAGCCACAAGATCTATCGGATAAGAACGTCAATGTTCAGGCAGATTCCTCAAAAAAGGCTACGGCAGAAGGAAACGCATCTATTGATGCATCAGCAGTACAGCAAACCATTAAGGGTTTTGGCGGGGCAAATATTGTGGCCTGGACAGGAGATCTGACCAGCGCGCAGAGAACTACTGCGTTTTCACCAACAAACGGTATCGGTTTAAGTATTGTCCGGGTACGTGTGCCTAATTCCAGTTCAGAGTTTGCTGCTGAAAAAGCAACTATCGATGTCTGTAAATCATTTGGCGGATCGGCTATTGCATCGGCATGGTCTGCACCCGCTTCCATGAAAACAAATAACAGCATTGTTGGTGGTAAAATTAATACCGGTTCTTATGGTGCATATGCGGCACATTTAAGTGCTTTTAACAGTGCTGTTGGCGGCCTCGCAGCCATTAGTCCTACCAATGAGCCAGATTATAAGGTCAACTATGAATCAATGGAACTAACTGCGTCAGAAGTTGCCGATTTCGTAGCTGCTCAAGGTAGCAATTGTGGCGCCCCTATTATGGCACCAGAACCTTTTCAAATGAATCAAAGCTACATCAATACCTATCTCAGCAATGCCACTGCAAAATTGAAAACCAGTTTTGTATGCGGCCACATCTATGGTAAAACGCCTTACAACTTAGGGAATGTGGGCAAACCGGTTTGGATGACAGAACATTATACCAATTCCAGCATCAGCGGTGATGACTGGGCGAATGCCATGAATGCTGCCAAAGAAATACACGATTGTATGAATGCCGGCTGGAGCGCCTATGTATGGTGGTACATCAGAAGAAGTTACGGGCCAATGAGTGAGAGCGGAAACATCCAGAAAGTAGGTTATGTGATGGCACATTATGCCCGTTATGTGCGTCCGGGATATAGCAAAATTTCCTGCACTTCTAATCCAACACCAGGGGTTTACGTAACGGCCTACAAAAGCGGATCTAAACTGGTTATTGTAATCGTAAACCAAAATAACGCCGTCACCTACCAGACATTTGGTTACAGCGGAATAAGCGTTAGCGGATTTAACCGTTATGTTACCACCAGTACTTCTAATCTGGCTTCTAACAGCCTCACTGTTTCAGGTGGAAATTTTGGGATTAACCTGGCCGCTTCAAGCGTAACTACACTGGTATCTAATTAGTATAAAATCTATATTTAGTTTATTTCATTTTTTGCAACCCCGCCCTTTAGGTATCTTTCTTTTTAGAAAGGTACCTAAGCTGGTGCATGCATATCGCGCGTGAGAGATAAATAAAATTGTAGTAAGGCCAGGCAGAGATGTCGGGCCTTACTATTTATTTAGTGAAAGCTCACCGCTGTTCAATGATGTGTTTGGTCGGTTTGCTGGTGCCAGCCTGTGACTGGTGTTTAAATTTCTTATCAATTTAGACCCAGCTCATTAGCAGAATAAGAAGTAATTAGACCATAAACAAAATAGCGTATTATTCAGGGATAACAAACAGTGCCGATCCTAAGCATTATCACGGACTTAATATGGATTTCCTTCGGATGTTATACGTAACTATGACAATCGCACCCGATTCATCTTCGTTAAAAATCCGATGATATGCTGTAAAAAAGGTAGGCTGATCTGAAAGTATTTCTTATTTAGCGGTATTGCTGCAAAATAAGTAGTTAAAAAGAAAGTGGCAGGTGCTTAAACATATTGTTATCCGATAGCATAATGAATGAATCAGAGGTAAAAACTACCTTATCCATGATCAATAACATGTTGCAAAAAATCACTATTATTACGCCATTATTTTATGACTAATTTTATGCTTAGACATTGCTTCAATCGTATTTTAATGGCTTTTTGTTTACTCTTCAGTTTTATTCTGGTAAAGGCACAAGAAGTGGAAGAACCTAAAAATATCCCAGCAGAATGGTCCGAACCTTACCAGCCTTTCCGCATTGCGGGTAATTTATATTATGTGGGGACAGCCGATCTGGCTTGCTACCTGATTACTACACCAAAGGGTAATATCCTCATCAATACCGGGCTAGCGGCTTCACTGCCTTTAATTCAATCGAATGTAGAAACGCTGGGGTTTAAATTTAAGGATATAAAAATCCTGCTGACCACGCAGGCGCATTATGACCATATGGGAGCCATGGCCGGGATTAAAAAAATTACGGGTGCTCAATTTATGGTGGATGAAAAAGATGCTTCTGTTGCTGCAGATGGCGGACGTTCGGATTATGCATTGGGAGGTCATGGTACAGCCTTTCAGCCAATTAAAGCTGATCGCTTATTGCATAATGGTGATGTCGTGCGTCTGGGTGGCATGCAACTGGTAATGCTGCATCACCCCGGACATACCAAGGGTTCATGCAGTTTTTTATTTGATGTTAAAGATAGAGACAGGAGTTATAAGGTATTAATTGCCAATATGCCGACCATTGTTACTGAAAAGAAATTTTCTGAAATTACGGATTACCCGGACATTACTCAGGACTATGTTTATACCCTGGCCGCAATGAAAAAACTGAATTTCGATATCTGGCTTGCTTCTCATGCCAGTCAGTTCGAACTTCATAAAAAGCATCAGCCCGGGGATGCCTATCGCCCGGCATCATTTTTTGATAGAAAAGGTTATGATGAATTACTCAAAGAACTGGAAGAGGAATTAAATCGGAAAATCCATTAATAAGGCTTTTTGGTCTGAAGATGATAAAAAGCGCACAGGATTGTTATTCTTGTGCGCTTTTTGTGTTAAGGAACTGGTTAGAATCCTTTTATTAATTAAAGATTAATTTCTGTCAATCCGGTATAACCTTCCGCCATCCGTTACCGCATATAAGGCATTATCTGTACCCTGCGTAATGTCTCTGAAACGCTGTCCTTCGCTGGCAAGCAACCTTTCCTCACCGGTAACTACATTATCTTTAATAACAAGCCTTGCAATATGTGTAGCAGAAAGGGAGCAGATAAACAGGTTATTTTGCCATTCGGCGATGCGGCTGCCGGTATAAAAAACCATTCCACTTGGCGAAATAACTGGATCCCAGTAATACACGGGCTGTTCCAATCCGTTTTGTTGCTGGATGGCAGCACCAATGGCAGCACCGCTGTATTCAATACCATAGGTGATGGTTGGCCAGCCATAGTTTCGTCCACCTTGTAACCTGTTGAGTTCATCCCCGCCGCGCGGGCCGTGCTCGCTCTGCCAGATGTCTCCCGTAACCGGATGAACTGCCAATCCCTGAGGGTTCCGGTGACCGATACTATACAGTTCAGGAAGTGCTCCACCCGTTGAAAAAACAGGGTTTCCTGTTGCTGCTTGTCCATTGGTATTAATGCGGATTATTTTTCCGAGTCCGGCAGTAACAGATTGTGCCAGTGGCCTGGTAGCCAGGTCTGAGCGTTCGCCGGTACTGACAATCAGGTTGCCTGTTCGATCAAAAAGAATACGTCCACCATAATGAAGTGTACCGTTATAGGCTGGCCCTGCACGGTATATAACGGTTGCATTTTCAATGCTTTGTTCGTTTTGTGCTAATCTGCCCTTGGCTACTGAAGTTTGGTTACCCCCTGCAACATTTTCGGAGAATACCCAATAAACCATTCTGTTGGTGCTGAACTGGGGGTCGATGCAAAGCCCTAACAGCCCTCCTTGTCCGTTGGCATTTACCGCCGGAAGTCCGGTGATGGCACTACTTAATGTTCCGCTTGTGGTGGCGATACGCAAGGTACCTGCCTTTTGGGTAATTAATAACCTTCCATCAGGTAGTGCGGTGATGCCCCATGGTGCAGTGAGCGCCGTGGATATAGCCGTACCCTGAATGGAAGTACCGGTACTTACAGCTGTGATTCTGGTTTGGCCTGCAAAAGCTGGTGTGTAACTGGTATTGGGCGGGTTGGTTTCTACACCAGGGCCAATTACGGAGCCTGTTTCCGGATCCTTTGAACAGGCAGCGGCCATCAGCATGCATCCTGCTAAGGCAATCAGGTTAAATTTTGTTTTCATGGTAGTGATTTTAGGTTTTCTGTTAATGATGATCTGATACCTGTTACAACCGACAGGAGGGTGGATTGGTTTTTCAGAATGACCTAAAAAATAAAAACAATTACGGATGCTTACGTTTTGAGCATCAGTGGCTTGCTGGCTGGGAAATGAAAAGGTTTGTCGTGCTAATATTGCTGAGCAGGTAAACATCAGTTCCCCGTCTAAAGTACGACAGGGAACTAAAATTTAAAAGGTTGATGATATTTAAAATGTTGCTGGATCAGGCAAGAGATTAGATTTTAACAAGTATTTGCTAGAGGTTACCTTATTGAAAAAGTTGAGGAGCAAAAAGTACCAGGTAATCGCGCCAGTTCGACCAGGTATGACCGCCTTCGCTTTCTACATAGGTATATTTTGCATTTATTCCATCGAGTTTTTTTCTGTAATCACTTACCGCCTGATACAGGAAATCAGTTTTACCAATACCGATCCAATACAATTTTACACCGTTTTTAAACTGGTTCTGTAGTGTTGCATCCACATTGGCATAAACAGGTGATTCTGTTTTACCAAATGGCATGATGGCCGGAGAAAACAGGCCAACATAATCGAAGGTTTTTGGGTAAAACCTGGAGGTATGCAGGGAATGAAACCCACCCATTGATAAGCCTGCGATTGCCCGTTGTGATGGCTTTGCATTTACGCGGTAATTGCTTTCTACAAATTTGATAATATCGGGAAATGTTTCTTCCATTTTGCCATCCATGGTATGAGGCAATTGCATCGTAGGTTTATAGAAACCCTTTATATCTTCACCTGGTGCAGCCTGCTGGGCTACATTACCATTTGGCATCACTACAATCATGGGCTTTGCTTTACCTGCTGCAATCAGGTTATCTAAAATCTGAGGGGTACGGCCAAGTGCGGCCCAGGCTTCTTCATCGCCGCCCATGCCATGCAATAAATACAGTACCGGATATTTGGTTTTACCGGTTTCATATCCTGGCGGGGTGTAGATCGTCACTCGTCTTTCTATTCCATTGCCAGGAGAATTGTACCACCTTTTGGCCACAGTACCATGTGGCACATCAGCCACTAAATAATTATCGGCCTTGCCACCGCCCACAATTAAAACATTTACTACTGAAGCTACATCCCTGATCTGGTATACATTGCTGGCATCTCTGATTTTTAAGCCATCTACTATAAAAGAATAGCTGTATAATTCCGGCTTAAGTGGCGAAGTGGTGTAGGTCCACAGTCCATCTGCCTGTTTTTTCATCCTAGCAATTCCAGGTGCAGCCAATAAATCGCCCTGTAATTCAACTTTTTTTGCCTGAGGCGCTGAGAGTCTGAATGTCACACTTTTATCTGCATGGATTTCTGGTGATGTAATTTCTTTCTGGTTGTTGAAGTTTAAATTCTCCTGGGCATAAGCGCCGAGGGAGGTGAAGAGGAGGAAATTCAATATTAATTTTTTCATATCCGGTAGGTTTATAGATGAGGCTATATCTTTTTTTGGTTACACCGTCAATATACGAATCAGAATTGAAATAAAAGTGTACTGCTTCGTTAACACAATAAAAACTTAATTCATAAAACAAAGAACCCCTGCAAGAAAAGACTTGCAGGGGTTCTTAAAATTTTATGGAGAGAAAATATAATTAGTAAACTTTCTTTACCCTGCTTTCGCCTGAACCGTAGTAAAAGTTAATGATCTTTTTATCACCCTTGTTAGGCAACAAGTAGTTTAAGCCGGTAATCAAATTTGAAGCGAAATTTAAATTTGAACTGTAATTTAAAATATATGAGTTTTGGTTAACATCATATACCGCGGCTTTTGAAAATAAACCTTTGGCATTTGCTACTAACTTCCCGGTAGCATCTCTTCTTAAATGCACAGACCCGTATCCGCCTTCTGCAGAACTGGTCATTGCAATTTTTCCGGCACTGTTGGTGGTGGCGCTTAGCAGTGGCTGACTTTTGATAATATTACCTATAATATCAACCATTGTAACATCTAATTTTGTATTGGCATCAAACGTGCTTTGATTCAGGTCGTAATACACTCCATTATAGTAGTTGTAAGCATTTACGTTAAGGCGTTCCACCTGAAAGCCATCTGTGACAGCACTTAAATAAACAGTACTGTTTGTATATCCGTTTACCGGCATATAAAGTTCCCTTCCCAGCTTATCTTTTGGAAATTTCAGAAAGACAGGGCCAACAACACTAGGGATATTTACATTGGAAGCATTAACATTAAAATAGGTTTTAACAGTGGCTAAATAAGGTAATTGATAAGGAACTGCAACGGTACTGTCTTCTGTGCCATAGATGTATAATTTCTGATCAGCTTCAACCTGTGCAAAACTAAAGGTATATGCGCCTGGCGCAGCTGGTAATTTTAAGGAATAAGCACCCGTTGCTGTGGTATAAGTTGGAAATTGTACACTATAGGAACCATTAAAGCCGTTAGGAACAGATGTGGAAGCTGTAACCAATACATTTCCGCCAACCTTTTCAGGTGTGGTATTGGTTAAATCGGTTTCGATGTATAATGTCCCTGAAATTTCGTTCGAAAGTTCTGTAGTATTCCACAATTTTGCTGTCCCTAAAGTGATGTCCTTGCGCATAATTTGCGTGGCAGCATAGCCGGTTTTGGTAATTAAGAATGTACTGGTAGGAAACAAATACAAAGAAGAAAACGTTGCGATACCCTGTGCATTGGTTTTGCTGGAAAAGAGTTTGCCTTCTGATGAGACAATCACCTCAGCATCAACAACTGGTGCATTGGTTACTACATCAGTAACAGCTACGCTATAATCCTGTTTAGCAGCGGCAACGGCACTTGCACGGGCCAGACTGTCGTTCATTTTAAGTTGTTGAAGCGCAGCGGTATTTATAAGTTGTTGCAATGCGCTTGCACCTTTTTGTTTTAGGGTTTCTAAATCCAGCTCATGCTGATACTTCAGGTTTAATAATTCTTTCTGTGCAGCAATGGCATCTGCTTCTGAAAACTCATCTTTTGAACAGCCTGTAGCATAAAGCGCCAGGACAACTAAAAATAGTCTGGTAAATTTTAATTTCATATAATTGGTTCTTGATTAAGAATTTTTGGCTACTGTACCGGAATGATCAGGCCTAGTTTGGATATAAAAGAGATGGATCTGATGTTGCTTCCGAAACCTACCTTCTCCATGTAAGAATAATTTTCTCTTGCAGGAGTTACACCGTCTTCATATCTAAAGTCGAAGAGTAATTTCACCTTGCTAAACAGGGGTAAACGCAAATCTGCCCCAATAATCAGGTTTAGCCTATCCCGCTTATACCTGCCGGTAACATGCTCTGAATCTGTAACAGTGGTGATGACATCTTCTCCGGGAAGCAAGTTGCCGGTTTTTTGATAATGCTCTGTGACATTAAAGTTATAGGCATAACTTCCACCAGCATATAGGGCCGGTTGCCAGTCTTTGTTTAATGGAATCGTGTATTTTAACAATAAGGGAAAATTCAGGCTGTTTAAATATACTGAACTGTTCTTTACATTTTTGGTGCTAAAATCCTCGGGTAAACCATATCTGGTATCATCTTTAAAGCTTAATAGCTGGCCGCCTTGTTGGATAAAGTTTGTCTCCAGCTGGATACTCCATTGCTGATACACATTATAGGTGAACAAAAGGCCGGCAGTATAACCGGTATGGGTTCCGGTGTGAGGCTGACTATTGCTAAATTTATTTACTGTTAATCCACCAGCCACACCGATCTCAAATTTGGATGTATTGGTCTGAACTTTAGTTGTATCAATTTTATTTTGGGCGTAAACAGTATTGAATGATGCAAAAAGAATAGCTATATCTATAATGATAGCATGTAATTTACCAATTGCAGAAAACTGCAATTTAGAGGTGTGAGGGCGCATGAATTATTTTGTTTGGTCGCCAAAAATGGAAATTTATATGATAATCTACAAAATTTTTCTGAAAAAATTATTTGGTTTTGATTTAAATGACTGATTAGTAATACTTTTTTGTTATTGGTATGCCTTGTTTTTTACGCATTTGTATGAAATATGCCGGCACTTTTGTGCACGAAAACACCATGAACCAATGTATCATGGTATTTAATTCCATGTTAGGCCTACTGATGTTGGTCATTTCTTTATTGAACTTCCTTAAAAGGTTACACTTTTATCGTGAATTTAAGATGCATTTAAAAGATACATCACATTTCTGATCTGCATGTTAATACCACGCACGGTCACCTTTGTGATAGGGTACACAACCCTCATAGCGGGTAGGAACCGAAACAAAGCGCAGTGCTTCAGTTGCACCAATCTCTGAATTGAAATAAGCCCAGAGGATCAGTTGTTTTAAACCGGTAAAGTAATGGTTTGGGGTGGCAACAAACTTCTCATTATCTTTTTTGCTTTCCCTGTCTTTCTGCTGTTTCTCTTTTTGAAAATTATAGGCCTGCTGATCCAATACCGTTAAAAAATTGTGTTTTTCTGCTTTACTGGCACTTAAAAATGGCTTTTTAAAGCTTTTTAAAATATCAGCATTAACTTGTGTCAGGCTTGTTAAAAATGTGGTTTGTTGTGCTTTGGTATAACAATCAGATACGATGGTATTAATTAAGGCACCCACATTAGCAGCCCTGGCACCATGAGATTTAGCAGTTCCAGGTAAAATGGTTTCACCAAGTTCATTGAGCAAACTGATCTGGTTTTGGGATAATATGCCAATGGCTTTACTGTTTGGATAAGTAAAGCTACTAAGCAAGGCATCTGCACCGATCAAAGTTCCGCCGGTTAATATGGCGATTGATTTTAATAAATCTCTTCTGTCCATGTTCGTTTCCTTAAAGGTTTCCTTTTTTCAATTCCCTTACCGCAAAATCTGCAGCCCTTGCGGTAAGGGCCATATAAGTTAACGATGGATTCTGGCAGGCAGATGATGTCATACAAGCGCCATCGGTTACAAACACGTTCTTGCAATCCCATACCTGGTTCTGACTGTTCAATACGGATGTCTTTTCCGAAAGGCCCATTCTTGCCGTACCCATTTCATGTATACCATGCCCCATGGCGTGGCCGCTATCCCAGCTGCTGATGTTTTTAATACCGGAAGCTTCGAACATGGCTTTGAGCTCCTTCAAAATATCTTTACGCATTTTAATCTCATTTTCCTGCAGTTCGGCATCCATGTTTAAAACGGGAAGTCCCCATTTATCTTTTACCTGCTGGTCCAAAGATATTTTATTGCGGTGGTCGGGTAAAATTTCACCAAAGCCGGTGGCACCAATCGACCATCCTCCGGGTTCAGTAAGGGCCTCTTTGAAGGCACTGCCTATGCCCAGCTCGGGTATGTTGCTGCTCCAGCCAGTTCTGCTTGCACTGCCCTGAAAACCAAAACCCCTCAGGTAATCCCGTTTATCATCACCCAGATTCACAAACCGGGGGATGTAAAATCCATTGGCACGGTTTCCGTAATAATATTTATCCTCAAAACCCTCAACGGTTCCTGAACAACCGAGGTTATAGTGATGGTCCATTACATTATGGCCAAGCTCATTACTGCTGCTGCCTAGGCCGCCCGGCCAGATATCCTTTGCCGAATTCATTAATACCCAGGCACTGTTTAATGCGGAAGCACAGAGAAATACAATTTTAGAATTAAACGTATAGGTTTGATTGGTTTCGGCATCAAGCACCTCTACACCCCTTGCTTTTTTAGTGTCTTGATCATAGAGGATCTGCGTAACAATCGAAAATGGCCTGATGGTTAAATTACCGGTTTTTAAAGCTGCAGGCAAAGTAGAAGATTGCGTACTGAAATAGCCGCCAAAAATGCATCCTTCCCAGCAACGGTTTCTGAACTGGCATTTGGTTCTGCCCGGAATGGCTGCGGTAAGGTTTGCCACGCGGCCGATAATTAAATGCCGTTCATCTTTGTAATGTGCTTTTAGTCGTGCTGCTACGTCCTTTTCCACACAATTCAAATCCATAGGCGGGAGGAACATGCCATCCGGTAAATGTGCGAGGCCTTCTTTGGAACCGCTGATTCCTGCAAACTTTTCTACATAATCATACCAGGGGGCTATATCTTTATAACGGATGGGCCAGTCGACAGCGATGCCGTCTTTTTGATTGGCTTCAAAGTCGAGATCACTCAAACGATAGCTCTGGCGGCCCCAAAGCACGGAGCGGCCACCCATCTGATAACTGCGCCACCAGGTAAAGGGCTTGGTTTCTACATAAGGACTATCTTTTTCATTTGCCCAATAATCCATGATCGGCTCATGTGCTGCCCATCCACGATGGATAACAGGATAATTTTTTTGTTGTGCTACAGTTGTTTTACCGCGATGCGGAAATGAAAAAGGATCACCTTGCGCAGACTTGTAGTCTTTGATGTGTTCGAAATTCCTTCCACGTTCCAAAAGCAATACTTTCATTCCCTTTTCAGTTAGCTCTTTCGCAGCCCATCCACCACTAATGCCGGAGCCAACAACTATCGCATCATAAACCGTTTTGTTATTCATCATAGATATTTGGTTAACTATCAAATATAATATTCCTGAATAAAATACTGGTATAAAGGAAAAACTTTTTGTAAAGATTTAATTGTAAATAATAGGCTTCAGGTTAGTAAAACAAGATTGAAAATACAATATATTTAGTTTGTATAATTAAAGCTACAATTGGGTTCGGGTAAAAATTTAATCTGTGATAGAAAGTGATTTTAGTTCGATCCAATATTTTCCTTTTCTTTTTAAATTGATGTAAATATGCTTTTATGCGCAATTTGAAACGTTTTTGCTGAAACAAAAAAAAGTTTCCGTGAAAAATGTTTCAAGTTTTCGAAACAATTTTTCCCGAAACAAAAAAATGTTTCCAATAATTTTGTTTCGAAAATGGCGATTGGTATCAAAAATTTGATTGACATAGAAAAAATCAGGAAGCCATCAGGTTTATTGCAGACCTACCTGGCTAAACTTACCAGCACAATAATATCATCGTAATTTTATGTCAAAAGGTTTCCGTCCACTCAATGCTAAAACGTGAGGTGTGTTAAATATCCTCGAACTTTGATGCAGTATGGAGGGGAAACCCAGGCAACTGAAAAATCAACTTAAATGATCAAAAAAATGGTTTTCAGTTCATCTGCAGCCTTTTCCTTAGGTACTTATCCGGAATTAAGATGTTAAGCAAGTGTATTTTAATTTAGGATGTTTACGTGATAATTTTTCCTAATCAGCAGCCTATAGATGGCAATACAACCAGGAATCATGGGAAGGATTGCGGTCCACATTCCCGGAAAATAATAATGTCCTGTGGTTTTGAAATAGAAATTAGGCATTTGCGGGATTGAGTTTCCATTAATGACAGTCGTAATGGAATGAGGATCATGCGGCAATATTTCCGGTGAAAGGAGTGGAAAGATAAAATGAGTAAATTCTGCAACGCCGGGACCGATAAAGATAAACCAGGCCACAAATCCCGCGATATGAACTTTATAGTACAATCCGAGTGATGTAAGGGTATAAATGACTGGACCCACCAGTGCAAAGACCATCAAAAAGCTTTTTTCACTCCAGGAAATATCAAATAGACGGCTCATGGCCGGTGCAAAGCCCATCAGGTACTCTTCTACAATGTGGATCTGTAAACCGGCTACGGTAAGAATAAAAAGCGGAAAGATCACCCCAGGTTCAACAGGGTTTTTCAGATAGGTTTTGTACCAGCAGATTAGTCCTATGAGGGCAGAGCCTCCCACAATTATTACGGGAGCCAGACCAATGGATAGATAACCCATAACCGGAGCGACAACTGTAAAAAGACATGCTGCTAAAAGGCTTATTGTCTGAGGAAGGGAAAGAGGATTTTTCATCACGATGTTTAATATGCGTGAAAGGTACATTGCTAAGCTAGTTCTGCATTTATCAAATGATAAAAACTACTTTATTCCCCTGATTCTGCTTAACGAAACCTGCGTAATTCCCAAATAGGAGGCAAGGTCTGCCAGGCTGATCCTTTGCAGTAATCTCCCGTGTTCCTTTAGGAAGTTCTGATAAGCGCCCTGTGCTTTTTCTTCCAGGGTGCTGCTGATCCTGTCCATCATATTTACGGCAGCCAACGACACTAGTTTTCTGAAAAATGTTTCTACCGAATGGTAGCGGGCGCAAAGTGCTTCCAAATCATCGTGGTTCAGGCAGGTAAGTGTTGTAGCTTCTAGGCTTAAGATAGAATAGGAGGAAGGTTGCCGGGTCAGGAAACTATCCAACACGGTAAACATATTTCCTTCAGGAAAAAAGCGCATGATAAATTCGCGCGTTTCCGTATAAAAAAAGGTCTTGAGCAGGCCGCTGTCTACAAAGTAAATTCGGTTGCAGACAGTTCCTTTTTCCAGGATCAATTCTCCTTTGTCATATTGCTTTTTATACAATCTGCAGGTCAGGGCAGCTTTTGCATCCTCTTCCAGGTTGGCCAGCGACACTGCGAAATCCAGGAAACTGGTGTTAATAGTATATTGATTGGTATCCATAGCTTCAAATTACAGAATTTTTATGGCGCAAAATGGGGCAGGGCAATGATGAAATTCCATTGTCAGGCATTTATTTGGCTGTGTTTGTATCAGTTCATGAGGACTATCATTTTAAGGTGGAAATACTTAATTTATAATCAAGCTGCAGTTAAAAGAAAAAAAATTGAGTATTGCATCGCGGTTGCAACCGATAGCTTATTAAGCCGTAATCGTGCTCTGATTTCCCTTATCCAAGCTATTTTATGTGAGAGGCTATCCTCTTTCCAGGTGATTGACCATAGAATAACTTGAATGCCCGGATAAATGAGGAATCGGATGTGTAACCCAAAATGGCAGCGATCTCTCCGATATTAAGCTTAGCATCACTGATTAAGGAATCAGCATGCTGCATCCTTAATTCATGAATATAGCTGAACACCGTCAACCCGAAAATTTGTTTGAAGCCTTTCTTTAACTTAAATTCATTCAGGAGGAATTCCCTACTGATGCCTTCCAGGGTCAAAGCAGATAAGTAATTTATGGACAGGTAGTTTTTCACAGCTTTCAACTTATCAATGTCTACGTTGTTTAGTGATTTAACAGGTTGGTTGCTGTTTGTGGAGTAGGCATTCATGCAAAGTAAAATCAACTCCTTCACTTTCGATTTCAGATAGTTTTCTTTCAGGTTATCGGCTATTGGCGGGTTTTGTAAAAGTCGTAGGGCCGACAATTGGAAAGCATTGGTATGCATAGGTGAATCAAAAACCGCAAAGCTTTTCATGTCTTCGCCCCGGGCTATTAATTCCTGGTATGGAGTACCGCATTCATGCAATACTTCATTAAAAAAAGAAGTTTTTAATCCAATGCACATATATTCGTACTGCTGTTGTTTAGGGAAAATAAAGGAACTGGTTGGGTTTATACAATTTAAAACATTGAATTGTCCTTGCCGCATGGACTGATCCTTTGGCATGCCTGAAATGAAGGCACCAGAACTACCTGCGAGTTGAAAGTGCAGGCTTACATGTGTGTTATCCTGAAAATGGTTTACCCGGGTATCTTCATTAAAAGTACCATAGAAATTTAATAGGTCGAAATCTGTGGTCCTCAAACTTTTCGTTTGACAGCTAAAAACATCAGGCAGCGTTACTGATGAATCAGTTGTCATGATATCTGTAGTAAATTCTCTTTTAACTAAGTTTTTAAACTCATTTCCTGATAATTGGTACATAATCCGTTTTGGTATATTCTTAATCCTTTTTGGTATATCGCATTAAAATCATAAGCCGCAAATTGCTGACATGGAAATACCTACCAAAGATATAATAGATATCAGCACCTGGAAACGCAAGGCGCACTATAATTTTTTCAGCACGTTTGATCAGCCTTTTTTTGGCGTAACGAGTTTGATAAATTGTACAGAAGCATACCACTTTTGTAAAGCATACCAAATACCATTCTTTTTGTACTATCTGCATAAATCACTTTTGGCCGCAAACCACATTAAAGAGTTTCGGTACAGAATTGAGGCTGATGAAGTTGTTGAGTATAGCTTGATTTCAGGCTCCATTACCGTGTTAAGAAATGATGAAACATTTGGTTTTGCTTATTTTAATTACCACCGGGATTTTAAAATTTTTTGCCAGGAGACCAGGAATGTGATCATGCTGGAAAAAGCTGCGGTTGGATTGACCTTAAAGCCGGATGTGATGAATATGATACATTATTCTATTCTGCCAGGTATAAATTTCACCAGCATGCAACATGCACAAATGCTTAAAGCGGGTGATCATGTTCCTAAAATCGTTTTTGGTAAACTCTTATTTAAAGACGGGCAAGTGCTGTTGCCTGTTTCTGTACATGTACACCACGCACTTTGCGATGGCGTACATGTCAGCAAATTTTTATCAGCATTTGAACAAAGCATGCAGGTTACCGGTACCTGAATGTTTGATGAAATATGCTAAGAAATTTATTATCATCAGTGTTTGAGAGCTTAGTTTGAGGATAGTTTCAACTGGTCCATTCGCACTTTCAAATGCCATCTGGGTATATTTTTTATTGCTGCCCGGCTGGCTGAATGGTGATCAACATAATTGCTATTAATGATCACCATTTCTGATTTTAACGCCATATTGATAGAGTTCGTTGTAGATACCAAAGAATTGGGCCTCCTCTGTTTCCAGCAATGAGGTATTGATGAACATGATCACCGCCACTTCCTTTTTAAGATCAGAAAGCATGAAAGTTCTTACACCAAAGTCGGAGCCGTTGTGCCCGATCCTTTTTCCACCCATCTTGGTAGACCAGAAAATACCGGAGTTAAGTTGAGCTGGTGCTATATTTTCAGGCTTATGCGCGTCATCAAACTGAAACCGGAGCATCTCCTGCACCGTTTTCTCCCTGAGCACCTGTCTGTTTTGAAATTTTCCGCCATTTAACAAGCAGATAAAGAAATGGGACAGGTCATTGACCGATGTACGTACGCCACCATCGGGATAAGTGGTCAGTCCGTAAAGTGGTATTCTTTTAATACTGCTATCCGCCTGTTTCTGGTAAAGCCTGGCGTGCTTTTTCAGGTTGATCTCAGACAGGAACCATCCTGTGTCATTCATTTTCAATGGCTTGAATAGATATTCCCGGCTGTAGTCGTTCAGCTTTTTACCTGTCTGCACTTCGATAATGTAACCTGCCAGGGCGGTCGCGATATTGGAATACTCCCGAAATGTACCCGGCCTGTGATTGATGAAATTTTCTTTAGCATAATGTGTTCCGCCAGGCAAAAAATAATTGCGCAGAAAATCTGCCAGCTTCTCCGGCGAATCTTTTCCGTTAACATATAAACTGTCGGAGTTATAAAAAGGGAACCTGTCATTCAGACCGGAGGTGTGGGTAGCCAGGTGACGCAAAGTGATTTTCTCTTTTGGAAAGAATGGGTGATGAATTTTAAAGGGCAGGTAGGTATTGATATCTTCATCAAGGGAAAGTTTTCCCTGCTCCACGGCTTTCATCAGGCAGGCCCCGGTAATGGTTTTGGATACAGAGGCTATATTCATGACGGTCGATGTGGTGAATGGTATCTTGTTCTCCCGGTCGGCATAACCGTAGCCTTTAGACCAGGCAAGTTTTTTGTCGATGATAATGGCTGCACCCAGGCCTACGAGTTGCGCATTACTCATTTTTTTCAGGATAACACTATCAATTGCATTGGTGGATTTTAAGGGTAATTGCTCAATCTGCTGCCCGCAGGCGGTGGCACTTATGAGCATGCCTAGCAGCAGGGAAATAATATAAATTTGTGATCTCATTCTGATGATTTTTGAAAATTTAGCTGAAAATCGAACAAAATAATTGGTCTGCAACATGGCCCTGCCGCAAAAGCCAAAATGATATACAGAAACTGTTATTTAGCGAAATATTCCATTTCATCTGTGTATTTGCCGTTTTCAGGCTGGTTTCCGGTTATTCCGTCGTGTTTATTCAGGATAAGCGGCCTATGTGTTATCTTTGGTTATGCCATTGATTGAAAGAATTGTTAAGTTCAGCCTGACTCGCCGTTTTCAAACTCATGTCATCTTTTGGCTGATCGTCGCATTGCTTTTTATGAACCGGTATGATATGGAAGAATATAAGCAATTCGACAACATTATGTACCGTCAGATTTATTATATCTCCGTGACCATGCTGGCCTCTTATTTTCTGGCCTACCTGATCATTCCAAAATTAATGCGCTCAAAAAACTATTTTGAAGTGGTCGTCTTTTTTATTGCAGGTGCTTACCTCATTTCTGCCTGCTCACGTGCTGCGGTAATATATCTCCTGGAACCACTCATCAGAACACCGCCTTTCGCACAGGAATCACTATGGCAGATCCTATCCGATATCCCCAAATTAGTAACGCATTACTTTACCCTGTCATTCTCTGCGGCATGGGTATTCGCTTTTGTCAAACTGATCCGTGACCAGTACGTGGTTCAGCAACGTTCATTGATGCTGGAGAAAGAAAAGGCAGAAACGGAACTTAAAGCTTTGAGAAGCCAACTCAATCCGCATTTTTTATTCAATACCTTAAACAACATTTATTCGCTGTCGCTCATGAATGCTCCGGTTGCTTCAAAATCGATTGCCGGATTATCCGAGATACTGGATCATGTACTTTACAGGTGTAATACGGCTTATGTTCCGCTGTTATCAGAAATTAAACTGATTGAGAATTATCTTGCATTGGAAAAGCTCAGATATGATGAACGGCTAAGGATAAATTTTGATTATGTTACCGACAAAGCGGCCACTATCGCACCATTGATTTTATTATCACTTGTGGAAAATGCATTTAAACATGGTGCGGGTATGGATGCCGGCAATCCCTTTATTGATATTGATCTCCACCTGAAAAATAACCGCCTCCGTTTTAAGGTGACTAACAGTATTGTGGAAGAGAAGCCCGCAACAGGAGGGAATGGCCTCGGCCTGAACAATGTTACGCGGCAGCTTGATCTGCTTTATCCTTCGCGGTATAAATTAAATATAAAAATGATCAACCATACTTATGATGTGGAACTGGAAATTAATCTTGTGGATGTATAACCTAATTGCTTTAACGCTATGAAAATAAAATGTCTTTTGGTTGACGATGAACCGCTGGCGATTAAGTTGTTACAGAATCACCTTGCGCAACTGGATGCTTTTGAAGTGGTGGCTACCTGTTCTACGGCAGTAAAGGCCCTGGAGCTGCTGAGAACTCTTGCGGTAGATCTGATGTTTCTGGATATTGAAATGCCCCAAATAAAAGGTATTGACTTTTTAAAAGGCTTAAAGGATCCGCCAGCAGTGATCATCACAACCGCATATCGCGAATACGCCATTGATGGTTATGACCTGGACATCATCGACTATCTGCTAAAACCCATTACGTTCGAGCGGTTTTTTAAGGCTGTTGACCGGTATCTGCGGTCGCGGAATGCTGAAAATCCTGTAGCTGCTGTCGCAACACAAAATTCTTATTTATTTTTAAAATCAGGATTGAGAAGTCACCGATTAAATATGGCTGATATTTTATATATTGAAAGTATTAAGGATGATATACGGGTGTTTTATGAGAACAGTTCGATCAACATTAAATACAAGATCAGCGATCTGGAAACGGATATCAGGTTATTTTCGCTGTTGCGCGTCCACCGGTCGTTTATTGTCAATATGGCTAAGATGACCTCTTTTACCGCCAATGATATTGCGATCGGTAACAAAACGATACCCATTGGCCCGAACTATAAAGCGTATGTGCTCAGGAAGTTGCAGGAACTTCGGTTGAATTTGTAAACTTCAAAACCCAGAGTGAGTTCATTTAACATCGTTCCCAATATCTTGTCAATTGTTCAGTTAAGATATGATCAACAGCTGTGCTAATGAATGCTGTTAATTATCGTTAAATATCTTCATATGTTTTTCTATTTAGCTATTTTGAACAAGTTTCAGTTTTAAATGATATACATGTATAAATTAATTTTTCTCTTGTTTTTTTTGATCCTGTCGAAGGATGGTTTTTCCCAGCATCTTACCTATAATAAGGTGACGACAAAGAAATAGACCTGGCCGAAAAGCAATGGCCTTTTCAGCCGGCATTTAGTAACAACAAAATGGTTGTAGGTATCGTTTGGCAGGAAGCAGGGGAGAGCGTAGCACCTGGGGAACAAATTGTCGAAATTGACGGTATTTCCTTTAAAGATGTTGATCTATGTAATCTGCTTACTAACAAGCCAATTCTTGAGGGGAAAGAACAGGCAACGGTAACTATAAAATTTAAAAAAGGCGACCAGCGAAAATTAAAAATCGAAAAAAAATATTTTTAAGTGAAGAGATGCATAAAACCTGCACATATCAAGTTCTAATTATTTACTTTTAATACAAAGCGGCTATATCATCATCATTCATGTAGATTAAATTTGATGTTGAGCTTATCGAAACACTGTTAACGAGATGGTTTTACAAGTCTTTCGACAAGCTCAGGATGACATTTCAAATTTAGCATCCCGACCAAACTCCAGCCTGGTGATACCAATTTTATATACTTTTATTGCTCAGCTTCTTTGCCCTTAAAGTGCGTAATTGATTTTTGCTGTCCGTCAGGCAGGCTGGCATCATAACGGTACACCCCCTTTAAACCGCCAAACCAGATATTGCCATCCTTAGCTTCTAAAATTCCGAAAAGCATTTTATCATTTGTTTTTATTTCGGTGACCATCGGTTTTTTATTTAATAAAGACTTTTCATCATAACGGGAAAGTACCCAATTCTGACTCTTCGCACTTTCTGAACTGGTCCATATATTACCCTTTCTATCTTCGTAAATATAACCCACAAATTTTTGGGTAAAATTGGTAAATGTTTTGCCGTCATAGCGCCAAAGCCCATCGGCACCACCAAGCCAGATATGGCCTTTTTGATCTTTGATGATCGAACGAACATTTAAAAAGGGTTTGCCCTCGTTATTGTTGATCTTAGTGAATGTTTTCCCATCATACCAGTAGCTATGGCCCCTCGTAGCCAGCCAAAATTTTCCGGTATTGTCTTCAATGACGGCATTCACATCATGATGCATCCAGCTCACTTCAGGAAGTGACTTTTGGTAAACAGAAACATGGACAGAATCAGCCGCTTTAAAGGGAGGAGCCTCATTCATTTTAAAATTGCGAAAGGATTTTCCATTATAAAGACTTGCACCACCTTCAGTACCAAACCAGATCTGACCGGTTTTATCTTCATAAATATTAGTTACCCGATCATTGGCAAGTCCGTCTCTGGTGGTGTAATTTCGAAAAGATTTTCCATCATAGTGATAAACTCCTGAACCAACAGAAGCAAACCAAAAATTTCCCATTCTATCTTCGAGGATAGAAAAAAAGCGTGCCGGGCTAACCTTACCGGTGATATTGCTGAAAGATTTTCCATCGTATTTAATAACACCCGCCCATGAGGCCATCCAGATGTTTCCATGGCGATCTTGTTTGATGGTACGAACGATGCTGTTTGGGGCATGAGAAATGTTTAGCACTTTGGTTTCAATGACATCCTGAGCATCTTTTTTTTGCTGGGCCTGTACAGGTAAATAAATTCCGCCTGCCAGAATGATCAGCAGGCTGTAACAAAAGTTTCTGTTATTTTTCATCTTGATATAATTTTTTTGCGGGATGAAGCCATCACGGGCAATCTTTATGATTGTTTGTAGATGATGGTTTATCCCCTGTTAAAATTGATTCAGCGAAATTACTTTGGTATCTTTCCGTCGGCAGCATCAGGATTGTAAATAAAAATGTAAACTTTGTAAATAAAGGCTTGACAATATGCAACTTAGTCTAAAACCCCCTTCCGGAAAACGCAAATACCTGTTCGCAGGAATATTTATATCATTTATTGCTGTGCTGTGTGCCGCTTTGAGTGTAACGGGGAATGATAGCTTCGACTTCGCCAGAAGGGAAATTTTACTCCGCAAAATCGGACATGAACTGCTTCTGCAGTCAGGCGACAGTACATCCAGGGTGCTTCCGGTAAAGCGAACCGGAGAAAATAATTACCAGATCAGGTTTGAACATGCGCTTAGTTTTCAAACAGATGCTCTGGTGAATATCAGCCGGCGTTGGCTGGATAAAGATCCGCTGGCCGGTGATTATGTGGTGAATGTACTGAATCGTGGCAACTCCAGCGTGGCCTATGGATATGCGATATCCAAAAATAAAAAAGATGATATAGTAGCCTGTATCGGAAGAAGGCAACCCAAAGCATATTATATGATCAATATTACATTCAAACCGGCAGGAATACGTACAACAAGGCATGTATACCTGCTCAGCAGTCTGCCATTTTTAGCCTTTTTTGGGTTTATCTTTTTGAGCGCCGTTAAGCCGATTCGGGTTTTAACTCACCGTGAGCATGATGAAATGATCACTTTAGGCACCATGTTATTTGATGCGAAAAACCGGAAGCTCGTGATACATGGAAACACCATAGACCTGACCGGAACAGAAAACCGTTTATTGCGCATTTTTGCATTGTCTCCGAACGAGACGATAGAGAGAAGCCGGTTGCAGAAAGAGATCTGGGAAGATGAAGGTATTATAGTAGGCCGAAGTCTGGATATGTTCATTTCAAAACTCAGAAAAAAACTGGAATCAGATCCTGATCTCAAAATTGTGGTGATACGCGGAAAGGGATATCGGCTTGAAGTTGATTCCCGGTGCAGTTGAAGAATTATTTAAGCAGTAAAATATCAAATCACTTTTAATCTGAATACTTCTCTCACGGGAGCATTGGAAGATGATCCGAATGAATTATCTTTAAACTATTTAGACTTATTAAATATAATGGTTTATATTTGCCATTCTGTATAAGCAACAAGCGCATTTGTGAAAATTTTTAAGGGTAATAAAAATGGTCAATTACTGAATCAAATTGATGATTCAAGTTTTCGCACCTTATTTGAACAGTTCTGGAAACCCTTACTTGCATTTTGTCAGCACCATATCCATGATGATGAAGTGGCGATGGATATTGTTCAGGATATCTTTTGTTCTCTCTGGCGGCGTAAAGATGCTCTTCATGTGGAAACCCGGATGGAATACTATTTATTTCGGGCAGCACGGATTAAAATCAGTGACTACTACCGTGAAAAATTTAAAAGGGAAAGCCAGAACCAGTGTCTGTTAGAAAATTTCTGCGAAAGCATCAACAACACAGAAGAAACTATTCTTTTTAAGGATCTGGATCATTTTGTCGATGGACTCGTGAACAGGCTGCCCTGCCGGTGCAAACAGGTGTACACGTTAAGTCGCAACAGTGGTTTGACTA
This sequence comes from Pedobacter sp. GR22-10, assembly GCF_026239715.1. Taxonomy (NCBI): domain Bacteria; kingdom Pseudomonadati; phylum Bacteroidota; class Sphingobacteriia; order Sphingobacteriales; family Sphingobacteriaceae; genus Pedobacter; species Pedobacter sp. GR22-10. The sequence goes on from NZ_JAPIVR010000001.1 coordinate 542,202, forward strand.
TACCAGAAATTGCAGAACAGCTTGAGCTTTCAGAAAAAACGGTAGAAGCACATTTAACCAAAGCATTGCGTTTTCTCAAAACTCATTTACATTAAGTGCCTATTTTAATTTTTTATAACAGGAATAAATAGCCTTTTGTTGTCACAGGAGGGATAATTTGTTGTATAAAAATCAATTATAGTAGAATTTAATCGAAATATCTCCTGGAGGGATCGTCATTGCGAAAAGACTTTTTCAGCCGACAAAGTAATCTATCATGCTGGTAATCCTTGCTATAAAGACTGCTTCCTCGTTCCTCCTCGAAATGACGAGTTTTTTTTGGAGTCTGTCAATGGTAGCCTTGGTCGATTGCTTTATTAATGCGTTGAAATGGTCTTCGAATACACTCACACTGACATACGAAATAAGTTTTATTTTAAACAGGCTTTAACCAATAGCAAAAATATTTTTTTTTAACTAAGGGTAAATCTCCCGATCTCCGACTTGTATTCTAAAAGCAGTTCATGTCGGTAGATCATCATTTGTTAGAAAAATATTGGGCGGGTTTATGTAGCCCTGTGGAAAGGAAGATCGTAGAACAATGGATGCTGGATGGAAGTCCCGAAAAGCCTTATGAACTTCGTTCCTCAGAAGAAGAATTAAAAATAAAGGAGCAGTTGTGGCAACGTATTGCAGGAGCGCATCCGGAAGTAAAAGGCTATGATGAACCGGACAAGGTTATTCGAATGCCGGTATGGTATAAAAGAATATCGATAGCGGCAATATTTATTTTACTGGCAGGCTTGGGCTTATATCTGTCAAACAAACAATCACCTGCCGGTGCTTCATTCACTTATAGGGAAGTAATGCTTCCATATGGAAAAAAAGCCAGGATTACCTTAGCTGATGGCACCCTGGTGTACCTTAATGCAGGAAGCAGGTTGAAATATCCCGATCATTTTTCAAAAACGGAGCGAAGGGTGTTTCTGAAAGGAGAAGCCTTTTTTGAGGTAACTAAAAATCCAGGCAAACCGTTCTACGTTCAAACCCAACATACCACTACACGCGTGCTGGGCACCCGCTTCAATCTTCAGAGCTGGGAAGGTCCTTTTGATCAATTGGCTGTAGAAGAGGGCAGGGTACAGTTAACAGCTGCCGGATGTATCGATACGCTGATTTTATATCCCAATATGCAGGGCACATTTAATGGTCATTCACTAAAGCAAACCACGATTAACAGTGCGCATATCGTGGCCTGGACCAAAGGTATCATGATTTTTAATGATCGTAAATTAAGCGAAGTTGCGGCTGAGTTGGAACGCTGGTATGGCGTTAAAGTTCACCTCCGTGATCCGGCTTTGCTTCATTATAGGGTAAAGGCCCGATTTGATAATCCCTCACTGACTGATGTACTTCAGGATATCAGTTTTGCACTTAATATAAAATACAACATAAAAGATAAGGAGGTCACATTGTCCAGATAAGTAGATTTTTAACATAAATACCCGGTGTACGCGTCGCTAAAGTTGTTCACCGGGTATAAGCAATGCACTATAATCAATCACATTACTTCAAATCAAAAATATGAACTTTTTGCTATTTAGCACAAGATTGTTTTCACGCATGGGGAAAACAATCATTTTAATTTTACTCACCATTTTAATTACCAATTCAGCTATGGCACAAACCACAGCTTTGAAAAAAAGAATCAGCATTCAGCTTAACAATGTCTCTATCGCCCAGGCTTTGCAAGAAATAGAAACCAAGGCAGGTTGCAGTTTTATTTATAGTCCGGATTTGTTGAATGCAAATAGAAAAGTGAACTTAACTTATCAAAATGCCACTGTAGAATCTATTCTTCATGGAATTTTTGGAGAAGAGATCAGGAGAATAGAGGTAAAAGGAAACCAGATTAACCTTCAGCCTTCAAATGGTAAGGGAACGATTAAAGGGCGGGTGATTACGAGCGACGGCCTGGCTGCGGCATATGTTAACATCGATATGGGCGGCAGCAAAATTCAGGCAGATGAAAATGGTCTTTTTAGTTTTAATAACGTAGAAGTTGGAAGCTATACCATCACAGCCAGGTATGTTGGGTTAAAGGAGCAGGAACAGCGCGTTCAGGTTACTGCAAATGCTACAGTGGAAGTTTTATTCACTTTATATGAGGATATGCGGGCACTGCAGGAAGTGGTTGTGAATGGCGAGCGCGTAAATAGATTTGCAAACAAAACGACTGAATATGTTTCCCGTTTACCCTTAACAAACCTGGAAAATCCACAGGTGTATAGCGTAATAACCAAACAGCTGATGCAGGAACAGGTGGTGGTAACCGTGGCAGATGCCATACGCAATGCCGGGGGGGCCGTTTCTATCACCAACCCTTCTGGCGGCGTCAGCGCATATTTCAGGGGATTTGGAACCGGAATTAATGCCCGTAACGGCATGGAATCTACTTCAGACCGTTCTGCTGTAGATTTAGCGAACATCGAACGCATTGAAGTGATGAAGGGACCTTCAGGTACTTTATTTGGTGCGTCGGTTTCGTCCTTTGGCGGGGTTGTGAATGTGGTGACAAAAAAACCGATAGAAGCAAAACGTACGGAATTTAGCTATACTTCGGGGAGTTTTGGCTTAAACCGCCTTACACTAGATATTAATACACCGCTTGATCAGGAAAAAAAGGTGCTTTTCCGGGTAAATTCTGCCCTGAATCGGGAGAGGAGTTTTCTGGATTATGGTTTTAACAACACTTTTTTACTGGCACCAAGCATTACCTATCACGTCAATGAAAGGCTGTCATTAAATGTTGATGCAGAGTTGTTGCAGGTACATAATACGCAGCCGATGAACTATGTATTCCGATCTGCAGCCATTAAACAACCGAGCGATTTATTACTGGACTACCGGAAAACATTGTTTCATGACAATGTTGATGTTCAAAATTATGCGACGCGTATATTTGCTGAAGGGGTGTATAAACTATCAGATAACTTTAAGTCGACTACACTGTTTTCTTTTGTTTCTGAAAATGTAGATCACAGTTATCAGCGTTTGGTGATTTGGTCTTCTCCCAGTAATGTAACCCGGGCTTCCTATGTGTATGGTCCGGTTTATAACGGATACACAAATATCCAGCAGAATTTTAATGGCAAGTTTAAAACAGGGAGTTTCACCCATAATCTTTTAATTGGTGCAAATTACCGTCATTATACTTCAAGTTTTCTATTTGCGGATATCCAGCCCATTGATCAGATTGATGTTACAAAAGCCTTCAAGCCAATTGTTAGCCAGCAAATTGATAAACTGGTAAGCTTTGCACCTTTTCCTTCCCCAACGCAGCAAACGGCCAGTGTTTATGCATCAGACATGATTAACCTGTTACCGCGTCTTTCGGCGATGTTATCACTGCGTTTGGATCGTTATAAAAGGCAGGCCGTTGAAGGTGATGAAGATGGTTATAATCAAACTTCTTATGCACCTAAATTTGGTCTGGTTTATGAATTGCTGCCTAAATCAGTTTCACTTTTTGCCAATTACATGAGTGGTTTCCAGAATGTTGCTCCGGTATCGCAGCCGAATGGCAGCCGGCAGGTTTTAGATCCCTTATTCGCTACCCAGGCAGAAGGTGGGATCAAAACAGAGCTTTTCGAAAAGAAACTCAGCTTTACCGCCAGTTATTACCGGATCAATATTGATAATGCTACCCGTTTGAATGAGGAGTTATTTACCATACAAGATGGGAAGCAATTAAGTAAGGGCTTAGATCTGGAACTGATTACGCAACCCGTTGCCGGTCTGAACATTTTGGCGGGATATGCTTATAATGATAATCGTATTGTTAAAGCAGCTCTGGATGCTAATATTGATGGAAATAAAGCTGCAAATGCACCTGAAAATGTAGCGAATTTCTGGGCTTCATATGCTTTTCAGAATCAATTTAAGGGACTGGGATTTGGTGCAGGAATGAATTATGTAGATAAAATGTACAAAGCTTCAAATAACAAATTTTTTATTCCGTCATACACCCTGGTTAATGCCGTAGTATTTTACAATAGGCAGGCCTGGGGCATACAGGTTAAAGCCAACAACGTTTTTAATAAAAAATATTGGGACAGTTGGGCAAATGCGCAGGCACCGGCAAATTTAGCGGCGAACCTTTCCTTCCGATTTTAAATGCGTGAATAGGCAACCAAGGTTTAATTCCCTGGTTGCCTGATTAGTATATGGACTTAAGAAAAAGACTAATTGCCATCCACTTATGGATCGGGCTGCTATCAGGGCTGGTTGTGATGATATTGGGATTAACGGGCTGTATCCTTGTTTTTGTCGATGAAATCAAGCCCCTGGTTTATGCAGACCGAATGCAGGTTTCACCAGCATCCGGCGAACCATTATCCATAACTGTAATGATGCAGAAGGCGCAGGAGATCTGGGGTAAAGATAAGCCGGTATCGGCCTTAGAGATTGATAATGATCCCATGCAAACATGGCATTTCAGGGCTTACCGGGAAAACAATACCAACGCTGGAAATTGGTATTGGCATGAGAAAAAGTTCTATGAATCCCTGTTTATGAACCCTTATACCGGTGAATTGGTTTTTCATGAACAGTCTGAATTTGAATTTTTCAGGGTGATCTTGTATTTACACTGGAGTTTGTTATTAAAAACAGAACTGGGTCAGCCTGTTGTTGGCGTGGTCAGCCTGCTGTATGTTATTTCCTTGCTCACCGGCCTTTATTTGTGGTGGCCAAAAAATAAAAAGGCCCGGCGGGTTCGGTTTTGGTTTAAGTGGAAGAAGAATACCGGTTTAAAACGCAGGAACTATGATCTCCACAATATTCTTGGTTTCTACGTGATGAGCCTGGGGCTGGTCATTGCCCTCACCGGAATGATGTGGGCATTTCCGATGCTGGATAGGGGACTGCAGAAGGTACTCAATTTGAGTGAAAGTTCGAACAAGACAAAAGTAGCGATGGTACATCGATTGCCTGAAAAGGCTGAAAGTAAGGGTTTAGATCTTATTTTTAAGGAGATCAAAAAGAAATATCCTACAGCAAAGGCCTACCATTTTTATTTTCCGGCTAAGCAGCTGTCAACGGTAATGGTGCTTGCCAGCTATGATCAGACTTTTAAAACAGTTACGAACCGTTACGACATGCTTTCAGGGCAATTGTTAGAAACCAGTAGGTTTGAAGACGAACGTATCGGTGAGCGATTCAGCGCAATGAATTATGATATCCATACCGGAAATATTCTGGGTTTACCCGGTAAAATACTTGCTTTCCTGGGATCACTGATTTCTGCATCTTTACCCTTAACTGGTTTTTTGATCTGGTACAACAGAAAGAAAGGCAAAAGCACTTAGCTGCTGTTTCAGGTGGGGGAAAGCAGTGCTTCTTTTTTTAGGAAAACAAATGCTATGGGTTTTTGATCCAAGCCATGTACTGCTCTAATCCTTTCCTTTGCGATTTCGCTTCAATCGCAGATCGAGCAAAAAAATATAGAGACCTTGCTAAGGGTAATCTTGCGTATCGTGATGCCAGGTTAGGCCTATGTAATTTAAAAGCCTTCAAATGCACCAATAGCTTTAGGAACAACTTGCTCTTTTTTCAGGATGGTTGCCTTTCTTTCGTCTGAAAGCAAAAATTTTCTGGCATTAACGTTTATTTAGGCAATCTTTTATGGAAGTTAAGGGGTTCCGTTGTGTTAAGGCAGCCGGTTTGCCATCTTTGGTCTAACCTTCAGACTGTTAAATTCAATTCCAATTCACCGCCGTTTTAAGTGCTTTTGGATCCAAGAACGGAGCAAGCCATGATCAGCCCGCAGGGTGCCGGTTATGTTGAAAATTATATCAAATTCCTGAAAGCCGGATTATAGGCGTACCGGAAAGTTAAACTGGCGTTTTGTAGAAGTTAAGCCAGCATTTTTAGTTAGTTAATGATGAATAAGGGGGCAAGCTGGATGGCTTGCCACTTATTAACGTCGAAGCCTGCTGAAATGAAGAATGTTCAGGATATAAATCTTTGATACAGGTGAGATCGATATTCAATTCAATGATTTACCTGCCAGCTTTTAAGTTTTTTCAGCTAATCAGGTACAGGCGCAAACATCCATTCATATGGCGTAGTCAATAGGGTAAAGCCAGTTATATTCGAGGTAAATCCGGTCGTTTATGAGATCGGATAGGCGGTATCGCTTTTGGCTTCAGAGAGTACGAAAAAACTTTGTACAGTGGTTATATTAGGCAATGTTGCCAGTTTTTGACGATAGAAGTCGTGATAGGCATCCATATCACGGGTGGCAATTTTCAATACAAAATCGAAGCTTCCGGTCATTTGAAGACACTCCATTACTTCCGGAAATTTTACGACTTCATCTTCGAAGCCTTTAAGTGTTTCCGCGGCATGGTCATTTAACAGCACCTGACTGTATGCGATCAGGTTCCTTTCGATCTTTCGTCTATCCAGAATCACGACCGTCCGCTTGATGTAGCCTAACTTCTTTAGCCTTCTGATTCTTTCATGAATAGTGGCTACTGATTTATACAGCTGGCCTGAAAGCTGCTTGTGTGTGATGCTCGCATCCACTTGGAGAATTCTCAGAATTTCTTTATCTGTTACATCTAGCTCTGTCATATGATTATTGATCTGTTTAAAAGGATAAATGCCGGATTATTTTTGCAATGATCGAATGGCACGGAATCTCCGGTACATTTTATGCTTCTGTTGTATCCGGCCCAATTCATTATTAACATGAAACGTATGAACCGTTATCCATCACCGCAATATACCAAATACTCTTCGGATGAATCAACTATCTATTGAATTTCAAAATTTTACCGGCTGGATGTTTTTTTGATCCTTTTAATGTCATCATTCGCCAGCACTGACGCATTCCTGTTATGGATGAATTGCCTGTATCCATATCTATTATAAGATGACAGCCTGATCCTTAGGTAACAACATACTGCTGATGAATTCAAGCGTGAAGTCGATAGCCTCCACACTGGTCATTTTACTAAATGAAAACCGGATGGTTGCACCTGGAAGATCCTTCTTTAAGGCGGTGATCACATGACTTCCACCCTCATCACCGCTACTGCAGGCACTCCCGCCAGATGCGTAAATTCCTTTCCTGTCCATCAATGCCAGCATTAAATCGGTATGAGTTCCGGCAGGAAAATTGACACTCAGAACCGTATAAAGTGAATTTTCTGAACTGTTGAAGCTGATATTTTTCGAGATAGCTTTAAGTCCAAGCCTCATTCTTTTGTTAAGAGATTTGATGTATGAATGATCATGTAAAAAGTTATCCATAGCCAAGGCAAGTGCTTTTGTAAAACCTATAATTCCATGAACATTTTCTGTGCCAGCCCGTTTCTTACGCTCCTGGCTTCCGCCATGGATAAGCGCACCGAACTTTGTTCCATCGCTAACATAAAGAATGCCTGTCCCCTTAGGGCCATGAAACTTATGCCCTGATGCCGAAGCAAAATGAACGCCATAGTCAATCAGGTTGATGGGGTAATGTCCTATGGTTTGTACGCAGTCTGAATGAAAAATTGCACCATGCCGGCGGGCAATAACGCCAACCGCCTCAATTTCCAGCAAAACACCTATCTCATTGTTCGCATGCATCAGGCTAACCAGGCATTTATGACCTTGTTTGGTATATGCTGCCAGTTGATTTTCCAGATCCGGGAGGTCAACTTCTCCCATCGCATTGAGCTTAACCAAAGAACAGCTGAGTTTATTGTACTGACAGTAGTGTTCAACAGTATGGAGCACAGCATGATGTTCTATCGGTGACGTAATGATGTGTGTGCAGCCCAGTTCATTAACTGCAGCCGCAATTGCTGTATTATTGCTTTCTGTTCCTCCGCTTGTAAAATAAATAGAAGTGGCTTTAACACCAAGCATTTCTGCAACCTGTTTTCTTGAGGATTCAATTGCCAGCCTGCTCTGTCTGCCCAAAGCATATATGGATGATGGATTTCCGTAATATTCCTCCATATAAGGGATCATCGATTCGAGAACCTTTGGGGCAAGCTGAGTCGTAGCCGCGTTATCTAGGTATGCAATTTGGTTCATTATGGGAAGTTTATGTTAAACTTATTTTAGCTTCACAAAATTGATGTTGTTGGCGTTCACAATCAATCACCTGTGAATTTTCCATGATTATTCCGGAAATCTGGGGTGATTTGACCCTTATGCCAGAATTTTATGAGGTTTGCCGGGCTGGAAGCATAAATTTTTCAGAATTATTTTTGATTTCAGCAGCATTTAAACAGGAAGTTGAGGCGAAGGCAAATCACCGTATGCCTGAAGCCAATAATACAGAAAGATATAGTTTAGAGCACGGCAGTGTCTAAGGGGCGTTCAAAATACTTTTCTACCTATCAAGGAAAAGACGACTAATTTTGTTCTGCCCAGCTGTAAAAACTTATTCGATAAAATTCGGTATTGGATGCTTTAAAATAGAGCATATGGGATACAGAAATAATCTTATCTATGATTTGACTTTACAATAGCCGTGGCGAAGAGGATGGTTTTACGTTCCACCAGAACCCAGTGTTGATTTGATAAAGAAGAAGATGACCTGCCAAAGTCGGGGAGGATGCTATTTAAATGGATGTAGAAGAATATAATTTTAATTGAACAAAGACCAAACCTAAACCTGTAACTTTTATCTGCAATTTCTATCTAAAAGGAAATTCATTCAACAATTTCATGAGATACTTTTTGCCGATTCTTTTCCTTTTCAGCAGCATCCTTAGCAAATCCCAAACTTTACCACAAAAAATAGATACCCTCATCAGTACTTATGGAAAGCTCAATAAGTTCAACGGCACCATTTTAATTACGAAATCCGGACACACTATTTTTGAAAAGGCATATGGATACCGCAATGCGGAAAAACACATTAAGGCAACAACAAATGATATCTTCCAGTTAGGTTCGCTGACAAAAAGCTTTACTGCTGTTTTGATTATGAAGCTTGTGGAAAAAAAGAAACTTAGTTTAAACACCAGGATTATCACATTTTTTCCCGCAGTCCATCCCGAAAAGGAAATCACCATAGCACAACTGCTGAACCATACATCGGGGATCCGCGAAGAGCTGCGGAATGCAGAATTCCGTGCTAAAGTATTATCCGGCCAGCGTGTAAGCAAACAGGAAATGCTCGGCCTGTATGCTGCCGAACCGCTGGATTTTGAACCTGGAACTGAATTCTCTTATAGCAATTCAGGCTATAATCTTTTAGGAATGGTTATTGAAAAGCTGACGGGAATGTCATACGGAGCAGCCATGAACCAATCTGTTTTTAAGCCATTGGGCATGAGCCATAGTGGTTTTGATTATGCTCAACTAAAAAGCAGCTTAAAAACAAAAGGTTATGCCTACATTTCTTCCACCCGCATTGTCCCTGCAAAAGTATGGGATGCCAGTACAACCTATTCTTCTGGCGGATTGTATAGCAACGCCAGAGATTTAGCGGTATGGAATAGGGCACTCAAAGAAAACAAACTGATTTCCGCCGCCAGTCTCAACAAATCTTACACATCAGTAAAAGGAGATTATGGATATGGATGGTTTATAGATAGCGTGGCACATCGGAAGATGGCCTATCATGCAGGTAATGTAGAAGGTTCAACAAGCTACTTTTGCCGGATCCCGGAAGATGATATTTGTATTATCATGTTGATTAACCAAACCAGTACGACTATAGAAAGCATTGGTTCAAAAGTTATCGCCTTGTTATATGGCCAAAAATATAGCCTACCCAAACCAAAACAGGCGATCGCACTTACTACTGACCAGGTAGCGAAGTACGTCGGGAAGTATGATATTTCTGATGAGTATATCACTACCATTAGTTTAAAAGACAATCAGCTTTTCATTGCAACCAACCATAAGCCGCCGGTAAAGATGCTTGCCGAAAGTGCCAGCAGGTTTTTTATTGAGGATGCTAATATGAGTTTGATATTCAGCACTACTGCTAAAGGGAAAATTCAGCTGAGTATCCGTGACGGTTTGTGGAGTGGTGCGGGCGATAAGAAAGGAAATGATTGATTACAATTCGAATAGTTGCAGATGTAAATAAACAGCGCCGCCGTGCCGTTGACTACATCAATAACCTTAAGGCATTTAATTATATTTTCACCATCTTTTATAGAAAAGGCATTGACTGTTCCATCGCCATTTTTTGTAAAGAAAACTTTTGCATCCAAATCCGTCAGGAAAAAATTATCTTCAGTTTTTGCCAGCAAATGAAGAAGAGGTATTCCAGACATTCTCAGAACCAATCCATTATTATACGATCTTTAGCCTTAGTGTCTATAGCATAGCAATTATAGACAGGAATAAATGGAACTGTATTGCCAGATAAATTTCCAGAAAATGGTTATTTGCGGAGATGGTCATGTAATCTTTCGAACACACTTGAATTTTGTAAAAGACGTCCGAAAACATGCCAGAGCTAATATCTCATTTATCAAAGTTGACCAGCATTGTGTCGATCTGATTATCTTCAATAGTGATGATTCTATAGCCAAATATCCGGTCATTAATCATAATGGATGGAACCGTCTTTTCTATTTGATAGGCGCATGCAGGAGTTGAATACTGGATAATATTTTGTTCGGCACATCTATCTTCCATATGATAGTGCCCGCAAAAGATAGTTACCTCATTTTTAAGGGTCAGCAATACCTGTTTTAATTCGTCACGCCTGCCCAGTGCTGCGCCAAGATGATCTATGGGCGTGATGATTCCCAAAATTGGATGATGAATGAAGATAATCACTTTTTTCTCTGTCCTCAATTCGTTTTTAAACCAGGCCAATTGTGTGCCGCTAATGGAATTTGAAGAAGTATCCAGATAGATGTACTTGTAATGTTCATCTTCCTGTGCATATTTCAGTTCTTGTGTATCATCTGTATCCTCATGGCGATAATATGTTGAAACTATTGCATAAGTATCATGGTTTCCCAGAATAATCCTGGGTTTAAGCCTATATGTATTCATGAGATCAAAGAAGTGCTGATTGGATTTTTCGGAACCAATATCGCCACCGAATACCACTTCAGAGATTCCTTTTTTTACAATGTCATTCAGAACAGTCCGTAAATTTTCCTGATGCGCATCAGCCGCTTCACGGTAAACCATTTTTTCTGAACCAGACCCTTCATTTATCAGGAAAACCTGTTGCCCCAAATGTGTATCCGTTAAAAATGCTATCTTCTTCATGGTATTGTATCTCACTGAATAAACAAAAATAGGAGTTTCCCTATAAAGGCTGATATGGAATAACTGAGGTGTTTTGATTTGGCAATTAAACACAACATTAATTTCAATCCCTGGTTATACCAGGAAGTTTTATTTGTAGCTTAATTTACAAAAATGCAATAAAAGTTTAGGGGAAATTATTCACTCAATAACTGTTTTTTTTGCAAAAAAATTCATAAAATAAAAAATACAGCTTCAACTATATGGACGAACGGATTATAAAAATGCAAAAAGATTTGAGGCTGCTAAAGTGGTATGCTTTAGGCATTACACTACTTTTTATCGGTGCATTGTTTTTTCTTTTACGCCGTCAGGAGTTAAACATTTTGAAGAGATATCAGTAGAAAGAATCAATATACTTGAAAAAGAAGGTAAGTTAAGGATGGTGCTTTCCAATAAAAGCCGGTCACCAGAGTTTCTTGCTTATGGAAAAGGTTTGACGCCTCCTATACCAGGTGGATTAAGACCGCGCTTAATTTTTTTAATGATGAGGGTACGGAGAATGGCGGGTTAGTATTTATGGGTGGTAAGGATAGTATTGGAAATTACAATGCTACAGGCCATTTGTCATTTGATCAATATAACCAGAATCAGGTAATTTACCTTCAATACTCAGATACGAATGGTAGTCAAAATACTGGGCTGCATATCGATGATTGGCAAAATTCACCTGATTTTTGGGATTGGCGAACGGCGTACAAGAAGGCTCAAAAACTTCCGGAGGGTAAGGAAAAGGAAGCACTGCTTAAAAAATTGATTGAGCCCAAAGCAGGCCACAGGGCATATGCGCAACGGGTATTTGTTGGCAAAGATAATGAAAAAACAGCGATGGTTACTTTGGCTGACCGTATGGGTAGACCGCGTTTACAAATGCAGGTTGATTCAAATGGTAATGCACAGTTGAATTTTTTAGATCAGAAAGGAAAGGTAACATATCGTTTGCCAAGATAATCAATTTATCATATCAGCACATTTTGGAACGACACTTTTTTGCCAATATCATGATGATCGGTGCTGCAATGGCATTTCAGCAGAGGCATGCATGGAAAGCAAAACCAGGCTGTATTTAAATCATGAAATAAGAGGCATGGTTTAACGGTTTGTGTATAGTTAGGTGGCGGATTTATAAGTACTTTACTTTTTGTTTAACGAGAAGATTATTAGATGTTAAAAACCTTTAATTAGCACAAAACCGCCGTTAACTATACACACTGTACCGCTTTTCTATTATTCAATTGGTATGCAAAAGTCAACAATTGCCTTTCTTTCCGGATGGTCATTAAAGTTGTTGTGATAAATCTCAAAAGGCTTTTTATCCGCTTTTTTATATCCATTTTCGTTCATCCATAAAAACAATCCCGTCCATGATTTCTCAAATTCATTCAGGCCAATTTCAAAACTACCTACAATAAATTTTCCTTTTTGAATTGAAGTTAATCCAATTTCGCCCTTTACTTCAACCGGTTTATTTAGCAAAATTGAAGCACTCCTTCTTACTTTGCTGGCTTCTGTAACCTTAAAACTGTTGTGGTAAATCGTAACCATTTTAGTTTGCGCATTTATCAAACCTTGAGGTGTAGCCCATTTCATTAATGTTTGATAGGCAGATTCAAGGTTCTGTGTTCCAATACTTGACACATAAGCCAAATCCATTTTTGGCATTTCTTTAATTTCAATTTTTGCATTCATGTTGATCCATTTTTTAAGGTTATCAATGATGCAAATGTATTTTTCATAGCTGGGATAGGCTTGTCCGTCCTTGCTTTCAAGTTGACAAATCTTGCTATGTCTATTCGGATTTTGCAGTTTAAATTCTGTTGGACTTATTCCGAAATACTTTTTAAAAGCTCTTGAAAATGAAGAATTATCACTAAATCCGTATCGATGTGCTATCTCAGATGTTGTTATATTTTTATGCAACAGGGCCAAAGTTGATTTTTCTATCTTCTGTCTGCTTACGTATTCGTTCAATGTCTCACCTGTAATAAATTTGAAAATCCTATGAAAATGGAAAGGAGAGAAAAAAGCAATTTCTGCAATTTTATTTAATGACAAATCAGCATCCAGGTTTTCATCAATAAATTCAAACACCCGGTTAATTCGATTTTGATAATCAGCTTGTATTTCTTGATCTGTGATGGTCATTTTTTTAAATGCTGTACAACTTATGCCGATAGTATATAATATGAGGTATTTTCTATATGCCAAATCTAGAAATAAATCCTGCAACATTAAATTTGAGCGGCTTTTTATCACATTGTCCCATGGTGGATAGGCGCTAATTCTATGTCTTTCCTGTTTATTACTTCTAGTCATAATTCCCTTTTCTGCCAAAACAAATTTTGGAAAAATAAATTGCCCAAAGTCATTTTTGCTGGAATAATTATAAAATCCAGATCATCTAACGTAATAAAGGGTTTAGTTATTCTTTCTTAAAGTAATGCCCCATTTATGCCTGTGGTTTTCCTTCAAATAATACTTAATTTCGTGATATGTGCAACCTTAACCTACATTCGTCATTTTGGGAACTATTGCCGCTTAAAGGCCTAGGGCCGATACGGTTTTTGACGGATAAATCAGTGCTGCAGACACATCACGAAGAACTCGGATCGATCACGGCAGAAAAAAACGAAAATTTGCAGGAGCAGCAACAGCAACTATATGATACCTTTAATCAGTTCAGTGAATTTTTCAGTCAGGAGGATTTAAATAATGTACTTGAAGCAATGCAGGTGGTCGGAGATAGCCGGGATGATATCTCGAGGGTGTTCATGGATTCAGGAATATCACTGGAATATAAAGGCAATCAATTGGTGGAGGTTTTTGCTGACGACAGGGCGAAACGGCTTCATTTTCAGGGTATGCCCCTTTTTGCTTCAGACCCGACGCAATTGGTGATGTACATCAGCAAGCAATTAAAGGAAGTCCCTTGTATCAAGGACGAGGAAATTGCTTTCCCTGAGCACCATCTTTTTTTATTTTCATTCCTGAGTGAGCAGCCAGGTGGTGCATACCAGGAGGGGAAAAAAAAGGGTAGAACGGTTAGCTGGTGGAATACTGCAAGGCCATATGGTGAGGATCTATCTGCTTACCGTACTTTAGAACTGATTTGAGATCAGGTATTTGGCGCAAGCAAAATGGGCTTCTTCCACAACAGGAGGTACATCCCCCTGAGTGTTTGAATACACGCACATCACTTGTTCAATTTTCCACTATTTTCAACGTACTGTTTTATGTCTACGAATTAGGGATAAAATCTTCCCTGTCAGTCGCTATGAGTATTCTCATCAATATAAAATAACCGATACTCAGTGAAAATGTTATCCGAATGGATATGGCCGGGCACTAATTTTCAAACGTATAACAGGATATATAAAAATAATGTTGAAGTGGCTGCTTTACGTTACCTTATTCACGGAGGATTTCTTTTTAAATGTGATTGTTCAGAGTCGATATTTAACAGTTCTTGTTTCTGAATGCAACTGATCGAAAACTCATCATCAAAAACCAAAATGTTGATTTGAACAATGGCATAAGTTTATGACAATAGGTTATGAAGAAATATTTTTTAGGAATGCATGTGACAATTATAGCCCAAACAGATTCAACCCTACCTTAATTATAATATTTTCTTTCTGGCCGCCCGTTCGGCATAATCATCATCACCAACAGCATCCAACCATACCGTGGCTCCTTTTTCCCTGCCTGTAAGGGCAACCTGAACAAATGCCGTATCCGGGCTGGCACCATGCCAGTGAGAAATATTTGGCGGGCATTTTACTACATCACCCTTGCGAAGGATAATTTTTGATTTACCTTTTTCCTGATAATAGCCCACGCCATCCGTCGCTAATAGAATTTGTCCGGCTGGATGGATGTGCCATTTACTCCTTGCTCCCGGAGCAAAGGTCACATTACCAACCGCTGTTTGATTTATGCTGTCTGCATCTACAAGGGATTTTACCCATACATCTCCTTCAAAATTATCAGTTGTATTTTTATCGCCCCGGGGAAAGAGAAGTTCATTTTTCTGACTTATGCTTTCTGCTTTTTTATTGCCGTTACAAGCTACCAGAAAGATGACCACCAATGGCAGGATGTATTTCAGATGATGTTTCATATTCATTCTATTTAAAGGTTGGCCTGGTAAAATTCAGTCAATTTATTTACGGCCTGTGATACATATTGCGGTTTCCAATAGCTTTGTATGTGAGTAGCGCCTTCGATAACAAAAAGCTCCTTGTTTTTCGCTTTTGTTGCTTTAGGAAATGCCTCATCTGTCATGTACTTTGTATCTGCCTTGCTTCCAACGATCATGAGTAGGGGCTGCTCAATCAGATCCATATTGGGTGTAGCATCCCAGGTCATTAAGTCAAGCAGACTGCTCGTGGTATACAAAAAGGTAGAATTTGGATGTGCATGCGTGCGATAATAATATTCATATCCTTCCCGGTAGAGATCAGTAGGTATTTTGGCGATTTCTTCGTCTGTGATGCTTGCTACTCCGGCATAAGTTATTTTTTTTCCGGCAGCTTCCGCTGCACGTGCATGTGAAGCTTTCAACAAACGCTCCTGGATAGTGGCAACCTGAGAGTTCTGAAAGCCATTACGCCTTACTTCACCCGAATTAAACATACTTAGAGTCGCCACCGCCCTGAATCGTTTGTCAGACTGGACAGCCTTCAGCGTATAGCCGCCACCTCCACAGATCCCCAAAACACCCAGGCGGCTCGCATCAACACCTGGATACCGGGTGATAAAATCTGCCATGCCATGAATGTCTTCCATCCTGGAAGCTGGTTTATCTGTATGACGTGGTTCGCCACCACTTGCACCCTGGTAAGCGGCGTCGGCCGCAATGGTAATATAGCCTGCCTCTGCCAATTGCTGCGCATATAAACCTGCCGTTTGTTCTTTAATCCCACCATTTGGATGAGCCACCGCAACTGCCGGATATTTTTTTGATGCATCATAATTGGCAGGTGTATAAACGTTCGCAGCTATTTCAATACCGTTCAATTTATATTTCACCGGATGAACATTTACTTTTCCCTTTTCATTTTTTGTAATCGCTCCCTCGTATACCAGCATGTAGGGGTTTTGCTGTTTTCCCTTTTGACCGGATTGTGCACATACTACATCCGTAGCGCCCACTGAAATGGCCATTGCGATTATTGATGTTATTTTTTTCATCGTCTTCCTACTCAGTTTAGTTCTTACTTTTTAGCACTTCGCTCAATACCTGTTGTACCTCGGTGGCTTCATTTTTACCCAATTCTTTCTTGATGACTTCAGTAAAATGCTGTAGCTGACCGTCGCTTAGTCCCATATTGAGACAAATTTTCAGGTGCGACTGCAGCATTGGTTCAACACCTCCGATACCAGCTAGTACAGAAATTGTCGCTAACTCCCGCTGCATATAGTTGATGACATCCCTTTCAAAAATATCTGAAAACAGATGTTCTTTCAGAAATACCTCTATGACAGGTGCAAATGCAGCATAACCGGATTGGGTGGAGCCTTGCGGGGCGTCTAAAAGTGTATCTAAAATGGCTTTGCCCCGGTCATATTTGCTGCGCCCGTCTTTGATCGCTGAAGCTTCTCTGCCAGGTACATCATGAATTCCTTTGGCTTTACGCTCATCCAGCACAGTCATGAATGTTTGTAATCCCCTGATACTTCTGGGAAATCCGGCATACGCATAAACATGAACAATTATCTCCCTGATCTCCTTGATCGTCAATCCCTGATCCAGCCCTGCATTCAGTGCCGGTTTAAGTTTCTCTAACTCCCCCTTGCCGGTGAGTGCCGAAATACGGACAATTGCCTGCTGTTGACCGTTTAAAGTCTGCCCGGCTTTTGTTTGGGCATTTACAGCAGTGGATATAAGTAGCGAGATCATCAGTGAGGTTAATGCCGGTATTGTTTTAAATAGCTTCATAGGTAAATTTTTATTTCATAATCAATCCTTTAATGATGTAAAGATCCGAAAGATTGATCAGATAGGAGTAGACGGGTTACGGAGATGATGACCAATATTACTGATCCAATTTCTTATCCTTTAGCCATTTGGACAGCTCATCCGCTACTTGCACATTATTAAGATCAGAAAATGGGAAATGGGTATTGCCTTTAATTCCAATTTCAGGTAGATGTATGACCTGCGCATCACCTCCATGCTTGTTTATGGCCGCTGCCCAGCGTTTTGCCATTTCCAATCCTGAACGCCAATGATCCATGTTCCAAACTGGAGTTGGCTCAGCGGCGATGTTATCACCATAGTACATTACAATCGGTATTTTAGTCAGTTTATCAAAGTCTGACTTCGGTATTTCTACTCCTTTCAGTTCCCCAAAAAGTCCTGCAGATTTGATGGGATCTGGCAGTTCTCCTGCCGGAAACACAAAACCGCTATAGGGTTCGTAGGCTATGATGGCCTTAACTTTATCATTTTTAATGGCTGTTGTCCAACCGGGGCCACCTCCCTGGGAATGGGTGACTAAAATCCCATCGCCGATTTTGTTAAATAATTGTGAAACCGCATCAGCAACAACATTGCCATCGAAAGCGCCGGTGTTCGGGGTCATCTGCCTGTAAAACTGCTCCAGCGAGCCATTGTCCTTAGGGAATTGAACGCCGGGAAAATAATCCGGATATTTGCCTATTCTGAACTGGGTAAACCAGAACTGCTCATCAGCGGTTGGCTTTACCTCAGCAGCGACAGTGCTTTTACCGGCTTCTCCGCGCCGGGGCTGATCCAATAAGTAAACACCATAGCCTCTGCGCAGGAAAATATTTTGAAAACCCTCCCTTCCGTCGGGGGTGGTTTCCCATGTTCTCTTAGACTGACCCGCACCATGCAGAAATACCAGGGGATATTTGTGTGCCTTCACAGGAATTTGATAAAAAACATAAGCATGGTCTCCATGAAAAGTTTGTCCCTGCGGCTTTAGTGCATTAGCTAACTCAAACTGACCAGGCTGTGAAACCTTTATGCCGCCAATGGCAAAACTTCCTTGTTGGCGAATGACTAACTCATTATGATCAACTCCGGCATTTATAATAGTACATGCTGACAATATTACCGATGTTATTACCACTGTTAATCCGACCTTTATCCTGATATTTCCTGCCTTCATTTTCATCGTTGATTGATTTTTATTTTTTATCGTATTTACGACTATTTTTTTTCTTTGTACACCACATCAGATACCCGTTCAAGCCAAGCGGTTTTCCCTTTTTCAGTAGGTGAGGTGGCAATATAGGTTACCCCGGTTTCAGGAGTTGCTCCATGCCAGTGTTCAACTCCGGGCATACAACGGATGACCTGTCCTTTGCGCACTGTTTGTTTGGTTTTGCCTCTTTCCATGTAATAACCCACTCCTTCAGTAATAATTAAAATCTGTCCTCCGGGGTGGGTATGCCAATCCAATCTGGCACCGGGATCAAATATGGCCACAGAAGTACCATAGCTGAAAACGCTGTCTGCCGGCTGAAGCTCCGTAAGCCAGACATTACCTACATGATGGACATTTGGCGCCTTTTCTCCTTTCGGAAATATCGGCGTTTGCTGTGCTTTAACTGTAATACCTGCTAATGCCAGCATGATCAGTACATATAATTTTTTATTCATTTTCTTATTTTAAAGTCTACGCATAATTTGTTCTGTTTATTAAAATTACCCACCTACCATTTTTTGACTCTGCGCCGGGTAGCGATGTCCATGTATTTCAATCTGATTCAAAGCAGCCTGTATTTCAGTAAGTTCGTTTTTAGTAAGACTGATGGTTGCCGCAGCAAGATTCTCTTCCAGTCGGGGTAATTTGGTTGTTCCGGGAATTGGCACTATCCATGGCTTTTGTGCCAGTAACCAGGCAAGTGAGATTTGTGCAGGACTGGCGTTTTGTTTTGATGCGATACTTCCCAGCAGGTTTACCAATGTCTGATTGGCTTTGCGGTTTTCCTCAGAAAAACGTGGTACGGTGTTTCGGAAGTCAGTGGTATCGAACCTGGTGTTTTCATCAATCCTGCCAGTTAAAAATCCTTTGCCAAGCGGACTAAACGGAACAAAGCCAATTCCAAGTTCTTCCAGAAGAGGGATTATCTCTTTTTCGGGTTCACGCCACCACAATGAATATTCACTTTGCAATGCCGCTATTGGCTGAACAGCATGTGCCTTACGAATTGACCCCGCACCAGCTTCAGAAAGTCCGAAGTGTTTTACTTTGCCCTCAGCAATCAGCTCTTTAACTGTTCCCGCCACCTCTTCAATGGGTACGTTCGGATCTACGCGATGCTGGTAAAATAAATCAATACGATCTGTTTTTAGCCGGGTTAAGGACGCTTCTGCTACCGCCCTTATTGTTTCTGGACGACTATCCAATCCTTCGCTGGTGCTGGCATTTTTAAAACCAAATTTAGTCGCGATAACCACTTCATCACGAAAGTGTGCAAGTGCTTCACCTAGAAGTTCTTCATTGGTATATGGTCCGTAAACTTCTGCGGTATCAAAAAAGGTCACTCCAAGCTGAAATGCCTTTTGGATCAATTCGATCGCCTTACTTTTATCGGCAGCCGGGCCGTAGCCAAAGCTCAATCCCATGCAACCTAATCCTAATGCTGATACTTCCAATCCACTTCCACCTAATATTCTCTTTTGCATAATCTCTAATGATTAAATTTTATTCACCTACTTTTCTTTCACCAAGCCATTTAACCATAGCGGGATCGCGATGGTCAAAAAACAAACTTTTCCCGGTATCCAGCGTAGCGATTTCTTGCATATCCTCTTCGCTTAACCTGAAATTAAAAACATCAAAATTTTCATTGATCCTTTCCTTTCGAACTGATTTCGGAATAACAACAACGTCGCGCTGAATCATCCAGCGAAGTATGACCTGGGCGACACTTTTGTTATGTTTACCTGCAATGGAGGATAGCAACGGATGGCTGAATATTTCGTTCTTGCCTTCTGCAAACGGTCCCCAGGACTCAATCTGCACGCCGTTTTCTTTTAAAAAAGCTTGTGTATCTGTTTGCTGGTTAAAGGGATGTGTTTCTACCTGGTTCACTGCCGGTACCACTTTGTTGTGTATAATTAAATCCATAACCCGGTCAGGATGGAAGTTACTTACACCAATAGCCTTTATTTTTCCAGACCCATAAATTTCTTCCATTGCCCGCCATGCCCCATGCACATCGCCGTAAGGCTGATGGATCAGGTAAAGATCGAGGTAATCCAGCTGAAGTTTTTTTAGTGATCTTTCAAAGGCCAGCTTAGCTTTTTCATAACCCGCATCTGAAACCCATAATTTAGTGGTGATAAAAAGTTCTTCCCTGGCAATTCCGCTTTCCTTTATGGCCTTGCCTACAGCTTCTTCATTTCCATAGATGGCCGCAGTATCAATTAAACGGTATCCTGCCTCAATTGCCTGTAAAACACTTCTCTCACATTCATTCAGGTCAGTTACCTGAAATACGCCAAATCCTAAAACAGGCATTTGCAGTCCATTATTTAATTTTACATGATTCATAACATTCATTATTAATGACAATATATCATAAGTTGTTTTAATAACTAAACCCATTATCGGGTACAAAGTTCGTGTCTTAGAAACCCCAAACAGGTAGATAAATTACTGCTTATACTACCAATATTACTGATCGGGCTGCTGATGGTAAATTAACGTGGCAGTAATGATTAACTTTGATCAACAAATTTGAAAAATGTATGGAAAGGGAATTTAACTTTCAGACGGTCAGCGAATACAATGATTTCAATAATCATGAAACCGGTCATCCTTTGGTGAGTGTTATTGATTTTTCAAAGGCAGCGAAAAGAACAGGATCAAAAATGCACTTTGAACTGTATTGCATTTTTTTGAAAGACGTAAAATGCGGCGATTTGAAATATGGTCGTCAGCATTACGATTACCAGGAAGGAACGCTGGTGTTCATCTCGCCGGGCCAGGTGGTTGACGTTGAAAACAAGGTAGACGAATACCAGCCAATGGGACACGGCTTAGTTTTCCATCCTGATCTGCTGCTGGGCACTTCATTGGGGAAAAGCATCCGTGATTACAATTTTTTTAGTTACTACACCAATGAAGCACTGCATCTTTCAGCAAAGGAGCGTAAACTGGTGCTTGATTTATTTGCTAAGCTACACAGCGAATTGCATCAAACCATCGACAAGCATAGTAAAAAAGTGATTGCCTCGGGGATTGAATTACTTTTGAGTTATTGTGAGCGATTTTACGACAGGCAGTTTATTACCAGGGATACGGTGAATAAAGGAATGCTCGAAAAATTCGAAGGATTGCTGAATGGCTATTTCAATTCAGAAAAGCCTTACACTATCGGACTACCCAGTGTGGCTTATTGCGCCGATGAACTACACCTTTCTGCCAATTATTTTGGGGATCTTATCAAAAAAGAAACAGGTAAGTCTGCCCAGGAATTTATCCAGGTCAAGATCATTGACGTGGCTAAAAATAAAATCTTTGACAGCAGTAAGACGGTAAATGAAATCGCTTACGATTTAGGATTCAAGTATCCGCAGCACTTCATCAGATTGTTTAAAAAGCGTGTGGGCAGTACCCCGGCTGAATATAGAACCCTCAATTAAAGCACAGATCATGAAAAAACTAGTTTATGCATTGTTTATCCTCTTCGGAGGTGTTCAGTACGCTCATGCACAAGCGTCAACCGCAAATGTAGCTACGCCCACAAAAGTTGAACAGGAACTACTGGACCTTTCCAGAAAGAAATGGCTTTGGATGGCAGATAAAAATGTAGATTCACTTGCACTGTTATTTGATCCAAAAGCCATGTTCGTACACATGGGAGGCAGTTGGGGAACAACTCAGGAACTGAATATCATTAAATCAGGAGGCATTCACTACAAAAAAGCAGAGGTCTATTCAGCTTCGGTTAAAATCATCGACAATACTGCCATTCTATTAAACGACATCGATTTGATAGCTGCCTTGGGTAATAATGAGGTGATCAATCCTTTCATGGTAACAGAAGTATACATCAGAAAAAATGGCAAGTGGATTATGGGTTCTCTCACATTTTCTAAACTCTCCAGACCTGTGAAACTTAAACAATAAACTTCCACAGAAGAAGATGGAAAAAAACTGATTTTTTAACGTTTCCTTGCGTCTCCTGCTTTTTCTGACAATACTCTTCTTTGCTTCAAGAATTGCTATTCATCTATCGGTTGGCCGCTCATCAACCTAAAAACTCATGGCTATACATCAATGGATATGAACAAATTGACGAGATAAAACTTAGGTTGATGGGTGAGAAATCAAACAGCAGATTAATCTTTTTAAAAATACCTTCCATATTCGCCGGACAGAAAGCGAAACGTTTTTTTCCGAAACAAAAAAAAGTTTCGGAAAAAAACGTTTCGGGTAGGAGAAACAATTTTACGAGAAACAAAAAAAAGTTTCTCCTGAATTTGTTTCTCTTCGAAATTGGCCGCTTCAGTCTAAAATTGTCTGCATAGAAAATTCCGCACTTCTCAAAAACCAGTATTATTGAAGGTTTTATGTGCTTAGCCGGGCTCGAACCAGCGTCCAAAAGAAAAGTATTCAAGTCTATTCCTCAACAATCAAAGAGGTCATCAGAAAGGCAATTTTAAATTCCTTAATAATAATTTAGTGTAGTGATCCACAGATACAGGTGGTGTTCGGAATCAACTGGCCGGCACAAACAATGCTACTTGAACAGGGTAAAATCACCTGCTTTATTTACGTACAATCACCTGTTTTTTAAATATTTAATAGGAATTTAAAACTATATGAATAGATTTAATTAACCACCTTTACAACCCCCTTGTGTAAACATTAAATGTAAACCGACAAAGGATAAGACAGGGGGTGTGGTAATGCATTTTAATTGTATAAACCTAAACAAACAATATATGACTGAGAAATTAAACCGTTTTGGCATGGGTGCACAATTTGTGCCTGCTGAAGCACTCGGGCTTGCAGAACTTGGCCCTTTAAAACAATTGGTAGGCGAATGGGAAAGCATAGTCATAAATGGAACCGCAGGCGTTACGCCAAGTGGATGGAATGTAATATCCGTACCGCACCCTGACGGATTTATTTTTGAGGTGATACCTTATAAAGAAAACCTGAAATTCTCTACCGTGGCTGTTAGCGCAGGCAACAGGGGGCCTGTTCTGAATGGAAAGGAATTTGATCAGCAGATATTCGGCCTGTTTTATGAGCAGCAGATCATCAGCGTATGCGATACCGACTTTTGCAACACCAGGGGCTTTGGCAATGGCCAGATCATACATGCTGAAACAGGTTTAATGCTTTTTATAACAAATTTTAACGGCGGCTTTGATATTGCCCGCTTAGGTACCATCCCTCATGGTAACGCGGTATTGGCGCTTGGTAAAGCTTTAACAGTACCTGCGCCGGATACGAATTTCTTCGAAGTGGCCTCTGCAGAATGCACGCATCTTGATGGCAGCCCGATTACGGCGCTTGGGTATAATGATAAGATCATCGGTGTTCCTCAGTTCCCTGGCTTTGCACAATCTGATCCGAATAGCTTCCTGAAAACAACACTTGATGGCATCGTAGGAAAAGGCTCCATCACCGATATGACGGTTCTTCCGATGTCTACCAAACACCCTGATGCCACGGGTGGAATTCTGAACATCCCGTTTATTCAAACCAATGTTACAGCAACATCCATGGATGCAATTTTTTGGATTGAAAACATCACCGGCGGCAGCGAAACGGAACTTCTGCAATACACTCAAACCATTAACCTGGTATTTCCGGCCACCGGCACGGTTGAACCTATCATTTGGCCGCATATCACCGTGAGTACCCTGAAGCGCATGCATGCCGTATCCGAATTAGGAGCTGTGGAAAGCCTGAAAGCTTCTGCCGCTGAGAATGTAATGGACACTCCGGGCGTTCCGCAATTATAAGTTTGACAATTTGCAGCTATACAGATCAATTATATTACCAAACTGATGATCCTACTGTTATTATAAAAGATGATATTAACAAATTAAGAAAGATCAACCTCAATATAGGTTATGGAAAGATGCGGATCCGGATGTAGCCATAGTAGGGGCGGGTATGTCCGGCCTCTATTCGACTTACCGTTTATGCACCGGCACCACTACAGGCGAAATCCAGGTTGGTAGCTCACCAACTGCAAAACTCAAGGCTGTACATTAATTGATATGCACAGATCGACGAGCTAAAACTTAGCAGCTTGGTGAGACATCAACCAGTAGATTAAATTAGTTAATTAATATAAAACTGCACGCGCGCCAGGATCCGCAAAAAAAACATAGAAAATTTTGCATACAAAAAAACCTCCAGTATTATTGACGGGTTGTGGGGCCAGCTGGGCTCGAATCATTTCCTATCCGATTTAGATTTAATCGCTGATTTAGCAAAAAAAATGCATAGACTTTACTACAAATAATCTTTCATATCCTTATGGAAAAAGAACTTAGAAGGGTATAATTCAAATTATCAAATACTCATCATCAAAAACGAAAAATTAGATTTGATTAATGGAATGAGTTTATGATAAGCCATAATTAAAACACGATGCAGGTGGACATATAAAACCATTTAAATTCAATTATATCTTAAGTCAGCCTCTTATCAAAAAACGAGGGTTTTGTGATTGAACTAATCAACGACCTTAAGACATTTAATAATATTCTCGCCATCTTTTATTGAAACGGCGTTGACGGTTCCATCATTGTTTTTTGTAAAGAAAACTGTCGCATCCAAATCCACCAGGAAAAAGTTTTCTTCAGTTTGTGGCAGCAAATTAAGAAGAGGTATTCCAGACATTCTTAGGACCAATCCATTATCTTTCAAGGTAACAGTAACATCTACTCCATCTTCTCTTTTATATTTCCCCTGATAAGATTTTAAAACACTATTTGACAATTTCAATATTTTTGGTACTTCATTCGGTTTGGTGCTTTTGAATGCCTTATGTATAATTTCTTGACCTTCTGGAAATGCAGCCCTCACAATGTTATTGCACATAATTAAACCGTTATCAGCATTAGTTAGCGCGATAACACCACGTTTCGATTTTGGTAGCAATACCACTATTGCTGCTACCCCCGGATCGTTTCCGCCATGTTGGAGTGCATATTCGTTATTAGGTAAACCATTAATTATCCGCCATCCCAGGCCTTGTTGAAGATTAGGGTTAATGGTTGATTGGGTTTTAACCATTTCATTATATAAGGACTTTGATAGATGTGCCCCGCCTAGAACCTCAAGTGCAAATTTCGAAAGATCATCAATAGTTGTAGTTAAACCTGCTGCAGCACTAGCTTGAATTGAAAAATCTGTCTTTTTAATTTCTTTCCCATCAGCATCATACATCCTGCTATATCTGTCAAAATTTGTCTTGCCGTCCCACATGTGATGGGTGTCAAGCATATGTAAAGGGTTAAAAATTAATGAATCAGCAAGTTGGGATAAAGATTTATGAAATTTGTGTTCAATTGCAGCTCGCAAATATTGCATTCCTTCTCCACTATAGTTAAATCTTGTACCTGGTTCAAAATTGAAAGTTAACTTCCCGCTATTATTCATCCAACGCCAGTTATCAAATCCAGATTGCTGGCTCAATACATGACGTGTTGTTATCTGTTTTGAAAAAGGATCTGCGGCAACTTCAGGATCAACAAAATATTTAGCCAGGGGTTCATCCAAGTTCCATTCTCCTTTCTGTACCAATTTAAGCACTAATGTAGAAAACACAACTTTAGTTATTGAAGCTACTTCAAAAATCATGTTTTTGGGAGCGGGTTTTCCATTACTTAAATTTCCATATACGTTTGACTTTACTACCCTATCATTTTCGATAATACTAACTGCAACATTAGGAATATTTAAATCTTTTTGCCACTGTGCGATTTTTGCATCGAGATCATTTAGATTAGTTTTACTTCGAATAGTTTTTTTAGAAGCTACTTGTTGACAAAAGCTATCATTAGGCTGAAACAATATAAAAATAGTTGTGAGTAAAATCTGGTAAGTTAAAAGCTTCATGATTAATTTTTAGGGGTTTGTGGTTCAGCCTAGTAATTGTTATTGATTTGCTGTATGAAATCCTCTTTCACAACAATCGCATAAGCGCATAAATCAATGACGATGATAACATTGAATAGGTTGTAAGTATAAGAATTTAGTTACTATGAGCGCTATCAAAAAACGGTAGTTTCTAAAATGCACATTTGTATTCATTTCAAATACTGAACTTCTAAATAGAATCGTTATATCAGATTTTTCTCTTCCAGACGTCCGTAATAAACCTGCTACGGATATTTACTCAACAATTGAACACATCTATTAAAACAGAAAAACCCCAAGTGGACTCGAATCGAAAAACAGCCTTTAAACTAATATTAAGGCAGATTAATTTTTTAACTAAAAAACAAAACCCTCTTTACGGATTGTAAAGAGGGTTTGTGGGCCCAGCTGGGCTCGAACCAGCGACCAAAAGATTATGAGTCTTCTCGATTTTATTCGTAAGTGTTTGATATAAAGGTAATTATTTTTTTTAAATTATGTTTTCTTAAGTATTTCTTAAGTTTTTTTGTAACAATTATTTTATGAAATTTCTCTATTTTTTTTTCATCCTGCCATCCCGACACTTGCAGATACAAATCGTATCAACCTGGTAAACTATTAGCCCCCGGGACACTTAAAAATTATTATTCGACTGAACGATTCCTTTCGGAATTCTAAAGAGAAAAAAGTTATCAGATATTCAATTGGGGAAAATTGATTTTAAGTTTATTACTGATTTTGGTGTGTACCTACGGACAAAAACTCCAGACAAGGGGCAAAGGATTTGTACTAATAATACGGTAATGAAAGATATGGAGCGGTTCCAAAAATTAATGGGGCCAGCTTTAAAGTTTGGATGGATAGTACGTGATCCATTCATTCATTTTAACCGAAAGTTGGTGACAAAAGACAGGGAAATCCTAGATGATGCAGAAATAGCTTTAATTCAGAGTGTCGACCTTCCAGATTGTATGCAGGCAG
This sequence comes from Pedobacter sp. GR22-10, assembly GCF_026239715.1. Classification (NCBI taxonomy): domain Bacteria; kingdom Pseudomonadati; phylum Bacteroidota; class Sphingobacteriia; order Sphingobacteriales; family Sphingobacteriaceae; genus Pedobacter; species Pedobacter sp. GR22-10. Next base: position 569,549 of record NZ_JAPIVR010000001.1, read on the forward strand.
TTGTAAGAGATATGTTCGTCTTTAGCTGCTATACAGGACTTGCCTATAGTGAGATTAGTGCACTTTCCTAACATCACGTCACTACAGATAATGAAGGGGCAATTTGGCTTGTAATGAAGCGAAAAAAAACGCTTACTACTAATGAGCGAAGTTTTCATGTGTTAGTTTTACCAATTCCCCTTGCGCTTATTCAAAAGTATCGTGTTTCGCCAGAAGCGATTAACAGAGAAACGGTTTTTCCTTGTCCTTCGAATCAGTATACTAATAGGGCGCTAAAAGTTGTTGCGGAAAAAGCAGGTTTAAATAAAAACCTTACTTTCCATACTGCCAGGCATACTTTCGCAACGACCGTTACTTTGGAAAAGGGTGTTTCTATAGAGAGTGTTTCACACATGCTGGGACATTCCAGTATATGAACCACACAAATTTATTCTAAAGTAAAACAGAAAAAGGTAGCTATTGAAATGAAATACTTGTTTATTGTGCAACAGGTTATGTAGAAATAGATTGGTTGCACTGCCAACAATGCTTCTAATCACGGCAGATTCCAGGATCTGCCGTAATCTTAAATAGCTAAACCATCGAATGGACGTGATTTTATATTTAAGCACCGAAAATATGAATAGCGTTATTGATAAAGTAGCTCAACCCGAGATCTAGTCTGCCTAGTATTTTTTATGCAATTGATGCGTTCTTACGAGATAGGTATCTTAAGGAAGCTTTATCAGTTCGGAATAAGAAGTGGAAAAGATCTTAGTAATAGAGGAATAGAATTAATCATTATATATAATCTCAAACGCTTTCATTTTTTTTTATCTTTGAACCTCGTAATGAGTATAAAATTTCAAATCCAGGAAACTTTCGGAAACATCGATATTTACCTTTTAGATCAGTTGCTTAAAGGCACCTATGTAGATTGCCATACTGTTCTGGATGCGGGCTGTGGGGAAGGGAGAAATCTACTGTACTTTCTAAAAAACGAATACGAGGTTTATGGCGTGGACAGAAATCCGGAGGCTGTATTCAAGATTCAGGAATTTGCTGCTCAGTTCTCCGAAGACGACACAGCTCAAAACTATCAGCTTTCCACAATAGATAAACTGCCTTTTGAAGAAAGGAAATTTGACCTCGTTATTAGCAGTGCGGTGTTACATTTTGCCGAAAGTCTGGAACACTTTGAGGCCATGCTGGCTGAAATGTGGCGTGTACTAAAACCCGGTGGTTATTTTTTCTGTCGTTTAGCCTCTGATATTGGCATAGAATCAATGGTGCGTTTTATAGGAAATGGAAGATATATTTTGCCTGATGAATCCGAACGCTTTCTGGTTAATCAGGAAATGCTGCTTCGCCTGACCAAAAAACTGGGAGGGGAGCTACATGAACCTATCAAAACGACCAATGTGCAGAACATGCGAAGCATGACGACCTGGTGTGTGAAAAAAATGTAAAATGAGCAAGATGCCTAAGCTTATATACCTGCAGATCCTCAATAGGAACAAATGACTTATATATCCACTACCAAATGTTATGAACATTTCCAATTGGCATAAAAATGGGAGGGATTTTTAAATAACCCCAATATCATCCTAAAGGTAGGCCTTTCCAATTTTATTGCCTGAGTATACCGAAGGACATTATTTTCAGGGATGAAAAAGTAATGGTTTTGTCTTTCCAGACATTCGCCTGGGCACAGGGCTTGAAAAATGGTATTCATCAGCGCTGGTAGAAGCATAAATATGCTTCATACTGGAGGTTTATCGGGAAAGGAGACTTTTTACAATTATTCTGATTTAACAGAAATGTAATTTCTATCATAAAGCCTGTCTCCTCGAACACAGGCAAAAACTTTGCAGATCAACTTGAATTTAATAGCGTTCATGGTAGACATTTTATTCTTTTTATCGACCTCTACTCGCCTTTTATAATATGCTTTTGTCTCAGGGTCATTGGTTATCAAAACGATTACTCCGGTATGCAGTAAAGATTTGATTCTTTTATTGGCATAATGGGAAACCCTGGAAGCTTTCTTCACACTGGTTCCTGAATCATATTCAAAAGGGGCGACGCCGCAAAAGGATGCAAATGCCCTTGCGTTAGTAATGGATTTAAATTCATTGGTATGAATAAGTATTTGCAGCGCTGTAACAGGTCCAATTCCCATTACCGAAAGCATGATTTGCATTAATCGCCTACATTTTTCATCCTGAGTCCATAAGTGTTTCAACCGCGAATCAATTTCAGATAGTGACCGCTTCAGTTCACTAACTAACGGATTACATAGGTCAATATTCATTTGCGAGACTTCCTGAATAATGAAACTCTCATCTTCTTTTAAAGGTACGGTCATGATTCCATGGATCTTCACAATTCTTCGTCTTAAGGTTGACAGGCTATCCAGCTCTGCTATTACTTTACGTCTTGGAACCCACAATCTAAGTTCATGAAGGTTTTTGATAAGATACCGTGCTATTCGTGCAGCATCCAGTTTATCACTTTTCCCTCGGACTAGGCCGAGCGAATTTTTAATTCGTAAAGCTGGTTCAACTACAAATTTCGCTTTAAGTTTGCAAAGCATTTCAATTAGGAGGTTCCCGTAAATACCAGTAGCCTCCATTCCAAAGACAATATAATTTACCTTACATCCTGTTAGATCTTTCAGCATCAATATAAATTCATTGATTGATTCCAGGTGATTGGCTGCTTTTCCATTAATCACCTGTCCTTCACCGTATCGGATGCAATAATTGAATGTTGCTTTAGCAATGTCAATACCGATAAAGTATCTAATGGTACCGAGCTTCCTCTCTTCCATAGATGTTTCATATTAATAAACCACTCCAAAGTCCTTGGGTTAAATTTAGTTCTTCACTATTGGGATACATAGGTCGCTTCTTCCCTGACATAGTAATCGTCTTTAGGCTTAAAATGTGGAATAGATCTTTTCTAAATTTGTTTTTAAGTTTAATCCCAAAAACGGCCATATCAATGGTTGAGTGATTTGTTTATCGAATTTAAGAATAACTAGCTTAAAAATCAACTAATAATCTTTAGCTTAGGGAGATATAGTATATAAAATCTCAAAACCAATTATGTGTACATAAACATCAGCTTGCTCTAACTTTGCACAATCATTTATCGAACTATATCAGCGCAGCTTTGTTATTATTCAAACATAAAATCAATGCTATGACAGACCCTAAAGAAAAGGATGAAAAACAGCAGGACCAAAATGTTCCTCAACAGGAAAATCAATCTGAGGTGATTTTTGTACTTATCCAAACCGTTTCTTGATAATTAGGTCAGGATACAGGCATACAATGTCCAGGGGACTTTCAAAATACTCCTCCACCTGTCAAGGAAAATACTATCACTTTTGTCCTGCCATTTGTAAAAATTATTCCATAAAAATTCTGCATTGTATGCTGCAAAACACTAGATAGGAGTGCTATTGTTTAGCCATAATCGAAAATACGTTCGAAATATAAATAGCAAAATAGGGCCGGAAACTTCTGGTGATTCACATGAAATAGCAAACGCCTGCTCAAAAGCGGGGAATTACCTTAAAAACTAAGGATCAAAAAAATGGGCAACCAGCTATTGCCTATTGCCCAAATCTAAATTAACGCTCTCGTTGGTAAATATAGGTTTTTTTCTTTTTCATCCATAGCTTTTTGATTTTTATTGCCTTGGGCATTCATTTAATCCGCTACAAATTTAGGTGTTGTTTTCCGGCACGCAGGTAGAAATTCCGGCATAAACCCGCCAGTCGCCTTTACACGCACGTCCATTTATTCCGTTGCTTCCACTGCTTTGGCGGAACGCAAACCAGCCCGGTACCATAATTAAATCGAAATATTATGGAAAAGACAACCTATCAGGTCTCAGAAATTGAGATCAGTTACAAACCTAAATTCAAAGCTTCAGAAAGACCGAAGATTGACAGTTCAAACAAGGCTTTCAATGTTCTTTGTTCGAATTGGAGTGACGATAAAATTGAATTTCTGGAAGAATTCAAAATTATATTGCTCAATCGGGCAAACCATGTGCTCGGCATAGTGAATATTTCTCAGGGCGGACTGGCAGGAACTTACGTAGATCCTAAAATCATATTTTCCATTGCCCTGAAAGCCAACTCCAGCGGAATCATCCTCAGCCATAACCATCCTTCTGGCCAGTGCCAGCCGAGTCAGGCGGATGTCGAGCTCACCAACAGAATGGTACAAATAGGTGCATTGCTTGAACTTCCCATTCTTGATCATATAATCATCTGTCCGGATCGCTACTATAGCTTTAAAGATGAAGGATTGATCTGAACATATGAGGGTGTCTTTTGACACCCTCATTATGAAAATTTAATTTATTTTCTTGGGCGTTAATTACCTGTGTCTTTCACTTTTTCCACCACATCCTGAATGCCTTGTGGCAGGCTGGACAGCAAGTTGTAGCCCGTTGCCCCTTCAATATCTCGAACCGTTACAATGTAGTCCTTCCAGCTTGCACTGGTGCTGTTGACATTAGGGGTATTGATGGCAATCACCCTGGTGGAAGAATTCACCCTGCTGATATCATTATCCCCTTTTTTTAGCAGTACCGCTACTTTCCAAACGTTAGATGGCACCGTGATTTTTCCATTGTTAATGGTCTTGACTACCGATGCGCTGGCCGAACCAATACCCCCGGTCCCGTAGCTCCCCATAATCACATAAACCTCATACCCATTCAATGCCTGTGAACGGAGGTAGCTTTCAAAGGATTCCCAGGTTTTCTGGTTGTTGTTTGGTGCTTGCGGGATCATGTTTGTCATCAGAAATGTTGCGGAGTTCGCCGTGCTTGAGCTGGTACGGTCGCCACTTGGACAGTTATGTCCTCTGTCAAAGCCTGAACCGGAATAGCTGCTGCTTTGCACTTGGTACCAATTGGTAGGTAAATCTGTGAACGAGGCGAAATCATCTTTCCTGCTTGCGGTCCCGTCGAAATTACTGGGGTCCAAATGCCAGCTTACCCAGTTTGGTGTACCGCGGCTCATGCTATAGCTCTCCTGATAATATTTCTGATCAATCAGGTAATTTTCAGGAGAAACAATCGCGGCGACGGCACCAGAGGGGTTGCCAAAGAGCAGGTTTGAATTGTCGCCATTTGCTGGTGGTGCATCTGGTCCTGCCTCCGGTGTGCCTCTTCCTGCGGTTGGTGTGGTACTCCCCCCGGTATCTGCCGGATCTGTATCTGGTACGCCAACGGTAATGCCGGGATCGCCTGATCCTTTAAAGGTGATATCGTCAAGGTTAATTCGGGTCGTCCCTGCTTTTTTAATCTGGAAGCGGATCTTGCCGGTCGTATTAACCTTGAAGGAGTCGGTTACCAGGGTGGTGCCCGATTCGGTCATTTCCGGGCCGAGCTGTGTGTAGGTTTTACCACCATCGGTAGAGGCGAGAAGCTGCCAGGTCGAATTGGCATCAGTGCCATATTTTGCATGTGAAACATATAACATTTTGACGCCGGCTACATCAAAGTTCATGGATAGATATCCGGCACGTAGCCGGACGGATTTTGCGCCGATTTTGGCATCGGCAGCAAGATTCCCGATCAGGCCATCGCTGAATGTCCATTTTCCACTTAATAGCTGCACACTGTCCAAAGCATAGGCGCCTTTGGTTCCTGATTCAAAAGTTTCGGTAATCGCATAGGCCACAGGTGGTTTGATTGGTTCGGTTTGGTCTTCTGTAATGCTCGTTTTTTTGGAACAGGCAGATAGCGACAGGATGCCAATAAATCCTGAATAGATAAGGATGTTTCTAAGTTTCATTGTTTTTCAAAATGTCTAAGGAGTTGCGCTAACTAAAGATCATTTTTGTATTCAAACGCAAAGTTAGGCGGAAATGCGATGGCCAGGCAAAATAAATATCAACATCCCGATAAATCAAATTACAGGAGCGGGCAAAGTTCTTTCGCTATGTTGATTGGGTTGTGGTATATGTTAAGTCTATTATTTGCCGATAATAGGACGGAAATCATGAGTTACATACGCAAGATAACATAGGTATGCAACGAAAACGTTATTGTTTCGCGACTGCTGGATTGAAAAATTTTTATCTTTAGTGAATTAATGGTTGCTAAAAATAGATATGAATCAGGAACAGTTTGTAGCGGTTGTAAAACAAAATGTAGTGGAGTCTGGTGTCGAAGGTTTGATTGAGACATATAAAAATCCTCCTGGGAGACAGCCTTCGGAAAGCCTTTTGAGAATGTCGAATTTCTATAAGGCGCTGGAAGATGACCAAAAATCAGTTCTAAAAGAAATTATTCTCAACGCTGCTAATATCAGCGTTTTTGGTTTTTTATGTCTCCTTGATGGTGTAAGTTCGCTTAATGCTTATGGTGGGGATAGCGGACATTTGAAGTTAATTTATGTGAATGATCGTCTGGGAATGGAGACTATGCTAAATAATTCAGATGGGGATTTTCTACACGACATCTACAATGCGGAACGATAAGTAATATCCTAAGGTAATCGGACTGCCTAACCCGGAATCTATCATTCCCTTGTTTTGACGAATCGTTATGACGCTCGTCTTTTTGGTAAGGAAATTCTTATTGGTATAGTTGGATGTTAGTTAACAAAACGTTTAGGTGCCTGGCTATTTTTATTGAACTTGACTTAATAATATAGATCTTCCAGCCTCAATTTTTTGATTCTCATGCTAATGGCAGTTCTGGATCGTCCAAAGTGCATGCTGAGATCAGCCGGGCTGTACCCGTCAGCGTACATGACAGTGAGTTCGTTATCTAGTTCGACTGTCCAGGATTGGTTAGCCGCAGTATTGTCCTTTCTGCTGTCCACGGTTTTTATTTTCTGATTTTTTGGGTAGCTCTTGGATGAGCCGTTGGTGTTTTTTGAATCCTTGGGTGGGGCGATCAGGTAAATGTGAGGGGAGGCTGGGAAATGTTTGGGCACAAGTGTCTCGGGCAGGTAAATGCCCATTCTGGCGCGGGTGATGGCGACGTACAATAAATTGATTTCTTCGTTCATTCGGTTGAAATGTTCCTGCTCCGCATTTTTATCTTCCCGTACTCTTCTCAGTTTTTCTTCTGTTACGAAATCATCAGCCAGTAGCACCGCATCATATTCCATTCCTTTACAGCGGTGAACGGTCGAGAAAATGATCTCAGCTTTTGCTCTTTCATGATGTTCCACATGCTTTTCTTTGATGGATTTGATCATGCCGGGAATGGCGTTGCCATACTGTCGGACCAGTTCGATCATCATGGATAACTGTTTGTCTTCGGTCTGCTCGACATAGGTTTCCAGCTCCTCCAGATCCTGCATGGATCGGATGAGCGGATCTCTGATCTGCGCCTGATTGGCATTAGATAAGCTTAGGATATCATACAGTGAGGCGCCTTCATCAGCATAGGTGTAGGAATTGATATTGCCTTCGAAATAGATATGTTTAATTTTCTTTCGCTCGGTGACATATTCAATGGCTTTAATCAGCAGACCAAGATTGGTCCTTGCGATGACGGCATTGGTCTTGATTTTTCGTTCGCTGCCTTTACCCAATATGGTCATGGGACGATGGGGCTGCAGGATATTTTTTAGTCGAAGGGTCTCCATGGCCAGGTTGGCGATGTCTTGCCCAAAGCGGAAACTGGTGGAGAGTTGATAGGTTTTAAAATTTGCTTTTTCAAGGGAGTTCACCGCATGGCGCCAGCCGTAAATTTGCTGATGTTGATCACCAACAATCACCTTGGTGGCCTTTTGCTTTAAAAAGATATCCAGCATGGCAGGGGAGGCATCCTGGGCTTCATCAAATAGGATATAATCAAACGGGAGCTGTGGCTGCTGTAGCTGGAACTTTTTCAGGTAAAAATCATGGGTGATGTCGATTTCTGCTTTATCCATTTTTCCCAGAAGGATGCGCGCCTGGGTAACAATGTAACCGTAAACCTCGCTGACGAAAGTCTTGGATTCTTCGTCCGGCAACAAATTTAGATAATCCAGGCTTTGTACCTTCAATTGATCGCTATTGCAGAAATAGGAGATGAGTTTCAGGATGTGGCTGGCGATGAGCAGTTCGCTGTGTTTCTCGCCGTTGCCCTTCAATTGCAAGAGGTTCACCACGTCGTTTGTGGTATAATCCTGTTTCCTGACCTGGTATTTGCTTCTCCTTACCACATGAGCGAAGGCTAAGGAATGGGCAGTTTCTACGGTAACGTTTTGCAATCCTTTTTCACTGAATTTCTGTGCCGCTTCGATTTTTACAGCTTTGTTGAAGGCCAGATATAATATCCGGCTATCGGATGGTCTCGCTTTGGCGTATCCTATGATGGTAGTTGTTTTTCCGGAACCGGCTACGGCGTTTATTTTGATATCCCCACTGGAGTGTATAATATCTTTTTGCTGTTTGGTCCATTCCATTTCTCCAGGTTATTTCCGCTTTCTGTATTGGTATGCAAGAATACAAATTTAAGAGTCTTATGGTTTTTTCGTTTACTATTTTTTAAAAAGGAAAGAATGTTGACCTTAAATCTAATGTAGGCTGCCCTGAGACCGGGCCATTTGCTGTGATCGTTAAAAATTGACTGTTTTTTGATAGCAACTCAATGAAATAAGATTAAATGAAACATTGTCATCACTATAACAAAAGGGAAACACCAAAGTTCCATCCAAGCCCGCTTGCGGAAGCGTGATTGGTACTATCATCTCTTCTTCTGAAAAATGACTTCCGGTAATTATGAATGGATGCAACATCTGATAATGCTGTTATATACTTATAAGCCGGTCCTGCAAAAACTTCAACCCTGGATAACACTTTGACCTGAACAAGGGCTTGCATACGGTAAAGTATATCAGCTGTTTTAAATCTGTCTGGCGATAAGGATTGTATGGATCCTTCTGCAGCAATATTAATATTTTTGTTCAATATAAATTCATGACCGAAGCCCAGTCCAAAAGTCAATAATGATGTGGTATCAGAAAAGTTTTTACCCACTATAAGTAAGGAATACAACTTCGCTGTCCCTGTCTTATAAGCGATATTGGTATTGACCAGTTCATTGGAATATAGGTTTAGCTTCTGGAAGCCGTTTTTGTAGAGGTTAACTAGGCCAATGCCTACTCCAGAAACTGAATCAGCCATGTTAAGTACGCTGATTTGTAAGCCGTCCATTCGCCGTGCATAATTGATCAATCCAGCGAACTGTATTCCCTCCAACCGGTCAGCGACTTTATTGAACAAGCCTCCCAGTTGAACACCTGAAACTGCTTTAGCCTTATTGACCATTCCGGCTACCTGAAAGCCCTGAACCTTCTCCCTGGTGATATTGGAGAGTCCGCCCAGTTGTATGCCACAGGCATTTCCATCTGCCTTATTTAAAATACCGCCGACCTGTATGCCTGCAGTATTACGCTTAACATTATTATAGACTCCTGCTATCTGGATAGCCTTTACTGATCCGCCTACGATGTTAAATAAGCCGGCAAACTGAACTTTTTTGATGTCACCTTTAGTTAGATTAAACAGTCCTGCAATCTCAATACCATTCGTTCCACCTGTGTAGCCGCCCATAACATTTAATGACACCTTATTAATAATATTGGCGCTCATACTGCCATGTGAACTTAAGCCGGGTGTTAAGGATGCCTGAAAAGGGGTTTGTGCAAAAAAACTGGAAATATTCAGGTCTTGAATCCGCTGCCGGGAAGACAGTAAAAAGCGCCAGATGCCGTTGCCACTAAAAGCATTGGAGAAAATAGTATTGCCATTACTATTACGATCCTGGTATTTTGCAGGCTGGATATTGACGTCTGCAAGGAAAACAAGTGTGCTGTCATGGTAGTTTTCTTTACTGGCGGTTAAGATTACCCCTGTTTGCCTGCCCTTAAAGCGGATTTTAAAATAACCATTTTCATCTGTAAGGGTAGATTGAAGCAGCTGCTTTTCATAGACACTGGCTTGTTTAAGCCTATTTCCGGTCTGTGTATCAACCACGAAACCGCTGACCATGTATTCCTGTTCATTGTTTTCAATCAGGGTTTGCTGAATAGTGAGACGGTTCCGGGCGTGACGAAGAATGATATAATTTGCATCTTCAATATATTCAACCTGTCCATTGAAGAGCTGATCCAAAACGTGCCTCACCTGAACACCTTTAATATTAAGGTCTACCAGTTTATCCTGGCTGAACAGCATTCCGTCATATGAAAAATAAAAAGAACCGGCTTTGCCTATCGTTTGTAAAATATCGCTGATGCGCTCATTTTTTACGTTTAAGGTTACGGTTTTTGATAAATTTCGCTGGCTGGTTACTTTAGTGTGCTGTGCGTGGCAAAAAAATGATAGGAAGAGAAGTAGGGTAATTAATATAGTTTTCATTAACCTTTTAAGGCCAGTATCATTTGGTTACCCTGACGAGCTAATTTTAAATCTAAGGTTTCACAGATCACACGTAAATTTTCATTCACATCGCCGAACTTCAAAGTGGTGCTGATGGCCAGGTGCTTCACCCTTTCATCAAGAATGATATGCGTATAATAAGCCTCATTCAAGGCACGCACAAGTCTGCTCAATGAAATATTGTTTGCCTGAAATACTTGCGTTCGGAAATAGTTGTAAAGCTGGTCGGTGCTTTTCTCCTTGGTTAATTTGTGCATACCAGCTGAAAATGACATCCTATCACCCTGGTAAAGTTTGATTTCTTCACTTCCATGTCGTACCCTCACGATACCTGTTTCTACATTTAATTCGATGTTATTTTTAGCATGCCTGATGTGGAAAGAGGTACCTACCACCTCTACCAGCATCTGGTCTATATGGATGACAAAGGGGTGGGATTTATCTTTGGCCACTTCAAAAAATACATCGCCCTGATCCATTTTAAGTGTCCTGTTATCCTTAAAATCAGAGGCGTAGGAAATTTTACTATGTTTATTCAGGGTAAGTACAGATCCGTCGGGTAAATGCGCATTGCGCACCCTGTTTAGTGCCGTTAATTCAATATCATGCCCTGGGCGGTGTACATTGTACAATAGCCAGCCACCAATAGCCACTACAAGTATGGCCGCTGCCCTTAACCAAATTGTCCGCAGTTTTCGGTTTTTTTGTTCTTTGGTCTGTATATCTTCTCTTCTTTCTTTAAAGCTTTCCCATGCCTGCTGCTCATCCCTTTTGTTTTGGTTTTTTAGTGTATGGCTTAACTGCCATATGGTTTTGATCTGATCAAAATGTTGCTGATTGGCTTCGGCAGCATCAAGCCAATCCCTGACTTGTTTATCTTCATCCTCACTGCTTTCTTTCAGCAGAAATTTAGCTAATAATTCATCGTCCATGCTTCTTATTGATTAATTTATACTACTTTGAAATACCATAACCCGATTACGCATAAAATCAAGAAATCAGCCAGTCTCAACCTCATTATTTTTAAGGCTTTTCCCATCTGGTTTTCTACAGTTTTAATCGATAGCCCCAGGCGTTCTGCAATCTCGCGGTATTTTAACTCTTCGAACCTGCTCATTTGGAATATGGTCCGGCATTGCTCTGGTAATTGCAAAAGCGCTTCTCTTAAGCGCTTTTGCAATTCTGTGAGTTCTATTTTTGCCGCTGCGGATTCGTGTTCAGTATTCATAGTATGTAGGGTGAATTCCTGGTATTTGATCTTGGTTTTCTCCTGCTTAAGGTAGTTGAGGCTGTCATTGTACACGCACTTGTAGAGGTAGGCTTTTATCGACTGTATCTGGAGATTTTGCCTTTTCTCCCAAAATTTTAAAAACATACCCTGAACAATTTCTTCCGCTAGATCTTCGTCTTTCAACATCACCTGGGCATAGGCGTGCAATGCATGATAATGCGTTTTAAATAAATGCTCAAATGAGGTATCATTATCGTACACATGCTTGCTCGGGGGAGCTTCCGGCGTTAATTTCACTGCGCTAAAATTTTTCAAATATAATAATAGAAGGACTAGAGAAGGGTATTTAATTTTTTAGAAATTAACGGCTAACCCGCCTGTATACCCAAAGAACATGCCATATAGGGTACCGTTATGCTCATCCCATTCCTTTATATAGTGTTTCTGTAAGGTTTTGCCTTCCGTAGTATTGGTCGAGATGAAGTTAAAGGACGGACCAGCGAATAGTTCCAGATGTTTACCCGCTCTCCACGCAGGATAAAATTGCAGGGTGGATTTAAAATAGTTGCCTTTTTTAAAATTCTGTAAGGAACTTGCCGTCAGCTCGGTACGTAGTCTGAAATGACGGGACTGAAAAGAATTTGCACCTAAACCTGCTTCAAGGGCATATATCGCGTCTTTGTTTATAAAATTATATCCCGCTCCAATAATGCCGTACAATATTTTTCCGCCCGAGCGGAAAGTGGCCATGGCAGTTAAATTCTGATTGGTGGTTAATGCAATACTTTTTTCTCCATTTTTTACGATGTTAATAATTCCGATCGGGTAGTCGCTGCTATCAGCCACATTAATAAGACCTGCCAGCTGAATGCCTTTAACTTTTTTGGCAATATTAATAAAACCAGCAATTTGTGCGCCTTTTACATCCGCCGCCTTATTTAGAAAACCTGAGGCTTGAAGCGCGGATACCTTATGAGACGTTAAGTTCAAAAAGCCTGCAAGTTGTAGTCCGCTATTACCTTTGGCTATATTGGAGAAACCTGCTATAGCTGATCTGCTATCAGAACCATAAGTATTGATGAAGCCAGCAAACTGCGTGCCCTTTGCTTTACCACCAATATGATTGGAAAATCCTGCGAATTGAACACCACATGCACTTTTGTGGATAATGTTGGATATGCCTGCAAAGGAAAGGCCTTTTTCTGCTGCTGAAACGCCTACCAGCGCACTGAAGGAAAATACATTGGTATCAAGCCCGGCATGCCTTCCATTTATACTGAGAGGATACATTAAACCAATATTTACGCGTGTCTTTGTTTTTTTCTGTGCAAAACCTTTAGGAGTCGTAACGACTATTAGCGCCAGGCATAATGCGATATAACCTGAGGTTCTGGTGAGGTAGGTTTTAATGTTTGAAATGTTTTTGATTGTTGTTTTCATCTTATTGTTCATTTAAAATGGGACAACAAAGGTCATACTTACCCCTACGTGATGAAAAAATATATGTTGGAAGGTCTAATTAATGGAGATGCTGATCTATTAACAGTAGGTAGAACATATTTTTCGTTGATATAAGTGACTTAATTTGTTATGCCAAATATTGAACCTTAAAAAAAATAGCTGGCACATTTCTATTTAATGGTCTTAGACTTTATGATCAGCTAACCTTTTATATGTTTTTTTCTAATGGATAACACAAGCATTTTCGATTGCCCCCTTTAAAGAGGTTTCTGTAGATGACCAGGCTGACCTTATTAATATTTATGTACAGAGAAAGCAAAGGGGTTGCCATTGTCGGGGATGGTCTGATGCTTTCAAATAAGCTTCATAGCTACTACTACTAAAAGAAACTTTTCCTGCCCTGTCTATTTTGGCAAGTGCTTCTATCTTTTAATGCAGTTTTTCTGTTGAAATAATATAAGATAAACGATTATAAGTCGTTTATCTTGTTGATATTTTGCATATTTAAATAGTTTATGTATTTTTGAGACAAGATAAACGAAAATAAACCGTTTATCTTATTGATATTTTACAATGGATATTCAGACAGCACTAAAAACGTTATCTAATCAGCCGCTGACCCATCAGCTACTAACTGGCCTTTTGCAAGACTATAAACGGCCAAATGATAAGATACTGTCTTTAAAATCAGCTGGTCTGATCGAACCGGTCAAAAAGGGACTTTATATAGCTGGTAAATCGCTTGGCGCTGAACGACCTGAAAATGCATTACTTGCCAATCACATACTTGGACCAAGCTATCTCTCCATGGAAAGTGCACTCGCCCATTATGGACTGATTCCGGAAAAGGTTTTCGCGGTCACTTCAATGACCACAAAAGCATCGAGAAAATTTCAAACCAGCATAGGACGATATACCTATACCAACCTGCCACTGCCTTATTATGCATTTGGTCTTGCTACCATAAGCCTCTCTAAAGATCAGCAAGCCATCATGGCAATCCCGGAAAAGGCATTATGCGATAAAATAGCGACAACAGCAGGCATAACCTTAAGAAGCCAGTCTTCTGCAAGAGATTATGTTTTTGGAAACCTGCGAATGGAGGAAGAAGATCTTGCTAAGTTTGATCTAGATGCGATATTAAGCTGGCTGGAAAATGCGCCCAAAAGGGAAAGCCTGGAAATGTTAATCAAAATGATCGAAAAAATATGATAAAGGAATGGCTTGAAAACTATCATCCCGCAAATAGGGAAGAAGCTAAAGATGCATTGAGGGAAATCATGCAGGAGATCACACTGGCAGGACTTAACCGTGCCGGTTTTTTTGAAAAGGCGGCATTTTATGGCGGAACTGCGCTCAGAATATTCTATGGGCTGGACCGATTTTCAGAGGATCTGGATTTTTCATTGCTTACCGTTGATCCGGATTTTTCGCTGGAAAAATATCAGGATGCTATCATAAATGAGTTTGCTGCCCTGGGAATGCGCGTATCGATTTCGGAAAAACAGAAGTCAGTAAAGAGCAACATCAACTCAGCCTTTTTAAAATCCGAAACCATTTGGAAGGAACTTGTGTTGGAGGATGTCATCCCGCAGAACGGACTTAAGGAAGTAGCCAGTATCAAGATCAAGATAGAGGTGGATAAAGAACCGCCATTGGGGTTTTCTACGGAGGAAAAGTTATTGCTCAAGCCTTTTTCGTTTTATGTGAAATGCCTGTCGCTCCCCGACCTTTTTGCCGGCAAGATGCATGCGCTGCTTTTTCGCAAGTGGGGCACGAATGTAAAAGGACGGGATTGGTATGATATGGAATGGTACATTAAAAAAGGATATTCCCTCAACCTTGACCATTTTTGGCTAAGGGCGACCGATAGCGGTGACTGGAAAAAAGATACCATCAGCGAAGAGGAGTTCAGGAAATTATTGGGCGAAAAGATCGAAAGTGTCAAGATGGACTTTGTCAAAGCTGATATCTCCAGATTTATAAAGGATCCAAAAGTACTGGAGATATGGTCTCCAGGTTATTTCCATGACCTGATTGCAAAACTAAAAATCAAGACATTAGGTTAAGTGCTAGACTTTGGCTTTTGAAAAATTAACCAGCAGCCGTTATGCTGTCAAGAAATACACAGATGAACGAGTGAGTGAGGAAAAGATCGACCGGATCACCGAGGCCATCAACCTCAGTGCGTCTTTTATCGTCTAATTGTGGTCATGAATCCTCAAATAAGATGAAAACTGGCTGAAGGATCTTTCGATACACAGATCCCGGATTCAACAGGCCAAAGACCAAAGATGGAAGTTTGTTGATAATTTCAATCCGCTGGAAGCCTGGAGCGGTTCTCAAGAAGGAAATGCCACACCACATTACATTTTTTAGATGGGAAATCAAACGCTGCTTAGGCAATCCCCACCCCAAGATTAAAGGTGCCATATATCATCTGGTCTGAAAGGCCATAGCTTCTAAGCCGATTGGTGTATTGATAGGGCGATGGAGAAATATCTGGTTTTTAAAGAGAACTTATTGTTCTGGAATGGATTGCTTCTATTTTACTTTAATTAAATTTGTGCGGCTCGGAGTTGGTTTTACAGCCGAATAAATTAAATAAATGGGCATTGATCAGTTTGTTAGATTTGTAAAAAGTGTAGTGGCAATTGATGAACGGGACTTGCAACTCGTCCAATCAAAATGCAGGCAAAAAGTGGTTCCAAAGGGTAAGCTTTTGTTAAAATGCGGACAGGTTGCCAACCAGTATTACTTCATCATAGCTGGCGGCCTGCGGTTTTACGATGCATCGGGCGAGCAGGAAAATACTACGTGGGTTTGTTTAAAAGATGAGTTTTTTACTGAAATATCCAGCCTGCATCCACAAAAACCTACCCGGTTCAATATTGAAGCCATCGAGGAGACTGAGCTGATCGTCATCGATAAAAAAGACATGGACTTTCTCTATGCCCACTTAAGTAGTTGGGAAGAATTCGGGCGCAAGATCTGGGAGGCTACAACAGCAAGAATGGTAGATCAATTATTGAATTTCCAGACGCTGACCGCAGAAGAGCGTTATCTACAATTTCTGAAAAACAGTGAGCTGGTACAAAAAATTCCGGTAAAACAACTTGCCGCTATATTGGGTATTACGCCCAACGCATTGAGCCGCATTAGAAAAAACATCAGGTAGCTCATTTTCTACCTTTTGGTAGTTTTGCCGGAGATGCATCGCCGTACATTTGATGGAATCAATTAAAAAGAAATCAAATGACAATATCTAGTGGAACAACGCAGCAAAAATTTTTAGATGAACAACTCATTCAGGATTTTCCCGGATTTAGCAATCATTACGCAGAGGTTAATGGCATTCGTCTGCATTACATAGATGGTGGTTCCGGAGAAGTCATAATCTGTCTGCCGGGATGGCCGCAGACTTGGTATTCTTACCGAAACATCGCCACAGAATTTGCTAAAACGCATCGTGTTATTGTGTTAGATATCAGAGGAATGGGGACTTCTGATAAGCCGCAAGGTGGTTATGATAAAAAGACGATGGCGGAAGATATTAAACAATTAATAAATTCGTTGGGTTTAAAAAAAGTCACCGTTGTTGGTCACGATATCGGTGGAATGGTTGCGATGAGCCTGGCTTTCAATCATCCCGAAGTTGTGGAAAAACTGATTGTAGCAGACGGGTTGCACCCTAACGAGGGCATGTTTCAGATGCCGCTTTTACCTGCGCCTGGAAGTTTTGGCGAAAAAATGAATACCGATATGCCTTATGCTTGGTGGATGGGTTTTAATCAGGTAAAAAGTTTGCCTGAAAAGATTTTGGAAGGCCGTTTCCGTTTTCTCATTGACTGGCTGTTTGATTATGTGATGATTGATGAAACCAAAATGACTGAAAAGGAGCGAAGTATATATGCTGAAGCTTACAATGATGCAGAGAGTATCAGGTCTTCCAACGCTTGGTATCAGTCATTTGGCCAGGACATTGAGGATTCAAAAACTTATCAACAACTTCAAATGCCCGTTTTAGGCATTGGCAGTAATGTCAGCTATCAGTTTATGCAGATGGCGATGCCTTACATTAGCCAAAACAGTAATTTAATCGCTCTTTCTAACGGTGGTCATTATATGTTTGAGGAAACCCCGGAGCAGGTAATTGAGGCTATCTATAGTTTTTTAAAAGCTTAACTAAAAAAGGATGAAAAAAAATATTTTGGTAGCAGGGGCTACAGGTCATCTGGGTTTAATGATTTGCAAGGCTTTGGTCAGCCAGGGCGCCAATGTGGTTGCACTGGTGAGAAGAGAAAGCGATACAGAAAAAATACAATCACTTTCTCAACTGGGAGCCATGGTGATTGAAGTGGATTTTAGTAAGGATTCTGAAATTACTAAAGCCTGCCTAGGAGTAGACTGCGTGGTTTCTGCGCTCGCCGGACTTGCCGAGGTGATAATCGATACTCAAAAAGCACTTCTTGATGGTGCTATTACCGCTGGCGTTAAACGGTTTATTCCATCTGATTTTTGTACGGATTATCAGCCATTAACGCCGGGAGAAAGCAGAAATTTTGATCTTCGGAGAGCTTTTAAAGGTTATATCGATGAAAAAGATATTCGGCCCACCTCCATTTTTAACGGCGCCTTTGCTGATATTCTGAAATACAACACTCCAATTTTAAACCTTAAAAATAAATCTGTTGCCTATTGGGGGGATAAAGCCAATTGGAAACTTGATTTCACCACGATGGAAAACACGGCAGCATTTACGGCTTTGGCAGCTTTAGATGATGAAACCCCCAGGGATTTACACATTGCCAGTTTTCAAATCAGCCCAAGAATTTTGAAAGAAGGCGTTAAAGCGATTACTGGACAGGATTTTTCCTTGCAAAAGCTCTCGGACTTGGACGAATTTGCCGCAAACATTAAAAAACAAAGGTTAGAAAATCCTTCCGGTGAGCAGGAATTGTATGCCAAATGGCAACAGGCACAATACATGTATTCTATGTTCACTACGCAACATCCAAAGCTAGACAATCAAAATTATGGTGAAATAGAATGGACTTCGGAGGGTGAATATTTAAACTCTTTTCTAAAATAAATTAATGAAAAGGATTCTTGAAAAACTGGGAATCCTTTTTTCAATTCTGCTATTTAGGATTACACAAAACAACTCTGGTTATAGCTTGATTAATTTTAAACGATGAAAATTGAAAATAATAAACTACCCTTTCCTGCACAGTCGAACTTACATTTAAAGTTCCTCCATGTGCTTTTCCGATCTGTGAGGCTACATAAAGCCCAAGACCGGTTCCTTGCTGCCTTGGTCTATTGACGGACAAGATCCCATGATCAGGCGTGTGGCATAGCGTCAGCATATCTTCTCCATTGGTGCAATTTTCATATCTTTGGTCTTCCATGAATATCGAGAAACAATCATCCCGGGAGGATTTTAGTGGAGCGTTAATCATCCAGGCACTTGGATGCTCTCCAGAGGCAACGGCCATATATACAGATGAAAGCATGATCATCCGTTTCGCAAACGAGGGAATGTTGGAGGTCTGGGGTAAGAACCCTACCGTGATCGGAAAGCCGCTGTTGCAGGCGCTTCCGGAGTTGGAGGGGCAACCATTTCTCGGCCTGCTCCAGCAGGTATGGCGTTCAGGTCAGACTTATTCGGTAAGTGATGCACCAGTTCATGTGATCAAAAACGGAAAAACGACCACTGAATATTATGACTATGAATATAAGGCGCTTTTGGACAATGATGGCCAAACCTGGTGTATCCTGAATACCGCACGTAAGGTAAGTTCACGACGGGAATATCTGGAACGGATACAGCGAAAGGAAGAAAAAGAACAATCAATGGTGGAGGAGATGGCGGCGACTATGGAAGAACTGAGCTCGACTAACGATGAGTTAAACAGTTCTCTGAAGCTCCTTGGGGAAAGCCGTGAGCATATCAGGACAATCATTGAACAGGCCCCGGTAGGCATCGCCATGTTGCAAGGACCAGAACATATCATAGAAATCGCTAATCCCGCGATTTTAAAGATCTGGGGGCATGAGCTTAAAGAAGTTCAGGGACTTCCACATGAGGTTGCCCGACCGGAACTGATCGGTCAGCCCATTAACAAATGGCTTCACGAAGTATTTAACACGGGTCAGCAGCGAACAAATAACGAATTTTCAGTTTACTTAAAGGACAAAAATGGCCTGCGTAAGGCCATTGTCAATTCGATTTATCAACCCGTATTATCTTCTGATGGATTGGTCAGCGGGGTATTGGTTATTTTGGAAGAAATTACACTGCAGGTAGTTGACAGGCGTGCAAATGAGAAAAATCAACAGATGCTTTTGATGGCTGTAGAGGCAGGAGACCTTGCGACATTTTTTTATGAGCCCAAAACAAATCTTTTCTCTGGTAATGCATTATTGAAGTCATGGTTTGGACTTCCCGAAGCCGACACCATTAATTTAAAAATTGCACTTTCCAGTATTTTGGATGAAGATAGGACTAGGGTAGAAGAAGCCATTAGTGAGTCATTAAGCGATACCTCTGACAGAAATTATTTTATTGAATACCGTATCCATCACCCTAGGGATCCAAACGGAAGACTTGTACAAGCCCGTGGTAAGGTATTTCGTGACAGGCAGGAGAATTTGACAAGTTTAAACGGAACCCTACGGGATATCACCGAGCAAAAAAAAGGATGAGCAGCGGAAAGATGACTTTATGGCGATGGTTAGTCACGAACTTAAAACACCTATTACTTCGCAAAATGCTTATCTGCAGTTTATGCTACGAAACGCCAGGCTTTCTGGAGATCAGAAGTTGGAGGACATGCTTGAAAAATCGCTCAGGCAGGTACGCAATATGACTTCCATGATAGATGGCTTTCTCAATATTTCCCGGCTGGATTCTGGTAAAATGCTATTGGATCAATCTGCTTTTGATCTTAAATCACTATTTTCAGAACTCGAGGATGAAATTCATTCCACTGTACATACGCACAGGGTTGTCTTTGAACAGGCCGAAAGCATCAACCTTTATGCCGACAGGGAAAAGATTTCACAGGTCATTCATAACCTGATCAGCAATGCGGTGAAATATTCACCAATTGGTAGCGACATCAATATCTCCTATTCAATAAGTGCGAAGGGAACAATCTCGATTAGGGTAAAGGACAACGGGATGGGCATCGGTGAGCAGGACCAGGAACAGATCTTTGAGCGCTATTACCGGATAAAAAGTCCGACGATGGGATCGATCGCCGGTTTTGGAATTGGACTTTACCTGTGCAGAGAAATCATTGAACTTCACAAAGGAAAGATCAGAATTGAAAGTAGCGAAGGTTCAGGTGCTACCTTTATTATTGAACTTCCTTCTTAGCCTGAGTTAAAATTAAATTCTGCCCTCAACAGGCAGCGCCTGTCTCCTATCAAAAAGACCTGCAACGCTCGCTGTTGCAGGTCTTTTTAACTTTATGTTTATATGCTCAAGTCCTTTTTCTTTACTTGCGCCGCAGGTTTTTCCCATTTGGAAGTTATGCTGTTATTGCAAATAGGTAGGGGGATAAAAAGAAAGGGATTACCTCATCCCTTATCAACCAACCAAACTCATGTATCCCGGTAACCACTCCGGAATGATGTGAATAACACATCAGTATCGTAAAGGTTTGATAAATTAATTGACTTTTCTATCCTGCTGTGAGGAAACATCAGTAAGGATATCAGACTTCGGCCTGATCATATTGACTTATTTTTTCGGTAGTCTTGAATGGTCTCAAACAATTTGTTTGCGTCCATGTCCAGCTCTGATGCGGTCAGAAAAATTTGCAGCTTCCCGGCTGAATCCTCTATGCCGCTGACTGCCATAGCGGAAAGTTTTTTCTTAATAACGGGCATATAGTGTTCAGGTCTGCTTACAGTGAGTTCCACAAGTGTGTCCCATCCAACTTTGGTAAGGGAAATGTGCTGGATATCTTTCCAGTATATCAGGCCTGCAGCCTTGCTCACTGCAGTGACCGCTGAGCTTATCCCTTCCTGGCTTAGGACTAGCATTGGAGCTGAACGGTTCAGCGAAATCAGCATTCTGATGATGACAATGAGCAGAAGGAGGCCTAAAACAGCGGATACCCCGGCCAGCTTAGTGGCAATGGTACCGGTGAATAATCCGATGCTGTACAAAAATACTGCTGTCAGCGCAAGCAGAATGGCTGAACAGATGAAGATAAGTTGTGCAGATTTTTTTTTGTTTTTATAAAATTCCATTTATGGCTATTGTGATGGGGTTATTTTCTGTTTTTAATAAGTTTTTGGACTCGATCATTGACAGTAACAGGCGCTTTAACAACTGTATCGGTTTTTCATTTTAGTCCGTTATCATCCCATGCTGATCATTTGGAGCAAAGCGATTATATGGGTGGCAAAAGTTCTGCAAGTCGCTTTAGACCGGTTTTATGAGTCTTTCTTAACAGGCATTGCCTAAACTTTTTTCTGGAACGGTGCCACTGCTTTGAATAACTTTAGGATGTGGATGCTATTGATAGATCACCTCAAAGCTGCCGTACATTGCCATTTCTGCGCTGTGTGATATGACAAGTTTAAGTTTTAATTTCGCGATCACTTCCTTTGCGAAATTGATGCTTTTGTTCAGGTCTTTGATCCCGCGTACTTCAATGCCGCGAGATAGCATTTTGAATTTCGAAGGTTCGAACTTTTCGATGAATTTTTGAATATCGGTCGCTGTTTTGTGCTCTGACATGTTTTGATTTTTAGCATTTAAACTATAAAACTGATGTTTTGTTTGCGCAGCTTTTTGAACAATGGTTTTATATTTATCTCTTCATTGTCTTTTTTTTATAAGTTTTATTCCTTATCATCCTTATATCTAGTGCGCTAGTCAATTAGCGGCAGTCTAAATTTATCCATGTTTTTAGATCAGATTGGGATTTCTAAAAAAAAATAGCGAGCATTTTTAAATAGATCTCATTGCACTTTGCTGATAAAGCATTACCTTGATTCCCTCAAATGCGATATTGATCCTTCTATGAAAAACGCCAGAAAAAATCTGCTCTTTGCTAATGGTTTTGCTTTTGTCTTAATGGTCGCCATGAGCTACCTGTCGAATGCGGGGCTGCTCAATGGTAATAGCATGAAAACAATTTCTGACCGGTATGTCAATTATTTTACGCCTGCTGGCTTTGCATTTTCCATTTGGGGCGTTATTTATCTCGGTCTATTGGGTTTTGTTTTGTACACCGGGCTTATGGGCAAAAAGCATCCCGGCAGGTCTGCTGTGCTGCTGAAAATCGGTTGGTGGTTCGTGCTTTCCTCTATAGTGAATTCTTGCTGGGTGGTGGCCTGGTTATATGATTATATTGGTCTCTCTGTTGTGATCATGGGTGTTCTTCTTTTTTGCCTGGTCAAGATTATAATCAATACCCGGATGGAACTTGACAGTCATCCGCTGAAGGACTATCTGTTTGTATACTGGCCGTTTGCATTGTATTCGGGATGGGTTACGGTGGCTTTTATAGCCAATATCTCCGCTTACCTGACCAAGATAGGATGGGAGGGCTGGGGCATCTCTAAAGTCTGCTGGGCAATTGTAATGATCTGTGTAGCGGGGGTAGTCAATATGATCATGGTATATACCAGGAATCTGCGTGAATTTGGAGCCGTGGGCATATGGGCATTATTTGCCATTTCTGTTTCTAACCAGGATAATCCTGAAGGGCGGTACATGGTATATGCCTGTTATGCGGTGATGACCGTGCTGGCTTTATTTATCATCGGTAGTGGTCTGAAAAGCCGAAAACGTTCAATTGACAGTATGTGATCGATGGGGAATAGACCTTCTATCGTTTTTACCTGACGTATGTAAAACGCTCGATACGCTAATCTGTTTATGCTCTTTAGAAACATTAAAGGGCATAAAAATAGATGTTATTAGAAAAATAGTTATTTGGGTGTTGGAATGAAGTCATTTAGATAGTAGAATGTGGCTGAAATGAATGCACAATTAAACAAATTAAAAATCAAATCGGTCACAATTGAACGTTAGGATAGAAAGAACATATGACTTTTTTCTGCGTATTCCTCTGCATCTGCAAGTAGCAAAGTTGATCAAAGCTTAACTTTTCAAAATAAGCATGGAAGCAGAGGCAATTGTTAATGGGTATCATGGATAATTAAATTAAGGAATCTCTAATGTTACTACTTGCCTACTTTTATTTAGGGTGTGCTTATGTGTTCTTAAAGCATAATTTTAATAAATTAGCATCAGTTTTATTTACTAGTGTGATAACAATTTCAATGATTTTTTGGGCGGTTTTTAAATTTAATTAATGATGAGAGATTGATGATTGTAATTGCTTAATAATTAATTTCAGAACTCAATTAAAAAGGGACTTATGTCTACTTTTTTGTTGATTATTTTTTTTGAAGAAATCTTGGCTAAAAAGTAATAGAGATGTTACCAACGATGTCGTTAATTTTTCTAATACCTATTGACATTTTGTTCAATAATAAATTCTGAAATCAGAATCGGGTGTCATTAAACCTCAAATTTTTTCTTTTGCGTAAGAGAGATGAATTAGAAAAATAATTTGTTGTTGCCTTTCGATGTTATGATTTTTTATGTTCCTTATTTCTTGCTCTTATAGTTTTAAGTTATTTTTAATTAAAAGGCTTTAATCTGTATCAGATTATAACGAAAATTAGGGCAATGCAAAAAGCCGGATATTAATCCGGCTTTAATTGTTTTCTACCAGGTGAATCCTAAAGTTGCTGTTGCACCATAGGTAATAGTCCCTGTCTGTGGGTTATAATTTGTATTACCACTTATAGAAACAGAAGTTTTCTTTTTGCTATTGCTAGCTTTTGAAGTGTCCGCTGGAACTGGTTCTAATTTAATTGGCTGTTTACCGATTACATTAGATGCCAGTTGCCATCCAAGTAAGTAATTAAAATCATCAGGGATTGATTTGTAATATGCTGCCTGTTCATCAGTAAGTTTGAAATTGTTGAGTACCCAAGCTCTTGCATCTCGTGAAATAACGACCGCCTGATTGGTTAATTCTTTGCCGTCAAGCGCATACAATTCTTTTTGTTTCGCTTGTACTCCCTCTGGAGTGAATGGATAGAGTGCCATGTTATTAAAATTAAAGATTTGAGATAATTATTGTTTTTCATAGTATTTGTAGCTACACAACTATTTCATAAAACTAGCGTAACTTACAATGACAAGCTATAGGAGTTTTAACTATTTTTCAAGTTTATCCAACTCAATTATCCCGTTGCTAATACCATATAATATAGCAGAGAGCATAGTTTCGAAACCATACTTTTGTTGTATATTTTGCTTATGCGCATTAACGGTTTTTGTACTTATGAAGAGTTTTTCTGCAATTTCTTTAGCTTTTATTCCCATAGCAGTTAGTGCTAATATTTCCTGCTCTCTGATTGTGAATATAATTTCTTTGTTTTGTTCAAATTTAAGATTTTTGTTACTCCGGATTTCATTAATGACAGTGCTTAGATTTTTTTCGAAATAAAAGCCGCTGTCTTGTAGTTTCCAAATTGCATTTTCAAGTTCTGCCGGAGCAGTATTCTTGGTGAAATATCCATTTACACCCATTGTAATGCATTTTCTTATGCTTTCAATCTCATCCATAAGGGTAAGAATTAAGATCTTAATGTCAGGATATAGCTTCTTTATTTTACTCGAGGTTTCAAATCCATCCATTACAGGCATCTGTAAATCAAGCATAAGGATATCCGCTGTAGTAGTCTCAAGTTTTTGTATAAGTTCTAGTCCATTGCCTGCCTCTAAGACAACGGTCATATCTGTAAAAGTGCCGATCAATAAATGGAGGCTTTTTCTAAATAAAATATGGTCATCTGCTATGGCGATCCGTATCATAATAATAAATTTGAATTGTATTTCCCGTTTCACCGGGTATTTGTTTGAGTTTGGCTTTGATCTGCGCAACCCTGGATGTGATATTTTTCAACCCCATACCTGATGGGTTCTTTAAGTTCTCGAAAAAATCGTAACGCTTTCCATTGTCGGTCAGTTCAATCAAAACAGATTCGCTAATTCGATTAATAGAGAGCGATATATGATCTGCATTTCCGTGTTTGGTTACATTGGTAACCAACTCTTGAATGATCCGATATAGCTCATAAGAATCGGCTGCTGGTATTTCGATTGATGACATGTTATAATATTCAGAAACGGAGAGATGATTCCATTTTCGAATTCTGTAAAAATAACTCTCTAAGGTTGCTATTAAGCCCTGCGTCTCTAGCATGGAAGGCATTAAATTGTAACTGATGCCCTGAATATTTTCGAGCGTGTTGGTAACTATAGTTCCTATTTCTTTTAATAATGGTGCTGTATCGCCATTATTTTTGTGCTGCTGTAAAATTGTAATGTAATTCTGTACGGCATTTAAATCACCACTAATCCCATCATGAAGATCAGAGGCTATCCTTTTACGTTCCCGTTTCTCAGAAGCTAAAGAGATCTTCAGTAATTTTTCAGATTCTTCCTTCTTCATCCTGAATAATTTATTGCGATGGAGCAGAACAATAATTACCACACTCAATACAGAAGCAAACAATATCACTGTTCCCAACCAAAAGAATAATTTTAAGCCTATTTCGTTTTCCATATTCCAACAATTAATAGTAATCTTAGAATAAGCGTAGCAATGATGTTTACTAACCAATAGTAATAATCACCGTTTTTGAAGAAATGAGAAGTACAGAGGAAAAGCAATAATGTGCTGGCATAGTAAATCGAGAAACCAACGTTATAAAAGAATGATGGCTTTTTCCATAAAACTGTATCAGTAGCATCGAGCAAATCTTTAAAATAGCAAAAGGAAAAGAAGAAAACGAAAAGCGAAATTGAAAAGCTGTTTACGGCTAGAGATAGGGCTTTATGATCTTTATCCCAGAATAAAAAAGAAATACCATAAAAGATAATCCACACTATTACGGATACTATAAAACTATTTTTATAGTGTTTACCCAGCAATTGAAAATAATAAAAATAGATCGCAGCAAACTCTAATAAAGTATAAATCTGAAACCAATAACTGGTATTAATTTGCAACATTACAGTTCCTACAAATTCATACAAAGATGCAAAAGCTGTGAGATATAGGAATGGAGCAATACCCTTTGAGGCTGATAAAAAAGTTTTTTTTTCAACCAATATGATAATTAAGGGGATGACTCCAATAAATAAAGTTATGTAAAATAAAATTTGATACAATTTATCGTTTTATCAATTTGCTATTTACAGGGCACTCAGAAGGGCAAGCAGCTAAGCGTTCTACTAATACACCACTTGTTAGGTCTTCACCGTCTTTATCTACACCAACCAAAATAAGATTAGCTTCATTCCTATCAGGATCAAATCCATTATATATTCTGATTCCTATACAATTTTCCTGTTGTAGAATGATTTTTATTTTTTCTGCGCCTGCAAAATGCGCCTTCAACTGCCTGGGGTTTCTATCTTGAAACGAGGTAGTGAATTTTATCGCTTCATCTAACGTGATAACTTCTCCTGTATTATTATCTAACTTCATAAATTACTATATAATAGACCACCTTTGTCAGATATATTTTGCTAAGTTGTAGAAATTACAAAAGAATTTAAACTTTTTTTTGTAAAATATTTGATAAGTAATTATGATTTTCAATCATCAGATTTTTGGATATATGAGTAAGAAAAATCAGTCAGTCTTTTAAAGTCATTATCAGAAATTACGTGGACAGCAATAGACTGTTCTAAAAATTGATAGCCCTTTTAAATGACTTATAGTCATATTATCGAAGTGGATACATCCGTAAAATTTGCCAGAGTATAATTGCTGTAAATTAGCTTTTAATTCAGTAAACCGTGTTTTTATTAATGTAATCTATGGGTTATTAGATATATCGAATATCTGTGCAAAAGCAGCAATATTAAAAATCAAGCGGAAAGAACCAGTTATTGTTTTTGTATCAATCTACTTCTTCTTTGTTAGCACGCTTTTTTATCACGCACTGCTGCGAAGGGCTTTTAAATGATTGTGTCTACGATCATGAATATTTTGATGTAAACATCCGTGTTGTTGTGATGATCTCCATGGTTATGATCGTTCCCTCTTTCGATTAATATGTAATGTCCTATTATATATATGATAAGCAAGTTGCTTTTTGGGAATACACCACGCTGTGCGTGCGTTAAAATGGAACACATTTTTAATCCGGCCCGAGGCTCAGTGAGCTATCTAGCTCGGCAGACAGTGCCAGTTTGCGAAAAAGGCGCTCTTCATGACAGCTAATGAGTTCGCGTAAAGCAAATTTCATTTTTAAACCTGGGTTGCAGGTAGCTAACTTGATAGGTCACCAAAAGACCATCATTTGCGTATGATTATTTGTTCAATTGTTTTTCCTTATTATTGCGTTTTAGATGAATTTACCTTCGGTCAGGTGAATTATTTAATATACCAATAATTTATGAAGCATATACTCAGATCATCCTTTCTGGGGGGACTATTATTAATCTCGCTCACTTCTTCGGCCCAGAAGCGTTTCACGCCCGAATGGAGCAAGGGGATTGTGTGGTACCAGATTTTTCCGGAACGGTTCAATAATGGCGATCCTACAAATGACCCCAAGGCTGAAGACCAGGACGGGGCTTACCCATTTGATACCACATCCCCTTTTCAAATTCACCCCTGGACGAGCGACTGGTATGAATTGCAGCCTTACGAGCAGCGAAATGGTAAGGATATTTACTACAACCTGCAACGTCGCCGTTATGGCGGGGATTTGAAAGGCGTTATTGATAAACTGGATTACATCAAGTCTTTAGGAGTTGACGCGATTTACATGACGCCTGTTTTTTGGTCTCCATCCTCTCATAAATATGACGCGCTGTGTTACCACCACGTTGATCCCACCTTTGGGCCCGACCCTAAAGGCGATATAGCCTTAATGGAAAAGGAAAATCCACTCGATGTAAAAACCTGGGTATGGACAAAGGCCGATCTTTTAGCCTTGAGGCTGATTAAAGAGGTTCATGCCCGCAATATGCGCATCATTTTTGATGGTGTTTTTAACCACATGGGCGTAAAAAGTTTTGCCTTCCGTGATGTGGAAAATAACCAGCAGGCTTCGCCATACGCTGGTTGGTTTTCTGTGAAGAGCTGGAACGATGCCGCCAAGGGTACCACTTTTGATTATAACGGATGGTTTGGCGTTAAGACATTGCCAGAGTTTAAGGAAGATGATCATGGTATCGTGGCTGGCCCAAAACAATATATTTTTAATGCCACTGAACGCTGGATGAACCCTATGGATAAGGGCATTAAAGACGGAATTGATGGATGGCGCCTAGATGTGGCATATGATGTGGGGCATCCCTTTTGGAAAGACTGGAGAAAATGGGTACGCAGCATCAACCCAACCGCTTACATGACGGCAGAGTTGGTGTATCCTATCGATCAAACAAGGCCCTACCTACAGGGTGATGAGTTTGATGCGACCATGAACTACAATTTTGCTTTTATTATGCACGATTTTTTTATCCAGGAGAAAACCGGGTCTTCGGTAACTGCGTTCGATGCCCGTTTGAGAGAACTGCGTGAGGCGTTTGGAAATGATGTTGCGCTAAATATGCAGAATCTGATGAACAGCCATGACGCTACCCGCCTGGCAAGTGCGGTTGCAAATCCTGACGGCTTGAAATTTGGCGATTGGGGAAATTATTTCAGCTGGAGCCAGAAGAGCAATAACAAGAATTATAACGCGCGCAAGCCCACTGCCAGTCAGATACAGACGCAAAAACTCATTGCTGCTTTTCAGATGCTATATTTAGGCTCACCTATGATTTTTTATGGAGATGAGGCAGGAATTTGGGGCGGCAATGATCCTGACTGCCGCAAGCCCATGATTTGGGAAGGCAAAAAATACGATCCTGAGACCCATAATCCGGACCAGACCAGGCATGAGGCTGACCACGTTGAATTCAATAAGGTGCTATTTGACTGGTACCAAAAGTTTATGAGCTTGCGTAAAAAGTATAAATCCTTGCAACTTGGAGACTATGCTACGATTGAAAAAAATGATCTGCAAAGGTTCTACGTTTTTAGCTGTAAATACAATAGTGAGGAAGTACTGGTGCTCGTTAACCGATCAGATAAGCCTATACAATATAAAAATACCATATTTGAGGAAAGCAGGTATAAGGAAGTTTTTTCAAAAAAAGGGCTTAAATCCGTAACTATTGCGCCTATGGATTTGGTGGTGCTTTATAAATAAATCTTTCAGGATAAGTAAAGATGTTCAAATTGAACTCTGTAGGGGAGTGTAAGCTTTTTTGCAGAGCCTTTCATTTTTAGACCTGAAGTTAATAAACACTTTTAACTTAAATTAAAAGATCATTGAGTTTCAGTTGATTTATTTTAATCACATATATTTTATATTATAATTTAATAGTGATAAAATCTGTTATTGAAGGATAGCAGCCTCAATTCTGGAAAGAAGAAAATTAATATCAAAAGGCTTACTGATAAAATCTTGGGGTTCGCATATTCCTTCCAAGTCACCAATGTGTGCATGAGCACTCATTATAACCACGGGAATTTCTTCATCTTGGTTATCCTGGCGTAAACTACGGCATACATCTATCCCAGAACCATCGGGGAGATTCACATCAAAAAGATAAAGATCAGGACGAATATTTAAGTCCCTGCTCATGAATTCAGCAATGCTTGCAAAGGATTGAACTTCGTAATCTTCCAAAGCAAGAAGAATTTCTAACACCTCACGTATGCCCTGATCGTCCTCCAATAAAAAAATTCTTCTCATATTATCTTCATGAACACTAACTTTCAAAATTAGTTTTCATATAATCATGCTGATTGTATGAAAGTTCCGTTAGGATTCAGAAGGAAGTGTAAACCAGAACTCACTACCTTTTCCTATTTCACTATTTGCGCCAATCTTTCCGCCATGGCTTTTTATAATTTCTGCACTGATGTAAAGGCCAAGTCCAAGTCCGGAGAACTGCTGTCCGCTATAATCTGTTCTGTAGTAGCGTTCAAACAAATGCGAAAGCTTTTCCTTTGGAATACCCGGTCCGAAGTCACTAACAGTCACCTTTATTTCTTGATTACCAACAGTTATAGCCTCAATAATGATTTCCGGTGATTGGGGGGCATATTTGACTGCATTTGTAATGAAATTGATTAATACCTGTCCAATCTGCTGTTCATCTGCATAAATGCTGATGGCTTTCTCACAGATGAAAACAAGTTTCTGGCTGGTGGCTGGCTCCAAGTGCACCTGGCAGTGTTCAAGCAGATCGGGGAGGGCAAATATCTTTTTTTCAAGTCGCGCCTGCCCTTTTTCCATCCTACTGGTGTCTAATAAATCATTGATGAGTTTTGAGAGCGACTCAAGGCTCCTGATAGACTGCCTTATCAGTTTCTCACGCCGCTCATCTGATAAATGTCCATTTGATCTTTCCAATAGCTGAAGCGATGCCTTTAAAGAAGTAACCGGGGTTTTAAGCTCATGGCTGGCTATGCTGATGAAATCATCTTTGCCCTGGCTCATCATCCTTCTGGTGGTGACATCCATAAAGGTGCCTATTCCGCCAGTAAGCTCACCGTCTATATTAAATATCGGTGCGGCATTTATAGAAATATAAAAACACTCACGTTCTGGTGGCTGTACTCCGATTTCATGATCAAAAACTGGCTTTCCGGTTCTCATCATGATTGACATCGGATGCTCTTCTTGAGGAAGGTCACTTCCGTCCAGGCGCAGATTTTGCCATTTTGGGTCGTCGTAGGTGCGATCCTTGATCTCGCTATGGGACAGGCCGAGGATCTGCTGGGCCATAGGGTTGGCGTAAACCAGTTGTCCGGTGGTATCTATTATGCCTACACCCTCAGCCATAGTTTCCAGGATGCCCTGAAGTCGCTGCTCACTGCTGCGAAGGGTTTCTTCTAGTATCGTTTTTTCAGCCAGTCTTTGTTCGCGTTCTCGGATGGTGAGCACCTGTTCGGTAACTTCCAGCGCCATATCTATTACTCCGGCGACTTGGCCACCCTCAATATAAGGCGCATAATTGAAATTAAAATAACCTTCCTCAAGTTTTCCATTTCTTCGCAAAGTCACGCGTGTAGAAGATTCTGCGCATTCCCTGCCATGTTGATAGGTTTCAATCAATTTAAGTGCTGCCGGTTGTCCAATCAATTCAGGGATCTGCTCAAATAAAGGCTTTCCAATAATGGATTCATCCCTGCCGACAAGTTCCAGCATGGGGCCATTGGCCATAGCAACTAAAAAATCATCTCCTTTTACCAGCATCATGGCTATTGGCGCCTGGGCAATAAGGCTGCGAAAACCATCCTCACTATCGCTTAATTTGGTGTTAAGGTCAGAAATTTCATTATTGAGTACTACCAGATCGGTATTTCGCTGTTCTAAACCACTGTTATAATCATTCAATTCCAGGTTTAGACTTTGGAAAGCAGAATTTGATTTTTCCAGATCAATATTTTTTATTGCCAGTTGATGGGTCAGATTCTTGTTGATTTCATTGAATTTCTCAAGCTGTTCATTTGTAGATGTATATTCCTCGTTTACTACAGCAAGTTCTTCATTGGTGGTTTGCAGTTCCTCGTTCAGTACGCTTAGTTCCTCATTGTATTCCTTTAACAGCTGCTCACTTTCTTTTAGTGCCCACCTGCTTTCAACGTGCTGCGTTACGTCCAAAATGGTAGCCATTATCGCATCCACTTTACCTTGCCGATTAAGGAGCGGATAAAAATCGACGTTGAGATAACGTTTTTCGGATTCAGTTATATTGCCTGAAGTGTGAATGATCTCTTTAAGCGAAATTTTCTCTGCTGAGGTAAAGATCTGGTCAAGCTGATTTGAAAACTGCTGGTTTTTCAATGTTGGAAAAACATCCAGTAGCGCCGAGCCGATCACAGTCTGCTCGCCAGTTCCCCAGATATTCAATATATAGGGATTGGCAGTCTCAATAATCATATTACTTCCCTGGAGAATGGTTAGCCCAATGGGCGTGGTCCGGATAAGCTCCTGCATGCGGTGCTCTGTGAAGCGCAAATGGTTATGGGTCTGCTGCAGGATTTCATTGGTTTCCAGCAATTCTTCGTTGGTTGCCTGGTACTCTTCATTGACTCTACTAAGTTCTTCATTGATGAGTTGCTCATTATCCTCTTTTTCTTTTACCAATTTCCATGCATCAACACGCTTGCTTACCTCCAGCGCTGTATGCAATATGCAATATACCGCACTGTTTTCATCCTTTATGGGCTGATAGATAAAATCAAAATAGGAGGTAACGAGTTGTCCATCAACTTCCAGGGTGGCCGCTGTGTCGGTAGCCTGATATCGCTCACCGGATTGCCATACCTGCTTCAAAATGGAAGTGAATGGTTGACCTTTCATCTCTGGAATGGCTTGTTCAAACGTTTTTCCGATGACTGTTTCTTCCTTACCCCATATTGAAAGCATGGATTGATTGACCATTCCAATTTCTAGCTCAGAACTGGTATAAATAGCAATAGGTTCGCTGGATTGTAAAAATATTTTAATAAGTGCATCATTGGATAGGGCAGAAAGATGATGGGTCATCAAAAAGAAATAAGCAAAGTGAGATCAAATGTAATCAATGGCAGGATAACTTAGATGCAAGGGAGCGATCAATTTTTTCAATAGTTCACAACACATAAGAATATAGTTGAGGAAATATTTCTTATGTCTTGGAGGATTTAATTATCTACCGACACAGTTTGATAATTATAGATACTATTGATCTGGATTAGGTCGAAATCAGAATGGTCATTATTGATCATTGTTGAATTTTTCGTTTTCTCTAACTTAATTTACCTGTTTCAATTCCTATTTGATCAGCAACAGCTCGCGAATGGCTCATGTTCTTTTTCTGAGTTGATAATAAATAATAAAAATTTCTGGCGCTATCAAAAATCCACCGTTTTTTGGGAATTAAGTCCTTATGTATATACTTAACGTTAATAGTAATAGTGATTAATATTTCGTGAATTATATTAAAAGTTAATCTATTTTTTTTGATAATAGAAGGTGCCTTATGATATAATTTAATTGTGCATCTACTCCTTTTGCGATATCACTTGCCTTGGTCTTAACTGGTATATCAGGCTTTATGCCTTCATCTTTTCGTCTTTCAATGGGGGCTTGATAGATCAAAGGAATATCTACTTCGATTCCAGATGATGGTAGATACAAGAAAAAGAATTGCCCTCCATTGATTCCTTGTTTGGTTCCTCCGGTAGCCTCACCAACTAACTTCGCGTATTTATTTTCCTGTAAAATATCTGCCATAAAAAAAGAGCTTGAACTGTTCGTTGCATTTGTCAGAAGATATACCTGACCAGCAAAGTAATTTTGATTCGGTATAATAGATTCAATTGAATTATTGCTTTTTTTGTAGTACAGTCCTGTTTTCGTTCTCACATAATCGGAAGCTAGTTTGGGCATTTTGAAAGATTGATCCCAAGTTTGCAGGTATGGTGTTAAGCTATCCGGAACTTCCAAGGACCTATAGTAACGCCTTATTGCATGATAAGCGGGATGAGGTATCAAATAGCTAATGACCTTGTTGCGTACCTGATCGTCCCCACCTTCATTGTCTCTAATGTCTACAATTAATTGGGTTGCTTTTATAGTTTTCAATTTATTAAAAATGCTATCAAGATAGTAGTCATATTTTTTTTCCCATCCCTTAGTGGTAAAGTCTCGAATTTTCAAGTAGCCACATTCAGGTGAGACCAACCTAAAAGTACCTGTTGGCTGTATAGATTCTGCTTGATAACGATCCTGATACCGCTGTTGCCTAATCTGTTTACTAATAATGCGGAAATCATACCTAATTACTTGGTTCTTCTTAAAGGGTTTCACACCAATTTCATAATAATCAGCGGATGGATTATCAGCAAAGAATAATGGGAAATAAATATCGAATAATGCATACCTATCTTTATTAGCTAAAGAAGGTGGAATCCCAACGTTATCAAGTTTTTTGTTTAACCCATGCTTTCCATCTGAACGGCTAGCAGTCAACAGTGAATCAATAATTTCTGTGGTTGGTAGGCCATTGATGCTGACTACCTCGTCTCCTGCCTTTATTTGAGCATGTTCTGATAAATTGTGGGTCACAATTATTTTTTTATCGACGACCTTAAAAAGAAGTGGAATTACCAAACCAGACTGTAGTTGGGCTGTGAGCGTCTTTTGTTGGTTATATGGATTTAGATAAGTATGTCCACACTTCAGTTTGGCAGTCAGTTGAGAAAGTTTTATGTAAAAATCTTTGAGGCTGAGTGGTTTGTTAGTTTGTATTTCAATCTCTGAGAAATAACGGTTCAGTTTTGATCTCGTCAGGTATCGGTAAATCCCAGGATGGAGTGATATGAGTGCAGACTTTAATATCGCTAAGTCCGAATGCATTTGAGCTACGGGTAAGAAATTTTGTTTTTCTTGGCTGTATAATAAAGTGGTCCACAATAAACAAAGGGCAAGTGTGCATGTTCTCATCATGAAAGCAAAAGTTGTCCAAATAGTTTGACTCGTCGCTGCAAATCATAATTTGAGACTAACTCACTAAGCGCTTTCTCGATTTTTAATATATTCCAAAGGTGTTTTCCCAGTTTGTTTTTTGAACGCACGGTTGAATGTCGCCTTTGAATTGAATCCACTATCCAATGCAATCCCTAGAAGTGTGACTTTTTTATGCTGCTGATTATCAATCCTGGAAATAACTTCTTTAATTCGATAGCCGTTTATAAAATCATTGAAGTTAAGGTCATACCCCGAATTGATCACCTTAGATAGAAGACCGGAATTCAACATCATCAGGGATGCTAGGTGACCTAAAGTGAGATCTGCTATTAAGTACGGCTTTTGCTGATCCAACAACTCGGTAAGCATCCTCATATGTATTGCCAAATCTGGAAGAACCTTTGGCTCATTTAACTGATCATGGTCGCTCTTGCTTGCTTTTTGAGAAAAATACAAGGCAGGTTTATTTGATCCTTGAAACATGTAGCCTTTGATTCCCAGATAGTAGATCAGTATCCCTAAAAACATATAGCTATACCAGTCTGTCTTGTAAGAGAGAGGCGTAACCCAATTTGTCACTTGATAAACAAACATCAAAACCAGCCCTGTCCCAAGTGCTAAAAGTATATTTCTAAGCCAAATGAAATCCAGGTTTTCAAGTGAAGAAAGGTTCTGAACTGCATATCGCTTATACGCATAGAACGATTTAAAGGTTATTATTAAATAATATATAAGTGAGCAGTAGCTTATCAGGGTAAAAAGCAAAGTTTTGTCAATCTCAGCCAATGGCCCCCTGGTCCCGAATTGGGTATATGGCGTTTTTGGAAATGGAAAATAAAGGATATAATCTATTGCTAATTTACTAAGAATAATAGTGGCCCAGATCATAGGTAGCCAGAGATGATAGGCATGTTTCTTTTCAAATTTAAAATCCTGATTGGTGGCAGATAAAAAATAAAAGTAAATCAACGGTCCTATTAAACAGATTGTATTAAACGGAAAATAGAACATGAAACTAGTAGAAGCGTCATGTGAATCGTACCAACCTGCAAAACCGAGCATCCAGAAAGCTATCCTGATGCTCATCAGCAAAAGTATAATGCCCAAAAGTAGATTTGATATCTTGAATCTATCTCCCGTTTTACAAATGAGCAGTATACCAAACAAAACAGCTTGTGAAAATGGCAATAATAATAATGCGCTGTAGTTATTTAGTTCAAATACCATCATCAATTTTCATTCTATAAAGATAAATAGTGAATTGGTTTATAAAAACTGTAGATGCATTTTCTTAATTATTCTCACTATTCGATGGTTAGTTGATAATTCGATCAACTTTACTGTTTGAAATAATAAAAATTCGTTTAAAAACAGCCAAATTTATATGTTTCTGTTTTACCAATTATCGGAAACGCATTCCTTAATCAAATAGGTCTTACGGGTTTTTGATAATGAGTGGTTGATAAAAAATTATCAAGTAAAAATATTCGTTTTTTGAGACACGTTGTTATGTTATTTGTTCAAGCAAGTATATAGATGATATATTCGGTCAGGAACCAAATAGTATTTGTTACTTAGTAAAGCAAAAATTCATCCCAATCCTGAGTGTCGAATAATATGTTAAGCTCCATTTTACTAAAATTATCTGTCCTTTCGCATTAGCAACGTAACATCCATTGATAATTTCTTGCAAAAATGATAATCTCCTTTAATCACTTAGTCTATGAGTTAAGTCGAATTCAAGTACATAAAATTTATCCTCTGATCTAAAGCCAAATACACGATATTTTTGTGTTGTTCTGAACTTATAGATATGACTTTTAGGATAATAACTAGAGAATAAATCTTGATGCTCATATTTCTTATAAGCTAATCCAGCTTTATTTTCTCCCTTGCCACCCTGTTGAAGAATGTCACTCCAACTCATGTCGCGGAACATCCTGAAACTGTTAAAAAATTCATCTTCATCGGCCTTTGTTCCTAAAAACTCAAAGCTCTTCTCAGTATTTACTAAAGAAAAATCAAGTTTAGTGTCTTTGAAATAAAACTTACAATATTGTTCAAATTTTATAATTTGCTCATTGTACTGTTTTTCAATAAGAGATGTAAAAGAATAATAGTTAAGAAGGTTTTTTAATTTCTTGTCTTTAAATACCTCAAGCTGGTCTGTTAGGAAATCAGATGGTTTTAATGATATAATATGACAATCTCGTTCGTAACCCTCTGCCAAACAGCTATCATTAACATCTTTACCTAAATATTCATATTTATATTGCCCTCCACATTTCTTATTACTATCCCAAAATGGATCATTAATTATAGCACTAAGCTGAGATTTTAATTTTCTAATTTCATCAGACTTTCCCTCTCTATCTTTTGATATTAAAATTTCATGTAAAGATTTTTTATCATAAATTCTTTTTGAATATATATCAGATTTTTTCAATAGTGTGGTGACACCGCTTTTTTGCAAATTGAAAAAATGCAAAAGTTCAATTAAAGCAGTGTTTTGAAAATGTTCAAAAGATTCAAATTGATTTTGAAATGAGAGTTCATTTAGTAAAAGTTCCATATTATACCAATCCTAATAATTCGTCAAGATCATTGTCAAACTGATCGAACAAGTCGTCTCTTACATCCAAAATTTTCCCCATACTATTTAAATTAACGTTTATGTTATCGGATAGGTTGTTTTGATTCATTTCGAAAAATTGAATACTGATATCATCATTACAGATTTCCTTCCTGTAAACTGCCTTCCTAATTCCGTTGAAAATATGATCCGAATGAGTTTCAATAATAATCTGCACTCCAGATTTTGCAATAAATGCTAGAAATGAGGCTAATTCAGATTGCGCTTTAGGGTGGAGATGGATTTCTGGATTTTCAAGAATTACGGTGGCTCCTTTTTCAATATTTAAGCATAAGATAAGTATACCAATGATGTAACTGGTTCCAGCTCCAACGTGGTAGGGGCGAACATTTTTATTACCTTTGAATGAATAATTTGCAGTTATGATATTGCCTGAAATAATATTGTCAAGTGCGATTGTTACATTTAGAATTTTATTAAGCCAATAGTTTACATGAAAGTCTAGGGTACTGCTACTATTATCGACGATTCTTTCATTTACCACAATGTTTCGTGAGTTTTTATAGAAATAATCAATCAAAAATTCTGCATTTTCCCCAATAAAATTTTTGTTTGAGGTTATCTTATGATAAAAATCTTTAGGGCCAACCCTGTTTGCAGATATATAGTAAATAACTTTGTAGTTCCCTTCGGCTGAACTGATTATTTCATCTTCAGCTACCTCAATTTTGCATATGCTTGCTTCCTGTACTATTTCGATATAAACTCGTTCTCTACGGATAATGAAATTCCTAATCTCTTCAAAATGACCTAGATTAAGCCAGTGACTATTTAATGAGTAATCTGTCGTCAAGCAATTATCTATCAAAAGTAGTGATTGGATGGCTGAAGATTTTCCTGACGAATTCGTTCCACAGAACAATGTTAGATTCTTTAAATCAATTTTTATTTTATCAAAGCATTTAAAATTGTCTACTATTAATTTGTTTATCATCAGTTCGCCTTTATCAATTTTATGGATTGTTCGACAAGTGAAAATCTCCTTTGCACAGCTTTATTGCTGTCGACAGTATAGGTTAAGCTTTTTACAAAATTATCATCTTCTAAATTAGAAGATTTGAATTTCGTGTTTTCAATCAAATTTTTATAGGCCTGTCTTATCTGTTCTTCTTTTGTATAAAACTCATTTTCTAATTCTATAAAAAAGTAAACTAACACTTCAAATAAGGCCATGTTAATTGGTCTTCTGATTTTACCATCCCTGGGGAGTCTGAAACAATCATCTCCGAACAAGTAGTAGGCATTCTGCATAGCTTTATCGAAAGACTTTAACAAATTTGAATATGGTGAACCTATCGAAAGAATTTTTTCTTCAATTTCGTCAATCGAATAATTATCTTTATCCAATGCGCTAATATCAAAAGAGTACTGATTTAAGAATCTCATAGATTTCGACAAAAAGTCTTCCAAATCACTTCTGTATTCTATGAAAGCCCCATTTTCCTTGCTCATTTTTTTCTTCCAAAGATAAAATGAAATTGTCCTTAATACTAAATACCTATCTTTCATTCTAGTTGTGGGAATGTTTGAAGTTACAAGTTTAAAGGTATCAATTTTGCTTAGAGCCTTTAAGAATTTTGTCGAACTTCCTTGGTAAATAGCATTTCTCATTTCTTGATTATTTAGTCGAGTACCTCCGCGGTTAACTCTGTCAAATAAATCATAAGTAAGTCTTTCTGGGGTAGGTTCTTTAATTATATGTAGGACAAGATTAACGTCTTCGATTTTACCTCTAATATTTGAGTCTAAAAACTCTTTGTGCTTACTTTCTGGTGAAACACTCCGCTCTATTTCCTCACTAAATTTTCTACCATTGAATTCTTTTAAGATACTTAAGTTAGATAGGGAAAATCGATTGCCCATGAAATCGAAAATAGTTGAAAGACGTTGTCTACCATCAATTAAAATCCAATTTCCATCCTTGTTTTCTTTAATATAGAGTATCGGCAACGGTATTCCTATAATAATAGATTCAATGAGCTCAGATCTTTGTTTTTGGTTCCATACACCCTCCCGTTGAAACTCAGGATCAAGCTTAATTATGTCATTTTTGTATTTTCTGAAAAGTTGAAATGCAGAAAGAGTATCCCGAGCAATATTTATGTTTTTATACGGATAAACATCTTCTTCATTGCTCTCCGTATCTTCTAATGCGTCAATGCTTAAAGTTTGCTCGCCTTCGAAATCGATTTCTTCACTTTCATTATCTTGACCGTTAATCATAAGTTAAATTGAAATGGTTTTTAAATGTTCAAAAGATGAAACCACCAACAAATATACATAACAGAAAATTTAACAGTCCATAAACTATCAAATTAAGTGTTAAAAATAAAACTATGCGTTCGTTTTGTGAGACAAAAGCCGTATTACTGGATAAACTATTCCACCTGACCCTACTCGACGAAATAATAAAGTCCTAGGGATTACTTAGTATTGAGGCTCCGCTATTGATATCTATTGAGGCCTATTTACTATGGTTTTTCGTTTACCAACATATTTAGGAGATGGAAAAAGATTCATGAAATCATACAATAGTTGGTTTATGTATCAGGAAATCAAGATTGACAATTATTTTCTCTTTACATCAATAATCATTAGATTATGCCCAATAACTTTCCAATTACGCATGCATAACCTTAGACTCTTAAACCATTCAGAATCCAATCCAAAAGTAGAGGAATTTTACAGCGGGAACACCCAGTCACTTTTTTTAGGTGGCATAAAAGACCTCAACATCATAGTTGGTGCTAACAATACCCGTAAAAGCAGGTTTATGCGCACTGTTATCCGTATTTCACACAAGGTAATAATTGAATCTGCTGCTGACATTAACCAGCAAATCCATAAAGCAGGGGGAATTGATAGATGAACTGACGGAAGTTTCAAAAGATTTTGGAGTTGGCCTCATCCAGTTTGATCCTGTTTCCCTCAGCAATGAAGAATCTGCAATAATATCAAACTACTTACATAACAGTAGCGCAGACGGAAAAACATTAGTTGCAGAAAATCTGGCCGAGCTTATCAAGTCGATCACACAATCGTATCAGACGGCACTCGACGAGGCAAATTTTGACACTGGAGTTTATAAATTAAAAACCCTTAATATCCTTTCAAGGGCCATGCTTTATCTTTATAAACATTTCAGCAATCATGGGAACAAGATTGTTCACAAAAATTCTTACCCACAAGATGACCTCTTCCAGTACCTTGTCGGGAACTTCCCAAATCATGAACTTGGTAATGAAATTATAAATCTCGCTGAATTAATTAGCTGTATTGAGAAAATCAAAGCCTGGTCAGATCACTACGAAAGCCTCATCATTCATAAATACACAAAAAACACTTTATATATCCCTGCGCTGCGTACCTCCAGAAAACTTAGCGGAACAAACGGAACTGATATATATCAGGAAACCATCAGAGAAAACTACTTTAAAAGTGATGAAATAAGGGTGCAGATAGAAACCGGCCTTAAACTATATGAGAAAATCGATCTGGCAAGGAACGGTAACCGCGAAGACATCCGGAATTTTCACGCTTTTGAAAAGTTCATTGGCACCACTTTTTTTGGTTCAGAAGACATCCACATCATTCCTTACAGAAAAAAAGGGAATGAAAGTGATGGGATAAAAATAAGTATACCGGGCGAAATCGAAAATGTTTACATGCATGACCTGGGTGAAGGCGTACAGGCAATCATTAACCTGCTCTTCCCCATTTTCACAGCATCCCCTCTGCAATGGATATGCATTGATGAACCTGAAAATAACCTCCACCCGGGTTTTCAGAACATATTTATCCGGGCAATTACCCAGAATGAATACCTGAAAAACAAAAACCTGCGTTATTTCATCAATACCCATTCCAACCACATCCTTTCTGAATCCTTTTTATCCGGCAGTGACCCTGCAATATTCGTTTTTTCAAAAAGGGATGAAAAAGCTTCCAATATCCCACATTTCAGCCAGAACGAATACCAGACTTTAGAACTGCTTGGGGTGATGAATACCTCGGTACTCATTACTAACTGTAGCGTCTGGGTCGAAGGGGTGACCGACCGTTTCTACCTCCGGGCTTTCCTGAATGCTTTTTGCAAAACACTGGAACAGGATGATTTCATTCCCAGCGAAGGATACGACTACAGCTTTGTGGAATATGGCGGCAAAAACCTGGTCCATTACGATTTTGATAAGAAAGGGGATGATAACATCGCGGCATATTTCATCAACTCCAATGTATTTCTATTGGCAGACAATGACTTTGATCCCTTAAGACATGAAAAATACAGCAAAATCAATAGGCCAAATTTCAGATATGAACAGACTGATCTCCCTGAAATTGAAAACATTATTCCTGATAGAATCCTGAAAGACTTCCTATTGAACCACCTGGGTTGTGACCCCATCAGTGTCAATCCAATATTTCCAATCACAAACGTCACAGACAAAATGGGTATTATTTTCAACGGCGTTAAAAAGAAAGGAAAAAAAGTTGTCATCCAGGCTAAATCTGGCGGAACTTTAAAAAGTGATTATAAATCAAAACTCTCTCAGTATGTTTATGAACAGATCATAAAAGGAACCTATAGCTGGGCTGACCTGATGGAATCACCTCCACTCGACCGGATCATCCGGGAACTCTACACTTTCATTAAAATCAAGGGGCGGGTTAAGGTAACTGAAAGCCTTTAAATTTCCCGACTTAAAGCTAAATCATCCTGAAAAATAAAAGCAAAGGAATTCAAAAGAGTCCCTGAAAGCAGTTAACCACATGTTCATTTATCCCGAAAAAATAACAGCAAATAATTAATTTCACTTGCCTCTTCAGGCGTTTTACGCAGAAATTTTTTTGATTGATTAACCCACCTAAACTTAGAAATAATTGATAACCAATCTTATTTGGCATTTTTCCAAACCAATTTCGAATGAAATACTATAAAAGCGATAATCAATCAAAAAAAATGAACTAATTGGCTAGAGTAGTTGATAGTTTGTTTTTACCTAATGGTGTATGTTTAACCATGGTTTACCTCTTACTTGAACTAAACTAAAAGCTGGTAATAGGTAGATTTTTCTTGGGTCGTTATCGGGTATAAAGGGTAACATTTTCTAAAAACTGTTATCGAAGTCTACTAATTCTGGGTTTGAACCTTTGACTATGTTGTCATATAAATTTTCAATTTTCCTGTCTTCATGATTTCTAACTAATGCTATTCCAACCATTATGCTATTTTTATGACTTAAAAACAAATCTTCCTGAGTTCGTATGCGCTTCTCAATGTTTTCGAAAGATATTAAACTATCTAAAGTTTTAGATTTGTTTGTAAATGTTATTGAGTCAATTTTTCCTCGTTGATTTATGAAAATTGAAAAACTAAAGGAAAACGCTTTGTTTTTATATATTGGCAGATCGGAGATTATGCTTCCTTGTGCATTATAATAAGCTATTAAAGAATTCAATTCTTGACTTTAGCAAGTCTGTTACTTGGCTCCAGCCCGTTAGACTAGAAAGTACCAATAGTGTGAGTAATTAAAATTTATTTAAGATCATTTATTAAGATTTTTATTTGTTCACAGACTTTACTCTTCACCCAGTTTCTTTTGAATCTGATCAGGAGCAGCTCCCAAATTAAGCTTCATTTTTGCGGCATGTTATCACTTAAATGGTGAGCTTCAAAGTTATTAGGCAATTCCGAAGTATCAGGGATTTAAAATGCTCATAATATTAATAACTTCGCTACTAAAATTATATATTATGAAATTTAGAAAATTAACTCTCTTATCTATCATTAGTCTATCTTTTGGACTTAGTGGCTATGCACAAGATGCAATTACTTGGAGCACGTTCCGTAATGGCAGCAAAGTTGCCGATACTGTTGCACTAGGAGATTACTTGCCTCTGAAAGATAACGAAGTGTATGTTGAGACCATTGTCGAGTTACCAGGTATTTCTAAAGCTGAAATGTTTTCTCGCGCTAAAATAGCCATTCAAAAAACTTTTACCAGTAATAAAATGGGTACATCTAATTATGATGCAGAAGCTGGTATTTGCAGCATAAACAACTTCTA
This sequence comes from Pedobacter sp. GR22-10, assembly GCF_026239715.1. Lineage (NCBI taxonomy): Bacteria > Pseudomonadati > Bacteroidota > Sphingobacteriia > Sphingobacteriales > Sphingobacteriaceae > Pedobacter > Pedobacter sp. GR22-10. The sequence continues at coordinate 612,998 of NZ_JAPIVR010000001.1, forward strand.
TGATATCAGTGATATGACTGCTTTAAGTGCATTAGGATCAAATCCGAGTACAGATCAATATTACTTTAATGCGCTGATTTCTATTATAGTAAAGGATGGGAAATATAAAATCAAAATGGAAGTACCAAAATACACATATGGTCAGACCTCTCGATACCGATCATATTCTGACTTTCAATCGCAAAGCATGCCTGTTTCTGCCTTGGCAAACGCTCGACAAAATGGTAAGCGACAAAGAATGAGGGTCCTAAAGACTTTAAATGATAAGATGTTAGCAACCTTTAACTTGGTTCAAAGGGAAATGAGTAAAAAACTTGATAATGATTTTTAGTTTCTTGACAGCTCACGGCTAATTGCCGATGAGTCGTTTTTGTTCGTCTTTTAAGAAAAAACTTATAGTGTAGAATTCTTTGGCCTATCCAAAATCGCCATTTGATAGGAGATTGATATATTATATTGTGAGATAACTTCAACGTTTAATTAGTATAAGTTGATCTTTTACACTATAAATCGGTCTAAACTTACCGAACTCTTCATCTAAATCTAAACACCCCATCTAAAAGTAATTTAACGCACCTCCTTGAAGAACTGTCAGATTTTAATTATGCTACTATGCCTCCTGTATGGCACGCAGGTTTTAGCACAGCAAAGTTGCGAAGTGAAAGGCACGGCCATAGACTCGCTAAAAAAATCTATAGGGAATTTGACCGTTAAATTTTATTCAGAAAATGATTCTTTAAGCACGTTTACAACTGCGAATGGTCAATTCTCATTTGCGAAAGTAACCGGCAAGGAGTTTACCATAAATATTGGAGGGATAGGCTACCGAACATTAATTATGCAATACAAAATCCCTAAAGATGCACAGCAGATAGATTTAGGAAAACTGCAGCTTAAAGGCGGAGCAATTAACCTTGATGATGTTGTTATAAAGGCAAAACCGATAGCCATAAAATACAAGCAAGATACGGTTGAATATGATGCTAATGCATTTAATGTTCAAGATGATGACCGTGTTACCGATTTATTGAAGCAACTACCTGGCATCGAGGTTGATGAAAATGATAATGTAAGCGCAATGGGAAAATCAATGACAAAGCTGAGGGTAAATGGTGAAGATTTCTTTACCAATAATGTTAAAGATTTCATTTCACAACTTCCAGCAGGCATTGTAGCCAAGATACAGGTAATAGAAGATTTTGGAGATCAGGCAAACTTTACCGGAATAAAAACCGGTGATGCTCAAAAAATGCTAAACATTGTAACCAAGCCAGAAATGGATAACGGACAATTCGGAAATGCATATTTAAATGGCGGAACAAATAAACAAATTGGAGGTAATTTAAATGGAAATTTCTGGAAATCTTCAAAACAGATTAGTGTAAATACAGGCTATAATATAGCAGATAATGGCGCAGGACTTTCGCAAAGTAGAAACGCAGCCGTAAATATTAACAATAAGATTAACAAAACGATGCGATTTGGTGCTAGCTATGGTTACACAAAGAATGATAATAATTCTAGCTCCACGCAAATAGTAGAAACTGTGAACAATTTGGGCAAATTAAATAGTCAGCTCCAAAACACGAATTTTGCTTCAAATGGCGGTCATAGACTAGGCCTTACTTTAAATCGGACCAATAAGGATATTTATATCTTTGGGTCTGGGAGCTTCATCAACAACAATAATGAAACTATTTCAAACTCATTGAACAATCAATCGGGCTTTATCAGACAAGACTTTAAAAACAATTCTGTTAATAGCAGCAGTTCTCCAAACTTAAATGCAAGTTTAGAAATTTCTAAAAAATTCAGGAAGAATACCCTATCTGGTAACTTTGCTTTTTCTAATTCCTCAAATCGATCAAGACAAGATCTAATAACCAATACGTTATATTATAGGCCTGATGGAGGTTTGGAAAAAGACTCTTTATTAAACCGGAATGTGTATAATACAGGGAACAACAAACGCATTAATTTAGGCATCAGTTATAGCTTTTTGTTGGCAAATGATACCGTTTCCTTAAAAAGCCTATCATTCAATTATAATGGCTCTGCTAATGTTAGTCAAAATGATTTACAGACCTTTGTGTTTAATCCAGCTACACAATCATCCACCAGGGTTGATTCATTAAGTATATTTACAAAGAACAATACATTTAATCAGTCCCTTAACCTCAATTACCAACAAAGCGGGAAGAAAACACGATTGAATATGGGAATTAATATCAGCCCTAATGTTGTTAGAAATAACTACCCTGAATTAAATGCGACCTATAAAAATACTTTTTTTAATATTTCACCCAATATAAACTACAATAGAAATATTAGTTCTTCAAAATCTGTTTCTTTTAGCTATAATGGAAGGAATAGCAATCCTTCAATATTTCAAATGCAGCCTGTGAAAAACACGCAAAATTTGCAAAATATTATTATCGGCAATCCCAATCTCGAATCGTCATTCAATCATTCATTTTCATCCAACTTTAATTACTTTGATAAGAAGTCGAATATCTCCTTTCAAAGTGGCCTTGGAATTAATACAATTTCAAACGAAATTATTAACAACATCATTTTAATTCCAGATACATTAGGTGCATACAAACAAGAAACACGTTTTGAAAACGTAAATGGAAATTATGGCGTTAATGGAAATTACAACCTAAATATTCCGTTTAAGGAAAGAAAGTACGCGATTAGCTTAAGTGGATCTGTTGGTACATCGAGAAAAATTGCGATTATAAATAATAATAAAACGGCTAATACCGGAACCAACTTTTCACAGAACATTAGCAGCTCAATAAATTTAAAGAAGTTTACAGCAAATATGGGAATAACTTATAGTGTGAGTGCTAACAATAATAACAATGAAAACTTTGGCCAATTTTCTGTACCAGAACAAACTCCTTATAATCTGTTGCTTAATACAGGTCAATCTTTCTTTAGTACCAAAAGTTTTAATAGCAATCTCTCTGCATCTTTGCGTTTAAAGAACTTCCGGTTTTCGTTTAATGGGAATTTCAGCGCAAGCCATAACAATAATATTGACGATAATAATCCCTTTAATGTGAATACCAAAACACAATCACTTAACTTTGGTACATCAGGAAATGGGAACCTGTTTAAATCCTGGAATTTTAATTACAGCGCTAATAAAAGAATTAACAAAGGTTATAACCTGGCTAATATAAATCCATTGATAGTTAACCTTGGATTTGGAAAATCCTTTTTGAAAAATAAAGTTTTGTCTTGCTCCGTAAACGTGAATGATTTACTGAATGAAGGAAATAATATCTCACAAAGAGTATTGGGAAATTCAATTATTGAAAGTAGAAACAATCAGGTAATGAGGATTATCACCTTCGCATTGAGTTATAATCTTTCAGATTTCGGAGGTAAATCATTTAAATTAAGAAGCAATTAAGTTGCCTGCAAAAAATCATCAAACGAAACCTTTTTTACAAGAAGTTGCCAAAGATTTAATTGAAAATTTTTTGGGGTCACTCTCCAGTTTTAGTTTAGCATAAAGATCATAAGAAGAATCTTTTCACTATTAATTCCAGATTGTTAAAGTATTATTAAAATGATTCGTTAATTATATGTAAATTGCAATTCACTTAAAACAAGAATTAAACCACTTTTATGAAAAAATCACTCTATTTTGCAATTCTCTTACCTTTTATCTCTATGGGTTTTAATGTTAAAAATAAACCAGTGAATACCGTTATAAACCACAAAGATTGTAATGCCACAACTAAAAAAAATGAAAATTTTTCAATCCTAAACAGAATACCTACAAATGAAGCAATCGGTCCTTATTATTTAGGAGCTACAATCTGTGTCTCTAACAACGGAGGATATAAGTTAGTAATGCAGACAGATCATAATTTAGTTCTCTATAACAATTATTCAAATTCAGCGCTTTGGGCATCCAACACTCAGGGCATGAGTGGAATTTTGCGAGCCGATTTTCGTTATGATGGTGAGTTATATTTGGCTGGAGGTTATACATATTGGCAAGCAAACGTTAGAATGTCTGCACCATATCTCACTTTTAAGTGGGTACTCCAAGATGATGGTAACCTTTGTAGATATACATATGACTCTAATGGAGTAGCACATCCAGAAGTTGCATCTACAGATACTCAAGGAGGGCGTAGAAGTCCTCATCAAGGTAAAATACTTTATCATGGATAGCATAAATAATTATTTTAAATTTTATACCAAATAAATAAACCTATTATCTATTGGTATAATTATCAGTGGCGAAATATTATTAATAAACAAGGGCGGTATTTGATACAGTCATGGTCGGAAGATTTTTTTTCCGACTTTTTTGTTTTAAGGAGGTTAGTTTTGTTAAACTAAAATACCTATCTAGCTTTTCGTTCAATAAATATTTGATTCCTCAAATGGATCAAACTCGGCTTCAAGTCCTTCCTCCATAATTCGACCACTTTCATACCTATTGCCATCGGTATCGATTAAATATGGGAAGCAATAAAATCTGGTATTATTAATTTTAAGATCTGGAAACTGAAAGTCAATAACAGCTTCTTTTATGAAATCTTTGTGAAATCCATTTGCTGTTAATTCCTTATTTATAATTTCCTTTAATTCTTCTACATTCTGTATCAACGGCCGTATATTTAATTTTCCGGACTGAATGTGGCTTTCATGACATCCAACGAAGCTTCTGCTAAGTGAAGGTGCTTCGTAGCGTTTAATAACTAGTCGCCCATATTAGCTTCCGTTGTAATAACGTTCGGTTCCAAAAAAGCTCTTTGTTATGAGGTATTCCCTTTAAGTTTTTACGTTTTGGCATCAGTATGACTAAAGTAACTATTATAGATTTAGGCATTCGTAACGATATTCGCGAATTTTAGATTGTGACCTAATGGAGCCTTGGCTGATTCCTTTGTTCCCTAGTTTTTGTAGATCGTTTTCCTCGTTGGCGTAATTAGCATTTAATTAAAATACAACTGAGAGAAAATAGATTAACGAATCATTCCTTCGTTTTTTGAAACGAATCAAGCTGTGTATTGAAACAAAGTGTATTTCAAGAAATCACCGTTGAATGAGAAAATGCTTCTAATTCAAAAAATATATTATCTTCCAGCCGAATTAAGACAATATTTAAAATGAGGTATCCCTTTTTGTTGCTGTTTGTTTTCAGTTTGTTAAACAGCCTGGCTCAGTGCCAGGAGATTTACTCCAAAGCCTATGGAAATCCTAAAAATCCCTCTATAATCTTTATCCATGGAGGACCACGAGGCAATGCAACGTTGTTTGAAGGCACAACCGCAGGATTAATTGCTAAAAAGGGGTACTATGTCATTGTTTATGATCGCCGAGGCGAAGGACGATCCATCGACTCTTCAGCAGCAATTACTTTTACCGAGGCCATCAATGATCTTGACCAGCTCATGGAAAAGTATAAAATAGAGAAGACTTCAATAATTGGTCATAGTTTTGGCGGTATCGTTGCCACACTTTATGCATCTGCCCGATCAGAAAAAGTTGAACGACTAATACTAGTTGACGCATTGTTCTCCCAACAAGAAACTTATGATCATATTTTGCGGAGTATCACGAAACTTGCGAGAGCAAAAGAAGATACCGCTTCCTTGAGGAGTATTTCTCTTATCAGCTCCTTAGACCGTAGAAGTGCAGACTATCGCAAACTCTGCTACGATCTTGCTTCTACATATGGTTATTTCAATATGCCTTATCCTACTTCAGAATCTAAGCAGCTAGAATTGCACTACCAAAATAGCGAGTATGGAAGGACTAACATCCGCAATGACAAAGCCCCACTGCTTTTCTATAAAAACGAAAGGCAAGTAAATATTGATATCAAAAAAAAATTGATTGGCATTCAGAAAACGAAGGTAAAACTATTCGGCATCTATGGAAGGCAGGACCAGATTTTTTCCAGGAAGCAATTGGCCGACATTCGACAGCTTATTGGGGACAAACGCTTTGATCTTATAGATAACTGCTCACATTATCCATTTGTGGATCAGCAACAACGGTTTATTGATGACATCAAGAAGTTTATGATGTAACAGAGCATAAAGATTGCTAGAATCTCGCTAAATAGTATCTAAATACCGTTGATCATTTTTTCTGTAGTTTTTTTATTTCTTCGTTTTGTGAGACTAATTTAAAGGCGAATCTGAATACCTATCAAAAATTCACCGTTTTTTAAGAACGTTCATCATCATTTGTTTTATTAACAGTTTACCCATCTTTTTGTCCCATTTTGTTTTAGACAGTTATCACAATTTATTTCGCACACTACTTATATAATAATTAAGTATGTATATTTATATAAAACATGTAATATAAATGAAGAATAATTTGTATCATCATACTAATTATTTATGTAAATATATGACGCATCGGTACCATCTTCTTTGAACTTAACCTTAAATCTATATATATATATATGAAAAAAAAACTATTATTATCGGAATGGAGGCGTTACTTATTCCTAGTGTCAATGTTAACACTTATCGTTATATCCTGTAAGAAAGATAAAGGGTTAGCACCAGTGGATGAAAATAATACCGTCCTATCTAAAAATTCGCCAGACTATTTGAAAAGGCTTAGTGCAATTAAAGAAAAGTATTATAGCTTTAAATTTGATCAGAGGCTAATAGCTAATGTTAACCAGAAATACTCTTGGGTACCAGATTGGGAACACCCCAGGTCACAAATTGTAAATGATACAGTTTCCTATGTGTTTTTTCCACTCGTAGCATATGTAACAGAAAATAATAAACCAAAAAAGATAAGTGAGCTTAGATCTGCAAATTACTTAATGGTAAAAAATGAAAAGGAATTTTATAAAGCATTTTACTATCAGTCTATCTCTTCTGCAAATACAGAAACATCTGAGTTGGCCATCGATAACTTTACCGGTAATCTGCTCTTAACAAATTTTGAAAATGGCAAAAGTTATTTGTTAGATTACGTCGACGGGAAGGTCAGTCAAGGTTACCAAAAGAAAAAAATGCTTGCATTGAATAAACAATCTATCACTAAACCAGGGAGTATTTCATATTGGGAAAGTATATGTCGAACAGAACTAAAATTCTGTAAATTCGCTTCCGATGGACCAACTAATTGTAATTCGGGTACAGTTCATATTATTTATAGCCCCGATTGTAATTGGCCACAAGGAAATTGTGGAGGTAATTATAGTTTAGTTGATTCCAGCGAGGTTACTGTATGTGAGGATCAATGGTTTCCGGACCCACCTACAGACCCTGGAGACAACGGCGGAGGCACTGGTGGTGGTGGTGGAGATTCAGGAACAACAACCGAGGAATTCAATCAAAGAATTAACCTGGCTGAATTAAGTCCCTGTGCGTCCTCAGTATTGAGTTCACTTATGTACCAAAGCCAAGGATCGGTAGTGGCAATGATTCAAAAATTTTCCGGCGAGGTGCCAGGATATACTTGGAATTTAAAAAATGGAACCTTACCTGATTATGTAAATGGTTCTACAAACAAAACCACCGGGGGGGCCAGTACCACAATAGATATAGCGAAATATAAAAATGGTACTGATCTAGCATTAGCAAGGACTTTGCTTCATGAAGCGGTACATGCTTATCTTGTATCGTATTTTGCAAATAATCCAGCTCTTGCTCAACTAAGTTATCCAGATATGTTAGTAGAATGGGAAAAACAAAAACACCCAACTCTAAATGATGTGCAGCATATTGAAATGACGATTGAATTCAAAAATGATATAGCTGCTGGTTTGAGAGAATATGGTGATATGCATAATTATAGTTTCTCCAGTCCTGAAGAGAAGAATCAATTCTACAGTGATATGGCCTGGGGAGGATTAGAACAAACGCCGGCATATAAGAGCCTTAGTGTTTCGGATCAAAATAGAATTCTGGATACTATAGTTGCTGAGCAGTATGGTACGGATAGAACTGGAACACCTCAGGCAGGTAAGGGAACACCATCCGGATGTTAGATATTTAAATAAAATAATTATGAAAAAAGAATTTTTGTTTATAACAATAATATACATTGGTTTAGTTGGCTGTTCGATAAACCGTCAAGGTACATATAGTCAATCTTTATTTAAAACCAAAAGCGATAAAGTAGTTATTACTGGAACTGTGTATGACACAGAAAGGAATAATCGAACTTTACCAGGTGTGGCCATAAAATCTACTGATACTACATTTTTGACACGAACCGATCGGGATGGGCAGTACAAATTAGAACTCAAACCAGGAAAATTTGTTTTACGTGCTTCTTACATTGGCTATTTGCTTTCATCAACCAAATCGCTTAACCTGGTAAAGGGTGATTCTTTAGTTGTAGATTTTGTAATAAAAGAATCTAATGAGAGAACTATAAACTAATCATCCATAGTTTCTGGTAGATAAATTAAAACCTTAAGAAGCTGTCTTACTAAATGAGGCAGCTTTTTTATGTATAAATCAATCCTATGTGCTATTTCTTGGTTGCTCTCTAGAGATCTTTAATTATTCACCGTTTTTCTGCAGTTTGCGAGATTGTATCCAGTGCATGTGCTCCCTTCCGGTAAATCAAAGGTCTGTCAAACAGCCTTGATTATGCATATTGTAGTAACATGAACTGAACAGATGAAATTCAATTTCCTATCCACTTAAAAGGAAGATGGTATTTGAAGTGACGAATAATTTTCAAAGGGAATGCGCACTACTGTCAGGAAATATTGACCTTCCGAAAAGTAGCTGATGGAGGCATGGTTCCCATAGACATGTGTCAAACGCTGCTGAATATTTAATAATCCGGTATGCAGTCCGGTATCATTAATGCCGTCACTTTTCAGGTTCTTGGTTTCAATGACTAAGGTTTCTTCCTGTCTGAAAACTAAAATGCTGCCCGGGATAGTAGCGTTACTCAGATCACCATGCTTAAGCATATTTTCGACCAGGGACAATAAAACAAATGGGATAATCTGTGCTTTTTGGCAGCCGGGCTCGCAGTCGAACCGAACATAGGAGTTATGCTTTTTGATATGGGTAATCTTAAGCAGGTTTTCCACCTGTTCAATTTCCTCACTGATATTTATTTTCTCTGGTCCGCGTTCACTTGATAGGGCATATCTTAAGAGCTTGGAAAGGTAACGCACAGTCTGCGCAATCCTTGGTGCTGACTTTCTGGTATGGTCATAAATGTAACTCAGGCTGCTTAACATAAAATGTGGGTTGATCTGTGCTTGCAGGTAGGCATTTCTGGCATTGGCCAGTTCCAGCGCGAGTTTTGACTTTTGCACTTCCGCGTTCGATGCAGCTTGCTGCATTTCCGCTGCTTGCTGGAGTATGGTGACCCGGTTTTGAAAAAGAAAAACAGTACTGCCTATTCCCATGAAATAAATCCCCCGCCATATTGTTGCCGCAATAAAAATTTCATCAAGACCTGCGCTTGCAAAAAAATCAGCCTCGCTGATATAGCCCAGGAGCCTGTCGGCAAAGTTGCTTGCCATCAAATATAACATCAGTGCGAAGGGTATGGCTATGGCCAATGTCATTATCCGCCGTCTGTCTCCTCCCAAACTAAATGGAAGAATCCAGCCGGAAAGGGTGTAGGCCAGTGAAATATTGATGGCATAGTGAACTAAATAGTTTTCCAAATTAGCCAGTTTATCATGTACCGTATAGATGGAAATAATTTCATAAGCAGCAAACAGTGCCCATAGCAGGGGATGCCAGCGGTATTTTCTAAATAATGTTTTCATATTTTCCTTCTTTTTAAGGCTTTCACCAAGGGAACTGAGGACTTGGCCACGGGCGATCTTTTAGGGCGGTCAGTACGGCTAGTTTTCCGGAATGAAAGCAATCAATACTCCAAAATTGAGTAGGAAAACCGTGTTTGTTTTCCGCTCAGCAGCAAAAAGGGATCGTCAAACCACTGATCCCACCACCACAACCTTGACCATCATTACCACCACGCACGATGGTAATTTGGGCAAAAAGTGAAAGCTATTTTCGGCGGGTTTTCAGATAAACCTGTTTAAACCAGTCCATGAAACTAGCATTATAGTTGGGGGACATGATCACCTGATAACCTTTCAGGTATAAGGTGTTCCCCTCTACTTCGTCCAATTGATCCGAGTTGATGATATACGAGCGTTGAACGCGGTAGAACTTTAGATCGTTCGCTAAACGCTCTTCTATTTCTGTAAAGGTCATATATACAGAGTAATCACCACCTGTAGTATAAAAATGGATGTGGTTGTTGGCCCCCTGGATATAGATAATGTCCCGTTTAAGCACTTTGATGAGTCTTTTTGTTTCCGGGTTTTTTCTAAGCATGAAAGCCTCATCGGTTTCCGTATCAATCCTGTGGGGTTGGAAGTATTCCTGGATGACCACATTGGTTTTTTGCGCGAACTCAGAGAGGTCGAATGGTTTGAGTAGATAGTGTCTGACCCTTAAATCAAATGCTTCGATAGCATAATCTGGATGCGAGGTGGTAAAGATGATGTGATGCGGAGAATCTTTCAGACTCTTCACCAGCGTGATTCCCGACATACCTGGCATGTCGATATCCAGATAGACCAAATGCGGGACGGTTTCCCGGATTAATGCTGCTAATGCGGTGATGGCCTTGGTATAGGTTCCTTTTAACGAGATGCCTGGTAGCTCGGTGATGTAGTCGTTCAGGGTATTGATCGCGCCGGCTTCATCATCAATGATGAGACAAGGAATAGTTTTTTCCATAAGATTCAATGAGTTAGGCTAGCCCTAAATTACGAAATATTCCTTTAAGGGGTGTATTTGTAAAAGGATGGGTATTCAGGTGTGACCAAATGAATCAAATAAGCAAGCTAATGAAATGTTGATGAGGATTTCGCTGGCCAATGGAATGATCTTTTAGCTTACCTTACTGCCATCCGGTTATTGCAGTAAAATTATGATGGTCTGTAATATCTTCCTACAGCTTTCGCAGTTCAGATGGTACAAAAAAGCAACAAAGGGTTCGATAGTGTTAGGTTAAGTTTTTGAGCAAGGGGGTGACTGTATTCGCAGAATAGTGGAACGTGATGTTTCGATAGAACAGCCTGTTGGGACACAAGATTCGTTACTGGATTAATTTAGTCGAGGCCCGCCTGGAAATCAATTCCGTAATCAAAATTTGTCAGTTCTGAGGGATGGATTTTGAGACCTACTGCAAGGCGCTTGAGGGTAATAAAATCCGGTGCTGTTTCTCCTTTTTCGTATTTGATAATCTCCCCGGTATTGACGCCGCTATTGGCATAAAGTTGTCGGTAAGATAGATTTCTGTCCTCCTTGAGTTTCTTTAAGTGTGCGCCGAACTTTTTCAGGATTTCTCTTTCTTTCTCACTGATCATGGATAACTTTTGAGTCGTCCAATGTCAAATTTTATTTATTTTAAGATGTCAGGTAATTACTTGACATTTTCAATTTTTTTTGATACGTTTACTTCAGGTAAGAGCAAAAACAGGGCAGCATTTTACCCATAGTTCAATGATTTAGGCGATTATTTACTTGGGTTGCCCTGTTTGTGTGATGACCGCCCATAGATATGGTTTCAGCTCGTTGTTCATGACAAGGATGCTGTCGTGCGGTAAGCCAGTGGCTAATCTCCATCGTTGAGCCTCAGGTAGCGGTCCAGGTATTTTTCCTCGATCCGGCCACGGAGCTCCGGCCTGCAATGCCAAAAGGCTTCCAATCTTTTTTCTCCCGCTTTGATCTGGAGGACGGCTTCTTTGTTGATTTGCCTGCTAAGCGAGCCCGTACTGATTTTCCGGTAGATTAAGCTGATGGTGATCAACACTTTCGGCAAAAAGGTATAATGCTTTTCTTCAAGCGCGAGCAGGGTTGTATCCTCTAAAAATAACAGCTTTGCTTGTTGAACCAGTGCCGGATCAGCTGGCGGTAAGGCCGGTAGAAAATCACCCTTTGCATAGAATTCATGTACACCTACTTCCTGGCCCGCGATGGTTTTGGAGCAAAGCATGGCAAGTCCGCTGTCGATACAGGGGATATACAGGTCGTTTAGCTCCTGCGCATTCACTAAAGTGCCTTTTTTATACTTGAATTCCTGCAGGGCAACGGTGAGGTAGCTGGCCAGGCCTAAGGGCAACTCATGATGCCGGGCGAGTGCCCTGAGGTAACGTTCAGTTTTCATATTTTTTTTTATGCAAAGAAAGGCGCTTTTGGAAAGCTGTCAAGTTGCTGGATTAGCAACCCCAATTGTCCCCCTCTGCCGTATGAGTTGTTCGTGAAGGAACTAAAGCCCATGGCATGCGCATTTTTAACCGTACCGGTATGGGATTTTTCTGGCAGATCAGCAGGTTTGGCCACGCTGTTTGAGCATTTGACCAAGGCGGTTCTTTGGTTTCGGTGCTGCTGACGATAATCGGTCTGCCGGGAAGGCTGATCAGTTCAGGTCCTGGCTTTCTACATTAACTTTTCAGTGATGAAGGATAACCGCGAACCTGTAAGAAAATTATTTGCTATCCTGTGTAGCTATAAAATCCAGCCTGAGGCGCTGCATTTTTATCTGCTGGAGAAAGTACGTGCCCGTTTTTTTGCCGCAAAGGAGGTGCTTTACGATCACCAGAGGGTAGTCCGGGATGCGGTTTTTGTTTATTCCGGTTTTCTGCTAATTTATGGCTTTGATGAAATGGGGGACAGGCAGTTGCTGGGGATTCAGGGAAGTGGCCGTATTCTGCTCAGCAAAAGTTTTACCCGCCAGACCTCCTCTGATTTGGAACTGGTGGCTCTTGCCGGCACCTATCTGCTGCTGATGAGCCATGCGGATGTCTTGCAGATTTTTCGGCGTTTCGATGGAACAGAAAAGGTGGCCAGGATCATTATGGCGGATTATGCGGAAGCTGAACAGCTTCGTCTGCTGCTGCTAAAAGAGCGGGCGGAGAAAGTGATTCTGTCCTTTTATCAGAATTATCCGGAATTTCTTACAGGTGGATTATTGCTGGATATAGACATTGCTTCCTACTTGCTGATCGGGGTGCAAACCCTGCGAAACGTGCGCATGAAGTTAATCCATCAGGGGCGGCTTTGATGATCCTATTGAAGTAATTGTTTTTTAAATGTGCAGATGCATACTTTTTGGGATGTCAGGCGCTTTGGCTGATGGCGAAATTAGCTATTGTTTAATCACACCGAAAACTGCTTAATCTAAAAAACATGACGCACTCCAGTCCAGCCCTATCTCGTCCGGTTTCCAATGTTGATTTCAGCCAACTCCTTTTAGATCACGGGCTGAGCTGGGAGCTGGATGGCTATTATCTCCTTTGCGGAGACAGGATCACCACTGAAACCCATAAGATGTACTTTTCTGTAGTGGTCAGTCAGATTCCTGCTTTCCTTAGCCAGTTGATTCCGGTACTGGCGAGCGAGCAGATCAGTTTTGCCGTGGTTAAGGATGAGCAATCAGCTATCACCATCCTGAATGGCTTGGCAGGAGCAGCCCATGTCGGAAAAGTGCTCATGATTCCAATTCCAAAAGATCTGGATAATTTCCTTTCGCTGATCGGGCCGGTGCTCACAGGCTTTCGGGGCCCTGTTGTCCCAGGCAAGTGCCGGCTGGCCGGTCATGTCTATATCGATCGCGAAGTCACCGGATTGAAGCCTGACCAACCAAAAGTGCAGGTATTGGCGGGAAAATACCTGGTGCTTTCCTCGCTTAAGAAGGATCCCAAAGGGGAGGTGCTTAAAGCACTGTATCTATCGGGGTGGTTTTGTCCAAAACGCTGCATCATCAAGGAAGGAAAAGCGCTGATGATTTGTGATGCTGCGCTGCGGGATATGGGGGATCGACTGAAATGGCAGGCAGCATTGCTTAATCGCCTGGAAGACATCATTGCTGTTCCCCTGGTTCTGGAGCTGTTCACTGAGAATGGCAACACCTATCTGGTCCTGGAAAGGGTTTCAGGTCAATCCATGGGCAAAGTGATTGAAAAAGTGTATGGCGGAAAGGATTGGTCAATGCTGAAAAGGCAGCAGCGGTTTCGCTTGATTGCTGCTATGGTCAAGATCCTATCAATGGTGGAGCAAGTACACCTGCGGGGACTGTTGCACCGGGATTTGAGCACAGCGAATTTCCTGCTGGATCAAAAGGGTGATGTGTATTTGATCGACTGGGAACTGGCCTTTGATCTGCAAAGACAATATCCTTTGCCTCCTTTTGGATTCGGTACACCTGGTTTTATTTCCCCGGAACAAAATTTAGGCAAGATCCCCACGGTCAAAGAAGACATCTATGGACTCTCAGCCTTAATGCTGAGTTGCTTTACTGGCATCAAACCCAGGGAATTCCGGATGGAGGACAATGCGTACCTAAAGGCCTTTGTTTTGGCCAAAACCGAAGACCAGGCGCTTGCAGAGGTCATTGCCCGCGGATTGAAGGCTGATCCGGACCAGCGACCCGTACTATCAGAATTACAGGCGGTCGTGGAAAACATGCCAGTCAGGATAAACGCCGGGTCTGAGGATTACTTCTAAAACATCAAACATATGCAAACTACCCTTTCCAACCATCCGCGCAGCAATAAACCAGGCAATTGGCACGAGCGGGTTATTGATTTTGCGGTCTATAGTCACATTTTGCTTTTTTTCTATACCGCCTTTAGTAAGCTCATTACTTACCCTTCTTTCCTGAAGGTACTCAGCGATCTTCCTGTGATCGGGGAATGGCATGAGCTGATCGCTTTAACAGTGATTTTTTCAGAAATTTTATTTGGCTTGCTGCTGATCTTTCCTGCCAGCAGGATCCGCGGGCTCTGGTGCTCGCTTTCGTTAATGATTTTATTTACCCTGTATCTGAGCTATCATATTGCGGTAAAGAGTAAACTGCCCTGCAGTTGCGGTGGGGTGATCTCGGGGCTGAGCTGGCCCCAGCATGTCATTTTCAATATTGGTTTTATTTTACTGGGTTTCGCCGGAATCCTCGCGGACAAGAAACTCAGGGCGATCAACAAGATATTCTCGCGAGGAAGCAGGTAAAGTCATGGCCTGTAAAAAGAAATATGACGTAAAAACACAATACCAAAATTTATAAACATGAAAAAGTTAATTTTCGGAATGCTTGTGGCTGTAACAGCTGTAGGCGGAAGCGTAGCCACTTACGCTTCATCATTAAAAAGTGGTCATGCTAATTTGGTGCCGCAATGGTACCGCTTTGATGGAACGGATCAGGATGATCCGCAATCTTACACGGCAACCGCCAGTGCACCTACTGAATGCAGTGGTGGCAATGTTCGTTGCGCCATCCTGGCTGAGCCGCAATCGGGTGATGCAGCACACCCTGATTTAGCTAACATTACGGTGTTTGCCAATAAAGCAAATTAATGCGTAGCTGAATTGATCATTTTAGGCACGCCTATCCAGGCGTGCCTGAATTTAACGGTCGGTAATAACCAGCATATCAATGTCGAGCGTCTGCTCGATGAGATCGAATCCTGCCTTTTGCAAATCATATCTGATCGCCTCAAGATTTAGCTTATCGGTGAGGCTAACGGTGACCTTTCCTTTAAAATTCGTAGCATCTACCAGTGGAAGCGGGCTCCGGCCGGCATAGGCGCCAAGACCGTTATAAATTAAGCTGCTTAGGGGCTCATTTTCCATCTTAAAGGTCTTTCGGTTTTTACCCGCCAGCGCTCCGCTGGTCTTGTTTTCAGGTTTTAAATGGTCTTTCTTCCCGGTTCTCACCAACGCCAGGCATTTCTTTTTCCTTTTTTCGATTCTTGCCCGGTAGGGCAGGTAGCGGTTTAAATCTTCAAACATCATTTTTCCAGCGCTTGTACTATCTTTCAAAGGAATCCTCATGTCGTAACAATAGAGGTTTTCCAGCGCCCATCTTCCGGCTTTGGACTGATCTTTAGGCCAGTAAAATTGCGTGGTGTCGGCCACTTCCAGCATGATTCTTTTGGGCGAGAAGAAAGTCCGCTGGTAAGTATCCTTTGTGGCCTGCTGATAGAGGTCAAATAAAGTGAAGTTATAGCAACTCAAGCGGTAGGTCTCCTGAAGCGTATCTCTTTGCCAGATGATGCGGGAATTGCTAAATTCCCGGGCCTGCTTAAAGAGCATGGAATAGTATTTCAGGTTTTTGAGTTGTCGGCCCTTGCCCTCCTGGTAAAGCGGGACATCGAAATCAAACTTTCCGGTGTCGATTTTTTCCACCACATTCAGTGATTTATTTTTCAATACATCGCGGATGTTTTCTTCGTTGGTATCGCCGCCGGAGGTAATGTAGCAGATCTTACCTTCCCCATTAATCCAGATGTGATGGGGAACGGCCCGGTGAGGGAATAGCCGGTGCAGAACGGTATCGCTGGTAACCGAGGATAGCGCTACGGGTATGCCCTGGACAGGGGTTTGCTTGCCTTGTCTTTCTGCGATTTTCCTGAACTGATCAGCAATCTGCTGGGGGGTATTATCCGTGACGGTGAATATTTTGAGCTCACCAGGAAACTGGTCTTGAAGTCTGGCCATCTCCGGCATGGCGCTGATGCAGACCGAACACCAGATGTTCCAGAAATCAAGGATCACGAGTTTTCCCCGCAAGGATTGGGTGTTGATTTTTTGGAGTTTCCCATTCTGGGTATATTGAATGTCGATATCAGGCAGGGTATCGCCGATTTTTAGAAACTGCGCTGGCTTTTGCTGGGCAGATAGCGAGAGGCTGATGCCAAGGAGCAGCGCAAGCGCGAGAATATGGAATGGTCTGTTTTTCATAAATGATGTTTTAGGGTAACTTTACTTATTTAGTGTATCCTTCGTTTTGGGTAAGGCTGGAGTTTAAACGCAATTGTTCATCGGGCAGGGGCCAGTTGATGGCATATTCTTTCCACGTTGCTGGCTTTAGCAGTGCTAAGACGGCACCAGCCCGTCCGGTCCTTTTCAGATCGATCCAGCGGTGGCCCATTTCATTCATCAGCTCCATTCTTCTTTCTTTTTCCACAGCCAGTAATGCTTCTGTCTGGTTAAGACCCGGGCTTAAATCCGGTAGGGGGTTGGGCAGGCTGCTGGTAGCGCCGGCCCTGGCCCTTTTTCTGATGGTATTGAGGTCTTTGATGCCCGCTGAAATCTGTCCCTGCTGGATCAGGGCTTCTGCGCGGATGAGGTACATCTCGGACAGGCGCAGGATGGTCTGGTATTCGGTGAGTACCGCGCTATTGATCACTTTGTATTTGCTGGGATAATAATAGGTTTGTCCCAGGAATGTTCTGGAAGAAATCCAGGCAGTTTTGCGAAGGTCTCCGGCCTCAAAAGCATTCAGCAAACTATTTGTCAGGTAGTATTTTGGTGTTTCTGTGGCGGTAGCCGGGAGAAAGCTCGGCCCGTCCAGGGTATTTTGATTGGCCTGGGTGGGGTAAAGCTGCAGGATGGCTTCTGTGCTGTTTTTCAGGAATACTTTGTTCAGATCACCCGCCAGGCTGTACTTATTGCTTTCGATCACTTCACTAGCCGCCTTTTCAGCCAATTGGTATTGACCGTCATAAAGGTATGCCCTGGCCAGCAGGGCTTTGGCGGACCAGCGGTTTGCCCGGATCTTTTCGGGATCGACGCGGTCTGGGAGTATCGTTGCGGCCTCCTGAAGGTCGCTGATGATGAAACGAAGCAACTGGGCGCGGGAAGTGCTGGGCAGCTGGCTGGTTTGGGTGTAATTGGTCTGCTCAATCAGGGGAAGATCACCAAAGAGGTTGCTGAGTTGCAGGTAAAGGTAAGCCCTGAGGAATTTAGCTTCTGCGCTGAGACTGGTTTTAACCGCCGGGCTTAGGGATTCGCTTTGGCTGAGCTTTTCAATGGCGAGGTTGGCCGGGTAAATGTTTTGATAACCGGCGGACCATAGCGCGTTCAGGCTGGGCGAGTTGGCCAGGGTAAGCTGGCTTTTGGCGAATTCGCTGGCGTTTCCTTCGGTATAGTTCGTGAGCTCATCTGCGTACATGCTGCTGTATGGGGTGATGTCTTTGATGATTCCGCTCTGGCTCAGTCTGCTGTAGATGCCGACGATGGCCGCTGTCGCGGTTGCATCGGTAGAAAATGCGGATGCACTGGTGATCTGGTTGATGGGCGGGTCAATTTCGACGAACTTCTTGCAGCCGGAAAAGCTGAGCAGGATCAGCACCGGCAGGAGGTGATGCATTTTATTGTAGGGGGTTATTTTGGCTTTCATGTTTTTCTTTTTTCTGGATGAATTATAAGGTGATTTGCAGGCCGAGGCTAAACAGCTTTAAGGGTGGCAAGGCGCTGATGTTTTGACTCTCGGGATCTAGATTCAGGTAAGGGCTAAAAGTAAGCAGGTTCTGTCCCTGGATATAGATCCTGGCGGTTTTCAGGTGGGCCCGTTGAATGAGCGCTTTCGGCAGCTGATAAGAAAGCGCGAGGTTTTTAAGGCGAATGAAAGAAGCATCCACCAGGGCCGCATCAGAGGTGGGGATCATCAGTCTCGCCTGGCTCACTGGGCCGGAACTGGACTGGGAATAGGCCTGGTATTTAGCTGTTGGATTTTCAGGGGTCCAGCGGTCTAATAGCGCTTTGGGTGCATTGACCGATGAGCCGATGAGGTTATAAGAGCCAAAAACCACATCAGTTCCCTTTTGTCTGACGAACTGAAAAAAGATGTTCAGTGAGATGGACTTGTACTGGAAGGTGTTTTCTATTCCGCCGTAAAACGAGGGGTCTTTGGTTCCGATGTTGTAAAAATCTGCGGAATTAATAAGCCCATCGCCATTCCTGTCTTCAAACTGGTAAGCGCCGGTTGCTGGATTAATGCCGGTGTAATGGTATCCCCGGATCAGGCTCAAGGGCTGGCCGATGACGTAGGTGCTGGCATAACTGGACCGCTCCAGGCCAGGAAAAGCCAGTAGTTTGTTTTTAGTAAGGCTTAAATTGGCGGAGGTCGACCAGCTGAAATCTTTTGTTTTTACGTTGGTGCTGCTTAAATCAAATTCCAGTCCCCGGTTTTGGATCTTGGCATCCAGGTTCTGCAGAATGGAAGGGAAACCGGTTTGCGCGGACAGGGAGTAAGACACCAGCTGGTTGGAAGAGATATTGTTGAACCATCCGGCATTGAGGCGAATCCGGTCTTTGAAAAAGCCGAGTTCAATAGCGGCCTCTGTTTTACGGTTTTCTTCCCACCCGTAATTTTCGTTAAAGAGTTTATTGGGGATCAGTCCGGTTTGGCCGCCATAGGGAAGGGTAGCGATATAGCTGTCCAGGTACTGGTAATTGTTGATCTGGTCATTTCCGGTGATGCCGTAACTGGCGCGGATTTTTCCAAAACTTAAAAAAGGGATCGCTTTCAGGAACTTTTCCTGCGAAAATACCCAGGCGGCACCAACTGCGCCGAAGTTGGCAAATTGCCTGCCTGAACCAAATCGGGAAGATCCGTCTCTTCTGGCGGTGAGGTTGAGCAGGTAGCGGTCTTTTAAGTTATAGTTTAACCGGGCAAATACCGCCTGGTACTGGTATTCCCCAAAGGTGTTGGCGGGTACTTTGGTGGCTGCGGCTTCTATCGAGCCCAGTAGCAGGTCACTGGTATAGCCTGTTCCCCGCACCATAGATCCGGTATTGGTGGAGCCTTGCCAGCTGGCGCCGAGCAGCACGGAGAGTTTTCCGGCAGGGGTGGGCGAGAGCGAATAATTGATTTGCGGCTCTACGATCCAGGTCTGGTTCAGGTTGTCTGCAAAACTGGCCTGTCCGGTGGGCGCAGTAGCCGGGTTCTGGGCACGGATGGGAACATTGCTGTACTGGTTGACGGCGATGGAATTAAATCCGGCGGTGGTTTTGAGTTCCAAATTTTTGAGCAGCTGATAGCCGATCACGGCGTTTGAGCTGAACCGGTCGGTTTTAAATCTATTGGTTTCCAGTGTTTTGGCCAGGGGGTTGGCAAAGGAAATCCCGTGTTCGCTCCAGTTGAGTTTTCCGCTGGCATCATATAGGTTCGGGGAATTGGGCGCCAGGCTTAAGGCGCCTGAGAGTTCAATATTACTCAAAGCGGTGGTATTGATGCCGTAACTGGTGGTGAGGTTGAGGTTAAACCGGTTGTCTAAAGAATGGTGGCTGAGGTTGAGGCTGGCATCTTTTCTTTGCAGGTTGTCCGCTCCAGGGTAAACGGTGGTTTCTTTATAGTAATTGGCGCTAAAGGAATAGCTGGTCTGGGGGCTGCCGCCGGAGAGCCTGAGCTGCGCGTTTTGGCTGCGGGCGGTGCCGCCGATTAACAGGTCTTTATAATCGGTGTAGCGGTTATTGTCCCAGGCAAGCAGGTCTGGTGCGTTGGCAAGGGTTGGACTGGTTTTGTCGTTGGCGAAGGCTTCTTTTCTCATGGCGAGGAATTCTGTGGTGTTCATCAGCTCTACCGCGCGGGTGATTTGTCCAAAACCCCTGGAGAGGTTAATATCGGCGGTGGTGGCGCCGGCTTTTCCTTTTTTGGTGGTGATCAGGATCACGCCGTTTGCGCCTCTGGAGCCGTAGATGGCGGTGGCATCGGCGTCTTTAAGGACTTCGATGCTTTCGATGTCGTTGGGGTTGATGCTGTTTAAGGGGCTATTGGCACCCAGGGAGCTGTTTTGGGCGAGGCTTTCGGAAATGAAGGGTACGCCGTTGACCAGGTATAACGGGGAGGTGCCGGACTGGATGGAGCCTCTGCCTCTGATCTGGACGTTGAATTCTGAGCCGGGCAGGCCGTTTCGCTGGGTGATGACCAGGCCTGCTACTCTTCCCTGCAGGGCGGCGAGTGGATTGCTGACGGGTTGGCGGGATAAGGTGGCGGCGCTGACTTTGGCGATGCTTCCGGTTCTGACTTTGTCTTTGACGCTATAGTATCCGGCGTTGATCTGGACTTCTTCGAGGGCATTTTCTTTGCTGTTCAATAGGAGTCTGAGGTTCCGGTTTTGTGCATTAAAAGGGATGTTTTGAGCGATATAGCCGGTATAGCTGACGCTTAATGTGCCTGCTGCTGGAGCATTAGCGAAATTGAAGTTTCCGGATTCATCGGTGGTGGTGCGGAGTTTGGTGTCTTGAATCACTAGCGTTGCGCCGTTCAAGGGTGTTCCGTTAGGTGTGTGGAGTTGTCCGCTGAGTGGCAGGGGTGTTTGTGCCTGGAGCTTTGGGATCAGGCAAAGCGTGGCCAGCACAATGAATATCGTTATTTTTTTCATGTGGGTTTATTTTGATAAATCGGAAAGAGGTCGCTGGGTGAGCGGCTTTGGGGATGCGCTTTTGGCTAGGCTGCGGATGGTGTTTCTTTAGTCTGGCTTTAGCTGGTTAGGATGTTCACTCTGGGGGGCAGATGATGAGGGTAAAGAATTTGTTATGCGGATTTTTCATTTGGAGTTGGTTTGAGCGTGATGTTGGAATGGTTAAGTGAGCGTAAAGAAATCCTGCCTTTTACCATGAATTAAAGAACCTGTTTTTCTTTAAGGCAGGCTGTTTGGTATGCTAGACGGGATTTTTGGGTTTCAGGGCGTAGAGCCGGTCAAAGGGACAGGAGGATAGGGACGATTTGATGTGGTGTTGAGTGTCGGGCAGGGAAAAGTAACAAGCAGGGCAGGATCGATCCGTAGAGGATGGTTCGGTGTACTGGTTGATTGTCTGTTTTCTCATTGCTCGTATGGTTACGAGTCTTGGTTGGAAAAGCTCTTCACAATACATGTGAGGCTGCAGACCATAACTACATGAAAGTTTCTCAGGCCTTACGTTGACATGGATTTACAGCAGCCCCACATCTATTTCGATGTACAAAGATATACATCTACACATAGATATGGGTATTAAACTGCTGTCTTGCTTCAACGGCCTGAGATTTTGTAGTTGCAAGACTCTTATTAATACCTATTTACTAAGTCAAATATAAAACTTTTTTATTGTAAGTCAATATAAATATTGACTTAATTTTTCTCGATATTCTACAGTTTGCTGCATGGAAAAAACAGAAATAACTGAATTTAAAACCAAGCTGGCAAATAGGATAAAGAATTTAAGACAAAAAGCTGGGCTAACTCAATCTGCCCTAGCTATAAAAATTGGTTTTAAAGATAAGCAAATCGTTAATACATATGAATTGAAAGGAGCGAATCCAACTGCATTTAATCTTCTACTTATTGCGAAAGCATTAGATGTCACGGTTGATGAGTTATTAAACTTTTCAGACCTTGAAGATGACTCTAAAAATTGTTGAACATTTTGACACAAATGTTTTTGATTTTGCGAATGAATTCACATTCACGATGACATATACGCTAATATATTGCTGGTTGTGCGTGCAATTAAAATGAATTACTAAGTAATTATCTGATCACTTAGTAATTTACTCTACCAAATAAAGAGGATAAAAAAAAGTTAAAAATTATTTTGTACGTATATTTTCCGTACATTTGTCTTGCTAATGCGAATGGGATCATTTAGATGTGGTCACTATCGAATAAATTAAAAACAATAAATAAAAAATCAGAAATCAAAACACCGAGGCTCAGTCCACAAAAAAATATATCATTAAATAGCTATTAATCAATAATATAAGGTCTTATTAAGCAAGTATATAATCATATTCAAACACACATTTAAATAATATATAAACAGAAAAGAAAGCAAAATAAAAATCTCAATTATACATACATACATACATACATACATACATACATACTCAAGATAATTAAATAAAACATGGCAATTACAATCGACGATAGAATTGATGTTCGCATTAGCAAGGAACAAAAAGAGTTGATTAAGTACGCTTCTGAACTAAGTGGATTTAAAAGCCTGTCCGAATTTATTGTTTACCATATTCAGGCCCAGGCCCATAAGATCATCAAGGATACAAATACTATCCTTAATACGATTGAGGATAAGAGAGTATTTTTAGATGCCATTTTAAACCCACGGGAGCCAAATGCGGCACTTAAGCAAGCTCGATTAAATTACAATAAATTTAAAGACGAGAATGGCAATAAAAATAGAATTATTACAGAAGTTACATAAAAAGGATAAATTCGACAGTGAAACTCCTTTGCTGGACAACTATATTACAAAACAGGCTTCACAGGATGTGAGGAGAAATCTCTCAGCATGCTATGTTCTTGCAGATGATGACAATAAAGTTGTAGGGTTCTACACTCTATCTAGCAGTTCCATCCCTAGGGAAGATATGCCAAGCGAATTGATTCTGAAACTCCCTGAAAGCTACCGGGATCTGCCAACTATATTGTTAGGTAGACTCGCGGTCGATAAGGCGGCAAAAGGAAAGGGCTACGGCGCAAACCTGTTAATGGATGCATTGGAGAATTGTTTGGGATTGTCTGACCAACTGGGATCTTTGGCAGTTGTGGTAGATCCAATAGATGAAATCGTTTCACTATTTTATGAAAAGTACGGTTTTATCAGGTTACCGGACACTAGCAAGATGTTCATTGCGATGGACACTATTCGTAAATTATAACAAAAGAGCCTCTTGAAAATATTGAGTAGGCCCTCTTTTTTAATCATTTAAACGAATCAGTTCTACTCAATTTTTTCTAAAACTCTCATTGTAGCGAAGACGAGCTTTTCTATATATGGTTTAGCAAAGGCTCAGTGAAATTTCATAATAGTATACACTCTTGGACTGTAGATAAGAGTAAGTAACTGAATTCAGACTTAAATTCTGGTAGATGCCGCTAATTCATCCTGCAAACCTCAGATCACGATTTTCCTTGTACATCATACTTACAAATGCAAGGTGCTAAACATCTAAAATCTACGCCATTTGTTAATAAACTGCTAGTAACTTGCCGAAGCAAATGTAAAAAAGCATGCTTATCTTAGCTCTTTCTTAATAGCGTATCAAAATATGAACATAGGAAATACCGTAGGTAGAGGCAATTTCTACATTTACCTTTCCACAAACAGTGTTGATATCCTTTTCTATATCGGTATCGAATCCCATGTCCGAGAAAACTTTGGCGACTTTTTTTTGTAGTTCTTTCCAATTATTGGGAGATTGTGAAAATATTGGAAGCATTAACTTTTTATAAAATAGTATTATGTAGAAATTTTCATGCGGTTTGAGCAGTGCGCCTTATTTGGTTATCAAGATTTTATGTTCAATATTCATTTACTTATAGAAAGTCCGATGGTGATCAAATGCGTAATTTACCTATCCTTATTGGATTGCGATAAAACAGACGCAGCCATTTCTTTGGTGTCTTTGCTGTATTTGTCACTGGTGAGTACCTTCGATGCTTTTTCCTCCATTATGCTTCCGGTCTGGTTGCCTTTTGTTCTCTGTGATAATGCAGATCCTGCAAGTTCCTTTGCAATTGTTGAAGAGTTTGGATTTCTTAATATCTCAGATGCCTTTGATGCAACCTCGGGAGATGTTGTTTTCTGATTCTTTGCCATAATGTTTGATCTTATGCTGATTGAAGATAAATATAATTAATTATTCGGGTAATGATGGTATTTGCTAAATATCGGACTGTGGAATCAGTTTCTTCCTATGCAATCTAAAGATGTCCACACTGATATTGGTGGCATTGCGTGTGTTTTATCTGTTTGCTTAAAATTTATCGCGTCCACTATTTCAATAAATGGGAGGTAAATGTGCTTTCGTATAATAATTCCAAAATTTTCTGTCGGGGGTAAACCCTTAGAACTTTATCTGATTGAGTTTTTTGAGTGGCCGTTTCTTTAGCCTGCGAAAACCGCGGGTCGCCCACTGCTGCTGTGCAGCAGACGGGCGACGCTTATGCGGACAAGGTGTATAAAAAGATTTTGAAATGATGATTTTAGTTTTGTCCTGTCTCAAGTCTGCTGGGGTTATTGTCTTTTTGCGAGATGTGGTGAATGCTTTCTGATTTTCCAGAGGCTTGTTGGATATAATAAATGCCTAAATGATTATTTTCATAAAAGTAGGAAGTAATCATTTCCGTTGAAATATACAAAATGAGGTATGATATACAATTCGTTGTATCTGAAAATAGTCCCGCTTAATATATATCCTATTCTGCCGATGTTACTACGTAATTTGTAATTACGGGCACAAGTAATGCTATTTTAAAGCGAACTCATTTAGAGTGTAAATCGAGAGTTATAATAAATGAGTTTTTTTCTCACTTTATGATGGCCTTTCCTGTTATATTACTACATTTGCTCAAACAAAGTGAGTAATTTTCTCACGTGGGATATATGTTAATCGAATTTACAGTTGGTAATTTTCTTTCCTTTAAAGAAAAGAAAACACTCAGTTTAGAGGCTGCGGCAATTACTGAATTTCAGCATAATGTTGTCGAACAAGCGGGCTACAAGATATTAAGAAGTGCTGTGATCTACGGTGCAAATTCAAGCGGTAAAAGTAATTTCATTAATGCTTTGATTAACATGTATGAAATTGTGAAGGATTCTGCTAAGAAGGGCTCAACTGATAAAATTAAGGTGGTTCCTTTCTTGTTGAGTACAGCAACAGAAAATCAACCTTCTCACTTCGAAGTCTTATTCCTTATTGAGGGTATAAGATACCGATATGGTTTCGAAGTAGACGATTCCAAGGTTTACTCAGAATGGCTGTTTCAATGTATTAAGGATAACGAGGAAGAATTATTTGTTCGGGTTGGGGATGATATCGATATTTCTACATCATTTCCCGGGGGTATTGGATTGGAGATGAGAACTAGGAGCAATGCTCTATTTCTCTCTGTTGCGGACCAGTTTAATGTCGAAATTGCGACGACTATATTAAAATGGTTTGGGGAGCATAACATCGTATCAGGTATAAAACATGAGAACTCCAGATATATGAGTCTCAGTTTTATCAGCGACCCTAATTATCGAGAACATCTCACCTATTTCCTTGAGGAGTTTAACTTAGGTTTCGGCCATATTAAATTTGAAGGAGATCAGGAAAACTCTAAAGACGGAACTATGGTAACCTATCATAAAAAGTATGATGAAAACAACAATCATATTGATGATGTGGAATTTTCGTTGATTTCCCAGGAATCATCAGGGACCAACAAACTTTTTGATTTGTCCGTTCACATTTGGTTTGGACTATTTCTGGGAGAGGTTGTTGTAATCGATGAGCTTGATGCAAAACTCCATCCACTGATCACGCAAAAGATTGTGAAGCTTTTTAATGATCCGAAAACTAATCCCAATAATGGTCAATTAATCTTTGCAACCCATGATACCAATCTGTTAACACATGGGGGCTTCAGAAGAGATCAGATCTATTTCGCTGAAAAAGACCAGTTTGAAGCTTCGGATTTATATTCTTTAGTTGAATATAAATTAGAAGATCAAAAGAAAGTTAGAAAAGATCGAAGTTTTGAAAAAGACTATATCCAGGGTAGATATGGTGCAATCCCGTTCTTAGGTAATTTTTCCGAACTTGTCAAGAATGGCTAGAATAATCAAAATTGATAATGCAATAAAAAAGCAATTTGCACGCAGGGAGAAAATGCGTGGAGTGGAGACGAGGATTAGGCGTCTATATTTTTTAATCGTATGCGAAGGCGAGAAAACTGAACCTAATTATTTTAATCAACTGAGTAAGTCCTTGCCTAGGGGCGCTGTTGAGGTTACTATGGATATCGAAGGGGCTGCAAGAAATACCAATAGCCTTGTTGAGTATGCTGAAAAATACCGTAAAAATAGTACAGTTAAATATGATAGGGTATGGGTAGTATTCGATAAGGATAGTTTCTCTGATAAAAACTTCAATAATGCCATCCAAAATGCTTTGAATAATGGATTCAAAACGGCATGGACAAATGAAGCATTCGAACTGTGGTTTCTTCTTCACTTTCAATATGTTAATCATAGTATGGATAGAAAAAACTATCAGGGTTTTCTGGAAAGGGAAGTTGAACGAATTACAGGAAAAAAATATAAATACAAAAAAAATGATCCCAATATGCATTCTTTTCTGTTGCTTCATGGCAATCAGAAGCAAGCATCTCAATGGGCTGAGAAACTGATTAAAAACTTCTCTGATAACAAATACGCAACCCATAATCCATCCACAAGGGTTCATCATCTAATCGAAGAACTTCAAAACCCTGAAAAAGTCTGGGATGAAATAAATGCTTTTTAAAGCAATTGATTGCAAATTTTCACGAATAGAAATGTTGTGGGCCGGGATCTTTTAGACATTTGAGCCTAAGAATCACAAATGTGGCAATTCCAGCGCTAGCGACCACGCTGTTTCGCTGTATCGGGTTCTTCGTCACTTTCGTAAACAATATTCAATAAAAATTTCGCATCTAAGAACGGACATTTTATTGAGGGAGAAGATTGAACTCAACCAGTAAACTTGATTTTAAAAGAGAGGAGTATAACGAACAGAATAAGGAGGATATGATCAAAAATATGCTGGCCTTTACTGATGCCGACACAGAAAAAGACCGCTACATCATTATGGGGGTAGAGAAAATAAATGGAAAGGTTACACTCTCCAATGTCTCGGCAAAATATGATTCAGCTAAAACGACCAACATTCCTAAATAAATAGTGAGCGAGTTTTTGGTATAACTAATGGAGTCGGAATGATGTCGAGCAAAAAGGATGTTGCCATTTAGCTTTCCCGCTGTTCCTCCTCCAAAAGCTAAAAGGTTTAAGAAAACTTGCAACTCGGTTTCTTTCTGAGGAATTTACGGTGCTTGAAAAAATCACGAGGTAGATTTATAATTTCAGATAGCTCCGATGAACTATTTATTATCGTATGCCATGCATCCGATGTAACAAGGGTGTAGCAACAGCAGATAATACAGAATTAATTCACGATATTATAGGACTAAAGATTTGGCGCTTTTGATATTAACGCCAGCTAAAAAATGTATACTTTTGCAAAATGGCAGCAGCAGATCAAATCAAGAGCCTTATTAAATCTTACGCGGAGGACGATGAACATCGTTTCTTCGCTACTGCTATGCAGATTGCGGCTTCTGAGGCGCGGCAGGGCCATACTATGGTCGCCCAAGAGCTTAAGCAATTAATCGAAAAGGCAAAAAAAGACAAGTCTGTTGCATTTTTAGAATCACCGAAAACTGTTTCCATCTCCGCGCCTAAACGGGAATTGAAAGAGCTGATCGAGGTCTTTAATCCGCGGATAGACCTTCGTGACATGGTACTGGCACCTACTGTGAAAGAGGCGTTAACCAAGCTGATCCATGAACAAAAAAATTGGGAGCTGCTGAAGAAACACAATCTTTCCCCAAGAAGAAAACTGCTGCTTACCGGACTTCCAGGGACAGGAAAAACGATGACTGCACAAGCCATTGCCGGTGAGCTGGGTTTATCTGTATATATTATCAGATTGGATGGATTGATGTCCAAATACCTCGGTGAGTCCATTGCAAAGCTGAGGATGATCTTTGATGCCATGGAAGATCACAGGGCGGTTTACCTGTTCGATGAGTTTGACTCTATTGGTTCGCACAGGGACAGGGGGCAGGATATTGGTGAGATCAAAAGGGTACTTAACAGTTTTCTGATCAACATTGAAAAAGATCAAAGCAACAGTATCATCGTGGCGGCAACAAACCTTCCGGAAAGTCTTGATAGGGCCTTATTTCGCAGATTTGATGACGTGGTAAGTTATCCGCTGCCCGACCTGCAGGAGGTAAGTGATACAATAAAAAAAGCAACAAAAGGGTACTCATTTTCAAAGAAACCGAATTATGCGAAGATAGCCGAACTGGCTGTCGGGCTGAATTATTCGGATATTACTAAGGCATGTGAAGAGGCTATTAAGGAAATGATTTTGTCTGGTTCAATGAAACTGGATTCTTTAGAAATACAAAAATCGTTATCTAAAAAAGCACCTCTCAAATATGGCCAGACAGAATCCCAAAAGACACATTAAACTCGAGGGCTTTGCCCAGAGCCTGGACTATGTTTACCCACGAACCCCTTTTGGAAGTGGCCTCGAACTTGCCCAGAGAAACAGAAATTTACACGGAAACCGAATTCTTGACCAACTCGAGGCCATCAGGCAACGGTTTGGTATCCCTGCCGATGTCGACTTGCCCGAAGGGATCGTTCGTGATGATGCCATTTATGTAGATTTTATCTCAGAATGGGGATTTCAATTGGACTATAAAAACATGGATCAGGACCGGGACGATCCGCTTTTTCAGATACTCAACATCAGGGAGGAATTTCGGGAAACTGAGGATGGGCTGGAATACAGGTATTGCATTACCCTGATGATGACTGAAGGTGGCGTGGGCATGTTTATCGATAAGGTGCAGGATTATTTGACTAGGAATGGCCGTTACCGCGGGCAGGATACTGGAAGGCCAAGCTATTACTCGCTTTTTACCAATATTGAAAATATTCGGTCTGCGACCCTTAAATCTTTCTGGGCGGATGAGCCTGAGTTTCCCTTTCCGGATGAGGGTGCTGTTGTGTGGTGGGAGGTTTGGTTCCGTAAAACCGGAAATGATCAGTTCAGGATCGCAAGGGTACTGGAAAACCTGGCTGCAGCAGGGGTTTTGATCGGATCCTCAGAGCTGGTTTTTGCAGAGCACCGGGTAAGGCTGGTAAAGGGAACAGCCGAGCAACTTTCAGGTTCATTGATGCTGTTGGACAATCTCTCAGAAATTCGTAAGCCTCAGGAAACGGCTGATTTCATCTGTCATAAGGATCAGGAATATGAAGATAACGCGCAGTGGATGGAGGAACTTATCGGCCGTACCGATATGGCGCTGGATGAAAATTCGGTATTAATCTGCCTTTTGGATAGTGGCGTCAACAATCTACATCCCTTGATTAGCAGTTTTCTACCCGATGAGCGCTTATATTCTTATAAACCAGATGATTGGGGCTCTGGTGACGATTGGCCAAATGGTGGACACGGTACCGGGGTTGCAGGACTTGCACTCTATGGCGATATGGTTGATGTACTTGCCGAAAGGGGAAGGATTAGGATCACGCACGGACTGGAGTCTTTTAAGATCATTAACCTCTCTGATCCCAATGATCCCGAACTTTATGGTGCCGTTACTGAGTACGCGGCCAGTACACCTTTTGTCGACCGTCCTGCTAACCCAAGGGTATTCTGTTTAACGATTACGGACAAAGATTTTGCTTTTAAGGGCCGCCCTTCTGCCTGGTCTGCAGCCTTGGATAAGATTGCATTTGGTTCTGCCTTAGATCCTACTGCGCCGCAACTGATCATAGTGAGCAGCGGAAACGTTGTTTCTGTGAACCACGAAGACTATCCCAACTTAAACATGATGGAGTCAGTACATGATCCTGCTCAGGCCTATAATGCTGTTACCGTTGGTAGCTATACCCGAAAAGACCGAATTGATCCCACAACAGGTTATATCCATCTTGCGCCCAATGGCGGAATGGCTCCAAGTAATTCAACTTCCACATTATGGGAAAGCCAGTGGCCAATTAAACCGGACATTGTGATGGAAGGCGGAAATTGCAGTACTGACGGTGTGGCAGTGTCTGATCACTATAGTCTAAAGTTGTTGACAGCTGATAAAGAGTATCCGAAGTATACCTTTCTACCATTCGGAGATACCAGCGGTGCCGCCGGACTTGCAGCTAAAATGGCCGCTCAGTTAAGGACCGCATACCCCAGTTTCTGGCCGGAGACCATACGGGCTCTGATGGTTCATTCGGCTGACTGGACAGCAAATATGCTTGGGAACCGGGATTTTAATGAACTCAATGAAGCTGATAGGAAACTTTTACTTAGATCTGTTGGATATGGCGTTCCTGTCCTGGATGATGCACTTTACAGTGCAAGCAATAGCCTGACATTAATTGCCGAGCGGGAGATTCAGCCCTATCATTTAGAAAAGTCATCGGGGAAGAGCAAGGAATACCACCTGTTTGATCTTCCATGGCCGGATGAGGTGCTCTCAGGAGAACTTTTTGATCAGGATGTCACCCTAAAGGTCACTTTATCCTACTTTATTGAACCCAACCCAGGCAGTAAGAACAAACGTTATGTAAACAATTTTCATTATCATTCGCATGCTTTGGAATTTGCGGTAATAAAGGAACGTGAAACCCTGGATCAGTTTAAGCGGCGGATTTCCAAAGCGGCCGAGCTCGACGAAGACCAAGTGGACAATACAGAGGAACGGTGGTCGATCAAGCGTGTTCGTTCAAGAGGGTCAGTGAAAAAAGATTTTGTAACGATGTCGGGAGCTGATATGGCCGTACGCAACAAGATCGCCATTTATCCAAAACCCGGGTGGTACAGGAGCCGCAAGAAGCTAGGGAAAACGGATTCGATAGTCAGGTATAGCCTGCTGGTCACTCTGGAGACTGCAAATGTGGATGTCGATCTGATGACACCCGTCCTTAACCAGATTGAGTTGGATTTGTTGTTGTAAAGCAGTTGAAGGTGATGTCAACAGAAGATACTGCACCTTTAAATATAACCTGATGGAGAGCATTCCAGCTTTTAGGCATCCTGATCAGTAGAATTGTGTGTGTGATCGACCTTAAAGACTCCAATCTGATTCCAACAATCCGGGAGCGATACCATCCCGTAGCAGGTTCTCTATCTTTCTGGTAAATTCATTGGTATTGTCGATTTCTACCCCTGGACATCCATTGGATAGTCCTGTTGCTCCGTCCTCTGTAATCCCAACAATCAAATCGCCCGCACCAGCATTCGCAAAAGAAGATACATCGTATAAAAACTCTCGTTTATCCTGGTCATTGGATAACGGGATATCCTGTTTATATTCGATGGTCTTACCTTCCTAACCCCATTAGCGACTAAGTCTTAAAAATCGTCGATATTAATGTCACCTATGTTTTTTAAGATCATTCTTCGCGGTAATTTTTTACTAACATTTATAACAGAAAATTACGTATTCTGAGTTAATTCATTCACTTACCATAATATTTCGCTTAATATTTATCTCTTAAAAAATCAGTCTGATAGGTCACAATTAAATGGAGTTAACATTTGCATAAATATCTTATATTAGTGTGTTTTAATTTTACGCTCATGATGGGGAACCTGTTCAATAAATACTTTTTAAGCGAATATGTCGCGAACTATAGAAAGGAATGCTTAAAACATATAGATAAATTGGAGATTACAGAGTCTACGAATATGCCAGCTATGGTGCAGAGGCTCGTCAAAGAATACACGATCGAGCCTATTGAAATTATGGAGCCGCAACCATCGCAACCTATTGAGACCACTAGAAAAATGACTAATCGCTGGAATGAAACTTACGAGCAGAAGGTATTCGAAATTTCAGTAGTAATCCCATTTAAAGGAAATAAAAATCTTTTTTATTGCTCTCCTTCGAGGTCTACTGTCGTTTATTTAGATAAAAATGCGTCTATCGGTAGCGATAGTATTTCGGTAAAAATTACCCTAGAAAAACTTGAGCCAGAAAAGTATCAAGCAGAGCTGAATACTGTTCTAGGAACTTTAAAATGCAATCTCCCAATCATACATTCGGAAATTAGTCCATGGAATAATGGGTTGGAAAATTTGGTCGAAAGCTCTCTTCAATCCAGAAAGGGGGTAGTTTCTCAAAAGTTTGATTTTATGGAAAAGATCGGTCTAAAGGTGAATCCCGCTTCTGGTGAACATCTTATTCCTCCAACGGTTACAAAAAAAGTAATTCCTATTCCTGTTTCCGATACGACTTCAGGAGTAAAAAGAGAAGCGATTCCGGTCTTACAGGATCAGGTGTACAAAGATATAAAAGAAGTGCTCTACAACTCAGGTAGATCAATCGAAAGAAAGCCTTCGCTATATTTGGGTAAGTATGAAGAAGATCTTCGTGACGTTTTTCTGCTCTTTTTAGAAAGCAGATATGAGGCAGCCTCTGGAGTAGGAGAGGCATTTAATAAAAAAGGAAAGACGGATATTTTGCTCAAGTATGCAAAAGACGGCTCAAATCTTTTTGTTGCAGAATGCAAATTCTGGAAAGGTCAAAAAAGCTTCCTTTTAGCTATAAACCAACTCTTGGGTTATCTAACGCATAGGGATTCCAAGACAGCATTGATGATGTTTGTAGACCAAAAAGAATTTATGGAAGTTGTCGAAACTGTTAAAGAATCGATCAAAGATCACCCGCATTTTTACCGTTATGTTAAAGATACGTATGATCATTCACTAAGCTATGAATTCAGTTTACCCGACGATTCTAGAAAGATCATTCAAATAGAAGTTATGCTTTTTCATTTTCCAAAACCTTAACCTTATATAAGTTTATATATTGAAAGCAAGTTGTGTCTCTTTCTATCGAGTTCAGTCATCTCTCGCATTACCTTTTGTGCCATTTTGAGAAAAATCACTTTTTCTTTGTCAAAAGCCTCATCTTCATAGGTGTGGCTGCCACTTCTAATCTGATTAACCATAGTAGTAAAGTATTGTATAAATATCGCGGGGTTCATTAGATCGTTCAAGCTGTACCAACTGAATGGATCCATTTCATTAGCCAGATACTTTTTCTGAAGTAAAGTGTCACAAGCTGTACACGCAGCATAAACATCTACAATATGCCTTGGAGAGCCTTTGGTCACTAAGATTACATTCGCATATAAATTCTCTTTTGTCATTGCAATCAATAAATCCTTTCCGCATCCGGCACATTCCAGGGGTTCATAATCTAAGAATATAGAATGTAATGGCTTAACCTGTTGGTAGGATTTTGGTAGATATCTGAGCATTAATTTTGAATAGCCCACACCTAGTAAGATATTTTCAATCGACTTGTGGTCATAGACTCTGAAATCCTTAAGCAGTCCATTTTCTTTTAATTGTTTAAGTCTGTTTCCGAGTCCTGAGCTTGGTACAGTTGAATACATTCCTATAAAGCCATCTGCTTTGAAACTGGCAACCCGTTCCAGAATATTTTGTTCGTCAATCTCATTGACAGCCCTTTTGCTTGTGGCTTTATGTTTACAGCTGACAAGCCATGTAAATTTATATTGGCCTATTTTGCCCTTGATGATTTCAGATAACAAAATGTCTTTGCCTCCGTCTGGACCGCGGTCAGGCGTAGATTCTATAAAAAATCCTTCTTGTTGAAAAAAATCTCTTGTGAATAATTCCCAATTCTCCCCAGAGGCTATTTCCTTAAAATCTATCATTTCAATTTTTTAATGAAAAATAGTGCTATAATTTTAACATTTCTGCTTATAAATGTATCTCTTTAGTTGAAGATTCAATAATTTTTCTTTTGGACCGGGTATAGGGTTTGGATTAGGCACTTTGTCAATAAATTAAAAAGTCGTAAATATTTTTAGAAGTCCTGTGCCTGTTCATTCGATCCATTTTTGCCCAGTTGTCCTCATGCGCCCAATAGTCGCGTTCGCCCCATACAATATATACCATTTTAAGCCCGTGATTGTTCAGGTAAGCATCAAGTATATCTTTGCGGATATATGTAAAAGCTTCATCGTTGTCTTTAGAACTTTCGTATGTATGGTTGAAACTTGCTAGTTCTTCGTTTACATCATAGAGGTCTTTACTAAAGCTGGTTCTTTCCAAGCCTGCAAAATCAATAATGTTTTTACAAAGATGGATTTCGTTCATGAAGCTGGTTACCGGATGAAACACTTTGATGTTTTTGCGGTCATTGGCGTATTTTACTTCCTCGATGATTTCAATGCGCTCCTCAAGGCCAGCCTGTCTGATGACTTCTTCAGGTGTCAATAACTTTTCTGTTCCCTCTTTTTTCATCATAATAATGATTTGTGGGAAGTTTTCGATGTACTCAAATGAATAGTCGTATATGCCTGTTTGCTTTTCAATCAGTTGCTTTAATTTTTGGGTTTCTTTTTTACTTAATGGAATGCCATCACGGAAGAAAGTGCTTTTGTGTGTCCTTTGCGTATAAGGCGTTGTTCCAGCTGTATATGTCCAGTCTAAAAATTCATTTTGAGGAATTATATCGCTATCAGGTATTTCCGCATCATGGATATTGGAAATAAATGGGATCGAGGTTACGGGGCCTTGGTTTTCACTAAAATGCTTGGTCATCAGCTTTAAGTTCCGAGCTTTTACCAATACAGCGTTAATCGTGAGATAAAACTTACGTTCCTGATCTGGTTTATACTGGGTAATTTTGCCTCGGAGCAAGACCCAGTTCCCTTTTTTATTCAAGAACTGCCCGGTGTTTAGCAGATGTTGATACTTCGGGATGGAATCATCGCTGCACCATTGGCGTAGGCTTTTGTCTTCGTAGATGTAATCAATGTCCAAATAGGGGCTTTTAGGCAATGCCGTTTCTGATCTCAGTTCAGCTGCTTTTGCTTCAAAGCTGGGCATTTCGAGCCGGATATATCCGTCATCTACGGAATCGTTAAGTTTGCCTCTATCTTTTAAATAGCCGCAGAGCTCCTGATAAGCAATGTATACGTATTTGTCCGCGAAACGTTTGATTTTTTCATAGTCTCCAGCATAACCTTGGCGCCTTGCAATATTTTTATCAGATTCACCGAATTTTTCAAAGTCATAGCCTAACTGATAAGCCCTCCATCGTAAGTTACCAAGACGCTTTTTATACAAAGGACTGGGTTTATACTGATCTGCTTTGGGACATAAGGCATACATGTTTTCCTTTTCAAAATGAAAATGAAACAAGGAATTGCCTTCGCGGTATTGACCTTTATTTTTGTCTGGAGCCACCTCCCAGCTTGTTACACCGAGGGTTCTAAAGCTTTTTTTAATATTTGTCAGAGTATAAGCGTTGATCAGATTGGGGTTTTTACGGGATATGGCCTGTAATATCATATAAGCATATTCCCTGGAAAGAATGTGATTTGTAGACAAAGCAGAATCTTTATCAAAGATGCTCTTTTGTAATTGCTGAACAATATCGTCGAATAACTGCCCAGGTTGACCAACGCGGTTTCTGGAAAGTGTTAGCACCAGATTATAACCGATCATTAGCATCGTGGCTTTGATGGTTGGATCATTAATGGTCAGGGAACTATATACCAGCTCAAAAAAATCTTCAGGATATTTATGCCCAAAATGAAACAATCCCGTAGAAATTTCATATTTCTGGTTTTCATCGGTCGTGGTCAGTGTCCACATTAGATAACTGGCAACCAATGCTGTTTTTTTTCTTTGCTCAGTGGAATGGGATTCTTTCGCCTGCAAGCGCATAAATTCCGCCAGCAATTCTTTCTGTCCCTTTGGACCCTTATCCAGAATGTACTGAGTCCAGCTAATATCTCTTTCATTCATTGCCATTGGTCTCAGTGTTTTTTCAAAAAAACTGAAATTAAAGGGGTGATCTGTAACAAAGAGCACGTCTTCAGACATAGTGAAAATAGAAATCAGATTTTTTTGATCTGTAATCAGTTCAGAAATGTACTGCACCTGACGCTCAGGAATGTATTGTGGGGATAGCAAAATCGTTGCCTTAATAGAGCTGCTAAATAATTGTTTCCAGAGTTCGGTCTGTTGTTCATCTGCAATCAGATCATGCACAAAGATCTGCTTATGTATGGGCAGCAAGGCACATAAACAATCAACAATATCATCATGATGCGGATATAGTGCCAGGTGTTCATGACTGGTAATCATTTCTAGCTGTTCGCTTTTCAAAAGCGCGTTAAAATCGGGCGCACTTTCCAATAGGTATTTTCCTATAAAATAGCCGCTCATGAGGTCATAAGTAAGATATATGTATTCCTGACCGCTCTGATAATCCCTCATGAACAATAGTTCTTCCTGCAAAAGTGCATTGGTTACACTCTTGTTAAAGTCTGTAAATCCATCAGGATCAGCCAGAGCAATAATGTCCTGTAAAAGGATTGCCCTTTTTGGATTGTTCCAAAGAAATTCACCGATTTCAAGCAGGATTTTTGAAGCAGCCTTTTTGTATGTACTTATGGGGGGCTTTCCCCAATTTACAAGTTTATGATATACTTGCTTATCACAGATTTCGATGAAACTTTCAAAGATTGAATAAATGGAATCGTGGCCCAAGGTAACCTCTTTTAGCGTGCTGCGCTGCGGATTAGCTGTTTCACAATAAATTTTGAGATAAATAGGTTTTGAAAACTGCTTGAGGGAAATAAATGAAAGTTCTGCTTGTATTTTATACTGGTCAAAGTAATTCCTCACTAGTTTTTTAATCTCATCGTAATTGCTGAAACCGTGTAACGGAATGAATCTTTTGTCCTGTAGCTTGCTCGTACCAGGCCATATGGCTTCCTGATAGGTAGCCCGGCAAGTAGTGATCAGTACAAGGTTGTTTCTTTTTTTTATTTCGTTTTCAATGGCTGGCAGATCCTG
Source organism: Pedobacter sp. GR22-10 (assembly GCF_026239715.1). Taxonomy (NCBI): domain Bacteria; kingdom Pseudomonadati; phylum Bacteroidota; class Sphingobacteriia; order Sphingobacteriales; family Sphingobacteriaceae; genus Pedobacter; species Pedobacter sp. GR22-10. The sequence continues at coordinate 650,240 of NZ_JAPIVR010000001.1, forward strand.
ATTTAACTTGGGGTTTAGAATGCCACTTGCCGTAATGGCTTCATTTAGCCCATCAATAATGATGGGGATGCGAAGATTATATATTTTTCCCAGCGCATTGATGGTGTCCAGAAAATCGGCAAAAGTATATATTGACAAAATATCAAATATCTTTAAGATCTGATCTTGCAATGGGGTATCTCCACTAAGTTTAACGGCAGGTAGAAAAATAACTGGTTGTTTTTTTTCAAGATAAGATTTGGCAATTGCGACGCACAGGTTGGTTTTACCCGCTCCACCTCCACCAAGGTAATGTGCAAGTTGTCGTTTCAATGGAATGCGGGCGTCCCGAATAAAGTACTTTATCTCCTCGATAATTTTTTTACATTCAGAATGATGGGACGACAATTCCGAGTAGGCATTGTTTCGTCTTTTTAAAACTTCCTCGTCAGTAACACCATCGAAGATAGCAGCCATCTCTGGCCTGATTTTTTCCATTCCGTCATTGCAGAATTCCTGTAGTTTTCTGACACTATCGTCAAAATCCGCTGAGAGCTGTGATTTGATATTATTGGGAAAACAAAGTTCCATTAGGGCATCCAATGTTGGTTTTATTTCCAGGTATAGGTCGTTAAAACCAGACATTTCAAACCTATAGATATCCATGACGCTCCTAAATTCCTTAGCGGTATATTCTAGGCTTTTAAATTTTTGAAGCTGCTTATAAAATAATTTTTGAATCTGCCTTGGATAAGCACTTATCCGATGCCGGAAACCATCGTTGCACAGAACAGGATTTAAATACCAGTATTCAAATTCTTCGTCAGGGATGTAGAGCAGTTCGTCGAACTTATTTTTAACAAGTGTAAAGGAGTTATCAAAAGCATTTTGAAACCAGTCTGGGCTCAGTTCCAGGTCATTGAAGAATGCATTGCGGAGACCATAACATTCAGGTTTGTTCAGCATTTTATGAATATGGGACTGGTTCCACGGTACCAATTTGACGATGCGACCATCAGGGATATGTGTGGGAAGCGTTTCATCAAACCATTTTTGTTCAGCTGGTGTGAAATCCATGGGGATGCACAGATACCATTTCACTAAAGCTGGATGTACCTCTAGTGCTCTCTTCAAAGAACCGATAATACTTGCTTTTCGGTTATGCTCATTTAGTCTGGGGCTTCCTTCGTAATACTTAGCTTGCCATCCCCATTCCTGTCCTGAAGCCTCAGTTAAGTAAAATTCAATTCCATCACCCCCTCCACGGTCTTCAATAGGGGTAATCCTGTTGTTGTCATTTTCATAAAGTATATTAGCAATCTGATAGCAAAGCTGTTCAAAACTTTTTTCTTTAGAGGTTCCGTAGGGTTGTAATTTATTCCAGTTTAACATGAATAACTTTTTAAAGCGCTGTACCGCTAAGATACTTAATTTGATAACTATTGAGTAATTCGACTAAAAGTTGCAAGAAACAAGAAGGGTTTTAATGAATTTGATACCGCTTGAAGGGTTGAGTGCAACTATCAATGAGAAGCAAGATAACGAGATAAATCAGCTTTCAGCATAATATTCCCGGTAGGATGATGTGAATAACGAGGGAAACAAAACATGCTATTTTTACTACTTTTAGGTTTTAGTTTATATGTCAGCAATCAGCGCGCTCATGGGTTGCCGCACCCAATTCTTATATTCATTGTATTTTATCCTGTCCAATCAGGATAAAAATTATTATTTCCGACTGGAGGGTATCGAAGACCTGGATATTTTGGACGATAACAATGATTTATTGTTTGCAATCCAGGTAAAAAACCTGAGTAAGACACTCAGTTTGTCTGATTTCTTATCTGATAAAAAGACATCATTTTTAATGCGTTTTATTGAAAACTATCGTACCAGCATTCCTGTCTTGTTTCCTTTGGTGATATTCAAACAGAAATGTTAACCTGGGAATCATTGCCATCGGAAAGCACAACTGAAAAATCAATAGCTTCTAAATATGTGGATAAACGGGGATAAATTGGCCCGTCTCACCAGGAATAGATTTGTTGTAAGTTTTTGATTGGCTGCGTATTTGTAAATTGGCGTGAGGGGTCAAATGCATTGATATGGCCAGGCATGGTAAACAAATTGCTCAAACAAAAGGATCTTTCTGTGGTTTTGATTGGGAATGTCCGTAATCAAATCCATGAGAAACCTGTACCAATCCCCGATTTTCCTGTTGGCTTTTGTCGTCATGACGATGCTCTTTATCGCTCCGACTTTTGCACAGTCACAAACTGCCATGAATATGAAGGCCTATTCGGACTATAAAAAGGCAGATGCGGAACTAAATGGCGTGTACCAAAAGATCCTGAAAAGCTATTCCAGGGAAACTACTTTTATTAAAAAATTCAGGAATGCTCAGCGGCTCTGGATCTAGCTTCGTGATGCAGAACTGGCCGCTAAATACCCCAACAGCGGAACCTATGGTTCGGTGGAACCCATGTGCGAATCGATATACCTGGAAACGCTGACCAGGGACCGGATTAAATTTTTAAGTGTATGGGTTACGGGAATCGAAGAAGGTGAAGTTTGCCTGGGCTCGGTCAGGATGAAATCGTAGCACATCCCGGTCTTTTAATGATGCATTAATCAATCCTATCAACTCCCTATACTTTTACCTAACACCAATGACAATGACTTTTTATCAGCTCCTAAGACGATTCTTTTGTGTGATCTTCCTGATCAGTATATTCACCTGCTGTAAGAAAAAGGAAGATCAACCCCAACCCGAGGTAGATGTGCCGACGGTAGTTACAGGAAAGCTATACGGATCGCCTTTTACGGCGAAAGTGACGCTGGAGCGTTATACAAAATTTGGTATGAACAACTATCGCCCCGAAGATCTGTTCAGTATATACCTGGCAGGAGATGGGGCCAAAAACTGTAGCTCGCCATTGAGTGATTTTTCGATACGCCTGACGGTGCCCAAAAAGGTAGGCACTTTTTCTGGCAATGATACCTATATCCTGGTTAATGATCCGGGCGATCCTAGCGGTCAGAATGGTTCATTATTCTCTTCAGAACAAACCATTATCACCATCAGTTCCATCACAGGGGATAAGGTGAGCGGCCAGGTTAATGTGAAATGGCCGGAACATAATATTGATTTTAAAGGGCACTTTGAGGCTTACTATTGCAAATAAGATGAGAGATGTTACTTTCGATTCGGCTTCATCACCGGGGTGATCCAACGATGAGTATCTTTCCATCGGCTAAATCTGGCGCCTAGGTTATAACCCTAAGCTGATTCTTCACGCTTAGGGTCATCAATTTTTCATTTTGATTCTGAAAATGGAGTTGGTAATCCCTATCGGTGATCGCATCTACTACAAGTGCTTTATCAGAAATAGTCAATATTTTGGCTGAAATTACCGCAGGTTTTTGAACTGTATTTTCTTTTAAAGTAAGTATAAGGAAGGGTTTGAATCATTATGATGATTTGTTCCAATCATTTGGATACAATTAGGAAAAGTTTGTCTATCTAAATACTTTTAAATTTATTTCATTTAATGCTACAAAATCGGTGAAATCGTTATTACAAATAAGGATAAAAATTATTCGGTTGAAGCCTAACTAATTACAATTATTAATATACCAAATCGGATTTATATTTGATTTGTCGTCAAAATTTGACCTCTTTTGCGCCATCATCAAAATATTATATGCTCTTTAGACGAATACATGAAAATTAAGAAAATGAGCTTTAAGACTATCTAAAATGAGCTCACTCAAGAAGAAATGAGATCCGTCATGGCAGGTAGTGGAAGTTCGATAGGTACGGCTGGACCTAGATTTCCAGGGAGTCCGAATGCTATTCGTGTTTTCCCTACGATATAAGAAGTAAATCCAACATCCTAGTATGCCAGGGGCTGGTGGGTTCGGAGGTGGTTAAATAGGACGCGGTTAACGACGCAATATCAGTTGCTGGCGGTTATCATTCATGTAACAAATTTTTATTTTAATGGAAAATATGTTGGTCAGCGCTAAAGTGTTAATTTTTAAGCGATATGTGCTCTTTATGAATAGCTATATTGTCTTTGGTATGCTACTCTCCACTTTCCTTTTTTGGTACTTTCATGCCTTATTCATTCTCTGGACAGGATGTGCAATTTTCCTTTTATTGCCAATCATAGGGAAAAGGTATCTAATGACAAGGTTTTCAAGGCAAACAATCTTTGAATTTTCAGACGAGTCTATTGTTATTTCATATGATGGACAATCTTTAAAAGAAAATTGTAAATATGAGATTAGATTTCAAAACGTATTGAAGTATAAGTATGAAGAGGGGTATGGTAATCCATACCTCGTTTTATATTTTAAAAATGGAAAGAAAAAATCATTTAATTTTGAATATAAATCTCCAGGAGAAGCTCATGTCCTGGATTATTTTCTGAATTATATTAAAAATTACAATATAGTCTATGGTCAGGATACGATTTCAATACAACCGACTTTTATGGCAACTAAAAATGGTCTGTTTTTTCTGATGGTCTTAGGGATTGGATGGGTGTCACTATGTATTTTAACCGGCATCAATCATGTCAAACTACTCCCATTACCGATTATAGGAGGATTAGCTATGTTCATGCAAACTATACACTTGCGTTCAATTGCCTTAAAGTCCTATAAAACTCAACAAAATTAATTTCATAAAAAGAATGGCGCGCCCATATCCAAGTGGTATATTACTTGACCAGGAAAGAGTGGCGCTGATCACCGGGATATTTACGGGAAGTTCAGGAGAGGTTACTGCGCTTGCTTTTAGGGGCATGCCGAATACGATTTTATCGGTGGGCATACGGCTGGATTTACTACAGGCAATGTTTCTTTTCCTTTGCCCTTTGATGCTGTTTTAGCATTGACCACAGGTTATGAAAGCGATCGAAATGGGAATTATTATCCATATATCAGTCCTGATGTTGTGGTTTCCAAACAAGATAATTTCGATGATCTATAGGCTGACATGAATATTCAGGAAGGAATAAGGTTTAATAAGGGGGAAGTGATTGGAACGGTTTCTTTGTTAGTATCGCTAGGCCAAGCATTGTTATAATAAGTTCGTTGTTTTGAAAGGGTTTTAGGTCGTTTAGTGATGCTAATTATTATACGCTACAATATTCTTTATAAAGTTTCATTATCTTCGAATAACTTATTGGAGTATATCCCATTTCGTGATGAAATTAAATTATAAACTTACGTTATTGCTTACAGGGGCTATAATGATATCATTGTCTTCATGTGTCAGGAAATCTAATCAAGAGCGACAATCCACTAATCAGCCAGAGGCCAAAATTGAAGGAAAGACTGAGGCTGGCTATGGTTTGACCAACACATGGATTGATGATCTGAAAAATCTTCGCACAGCGGTATCTAAAGGTGATTTAGAAAAAATGAAGACCTATTTTAACTTTCCGCTTGTGGATGATACAACTCAGATTTGGTCAGCCGTTTATGATGGCGTGGAGGAAGATAAAAAGCCGAAGGAGTATAAGGAAATATTTACAGAAGATGACTTTAAGGATCATTGCACATCGCTTTTTAATGCGCCATTTATTAAAAGCATTGGTAGGGTAGATCTCGACAAACTATATAAAACAAATGAATCTGTTACTGATGATATCAAAGGTAAACTTGAGAGCTATCATATGGTTGCAAATTTCGATAAGCCGACTGCAATGCTTCAGCTTTCAGTAGTATTTTCGGGGGAATTGGATGAAAAAGGAAATGCAATTAGTGAGACCGAGCATGCGATCATTTATTTCTTCAAAATCAACGATGATAAATACCTAAAGTTTGATAAAATATTATTTGCCGGCTAATCCAGGAAACGTAACCTGAAAACCTCACTTTTTCAGTTGCTGGCTAATGTCTCTGTTCATTTATTTTCACCATAGTTTTAAGTAAAAGTTTAATTTGGAAATACTAAATGTTGCTTTCAATGATGAGCTTCATCTGCGCTAATCGGTAAATGATCGGCTTATTGATTTTAGTGTCCGGATAGGTTCTCAAAGGAACAAAATGGGATTCGAGGAACAGGTCATAGTCGGTAACCATTACAGCAGCATTTAAATATACTGGCATTTGTGGCCGCGGGGCATTGCTAAACCATTCTTCTAATTTATTCACTTCTTCTGCTGTCATTTCGTGATATTTAAGGTTCAAAGATAAATCAAATCAATGGTTTTAACGACTGTTTAAGCTTTATGCATAGCCTTAAAAAAGATAGAAATTAAACTGGATGGACTTTCCAGGTGATTAGCGTTGATTCATATAGAATCAGGTTTGGTTGATTGGTTGGTTTGATGCTTTCTGATGCTTCAGGAAGGGTAATTGAAAAAGGTGCTTCAGTTGCGGAGACGGTGAATGCCTGATATGTCAACCCGAAGGGCCATCTTCAACATGCGGGTGAAAAAGGATCGGATCGTAATTTATGTTAAAGTTTTCTGGTTGAACTCGGGTTACTGATGGATTAAGCCCATGTCTTGTTTGATTTCCTGGTTTTTTAAGCCTGTGATTTCATGAAATTCATGAATAAACTGTTCGAGTTGTTTGCTGGTTCGAAGTGATGCGATGGTTAACAGATCGGTTTTCTCAGGCGATCCAGCTTTTTTGAACCTTAAGTTGACTGCGGTTCTGGTGTAAATAAAGTTTGTATAGATCCTGACGGTTTCGATGCTGATGAAGTCTTTGAAATGATAATGTTTATTTAAATAAGCCAGGGTTCCGGTTCTTTCAATGGTTTGCGCTGTTTTATTAAAAATGACTTTTGTAAAGGCTGCAGCGATACAAAAAAATCCAAATAGGAAGAAGGCTGATCCGCCTAAAATGGCGCCGATCGGGCTTTTGAAAATTAAAGTAAAAAACAACATGCCGAATAAAACAAAAAATGCACCCAGTATGATTACGCCTGGTTTTTTGCTTTTTAAAAGATAGGAGCCTTGATCGTAGACAAAATACTGATAAGAAATCATAGCTGGTGGGGTTGGATGGTTAATGTGGTATGGTGCTGTTGTGGTAAAGGTAATTAATGGTTTCTTTTTTTTTATTTTTTTTAAGATGAATAAGCTTTGACTAATCGGGTTGTCCGGGTAATGATGTTTGAGACTGTTCTTACTAGGCTTTTCAGTCTGTTATCATTCAACCTGAAAACTTTGCGGCACTCGAAACCCATCAACTGGGATATTCTCCAGAGACTATGGTCATTATTAAAGAAGGTTTTAACCATGACCTGGCTTTCCCGGTAAATGGGATGACCTTTCAGGAGGTCAGTTTACGCTCTTCTTTTGCTCCTGTGACCTTATTACGAGTACAGTGCCTAGGACCAGGGGAAAAAAAAGCCAAACATAATCATCTATCGGTAAACAGGTGACTGGTACGTTTGCGGTCGCAATAAATAAGAAGCTGGCACTTGAGCCACCAACCTGGCAGGGGGTCGAGCTCACTGAAATACTGGTAAATGTGTTACAGCTGCTTGTTGAGCCGCTGGTGGCAAAAGGGGTGGCATTATAATTATTGCCGGATATATTGCGGTAATAGAACCTGCCCAGCCCTCCTCCTGAAGGCTGGCTGTAACAGCCTCGAAGCTGTGCGGATGATAACATGGGAAGGGTAAATAAGGCAATAAAAAGTAAAAAAATTGGATAACGCATAAACGAATAGTGATAATCACATGGGTAATGCAGGGGAATAAGCCTGGTGTTGAGGTTTTAGAAATCCTGCATCGCTCACAAAAAATGGATGAACTGAATTGACAATTGGAAAGCTACAAAGCTAAAGTGTCTGTCTAAGCAGTAGGGTCACATTTTAATGACTAACTAAAATATTACATTTTAAAAATATATGCTAAAGATATGAAGCTTGTATTTTTGTGTTTAAAAAAATACATGTGGTATGGGTTTTGAATGTATGACTCATAGTTTGTTAGTGGAGAGAAACGGCATAAATTCCTGGTGTGTATTTAAGCCCTGGTCATCGTTAACAATGATGATTCAGACGAAAGCGTATATATTTAGGGGATCAGGTTTGGGCCATGATTATTTGCGGCAGTTTTTAGGATCCGTTCATGAATATTTAATATCCTTTTGACAGGAGAAATTGCTCGCAGCGGGTCAGATCACATTCATGGTCAATATGTAAGGAACAAAGGGTATACCTGTTCAGTATAAAACAAGCTGATATATAGATGAGGATAGTTTATGCAGGATTTGAATAAGTGCAGGACTTTAACATATTTTTTATAGAAATAAATAAAGCCATGGGCTCATGGTTCTGTCCGGGTTAAAATATAGCAGATGCCGGATCGTTACTAGCGTTTTTCCTGTGCGATGGCCAGCATGGTGAGGAGTTTGTCGATTACTTTTTCAAGGTCGGTGGTAGATGCGCTGTAGTAGGCGTTTTTAAAGCTTTTGGCGGAGATGTGACTGGTTTCCAGGGTGCTGTAGTGTCGGGAGATGTATTCATGGAGCAGTTTGGGGCTTCCGGGGCTGATGATTTTTGCGCTGACCTGGAGTTGGATGAAGATGGCGAGTTGTTTTACGGTAAGGGTAACTTTGTAACTGTTGTTTAACAGGCCCTGATGGCTAAGTTCGCCTGCGATGCTGTCGATGGATTGCAGGTAGGTGATTTCGGCGGTCATGTATTCCAGAAGTGTGGTATTGATTGGGGGCAGGTGAGGGGAATGGTGGCACGAAATGGCGGGTGCGGCCTGGCTAATGCATTTTTTGATTAAGTAGCTGGTTTTATATTGTGTGGTGAGGTCTTCGCAGGATTGTATTTCGCTCTGGATGAAACTGCAGCAAAAGGTATAAAAGGCCGGATGGTTGAGGTTCAGGGAAATGAGCATGCAAATGGTTTCGAGTGATCCGGGTTTCTGCACGGCGTTTTTGAACATTTTGCTGAGCGCTGGCAGGAAGAGACGCCAGTAATGGAGTTGCCGGTAGGTGGGCCTCTGGGTATCCTCATCTGTTACTGTAATGATGTTTTGCAGAAAGCTGGTGATTTGCGTATCTATTTGCAGGGTGGTCATGTTTTGAAAAATTGCTTTGGCCTGCTTTTCTAATTGCATTCGTTCTTGCTCCCAGTATAGGGCAGGAAGGGGGCTGTCCCAGTTGAAATGGCCTGGGAAATGGGTGCTGAGTTGTTGCAGGTTTTCCGCTATGGTATTGCTAAATGTGTTGAGCATTTCTCGCCTGAATTTATTTCCCGCGGTCTTTGCCGGGGAGGCATGGATTGCTTTTTGTACTGCTGACAGCAAGCTAAGCAGGCCTTGCTGGTACTGACGGATGTGATTTCTTGCCTTTTTTGTGGTAGCCTGGCAAAGGGCATTAAGCAGGGCGTCGGTCATTCGGCGGGATTCCAGTTTGATTTCGCTTTCAAAGGCTGGAAGGGTGGTTTGTTCGGGTATTTTTGCCAGGGCTTCAACAATTAGCCTGAAATTCAGGTGTTCCTCATTCATTTTTTCACTTTCTTTTTTTTTGCTTAATATAATTTTTTCTTTACAGCTGGTTTGCTGTCCGTGGTCAGGTGGGTTTTTTTCGTGGTGAGATCTGCCGCGAGACTGGAAAGTTTGGTGGGGATTTTCGGCATCAGAAGGTTTGCGGGGTTGGATGTTTTGGGGTTGCGCATGATGGCAACCCTACGGCAACTTGACAGATGTGGAGAAATGTTTTTTATTTGCCTGAGTTGTCTGCTGGTGAGTGTCTTATGCTGTGGTTGTTTGGTTGGTCTTAATGCTTTGTGATGTTGTTGAGGCTTGTTTGATAAGGGCTGTGGGCAGGCGAGGGTTTGATGTTGAATTTAATTTTTGGATTCATGAATAGGATGGATGCGCTTTTGGATCTTTTGTCTAAAATACACCAGATTTTGGTGCTGGTGTATAACAGTAAATATCACGGGAATCTTGTTTTTGAGGAAGATCCGCAAATGAACCGCCAGCAGGTGAAGGACTATCTGGGCATTAGTGAGAGTACGTACAAACGGATGGTGAAGCAGGGCCGGCTGAAGCCGATGAAGCTTCCCGGCGGTGATAAGTTTTATAAGAGTGAATTGCTTTCGGAGTATAAGGAAAGCAGGAGAAGGGGCAGGGTGTGATGTTGATTGTATTGCTGCATTCCCTTGGTTGTACTTGCCCTGGAGATTCCTGATATGAATGCTAGTGGTGTTAGCAACTATTTTAGCTTTATGCCCCGCATTGAATAAAAAAAGAAATTAAACGGGTGGATTTTTGATGTTATTGGTGCGTTGGTTGATAGGGAATCAGGGAGCAGAGAACTGTGTTGGAAAGCCTGTTACTTAGGCGGTTCTTTTTTAGTTTGCTGTGATTTCATTCATCACCTTATCTTCAATGCTTATTGCTTCGAAGGTGATGAGCATAAAACCAGATAGCAGAAGCACTACTGCTAAAAATCGCAATACCCTTTCGGTGCTTTTGGTGTTGACCATCCTGTCTGAGCAGGTGAATGCATTAATTCCAACGAGTTTTCGCCGTTTGTTTCTTCGCCAGATGGCGAAGGTGAAAATAAAGGTCCCGAAAATAAGGGCTAAGATGCCACTCACCAGGGGCATTGTGGTGTAATTAAAGGTTTCTTGTGTTGTTAACATATAAATTAGACGGATAGGAGGCTAAAAAGTTTGAAAATATATTGTTCTGGCATTTATACTGGGGGGATAACTTGTTGTGCATCTGATTTTCCGGGAGGCTTTTGCTGATCGTGTTTTTTGGGCATTTTTCCTGAAAAAAGCTTTAGGTTTCATATCTGTTACAGTAATTTAACTGGATTCTGTAGTGCGATTTGTAGTTTTGCATCCAAATCAGTGTGCATCGATGGTTAAAACAAGGGAAGATTCATTCTTTAAAATCCACTCTGCTGTTGCGGAACATTTCCCGTTACTGCTATTGCTGCTGCTGGCTTCCTGTTTTTTACGTTTTTCCCCGCTAACCAGGGATCTTTCCCGGGAGATTTCGGCTGTTTCGGTGAAGTTTACCACTATTGTGAGCCCCGTTTCAGGGGAGGACTACGAGCAGGCATCGCTCTCCGCGGTAGACCATAAAGAGCCAAAGTACCGTAAGAAATTTAAGCATGTTAATGATGCCGCGAGTGACCTTCAGCCTTTCGAGAAACGCCTTCAGGTGCGCTACGATTTTCCGGTTTCAACTTTAGCTGGTTATGAGGCACCACAATTTGTTTGTGGTCAACACGCCTTCCTGTACAGGCTGACTTACTTCTAGTTTTTCCCGCCCATGTATTCCATTTGGATGACATATTATTTGCCGGATTAAATTAGATATCAGTTAAGCTGCTGTGCGCTAACCTTTGGTTATGGCCACGGCATGAGAAAATAAGGAAAACACACGAATGAAAATTAAATGGATGGCCATTCCTATCCTGGCTGCCGCATTGCAGGCATGCACAGGGGGGACGGCCCAGAAAAAAGATAATGAAATTGCCGAGATACCGGTATTAAAGCTGACAAAGCAGGATACTTCACTTTTCTTTGATTACGTAGCTGATATTCAGGCTTACAAAAATGTGGACATTAGGTCCAGGACGCATGGCTTTATAGAGAAAGTGCTGGTAGATGAGGGAGAAAAGGTTCATAAAGGACAGCTGCTCTTTCAGCTGAACGACCGGGAACATGTTATTGCACTCAATAAAGCCAAGGCAAACCTGGCCAGTGCGGTTTCTGCAGCCAGTATTGCCCAGGTTGAGCTGGAAAGGATTGCTACACTTGTGGATAAAAAGGTGATCTCTTCTTCTGAACGCTCGCTTGGACAGGCCAGGCTCTCTGAGGCTGAAGCGCAGATCAAAACGGCAAAGGCGATGATCGATGATGCCAACCAAAAGCTTTCCTATTCGCGTATCCGCTCTCCTTTCCAGGGGACCATAGACCGCATTCCTTTGAAGGCCGGGAGCCTCATTGATGAGGGTGCGCTGCTCACCACCATTTCTGATACCAAAGAGATGTATGCTTATTTTGACATCTCGGAAAATGAGTACCTGCAATTTACGCGCAGTGGAAAAGGGCGCTTTGAGCAGAATAAAGCGGTTCAGCTTATCCTCTCGGATGGATCAGTCTACCCGGTAAAGGGCAAGATCCAGACGCATGAAAATGCATTCTCGGGAAATACCGGGTCAATTGCCTTCAGGGCCGTTTTCGCTAACCCCAAAAATATCCTGAAGCATGGCGCCTCTGGAAAAGTGCAGCTAAACTCTAAACTTGCAGGCAGCATCCTCATTCCCCAAAAGTCCGTGTTTGAAATCCAGGACAAAAACTATGTTTTTGTTGTGGGTAAGGGCAATATGGTCAAAATGAAAAGTTTCGTGCCCAAGTTGCGTCTGCCTGGTTTTTTTGTTTGCTCAAGCGGCCTTGATGCGGGGGAGACCATTGTTTATGAAGGTATACAGAATATCCGGGATGGCGCTGTCATTAAACCGGTCTATACCTCGGATAAACCTCTGCTGGCCAGAAAGTAATTCTTTTTTTCATTTTCCATTCCTCCTGCGGAAATTTTTCCGGCGGGACAGGATGGGTATAACCCAAAATAAATGGTTGAGACCTTCATTAGAAGACCAGTACTTTCACTGGTCATTTCACTTATATTGATTTTATTGGGCGTTCTTGCCCTTTTTAAGCTCCCGATTACGCAGTTTCCGGACATTGTTCCGCCTTCTGTGGTGGTCACGGCGAGCTATAACGGCGCCAATGCGGAGGTTTGTGCCAAGGCTGTGGCGACCCCGCTTGAGCGCGCGATTAATGGTGTTCCGGGTATGACTTACATGAATACGGTGAGCAGCAACAATGGCGTAACCTTGGTTCAGGTGTTTTTTAATGTCGGTACTGATCCTGACCAGGCGGCGGTGAATGTACAGAACCGGGTAACAACTGTGCTTGATGAGCTTCCCGAGGAGGTCATTAAGGCTGGTGTAACCACCGAAAAGGAGGTAAACAGCATGCTGCTCTACCTGAATATCACCAGCGGCGATAAAGAAATGAACGAGGAGTTCATTTATAACTTTGCGGATATCAATGTGCTGCAGGAACTTAAAAGAATAGACGGGGTAGGTTTTGTGGAAATTATGGGTGCCAGGGACTATTCCATGCGGGTATGGCTGAAGCCGGATCGGATGCGCTCGTACAATATTTCCGCTGAAGAGGTTATCGATAGGATGCGTCAGCAGAATATTGAGGCGGCGCCGGGTGTGGCTGGTGAGAATTCCGGCAAGGGCAAAGAAGTAAAGCAGTATGTGCTGCGCTATAGCGGTAAGTTCAATAACAAAGAGGATTATGAGAATATGGTGCTTCGTGCCGGGCGGGACGGGGCGCTTGTACGGTTAAAGGATATCGCGGATCTGGAATTTGGGACGGTCAGCTATGACATGGTTTCCAAGACCGATGGTAAGCCTTCCGCCTCGATTATGATCAAGCAGCGGCCAGGCTCAAATGCGAGTGAGGTCATCGACAACATCAAGTCCAAAATGGCTGAACTTAAATCAACCAGTTTTCCTCCGGGCATGGAATATAATTATGCCTATGATGTTTCCCGTTTCCTGGATGCCAGTATCCATGAGGTTCTAAGGACGCTTTTGGAAGCTTTCATACTGGTATTTATCGTTGTTTTTATTTTTCTTCAGGATTTCAGGAGCACGCTGATTCCAGCGCTCGCTGTTCCCGTTGCGTTGATCAGTACGCTGGCCTTTCTGCAGGTCATGGGGTTCTCCATTAATATTCTGACCCTTTTCGCGCTGGTGCTGGCTATAGGGATAGTGGTGGATAATGCGATTGTCGTGGTTGAGGCCGTGCATGTGAAAATGAGTGAAGAACACCTCCCGCCGATGGAAGCAACAATCGCGGCGATGAAAGAAATCAGCGGGGCAATTGTGGCCATTACCCTGGTGATGTCGGCAGTGTTTATCCCCGTAGCTTTTCTTTCCGGGCCTGTTGGGGTGTTTTACCGCCAGTTTTCGCTTACTTTGGCCATTTCTATTGTCATATCAGGAATAAATGCATTAACGCTAACTCCGGCGCTTTGCGCACTAATGCTCCGGCATAATGTCGAGACTAGCAAAAAGGGGGTACTCCAGCGGTTTTTTAATCTGTTCAATAAGGGCTACGAGCGGATAGAAAAAAAATTCGGACGGTTGGTCAGGTTGATCATTTCCCGAAGGGTGGTCACTATCGGCTTGCTCTTACTTTTTATCTTCCTGAGCTGGCTGTGCTCGAGCATGCTTCCGTCAGGATTTATTCCAACTGAAGATCAGGGTATGATTTATGTGAACGTGACCACCCCTGCGGGCGCTACGGTTGAACGTACAGAGCAGGTGCTCGATGAGATAGCGCGGGTGACAAGCCGTTTCCAATCCGTTGAAAACATCAGTACTTTGGCAGGCTACAGTCTGATGAGTGATATCACAGGGGCTTCTTATGGCATGGCGATGATCAATCTTGCCGCATGGGACGGCCGGGAGGAGAGTGTGGATGAGCTTATGGTAGCGCTTAAAGCCAAGACCCGCGGAATCAGTGATGCTTCAATTGAATTCTTTTCCCCGCCTACTGTTCCCGGTTTTGGAAACGCGAGTGGTTTTGAGCTCAGGCTGCTGGATAAAAACAAGAGCGAGGATATGGCGAAAACGGCGAAGGTAACCAGTGACTTCCTTGCCGAGCTCCGTAAAAGCAGCGCCATTTCTGGTGCATTCACCAGTTTTGATCCTAATTTTCCGCAATATATGATTCATGTCGATCAGGACATGGCAGCGCAAAAGGGGGTGACGATCGATAATGCAATGGGTACCCTTCAGACCCTTGTAGGAAGTTACTACGCCACCAATTTCATTCGTTTCGGGCAGATGTATAAGGTGATGCTGCAGGCCTATCCCCAATACCGGAGCAAGCCTACAGACCTGTTAAACCTTTATGTGAAAAACGATCGGGGCGAGATGATACCTTACTCGGCATTTATCACCATGGAAAGGGTTTACGGACCTGAACAAATCAACCGGTATAATATGTACCCCTCGGCGATGATCAATGGTGATGCAGCGGCAGGCTTCAGCAGCAGCGATGCGATTGCGGCAGTGGAGAAAACCGCCAGGGAAAAGCTTCCACGTGGTTTTAATATCGAATGGTCTGGAATGACCAGGGAGCAAATCCTTTCTGGAAACCAGGCGATTTACATTTTTATCATTTGCCTAATATTCGTTTACCTCATTTTGGCTGCGCAGTATGAAAGCTTTCTCTTGCCCCTGCCTGTTCTGCTCTCGCTTCCTGCCGGAATCGCCGGGGCATTTTTTACCCTGAAACTGGCAGGACTTGAAAACAATATCTACGCCCAGGTGGCGCTGGTCATGCTTATCGGACTTCTTGGAAAGAATGCGATTCTGATTATTGAGTTTGCCGAACAGAAGCGCAAAGCTGGCTTTTCAGTGGCCAGGGCTGCAGCCCTCGGCGCAGTATCCAGATTGCGCCCGATACTGATGACTTCTTTCGCCTTTGTTGCAGGCCTTATTCCACTTTGCATAGCCTCTGGCGCAGGCGCGGTAGGAAACCGTTCGATTGGTATGACTGCAGTAGGGGGAATGCTCATCGGAACGCTCTTTGGGGTAATCCTGATCCCGGGACTATACGCGGTATTTGCAGCCCGTAAAAAACAGTCGGCAGCTAAAAGTTCTACGCTAAAAATTAATTAAAATGAAACTCAATATTAAAATCATTATCCCCTTTTCGATCATGGCCTGCCTGATCGCAGTCATCACTTCTTGCAGCTCCGTCAGGCAGGCAGAAATTCCTGAACTTAAAAAGCTTCCTGATTCCTTTAGCCGGCTCTCTTCTGCGCCTGTTGAGGCTTTGAACTGGAAGGTGGTCTTCACGCAGCCTGACCTCAGGGGGCTTATTGATAGCGCCCTTAAAAACAACTTTAGCCTGCAATCCGGGGTTCAGCGGGTTTTGGTTGCAGGGCTGAATCTCCGCCTTAGCCGCTCAAAGCTCTATCCCTCACTTAGTGCTGGCATATCTGCCGGGCTCGATCATTATGGAGACTATACCATGAATGGGGTAGGGAATTACGATACCAATTTTTCGGATAATTTGAATGACAAGCAGCGCATCCCCAGCCCGACGCCGGATTATTTTGCGGGTTTTAGGAGTTCATGGGAAATTGACATCTGGGGAAAGCTATCTGAGAGGAAAAAGGCCGCTTATAACCGCTATCTTTCGAGTCAGGCTGGTCTGCAGTGGTACAAAACACAAATGGTCAGCCAGGTTGCAACGCTTTATTATGAACTCACTGCTCTTGATAAACGTTTGGAGATTTTGCAGCGAAACATCCAGTTGCAGAATAAGGGGCTGGAAATTGTGGAGGCCCAGATGGCCGGCGGCCGGGCAACTGCGCTTGCGGTCAGTCAGTTCCGTGCCCAACGCCTGGCCACCCAGGGCAGGCAGTTTGAAATCCGCCAGGCGATCAATAGGATCGAGAACGAGCTCAACCTGCTGATGGGCAGGTACCAGGGAAACCTCGAGCGTGACACCAGCGCGATTACTAAAGTCTTGCCACGGGAAATTTATGCCGGGATTCCTGCAAAAGTTATTCTCGCAAGGCCGGACGTAAGGGAAGCGGAACTGCAACTCGCTGCCTCGAAGGCAGATGTGAATGCCGCAAGAAAGGCATTTCTGCCCTCGCTGACCCTTGATGCCTATGCTGGCTATAACTCCTTTAAGCTTCCATTACTTTTCTCGCCTGCTTCAATGGCTGCGGGATTACTCGGCGGCCTGAGCGCCCCTTTGCTCAACAGGGCAGCGCTCAAAAACAGTAGCCTGGTGGCGAACTCCGCACAACTTTCCGCTTTTTACAATTATCAGCGCCGGATTATCAAAGCCTACCAGGAAGTCTCTGTTCAGCTTTCAGCGATAGAAAATTATAAACAGGCATACCGTTTTAAATCAAATGAGGTTGAGGAACTAAAGAAAGCGGTTGCAACGGCTAATGACTTGTATTTATCGGGATATGCCAGTTATCTGGAGGTTATTGTTGCCCAGCGCAGCGTGCTTGATGCGGAAATGCAGCAGGTTGATCTAAAACAAAAATCCTACTCCTCACTGATTAACCTTTTCAGGGCGCTTGGAGGATAACGGTCGTCAATTCGCTTTTAAAAAATGATACATTACCCTGGGATTTCTTTTGTGGAGATCTCAGGGTTTTTTATCGCTCGCCAAATTTATTTTTGTTTACAATGCCATTGCAAGGGCTATTCTTACGCCGTAGAACGATGTGGATTCACCGTTTCTTAACCAGCTTTCATATCGCAGACCTAAATCAGCACCTGCAAAAAATTACGCCCAGGGCTAAATTTATCAGTCATGTAAGGTTTGTTGAGGATGGCAAAATCCTCACTAATGCGGGTGTATCGGCCGGTATTGACGGTGCTTTGCATGTAGTAGAAAAACTTAAAGGACTAAAGGAGGCTTTGTTTGTCACCTCAATTATGGAGTATGACAAATGGAAACCGGCAGATGGAAAAGTGATGGGTGTAAACCAGGTGATGGATATGAAAAAGATGAAGCACGACCATATGGTTGATACTACTGCTCATGAGCGTATGGCTAAAACCACCAATACCGAAGAGAAAGATGTAGTTTGTGGGATGACGGTGCCAAAGGGGCATTCAAAATATTTCTCTACCTATAAAGGAAAAGACTATCACTTTTGTTCTGCCAGTTGTAAAAACTTGTTCGATAAAAATTCGGCATTGTATGCCGCTAAAAATTAAACATGCCTAACACAAGCATATTACATTTATAAATTATGCATGTAATTGAATTTACTACACACCTGGCCGAAATTTTGAGGGCTGGAAGCTGGTAAAAAGAATTAATCCTTTATCTCAATGCGCTGGCTAATCAGCTACATGGCTTTGAACGGTAATCAGTTGTACCAGTTTCGTAGACAATAAGTTAACTGAAAACAAAAATGGGAAAGAACTAGATTTTTCTAGTCTTTCCCATAAAGTGAACCTTACTGACATTTTCGAACACCTTTGTGTCAGATCTAAAGCTTATAATTAATTTGGCTAGTGAATTGGATTAAAGTAACTAATGTTCCCTAGTAGCGTTTTTTTGTAATTTCACTACTATGTATATAACAAAGGTGGACAATCCAATTTATTTGACACCGTCCCGCGAATTTTGAGCTGTATAAACAAATTATAAGTTATTGATTTGATATTTAATAAGTTATTCTATGTTTCAGTGAAATTTATTGAGAAATAAAACCGCCATCAATAACCAATTCAGTACCTGTAACAAAGCCAGACTCATCACTTGCTAAGTACAAAGCACCGTAAGCTATATCTTCAGGATCACCCATTTTTGGAGGAAGCGGGCTCACCCCTAAAGCTTTAAGTTCTTCAATCGTCTCTACACCTACAACTTCTAAAGCCATAGGTGTTGCAATTCCTCCAGGATGGATGGAATTTGCACGAATCGAATCTTTAGCGAACATCTGCGCAGTATGCTTCGTAAAAGAACGAACAGCACCTTTTGATGCAGAATATGCCGCACCTCCTCCATCTGCACGCTGACCTCCTAAAATACCTCCTATTGAAGAAATATTTACGATTGAGCCTTTTCCAACTTTTTGCATTTCGGGTATTACGCACTGGGTACCTAAGAATACTGATTTGGAATTGATGTCAATTATTGTTTGCCAGGTATTTTCATCGGTTTCTAAAATTCCTTTAACGATTTGAATACCTGCATTATTGATTAAGATGTCTATTTTTTGAAACTTTTCTGCTGTTTTAGCCACTACTTCCTGCCAATTGGATTTAGAGGAAACATCCAAAACCATATGTTCTACGCTTAATCCATTAGCTTTTAATTTCTCTATTTCCTCTGATAAAAGATCTTCCTGAATATCAGTGGCAACCACTTTTGCACCTTCTTCTGCAAAAATTCTTGCTATGGCTAATCCCATCCCACCGGCAGCGCCGGTGATAATCGCTACTTTGTTTTTTAATCTGTTCATTTTAAATGATTTAATATGTCAAATGTCAGAAAACATCCATAAATTAAGTAGGTCAATTTTAAGCCATTTTTGGTCTGAATCAGGCTAATTGCGAATTGTAATCTATAGTTTTTATTAAAGGCCATACGTTGGCGAAAAGCTTCAGACTATGTTTGACGTTATTAAATCCAAAACTAGAAATTCTCTATTTAAAAGATTTTTATCCGTACTATTCCTTAATAGCTATTCTCTTTAAATCCACTATAAGTTGCATCGATTGATCTGCGACAGCGCACCATAAGTATTGTCTTAAACCAGGAGTTACCGATGACTTTGCATGGAAACATATTGTAGAGCATAACAAGGAAATAGAAAAAACGGATTTAGCGCTGCTGATCCATTTCGAGGACAACTTCAAAGTAGGAAAGACCGTAGATCACAAGTCTGGTCACTGAATATTATTCAATGATGCTCTAATTTTATTTATGACACGGGATGGGGAACATCATTTTGAGGTGATGAAAAAATATAGATGATTATCATGACAAAATGATGTAGCATGAAATGGTAATAATAATTCATCAAATGGCTTAATTGCTTAACAAAATAGGCATATGATAGGTCAGCGCTTTCAGTTAACATTCTGAAAATGATTGATATCTTTGTAAGAAAACCGAATTCCTTAAAATCTACTACCCCTTGATATGAATAATGATAAAAAATTAATAGATATAGTGCCTGTGTCAGATTTTGATTTAAAATCTTCCATTGAAATGCTCATTAAAATCACGGCTGGCAATGATCACCGCCTAAGTGACATGGCGGATAATAAAGCACAAATTCTGATTACGGTTAACTCTATTATTTTATCAGCGATTGTTAGTCTTGGGATTGGACGTTTGAAGGATACCCTTCATTTGATCATTCCATCGCTCATTCTACTAGCCACTAGCCTTATTACCTTGATTCTTGCTATTCTGGCAACCAGACCTTCACTTCCAAATGGCAAATTCACGGCAAAAGATTTATCAACTAAAAAAGTAAACCTTCTTTTTTTTGGAAATTTCTACAAAATGAAGATGAATGATTATGCTGCAGGAATGACTCATGTATTATGCGATAATGACTTTTTATACCAAACCCTTATTAAAGATGAATATATACAAGGGGTCGTTCTCGGCAGAAAATATAGGTTATTAAGGGCAGCTTATAATGTATTTATGTTTGGGTTGATTATTGTATTTTTAGCTTTTCTTCAATCAATGATATGGCACGATACCTTGTTGGGCTAACCAAATATACTGCACCAATGAGGTTCGGTGTATCTGTTTCTCGCACAATATCTAGCGCAAAAGTAATTAGTAAAGAATACAACATTTCTTAATAGCATGAAAGATGCTGGCCACGATTAGCTATTAGACCTTTAAACAATGGAAACTGCTAATAAAATAAATCCGATAGCTATCGGATCAGCATGACAATCGCGTGAGATAACACAGCCCCACGCTGGTCTTAGCAGCTCGCTAAGGTCCACGTCAAACTAATGGTCTGAACAAAAAAAATCGCTCTATGAGCTTAATCAGTAGAGTCAAGTTTCAATATGTGATAAATTTATAAGCATGGCGAGGTCGTGGTAAATTTCGAGAAATTCGAAAATTTACCGAAGAACTTAGGGCTGATAGTCCATAAATAAAAGTCCTTTCATCTGTCAGACTTTTAATATCTCAAATGAAAGGACGTTTACATATATAAAAATGGCTACCTACTCCTTATCATATAAAATGATCTCTGCCGCTCTGGAAGCCATTGCCATCATCGGTCCGTTTCCGTTGCCTGATACCATAGTTGGAAGTATGGAGCAATCCATGATCCTGATTCCTTCAAAGCCTCTCAAACGAAGTTTTCCATCCACTGGATCATAATCGTTAGGCCCCATCTTACAGGTGGAAATTGCGTGGTACCCGCAGAAACCTTTGTCAAGAACCAGGTTGATTAAATCCTCGGGAGAAACCATGTTCGCACCTGGAAGTGTTTCATGATCAAGATATTCGGCAATCGGGTTTGAGGCGAACAAGTCCCGAAGTCTTGAATAAAGGTTTACAAGAATCTCTTTATCATGATCGGTAGCACAGTAGTTGGGGTCTATATATAATTCGGAATGAACGTCCTTTCCTGTGATTTCCAGATATCCTTCAGAAGTAGGGCGCAATGGATAACCTAAAGCCTGCACGCCTCCCCATTTTTCTATTGTTGGTGACTGCCCCGGTGCATATTCATTTACTGTAAAAGGTGCCATTAGCATCTGCGCATCTACACGCTCCTTTTCCGGGCCTGATTTACAAAAACCCATAACCTGATAGGATGGCTTCGCCATAATGCCTTGTCTTCCAGAGAGATAGTATTTTATTCCCGAAACGGCTTGTGCCAATGGATTATTGATATACTTGTTCATTCCGATATTTTCCCTGAGCCTGTATTTTAAAACAAGATCTCTATGCTCTACCAGATGCCGGCCGATATGCTGCTGATCAAGTCTTACGTCTACACCAGCCTTCTTCAATACTTCAGCGGGACCTATCCCGGAGTTCATCAGTATCTTGGGCGATTTTATTCCGCCTAATGAAAGTATGACCTCTTTTTCGGCAAATATTTTTTCCGTTGTTCCTTTGTGTGATATCTGTACACCAATCACTCTGTTGCCCTTGAAAATTAATTTTTCTGCCAGTGTTTCAGTAAAAATAGTCAGATTTTCTCTATTTTGTACGGGTTCTAAAAACGCGTGGGCCGCGCTAACCCGTTGACCGTTTTTGATGTTACACATCGTATGCCCGATTCGCTCTTCATCTGATTCATTGACATCCACAAGCCTCTTCAACCCAACTTTCGTTCCTGCTTGGATTACAGCTTCCATCAATGGGTCAGGATCCGAGAGCGGACCTATACCCAAAGGGCCACCTTTTCCGCGGGTAACGGTAGCTCCAAGGCGATTGTCTTCTATTTTTTTATAGTGTTCAATAATATGTTTCCAGGTAAAGTCGTCTGCACCTCCGGCTGCGGCAAGACCATCCCAGTCCGCCTGTGATCCTCTGTTGTAAACCATCCCATTGATCGCGCTGGAACCGCCAAGCGTCTTTCCTCGTGCCCATTGCTCATAAATATTCGCTTTCCCAAAGGTTTTGGTACGATAATGCCATGCGTACTTTTCACTCCCTACAAGAACACCAAAACCCATGGGTATTTTAATGAACATCGTATTATCTTCGGGGCCCGCTTCAACCAGAAGTACCCTGTTGTTTTTATCCGCCGAAAGTCGGTTTGCTAAAACACAGCCTGCGGAGCCAGCTCCCAGGACTATATAATCATATTTTTGATCCATATTATCAGATATATTAGTAATTACCTTTACATACAAAACTGGGAGTTATAAATTGAATGGGAAAGGTCGTTTTGATTGGAATATTGGTCTAAAACAGGTACGTCAAAAATTGAATTGATAAGTCATTATTTCAGCGGAAGATAAACGGAAGCTTTACAGAAATGTGGACGTCATTATTATAAACCTGAGTTCAATTATTATTTCTTCTTTGGAACTCAGGTTATAAATAAAACATACTGTAATGGTACGCCTGATTCATGTCCTGAGGATAACAATTTTCTGTTCCGTCAAAAAAAATATTCCTACATTTAGCTACCATAATTAAAGCATTGAGAAAATTTAGCCATTTCAAATAATAATTTTCTAAAAAAAATATAGCCAGAATAAAAAATGGAAGACACTCGTCATACAGACTATCTCTCTACATTCAAGGAAAGCTTTTACGTACTGACCGAAGTCGATGTTGAAAAGCTTCCGCTTCAAAAAGCATTTCGTTCAAAACATTTCGCACTGATTGTATGTACCAGAGGAGAATTCGTATTTCAGCACAACTTATTACCTCAAAGCATAAAAAAGGGTCAGGCTTGCCTTATCCTACACAACTCGCTTAATCAGATTGAGCATATTTCGAAAGATTTTTCCTTTCATTGCCTCGCTTTTACATTGGATTTTTTGGAGCAACTGGCAATATCATTAAGCACAGATGATATTTTCAAGTTATTCAATTCCACGACCCAATTACATTACGAATTAACCGACAATGAAACAGCTGATCTTTGTGCTGAAATGTCGTTGTTGAAGAAAAAGACAATGTCCCTGGGAGACCGTTCTGATCCATGGGATCCTATCAAATACCTGATTTTGACCATATTTTCGGATTTTGGAATTATTTTCAGAAAATACCATCAGATAAACCAAAATACTAATTTCACCCGACGGGAAGCACTGGTATCTGGTTTTTTAAAACTACTGATGACCCATTACGCAAAGCAAAGGAGTGTTACTTTTTATGCCGATTTATTGTTCATTACACCAAGATATCTATCCCAGGTGACTAAAGAGGTTACCGATAAGACTGCCGGGGAGATCATAGATGAATTCATTATACGTGAAGCCAAAATTTTGTTAGAATCTCCGGCACAAAATGTTTCGACGGTGACATTCAGTTTAGGCTTTAGCGACCAGTCTTTTTTTGGGAAGTTTTTTAAACGGCACACTGGTCTTTCCCCTTCTTCCTATCGATCCAAGTCAAAAACGCCTCATAGTCAACCATTTTAAATGTTTTTTTTAGATTGGCTAGCGATAGTTATTATCTTTACAATCAACACCTCTCTTAATCACCGGATATCAAAAATCAGAGTTTTTGACCAATTTCCCTAACATTCAAACCTGTTAGGTTTTAGGTATTGATAGCATATTTGCAGACAAATTCAAAGTAATGCAAACAACAGCTAAAAATACCATGTTTAGGAACAACCTTTTCCAATTGGCACTCGCAATTGTTACAACTGTAACATTTGCCGCTTGCGGAGGAAAAAAAACAGAGAAATCACAGGAAGAAACTCCTGTTCCCGTTGAAGTCAAAACGATTTCCAACGTAGCGGAAACCAAAAAGCTTTCCTATTCCGGAACAATAGACCCAGACAATACCGCACAAATAGGTTTTGCCGTACCAGGTGTGGTGAGTAGCATTTCCGTTCAGGAAGGCCAGCATGTTAATAAAGGCCAGTTACTGGCAACCATCGATGCCACTGAATACACCAATTCAGTAGCGATAGCGAACGCGGCGCTGGAACAGGCCCAGGATATGTTTAACCGCCTGGAAGGGTTATACAAAAAAGGAAGTTTGCCGGAAAAGGATTTTATAGAAATAAAGACCAAACTGGCCCAGGCTAAAGCCAGCAAAAATATCAATTCCAAAAGAGTATCAGACAGCAGGTTATATGCTCCGATTTCGGGCATAGTCAGTTCCAAGTCAGTAGAAAGGGGAAGTACTGCGGCGCCAGGTATTGTCGCTTTTACCATTATTAAGACAGACCAGGTTTATGCACGTATATCAGTTCCGGAAAGTGAAGTCGGAGAAATGAAAAAATCGCTTAAGGTCACTGTAGAGGTGCCTACGCTACATAAGAGTTTTAATGGTGTAATCTCTATTGTTAATCCACAGGCAGACGCTGTTTCTAAAACTTTTATTGTGAAAATCAGGTTAGACAATCCCAGTGGTATTTTATTACCCGGTATGATTACTAATGTGAACGTCAATACCGGGGAAAAAATAGACGCAACTATTATACCCACCTCGGCTATTGTTCGGGATGCGGATGGCATTACCTATGTATTTATCGCTTCAGAACATAAAAAGGCGGTAAAAAGAAGGGTAACTACGGGAAACCTTAGCGGTAGTAATGAAGTGACCATCACAGATGGGCTTACACCGGGCGATAATCTGATTGTTGCCGGGCAATCTAACTTAAAAGAAGGTATCACAGTATCGTTTTAGCCCGCGCTTGATATCCAGGTAAATACACACAATACTATCAATTTTATTCTTAATGAAAAAACGAAATATAAATTTCATAGAAGCTGCTATGAAATATAAACAGGTGACTTTTGTTATCACGGGGATGTTGCTATTGCTCGGGCTGTATTCACTGCTGAACATGCCACGTTCCGAGGATCCTAAAATCGACCCGCCGGTAGCCATGGTTTATGCATTCTACCCCGGTGCCAACGAACTCCAGATGGAGAAACAGGTTACCGATAAGCTTGAACAATATCTTTTTTCTTTCGAGGAAGTAGATAAGGCAAAAACAAAATCGCAAACCAAAGATGGGAGTGTTTTTGTCACCGTACAGCTGAACGCTAATGTAAAAGACCGTAAAAAATTCTGGGCAACCTTGCAGCACGGGTTAAATACTGTCCTGCATGCCAATATTCCATCTGCTGTAATGGGGCCTGTTGTAAACAGTAACTTTGGAGATGTAACTGCGCAGATTATTGCCGTCTCCTCCTCATCAAGAAGTTATGCTGAACTAGAAGCTTATGTAGACCAGATGGAGGATGTGCTGAAAACCATTCCAGAAGTTTCCAAAATTAATCGTTCCGGCGGACAGAGACAACAGATCTACGTTACAATCGACGACAAAAAACTGAACCAATATGGATTCGATCTCTCAACAATTGTAAGAACGCTGCAAAGTCAGAACGTGACCGGTTATTCGGGAGAAATGACTATAAACTCCAATACCATTCCCATTTTCACCAACAGCCAGTATAAAACTGAGGCAGATATTGCCAATCAGATTATTTATACAACGCCCCAGGGAACGGTTGTAAGACTTAAAGATATAGCTGAAATAAAACGTCGTTACGAAGAAGAAGCATCCTTTATCAGGATAGGGAACAATAAAGTAATGCTAGTTACAACAGAGATGCAGCCGGGCAATAACATTGTAGCTTTTGGGAAAAAGGTGGACGAAAAATTAGCTCAGTTTAAAAAGACACTGCCTGGCGATGTTAAATTTGATACCATAGTTGATCAACCCAAAGTTGTTGATGAAAGTATCAGTCATTTTATGGTCGAGTTTGGCCTGGCTATCCTTTCGGTAATCATCGTTGTAATGCTACTATTGCCAATCAGGGTCGCAGCGGTTTCCTCTGTTGCCGCTCCAATCGCTATATTGATCACCTTTGGGATAATGTACATCGTGGGCGTTGAACTACACCAGGTATCTCTTGCAGCGTTGATCATCGTTCTGGGGATGGTTGTGGATAATGCCATAGTAGTAGTGGACAATTATGTAGAGAAGCTGGATGAGGGTATTACGCCCTGGACAGCTGCATGGCAGGCCGCAAAACAATTGAGTGTACCCATTTTTACTGCGACCCTGGCTATCATTTTCGCTTTTGCGCCACTGGCCATTTTTATGAACGGGATTACCAAAGATTTTATGGCCTCATTGCCCACTACGGTCGCGATAGCGCTCATTACCTCTATGCTGGTGGCCTTGTTGCTTACGCCCTATATGTCATATGTTTTCATCAAGAAAGGACTTAAGCACCAGGTAAGCGACAGGCCAGCAAAAACATCATTACTGGACAGGCTGCAGAATGTGTTTAATGCCGGAGCAGAATTCTGCTTCCGCTGGCCGAAGTCTACCATGGCGGCAGCGGTAGTCGCTGTGCTACTTTCCTTTGTAACAGCGGGACAGGTAAGCCAGGAGTTCTTTCCTACCAGCGAACGCAACCAGTTCAATATCGAAGTATGGATGCCCAATGGTACCGCTCTTAGCGAAACAGAAAAAACCGTTCGCGGTATAGAAGCTATCCTCACCAAAGATAAACGCGTTGTAGGTACCGCGAGTTTCGTGGGTACCAGTTCTCCACGCTTTCAGAGCTCATACGCTCCTGAAATTCCGCGCAGAAATTTTGCACAGATTTTTATCACGACCGAAAGTGCAAAGGCAACAGATGAAATCGTGCATGAATACCGCAAAAAATTTGAAGGGTTTGTTAAGGATGGCTATGTCCGCTTCAGACAGCTCAGTTTTCAGGAGGGATCACCAATTGCCGTTCGCGTAATCGGCAAAGATCTGAACAATCAGAAACGCGTTGCTACACAAATTGAGAATATCCTTAAACAGGCAAAGGGAACCAACTGGGTACATCGCGATTATGAGGATGATTACCTGGCAGCCAACCTGGAAATAAAAGAAGATGTTGCCTCGCGATTGGGCATTCAGAACCAGGCCATTACACAGACACTTGGCGCTGGCCTTAAAGGCTTTGCCGTTTCCCAGCTTTGGGAAGGTAATAAACCTGTTGATATATTCCTCAGGCTTGATAGCAATAACCGCAAAGATTTCAATGTATTGGGAAATATCCATTTGAGCACGATTTATGGTACAAAAGTCCCATTAAAAGAAGTCGCTGAACTAAAACCCTCCTGGCATACCGGTGTAATCGCGCATCGTAACGGCATACGGACTTTAACCGTACTTTCAGAAGCTCAGAATGGCATCAGGTCGTCCGAGATCCTAAAAACTGTAAAGCCCGCAATTGACAAGCTTAAGCTACCCGAAGGTATTACCTTACAATATGGCGGCGATGCAGAATCAAGCAGCGAGAACCAGCCTGGAATGATGACCGCGCTCGGCGTGAGTCTAATACTCATCTTTATCACCCTGCTGTTCCAGTTTAAAAGCTTTGGAAAAAGTCTTATTATCCTGGCAACATTTCCTTTGAGTTTACTTGGAGCTTTCCTTGGTTTATACGTAACGGGCAACCCGATGGGAATGACAGCCTTTATGGGAATTATCAGTCTGATCGGTATCGTGGTAAGAAACGGGATTATCCTGGTGGATTATGCCGACGAACTGGTAACAGATCACGGATACACCATAAAAGCCGCCGCGCTGGCATCCGCAAAACGACGTATGCGTCCGATATTTCTGACATCGGCCGCTGCAGCTGTAGGTGTGGTTCCTATGATTGCCGGGAAATCTCCACTCTGGGCACCTTTGGGCAGCGTGTTGGCCTTTGGTCTGATCGTGTCGATGATACTGACACTTTTTGTTGTACCTGTACTATACTACCGCTTCATCAAACCAGAACAGCCCATTCATGATGAGTCCGATTCGGAAGCTGATATTCAATATAAGCCATCACATACACACTCATAAAAACAAAACCTGGATAGTGCCTATTGGAAAGTAAAATTTCCAATAGCTCAATTAAAGGTTACTTAAAAATAAACGTATGAATCTTAGAATCGCAATTACTGCAATTATGCTATTTGTAGTACAGCAAACATACAGTCAGGATAAAAAGTATTCACTTTTGGAATGCAGAAAGCTGGCTATTGAACAGAACAAAAGAATGAAAGCCGCTCAGTTCAACATTGATGCCGCAAAAGCGCAGTCACAATCGGTTATTGCAAGCGCAAAACCCGCAATTGACGGTTCCGCTATGGGCGTTCATCTGGGCAAACCAATTGGAGGCGCGTTAAATGGTGCAATACCGGACTTTTTTGGGAGTACAACTTTAACAGGAACCATTCCCATTTATGCCGGTGGAAAACTTCAGAATGGCAAGGCTGCAGCTGCCAAAGGTGTCGAAATCAGTGAAACACAGAAAAAGCTCACAGCTTCAGAGGTTGAACTAAACGTCGATAAAGCTTATTGGCAGGTAATTCAGGTAAAGGAAAGGATTAAAGTAGCTAATCAATATAGGGATATGCTACAAGCGCTGGAGAAAGACCTTAAAAATGCTTTCGACGCAGGCCTTATCTATAAAAACGATCTGCTGCGGGTTCAGGTAAACCTGAATGAGGCTAACCTCAATATCCAAAAGGCAGAGGACGGCCTGCTTTTGGCCAGGTTAAGTCTTGCACAGGTCATCGGCCTGGCAGGGCAATCTGATTTTATTATTACAGACTCATTAGCTGGAAATTTTGATGAACTTAAAAACCCGTCTATATTATCAGTATCGGCCGGCAGACCTGAATTGCTCATTATGAAAAAGTCAATTGAAGCTGAGGAATTCCAGAAAAAAATCCTTCAAGGCGACAGGCGGCCAACTTTCGGGTTATCTGTTAGTGGTATTACCTCTGTGGGTAAAGGCGTCAACATCAAAGACGGGTCTAATTTTATGGGATCATATTATGCTTTGGCCAATATTAGTATCCCTGTTTTTGACTGGGGCAGAAAGAGCAATAGAGTTAAGGAGCAGACTTTCAAGATTGCCTCTCAGCAACAACAGCTCGAAGAAGCCCGCGAAATGGTAAACCTGGAAATACAGTCAGCGTACCTTCAGTTAAACCAGGCCTCAAAAAAAATAAAACTATCCGACTTATCCCTGAAACAGGCTTCAGAAAACCTGCGGATTACCCAGGACAGGTTTAAGGCAGGAACAGTAATTGGAAAGGATGTATCCGAAGCCCAGGCCATCTGGCAGCAGGCCTATAATGAAACCATTGATGCCAGGATAGAATACAGAATCAATGAAGCGATACTCAAAAAAGCAATTGGTGAATCAGCGCAGTAAGTTAAGGCTGTTTATCGGTATAGGGATGATAGGATAGATTATTTATTTTGCCCATCTTGCGTTATAAACCACGGTTTAAAAATAGCTGAGTTGAGTTTGATTGCAATGAACTGCGATCTTACAAGAAATTCAATTCTAAATATGACAGTTGATCTTAACCATATCTTAATTAATTAAAATACTGGTACGATATGAAAGATGAGCTAACGCAGATCCGATACGCTAAAGAGAACTTGTTACAGGCCACAGAAAATCTGAAAGTAAATCAGGATAACTATAAAGCGGGATTAAGTACTGCAACTGATGTTTTGGATGCCCAGGCTTTCTATCAACAGGCCGCATTAACACTGAATACCGCTTACTCAGATTTTCAAGTGAAAAAAGTTGTGTATGAATATGCGATCGGTAAGATTAATAGTAAATAAGCTTTATTTATCATAGCTGACCCGATGGAAATATTTAGGAAAACGGAATTTCGTGTTCAAATAGCCGAAAACGTGATTAGGGTAATTAGCCAACACAGTATTGAACAGGTCTCTTTTAAACTCATCTCGGCTGTTACAAAAATTAGTGTAAATACAATTATTGATAATTTTGAAAATTTGAATAATCTGATAGCTTTTTGCCTTGCGCTGAGTTTTGATAGTTTAGCCAAAAATTTATCAATAAACGTTGAACAAAGACCCAATAATATGAATGGTATGGAAGCTTTTTGGATAACATTGGTGGAGTTTTATACTACTCATTACCATAAGGGGCGGCTCATAGCCGCTTACCTTAAGGCTCCTGCTTCGTATCCGTTGGTGCATGCAAAGCATTGCCTTGCAAAATCCGTTAATCATAAGTTTGAAAAGACAGAGCATATCTTAAAACAATACAATGGTGATATTAGGTTTATCGCATTTGCTTATCTGTTTCAAATGGCAAATAAAGTATTGGTTGATCTGCCCAACTCTACAGAATGGCATAGACAACTTTTCATGTCAGATTTCTACAATGAACATGTGGCGGACGAGCTCATCAGGTTTACTAAACTACCCATAAGCTAACCATAAAATTATGAAGAGAATTTTAATTGTAGGCGGTGGATTCGCCGGAATCAACCTGATAAAAGGACTGGCTGGTAAAAAAGGTATCGAAGTGGTATTGGTGGATAAGAATAATTACCATTTTTTTCCGCCGCTGCTATACCAGGTAGCCACCTCCTTTATTGAGCCGTCCAACATTACCTACCCCTTTCGGAAAATGTTTCAAGGAAAACAAAATGTGCGCTTCTATAATGGGACATTGCTAAGTGTCCATGAAGAGGAAAAACAAATTATCACCGATAGCGGTAAACTTGACTATGACTTTTTGGTGTTGGCTATGGGGACAGAAACCAATTTCTACGGCCTGGAGACCTTAAAAAATAAAGCTTTGCCAATCAAAACAATTGAAGATGCGCTGTATCTGCGTAATCATTTGTTAATGAATATGGAAAAAGCCGTTAAAACGACCAATCTGCAAGAACGGGCTAAGTTGCTTAATCTCGTTATTGCAGGAGGTGGGCCGACCGGGGTAGAATTGGCCGGCATGGCAGGCGAAATGAGCAGGAATATTCTTCGAAAAGATTATCCTGAACTGGGTGAAGCTGCAGGAAACATCTACCTCGTAGATTCAGGAGATAAACTGTTAGGTCCCATGAGCAAAGAGGCACAACAGGAATCTTATAAACAATTGCTTAAATTAGGGGTTCAAATCAAATTGGGGGTGGCTGTTAAGGATTATATTAATGACGAGGTGATCCTTTCCAACGGTGAAAAGATCAGTACCTGTTCCCTTATCTGGGCATCGGGTGTTGTCGCAGTCAACGTTAACGGTTTACCTGATAAATCCAGGGGCCGTGGAGGAAGGTTAAATGTTGATGAGTATAACAGGATTTCAGGGATTGATAGGATTTTCGCCATTGGTGATATATGCTGTCAGACTACAGACAAAAATTATCCTGACGGCCATCCTCAACTGGCACAGGTTGCCATACAGCAGGGTAAGTTACTTGCAGCTAATCTGTTGAATTCAATAGACGAAAAAAGGATGAAGCCTTTCACCTATCTGAACAAAGGAAATATGGCCATTATCACTAAATATCAGGCAGTTGTAGATCTTCCTTTTGGCTCTTTTAAGGGCTACCTCGCCTGGCTGACCTGGCTGTTCGTACATATCATACCAATAGCTGGTTTCAGGAACAAGGCAAAGCTGGCATACAACTGGTTTTGGAGTTTTCTAACGAATGATCCCAACCTGCGGTTGATTATACGCGCAAAAAAACGTCCTTAAATATCCTATTATAAATTACAGCAATGACTGTTTATGCTGATGCCTTGGTAATATTTTAATTAACTAATTATGCAAACCCCTGCGTTTACATTTCACTCTAATCCAGCCATTGATAGACTGATAAAGAGTGATTTGTCATTTAGTCCACTCGAAAACTATTTAAAAAAATTAAACAGCTCTTCCCCGGCCAGAAGGGGAATGATAGAAGAACTGATTAAAACGCTGCAACAATATTTGCCTTGTAACAAGGAGAGTTCATCTTTGCTGCCAGGCCCCGATGACCAATCCCTATTTGATTTAATCTACTTTGCACTGAACCCATTACTTGCCGATGAAAGTGATTGTTTTTTTGCCATAACCTCGCCATTGCCCGGGAAGATACATTATTGCACAGATGCATATAATCATCTTTTTAAAAATGGTATGGCAAAGGCAAAAAGCGTTGGTGGCGCAGATCCGGAAGTAAATTTGTTAAATGAATATAAGAATTATATCTACCGCCTGATCTTGAGCCAGTGCTACCACTTTTCCTTTCAGATACTGGAACCTGAACATTATAGTTACATCAATCCTGAAACCGGTCTGGAAGAATACTACAAGGTAAATATTGATACCAGGTTTATAGAGGTTGTGTTTACAGGTGAATTGCCTGATATTACCATGGACAGTATAATCCAGGCCGGTCCAACGCGTATAGACCCATTACTATTACTGGAGAAGATTTTACCTCTGCACCTTTTTGAACTCAGGGGATTTGCTGTGATTGTACTGGAAAATATTACTGATGCCTTCGCAATTGATCAAATCAGAAACGAACTTGTAAACCAGGAACGCGAAGAGCATATTTACAAACAGGTGATTAAAAGCTTAGGGGTGCTCAGCGGCGATAACGCTGTTCATTTCAGTTTAAAATCCCTGGCCAGGTTAAATAATGAGAAAATCGTGGATATCAACCCTGAAATATACAGTTTCATGATGGATTCAAGCCAACAATTCGAAGACGAAATATTGCTTCAATCACTCGTCAGGGGATACGAGGAAAATCCTGTTACCTATTACTATTCTACAGCGGATAATGCTGGAAACAATTTTGAAATTCCTATTCAGGATATTTTGGAATCAAAAAAAGTCAAAGTTTATGCTTGTCTGCCACTGCTTTTCAAACAAAAGGTTGTAGGTATTTTAGAAATATATGCTTTCAAAGAGCTATCATTTTTCGAAAACATCCTGGCGAAAATAGCAGCGGCGTTGCCTCTGCTCAGCCAGTTAACAAAAAATAGTGCTGATCACTTTTCAGATAAGATCAATGATGTTGTGCGGCGACACTTTACCGTTTTGCAGCCAGCTGTCCTTTGGAAATTCCATCTTGCGGCATGGAATTACCTGCAGGAGGAGCAGAAAAAGGGATCTGGTGCCTCAATAGAATCCATCACATTTGACGACGTTTATGCGATTTATGGTGCAATTGATATTAAAGACTCGACACTAAAACGCAACGATGCGCTATTGAAAGATATACATAGTATGCTGGATGAATCCATAAGAATATCAGATAAGTTGATCGTTTCAGGGTGTCCTGCGGAAGAGATCAAAATATCATGTATCGAATTCAAATCCCGATACCAGCAGGAAGTTACCTTAGAGGTTGAAATAGCTATTCTAACCTATCTTCGTGGTAATTTAAGGCCGCTCATAACGCCCTTAGCTGCTGAAGACCCGGATTATTTAGCTTATATTAATGCTTACCTTGGACTGGCTGATTCTGAAAATGGCGTGAGGTATGCTAACCGTTACATTTTAGAGCAAAAAATCGGAAAGTTAAATGAGGATATAACGGGATTTATGGCAGCGATGATCGAGGATTTGCAGCAGCTACATCCGAGCTACATTAAAACCTTTAGAACTGACGGAATTGAAAGTGATATTTATATCGGTCAGTCCATTACGCCAAGGTCAAATTTAGATGGCGGTAAAATCCGGGCGTATCGGGCTTTGCAGCTTCGTCATATCGCGTTGATTGGTAATTACACCAATCAAATGTCATTATTATCTACATTTGCGCTGCAAACCACTCAACTCATATATGTGCCCGGCACCCCCATTTCCATTACTTTCCGTAATGATGAAAAGCGGTTTGATGTGGAAGGAGCAGATAATATCAATTATGAAATAATTAAAAAGCGAATCGATAAGATATGCATTAAAGAGAGCACGGAAAGGTTGAATCAACCTGGTAAAATAGCTATTGTATATCAGGATGATGACATTAAAACAGAGTATTTACATCTCATAAGCATATTACAGGAGGAAGGTATTTTGCGTGGGAATGTAGAGGTTTTGCATCTGGAAGACTTAAAAGATGTTTTCGGGCTAATGGCCTTAAGGGTAGGGATTTAAAAGAATCGACTATCCTAAGTTGATATTATCCCAATCAAGAAACTTTAAAACTCCTCCACTACTTTGTAAGAGGAGGAGTTTTTTGTGATACCAATTGTGCTCAGTAAAGAACTTTAATTAACCATCTTTCCTGATTTTATCACCATTTCGATATTCGCTAACTCCATAATGTCCTTAAGTGGGTTTCCTTTCAGCACCAGTAGATCAGCATCCATATTTTTTTCAATCTTTCCGAGATGCTTTTCGCGGCCTATGACTCTGGCGCCAACCACTGTTGCAGCACGTAATGCCTCTGCGGTTGTAAAACCGCATTTGGTTACAAAGAAATTTAGCTCATCAAGCAATACAGGGTAATCCCGGATAATTCCTACAACTTTATCTGTACCTGCAGCAATTTCCACGCCTTGCTGATGTACTCTCTTCAATAGTGAAAACACCCATGGATCACGTTCTTCTGAAACTACAAGGGTGGCATCCAAAATGGCCTTGTTCTTTTTCATCATCTTACAGAAAGTACTGATGTCGAGGTTGGCAATCACACTGTCTTTATACGAGGCCGGGGTTTGGTTCTTAAAGAATAAAGTATCCGTAGTCAGGTTTTCTAACATAGAAACATGCGACAGCACTTCTACACCTGCTCCAACCACATCTATGGGTGTCGCAGGATACATCATCGTATGTCCCCATACTTTTAAACCATGCCTTTTAGCTGCAGCAACCACTTTTGGCAAAAACACCCGATCAAAAGAGTGATATAATTTTACACCGGTAGCACCAAAATTCTTAGCTACTGCCATCGCGCTGTCTAGATTGGTGCCGGGAACGATGAGTTGCTCCCAGGGCCGATAAGGTTTAGTCCTGAGGTGTATATTTCTGTTAAAGTACCAGTCTCCCGCCATAAAAGAGGCAAAGTAAATAGTTGCACCAATTTTCTTCCCTTCCCGAATGTTGGTCTGAGCCTCGAGTTGTGCTAAGCCGTCTCCTCCGGGATCCCTTATTGAAGTGATCCCGTGTTTTAGATAATATTCAAGGTGACTGTAGGTGTTTTCTATATTGTTCTGGTAAGGTGCAGTAACGTGAATATGTACATCAATCAGGCCTGGAACGATAAACTTATCTTTAAAATCGATTACCCTGGCGCCTTTCCATTTTTTACCTCTTCGAGCCAACGCGATAATTCGCCCTCCAGAAATTACAATGTCTTTTCCACTAATGAAGCGACCAAGCTTCACATCCATTACATTTGCGTTTGTTAAGATTAGCAGCGAATCAGTAGTCTTCACAGCCTGTGCTTTAGCGAAAGACAATCCTGTAATCAAGCACAATAAGAAAAGTACGCTTAAAATAGTGTAATTCTTCATCTCTATTCTTTTAATTTCTACTACCTTCTTTTTCTGTAAATCAGCATCAAGGATACCGAAGCCGCGATCGCTCCCGGCAATAAGCCTAAAAGGCCCCAGCGAATCCATTTCAGCTGACTATTATTGATTATCAATTTATTGTCTTTCGGGATTTCGCGAGTGGTATCAATGGGAAACTGATCATTACTAAACCATCTGAATAGTTCTGTCACAAAAGAAAAATTTAATGATTTTGGTATCTGTCTGCCCACCTCTACATTGCTCATAAAATCAGCATCTCCGATTACGAAGACACGCTGCTCTTTTTTTCCAACTTTTTTTCGCAGAGCAAAACCAATCGGGTAACTTTTCTTGTCTACATCTTTGCGAGGGTCTGATAACGTCTGTGTTTTATCAGTGGGAAGTCCTGGAATAAGCCAGGTGTCTGCAGGCCGACTTACAAGCACTGGAAAAAGTTCGAAGCCAGCGTTAGAAACGGCTTCCAATGCTGCCACACTTGGAGTGGTAACAGAAGCACTGTCATTATTTTCAAATACACTGTTTTTCAAAAAACTCGTCCAGTTTTTACTGACCACATTACTGAGAACGAAAGAAGGTTCAAAGTTTAAACTTTTTTGAACGAGTATTCCATCCTTTAATGATACACCCACTAAACCAAGCAAAGGATTGTTTATCTGCCCGCTTCCGGGTTCCGCGGCAATCAGCAGATTTCCACCATGTTTTATATAAGCTTTGAGGTTGTCCAGTTCAGTTTTATTGTACGCGGTTAAGGCATCAGCAAGCACAAGGATGTCAACATGCTTGTCCATCATACTATCCGTTAGAGAAACCTCTTTGACATCGAAACCTTGGTTAATAAGTGAATACCGGAAACTGACTTCTGTGGTGGAAGTTTTGTAATCTTTATCTCCAGAACGGCCGATGCTTCTTTCACCACGTCCGCTCACGAAACCTACCTTTGGTGGGCTTACAAGCAACCGTTTTAAAGCAGCGGTAATTTCTTTCTCCCCCGGTTGTCTGTACAAATCGTCATAGATGCGCAGGAACGTTGTGTTGTCCTGATAAGAAACCGTACGTACAGACCTATATCGCTCCCCTTTAAGGTCAATCACTTTGTTAATCTCTTCAGGCCGCAAAAAATCTTCGAAGTTCACTTGCATCGCCTTCGCTATTTTTCTTGCGATTTGCTCATCATTCAAACCTGGATTTTCCTTGTATCGAAGTTCATTTTCTGAATGTGCCCAATAGAAAACATATTTCATACGCATATCGGGCATAAATCGAGAATACATTTCAAAATTCTTCTTGTCGCTGTTTTGGAATTTCGGCAAGCCGAAAAAGTAATTATCATCAAGTAAATTCAGGTAGGTAGTGATTACAATTGGTCCTTTAAACTTTTTGATGACTTGCTGACTCTCGGCAGTCAGCGTACGACTTTCTGTCGCACTCATGTCTTTATAGAAAATAAACCGTGGCATTGTGCTCAGGTATCCCAGCAGCAACATAAAAAGTGTAAAACTCAGGTATCTAACTATCTTCGCAGGCATAGAGATCGTTCTTCGTTCAAACTCCAGCTTGAATAGTGTCAGTCCGATAAACAACACAATTACGATCAGAAAATAAAAGATGTCGTTGCTCCCTAATAATCCGCCTATGGATTCCTGCGCCCTGCCTGCCATGGAAAGGAAATAAGTGATGTCACGAACGAAATTTATATCCTGCCACAATCCACCGATAAAATTTAATGCGGCAAGCACAACCAGGGTACTGATGGCGGCGACAACCTGATAATTGGTCAAACTGGACATGAATAGCCCAATCGCTGAATATGCGCAGATCAGCAGATATAGACCGATAATACCGGAGATAATAAACCAAAAATCGACATGGTCAATTGTAAATACTGAAGTCATACCTATACCCGACAACACAGCCATAAGGATTAGGCAATAAGTGATCATTGCCAGGTATTTGCCCACCACGATGTCGAGTACCCTTATTGGTGAAGAATAAAGCAGCTTAATGGATCCACTATAGGTTTCCCTGCTGATGAGTCCCATCGTAAGCAATGGGATATACAAGTAAAGGTATTCCTGCATATTTGGGAAAAGGCATGAAAATCCGGCAAACACCCATCTAGTTAGGTTAACCGCTGGCTGTCCCATCTGTTGGGCCCGCTCCACCTGTTCCAATGTTGCAGTGTATTGCCATCCGGACTGAAAAATAAACACGATTAATACGATCCATGCCACAGGCGAATAGAACAACTGACTGAGTTCAATGCGTGCGATCCTTAATATATTTTTCATTTCCGGGAAGCTTGTTTATTTGATAATTGTGCAAAAATTTGATCCAGAGAGCTTTTTTCAAGTGTAATTTCCCGCATACGCCATCCCTGATCGGCGCTGGTTTGAATGAGCCGCTCGCTAATTTCCTGTCCAGCATCAAACCCGATCCTAAATTTTCCAGGCCTCAGCAGTTCTACTGAATTAACGCCACTAAGATTTTCCAGAATGATCGATTCCGGAGGGTTCAGTAGGGTCATAACGAGACTATTTGGTTCTATATAGTTGTCAAAAGCTTCCATGGTATCTGAAAAGACCATTGTTCCGCTTTCAATCATTTTAACCTGATTACAAGTCGCCTGGATTTCTGAAAGGATATGAGAGGAAAAAATAACGGCCTTTTCTTCTCCGACTTCCTTAATCAACTTGCGTACCTCGTAGATCTGATTGGGATCCAGGCCATTTGTTGGCTCATCGAGTACGACCAATTTAGGTTCATGGATGATCGCCTGTGCAATTCCGACCCTCTGTTTGTAGCCACCAGACAGGTTGGAAATCAGACGATTCTTAAAATGAGATACACCGCATTTAGCCATTGCTTTATCCACTGCGGCATTTACCATTTTTTTATCAACCAAACGCAAAAAGGCACATTGTGTTAGGTATTCCTTAACGGTGAGATCCATATAAAGCGGCGCATTTTGCGGAAGAAAGCCAATTAGTTTTTTTGCGGAGATCGGGTCTTTATGCATCATGTAACTGCCTACCTCAACAGTTCCTTCTGTTTGATTGAGTACTCCACACATGATGTTCATGGTCGTTGATTTTCCCGCGCCATTCGAGCCGAGCAAACCGAGGACACCCAATTCATTGATCTCGAAGTTGATGTCACGAATTGCCCATGCAGTTCCATAGCGATGAGAAAGGTTTGTGATTTTTACAATCTTATTATCCATTCAATTGAAATTATATAGTACTTAAAATATAACCTAAGCAGCACCGTCAAATTGATTTTTGCTACTTAGGTTATTTATATTTTTGTTTATCTGTAATCAGGGTTCTGTTTCAGATTGGGATTCGCGTTAATGGCTACGGTGGGCAAGGGCAATAGTTTTGCAGCGGGGCGGTATGCAGGCTTCAAAGTGGGTAGTACCAAGTCTGCCTGTCCTGTACGTTTTAAATTATACCAACGGTATCCTTGCTCACAAAAAAACTCCTTACGGTTCTCCAGAAGGATTTCGTCGATCAAGTCCGATTTAACGGTTGTTGTACTTTCTGTCGCTTTAGCCCGGGAACGGATCATGTTCATGTCATCACGGGCACCAGAAAGGTTAACACCTATACGGGCCCTTGCTTCAGCCCTGATCAGGTATTGTTCCGCAAGACGCAAAACGGTCTGAGATTCAGCAACACCTGCTGCAACGGCCGTTGCGTTTGAAGTATATTTATATTTATAAGGTAGTACTTTGAGAGACGTACCCGATCCATAGCTGACCATCCATTTCTGTCCACGAAGATCAGCTGAAATAAAAAGGTCTCTGAATGTTTTCCTGATATCAAACTGTGGCTCTGTGCCGGAAAAAGGTAAAAATGCACCCGCCTCATCCGTGTACTGATTCGTAGGCGCAATTGGAGAAGACATTTGCCAGATGCTTTCCAGGTTATCTTTTACCCATACACCAGTCGCCATATTTCCCGATGGGATCAACGAATAAAGATTGGTTGCCGCAATCACCTCAGAAGCATTCTTTTCAGCAGCTGCATAGTCGCCTGTAAAAAGGTAAGTTCTGGCCAGCAAAGCTGTGGCTACGTAATGATTTACACCTAACCTTTTATTCGAAGCGTTTCCTGTATTTGATGAAGCTGAATAATCCAGCAAGAGGTCTGATTTGGCAGCCGTTAAATCGATAATGATCTGCTTATAGATGTTGTCAACTGTTTCTTTGGGTTGCAGTGAGGATATACTTACCTCTGTAGTCAGCACTAAAGGCACTTCACCAAAAGTGTTCACGAGGTTGAAATAACAGTACGCCCTGAAAAATTTGGCTTCAGCAGTTAATTGCTTTTTAACAAGGTCGGAAGTACCCTTATATTTTTGCAGCCCCTCAATGATGGAGTTCGCCTTGTAGATCGTTGAATACCAGTCAGAAAAAATGTTGTTTTGCAGCAGGCTAATCGTGGTGTAGCTATTATTGTAGGCGTCATTACTAGATTCATTGAGACCATTGTAAATTAAGTCATCGGCAAAAAGAGAATTGTACAGCGATAGATAAACAGTTTGGGTTGAAGATTGAGCAAGACCAGTATACATACCTGACAACGTATTGGCTGCCAGTTTATCAGAGGAAAATGCAACTTCACTCTTGATTTCATTAATAGGCGGATCGACTTCCACCATCTTTTCACAGGCCGATAAAGCAACGGTTACGAATGCGGCAGTTCCTAAGAATATTTTTTTTATTATTATTGACATAACTGAAATTTTAAAATGTAAACTGTAAACCTGCAACTATTGTACGCAATGGCGGCGTCCCGATACCTTTGGATTCCGGATCGAAACCTTTATACTTTGTAATTGTAAATAAGTTTTGGGCTTGGGTAAATACCCTGACCTGCTGAGCATGCACTTTAGAAATCCATTTTGAAGGCAGCGAATAAGATAAATTCACATTTTTCATTCGAATAAATGAGGCATCAACGATATTGGCATCAGATGCAGACCATGCACGGTAGGCATTATATGCCGCCCTACCGTTTGCACTGAAAGTGCCTGCTGTAACCAGGTAATCGGGAGAGCCAAGAGCCAGATATTGCTCCACTAAATTCTTAGTAGAGTTTAACCCATATCCCGGAGGGTTATTAAACGCAGCTGCTGTTGTTGCGCCTTTTTGCTTAACAAATTGAAAAGTAAAATCAAAGGTTAAACCTTTGTAAGTAAACGTATTCGTTAAACCACCGAAAAAGCTGGGATAAGAAGTACCTGCAAAATACTGGTCTCCACTTCCGGTAGCTGCAAATCCTAATGTAGGATTGGCTGTCCCGCCTATGCCATCAAAATCGGTAAAAGCAGGTAAATTGGTGGCAGGATTTATGCCTGTAAACTGGTAAACATAGTATCCGTTGAGTGGTTTACCGACAAGATAAGTAGTGTAATAAGAGGTTTTCTCGATATTTGGAAACGACAATAACTTGTTGTTGTTTTTACTGATGTTGAAGGCCGAGGTCCAGGAAAAATTTTTGATCTTAACGTTTGTACTGTTTATGCTTAGCTCTAATCCTGAGTTCTGAACGGTCGCAGGCAAGTTGCTCTGATAGCTTGAAAAGCCTGCTTGCGTACTCAAAGGATAGTCGATTAGCTGATTCCCCGACCGGTTGTTGTAATAAGAAGCGCTTAAAGACAACCGGTCATGAAAGAAGCCAAGTTCCAGTCCTAAATCAAATTTTTTAGTGCTTTCCCATTGAAAATCATTATTAGCGATCCTGGTAGGAACCAAACTTGTGTTGCCATTATAGAGAAACGGATAGGAAGAAAAACTTTCGTAATACTGATAGTCTCCAATCTCGTCACTTCCAATAATCCCATAGCTCCCGCGTAGCTTACCAAAGCTAAACCAGCTTATTTTATCTTTAAGGAAATCCTCTTCAGAAAAAATCCAGGCCGCACCAGCGGAACCAAAATTTCCGAATCTTTTATTTGGGCCAAAACGGGAGGAACCATCTCTTCTAAAATTAAGGTTAACAATGTATTTATCTTCTATATTGTAATTTAACCGTCCAAACAACGAAGCATATTTATAATCCTTAGACGAATTACTTGTGGAAATGGAAGTCGCTTGGTTTACATTTCTCATGAAATTATCATCACTAAATCCGGAAGCAAGTGTGTAGTATGGCTGCTTAGACTGTTTAAATTGGTAAGTGCCGCCAACAAGCGCACTTAATGTACCCTTCCATACTTTATGATTATAAGTGATCTGAGGTTCTACGATATAGTTATTTGAATAGGTGTAGGAATAAGCTGCTGTTCCTGATGCAGGTGCAAAATATTCAGTACTTAAAGATTTTAGTGGTCTCAAAGTAACCTGGTTCATGTCTGTTTTGCTGTAACCAAAAGCAGATTTGATATCCAGCCCCTCCAGTATCGTGTATCTGAGGTTCAGATTTCCCAGCAAATTGCTTGAACGGTTATCATTAGTTTGAAGCAGATAACCGTATGGATTTGAACCTCCTACCCAGTTTAGTGTGCCATTGGCCTTGTAAACCGAAAAATTTGGAGGCAGAGAATAAGAATACTTTGACAGATCTAAGGTAG
Organism: Pedobacter sp. GR22-10; assembly: GCF_026239715.1. NCBI lineage: Bacteria > Pseudomonadati > Bacteroidota > Sphingobacteriia > Sphingobacteriales > Sphingobacteriaceae > Pedobacter > Pedobacter sp. GR22-10. The sequence continues at coordinate 692,346 of NZ_JAPIVR010000001.1, forward strand.
AAATGTTGTTTTTATCGGTTGAGTACAGGGCAGAAAATCCTAGGTTAAATTTCTTGTTCGAAGAGCTGTGGTTTAAATTCACATTTACACCTCCGCGTTTATACCCCTGGTCTCCCGGATAAACATTACCTTCTTGATGATAAGCGCCACTAAGGTAGAAATTGGTGTTTGCGTCTCCTCCCGATACATTAGCTGAAATATCATGTGTCCGGGCGGTACCGCCAATCAATTCCTTTTGCCAGTTTTTACTCAGATTCTGGTCATATACCGTTAGGTCCGGCGCATTGGTAGTAGTAGGTGTGTTGGAACTGGTTGTCAGGTTGGCGAAACCTTTTTTACGCAAGGCCAGGTATTCTTCGGTACCTAACAAATCGACAAAATTAGCAACAACGGATGCCCCGCTAGACGCATTGACACTAAACTTAGTTCTTCCGGCTGAGCCTTTTTTAGTAGTAATCAGCACAACCCCGTTGGCTCCACGAGAACCGTAAATCGCAGTGGCGTCGGCATCTTTAAGTACTTCAATGCTTTCTATATCTGAAGGATTAATGACATTTAATGGGCTAGTGTTTCCTTCCGCGGAGGGTAAAACAGAAGTTATCGAAGATGCGTTGTTAATCGGTTCTGAAAGAAATGGGACACCGTCTATAATATAGAAAGGACGGTTATTTTTTCCAATAGAATTGACACCTCTTATCTGAACGTTGATTCCCGCTCCAGGCAAACCATTGGTTTGGATTACCTGTACGCCTGGCAATGTTGCCTGCATTGCTTGCAAAGCGTTGGTGACAGGCTGCTTTTCAATGTCTTTTGCCGTAATTCCAACCTGAGCACCTGTGCTTAATCTCCTGGTAGTGGTACCATAGCCGATCACCAAAACCTCATCAAGTTTCGCCGGATCCAGTGTCATATTGACATCAAGCTGAGCTTTTGCCTTTAATTCGGTCGTTTTATACCCCAAATAACTAAAAATCAAAATTTGGTTGTCGTCTGTATGGAGGTAATACCGACCACTTTCGCCAGTCACTGCCAATTTATTTGTGCCCTTGACTTTGACGACCACACCAGGCATGGGCAGTCCATTTTCGTTCAGCACTACACCAATTACATCAATTTCTCCAAAATAATGCTTCAAATCATCAAAGATTGTCTTTTCTTTTTCTCTGATTACAATATCCTTATTACTAATTACATACGTAAGTGGTAACCCACGAAGGCAGCGATCCATAACAACCTTTAGACTGGCATTTTCAACTGAGATATCTAATGGAGAAGCAGCATCAAAAATCTCACTGTTGTAGATAATGTCGTATCCTGTCTGGACGGTTATCTTTTTTAATATTTTCTCAATACTTGTGTTACGCTCTTTGAGGGTGACACGTTGTCCACTGGCACCCAGTGAAACTTGCAAAAATCCAGCTATCAGGATAATCATAGTCAATTTCATAACTAGGAGTGATTTTTTGATGCAGCTAGGCGGCGTACATACAAATTGTTTAAAAATCATAAATTTCATTGTTTTTAAACAGCTCAAAAGGGAACGAGTAGCCCCCTTAAAAATGCCTTTTACGAACATTTATTTCATTTATATTCGCTTGGTTCTCGGGCAGTTTTATTAAGTTTGAACTGTTTGGGTTTTACTTGTTTGTCTAATTCACATTGTTAACTAGGTTAACCTGAACATTGGCTGGTCCCGACTGCGAATTGGGATCAGCTTTATATAGCTATCGGTGCCTCTATTAGATTGGAGACGGCTACTACTATATTGTTCTTGAAGGGATGAGGTTTAGGGAACTTTTCTGTAAAATTTCTTCATTTTTTAATTGATTAGGTTTGTTGATTTATGTTGATTTGGTAATGAGTTCTATTTTTTTGCTTATGCCAATTCTACTTCGTAATGATTACTTTCCTATCCTCTGTTTTAAAGTGTGCTCTGCCTGTCGCCTCCAATACTTTTAAGAGTTCGGATAAATTTGCATACCGGGACACGCTTCCGGTAATTTGTTTGTTTTGTATATCGTCCTCAAATATTACCTCGACATTATACCACCTGGCTACCTTACGCATGATCGTGCCCATGTCTTCTCTGTCAAAAATAAACTTACCATCCCTCCATGCTACAGCCTCGTTCACATCAACCTCTTTGACGGCTATGCGGTTATCAGGCAATAGAATTGACTGTTGACCTGGTTTCAAGATTTTTTCAGTTCTTTCTCCTTTTTGAAACACAACCTTTACACTACCCTCAAGAAGGGTCGTTCTGACAATCTTATCATCAACGTAACTGTTGATGTTGAAATGGGTACCCAAAACTTCCACCTCCTGACCTTTACTCTCAACAATAAAAGGATGGGCTTTGTCCTTCGCGATCTGAAAATAGGCCTCGCCATCAAGTTTCACTCTTCGCTCATTATGTTCATTTAGACTGGTAGAATAAGTTAAACTCGAGGCTGCATTCATCCAAACCCTCGATTTATCGGGCAAGGTTAAAACATAGGTTTCGCCTTTGGCAGTGGTCAAAGTATTGATATTATTTTCAATAGAAGTAGTTTCCTTGATTTCATAAACTATCTGGCCGTCTGCAGTCTTGGTTACACTGATGCCAGCCTCTTTTGCGATCTCCCCATTTGCCGCATCACTTAGACGGATCTTTTTACCGTTGGAGAGTGTAAGTGTAGCCCCGATTTTTCCGGGAGTGATATCAGTTGCGTTCGTTGTGATGTTTGTATTTTGCTGTTTATGATACACAAACAAACTTGCTCCAAATACAATTACAGCAACAGTCGCAGCGACAGATGCGATACGAGGCCACATTCTCCAGGCTTTCGCGGGCTGATGTATTCGGGTGAACAGGCCGTTCTCTAAGCGCTGTTCCAGCAAGAACAATTGTTTGTCGCTTAATAAGCTAGTCTGGTCAGGTTCATCGCGAAATAGCAGGTAATAATCATCAAGCGCATTTGTTTCATCAGTACTGGCCTCACCATCCAGATATTTCTGTACGAGTTTCTGAAATTCTTTTTGATTTTTGCCGGACATAATTACCACTGTTTCTAAATACAGTGTCTTATTTTTCAGAAACTCCCAACCAAAGTGATTTTTTTTATTTCAGACTATGTATTAGCAAAGGTAGTAATGCGAGAAACTTGTTGATGTCCGTCCTTAAGGCTACTTCGGTATTGCGCAGTATATTTTGTACCGTTTTTTGAGGGACGCCCATTTCCTGACTGATCTTTTCTGTTGACTGTTCCTCCATGTAACGCCTTATGAAAATTTCCCTGCGTTTTTCTGGTTGTGCGGCCAGCCACTGCGCTACGAACAGATTTAATTCTTTCAGAAACAAAGCGGAATCGGCACCATTATTTTCGTAAAGGAGATGTTCCAATGGCTCCTCAAAAAAGGGCATTATCTTTTTTTTGCGGTATTGCCGGTAGACTGCATATTTGACGGCAGTATTTAAATATGCCTCCAGGTTGATAATTTCACGGTCCGCCCTGCTCTCCCACAAGTCAGCTAATATATCCTGTACCAGCTCTTCACTTTGCTGCGGATCATTCAGGCGGCGGCAACACTCATTGTAAAGCACTTTCCAGTATTTGTAATAGATCAAACGTAGCGCACGCTCGTCGCCACCCTTTAATAAGGGTAATAACTGGTCATCCGTTAGTTCACTTAACCTATCCATACTTCAACTCCCAACTTGGCACATTAACAGATTTTATTGTAGCCAATTCACTAAATTCTTTTCACAATATTAATTAAAATGCCGGAATATAAGCAGTTTAAGAGCTACGAAATACATAAAAATTAACATCCCTAAAGCGATAAATCCTTCTACATTGCCAGTTTATGGAAACTTAATGGCTATTCACCGGAAGTATCCGTGATCCAAAAGCGCTACACAGCTATAAAAATACCCCGATCATCTGGTATCTGATCGTGTTCATAGCTATTTGGAGAGTAACGAACCTCATTATAGCCAGGAGCGTTTAAGTCCACCAAGATAATTAAATTTTATAATCGTTATTATAACGTTTATTATTTAGATTTGAATATACCAAATATAGTCAACGTAATTAATGAGATCAAAATGAAATTTGAGGTTCGAATTGACAACCTTTAGTTTTTAAACAATACAATTAATCAAAAGATTTAAATAAAATATTCGTAAATAACACTATTAATCAATTAATTATGAGTAAGAATTCTTTTTTCTTCGCATTTATATTGTTTGTTCTTAATTCATACACAAGTGTCGGCCAGCAAAAAAAACTACCGGATTTTGATGGTTATCTTTTTGCGTATTTTGAAGGGTCCGGGGATAAAAATATACAGGAACAGCTACGTTTTGCAGTAAGTTCAGATGCAATAAACTGGTTTGCCCTGAATGACAATAAACCAATTATCGCTTCTGAAAAAATATCAGCTACCGGCGGTATTCGCGATCCGCACATATTGCGTGGAGAAGAGCCAAATGCATATTATATCACGGCAACAGATATGTATACGTTTAAAGATGGATGGGGAAGTAATCCGGGAATAGTTATGCTGCATTCCAAAAACTTAATTAACTGGCAACATAGCGTAGTGGACCTGGCCAAAAGCTATCCAGCGAAGTTTGGTGATGTTAAATGGGTCTGGGCACCTCAAACCATTTATGACCCTCAAGTAAAAAAATACTTGGTCTATTTTACTGTTCGATTTAATAATAGTAAAAGATTAGATTTTTATGGCGCCTATGCCAACAAGGATTTTTCCGGCTTCGAAAAAGAACCAAAATTGATGTTTCGCTCAAAATACGGTGCTATAGATGGTGATATTGTCTATAAAGATGGTACCTATAACATGTTCTTTAAAGGCAATACCAAAGATAGTTCCGGAAAGGAGATCAGCAATGGAATACAGAAAGCGACCAGCAAGTCCCTTTGGGGTCCTTGGAAAGAAGATTTTAAATATCTGGATGCCTATTCTGAACAAAAGATTGTCGTTGAGGGATCTAGTGTATTCAAACTGAATAATTCTAAAGAATATGTTCTGATGTATGACCTGTATGCCAATCTTCGTTACGAATTTCAGCGCAGCACCGACCTTATTCATTTCAGCTCAAAGCCTGAGAAATTTACCAAGAACTTCAATCCCCGGCATGGCAGTGTGATTAGTATTACACGCAATGAAGCTCGCTCCTTACAGTCTGTTTGGGGAGGAGTTCCTGAAAACCTGTTGCGCCCTGTGAAGCCTGATGACCGGTATAATTTTACCGCTTCAGGCAATCCCATTATCAAACATGAATTCACGGCAGATCCCTCGGCTTTAGTTTTGGGTGATACGCTATGGCTTTTTGCAGGACATGATTATGCCGGTGGGCAAACGGGATACAAAATGAAAGATTGGCTGGTGTATTCCTCTACAAATTTGAAGAACTGGATAGAATACCCTGTTCCATTGAAAATCACAGATTTTAGCTGGGCAAAAAGTGGCGATGCTTACGCTGGTCAGGTGATAGAAAAAGCTGGCAAATATTATTGGTACATCAGTACGAACTGGTCGGGTATAGGCGTTGCGGTCGCTGACAGACCTGAAGGTCCGTATAAGGACGCTTTAGGAAAACCATTGTTGGTGAATAAAGATTGTTTTTCATCCAGCCATGCATGGGCCTGCATCGATCCTACGGTTATTACGGACAAAGATGGACATTCCTGGATTTTCTGGGGAAATAGCGAATGCTATTATGCTAAATTGAAAGAAAATATGATTGAAATAGATGGTGAGGTGAAGCAACTAAACACGAAGGGCTTTGAATATACGGAAGCTCCCTGGATTCATGTAAATAATGGCAAATATTATTTGTCCTACGCAACGGGTTTTCCCGAGAAGATAGCATATGCAACAAGCGATTCGATCGATGGACCATATAGCTACAAAGGGATAATCAATGAAATAGCGGGAAACAGTAATACCAACCACCAGTCTATAGTTAAATTTAAGGATCAATGGTATTTTATTTATCATAACGGAGCTATTCAAACCAATGGCGGAAGCTTTAGCCGCTCTATCTGTATCGACCGGTTAAGATATAATCCTGATGAAACTATTAAAAGAATTTCGATGACTTCTGAAGGAACCAATTGATGCGTTTTATTAAATTAGAATTGTATACATTTTGCCTCATAATAGATCGGTTAGGCTAAAAAAATTATAATCGTTGAGCTAAAAAAATTGACAAAAAGCTCTTTATATCGGGCAACTTTGAACATGTTTGGGGTTCTCCAAAGACAAAAAAAGATGTAAAAAGCATGAAAAATTTGTCTCAAGCAGATTGCGGAAAAATTCGTAATTGCATACATCAGTTATTTATGGTAGACTCAGAATCTCTTTGGTCGCTGGCTTGAGCCAGGCTCGCCCACTCTAAAAAACCGTCAAACGAAGAAATTTGGTGACGGTTTTGTTTTTCTAATTCTGGTTACCGTCAGCAATCTTGCTTTATAGCCCTCTTTAAAGGTTTTACATTGTTTTTTATTAAACTCTACGCAAAACCGTAACGGGAATTTTGCGGGCTAAAAAGAAAACTATGGAAACCGTAAGCGCAGAGGTTTATGAACAGTAATTCGATCGGTTAATTTTATTTTTCCTTTCGATAGTAATTACATTTGCTCTTTTTCAGACTAGCCCATTAGATAGTATCATCGTAGGTAATGTTGCTTTTCGTCAATTAATTTAATATCACAGGGATCCTTTATAATAATCATAAGTAACTTTGGTTATCTCCGCAATTATTTTTTCATTAGTTTCATTACTTTCTTTGGAACTACTAACAAAAGCACTGATAATAAAATATTTTCCGTTGGGTAAGAATACGATTCCAATGTCATTAACTGCTTCTGTTATACCTTCTTTGTTTGTGCCAGATGAACCCGTTTTGTGAGCAACTATAGCATTTTTAGGAAGCAGCCCCCTTATTCTTTCTTCTCCTGTTTGAGTTTCTTTCATTGTCTTCCAGATAAAACCATAACTTTTTTCAGAAAGCAGCTTATTTTTATTATTATAAAATTTCTTCAATACCTCACACGCAGCCTTAGGTGTTGTCCAGTTTTCGAACATCAAGTCCCATTTTTTTTGTATATCCTCTTCATTTAATTTTATGGCTATATCTTTAATATTGTTATTTTTCATGTATTCTTCTACCACTTTTGGGCCGCCAATTAATCGTAATAAAGCATCACATGCAACATTATCGCTTTGAGAAACAGCATATTGTATTAATGTTGAGATTTGAAACATGCCTCCATTTGGATTTTCTTCTCTTAACGGACTCCAAAGATCAGGTAATAACTCGTTTTTTGTGATACGAACTTTTTGACTCAAGGAAAATTGCCTTTTATCTATCTTCGATAGCATAGCTAAAGCAATATGAAATTTGAATACACTCTGTAAGGGAAAGTGCCTGTCACCGTTTAAAGAGAGCGTGTCTTTACCATCATTTCCGATAATAGATATGCCAACAACAGCTTTTTTTGATGCCAGAATTTGATTGATACGATGCTTCAAAGTATCTAAGTTTTGGGCAGAAGCTTGATAAGTTAAGAGAATTAAAAAGCATAGCAATATTATGCGGAACTTAGATTGGCCTTCGATTATTTTATTTAACATAAAAAATTTAATATGAACAATTATAAGGCAAATTCTTTAAGGGAGATCTAAACTGTTTGATGGTTTTGTAGCTGAATTTCAAAAATACCGAAATACCAGTATATGGGAAACCTTAAAAATAGGTAATTGTTATGGAATGGCTTTGGAATTGACACGAACTACGTTTAGGGTATCTCCTTGTTCGATATTTATAACACTAGAGCCGACCGCTTCAATGATAGTCAACAGAATAGGAGATGGACATTTGATAATGCAACTCGGTCTGGCTGGTCATACTGAATCCCAATCATTCATACAAAACTTTAGCTCGCCAGTTTACTTTGAAAAACTGTACTCGATTTGTTTGCTCCTATTTAGAAAACTGCAATTGATTAACCAATAGATCCATATGGTCAAAGTGTCTAAGAATCAATTGTACACTATTCTAAAATAAGTTGACCGATAGCTTTGGAATATCCACCATTGACCCGCAGTTCTGGAAGGAATGTGAGTACTTGAGTTGTTTACAATATTCAATATCAGCTTAAATTACAATTTCGGGCAATAAAATGAACGTATCATTAAAAACGGGTCGGGATTGAAAATTAAGATGTGGTGCGATAAATATTAATTGATAATTTAGGTCCGTAAAATTAGCTTAAATGATATAAATGGCCAGAAAATATACACTTGTTCTTTTTGTTTTGCTGTCCTGTGCGATGTGGTCTAAGGCGCAGGTGCCGCTGGATCAGAAAGCCTATGCTGACAGCCTGAGTAACAGTTTGAAATTAAATACATCTGACAGCATAAAGGCCAGGACATATTTTCTCTTGTCCTACTATTACATTACTATTAATGAGGTTAAAAAATCAAAGCTATGCCTGGACAAGGGCAGCGCACTTGGAAAAAGGTATCCCTATTTGCGAGCGGTCTACTATTTTTATGAATCCATTGTGTACCTGGAGCTGGATCTGGAAAGAAGCCGGATCGCTGCCCTAACTTGTGACAAACTGCTTTCCGGCTATTCTGATAAGGAAGCCTATCTCTTCCGGGCACGTGCCTTGCATAATACCGCTATCATTGAACAAAGAAAGGATAATATAAAGGGGATGGTGGATATCACGCTCAACAAGACCATTCCCCTGACAGAAAAAAGCGGCGATAAACTTAAACTTGCAAATTTTTATTCACAGCTGGCCATGGTTTTTACGAATATCCGAGAACGCAATAAAGCGGAAACCTATTATAATCTGGCTATTCAAATGGCAAAAGATAAATCCGCTAATTCACCGGTTTTACTTAATGCATATGTTTTTGCGGCTTTGAATTATAACTATTTGAGGAAATTTCCGCAGTCAAAGGCGATGCTGGATAAGGCAAAAGCTATTTTAATCCGTTATCCCAAATCAAATTTACTAGCCGATTATTATTTCTCTGAAGGAAACTACTACCACGGCCAGCGTCAATTCAAGGCTGCATTGAATAGTTATGATATGGGGATTGCCGCGGCAAGAGCACTCAAACAAACTTATATGGTAAATTCGCTGTTGCTTCAAAAATATTCTTCATTAACCTATCTTAAAGATTATAAAGGTGCCCAGCTTATATTGGATAGTGTAATGAAAGACAGCGATTTTATGTCTTCCGCTAATAACAGTAAGGCTATTTTTAAGGAGCAGGCTAAGAACAATGTACATTTGGGTAATGTAAAAACTGCCTATCAATGGCTGGAACGTCAGTTAAAGTTAACTGACAGCCTCTACCAAAGTAGGCGAACTGAAGAAATCAACGCACTCGAGGCGAAATTCAGGAGTGCGGAAAACAGGAAACGGATTTCTGACCTTACTGCCGCCAATGAAAAAGTGAATCTTGAAGCTAAGAACAGGCTTTTAATGAACTGGTTGCTGGGCACGGTAAGTTCGTTTCTCACTATTATACTGGTTGCCGGTTATTTCTTTGTTCAAAAGAACAGGAAACTAAAAGAATTGAATTACCAGCAGGAGCTGAAGTACATCGATCAGCAGCATCAGGTTAAACTCACACGGGCTATGATCCATGGTCAGGATGAAGAGCGTAAAAGGGTGGCGCGCGACTTACACGACGGATTGGGCGGCATGCTTTCCGCTGTTAAAATACACCTTTCAGGATATGCAGCGAAATCGAGTTCGGAAAATGACCAGGAGCTGGATTTAATTATCAGCCGGCTCGATAGCTCCATGACTGAATTGAGAGCGATAGCGAGCAATATGATGCCCGCATCTTTACTCCATTTAGGCCTTAAAGTTTCTTTGAAAGATTTGTGTGAATCTTTTATCTCAGATAATTTAAATATTGATTTCCAGTGCATCGGCCTTAAGGACAATATCCCTGTAGACAAGCAGGTAACTATTTACCGTATCGTACAGGAATTGTTAAATAATGTAGTCAGGCATGCGAGCGCAAAAAACGTGTTGTTGCAATGCAGCCAGTATGATGATAGTTTTATGATCACCATTGAGGATGATGGTGTGGGTTTTGAGCCTGAAAGCCTGAATGACAAAACAGGAATGGGCATGACCAATATCAAAGCAAGGGTAGCTTATTTAAACGGCAAATTTGAGATCATGTCATCTTATGGCCAGGGAACCAGCATTAATATAGAAGTGAATATCTGTACATAAGTCCATGGGTAGGTGGGTACTGATAAATTAGCATTTAAACCGTAACAGAACTAAATTTTATAGTTTTACAATAGTTCATAAATTGCTTGTGTACGTCAGAAAAGCATATGATGCCTCACTATAGGGCGGTTTGTGCTTTGAAATTATCCGTCATCATCACAGTGAGTTAAGATGTACAGTGAATTGGGTAAGGATTCGGCTTTCAACTTCGTGCTTCCATTGGCTAAGCATTAATGCCATCAAATTGCTGAAAAAAGGCAACCCTGTGCAACATAATAAAATGATTGTGTGTCTTATGCTAAAACTCAAAAAAATCATATGAACAATACGTTATTGAAACATTCATTTCTCTTAGTTATTCTTATCGTTTTTTATGCTACAGCGATATCTGCGCAGCAAACTAAAGAGGTTCCATCACCAGAATCATTCTTTCCAAAAGATCGGACAAAGGTGCTATTTGTTGGGTCTTTCCATTTCGACTATCCTGGATTAGATGCTCATGTGATACCGGAAAAGGATAAAATAGATGTGCTTTCTGCTTCAAGAAAAAAAGAGCTTACAGATCTTGTAAATTATATCAAAAAATTTAATCCTACAAAAATTGCGATTGAAGCGGGGCCTGATTGGCATGCGACAAAAAAGTTTAGAGAATATAAAACAGGGGCACATCGCTTAGAACGGGATGAAAGGTACCAGCTGGGGATGCGTATTGCTGCTGAAATGAAACTAGATACAATTTATTCAATCGATGATGATTCTATGGTTTCCGAGTTAAGGCAGGTAAACCCGGACTATGTTAAAGCATTATTTAAAGATTATGATTATAAAAGTGACGATCCGTACACTAAAATGTACGGACGCTTTTACGCAAGTGAGGATAAATTGCGTACTAAAATGAGCCTTTTAGCATTCTTCAAACATATCAATTCGAGAATTTATCATCAGGTTGGATATGGGTCTTATTTGGTAGGGGATTTCAGGCTAGACGATAAAAGAGGAGCAAATGCTCTTGCAACCAATTGGTACAGCAGGAATTTACGCATATTCAGAAATCTTCAGAATATTACTGAAAGCGCTCAGGACAGAATCCTGGTGATATTTGGAAATGGACATGCCTCAATTCTCAGGCAATTGCTGGAAAGTTCACCAGAATATCAATGGATTGAGTTTAATAAGCTAAAATAAATGTGCTTAACAGACTGTTGTACTTATAGCGCTTAAAAAGCTGAACCCTTTAAAGTTCCTTTCTAACTTTAAATGTTTTATGGATTTGAAGAACAGAAATTACTTCTGAAGTATCAGCGAGACGTCAGCGGTCGAAGGTGTTATGCCCAAGCAGCACCAGTCCAAATAGTTCGAGGTAGGGCAGGTGAAAAACATAACCTAATCTTGCAATATTATTGATGCGGTTGTCATCGAAAATGTAATGGTGTCAAATGAGTAAACCCCAAATATGATCTGATCTTTGTTCTTGTTTCAAAAAAGCTGTTCCGGGAATTTTTTATCCTTGGTCGCATGAGGAATATTTATCTTGATGCTCTTATAAATAACAAAATACAAAGGAAGACTGAACCCCAGGTGTTGCCATGATACAATGCTATAGCCTTCGATATTCGCAGGGGCAATTTTTTTAATATCAAATCGATTTGACGTGGATGAGGCAAAGATTTGAACGGATGGTGCTACTCTATTAAATATACTGTTGAGCTCAGTGATAAGCTCGGTATCATTGCCTATTGAAAGCATTTTCTTGCTGCCATATACTATAGATACAGCTCAGTCTCTAGGCGCTTCACCGGAAGGGTGAAAATATTGGACATAACCGTATAGCTTTGCAAATGCTTCAATGTTTCTTTGCTGTCTTTCTGCTACCAGGAAACGTATCATTTCTTTTCAATTTCTAATTTTCGTAATTTGCCGTCCTTAGACCTTATCGTTATAGTAGATTTTTCTTTCCCTTCAAGGATTGACTTTTTATTGAGCAGATCACATAGATCTACGGTTTCAAAAGATGTTCCGTCAACTTCGACAATCTGTTCACCCAAAGAAACACTGCTACCTGCTTCATCCCAGACTAGGCCCACAATCATTTTATTGTTGTTAAAAGTTGGACGAAACGGCCACTGCTTTTCAGCCAGGTCTATCTCTTTCGCATTTCCTTCAAAATAAAACTTCTGTTTTAGGAAGTCAATTGTAACAATCCCATAATCAAGCATTTTAGTGCCCAATCTTGCTCCTGAGCCTTTACTTGTTACAGTCATCACATTTTTCAAATGTATGTCAGCAATGTTGAAGGTTAGAAATTTCAATAAGAACTTCTGATTATCTTTTTCCAAACCAAATGCTCCTATCTGATTGGCCCCATAACCCTTATAGACTGTTTCGTAAACTTTCGCTTTTTTAAGTTGGTCCATCGAAGTTTCAGAAAGTGAGAGCAGGCCATTGTCACCTGTATCAAAATTTACACGCATTGTTGTATTCCCTGAGAGCTGCACTTTAAATACAGGATAGCTCTGAATGGTGTCTAAGAAGAGACTAATTCCCTTTTTGTCGGCTAGTTGAAGTTTTTCAACCAGATCGGTAATGACTATAGTCTTTTTCTGGCTGTTTATTTGGATGATCGAATTCCTTAGTAAATTGCTTCCTAAAATACCGTCGACATTCCAGCATTTAAAAAAGTCCGGAACTCCGACAGCGGCTGGTATACCATTGAAGTTAAGGTTACCGAAGGCAATATCGTTAAGGATGACCGTCTGGCTAGATATATTTTTACCATTTACATCTTTTACTTGATTATTCTGAAGTTTCTCTGCATTTACTGCCGTTAAGATTTTTGAACTTAGGCACATCGGAGCCCCCGTATCAAACAGGAAGTTATAATCGATCCCATTGATTTTGACTTTGACTATCATTTTGCCATTTATATCCTGATAGGGTATTTCCTCAAAATAATGAGTAGATTTTGTTCCGCCTCTATTATAGGAAAGACTCTGCGAAAAACTATACTCGGTTATGAGCAAAAAAAAAGCGATAAATAAAAGTCTATACATGATCCTATTTTAATCCGAAACTAATTAAAATTAGCGAAGGGGATAAGCGTGCCCGGGAACTTTAACTATAATTAACATCCCGGATCTGTTTGATCTGCATATGTAGACGCAGATCTACGCTTGTCATTGATGACAATATCTACATATACTATGTTATTCCTACCATTAATTCCTCGTTTCTTAATAATTAAAATGGATCAAAATCAGTGCTCACTCTGTGGGAATTCAACAGAAAGCACTATCCGATAAATTGAACATTGCTCTAGGTTTGAAAGATGTCCTTAATACGCAGAAATTTCCAGTGTCCATGTACAGAAACTTCCTTTCAATGGAATCACTGAATAAACTTACCACAAGATTTTTAAAGCTAAGCCTGACCTATTATTTCGGCAAGTCATTTAGGGCCAGACAAACAAGGAATGTATAGAAAGATTCAAGGATAAATCAGCCATACGCAGAACGGATGTTCATTTTCACCGAAATGCCCAATTAACACCATTACTAATCCAGGTTGAGATGATTTTCCTTTATATAAATTTTACTTTTTTTAATTTCCACTACTCCATTTGCGCTTTACAACTGTCAATAATCTAAAAGCTACCAATAATGTGTTAAGTAAGGTATAAGTAACAGCTGCCTTTTTGACGAGTTTGTGGCTGAACGCATAACTGACTGGTATAAAAGTGATCGAATGAATTTTTAGATAAAACCTGGAAACCTTGCAACTGTAATTGTCCTGATGAAAAAAAATAGTTGGAATTACCTGTTAATGTCTTTTTTGGCTTTTTGGATAAAAACAGTGCTGAAGAGTTGCTTTCGAAAGATTTAAAGTCACCGCCAAGAATAAAATATTCACTTGAAATCTATAAAAAATAAAATTATGAAAATGTTCAATATTAGAATACTGCCATATTTGATGGGAACCACGGTGCTTTGCATGACACTTAATGCCAGTGGTCAGAAGAAAGCGGAGAGCACAATCGAGGTTTCAGGCAAATTTAATGATAAGGTAAATTTTGAACTTAGCCTCCAGTACAGAAAGATTGGGGGCGGTAGGATGGACTTTGACAGCGCAAAAGTAGTAAACGGCCTGTTCAGCTTCAAAAAAGCGACCAAGGAACCTATAATTCTTACGATTGAAGTTAAGGGTAAAGAACCTGGAAGGGGCGGACCTAGAAACTATGAAAGTTTTTACCTGAATCCAGGGGAAGTAAAAATGACTGGTTCAAGTCAATTTAAGGAAACAGATGTTTCGGGATCCGGCACCATCGGCAATAAAGAATACAGGGCTTATTTCGATTCGCTGAATTACTATATATCAAAGATTAGCGCGGCTAATAGGGCGGTTCCGGCTAATCTTCCAAAAGAAGCCAAAGAAGCACGATATACTAAAAATATGGATTCTATATTTGCTGTCCGTGATGAGCGGGTATTCCTAAAGCAAGTTAAGGAAAATCCTAATAGTTTACTCTCGGTATTAGCCCTGAACGAGTATGCCTCTGAGCCGGTATGGAGGCCCCGCAAAAAAATTCAACCCGAACTTATCGAGCAACTTCTCTCGACATTACCTGAAAAATATCAGTCTTATCCCTCATTGGTTTCACTCAAACAGGAACTCCAAATTTCTAAAGCGACAGGTGCGGGCAAGCCTATTATTGACTTTGCCTTAAAGGATGCCTCCGGCAAGACTGTTAAACTTTCCGATTTCAAGGGTAAATACGTATTCCTTGATTTTTGGGCAAGCTGGTGCGTGCCTTGCAGGAAAGAAAATCCCAATGTTAAAGCGCAATATCAGAAGTATAAAGACAAAGGCTTCACGGTACTCAGCGTTTCTTTGGACAAAGCGGAAGCGAGAAAAGCATGGTTAGACGCGATTGAAAACGATCAGATTGGAATGTGGACGCAGTTAATAGATGAGAACGCCTTTGCCGGAACCGTTGCCAAAAGCTATTTTATAACTTCGATTCCCACGAATTTCCTTATTTCCCCAGACGGCAAGTTTTTGGATAGAAACCTTTACGGAGATAATTTAGATAAGGCTTTAGCCAGGTTATTTGAAAACAAGTAATGTTTTCTTTTAAACCCTTATAGTGATAAGTAGCGGCTGTACCTTTTCTGGTATAGCCGCTATTTGTTTAAGGTGGAAAATTTGTTCTCCTGGAACAGGTTTTGAACAATACAATTGTTCTGCCCGGAATCGAATATAGCTTAGCGGTTTTATCTTAAAATAGCAAGTCCACCCTTATGATAGATGAGGCTGTATTAGGGCAGATCATCTTATTTTGACGGGTTTTCCTCGTCATAACTAATTAATAAAGTTATTCCTATGATCCAGTTTACCTTGCTTAAATGCTGAAAGACCAGGGTCTAAGAATATTTTAAGTTGTTAAACGTGGATTATGGTAATAACATGTATCCCAGAAAAAATTAGCCTGAAGGAGCCTTCAAGCCATTTTGACCCAGTTATTTGACTGAGGAAATACTATTGCAACTTTACAAAAACAATAACTATCTAGTTAAAATTAGCAATTGACTTAACCTTTAAAAAGTTGGGCTTTTGAGAAAGTTCATTGTTTTTAGCGAGCGCCAGGTATTCTACGGGACTTCTTCCATTTAGCGGGGCTTTTATCTATCTATTATTTCTATGATATGCTCTGTATAATTCTATTTTTTTAAGGACTTTCTATATCTGTAGTATTGATATTGCCATCCCTTCTCAGAATAAAAAACAAGGCCTCTGGGATCTCTAAATTTATCAAAAGTTTAAACAAAATTGGTCCTATCATCTTTATATTCTACTTGTTGGATATAGGAAAACACTGCTCCACTGTACATGTCAAATATTAGAAACATGTGGGTTGACCGCAAACTGCTGCGGAATTCTTTGGAGGCAATAATTTAATTTTATTCATATTATAATCGATCCTGTTCTTCAGTTCGGTGTGTTTTTCCGGGCGTTAGTTTGCCACCTAAATGATAGACGAGACTGAAACTAAGCCTACGGCTGTCAGGCGTGTTTTTATAACTGTAAGGTAAGGTATCGCTCAAAGAATACCCCCAGTACCAGCCGGTATGAAATAGATCGGCAAAGGCCAAACGGGCATCCAGTTTGTTGTTCAGGAAGCTCTTTTTACATCCGCCATCCATCGTGAAATAATAGCGGGACATATAGATGCCGTTCAGATCTGGCGAAGTATAACGGGTCTGTAATTCAAAATTGATTCTGGCGGGCAGGCGGAAGGTTTGATTGACAAACAGATCCACTGCTTTTTTTGTCACGGTTAATGGCCCTTCAAGTTGCGCTATGGGATAAGCCGTATAGCTGAACGTGGTCGTGGTTTGGACTTCCCAGAAAGCAGCCAGCTTAACTGGCACAATCAATTGCAGTTCCAGGCGGTCCCGGTATGGAAAATTGCCATTGCTTAAGGTAAGGAGCTGGCTTACCGGGTTGAAGGTGGCTGTCCGCCCGATGAAATGAACTGAATGATTGTAGTTCAGACTGGCGATGTAACGGCCTTTCCAGGTATAGGAGAGCTGGGAGAGCCAGGAAGTTTCGGCAACGAGTCGGGGATTACCCTGGTATAGCGCATATTTATCAGTATAGTAACGTACCGGGTTCAGGTGTGCATAATTTGGACGGTTGATGCGACGGCTGATCGAAAGGTCAAGTTGCTGGTTTTTATCCAACTTTTGGGTGATGGCGAGCGATGGGAACCAGTTCAGGTAACTTGCGGTATTGCGCTGACCCGCAGCGATGGCATTGGCATCCAGGTTGGTTTGTTCGGCACGCAAACCGGCTTCCCAATCAGTACCGTTCCATTTGCCGGAAACAGTAGTGTAGGCGGCTGCGATACGTTCATGGTATTGGAAATGATCGCTGAGTGATGGCGCATAAGTGCTGATGCCGTTTGCCAGAGAGTCATACCTAAAATTGTTATCTGTCGCTATAGCGGCGTATTTCAGTCCGGCTTTGTATATCCAGGTTTTGAAGGGTAAGACCATGTCGGTTTTGAAAGACAGGATATGGATTTTACCTGGTTGGTGAAAATTCAATTGTTGAAAGCCTCCGATCAGGTTGCCCTGCGGATCGTAGCTGTTGCTGTTTAGGTAGCCGTCCGAAAAATTCCGGTAGCCGATATAATTAGCATCGGCGTTCAGTACCTTGCCCGTCGTATCGATCTTAAATTGATAATTTAAATTAACGATATTATTGTAAAAAGGCTCCTTCGCATAGTCATGACTCTGTACCCTGGAAGTCACCTGATTCGCATTATTCAATTTCGTTAATGTTCCGGTTGCATCTTTACTCCAGTCGTCAGTTGTGCCGGTATAGCTGAAGCCCAGCTGCTGCCTGGACGACAAGCTGATATCGGCACCACCGCTATAGCTGTAAAAATGGCTTTGGTTCGGGTTGATCCCATCCCGTAAGAACGTCGAACCACCGGATAACTGCGTACTGGTTTCTTCCAGAAATCGTCGCCTATGATTGTAACCGAAGCCACCGAAAAAATTGACTTTACCGGTGCGGATATTTCCATTCATACTCTCTGAATGCAGCAGGTAGCGGCTAACTGTCATCCCGCTGCTGATATTGAGGGCATATCCCGCTTTACCTGTTCGGCGGCTAAGAATATTGATGATGCCCGCGTTCCCGGCTGCATCAAATTGAGCGGATGGCGTGGTAATTACCTCAATCTTGCTGACCGTCCCGGCATTCATTCCTTCTAGTAAGCGGCTCAATTGCTGGCCAGAAAGATAGGTCATTCGCCCATCCAGCATTACGTTCACAGCGGGCGACCCTTTCAGCACGATATTACCATCCTGGTCTACATTCACACCGGGTGTGCGCCGTAAAAGTTCAAGTACATTACTGCCAGTAGCTCCTGCACTTTGCTCCACGTTATAGCTTAGTTTTCCCTGACGGACACTAATTGCACTGGGTGATGAACTGACAATAACCTCCCCTAGTTTGGTTACCGAAGGCTTTAGTGCTACTTTTAAAGCAGAAGTAAGTTTATTTACTTCTCGCACATCAGGCTGATAACCAACCGCAGTAAACCTCAACTGGTAATGTTGGCGCTCCTGAAGGCTAAAGCTAAACCCTCCCTGAAAGTCACTGGTGATTTGCTTCAATAAAAGTGTATCTGGCAGCAAATAAAGCCGGATTGTGACACCGGACAATGGAGTGCCCTGACCGGTAACTTGCCCTTTCAACGGCATGTCCTGCCCATGAACCTGTAACGCAAGCATTGAAAACAATATAATCATTAAGCTGATCTTTCTCATTTCTCCTGCAATTGATGAATGCCAATACTGCTTTCCGCAAATGGCGGCAGCATCAGGAATTCTGTTTTTAATACGCTACCTGATCCTTTGACTAGAATCTGTTTCATATAAGCTTTGTGTTTTTGATCAGCAGGCAAGGGTGAGATATCATAATTTTTACCGCCTTCGCCGCTGATCGCCAGCCAATAAATCACGCCGGGGTCGTTGACCGTGTCGCGGAAAACAGCTTCCGCATACATTTTCTCTCGCTCCATAGTGGCATTGATCGCTTCCTTTTCTCGCGAGTGCCAGTTCACCCAGTCCTTAAAGATCGCCTGCTTATCCTGATGGATAGACATACGGTACAAGTGCGCCGTTACCGGGTAGATGAAACCACTAGAAGGGCTGCTGGCGTTCAATCGCTGGAAGGCCCAAAATCCGGCGGCACCAAACAACCAACCGGAAATAAAAATGATGATTCTAACTTTCATATCCTTTCTAAGTAAATTTTTTGTAGATCGGCGGCTGATATTCCACCCTTGTCCAAAGTATGCACCAGTTCTCCCCGGCGCATAATCCCTAACCTCGTGCCAATCGCAATGGCCTTGAATAGGTCATGGGTAGTTAACAGGACTGCACCACCAAGGGCATTGAAAGCCTTGACATGTGTACTAAAGTCTTCGACCGCGCGCGGGTCAAGCCCACTGGCCGGTTCATCCATGAACGCTGTTACGAAAGGCAATAATACCCATGTCGAAATACGAAAGCGCCTCGCAGCTATAGCCATATCTCTATGATCAGTAATAACTCTTAGCGGCGCATAACTTAATAAGATTGCAGATCCCATTTAATATAGCCAAAATAAAAACGCTGCTGCCCCACGACTTGATCTTATACGTTTCAGTTTAGTTAGCAAGTAACATCGAAAATAGGGCAGGGCATTACCGATGCCAGCACCTGCAAGTGCGATTATTCCTCCCCGTACACCATTTCTACTGTCTATAATTTGCTTGTAATTTACGTTTTTCCCGATATCACCTGACAGTATAATATTATGCGATGTTGGACTGACATAGTCAAGTGCAAGAGGATTTTGCCTAAAGCCTAAAATCCAAGTAAGAAACGGGTACGAATACTCATGTGACAGACAGGCTATCGCATTTGTAAAAAGCACTAAAAATATTTTTAGTGTTGCAAATTTTAAATTGCCTATAGTCAATTGTATTAGGGTCGGCTTATATGAAGTCATTTTTTTATAAAAAATATATTAAAAAGACAATCTAATTTATGCAACGTTGCTTTCAAGAAAATTTTTTTTAGCAAAAAAATAAATCACTCATAACTCCACTTATTTTTAGAGGAAACATTATCACAATGCCGACAAGGATACAAGCATATAATAGTATGAAAATAAGCAAAAATCCTGAAATGGATGATCAGCGCATCCGCTGGTAAATGTCGGCGCTGATTTTGCGCTATTGTCTCATTAAGCATATAATCCAGCAGGTGCCTTAATATTTAAAGACCTGCTCATTATGGGATAGCCTCTCTTTTGTGAGTACTTAAGTTTAACAGAAATCACTAAACCACTGCCTATTGAAGGCTATCAAGATCGGTTTGTTTCTGGTTTAGTAGAAGTAAATGAAGAATGGCAAGATTTGTTGGTTATTTACTTTACGCAGAATCTGATATGTTTTGTTTGTACAGTCGTTGAGGAATACAAGCTTTCGCTATCGGTCCAGAGCGCATTTCGAAGATGTTATTTTCTCTACGAATGATGATGAATTATTTTTTGAAATTATTCTCAAACTTGCATTAGGAGAGAATATTGAGGAAGAATATAGTAGGTAATTTGATGTCTTCAACTATTTTTTTTAAATAGTCTACTGAGAAATTAGAACTTGCAATTGAAGAGGTATCCATTCGAACAGTCTCCAAAATCTAAATTTAACCGGCAGATGACTATTTGAAATTCCTTCCGCCATCAAATATTTCCTGTGGAGAAGGCTGTCTGAGCTGTGAGCGTTTGTTCTCAGTAGGGTAAGGTGGCGATTTTTCATCGGCTCTGGATAAGGTTAAGATTGGCAGTTGGTCATCTTCCTTAGTGGTCAGCCCTTTGAGCAGTTTGGTGAAATCAAAGCATTTGGATACGATCACGTGTACCACTTCGCCTTCTTTTTGCACCTTTCCCTCTACCATCAAGAGGCGCGAATGTAGGATTTCTTTTCTGTATGTTTCAAAGAGCTTCTCGAAGACCACAAGGTTTGAAAACCCGGTCTCGTCCTCGATGGTGATAAAACAGACCCCGCCAGCTGTTCCAGGTCGCTGTCTGACGATCACCAGGCCGGCCACCTTGATCAGGCTTCCGTTGGAGATCTGTTTGATGTCCTGGGATGATTTGACATTAAAGAGTTTCAGTTTTTCTCGCACCAGACTCACTGGATGTGCTTTTAAAGAAAGCGAAGTAGAGGCGTAATCCTGGACAACATGTTCACCCTTGCTCATCAGCGGAAGCTGGATTTGCTGCTCTTTGTCCGATGCTGAGGGTTGGCCTTCAAACAGTGCCACAGGTCTGTCTTTTAGTGCAGATACTTCCCAAAGCGCTTCTCTGCGATCCAGGCCCATCGACCGGAAGGCGTCTGCATCGGCTAGCCTTTCCAGAGCGCCCAAAGAAACGCCTGCATCCAATAACGAATGGAGGTTGTGGTAGCCAGCACCCCGTCCTAAGACCAATGCTTCCACATCATCTTCCCTGATGCCTGATATTTGCCTAAAGCCCAGTCTTAGCGCACAATATTTGCCGGACTTTTCCTGTAAATGGTTATCCCACCTGGAAACATTGACATCAATTTCCCTTACTTCCACGCCATGGTTACGCGCATCAATGACCAGCTGCGCGGGCTGATAGAATCCCATCGGCATCGAGTTCAAGATCGCGCAGGCAAATACATCAGGATAGTAGCATTTGAGCCAGCAGGAAACATACACAAGCAAAGCAAAGCTTGCCGCGTGGCTTTCGGGAAATCCATAGCTACCAAATCCTTCGAGCTGCTTGAACACACGCCTGGCAAATTCCTCACTATAACCTTTCTTGGTCATGCCTTCAACGAGTTTCTGCTCGAATTTGGTCACCATGCCATGCATCTTAAAGGTAGCCATGGATCGGCGTAGCTCATCCGCTTCGGCTGGAGTAAAGCTGGCAGCGACAATGGCAATCTTCATGGCCTGTTCCTGAAAAAGCGGTACGCCAAGGGTTTTACCTAGTATTTCTTCCAGTTCTTTTGAAGGATATTCCACAGGCTCTTCGCCATTTCTCCTTCTTAAATAAGGATGCACCATATCGCCCAGGATCGGCCCCGGACGCACGATGGCCACCTCGATCACCAGGTCATAAAAACAAGACGGGCGAAGTCGTGGCAACATCTGCTGCTGGGCACGGCTTTCGATCTGGAAGACGCCAATGGTATCGGCATGGGAGATCATCTCATAGACTTTAGGATCATCTTCTTTATTAATCGAGGCTAAAGTCAGGTCCAGATCGTAATGCTTTTTGGCCAGGTCAAATCCCTTACGGATGCAGGTTAGCATGCCTAAGGCCAGTACGTCAATTTTCAGAAATCCCAGCGCATCGATATCGTCCTTGTTCCATTCGATATTCGTTCGGTCTTCCATGCGGGCATGAAAAATGGGGCAGAGGTCAGTGAGTTTGCCGCTGGTGATCACAAAACCTCCGGTATGCTGGCCTAATTGGCGCGGAAAGCCCATCATCTGACGGGTAAGCTCAAGCACTTTAACGAGCAGCGGGTCCCTTGGGTTGAGGCCCTGCTCGGAAACCCTGTTGCTCTCAAACCATTCATCTGTAAATTCCCAGATCGAGGCCGAAAGCCTGTCGATGGTATCCGCAGATAGCCCCATGGCTTTGGCCACATCCCTTAGCGCTCCCTTTTGGTGGAGCTGGGTAACGGTGGCGACAATTGCTGCCCTGTCCCTTCCATATTTATTGTAGATGTATTGGATGACTTCCTCGCGCCGTTCGTGCTCAAAATCCACATCAATATCAGGTGGTTCGTTCCTTGCCGAGGAAATAAAACGTTCAAAAAGCAGATCGAACTTGGTGGGATCGACTGAGGTGATGCCAAGGCAGTAACAGATGGTGGAGTTAGCGGCAGAACCCCTGCCTTGACAGAGGATCTTTTGTTCCCGGGCAAAACGAACGATATCATACACGGTCAGGAAGTAGCTGGCATAATTCATTTCCTTGACGAATTCCATTTCGTAGTTGATGTTGGTAACCACTTTTTCTGGCAGGGGAAGCCCGAACATTTCTTCTGCACCTTTCCAGGTCAGATATTCCAGTTCTTCCTGCGGCGCCCGCTCACCTGAGAGGATTTCCTCTGGGTAAACGTATTCCAAAGAATCAAGTGAAAACTGGCATCTTTCTGCAATTTCAAGGGTCCTTTCAATCGCATCAGGATACTGTCGGAAAAGCCGCTGCATTTCCTCAACGGGTTTGAGGTGCCTTTCTGCGTTCATCATCAATCGAAAGCCGGCGGTATGGATGCTGCATTTTTCCCTCACGCAGGTGAGGATGTCCTGTAGTTCCCTGCGATGGGGATGGTGGTAATAGACGTCGTTGGTCGCTACCATTGGTATACCCAGGTTTTTGGAAAGCTCATTGAGCCTGAACAATCTTTTCTGGTCCTGGCCGTGATAGTTTCTGTTGGCGGCCAGGTAAAGTGAGCCGCCCAAATTTTGTTTGTATTCTTTTAGTGCTGAGGGGAAGCTGAGCTCGAAATCAAAACCTTTGCTTAAAGCGTCCGGAGGTATGGCAATGAAAACGATGTCCTTTTGGCTGTTGTAAACATCATTTTTATAGAGGAAGCATTTTCCCTTTTCCGCACGGAAGTTGCCTTCGCTGAGCAGGGCCGATAAACGTCCATAGGCCTCCCGGTTGGTCGGATAGGCGAGCAGGGATGGCCCATCCAGCAGGTCCAGACGGCAGGCGGGGATAATTTCGATGTGATGTTTTTTTGCCGCGGAATGTGCACGAACGATCCCTGCCATCGTATTGATGTCGGTAATGGCAATCTTGGGATAGCCAAAGGCGGCTGCCTGTTCGATCAGTTCCTCGGGATGTGAAGCGCCTCTTAAAAAGCTGAAGTTGGAAGTGACCTGTAGTTCGCAGTAGCCCATTATCGTTTTCTCCTTTTCTTTTTTTATGCAAAAAATCCGTGCAGGAACCAGGCGGACCCTTCTTCGTTATAATGCCCCGAACGGAACACCCAGTAGCGTCTGCCCTTGTCATCCTCCAGAATATAATAGTCCCGATGCTCGCCCTGCTGCATCCACCATTCCTGCTCGATGCGCTCGGGTCCATCTGCCTTTGCAACCAGGTGCAGTTCTTCCTTATAGCGAAAGTTCATTGGCGGATAATCCGGAATGGGCGCGGTGACCTGTATGGCGGCTGGCTTATGCAGGATCTCCATGGGTCTTGGATTTGATTTTTGCCATTTGACTTCTGTCTTTTCTTCGAGTGATACCGCTGGGCGGAGTGAACGTTCCGGCCAGTAGTGCGCCTGTGGGATATATCTCCTGATCGCCTGCTGACCAACCTTTCCGGCAAGCCTGTCCAGCAGTTGAGCCAGGGCCTGGTCAGCAAGACCTCGTTTTCCGCTCCAGAGTTTTTCCTGGATGGCGTGCACGGGTTCGGTCTTGATAGCGGTCAGTATAAAAAGTTCAATGCCAAGAGCCGGTTCGATCTGGGCAATCTTCAGCTCGAAGAGTTTGGCCAAATGCGGTACCTGATGGGTAGGCTGGTTGGTTCCGATCATCGTTTCGGTGACCCGTCCATCTAAGCGGTAGCCTTTAAGTGCTGCCGACCTGATGCCAAGACCTTCTTTTGCAAGTCGATCGCATAACGATTGAAGCAGTTTTTCAATCGCAATCTCTATGGCGGGTTTGGTTCGGATAGCTTCAAGGCAATACAGTCTTTCTTCATATGGGGCTTTGATGATAATCGGGGTGATGGTTTCTTCTTCTGTGCCAAGGGCCTGGCCCAGACGGAGCATAAATTCTTGTCCGAACCTTCTGCGCAGCATGGCGGAAGGAAGCTGAATAAACTTTCCAATCTTGTCAAAACCAAGTTTGTGCAGACGCTGGATAATAGGCTGTTCAAGTCGCAAAGCCATGGGTGGCAAATTTAAAAGTGCGTTATATTGCTGAGCGGGCGCGATGATCGGTGATTTTTTGCCCAGCCTCGCTATTGCCCATGAGGTGCCGATGGTATCTGAAATCGAACCGCTACAGTGATAGCCTGATGCTGTTAATTTACCTATTATGGTTTGAAGGTAGCTTTCTTCACCACCAAGCAGGTGCGAGCAGCCACTGGAGTCAATAATAATGCCATCAGGAAGATCAATGGCTACCGTTGGGGAATACCGGACTGCCCATTTAGCAATGCGAACAAGTAATTTTTTATTGAAATCAAGCTCGTCATCAAAGGCAAGGATATCAGGTATGATGGCCTTGGCATCGGCTAGTACCGTGCCTGCAGCTATGCCTTGTTTTTCAGCTTCCCTGGAGGCGGCAGTGACCATGATCCGGTTTTTTTGAGACATGGTGAATACATAAACTTTGCCTTTAAGTTCTGGTTTTTTGATGGCCAGGTAATCACAAAGTAGATTGGTAAAGTAAATGCTTAAAAACCTGCTCATGCGGTCAGCCCCCTTTCTGGTAGCGAAATGGTTTCTGGCTGAGCTCTATATTCTGGGTTTTTGAAAGGAGCAAACCTGTCTTCTGCCCATTCGATGTAGAATTTGCCGCCTTCTCCGTTTTTTACCTTCAATAGGTTCACCTCCCATCTGGGGTTGCCTACGCCCGGGATTCCATTAATCAGTGCTGTTGGCTGGGGCCTGATCTGCCAGCGTGCGGTGCATGCTGTTGCAGATAAGCTGTGCTTTGGCTCTTTTCGAAGTAACAGTCCGGTAACATGGCTTTTCTCTGTTGCCAGTTGCAAGCGCCTGCTTTGGGCAAAATCAATATCGGAAATTTCAGCGATTACGCAGGCTAAGCCTTCGCATTTCAGGGCTTCTTCCGTGACCCAAAGGATTTCCTTAGTGTAGTACAGGTCGATAAAGATGATCTGCTGGGGATCGGTGCCGAAAGCTTCTAGGGAGGGTGGAAACAATTTTCGGTTGCGGCTGATCCACAGGCAGGAGCTTCCGTTTTCCATGAGCTTGGCCAGTAGCCCCGCAATAAAGCCTTCGCTTGCCGCTGCATCCTCTGCATTTTCGGCCAGAAACTCGTGGATGGTACCGATTGGGAAAACATTGTTGGGGAAGCAGGCTTCGATTTTGCCCAGTCCAAAACCATCGCCTTGGGCGTGAGTAGCTGGTTTAAATCCCTGCGCTGCTGAGATCTGCGCTCTGAGCTTGGTTAATATTTCCTGTTTTTCCGCTGTCATCATCACCTTTCTTGCAAGCCCTGCTTACGTAAGACTTTAGTAATAACAAAGCTATTACTAAAATTGTTAGTTTTTACTAACAATTTTAGTAAAGTTATCTACATTTGATCTTGAACACTGCTTAGTAAATATTAAAGTTTTATCACTTCCCAAGATGGGAGCTAGAACACCTTATCATTTAATTGAAGATGAATCTGGATTGTTTTTTTAAGTAATCTCCCTAAGGATTGGGTTTATAATGATTAACATGATGATTATGGTATAGAGGGTGAGGTAAAGATATTTTCCAATAATGGTAATCCTACTGGGCTTATGTTTTTGGTGCGGTTAAAAGGTATCTCCTTGATCAAAGATTGTTAGTGAATATCCTGTTGAGTGCTTATCCTTCCACAAGATATACATGAATCCATGCATGGAAGAGCTGGCTTCGTGAACCATGCAGTTTTATCAAGTTTTTAGACTTAGCTATCAAAAAACATTATTTATTAATACTGGCTTTTAGGTTGTGGGATTTTTGTTTCGCTGGCGTTTATTTTTCGATGGTTTAGCGCTCGGTTGGGATTTATTTATTTTCTTTTTTTCTATTGGCTTTTGTGCAGGTGTTATTTTCTTTTTAGCGTTTTTCAGCCGGTATTCCAGCAGGTATAACCTGGTTTGCCATCTTTCCAAAATATGGTGATCCCTTTTGGGCATTCCGTTGGGTTCAAGCTGGCCAAGCATGGTAGCCAGTTCTCTGGTATGGTCAGCTTTATCTTTGTTCGCATTAATCCATTCCTGCATATGCGTATCAACCACTTTTTGATAGGCTACTATGGCCTTTTTAATGAGTTGTGCTTCCTGTTGTTTTGTTTTTAATCTGCGAAAAAGGATCATTTGCCTGTTCCAGGCTGCTGTGTTTGTGGGATCAGTGGAAACAGCTTGCTCATAGCGCTTCAGTGCAGCAGAATGATCACCTGATTTTTCAAGCGCTAATGCTGTTTCAAATTGCGTTTTTGACTTTATGCTTTTGGTTTTAACCACTTGTATAAGCAGAACAGTTTGAAAAGGCCATTGTTTCGATGGCCATTAAATTCGGTTTTCCCTTGCTGCTGATGAACTTTTCAGCGATTGGACGTTGGGACCGATCGCCCTGCCTGGTTACTTATCTCTAAAAAAATGTCTGGTTCTGACAATGAATATACATGATCAATTTTTGTCTTGATTTGAGTTCCATAAACATTTTTAGCTCATATCCGGTTCACTGAAGGCCCGATTCAGCCCAGTTCAGTCCAAAAGTTTTCTGCCCACTGATTCCTTGATACGTTTGCCTCTATGAAACCGTGTAGCTGGTTATGCGGCTAGGTTGATTTGATCACCGGAGATATTCTTTAGCCTAATGGCGATGTATACTTCCGGTGGAAAGATCTTTGACATTGGGGAATGAAACATTATTCTGTGAGCAACGGAAAATCCTGTGAAGTTGAGATGATTTCAATACACGAAAGCGCAGGGGCAGGTGAGGACCCGGTCTGTATAGACTGACGTGAGTAATTCCGTATTAACTTTATTTAAACGCATGGTTTGTTTGTGTTTGGTTAAGGTGGGAGGGGCCGTAAGGCCCCTTTTTTTTGCCTTATTTTTTTGTTTTTGCTTAAGTGCGCTGTGTGGCACGGTTAGTATAGATGAGGGTGATGTAATATAGAAGGGGTGTGTTTGTTTTTTTATTGGCAAGATGTCTTTTTGTCGGACAAAAAGAATCTTGCCTTTATCCTTTCGCGGGATCCGCTCTGTATAAAGGGAGCAGGAAACTCGCAACTCGTTTCCTTTTGGAAGTTTTATATAGGTTTTATTAGTGGGTTTAGGATGTTCGCAGATGAGATATAAAGGGAGACCGCCGCTAGTTTCCGGAAAACGCGTCAAAAAAATTGATGTCCGTTTTACCCACGAAGAGTTTGAATTGATTCTACAGATGGAACAATCCTCTGGCATGAAAAAAGCAGATCTGATCCGCAGGAAATTGCTTCGAGAGGGGGAAAGGTTGCTCGTGGACTCCAAAGCAGTAATGAATAGTATAGATGGTATAGGTCTGGAGCTTTCCAAGGCTGGGAACAATGTCAATCAGCTGGCCAGGTATGCCAATATCTTAAATAAGGATGGACTGCTTTCAGCTGTCGTAGTGGACAGGTTCCTGCTTGAACTTCGAAAATACAATAAAATCAAGATGGAACTTGAGCGATTGATGAGAAAGCTCATCAGGTTGCTCAGTAGTTAGTTCAGTGGATGACCGAGTAGCTTGTTATTTCAATGCATTGTTACTTGGTGAGCCAGCTATATGAATATCGGGTTCGCTGGTTCTTTTGCTTTTTGGCTATTCAGTAAGCGGATTAGCATGTTAGCTTGCTTATTATCGAGCAAGGTAATTAGCTCATTTGTTCTTTTTATAGTCTGCGCTAATGCTCTTTTGAACTTTAGGTTTCTGTGTACTTTCCGTGCCTGATCCATACCCATCAAGTTCATTTGCTATTTCTATAACGAGGTATCCGGTTAGCTTGCTATGATTTGCTGCTGATACCCAAATCGCTAGCGATATGATCATCAAGATACTCAGTTCATTGGTTAGCTTCTCTGCGGTGAGGTACAATACCGATAAGATTGACCGGGGTATGGGGGAACTAATGGTAGCCAGGAATTTTGGTGCATTGGATCATCTCTCTGGTATCCGTCCGCAGGATTATATCAATTACTTTAAGCTTTTGGCCGCTGGAAACAGCAGGATATCCAAGCCTCAGTTTCATGCGGTGATTTCTGCTGATGGGAAATCTGCCTCTGCTTGGGAGCTTTCGGTTTTAGCTGAACGGTGGCTGGAAAAGATGGGATATGGAAAGAATCCTTACCTGATTGTTTTTCATGCGGACACCGATCACCACCATGTACATCTGGTTTCTTGCCGGGTAGACCGGGATGGCAAAAAGATTTCATCTGGCTTTGAACGGATCAGGGCGGTAGCGGCGCTGAATGCCTTGCAGGGAATTGATGCAGAGATGGTGTGTAAAAAGGATATTGATTCGGCGCTGGCTTACCATTTTTCTACCACTGCTCAGTTCAAATTGCTGTTGGAAAATAAAGGATATGGTCTTCAGGCGGTTGATGGAAAGCTGGAGCTTTTTCGCTATGGACAAGTGCTGGGTAGGGTCGATATGAATTTGATTAATGCCCGGCTTTCGGCGTTGGATAAAAAGCGGGCTGCTGAGCTCAGACAAATATTTTTTAAATATCTTCCTGCTTATTCCCCCCGGCTGGTTCCAGTTCCCATTTCTGATTACCGTTCGCTTTCTCCGGTCCGGTATAGTTCGGAGTTTTCGGCCTTTGCATTAAAAAAGCTTGGATTTGAAATTGTTTTTCATAGCGCTGAAGGGAAACTGCCTTATGGCTATACGATAATTGATCACCATAGTCAGCATGTTTTTAAAGGTTCTGAAGTGATGCCTTTAAAGGAGATGCTTTCCATTGAGGTTTCATCTCAGTCTTGCGAAGTTAAGGTTTTGGATCGGCTAGATGTTTTGCATCTTTTAAAGCAAACCGTTGAGGAACCGGATCCTGGCAATGTTTCGGAATTTAGGGAGGAAATACGGGCTGCTGAATACGGGGCGAATGAGATCACGCCACTGGAACTGAAGGATGATATCGATGATGAGGCTATTCTTGGCCGCAAACGGGCCAGAAAGGGAATGGCGAGGACCAATACCAGATAAATTAATTTTTTTATAGATATGCTTATAATAATAGGAAACCAGAAAGGCGGTGCGGGGAAGAGTACGCTCACGCTGCTATTGGCCAACTTTTTAACGATGGTCAAAAAAAGGAAGGTGACGGTGATTGATATGGATTATCAGCAATCGCTGGCTCAGAAATATGAAAAGGGAAAAGTGCTGGAAAATGATGCGCCTTATGAGGTGATTGCGGCAGGTCTGGAACATTTTCCTTCGATGTATACGGTGCTTAGTGCAAAGCCTGAACACATCGTAATTATCGATCTGCCCGGAAAACTGGATGATGACGGGCTTTTGCCGGTATTCTCTTCGGCTGAATTGACCCTTTGCCCTTTTTCTTATGATGAACTGAGTTTTGATTCTACAATCCTTTTTTCAGTAGTCTTTCGAAAGATCAATCCTAATGCGCCTTTGGTCTTTGTGCCCAACAGGATCAAGGGAAATGTGAAATATGAAACCCAGAGGGAGGTAGAATTGCAGCTTTCTAAATTCGGTGAAATATCAGCCGCGATTGCCGACCGGATTGATTTCCAGCGGACCAATACTTTTCAGACGCCGATGATGATCTTTCCGCTGATTTTACCGGTCTTTGAAAAGGTCTATGCGCGATATCTGGAGTTCAAGTCTTCTTAAGTTTTTTGGTTTAATTTTTAAATGGTTCAATATGAAAACACAAATGAAGTCTCTGGCGGATGAGCTCAGAAAAAGTATCGGCACGGGGGAGGTAATTCCCTCCAATAAAGATCCGGTTATAGTTGCTAAAGAGAAAAAGCCTGATGATGCTAAGAATGAAGCGGCGGCTGCTAAGGGTAGGAAAGCATTGGATATCATTTCCCGGATACGGGATTTTGACTGTAGTGATCAGAGGCATTTGCTTCATCCCAGGGTAGATGCCCGCACGGTTGCTTTGCTTGGCCGGCTAAAGCTGGCTTCGGGCCTGGAGATGAACCGGGTGATCGCCTTTTCGATTGTATATCTTTTTGAAAGGCATCCCGAGATTAAAAGTTTTATTAAGGAATCACTTGAAAATTTTGAATGATGAGTTGGATCAGTTTTTTTTCGTGGGTGCTGGGCATCTACTTTTTTTATTATTCCGCCAATATCGGCTTCGATTTACTGAAAAATGGGCAGCCAGCTAATGTTGCCGATAATAGCTTGGTATCAGTCAGGGTGGATGTGGAGGATGAGGTCTTGCTTCCCCTCCAGGTGCGTGACGGGGAGGAGATTGATTATTTTATTGATGAGGAAAATACGCCTGTACCGGAATCGCCGATTTATGCTTCTGCAGGGGTGAACTTAAAGCAGCTCTTTGAGTTGGCCAGGTCAGAAACTATTGAGTTTACGGGAAAGGTTACATATTAGCAATTTATTGGGAGGTGGCTATGGGAAGTATTTGGAGTTTTTTTCTTGGAATACCATTGCAAGTATTGCTGATCTTACAGGCCGGTGCAGGTAATGGAATGGCTGAGCTGCAGCAGGCAGAAAGCTTCCTGCATGGATCGTTTTTTTCTTTCCGCAACCTCTCCTTCGTGCTTGCGGGTTTGATCGCGATAGCCGGTGCCGTCAGCGTTTACCATAAATGGCAAATGGGAAGGGACGTGAGTATGGATGTGCCGGCCTGGTTTTTCTCTTCACTTTTTGTATTGGTGTTGGGGCTGATGGTTGCCGGCTTTTTTGGACTTTAAGATTAGCGGGTTGGTTTTTTTTGGTTGATTTGGATAATGGTTTAAATGTATAGTGCCGCTGATGCGGCTTTTTTTATGCCCTGGTTTTTCTACTCGGGTTGGATTTAACTTAAATTTTTTGGTAATGAAAAGGAATTTCTCTTACGGGCTTATGGGCCTGTTTCTATTTATGTTTGGTTATGCTTCTGCGCAAAGCGGGGTAACGGGCTTGAACACGGCAACCTCCACACTAAAGACCTATGTGGATCCGGCAACGAATATCGCGCTGGTGATTGGGGGGATCGTCGGGATAGTTGGTGGGATCAGGGTATATTCGAAGTGGAACAGCGGAGATCAGGATATCAATAAGGAGCTGATGGGCTGGGGCGGATCCTGCCTCTTTTTGGTATTGAGTTCTTTGATCGTGAAGGCTTTTTTTGGTTTGTAGGATGGCCAGGTCATTTCCGGTATATAAGGGGCTGCAAAAGCCGATGGTCTATAAGGGCTTTAAAGGCAAGTTCATTTATTGGGGCCTGGGCCTGCTGCTCGGTGCGCTGGTGATTGGCGCTTTGATGATGGCCCTGATCAATATGTATCTTGGAGCGGTGGTAATGGCCGGGATCATCATTGCGGGCTTTTTCTATATCGGTGCCCGGCAAAAAAAGGGGCTTCATGATAAGGCCTTTTCAAAGGGCGTTTTTTATCCGGTTAATCAACTTTCTAAAATAAACAGGTATGCAAAAGCAAAATGAATTCAGGCTGCCTTATCTGGGCATTGATTTATCTGCGGACATGGACTTGCTTTACGGGATGAACGGTGAGTTTTCGGTATTGATCCGCATGGTGAATCCGGTGTTGAGATACAGTGGGGATGCTTCGGGTTATGATGGCTTTCATTCGCTGTTTCTGGGGATTTTGAAGATGTTGGGTGAAGGTTATGTATTGCAAAAACAGGACGTGTTTTTCAGGGCGGCTTATGAGCATAAGCAGGCAGAAGCCGGGTATCTGAGTGAGGCTTACTTTACGCATTTCTCAGGCCGGGAATATGTTGGCCTGGAAACGGTTCTGGTATTGACCCGGCAGGTGCCACGCGGCAGGTTTTATGTGCATGATCCGGCGATGCTGCGGGATTTTAAGGTGATGGTATTAAAGGTAATGGGGATATTGGAACAAGCGGGCTGTTTACCAATACTGCTTAGGGAAAAAGAAATCAACCGCTATATAATGCGGATAATTTCGCTGAATTTTTCTGATGGAAATGTGGTGCTGGATAACTTTAAGCCCGGCGAAAGTGAGGTTGGAATGGGGAAGCGGTCTTTTCGGTCAGTTTCGCTGATTGATATCGATCAGATCAATTTGCCTGCTTCGCTTGCTACTTCCGGATATCTATCAGGGTCTGATGCATTAGCAGGCTTTCCGGCAGATTTCCTGCCTTTTTTGTTCAAGGTACCGGATTTTTCGGTGATGGTATTTAACCAGGTGATCGAGGTGCCGGCGCAGTCTTCACTCTTGCGGGGGCTGGAACTCAAGCAAAAACGCCATTCGGGTATTCCCGATGCAGCGAACCTGATCTGCGTTGAGGATATTTCTTCGCTACTGAATGATGTAGCCAGGGATAACCGTCTGCTGGTGCATGCCCATTTTAATGTATTGGTTTGTGCGGATAATGCAAAGCTTTCCAGGGCCTGCAATTTTCTGGAATCTGCACTTTTTCAGATCGGGATCATTCCTTCGGCAAATGCCTATAACCAGATGGAACTTTTCAGAACGGTGCTGCCGGGCAATTCAGTAGAGCTTAAAAAGTATGATTGGTTTATGACTACGGCCGAAGCCGCGCTATGTCTTTTTTTTAAGGAATCGTTGCAGAGGGATGAGGATTCTTCGTTTTTGGTTCGCTTCACGGATCGTCAAGGTATCCCGTTGGCCATGGATCCGATGGATTTGCCGATGAAAACAGGTAGAATCAATAACCGCAATAAGTTTGTGCTGGGACCATCAGGCTCTGGAAAGTCATTTTTCATGAATGCGCTCATTGAGCAGTATTTACGCTATGATATGGATGTAGTGATCGTGGATACCGGGCACAGTTATTCCGGGCTTTGCGCTTATTTCGGAGGAAAGTATTTGACTTATTCGGAGCACGCGCCGATCACGATGAATCCCTTTTCGATTTCAAAGGAAGAGTACAATATCGAAAAAAAGGATTTCCTGGTGACTTTGGTTTGCCTGATCTGGAAGGGAACTGATGGCGTAGCCACCCAGGTGGAAAAAGATGTGATCTCAGCAGTGATTAATGGATATTATTTGTATGTTTTTGAGGGGCTTAAAGTGAATGAGTTTAAGCTAGGCTTTGATTCGTTTTATGAGTTTGCTTTGCGTAGGATCCCGGAGATTAAGGAACAGGAAAAAATCACCTTTGACATCGATGAGTTCCGCTATGTTCTGAAAAAGTTCTATAAAGGGGGCGAATTTGCGCAAATCCTCAACGAGGATGCTGATGCTTCCCTTTTGACCGAGCGAATGATTGTCTTTGAGATTGATTCGATCAAAAACCACAAGGTGCTTTTTCCGATCGTCACGCTGATCATTATGGATGTTTTTATCCAGAAAATGCGGTTTCGCAATGCCTTTAGGAAATCGCTCATCCTGGAAGAGGCCTGGAAAAGTTTAGCCTCTCCACTCATGGCAGATAATATCCTGTTCCTTTTTAAAACCGTAAGGAAATTCTGGGGAGAAGTGATCGTAGTGACGCAGGAACTTGGGGATATTATTGGAAACGCGATTGTTAAGGATAGCATTATTTCCAATTCTGATACGGTCTGTCTGCTGGACCAGCGAAAGTTCCGGGATAACTATGCGGATATCGCGGCATTGCTTTCCATCAGTGAGGTCGAGCGAAGAAAGATTTTCTCCATCAATCAGCTGGATAACCAGGCAGGTCGAGGTCCTTTCAAGGAAGTTTACATCAGGAGGGGATCAGTCGGAGAGGTTTATGGGATTGAGGTGTCGCTTGCCCAGTATTTATGTTATACCACCGAAAAGCCAGAGAAAAGGGCGGTGGAATATTACCGATTAAGGTTTGGGTCTTACCAGGAGGCGATTGAAGGATTTATCGCTGACTTTCTTTCTTCGGGAAAGGACCTGGGCAGCTTTGTCACCCTGGTAAATAGTAGTGCAGGTTTCTCTGTTTAGCAGAAGGTTTTGGTGATTTAATTTTATGGATATGAAAAGGTTTTTATTATGGGGTATTGTGCCCCTGAGCTTGATGGTGATGCTGTCAGGCTTTTTTATTTTCCGAGCGGCTGCGCAGGCACTTTATATAGACCCTGTGACTTCCGGTGCAATCGCTGTGCATGCTTCAGTGATCAATCATCAGCTGGATAAAAATAATGAACGTTTATCACTGATTGCTAAGGGGCAGCTTGCCATTACCGGGCAGCTGGTAATTGTTAATGATTTGCAGGACAGGATCTACCGGGGGTTATCTGAAGTAAGTTCGGTAATGAATAACCTTTTTTCGGTTAAAGAGATTGCCGACATCGGGATTGATATTGCCGGTGATGTAGAGAAGTCGGTTAGTCTGGCTAAGGCAAATCCTTTGCTGTTGCTTTTTGCGGAGGAAGGGGCCAGGGAGTTTAAGCTCCGGGCAGTAAAGCTTTCTGCTGAGGTTGGGGAATTTGTGCTGAAAGGGGGCAGGGATAATCTGCTGGATGCAGGGGAACGCTCCAGGTTGCTAAACCATGTTGCCAATGAAATGCGGATACTCCGTGGAATCGCTTACGGGATGCAGCGTGCGATGTACTGGGCAAAAATGAAGGGGGTTTTTGCTTCGCTTAATCCATGGGGCAGTTGGATCAATATGGATGTAAGAATTGCAAACAGTGTATTGACGGAGGCTAAATACTTAAAGAGATGATTGATATGGAAAAGGTTTTTAATCTGATTGTTTACCTGTTATTTGGTTTGGTTGGTCTTTATGGCGGTGCTGGGTTTGCCCAGCGAAAGGCACTTAATATTGCGGGGATTCACCAACTGGTTTCGGATTCCAAATCAGAGCATGAACGACAGAAAACGGCGCGGAATCGCCAGTCCCAGAATACAGCGAATGAGCAGGCGAACAAAACACTGCTTTTTAAGCTTAAGGATTCTTACCGTTTATTGCAAAGCAGGTTTTCATTTCTGGGGAAGGCGGTTTCTGCTGCTGAAGTGGGATTGAATGCATCGCCGCTGGTTTCCCGCATCATTGCCGATCAGTCCAGATTGTATGATGCTGCCGCTCGTGATCCGTTGCTCTTGCCTTTGGTTTACCAAACCGAAGTGGAGTTTGTACTCCGGGCAAAGGATTTATCTGGATACCTGCTTGGGCTGGTTTTAAGTTATGGGTCATTAAACCAGATGAAAATTTCGGACAGAAAAATCTTATTTGATCATGTAATCACCGAGCTGCAACAGATCGCGGCTTTGTCTTCGGGACTGGTCCGGATGCTGGATCAAGCTGCGCTTTCATCGATTTTGATGGCTATCAATCCCTTTTCAGATTATATCAGTATGGATAAAAGCGTGGTGGAGGATATTTTGAGCAATGCTAAAGCAATGGGGTTATGAGGGTTGGTATGAGGATTTTTATGGTTCGGATTTGGTCATGTCTCAGGGCCTTGATTGGAATAATCTGTGTGATTCCACTTTCAGTTTTTTCCCAGCGCATCGTCTATGATGCAGGACATCACGCCATCATCACCGAAAATGCATTTGTCAGGACTTCGGCAGCGCTCGGTCACCAGCGTTATCTGGAAAAGATTGAAAGTAGCCTGAATGACATTAACCTGAATGCTGCAACGGTGGTCACCGCACAGGAATTGATTTATTCTGGTCTTTCCAATGTCAATGGTGCACTTCGAAATGGTTTGATGCTGCAAAGTATGTACAGCACTTGTGATCAGATTGTGATTTATTCAACTGCCGTGGTGGAAATTGGGAGAAAGGAGCCTTATTTGCTTGTTTTTGCTGAAAATATGGCAAGGGAAGTGGCGTGGCGTTCGGGCAGGCTGATCACCGAGGTAAGCGGTTTTGTATTAAAGCAGGGGGAAAATGTGCTGATGGATTATAATGGGAGAGATGAGCTGATGAAAAGGATTAGTGATGAACTGCATATTATTTCCGGACTCTGTTATGGGGCCTGGCGGGCAATGTACTCGGCGAGACAACGCGGGATCATTAGGGCGCTGAATCCATTTGCCAGTTTTATTAATTCGGATAAACGGATGGTGGAGGATATTTTAATAAAAGCTAAATATTTAAAGAGATGAAAAATTATAGTGTTAACGGATTTTATAGGGGATTAAGCAGGCATTTGCTGCTGACGGGGATTGGTCTTTTAGTTTGGTTTTCGTTTGCGATGGGCCAAACCAGCATCAGGGATGAAAGCATGGTCAACCAGCAGGAACGCATGGTCTTTAAATCCTGGGACAGGAGCAAGTTTACCCCAACACGAGGTTTTCTGGGGCTCAATCCCTTTTACTGGCTAACCTGGGGATTGCATCCGAATTATCCTAAGACAGATCTGCGGCCGCTTTCAGCCACAGGTCATGAAACGATTCGTATGGGGATGGAAGCAGGGATGCAGTGGGCGGATAAGAATATGGAGTTGGGTAGCGATACCATTCGCAATGTTGCCTTGGATCAGATCAGCGCAAATGCAGGTTTATTTTCTGCTGCGGATCCGCTGTGGCTGTTTTATTATTCCTCGCAGTTCAGGCCGGTCACCGATCCCGGTCGGGTGGACATTCTATCCGGACTTTCGCCTTCCGTAAAGGCTAAACTGATCAGCGAGGGAAGTTATGGCTGGTACAAAGATCAGGTGGCCATGCTTGCTGAGCGGCTGGAAGGAAGCAGAAGAACCAATCAGGACCGGGGATCGAGAATATTATCTTATCAGCGGCTGCTATTGGAGTTTCGAAAAATCCAGGGGATTTGGACTTCTAAACGGGCAACTGCTGAAAAAATGATCCGCTTGTCTGCTGTTAAATCAAAGGTGGGTGCTGGTCAGAATGCTGGTGTTTCGACTTCCATGTCGGATGAGGAAGTCGCCAGGAAAGTACTTTCAGATCGGAAATATTAATGCTTAATCTTTTAAATGATGAAAAATTTGAAATTTATTCTGCTCATGCTGACGATAATGAGTGGAGCGCTTTCAGCGGTGGCGCAGCAGCCTGACAATAAGAGCGCTTTTGAATTTTTGCAAGGCAATGGGGTGTATGAAGAAGGTATGATGGTATTCTTAAAAGGCCTCCGGGAATCGATCTGGACGCACTTTGATCTTTTTATCACTGATGCCAAGGCGTTAGCTGCGATCTTTATGATCATTTTTTTTGCGATCAAGAGTTACGATATGATTTCGGGGGATAAACAGCTGGAGATTATGCCTCTACTCAGGCCTTTTGGTCTGGTAATGGTGATCATGTGGTGGGGTAGCTTTACCAAAATGATTGCTTTTCCAACGGACTTGGTCGCCGTGAAGACAGAAGAGATGTTCGCCTCGGAGCAAAGTAATGTGAATGTATTGCGGCTGACTAGGGCGGACTATATGCAAAAGGTAGCCAATGCGCTTTATAGTTTTGAAGCGGAGACGGAGCTGGCGGAAAAGGAATCCGATACCTGGGCGGGAAAGGCCTGGGATTCGGTGAGCTCCACCATTAAGGAAGGGATGTCCACGGTGGTAAGCCCTGTGATTGAGCTCAAGAACCGCCTGAAAATAGGCATGCAGTTACTACTGACGCAGCTTTTGGAATTGCTTGGGATATGGATACTCCGAATAGCAGTTTATGTACTTTTTATGATCCAGATCCTGTACGCTTCCATACTGATTATTCTTGGACCCTTCGCTGTTGCTGCGAGTATTCTGCCTTCTTTCCGTGATTCGATGTCAACATGGATCGCCAGATTCATTTCTGTAAACCTATATGTGGGCATTGGATACCTGGTGATGTACCTGGTGGCTTTAATGCAAAAATATGCGATGACCGTGGAGATTAACCGCTATAAGGAACTCATCGGAGAGGAGGGCTCGGCGGCGAATCTGGAGAAAATGGCCTGGTTTGCCGGAAACGGGATACTTTCCTTTGGTACAGTGATCTTAAGTTTTGTAATTGGAGCAGTCTGCATGTTTACTGTGCCCAGCATTTCCACCTGGATCATTTCCACTTCTGGTATAAGCTCTGCCGCTTCCAATTTTGGCAGGGGTGCTCAAAGCGTGATGGGCGTAGCGAAGAAAACTGGAGGCAGTTTCTTTTAGCTAAAGTCTTTTTGATTTTTAACCTTTTATTTTTTTCGACTATGATGATCAAAAATATAGAATCCAAGATCCGTCTGGCCACTATCGTGTCGGTGGGAAGTCTGATGGCCTCGGTAGTGATCGCTATTGTAGTATCTTTTTTTGCCTACCGGCAGGTGAGTTCTGCCAGGCGGAGCATTTACATTCTGGATAACCATGTACCGATGCTGGCCAAGCAAACGGATTTACAGATGAACAGGCCCGCGGAATACCGGGCAGACGTGGATTTGTTCCATTCCCTGTTTTTTTCGCTCACTCCGGATGACCGCTTCATTGAATACCAGATGAAAAAGGCAATGTACCTGGTGGATGAGTCCGGAGCCAGGCAGTACAATGATTTGAAGGAAAAGGGTTATTTCAGTTCTGTGCTTTCTTCTTCTTCGGTGCTGACTTTGCAAACCGATTCGATCTTTCTGGACGTGCACAAACGATATTTCCGGTTTTATGGGAAGCAGCGTATTGATCGCCGAAGTGCAACCGTGGTGCGCTCGCTCATTACCGAAGGCACTCTGCGGGATATGCCGAGAAGTGAAAATAATCCCCACGGGGTATTGATCACCCAGTGGAAAATACTGGAAAATAAAGACCTGGAAAATGTTCAGAAAAATTCACTTTAGGCTGGCTGATAAAAGGTTTTTATCAGAGCTCAATGATGCTTTTAGCCCATTATGGAACCGGTGTTTGGCGAGAGTTAGATCATTCATGATCCATTACCCCAGATCAGTTTTTGCCATAATGATACTATCCATCGGGCTTTCGCTTTTGGTTTTAGCTAGGGACATCTTCGGTAGTAAAAATATGGGTGTCAACGCTAAGCCAGCAGGAGAAGTTTCTAGGTTTATGGATTTGGGAGCTAGTGGCTTTTATCAGGGACTGGAGGAGATTTCTGGTACGGCTGCAAAGGTGAAACGTAATGTTGAGCTTAATCAAAAAGTTGATACGCTTCTTAATAAAAAGCACCTCACCGCTCTGGATTCGCTCTGGCTCTTACGAACGCTTGAATCCCTGGAGCGCTAATGCTTTATTGTTATTCTTCTTATCCTTTAATTCTTAACAGTATGAAAATCAATTTTAAACAGCCCCGGTATATTCTGCCGCTGCTGGCCCTGCCGTTTTTATGCCTGTTCTTTTGTGTGTACAGTAGCCGTTCAGGAAAAGAAAAGCAGCAAGTTCCCACTAATGGGATGAACGGGCAGATTGCAGATATCTCGGACCAGGTCCGGGATCAGGGGCTTTCTGGAAAGCTGGATGCTTACCGTGATCGGTATAAGGCCAGTGATGGTTATTCAGGAATCAATCCGATTTCAGAAGAAGTGGTACGGGATACGGTTTTGCGCTCTGGTTATTCGGATGCGGAAAAAAGGAGTCTGGATTCCATCGCGGCATCACTTAAATCAGGTGCTGGAAGCTATCGGATTAGAAATGATCCGGCTGCCGGCTATGTGGGTGGTCAAATACCTGTGACACGAAGTACCTCGGCAAGTAAGGTGAATGCTCATGATGAGGCGATGAATCCTCAGGATAAGCAGATGGCTAAAGCACTTTCTGATCTGGCTGCCGCCAGAAAGTCTGTTGATCGGGTGGACCAAAAAGACCGGCTTACTTCGCAGTCTGCTGCTGATCCGATGGAGATTTTCCGAAAACAAATGTCCTATATGGATAGCGTGAGCAAGCAAAATGATCCGGCTTTTCAGGAAGAAAACAAAAGAAAGGAAGAGTCGTTGCGCTTAAAACAGCTCCAGGAATCTTCGGACCGCAATTCGCTTCGCGTTAAACCTGCCGGGAATGTTCAGGGGAAAGTGTCTTTGCAGATTAAAGCCCTCGTTGATCAGGATGTGACCGCCCTGGCCGGTTCGAGGATACGTATCCGGTTGTTGGAAGATATGGTGGTAGGTGAGGTGAGGGTGCCCAGTGGTAGTTTGCTGTATGCCTTAGTGAGCGGCTTTTCAGATCAGCGGATCAAGCTCTCTATTTCCTCCGTACATTTTGCAGGAAAGATCTTCCCGGTTAAGCTGGAGGTTTATGATTTGGATGGGTTGTCGGGTCTCTACGTACCATCCTCATTTTTTAGGGAGTTTTCCAAAAATATTGGTGGCGAATCCATTCAAGGGGTATCGGTTTCTTCCGCCTCGGGTCAGCAGTTCCTGATGAGTACAGTTGACCGTCTTTTCCAGTCCACTTCTTCAGCCATTTCCGGGCTGATTAAAAAAAACAGGGCCAAAGTGAAATATAGTACCTATGTACTGCTCATTGATGCTGCTGGCCTGCAGTGATCCATTTATAATTTATTTAAAATATTTGTGATGAAAAAAATAATTTTTCTAACGGCTTTATGCTGTCTTTATATGTCGACGGTTTTTTCGCAAATGGCGTCGCTTGCAGTCTTTACAGATCTGCCAGTGATCTTTCTGAAAAAATCAGCTTCCGTGCATCTGGTTTCAGATAAGCCCGTCCGCTATTTGAACAGCTCGCTTTCAGGTGTCAGATTAGATCAACCTACTGATGGCTTGATCCGTATTAGTCTTGCCGATAGCGCAAGTATTGCTTATGGCGATGGCATACTCACTTTAGCGGGCGAGCGGGGATTTGTGCAGTTCCGGCTGATTTATAATCACTCCTTTCCCGACAGCGTGTTTCGGCCAAGTGTCAGGATTGGTTTGGACGATTGGAAACCATTCATTGGTCAGGGGAAGGAGTTAGGTGTGCAGGAACTGAAAGAACTGGCGCATGACCTGCTTAAGTCTCGTAAGGGTATCTTTCAAACTCGTGAAGATCGCTACGGGATCAAAGCGCGGCTGAATAAGATCGCATCGCTGGGCAATTATATTTTTATTGACCTGAGCTTTTATAATAAGAGCAATATTGGCTATGATATTGACCAGCTCCGTTTTTCACTGGAAGATAAAAAGATCGCAAAGGCGACCAATTCGCAGTCTGTACCTATATTTCCGGAACTTTCGCTATTCGATAATGGCTCGTTCAAGCGGCTCTACCGGAATATTTTTGTTTTCAAAAAGTTCACTTTCCCTGGCAACAAGATTTTGCAGGTGCAGTTGAGCGAGAAACAACTTTCAGGGAGAAGTATCAGCTTTCCCATTCGCTACAGTGATGTGCTGGATGCGGACGTGATCTTGTATTAGTATTTACTTTGATTTATTGGCGTATGGAAGAAACCAGGGAAATTCAGAAGCTGCATGGCTTTATGCGGTGCCTGATCTACTTTTTCATATTGGTAGAATTTGCGGTTTTTATCTATCCCGATGCACCGTTCTGGGGTTTATTCCAAGTAGCGATTGTTAGGGTCTTTGCAATACCAATCTATCAGCAGCTGATCTATTCGAAGCTTTTTGTTTTGATGCTGATTTGCCTGGTGAGTATCGGCACGTTGGCTAAGAAATCTCCGGAGCTGGATCCTAAAAAAAGTATTGTGTATCCTTTGGGTACTGGACTATTGCTATATTTCGGGAGCCTGTATTTTTTTGGGCTTCCTTCTGGAATGGTGTTCAGCTATACCCATTGGTATGAGTTGCTGTATATGTGTGCTTCGCTACTTGGGGCGATACTGATCAGTCTTTCAATGGATAATATTTCTAAAATGCTGCGCTCAGCATTGGGAAAGGATCAATGGAATATCGAAGGAGAAAGCTTTATGCAGCAGGTACGGAAAATAGAAACGCCGTATTCGGTCAATATCCCGATGCTGTTTTATTATAACCGGAGGGTGAGAAAAGGCTGGATCAATCTGGTCAATCCCTTCCGGGCAACGCTGCTCATCGGTACGCCAGGATCTGGAAAGAGTTTCTCTGTGGTGAACCCCTTTATCAGGCAGTTGATTGGCAAGGCATTTTCGATTTGTTTGTACGATTTTAAGCATCCTGACCTGGGCAAAATTGCCTATTACCATTTTCTTTTGGGAAAAAAGTCGGGCAAGCTAAAAGATGTGGCTTTTCATGTAATCAATTTAAATGAAGTGGAAAAAAGCAGGCGCATTAATCCGCTTCGGGCAGATTATATCCGCACGCTGGCTGATGCCTCGGAAACTGCGGAGGCGCTAGTGGAGGCGCTAAAGAAAGGAGATAAGGCTAGTGGAAGTGATGCCTTTTTTACCCAATCAGCCATCAATTTTTTGGCCTCGGCCATTTATTTTCTTAGTCGTCATGAAAAAGGAAAATATTCTTCGTTGCCGCATATCCTGTCTTTTTTAAACAGAAGTTATGAAGAGATTTTCAATACGCTTTTTTCTGAGCCTGAACTGGTTTCACTGCTTTCTCCTTTTATGACTGCCTTTACAGCAAAGGCTTTTGATCAGCTGGAAGGACAGGTGGGAACGCTTAAAATCTTTATTTCCAGGATGGCTACCAAAGAAACCTACTGGGTTTTCTCTGGCGATGATTTCGAGCTAAAGATTTCGGATCAAAAAAAGCCATCGATCTTGGTGCTGGCCAACGATCCAAATACCCAGAACATCAACTCGGCTTGTTATTCGGTGGTACTGAATAGACTCACGCGATTAATTAATACCAAGGGCAATTTGCCATCGGCATTGATCCTGGATGAAGTGCCGACTTTATTTGTGCACCGGATTGAAAACTTGATTGCAACTGCCAGATCCAATAAGGTGGCGGTGCTGATGGGACTTCAGGAATTGCCCCAGTTCAAGCAGCAATATGGAAAAGATACAGCGACCACAATTACTGCAG
Organism: Pedobacter sp. GR22-10; assembly: GCF_026239715.1. NCBI lineage: Bacteria > Pseudomonadati > Bacteroidota > Sphingobacteriia > Sphingobacteriales > Sphingobacteriaceae > Pedobacter > Pedobacter sp. GR22-10. The sequence goes on from NZ_JAPIVR010000001.1 coordinate 735,849, forward strand.
TCGTTGGAAATGTACTTTCCGGATCGGTTCGAAACAAGGAAACGCTGGACTGGCTGGAACGGATTTTCGGAAAGAGCAAGCAGCGGGGAGAAAGCCTGTCGATAGACCGCAGTAAGGTATCGGTCTCGATCAATGAAAAACTGGATGTACTGATTCCCGCTGGTAAGATCGCATCACTTGGTGCGGGAGAAATGGTCGGCATCATTGCCGCGGATGCGCAGGGGGATTACACCGGTAAATTTGAAACTTCAGCGGTCAATTGCAGGGTGAACCTGAACTTAAAGGAAGTCGAAAATGAAGAGAAGGGATATCAGGAACTGCCTGTTTTTTATGATTTCGGAGGGAGAAAGGAACAGATTCTGCGCACCAATTTTTTGCGCATCAATCAGGAAATGGAGAATCTGGTCGGGCTTTTCAAATAAAGCTTTGTTGCTTAACTGGTTTCTGGTTTGCTTTTTTGGTCAGATGGGATTGGTGTGGGGACAGGAGGCCGGATTGGAAATTGATTCAGGCTTTATAGTTACATTTCCTTTAAAATCTTTTGTATTGACTTCTACCTATGGACCAAGGAAACATCCGGTTACGGGTGAGGGCGCTAAGTTTCATTATGGCATTGATCTCCGGGCTTTTTATGAGCCAGTGTATTCAGTGATGGATGGCGAGGTAGTGAATGTCGGTTATGGCCCTGTAATTGGAAACTATCTCCGGATCAAAAGCGGCGATTTTATTTTGACCTATGGGCATCTTTCATTGGCTTTGGTCGCTCCTGGACAGCAGGTTCATGTGGGAGAGGCAGTAGCAATTAGTGGTAAATCAGGCAGGGTTACCGGGCCGCATCTTCACTTTGGGGTGAATTACGCAGGCCAGGCAGTCAACCCGCTCAGGTTCCTGAGCGAGTTAAACAATAATACAAAACATTAAATTTTTAGCACATGTACGGGAAAATTTTAAATGAAAAAGATCTCCCGATGGATCAGCTCCGGGAGATTGGGCTGGCCAGGGGAGAAGAAATCTTGCTGGATCGCAGGGATATTCATGCGCTGTTATCAGGATCGAGAACCAATCTAATCAGGTTGGAAAACATCTCGAGGGCTGGGGTTGAAATCAAAGAAATGGATGTGAAGCTTTCGCTCTCGCGGGATAGCTTAGTGCATCCGGATTTATTGGTTCATCCGGTATACAAGCAGGCGATTACGCCATCATTTATTACGTCAAATGAAGCGGATCAGTTGCTTACCGGCTTGAAGGGGAATGTCGTTAAATCCCTGGAACGTGGAGGAGTGTATCGGGATATGCTCATCGAGTATGACTGGAATACCAGGGAATTTGTAGTAACGGATACTTCAAAGATCCAGGCGCCACTGGAAATCAATGGGCAGCCATTAACGCCGTATCAAAAAGACCGTTATTTATCAGGCAGGCAAATTGAAATGCCAGATGGTTCGATGGTTCAGGCCAGCGGTACTGCACCCGAGGGATTTCGAAGCAACCGCATGGCGCTGGTGGTTTCCATTTTGATGGACGGCGGGATTTCTTATCTGCTTTACCAGGGACTTAATGCCTTGATTGACAAACAAGGGGAAACATTACAGGAGAAAGCGCTTGGAAAAGCTTATTCCAAAGCCTTGGAACGTTTTGAAAAACCGGAAGCAGGAGCGTATGTTCAGCTGGTAGAAAAAGCGGAGTCCGCGCAAATGATTTCTGGTAAAAACGAACAGCAGCGAAGCTATGGAAGGTCTGGATTCTCTAGGTAATTCCTTTAGGTTTGGAATGGATGGGGCTATGGATGCAGTTTTGAAAAAGTACTTTAAAGGTACTTATGAACGGGGTCATGATGGGAAACTGGATTTTGTGTTTTCTGACGGTATTTCTGAAAGTTTTCATCTTGGTAAACACCAGATGGCCATTTCTTCAGGGATCTGGTACAATGAACACGGTTTGTCAGCAGGTAGTTCGCTTTATGTGTGTTCTTCAGCAATGGAGGCGGTTGCTTTTGCCTTGTTGCAGGATGCGAAGTTAGCTGATCTGGATGAATCATGCTGGGTCGCTTTTGGACTGAATTGTCAGATTCCTGGTGCTGTTCCGGAATTTTGCTTTGGTCGAAAAATCAATTTGCTTTTTGGCAGAGATCTGTTGGATGTCCTGCGGGCCGTGAAAATCTGTGTTTCATTAAAGGGTTTCTCCGTTAATTTTTGGCTTAGTGAAGATCAATTGTCCTGTCAATTTCGTGGCCGCTCGTATATTTTTCCAGTAGAGGGCTTCAGTCTTTCCCGATTTAAACAGGCCACCGGTTTGCGGGATTATTCCAGCATGAAAAGGCCTCAAGGGGAGGACAGTTTTCTGGATCGTCTGCGCTCTGGTCGCTGAATACAATAACAATTTTTAAATCTTAATTTTTTTAATCTTAAATCTTTAATCTATGAATGAAGAGAATTTAGTGTATTTGCAGAATAATCTGAAATACCTTGGTTTTGGGGAGCAGCTGAATGCAGCTTTAAAAGAATCCATCACAAATGCCCCACAGGACTTCAACCTCCAGTCTCCAACGATCGAAATGCAGGATCCTGCTAAAAGGTACGAGCCGGGGTTTGGGGACAAAGTTTCATACGTACTCAATTTTTCCAAAAGTAAGGAAACCGATATGTATTTTTTTAATAGTTACGAGGCAACGCTTAAAAAGGCAGACATAACTGATCTTATATCCCAGACCTTTTATATCAATAAGGGTAAGGGCGTAACGGCGAAAGAATCGTTCAACTTGCTTTCTGGTCGTGCAGTTAATAAAGATGTAGTGCTGAAGAGTGGTGAGAAAGCAAACCTATGGCTAAAGCTGGATTTTGCAGAGAAGATAGATGGTAAATATGCGATGAAAAACTTTGGGGAGAAGTATGGCTTTGACCTTTCGGCAACCATTGATCGTTTCATGATCGCTGATCTGGAAAAACCTGGTTTTAAGGATCAGTTAATGAAGTCTTTGCAGCGTGGTAATGTGCATGAGGTTTCTTTTTCAAAGGATGGCAGAGAGACTAAAGGATTTGTTGCTGCCAATCCGCAATATAAGACTTTGGACTTTTATGATGCGGGCATGAAGTCGGTTTACAGTAAAGCTGTGGATCAAAAACAGGTGGCCGGTGAGGCAGTTATCCAGGAACCGGAAGTGGTGATTGAAGCAAAAAAGGGAAGGGGCAGATAGTCCTTGGTATTTAGTTTTAGTTTTGTTGAGGCTTAGCAGGGGGCTTTTGCCCCCTGCTTTGTTACGTCCAAATTTTTTGGATTTGAGGGATTCTGATATATTTGCTGCTTAAATATTGATTTATTATGGAAAAATTCTCAAAAATTAAAGCGCTTGTAGCTTCAGTTGAGGCTGATGCTGAAAAGTTTTATAACGCAGGAAATGCTGCTGCAGGAACGCGTGTTCGTAAAGGTATGCAGGACCTGAAAAATCTGGCTCAGGAAATCAGAGCTGAGGTAACTGAAAAGAAAAACACAAAGTAATCGATTGAAATTACTGTTTTGGGAATCATCGCCCAGTCCGATTTCGGGCTGGGCGATGTTGCTTTAATTGAATGACTTCCTAAATGCCAAAGGTGTTAAGCTGGTTTTAGTTTTGAATAGTCTGCTAAACGACTGGGGATAATCAAACCCTAACTGGTAAGCGATCTCGGATACAGAAAGGGTTGTCGTAGATAAAATTGCTTTTGCACTTTCAATCAGTCTGTTGTGAATATGTTGCTGCGTATTGAGTCCTGTTAATGTTCGTAACAGATCGCTAAGGTAGTTAGCGGAAACGTTTAATTGTTCTGCAATATATTGAACAGAAGGTGTTTTATTTTGTAGCGCTATTTCAGGTGTAAAGTGAGATTCAAGTATGGTTTCAAATTTTGCTACCAGATCAGTGTGAACCGCTTTATGGGTAATAAATTGTCGCTTGTAAAATCGGCTGCTGTAATTGAGCAATAATTCAATCTGCGAAATAATTAAGTCATGACTAAAATCATCTATGCGACTATTAAGCTCATCATCAACAATCTTAAATAAAGAAAATATGGTTTCCTTCTCCTTTTCGGATAAATGAAGTGCCTCATCCGTAGCATACGTGAAGAATCCCGACTGTTTGATTTTTCTTGACAAGGAATAGGAAAGAAAAAAATCCGAATGGATAAGTAAAATACGACCTTTGCTTTTATTGCTTCTGGGTTTTTCAAACACTTGTCCAGGAGCAGTGAAAACCAAACCACCTTCACCGAAGTGATAATGATGCTGACCGTACTTGGCTTTTCCAATCGTATCCTTATAAGCAATTTTATAGAAATCCAGGACCAGATGATCGGCTAACGCCTTTTCAGGTAGTGTCATGTCTTCCAAGCGAATAAAACTGATTAATGGATGCTCAGGTTTCGGGAGGCCAAATGTTTCATGAAACTCAGTTAATGACCTAAACTTTTGTAGCTTGTTTTCGGTATATTTCATTTCCAGTCAGTTGATTACAGCACCCATTATTGATGGATGTTGCAGGGATCAAATATAAATTATTATTTATCAAGATTGTTCCAACGAGTATGTCATTCGCTGCAAGCCATTTTTGCTTGTGCGATGGCATCTTATAATTGTCTATTTTTTGTTGTAGGTTTCTGCAAATTCCATTGCGAAATCCTTTAGTTTTACTTTGCCAAGTTCAGGTTTGTGCTGGTAAAAATCTTCATACAAACTGCCGTCTTGCTGCGCCCGCTGCATCTCGATCAATCCTTTACAAATCCATTCATTGATTCCTGCAGAAATCATCTGATCTAAAAGTTGTTTTGCAGGAACAACTTTCCACTGCAATTCTGGCTGGTTGATTGCTTTTCCTAAGGCTTGTACGATCTCGTTTGGAGATACTTCATCGCTTGCAACATATTGAACCGTTTTACCATTGAATATTTTTTCCGTTTCATCGGCAATTGTTTGCGCAATATCTAACGGGGATACCCAGGGCTCTTTCCGATCACCGCCATAGCTTTGAATGATTGCGTTTTGAGATTGAATCATGGGCAGCCAACGGTAAATATTGCTGAAAAACCCAACTGGGCGAATGAACTTAATATTGATGTTTTCAGGAAGTGTCTTAAGGATATTTTCAACTTTGTGGTGCACCAAAAGACTGCCTGTTCCGTTACTTGAATGGGCACCTATACTGCTTAAATGAATAATGTTTTTTACTCCAGACCTTTCCACTGCTGCAACATAGTTATTGGCGATCTTCATAAATTCCGAAAGAAAGTCAATATCCTTATCAAAAAGACCTCCTATTGCTTCCCAAGCCTCCATTAAATAAACCACATCAGCGCCTGAGAATGTCGCCGCTAAAAAGTCTACGTCTTTTATGGTCCCAATTGCTGGAGTTGCGCCCAAGGCTTTTATAGCAGATATTCTTTCAGCATTGCTGCTGATTACTACTACCTGATGTCCTTTACCGACCAATAATCTTATAAGTGGTTTTCCGATGTTCCCTAAAGAACCTGTTAATACGATATTCATCTCTTTGTTTTTTGTTTTTACAAAGATCCATCAATTCGGTGGCAAGGAATAAACAAAATCCTGGTATTCATTAACAAAAACGGGGCTGGGGAGAGTTTCTGGATTAGGTGTCAACTCTTTGCTATTAGTAAAGTATGTATTTACTTTTAACACTAACCCAGGATGACTCCATAAAATTTGATCTAGATTTTTACCATCTTTTCGTTCTTGACAATAAGAATGTTTCCATTCTCAAGCGATAACCATCCGTAGTCAAAACAAAATTTGTAAATGCCCTTAGAAGTGTTCAGGATTCGGGTGATAAACTCAAAATTAAATCTGCTATCCCTAAGAAGAAAATTGGTTACAATTACTGAGTCGCCTTTTTCTTCGTAGAGGTCTTTGAGGATCTTACGATTGTTTTGTAGAATTTCACCAATCTTGGCGTAAAATACAGGAGCATTCCATCTTTCCTCTTTTAGCTGATCACGTCTTGCACGATTTCTGCATTGATCACTGCAAAACAATTTATCGCTTCGTCCCTCGAATGTATTGCCGCAGTACTGATAACTGCAGAGCCGCTGGCTTTCTCTGAGTTGTTGCATCTTGAATGAATGTTGGGTTTTTTGTTATCTTTTTTTTATCCGATCTGATCGGATAGGCTAATATACAACCGATTAGCGGGAATTCAAATCTGCAATTTTGTGTGTACCAAAAATGTTAGACATGAAAAACCCAAATCTTACAACTGAAAATTTTTCTTCAGCAAACCGTAATTACTTCATTGATTTCAAACGGGCAATTAACAATAGCCACTATATCTGTATCACCCGAAGTGATAAACTGTTAGATGGAGGTTACAGAAGGTCCAATGTGGTCGTCTTCGAAGAAGACTTTCACTTTCTGGTCTCTGCTTTTTCTTCTTTATTTCATGCTGCTGCCCATTCGCATCTGGAGGGAACAGAATATTGCGATAGCCAAAAAATAGGTAGTCAAAAAGGAATTAAGGGGATTAAAACCTGGGCACCCGATATGCGTCCACGTGAAAAATTTATCGCTCATGGGACAGACGCACTTAGTGATGCGGAACTGATGGCGATACTAATCGGATCTGGGAGGCCTAATCAGAGTGCTGTTGCGCTATGCGAAGCGATTTTAAAGGCTGTCGGTGGCAGACTGGATTTGCTGGCTGCCCAGGGCCATAAAAGCCTTTCACGATTTAAGGGGATTGGACTTGCTAAATCCTCCGCGATTCTGGCGGCACTTGAACTGGGTAGAAGGATGTGTGCGGTGGATTAAGTTTCTTTTTGATTTTGAGCCAATTTGCGGTAGGGCTTAAGTTTTGGCGGTCTTGAATTAGGCATGCGGGCGTAAAAATGCCTATAGACTTTCCAATAAAACGGATAAAAAGGCCGTGAATTTCGGGCGCTTCACTTGCTGCGAGCGCATAATGATCTTGGCTTCGCCGGATCACCCTCCGGGACTTATAGCTCTCCGCTTGCTAGGCACCCGTTTTTCCGGACTTTCTTTTTTCCGTTTTTTCTTTTGAAAAGATTTTTTGGGAAAAGGTAAGGGAACTAAAAAAATGTAACACTTAATTTTTTAAATGATGGAAATCACAGGAAGATTGACCGCTGATGCAGTGGTTAGAAAAGTAAGCGAAGACAAAAAAGTTGTAGGCTTCTCAATTGCGATTAATGACACATTTCGCTCTAATGGGGAGCAAAAGAAGATTACCACCTTTATTGACTGCTCGTATTGGCTAAATACGGGGATTGCGGAGTATTTGAAAAAAGGGGGGTGGGTTCAGCTTTACGGGCGTATCGGTGTAAACGCTTACATGAGTGGAAACAATGAAGCGAAAGCGTCACTGACTTTTCACACTTCGGCAATTAAACTGTTGGGGGCTGCTGTCCGTAATTTGGAGTTGCCGAATGTAGTGGCGAAAGGAGCAGAAGCGGTTGCTTCAGTAGAGGGAAATTCGACTTTTGAGGGCATTGATGATAATCTGCCATTTTGATTTTTAGCTGATTCTTTAATTTTTAGACGATACGATTATGGCACACAATTTAGCTTATAACCAAAAAAAAGACAGGCACAATTTTTTCTCAGTGAGGGAGAAAGCATGGCATGGATTGGGAACTATTGTGGAAGACTATCCAACAGCAGCGGAAGCGCTCCAATTTGCCGGGCTTGATTATTCGGTAGAGAAACGCCCGCTGTTCACCGTGGATGGTGCAAACCTGCGCTTGATTAATGAACCCGATCCCGATGCGATTTTGTTCGGGGCATCCTCGGACATTCCCGTTTCCAATTATTTTGCCACAGTACGCACCGATTCCGACACGGTTTTGGGGGTAGTGGGTAAGGATTACGGCGTGGTGCAGAACTGTGATGCTTTTGCTTTTTTTGATAGTATCGTTGGCGGTGGTGATGGCATCCTGTATGAAACCGCAGGTGCTTTAGGTAAGGGGGAACGGATTTTTATCACCGCCAAGCTTCCTTCTTACATTAGGGTTGGGAAGGATGATCTGATCGAGCAGTATTTGTTTTTAACCACTTCACATGATGGCTTCGGGAGTATTACTGCTGCTTTTACGCCTGTGAGGATAGTGTGCAATAATACCTTAAACGCTGCTTTGCGTTCTTCGACCAACGCTATACGCATTCGCCATTCTTCGGGTGCGGGGGAAAGACTGAAACAAGCGCATACGCTGATTGGAATTTCGGGCAGGATCGCGGAGGAGGTCGAGCAGATTTTCAACCATTGGGCAAAGGTGCGCATTAGTGATGCAGAGGTGAAGAAATTGGTGCAGTTGGCAATGGCTCCAAATCGGGAGGTACTCGACAAGCTGCGCAATGGTACAGTAGATGAAACCTCCAGCCTGTATAGAAATATAGTGGATGATGTTTTTGCTTATGCCATGAATGATTCTTCGCAATTGCTTGACACCACTAAAGGCACTCTGTTTGGGGCATATAATGCGGTTACTGGTTATTTTCAAAACGTTCGCAAGTTCAAGGATAATGAGGCCAAATTTAAATCCATTATTGAGGGGACAGCCAGGCAGAGGGGACAGGTGGCCTTTGATCTTTGCTTAGATCTTGGTAAAAATGATCACATTTCTTTTCAGTTCAATTGATTCACCGGGGCGGTGAGGCCGCCCCATAAATAAAACGTCATGAGTATATTAGCCGAAACCACAGAAAGAAAAGCTTTACAGGAGATTGCCAGATCACTGCGTTTTTTTTCAAACCTTGACCTTTTGCAAATCTCGGGAGGGGATGCCGTGCGCATCAGACATGCTGAAAATATCATCAAGAGCATTATTGTAAATAACGGATATGAGGTGTGTACCTCTAAACGCAGGGGAACTTATTTAATTAGACCGAGATTATGAGAAGCATTTTTTTTAGCCTTACAATGTCTGCCAAGTGCAGGGGCATGGCTAATCAATGTTAGCTTCTGCGCAGAGAATGAATTAATCGTTTCTGTTCTGTTAAAATCTCAGGAAGGAGTAAATCAAAAATGCCAGTTGCCGCCAATGGTTTTTAAAGGCACAGCACAGGAGATTGACGAGGAAATCCTTGAGGGGTTGACGCAACCTGTTACGGAAACCAGACCCCTTTTTGCCAATATCTCCGCTTACAACAAAGGTATAGAAAAAGCAAAGTCAAAACTGCTGGCTAAACCCAAAGCTGAAAAACAGGCTGCGAATGTTGAAAAGCATAAACCTTCGGAAACTATTTTGAATAAGCCAAAATTCGAGGACATCCTTGAGGAAATCAATGCACTGAATGCATCCTGTAAATATGCAGAAGCCATGGGCATCATTCCCAGTGCAGAAGATTATCCGGATAAAAAGGCAGATATCGAAAAGCTCAAAACTGATCTGTAATGGAGAATGAAACAATTAACCTTATTGATTACCGAGTGCAGCCAATAGCCATTTAATTTAAAGAAAAACGGATGTCCGCAGAACGGCTCTAACCTCGCGTTCTACAAACGCTAGGCATTTTTTTTGAGTTTATCATCAATATCAATGCGGGGTTCTATAAACAAACCTTAGCCAGCTAAATAAAAACTACGGGTGTTGGTTCATTCCGAGTTCATATAGGGTTTAATTTAGCCTATTTCCGTCCTTTTTTTCTGACAGGATACAGTTTAGATAATTTTATAATCTATGATTGTAAGCAACATAGGGAAAGGGATTGATGGTTAGTTTGGAGGTCAGGCAAATGGGAAGCTCAAGGCTTAAGGAAATTATTGAAATGATGAGAAATGTAACTAAAGTAAGCGTGCAGAAAGAAACTTCATTATTTGGGGCACGGGTTGAGTATGTTAATAAAAGTGAGGCTTACAGGCGCTATGGAAGGTCTACAGTAGATCGTTGGCTTAAGGAAAAGCTGATTACTATATTTAAGACAGCTCAGAACAAAAACATTTTAAAGTTGGCCGAGCTCGAAAAAGTTGCCTCAAAAAGTAACCGAATTAGTTACCTGCGAGTATTCGATAGATGATATGGGCAATTGGGTAATTACAGACTTTCAGCTTAGTTATATTTTAGAGCAGGCAACGGGGCTGGCCAGCATTGAAACGATGATTAGGTTAGGTCATATCAAATCATACGTGAGTAAGTCAGAAGCCTTTCGTTTGTATGGAAGAAATAATATTTTAACCTGGGTGGACCAGGGTCTGATCAGGCCAATCAAAGATGGTCAACACTCAGCTGTGTACAGGATGGAACGACTGGATCTTGAAGCCATCTCCAGGTCAATACAGGTTGTGAGGATTTTGAACAGCGATCGGCTTACCCCTTAGCCTCACTTTTCGTTGCGATCAGGTTTACAATATCCTTTTGTATCCTGTCAATCAGACTCCAGTCTTGTGCAATATAGATATCGGTAACCGTTCTGTCGGTTTGATTTAAAGCTTCCGCCACATCGTCCTTGCTGTATCCGAGTTTCCTTCTTGCCCAAGTTCCCACACAGTGCCTCATATCATAAAAATCAATATCAGGTATTCCTGTAACCTCGCTAACAATTTTTAATCCTTCATCAAGTGCTGAATTAAGGCCAGATGTTGAAGAATATCTTAATTGAAGTTTACCCGCATATTTTTCGAGCAGAGGAGCTGCTTCACTGATCACCTTTATACTGATAAAGGCATTGTCCTTCCTTTTTTTTCTTGTTTTAGCCCTATTGTAATTAATCCGTTCATTAATCTCAGTTGCCAACGGCAATTCATAAAGATCGGCTGCATTCATCCCCAACAAATAAAAAGAAAGCATGCAAAGGTCACGTGCAAGTTCTGCCCTGGAGTCTTTGGGAAGCTCAGCATCCCTTATCTTAATTATTTCTTGTATCGGACGGTCCCTGTGTGCGGTAATCGGTGCTGAGCCTACTTTATATTTTTTGAAGGGATAGTGTAAAATTTTCATAATGCCAAGATCCTCATCATTATATTTGTTTCTGGCTTCGTTGAATAGCAACCTCAAATCTCGCATATGGTTGTGCAGTCCGGAGTCAGAAATACCTTTCTGTATGTAGGTTCTAGGACATCCATTGTGATTATTTCTGGTGAGTTCCCTATCTGATTGAAGATATACCTCATATCGCTTGAGAAAATTATAGTTAATTTCGGTAATTGGGATAAATGGTGATTTGAAATAATCGACCAGGCTATTTCTGACGGTTGCAAGTGTTTTTGCGCTGCTAGCCTGAGCAGACTTTTGTTTCGCGGAAATGAAATCATTACAGAAGGCTAAGAAATCAATTTGATCAGGGATGTCTTTTCTATCCATAGTTAACAATTGATCCCGTAATTGCAGTGCAGACAGTTGGCCAATAAAAGCTGCATTATCGCTGATCCAGTCACGGTATTTCTTTAGGTCAACTGCTACACGATCGAGAATGAAATTGTCCTTGATAACCAAAGATTCGCTTTCCCTGCTTTTTCTTTTTAACTGTGAAATGCCGACAAAATGTTCCGTATCAATATATGCTGGTTTACTATTGTGCCAAATTCTGATCTTGACATTCCAGGTTTGATCGGCTCTCCTTTCTTTTTTGATTATTGTTGCTGATATCGTTGCCATATTTTTCGAGTTTATGGAGTTGACAAGACCAAAAGAGTTTGGGTCTTTTGGTCACATTTTGAATTTTTGGTTAAAAAAACTTCCTAAGTTTTTCCTAAGTTTTCTCTAAGTTCTGAGCGTTTCCTAAGTTTTTTTTACCAAGTTAAGCAAAAAATCATGTTGAACCTAAACAATAATATTGGATCGAAAAACGAGTAATAGCCCATAAAATGGCTTTTAAAGGCATGAAAAAGCCCTTCAGTGTAACTGAAGGGCGACTTTTTATTAGTGGGCCCACCTGGGCTCGAACCAGGGACCAAAAGATTATGAGTCTTCTACTCTAACCAACTGAGCTATAGGCCCCGAAAAAACATTTGTTTTTTGCGAGTGCAATGTTACAAATTTGCATCCGCTTTTAAAAAACTTTTTTTCAAAAAATAACGTAAATGTGTCATCAATCTAATTTTCAGGTGATTGTATTGATAACTTTCAGGACGCACCTGATTGAGTAAGAAACAGGGAGCATAAATCCACCAGGTCCGGATTTTGTGAAATGTTTAAAGGCTTGATTTTATTTAAATTTAACGTAGTTTTATATCCGGTATCACCCGTCATTTTTTTTGTTTTCAAGAAGCAGAAAACTGCGTGAGCGAACCATAAAAAAAGATCACATTAGAGCACTATGTCCCAAGACTATAAACAATTGCAACTTGAGGTAGAAAAACAGGTTAGTAATTATTTTCATACCCATCATGATCCACGCCTGGTTTATCATAACCTGGAACACACCCGTGAAGTGGTCAATGCTGCGCAGCAAATTGCCAATCACTACCAGTTAAATGAAGCGGATTTTTTCACCATTACTGTTGCGGCTTATTTTCATGATACCGGCTATTTCGATGATGCATTGAAACATGAGGAAAAAGGAGCAGAGCTGGCCGCAAAATTCTTAAGCGAACACCAGGTGGGGGAAGACATCAAAGAAAAGGTTAAAAATGCGATTTTAGCCACCAGGATTCCACAAAACCCTAAAAGTCAGCTCGACAAAATCATTTGCGATGCTGATTTATTTCACCTTGGCCTGCCTGATTTCCGTAAGAAAGGAAAGCTGATGCACAAAGAAGTTGAACTGATATACAAAAAAAAAATCAGCAAATTGGATTGGCGCAAAAGAGACATCCAGTTTATGGAGTCGCACCATTACCAAACCGACTATGCCGCCCTGTTGCTCAACGATCAGAAACAGGCGAATATCAGTAAGCTTAAAAGCAAGCTGACTGCACAGGAAGAAATCGCCACCGAACAGGAGGAACCTAAAAATTTTGCACCTTCATTGGTGCTGGATGATAAAGAGGGTAAAAAGAAAGGCAAAGGCGACCGGCCGGATAAAGGAATTGAAACCATGTTCAGGATTACCTCGGCCAACAACCAACGCTTAAGCGATATGGCAGATAATAAAGCACACATCCTGATAACGGTAAATTCCATCATGCTTTCACTGATTGTAAGTTTGTTGCTCAGGAGACTGGAAGATCACGGAAACCTGATTATCCCCACGTTTATCCTGCTCATGGTGAGTTTAACCTGTGTGGTGGTATCTATCTTATCTACCCGCCCGTCAATTCCACAAGGAGAGTTTACCCAGGAAGACATGGACAATAAAAAAGTTAACCTCTTGTTTTTCGGTAATTTTTATAAAATGAGCTTACCCCGCTATACTGATGGCATGATTCAGGTCATGAATGATAAGGACTTTTTGTATGGCACATTGATCACAGATGTCTATTCTCAGGGGGTAGTTTTAGGTCGGAAATACAAACTGATCCGCCTGGCTTATAATATTTTTATGTTTGGGTTAATTGCGGCGGTATTGGCTTTTGTTATTGCATACGCAGCTTACGGTAAACTTTAATGGCGCAAACTACAGAAACTGCTTTTTTCAACAGAGATCTAAGCTGGCTGAAATTTAATGAACGAATTTTAACAGAAGCAGGACGCAGCACGGTTCCATTACTGGAGCGGATTAAATTTCTTTCCATTTTTTCCTCCAATCTGGACGAGTTTTATCGCGTCAGGATGCCTGTATTACTGGCACTCGAAAAATTAAGCAATAAGGAAAACAATGATATTCATATTGAAGAAGACCTGCTGAAAAGTGCCAATCATTTAATTACCCGTCAGCAGCAGCAATATGGCAGAATCCTGCAGCTGGAGATTATTCCGCAGTTAAAAGTAAAGCAGATTAACCTGCTTTACGGACAGCCATTTCCACCGGAGATTCAAAAACCAGTTACCAGATATTTTTTGAGCCAGGTGATGGCCTTTCTTCAACCGGTTTACCTGGATCAGGAGACCAATTTTTTTCCTGCAAATAATGAGCTGTATTTCCTCATTACTTTAAAAAATGAGCATGAAACCAAGTCGGTAATTTTAAATATCCCATCCAATGAATTGCCGCGGTTTTATAAAACAGAAGGGGAAAATGAAACTTTCGTAGTGTTTCTTGATGATATCGTAAGGTTTCACCTGGATCGGGTATTTCCGTTGGATGAGGTACTGGGTTGTTTTAGTTTTAAAATTACAAGAGATGCGGAGATTGACCTGAAGGATGAGTATTCCGGAAATTTATCCGATCAGCTGGAAAAGCAGCTGATGAAGCGGGATTTGGGTTTAGCCACCCGTTTTCTGCATCAGCCGGGCATTCCTCCAAATGTTTTTGAGGAGATGAAAAAGCTCTTCAACCTTAAAAAAGCAAACAGGGTAGAAGGTGGTCAATACCATAACCTGAAAGACCTGATGGCTTTTCCGGTGAAAAATGATCAGCTCTTAAATGCATCATGGCGCAAAATCTGCAATACTGATTTCGTAGAAAAGACACTTACAGCAGCCATTACCAAAAAGGATATCATCATTCATACACCCTTTCAAAGTTATGATAGCGTGCTGCGGTTCTTCAATGAAGCCGCTATAGATGAAAATGTCAAGGAGATTTATGTAACACTTTACCGGGTAGCGAGCGATTCAAAAATTGTGAATGCCTTAATCAGTGCCGCTAAAAACGGGAAGAAAGTAACCGTTCTGGTGGAGTTGAAGGCCCGGTTTGATGAAGCGAATAACATCAAGTGGGCTAAAAAAATGAAATCGGTTGGAGTCGACATTATTTACAGCGTAACAGCCCTTAAGGTGCATGCAAAGGTAGCATTGGTAAAACGTGAAATAGCGGGCCGGATGCATTATCTGGGATTGTTTGCTACCGGAAATTTTAATGAAAGCACGGCTTCTTTTTATACAGACCATATCTTAATGACCGCCCATAAAGAAATGCTGCGCGAAGTGGAGTTATTGTTTATTTTTCTGGCAAAACGCATAAAGCCTGCTTCTGCTGATCTCATTCCTTTTCAGCATTTGCTGGTGGCCCAGTTTAACCTGCAGCAGGCTTTTCTTCAGTTGATTGAGCGGGAAATTGAACATGCCAGGCAAGGTAAACCGGCAGCCATCACCATTAAAATGAATAACCTCGAAGAAAAGGTTTTAATCAATAAACTATACGAGGCATCGCAAAGTGGGGTAAAGATAGACATGTTTGTGCGGAGCATCTGCAGGTTGATTCCGGGGGTGAAGGGAATGAGCGAAAATATTACAGTCACCAGAATTGTAGACCGTTACCTGGAGCACGGACGGATTTTTATCTTCCATAATGAAGGTAAAAACGATGTTTATCTGGGGTCTGCCGACTGGATGAACCGGAATATTTACCGCAGGATAGAAGTTTGCTTTCCTATTTATGACGAGCAAATTAAAAAAGAAATCCTGGAAATTATCGAGATTCAAAAACAGGATAACATGCAGGCTGTTATAATAAATGATCAAATGGAAAATGTTCCCGTTCAAACTGGTGAACCTGCCATTGCTTCACAACTGGCCATCTATCAATTTTTAAAAAACAAGTATTAAATTTTCATTTTATGAATAAGAATAAAACAAAACTAACCGCTATTATTACACTTTTCACCGTAGCATTTATCGGGGTTTCATGTGTAAACGGAAAACATGATGATGAGGGAAAGAAGAAGGATAAAATGACAACAGAAAATGCTGTTTCCACTATTGAAAAAGCAGATTTTCCTTATGATCTGGCTAATCCGGTAAAATATAATATGCCACAGAATTTATTTGAAATTTCGGGCATTACTTTTCATCATGGAGATCCGAAACAGGTTTTTGCCATTCAGGATGAAGATGGTGATTTATTTCATTTGGGCTTAAATGATAAAGATGCACAATTTACCAAATTTGGAGGGAAAGGTGATTATGAAGACCTGGCGATCATTAATGATCAGGTAATTGTGCTTAAGAGTAATGGAGAACTGCATACTTTTCCCATTTCAAAAATTAATACTCCGGAAGTAGCTGACGTTATTAAAACAAAAGACCTGGTGCCAAAAGCTGAGTATGAAGGTTTGGCTTCAGATGAGAAGGCTGGTATGGTTTATATTTTAACCAAAGAAGTGAAAAAAGGTAAAAAGTCGGATACCGAAATATTTGCTTTTAAATTTAATGAAGGCACTTTTACGCCTGCAGGAACTTTTAAACTTTCTCATCAGGAAATTGCTGCTGCGGCAGGTACATCTAAAATGAATTTCCGCCCTTCGGCATTGGCCAAAAACCCGAAAACAGGAGAGTGGTATATCCTTTCTTCCATGAATAAGTTATTGGTGATAACTGACGCCGACTTTAAGATAAAATCAACTCAAGCCTTAAAAGGAGATGCTTTTAACCAACCTGAAGGCATTGCGTTTGATCGGGACAATAATCTTTATATTTCAAATGAAGGTGGGTCTTTAGCTGCAGGAAATATTTTAATGTTTAAGGTCAGATAGGCTTTATTAAAATTAATTATCTTTATCTGAAATAACCCCTAAGCGATGATCAAAACGTTTACCCTATTTATTGCCTTCTTTTTTTTATTTGTTTTTAATTCTTTCGCTCAGGATGATGTTAAATACCGTGTAATTCTTTTCGGCGATGCCGGAGAAATGAATGCTGCCCAGATGCAGGATTTAAAAAATGCCGCCAAGCAGATTATTCCAAAAAAAACCACTGTGGTTTATCTTGGCGATAACATTTATCCCACAGGAATGGGTTTGCCTGGAAGTATTGAAGAAGAGGAGACAAAAAAAATATTACGGTCACAATTTGAACCCATGCGCAATATGGGCGCAAGTGTTTATTTCATTCCGGGTAATCATGACTGGGATAAATCCGGACCAGATGGTTTGGCGAAAATCAAAGCACAGGATGATTATTTAAAAGCGCAGAACGATCCATTGCTTAAATTAATTCCTGCGAACGGGTGTCCTGATCCGGTAGCCATCAACCTCACCGATAAACTCACCATCATTGCTTATGACAGTGAGTGGTGGCTATTTCCATATAAAAAATCAAATCCGGCAGGTGAATGTGATTGCAATACCAAAGATGAAGTGCTGGTACGCATGGAAGAAATGCTGGAACAAAATAAAAACAAGGTGATCTTATTGGCTTCACACCATCCATTTCAGAGTTATGGGCCACATGGCGGCTATTTTAATTTAAGAAATCACCTTTTTCCATTGACTTCCCTAAATAAGAATTTATATATCCCGATGCCGGTTTTGGGCTCGGTTTATCCTTTGTTAAGATCTACGCTTTTAAGTCCTGAAGATTTAAATCATCCGGCATATAAAGACATGATCAAATCTGTAAATGGTGTTTTTGGCGATTATCCGAATGTAACTTATGTGGCGGGTCATGAGCATGGTTTACAAATGATTAAAGGGAAACAACTGCAGATTATCAGTGGTTCCGGCTCAAAGGTTTCGCCGAATAAAAAGGGCAAAAATTCCTTATTTCAGGAAATGCAGCAGGGCTATGTCATTGCTGATCAGTTGAAAAATAATGATATGCGCTATGCGTATTACATTTATTCGGATACCAGCGTTAAACAGGTTTACAGCTATATTAAAAAGTTTGCAGAAATTCCTTCAAAAATTAGAAACAGGGATAAGCCGCTTACAGCCGATAGTATTTTTGTACGCATTAAACCGGAGTACGATAGCGTAGGGCGTTTTCATCGGTATGTTTTTGGTGAAAATTACCGGAAGGAATATGCCGAAAGAACTAAAGTTCCGGTGTTGCATGTCTCAAAAATGAAAGGTGGCCTTAAAGCCACTCAACGTGGAGGAGGTAACCAGTCGCGCTCTTTAAGACTGGAAGACAAGGACGGGAAGGAATATGTGTTGCGTAGCATAGAAAAATACCCGGAGGTTCTGCTGCCTGAGGCCTTGCGGAATACCTTTGCAAAAGACGTAATTAAGGATAACATGTCTGCCCAGCATCCCTTCTCAGCTTTGGTTGTTCCTGACCTGGCAGATGCAGCTAAAATTCCACATACCAATCCGGTTATCGGCTGGGTTTCTCCTGATGATGGTCTAGGCGAGTTTGAATCTGCTTTTGCCAATACACTATGCTTATTCGAGGAGCGCGAGCCTGTAGGAGAATCAGACAGTTCACCGAAAATGGATAAAAAATTAACGGATGACAACGATAATAAATTAGATGGCCCGGCCTGGGTAAAGGCAAGATCACTTGATGTATTGCTTGGCGATTGGGACAGGCATGAAGACCAGTGGCGCTGGAAAGAAACCAAAACCAAAGATGGTTCAAATTATACACCTGTACCAAGAGACCGCGACCAGGTTTTTTTCCGTTCAGATGGTTTTTTACAACGTTTTACACAATCATCCTCTTTGCTCCCAATGATGCAGGGCTACGAACGCCCCATACAAAATATTAACTGGTTTTTATGGGAAGGCAGGGAAATCAGCAGCCGCTGGACCGCAAATATAACGGAAGATGAATTTAATCAGATAGTGAAAGATTTCTGCGCCAATTACAATGATGCCGTTTTTGAAAAGGCCTTGCGGAAACTTCCTGAGCCAAGCTATTCATTACATCATGACGAATTTTTAAAAAGGTTGCGTGAGCGGGTAGCCAGTTTGCCTAAACTGATGAATGATTACTATCATTTCTTTAACCGCATCGTTGATATAGAAGTAACCAATAAAAATGAGCGCATTAAAATCAACGATACCAAAGAAAATGGTTTGCGGGTGAAGATTAATAAAATATCAAAAGAAGGCAATATCAAAGATGAATTGTTTGACCGGAAGTTCGATCCCAAAGTGACGAAGGAAATTCGGGTGTATATGCACAACGGGAATGACAGCTTAATCCTCGACAATAAAAATTCTGCCATTAAAATCCGGATAATTGGAGGCAAGGGGGAGAAATATTACGATTTTGCAAATAGCAATGGCAGGGTAAAATTATACGGTCGTACAGATAAGGCAACTTACGCTGGTAATGATCAGAATAAAATCAACAAAATTATTTCCAATGATACGGCAAACTTCAGTTACATCCCTAAAGATATGTATGTGCGGAGATCATATAATTTAAACGCAGGCTACAACAGGGATGATGGAATTTTATTGGGTTTAATTTACAAGCAAACCAATCCGGGGTTCCGTAAGCAACCCTGGGGCAATTCACAAACGGTTTCATTTTTGCATTCTTTCTCTACCAGGGCATTCCGTTTTAATTATAAGGGCGAATGGTTAAAAGCATTGGGTAAGGGAGATTTATTGGTAAACGGTTATGCTTTTGCCCCCAATAATAACCAGAATTTCTTCGGTTTAGGTAATGATACTCATTTTGATGAACATGGTGATGATATCCGCTACTATAGGGCCAGGTTTAACCTGTACCAGGTAGATGCAGCCATCAGGTGGCGTAAACCCAAATCAACCTTTTCTGTAGGACCCTCTTATCAGTATTATAAGTTCAACCGCGAAGATAACGAAGGCCGTTTTATCCTCAATGCTGATCAGTTGCACTCTGCAGATAGCTTAACGGTGCGTAACGAAAAAATGTTTGCCGGGGCGATTGTAAATTTCACCAATAACACCAGGGATAATGACCTCCTACCTACCTTGGGAAGTTTTGTAGATTTTAAATTGCTTGGCTATAAGGGTGTTAACCAATATTCAAATTCTTTCGGGCAGTTAACAGCAAGTATTGCCTTATATAAAAATTTAGACGGCAGGAAAAATTTTATTCTGGCCGATCGTTTTGGTGGTGGTGTAACGGTTGGAAAACCGGCATTTTATCAGGCCTTATACCTTGGTGGGCAGGGTAATCTTCAGGGTTACCGGCAGTTCAGGTTTGCCGGTGAACATATTTTTTACAATAATTTAGAGTTAAGGGCGAAACTGGGTGATTTGGTCAGTTATGTTTTACCCGGACAAATTGGCTTGCTGGGCTTCTATGATGTTGGCCGGGTTTGGCAACGGAATGAAGTGTCTACCACCTGGCATCACGGTGTAGGTGGTGGCTTGTATTTTGCACCGGCATCACTCACAGTTGTACGATTTGTAATGGGACATTCTTCAGAAGGATGGTACCCATACGTTTCTTTAAACTTTAGGTATTAAATTTGTAAAGCTTTAGTCAGGGGACCATCTCCAAGTATTACGTTATAAAGACCTATTATTAAAGGAAGAGGTAATATCTTTGTACTGAATAAGATAACTGTAAATATTCCAAGAAAGGAAATCCGTCATGAATACCAACGTAATTCAAATACATAAAAACGAATGTTTCAAGCATCAGATAGATTCGTCGCTTTCCTTTCGCCCGCTGGTGGAGTATTTAAAAGGAAGGTTGAAAACGGAGAAATCCGTAAAATCTGAGTTTTACAGGTTTCTGCTGGAAAAAATTGAGAAAGAGAAGTTACTCCTAAATAATATCAAGGCAAAAGATCTGGTTCAATATAAAGATACTTTAGAACTTATTTTTACCATCCTTACACCATTGATGGATAATGAGGATGATTTGTTCTGGGCCTTGAGTACCCCGGTTCCGGATGAAATTTTCTTCAGTACAAATGCATTTTACAATTTTTTTAAGGATCACGATCCTAAAAATAAGATTACCAAGGATAGCGAACCGGTTGAAAAGAAACAGCTTAAGTTTATTTATAATATTATTTTATTGCGCTTTTACAACTTTACCTCTGTAATTAAAAATGAAGTTATTTATGGACATGTAAATGAGAAAACCAAGCTTACGCAATATTACAACATTCAAACGGATACCAAGTTTGTAGACATCCAGTATAAAGGAGAACTTCCTGAACTTAATTTTGAAGAACTTGGAAAATATTTTCAGGAGGATAATGAACTGGAATACCTGCTGAAGCATTTGCCACTAAATGATTTTTCTTTCGATGGATTCAGTATCATTTCCATCACCGATGTAACGCTACAGCATGCTATTGATGGTATTCGTGATGCCCTCGTTAATCATGATTATCAGAATGATGCTTATACGCACGTTATCCAGGCACTGAAAAGCTTAAGTGGCGATGGCAACCTGGAATTTGGATTAATGCCATTTTTAACGGTAAATAACAAACTGGTTTTTGATCACCTGGAATTTTCTCAAAGCAAGCTGATCAATTCGGCAAAAGCTTCCTATGTAGAAGAAGAGGTGTTCTACTCCCTGGTTGATAAATATATGGAAAACCCCAAAGCCATTTTTGTAAGTTCCATTAATGATGAGCTGATTTTGAAAGATCCTTTCTTAAAGGTATTGAAAGAGGCGGGGGTATGTTCTTATTCTGTATTACCGGTTTATTATAATACCCAGCTGGCCGGTGTACTGGAGGTTTATTCTGATAATGAAGTAATTATTGATGATAGGTTATTGTCGAGATTGCGCCCGGCTATGCCTTTGATCGGGCAACTTTTCCAATATAATATCGAGGATTTTAATGCTAAAATGGATGAAGTGCTGATGGATAAATTCACGGCCTTACAACCTTCTGTACAGTGGAAATTTAATGAGGCCGTATGGCACTTTCTTCAAAAGAACAGCAGTAAAAACAAGATTAAAGAAATTGAAACGGTTACATTTAAACACATGTATCCATTATTTGGTGCCATTGATATCCGTAACTCCACCATTGAGCGGAATAAAGCTTTAAAGGATGATTTGAGTGTGCTGCTGGAGAGTCTAATACAGGCATTGAAAGCAATCAAGAAAGTTGTTTCCCTTGAAATTACAGAGAAAATTTTGTTTAACTGTAAAGACTGGACTAAAAGGATAGATCATTTGACTTCTTCAAATGAAGAGAGTCAGCTCAACGAATTCCTTGCTGCTGAGGTTTACCCTTTCCTTTCCATTATCAAGGCCAACTATCCGCAAACGGCTGAAATTGTAGATGATTATTTTAAGGTCATTATTCCTGAAACCGGGAGTGCTTATTCTAACCGCAGAAAGCTGGAAGTTTCCATGCAGATGATCAATACCGAGGTAAGCCAGTACCTGGAAAAATCGCAAGCCAACCTGCAGGAATCTTATCCTTGTTATTTTGCCAAGTTTAGAACAGACGGGGTGGAGTATGACATTTATATCGGGCAGGAAATTGCGCCGCAGAAACCTTTTGATTTATTATACTTAAAAAATATCCGCTTATGGCAGCTGACTTCAATGGTGGAGATTGCCAGGCTGTCCAAGGGTTTAATCGGAGAAATCCCTTTTCCGCTGGAAACGACCCAGTTAATTTTTATTCATTCAAATCCTATCGACATTAGTTTCAGGAACGATGAGCGAAGATTCGATGTAGAAGGTGCCTATAATATCCGTTATGAAGTGGTGAAGAAGCGGATTGATAAAGTATTAATCAAAGGAAAGAATGAACGCCTGACCCAGCCGGATAAAATTTCAATGGTTTATTTTAATCCGGATGAAGCCAAAGAATATATGGAGTATATCAAATACATGCAGGTTCAGGGCTATTTTAATGATGATTTAGAACAACTTGAACTCGAAGAGTTGCAAGGTGTTTCCGGTTTAAGGGCATTGCGTGTGGGGGTTAAATACGTTGAACCTAAAAAGGAAACCGTAAAAAAATTAAAGGCGAAAGAACTGGAATCTATGGAGAAAGAGATTGCTTCCATAATGGAAAGCTAAATTCTTACTGTTTACCTTTTATTATAGTTTCAATTTACCATCTTTGAACAAATCAAAAGCTGTTTGATAATTGGCAATGCCTTCATTTATCATTTGTTTAGATAGCTGATGCGGTTTTTGTGTATTTTTCAATGGATTATACAAATAGGTATCAATCTTTCGGTGCGGACTGAGTAAAAGCAAACTATCGCCCTTCAGGTAGGCGAGTTTTTGGTAAGTACCTAAAAATGCCCTGGGCTGATAATGATCCGCCAGGACATTCTGACCATAAAATTCACTATCATAACTCCAGCCTAATAAATACCAGAGTGTTGGGAATAAATCAATCTGCGAAGTCATTTTACTGATATTCCTATTCGGCTGGTGGCTTAAATTTAAAATCATACAGGGAATCTGATATTTAGAAATATCAACCTCGTTTTTTCCGGCACTGCTGGCGCAATGATCTGCAACAATAATGATCACCGTATTTTTAAAATAAGGTCGTGTTTTTATCTTGTCGATGAATTTTCCAATGGCATAATCTGTATACCGTACGGCGGCTTCTCTTGTTCCTACGGGTAGGTTAATTTTATTTGCCGGAAAAGTAAAAGGCCTGTGGTTGGAGGTGGTCATGATGAAATCATTAAATAGCTGGTGCTGCTTATATTTTTCGTCGGCATCCTTTATCGCCACATTAAAGATATCTTCATCACAAATCCCCCAGGCATTTTCAAAGGTTACTTCCTGGTCGGCAATTAATGTCCGGCTGCCCTGATAGGTTTCATCCAGTAATTTTCTTCCGCGGTCTACAATATTATAACCATTGTTGCCAAAGAAATGGTTCATATTGTCAAAATAACCATCTCCACCATAAAAGAAGGTATTGATATAACCTTTATCTTTAAAGACATGGCCAACGGTAAACAAGTTTTCGTTGTCATTTCGCCTGATAATGCTGCTGCCGGGAGTTGGTGGGATGGATAAGGTAAGTGCTTCCATTCCCCTCACTGTCCTGGTTCCGGTTGCATACATATTACTAAAGAAAATGCTGCTGTCTGCCAGGGCATCTATGCGGGGAGTAAGTTGCTGTTTGTTACCATAGTGCGCTAAAAATTCAGCACTCAGGCTTTCCACCGTAATCATGATTACATTTGGACGGTAAGTGGAATCTGTACCCTTAATATTCCTAGAAATCGTCAGTCCGTTTTTAAAGCTTGTACCATTTTGTGCCAGTTGGTTTCTGACGATGGCAAAAGCCTTTTGGCCATCAATAAGCTGATAAAATTCATGGTAATTTAATTCATTATTTTTAAATGCCGCAAAAAAGGAATAAATACCAGCTTTACCCAGTTCATTGGCATAGCGGTTATTGCCCTGTTCTGCAGCACTGTTTTTTACAAAGAGTGAGAACAATATAGCTGTCAGCATCAGCGAAACAGTATAAACAAGGCGTTTTTTGAAAGGCATTTTACTTTCAGCATTTAAGCTGAAAATTTTTAACCTGTTAAACAGGTAGGTAATGATTAAGGCAATAGCGAGAATACCAGAAATTAAATAGGGAAGCGGATAAGATTCATTAATGTTGTGGACCACCTCATAGGTATAGATGAGGTAATCAACAGCTATAAAATTAAATCTGCTTTCAAATTCCTGCCAAAAGGTGATTTCGGCGAAGAACGAAAAAAGTGTTAGTATGACGAAGATAAAAAATATGGAAAGCGTTAAAATGCTATTCCATTTCTGCCTGTAAAGGCGATCAGGAAGAAGCAATAAATATAAGGCATAGCATGAGGTCATGATCAAGGCTGTTCCGGCATCAAAAAATAAACCAACAGCATAGCACCTCAGGATTTCGAAAAAACTGAAATCTGCATGTGAAAAAGATAAGATAAGCAGGATGGTGCGGATAACAAAAGAGCAGGTTAAAAAATAGGCAATAAAGCTTAACAGAATTGAATACCGGCCTTTGATTAAGTGGTTCATTGGGTTAATAATTTGCGCAAGATACCCTTCAATTCTGAAGATTGTCTGAATCTTTCAAAAAAAATGGCTTTCTGGAAAGTCAGAAAGCCATTTTTATGTGGGTATTTTTTGGTTAATATACAGCGGCAATTTCTTTACCTGTAGCTGTAATTTCAGTGGATTTGATATTGGTTTTCAGTGCAGCAAATTTATCAATGGTAAGTTTTTGTGTGTTGCCCATCACTAAAGTATGAGTATCTGTTGAGCCACTTAATTTTAAATCGGCATCATCCTGAATTACGGTGTATAAGCCTTTTGAAATGGTATTGATTTCAGCATGTGCGTTTCCTTTTAAAAAGATTTGAAGATACAGTGAATTTAACTTGCCTTCAGTTTTAACTACTGCATTATCTGTAGCTTCAATTCTATAAATATCTGTTACATATACAATTAATTTTGCAAAAGTTCCATCAGTTGAAGTGATGCGGAGCATATCGCCGCTTTGTAAAATTTTTGCGGTGCCGGTATTATCTTCTGCATAAGCCACGCCGCTGTTTGCCCTTTGAATTAAGATAACTTCAACATTTCCTTTCACAGAAACTTTTTTAAAGCCATTAACAGCCGAAACTTTTAAAGGATGAGTTTCTGAAGCGGAAACGCTTGTTGAAAATACAGCTGTTGATAAAACGATGGCTGTTAATGTTGTTGCAATCAGGGTTTTGATTGAAGTTTTCATAATATCTTTTGTTTAATAATTTAATGTTAATTAATTGTTATTGAATTATTTAAGTAATTTATTTGTTTGTAGATAAGACGTAACGGACACCAAAACGTTGCAGACCATTACTCGCTTTTATACCATTGCTGTAAAATTCTCGACGAACGGGCTTTAATTCAAGACGAAATTTTGGTGCTTCCTTTTACGGATTGTAAAAAAACGGGCAATTGGATTTTGAATACTTCCTTTTTCCTATATTTAAAAAAATATTCTTACAATCAATATGAAGAAAAAGGTTGTGCTTATTCAGGATAATAAAGAAATTCTTGAAATAATGGACCAGGTGCTGGAGGAGGAGGGATTTGATGTTACGGCATCATTAACGACCGATCCGGTTGAAAAAATAGATGAGATTGACCCTGATGTAGTAGTAGTGGATGACCACATTAAAGGTGAAAAAAAAGGGTCAGAAGTTATTAAGGACTTAAAATCTGACCCGGAAACAGAAGATGTATCTGCAGTGCTTACTTCCACATCCAATAAATTGCCAGAAGAAGCAAAGGAATGCAAAGCGGATGATTATATTGAAAAACCGTTTGACATTGATCACATGATCAATGTGGTGAAAAAAAACTGTTAATTACCGGTTTAAGGTTGGCTCGTAAGTGTCTGTATTCACCATTGCTTTTAATTCGTGTAAAATTTGATATAAACCAAAGTTTGTGCGGTTCACATAAATGAAATGTTTTACACCTCTGGCCTGTTTAAATTCAGGCATTTTTGAAATCTTCTCACCATAAAGATATAGTTGCTCAAAAAATTCTGTTTTACTGAAATCAAACACCTTGCTGATATAAGGTTTTGCAAAAAGACTGATCATTTCCTTATATGCTTTATAGTAGAATTCTACCTGCTCTTCAGTATCATCGGTATGAATCATGTCTAGTTTTCTAAAGGCATCAATCGTCTTGGTTTTATCGTTGATTACATCTGTAGAAATGAGCGAGAAGAAAGGGTAATAGAAATCATTTGGCAATTCTTTAATGCATCCAAAATCAATGACACCCAGGTCTTCATCTGGCGTGATCATAAAGTTGCCGGGATGCGGATCTGCATGCACAGCACGAAGCTCATGTTGCTGGAAGTTATAGAAATCCCAAAGAGCCTGGCCAATTTTATTTCTCAGTTCCTGAGAAGGATTAGTTTTTAAAAACTCTTTTAAATGTAATCCATCCAGCCAATCCATGGTGATGATTCGCTTACCCGATAACTCAGGATAGTATTTCGGAAAAACCACGTGATCAAGGTTTTTGCAGTCTTCAGAGAACTGGATAGACCTCCTTACCTCAAGCTCATAATCAGTTTCTTCCAGTAAGCGTTCTTCAACCTCTTTAATATAAATATTTAATTCCCGCTCAGACATTCCCAATAGGCGGAAAGCAAATGGCTTTACCAGTTTTAAATCTGATGAAATACTGTCGCCAACACCCGGGTATTGAATTTTAACGGCAAGTTTTTTGCCATTGAGCGTAGCCTGATGTACTTGTCCGATAGATGCGGCATTGCTGGAATTCAGATTAAAGGTATCAAAAATCTGCTCAGGTGTTTTGCCAAAGTTTTTGGTAAATGTACGCACAATTAAAGGCCCTGAAAGGGGAGGTGCATTGTATTGCGACTGGGTAAATTTATCTACATATGATTTTGGTAGGATATTTTTATCCATACTTAACATCTGCGCTATTTTTAAGGCACTACCCTTAAGTTCGCTCAGCGATTTATAAATATCAGTTGCATTATCTTCATTTAACTGATCTCTATCCATATCCGGATTAAACAATTTCTTTGAATAATGCTTGATATAGTTTCCGCCAATCTGAAAACCTGTTTTCACAAATTTTGCCGAGCGCTCTACTTTTGTAGTTGGAATACTCTGTTGTGTCTTCATTAATGATTATAATCCCATTTTTTCTTTAAACTTCCCGTTTCTGGATAGAAACTTTCCATAATCAATCAGGTTATCAATAGGTGAATGCTGAAAAAGATCGAATGTAACGTTGATTCCCTTTTCAATGGCCTCATCACTTTTCTCAAAGCCGTCACTGTCATCATTAATCCAAAAATTAAGGATAAATGAAAACTGAATCCAAAGGGCATCCTTATAACGTTTAGTTAAAAATTTACGTTCAGCCAATTCGCCACTTTCCAGGCCGTCATCAATAATTTCCTGTGCAAAGTTCTCGAAAATTGGCTTTACACCCGCCAATATATCAGGTGTGGAAAATTTACCCCTGTAATTTTTTAAACTATAAATAACAAAGCTGCGTTCGCTTTTCAGATTTTCCAGAAAGCTGTAAAAAAAAGAAAGCATTTTCTCACGCGAAGTATATTGTAGCCAAACTTCCTGCTCCTTTATTTTACGAATGGTTTCAAAAGTGAATTCAAACCAAATGGTCTTCTCTATACTTTCAAAAGAAGAAAAAAACTGATAAAATTCAGCTTCGGTAATTTTAATCTTCTTTGCAAAAGAATAAACCGTTTTTGGTTTTTCATCATGGGTTAAAACATAATCTATATATGCTTTTCTAATCTGTTGAGCAGTTGCCATATTATCGTTTATTTACAATAATAACGTTTTATTAATTTGCTTGTTTTATATCTTTTTAATTGTAGATCATTATTTTGTAATAATAGCTTTCAAAATATTTGAAAGTTGTTTTTTGACTAATTTAAATAGCAAATTAAAAATCAAAAGAAAATATTTTTAGTTTATATGCTAAATAAATTAGTATAATTGTGCTTTGGTATTTATTCTCATCAATATGATTCAGCTGAATGATTTTTTATACGGAAATATGGAATTTCCAAAGGTATTTGAAGCGCTTTTGCAAACAGATGCTTTAAAGCGTTTAGCTGGCATACACCAGAGCGGAGCAATTTTCCTGGTTAATCCATCTATTTGTCATTCACGTTTAGAACATGCAATAGGAGTAGCCATGCTGATCAAGAAAATGGGAGGCACTGAACTTGAACAAATTGCCGGATTGCTACATGATGTTTCGCATACGGCTTTTTCCCATGTAGGTGATTATGTATTTGAGTATGTTGAAGAGGATTACCATGAGCAGATTTTTGCTGAGGTGATCTATAAATCTGAAATTCCGGATGTGCTGCTTAAATATGGCTATACTGCTAATCAGATTATTCATGGTGTTTTTAATATTTTAGAACAGCCGATGCCATCGCTTTGTGCAGATCGTTTGGATTATACGTTGCGTGATGGCATTCATGGGGAAATCATTACCCGCCAGCGGGCTAAGCAGTTTTTAAATGCGGTGGTGCTGAGCAATGGCATAATTGCCGTAAATAATGATGCTGAAGTGCAATGGATCAATGAGACATTTAAAAAATTAAATGATGATGTATTTAAACTCCCGGTTCATCTCTATGCAAATGGAAAAATGACTGAACTGATTAAACTCTTCTTAAAAAAAGGATTACTTACCAAAAGTGATATGTTTAAAACGGATACACTATTGCTGAATAAAATCAGAACAACATATGAAGGGTATGAAGCCATAAAATCCATCAAACAATTGCGTGGACTTGCAGAATTTATCAGGCATGGCAAAGTTCCTGTGATTAAAGATAGGGCATTAAAAGCGTTATTGGTTTAGTATAAGTCATATTTTAAAAACAATATTACTTATTTTAGCGTATCTTGTTTAAAAATAATTTATGTCGGCTATAGAAATCATATTAATTGGTGTTATAATCCTGTTACTTTTTGGCGGTAAAAAGTTGCCGGAACTGATGCGCGGAATCGGCAGAAGTGTGAAAGCGTTTAAAAATGCGAAGGATGAGCCTGCTCACAAATAATCAGCACGAAATAAACTTTTCCACTATTGGGGTGTTCTGAATGTAAACTCACCGCAATGGAAAATCAAAACAAAGATCAGGAAAAATCAACATTTTTTAAGCAAGCCCAGGAAAATCCTTCTACAGGTTTAAATGACTGGAATGACCGCCTGGATGAAAACTTAGAACCAGAAAAACAGGGCGATACTGCTGCAGATGATCGGGCAAAAGATTTCTCAGAAAAACTGGGCAGTGGTGACCAGTCAGATCAAGCCGGTAACTAATAATTTACCTGTCGATTATTCACTTAACATGGAAGAATCATGTCTATATTCCTGTATATGACAGATTAATGAATAAAGTGCAGCTGCCTGGCAAGACACCAACCAGGATGAGAATGATGAGTCAATAACAATTATTTATCAGTTGGGTGTCTCACCAATCGAAATAATGATGTCTGTATTTTATTAAAATTTGCCTGGAAAAAAATCGTCTCTAACCAATACCCAAATAAACAACTATAATTCTTTCCTTAACCTGGCCACCGGAATGTTCATCTGTTCCCGGTATTTGGCTACAGTTCTTCTGGCAATATTATAACCCCTTTCTTTTAAGATCTCAGTCAGCTTTTCATCGGCCAGGGGCTTGCGTTTATCCTCATTCCCAATACAATCTTCCAGAATTTTTTTAACTTCCTTATTGGAAACTTCTTCACCATTTTCAGTCTGAATGGCTTCAGAGAAAAATGATTTTAATAAAAATGTACCAAATTCGGTTTGAACATATTTAGAGTTTGCCACCCTGGATACCGTAGAGATATCCATGTCGATTTTATCGGCAATATCTTTTAAAATCATCGGACGCATTTTACGTTCATCAGCAGTTAAAAAGTATTCATACTGATAGTGCATAATGGCATTCATGGTTTTAAGCAGCGTCTGTTGCCTTTGCTTAATGGCATCAATAAACCATTTGGCAGAATCTAATTTTTGCTTTACAAACTGAACCGCTTCTTTTAGCTTTTTATCTTTTGAAGATGCTTTATCATAATGCTCAAACATTTCCTGGTAGGAGCGGCTTACTTTAAGTTCGGGTGCATTTTTGGAGTTCAGGGTTAAAATAAGGACGCCATCATTATTGCTGATGTGAAAATCAGGAATAATTTGCATTTGCTTAGTGGTTACCTGGTTGGCATCTCCAGGTTTTGGATTTAAACGGAGAATTTCATTAACAACTTCTTTTAATTCCTCACTATCCAAACCCAGGCTTTTCTCCAGTTTGTCATAATGTTTGCGTGTAAATTCATCCAGGTAATTTTCAACCACATTCATTGCCTTTATGATGATCGGATTTGCGGGATCTTTCCTTTTTAACTGGATCAGCAGGCATTCTTTTAAATCGCGTGCACCAATACCCGGAGGATCAAAGCTTTGAATCAGCTTCAGCATTTCCAATACATCTTCCTCTTCCACCATTACGTTTTGTGAAAATGCAAGATCATCAATCATCGAGCCTAAGGGACGGCGTAAATAACCATCATCATCCAAACTTCCAATAATCTGTTTTCCGATAATAAAATCCTGATCTGAAAGGGGAACCAGGTCTAATTGTTCCTGAAGACTTTCGAAAAAAGTACTTTCTATTGCAATAGGTGTTTCCTTTTTCTCCTCATCATCATCGCCATTATTGTAATTGGTGCTGTAGTCATTGGTATTGTCATCCTGCAGATAATCATCTACATTAAACTCATCCGTATTATTATCTTCAGCCTGACTTTCAAATTCTTCCGGACCATCATTCAGGTCATCATATTCACCTTTTGGTTCTTCCTGCGTCATTAAACTCGGATCTTCCAATGCAGGATTTTCTTCCAATTCTTCTTTAATCCTGGTATCTAAAGCAACGGTTGGTACTTGCAACAATTTTATAAACTGGATTTGTTGTGGTGATAACTTTTGTAATAATTTTTGTTGTAAGTGTTGCTTTAGCATATGATATAGTAGAATGGCGTCAAAAATAAACAAATCATTTCAGATTTTTTTGGAATTACACCAAATGACTTGGTTACGGATTAAATTATTCGCTAAACGTTTGTATTGAGTTTAATGTTTGCTACTTTAGTAAATAAATTAAAACAGATATAATGGGCTTTGTAAAAGAATTTAAAGAATTTGCAATCAAAGGCAATGTTATGGATCTGGCTGTTGGTGTAATTATTGGAGGCGCTTTCGGAAAGATTATTGACAGTGTGGTTAATGATTTAATTATGCCGCTGGTTGCCGGAATCATCGGGAAACCAGATTTCAGCAATTTATACCTGGTATTAAGGGGGGCTGTACCAGAGGGTACTGCTTTAGCAGATGCGAAAAAAATTGAAGGGGCAGCAATTTTTGCCTATGGTAATTTTATAACAGTAGCAATCAATTTCATATTACTGGCTTTAGTTATATTTATGATGATTAAGGCTATTAATAAAATGAAACGTAAGGAAGAGGCTGTTGCTGCTGCACCAGTAGCTCCACCAAAAGAAGAAATGCTGTTAACTGAAATCAGAGACTTGCTTAAAGCAAAGTCTTAACATACATAGGGCTCATAAATTTGAAATGTTACCCTGAGCTCATCGCCAGCATATAATACCCCCGCTTTCATAAAGGGGGATAAATAGCATTAAATGATTAGTTAATAGCTTCTTTTCAATTTTGGATCAGTGATGATGATGTAATCGCCTAAGTTGTT
This sequence comes from Pedobacter sp. GR22-10, assembly GCF_026239715.1. Taxonomy (NCBI): domain Bacteria; kingdom Pseudomonadati; phylum Bacteroidota; class Sphingobacteriia; order Sphingobacteriales; family Sphingobacteriaceae; genus Pedobacter; species Pedobacter sp. GR22-10. The sequence goes on from NZ_JAPIVR010000001.1 coordinate 767,751, forward strand.
AAATTTTTCCCAATCTGGTTTTTCAAATGCAGGGTCTGAAAAGGCTGATATATTCAGGATCTTAATTTTTGGCGAATATTGCTGTAGTTTCGCCAGTGTTCCCAATTTTTCGTCACTGTGGAAACGGCCATTAATGTGAAAGACTTTGATGCCTTTATTGGCATTGATAAATTTTGAAACAGACCAGGCCATGGTAGCGTCCCAGAAATTTTGCGTTTGATAAACTTTCATTGTGCCCATGCCGTGGCCACCCAATAATTGGTTAAATTTCTGATAATATCTGCCTGTTGCAGTATCTATTGGTAAGGGAGGCAAAAAGCTTAATGATGTTGCAGGAAATTTTTCAAGCATAACCAAGCCTTCTTTAGTAACGGCATTACTGTATCGGGCTGCAGCATTTGCAGTAATAACCTGTAATTTATTTGCTTTTGAATATTCAATTAAAGGCTTATAATCCTTATAATTCTCCCAGGCCCTGCCTTCTTTAATAAAGTTTTTTTCAGAAATTAAGCCAGCCAGAAATTCGTTCATGATCGGCTGAACATCAGTATGGAACATTTCCATACTAAGTGCTACTTGTTGTGAGTAGGTTTTGTTGAGCTTCTCAAAAATCTTTGCTTCCAGATCATGACCAACTGAATCATTATGCTCTTCGCCGAAAAATAATACATCCGTATTTTTCATGTCAGCAATAATATCATCAACAGAGATTACCTTTTGTTTTCTTACATCATATATTTTATAAGGCAAATTAAGGTTTTGCGCCTTCAATCCAATAGCAGCAATTAGAAAAAGTAAGCCAAGTAAATATTTCATGGGCTCAAATTAAGAAATATTTTTTACCGATAAAATAAGGCTGTTCACCGCTGTTTAGCCATTTTTTATGGTGCAGGTATATTGAAGGACTTAATTTATCAACATCTTTGATGTATAAATAGTAAGTAATCGAAATGGAAAACATCAATCATAATAATCGTCAGAATACTTCGGGTAGGGTTGTTGGCGGCCTCGTCATCGCGGCAATTGGCTTCATTTTTTTATTAAATAACCTTGGCCTGGATTTTCCGAGGTGGATATTCAGCATCTGGAGTCTGCTTATCGTATTGGGGATATATTTAGGTATTCGCCGGAATTTTAAAGGTATAGGCTGGCTGATTCTAGTTTTGATAGGTACGTATAATACCATTGATAGGATGGATTTTGATTTTGACCTTTCAAAATATGCACTGGGGTTTGGTTTGGTGATTATTGGTGCTTTTTTAATCATGAGACCCAATGATCGCGTTAAAGTAAAACGAAAAATGAAAGCTAAATTCAAAGATCAGTTCAATACTGCCGATACAAATGAAGAAGAATTTAAAACGGCGGATCAGCATGCTTTTGATCATGATGTTATAGATGTTGTGGCTGTGTTTGGAGGTAACAATCAAACGGTTTATTCTAAAAATTTTAAGGGTGGCGATATTTCAGCTGTATTTGGCGGTGCAGATATCATCATGACTCAGGCAGATTTTGCTGAAACGGCCAGTTTAGATGTTACGGCAATTTTTGGTGGGATAAAATTAATCGTTCCACAAAACTGGGCCATTAAATCAAATGTTACAGCAATTTTTGGCAGTGTAGAAGATAAAAGATCGCATTTAACGCCTACAGGTGATATTCAAAAAACCTTGATCTTAGATGGAACAGCAATGTTTGGCGGGATAGAAATTAAAAGTTTTTAGAGATTCAAGTTATTGAAGCATAACATCTGACAGTGAACCAAAGATAAGTGATTTACCACCATTTATCATAAACGCATACTTTCGGCTTTTTACCAGGGCCGATTGCATTAAACTAATCATTACTAAACTAAACCAAACTGTTTTGACAACCAGACCTTTATCTATTCCGCAGATACAAAAGATCTCCTTCAGCTTTGCTGTAGCGTGGACTATATTGTGTGCCATAGGGTTGCATTATGTAATTCACTTTTCATGGATAATCGCCTTTACTGATAGCGCTGTCAGTAATGTGCTTTTAGCAGCAGCCTGTATCGGAATCAGCAATATGCTGGGTTATTATCAGCCTAAAAATGAACGTATTCTTTATGTGCTCATTGTCAGTCTGGCTTTAACATTTGTGGTTATTTTCACGGCAAAGTATATCTTGCTTTATTTGTTCGCCGATTTTAAGGAATACAAGGAATTTTATAATTTTTCTTTTGCTTTCCGCGGACTGATTACATTTATGTGCCTCGGATGGTGCGCCATAGCCAATATTCTATGGTACCGGCTGGAAGAGCAAACAGAAACCCACGAACGCCTTACGGCTGCCAAAAGCCTCGCCAAAGAAGCTGAATTAAATAAGCTAAGGCATCAGCTGCAGCCACACTTTCTTTTTAATAGCCTGAATTCTGTTTTTGCTTTAACGATGATAAATCCTAAGGAAGCAGGTGTAATGATTACGAAACTGGCTTCATTCCTCAGGGGTACGCTTAAGCGTGATGATGAATTATGGGTTACGGTGGAGGAGGAGATGGAATATATTCAACTTTATCTTGATATAGAGAAAGTGAGATTCAGCCACCGTTTGAATATAGAAGTTAATGTTGCCGAGGATACGTTGAACTTAAGCCTGCCCGGAACATTGTTGCAGCCCATTGTAGAAAATGCCATAAAATTTGGATTGTACAATACATCAGCCGGAATCACCATTAAGGTAGATGTTACATTAGCGAATCATGTTTTATCCTTAAGGGTGCAAAATCCATTCGATCCGGAAATGAAGGCCGCTGGCGGAACGGGTTTTGGCTTAAGTGCCATCAAGCGGAGGCTTTATCTTTTATTTGCTAATCCGCACTTATTGCAAACAGAAATTGAGGCAAATAATTTATATATTACCACCTTAAAAATTCCACAAAAAAATGATCAAAGCGATACTCATTGATGATGAACCTTTAGCCAGAGATATTGTTAAGTTTTATCTTTCTGATCATACTGAAATAGAGGTGGTTGCAGAGTGTTGCGATGGATTTGAAGGATTAAAGGCCATTACGCTGCACCAGCCGGATCTTATTTTTCTGGATATCCAAATGCCTAAAATAAGTGGCTTTGAAATGCTGGAACTGGTAGATGATAAACCTGCAGTAATTTTTACCACTGCCTTTGATGAATTTGCCATTAAAGCTTTTGAGGTAAATGCTGTTGATTATCTGCTTAAACCTATTGATAAGGGCAGGTTTGAAGCAGCCATGAAAAAACTTCCCGGCCGGTTGAATCAACAGCAAAATACAGAAGCTGTTTTAGATGCGGCAGCTTTGAGTCCTGCGCAAAACAACAGGGTGGTGATTAAAAAAGATGGTGTAATCAAAATTATTCCAACAGCTGATATTAATTACCTGGAAGCCGATGATGATTATGTGAAAATGAATACGGTGGATGGAATTTTCTATAAAAATAAAACCATGGCCTATTTTGAGCAGACTTTAGATGCCGGTCAATTCATTCGTATACACCGTTCTTATATTATTAACCTGGCGCAAGTGACTAAGATAGAACTGAAAGAAAAGGATAGTTACGTGGTCTTGCTGAAATCGGATATCTGGCTGCCGGTAAGTAAAACGGGTTATGTGAAGCTGAAAGCAGCTTTGGGATTATAATTAGCGTATATTAAATCTTAAATGTTTTTAAAAACGGTAAGATTTAAACGGAATTAAAAATAAAAACTAAACACACTTGCATTTGTAGAGAAATCACTTTATATTTGCACCTCTTAATTTTGAAATTAATAAGATAATATACAGTCATGAAAAGAACATACCAACCTTCGCAAAGAAAGAGAAGAAACAAACACGGCTTCCGCGAAAGAATGGCAACAGCTAACGGCAGACGAGTATTAGCATCACGTCGTGCTAAAGGAAGAAAAAGATTAACAGTTTCTGACGAACGCAAGCATAAAGCATAGTTTTTGATTGCTTTTCCGGATTCGGAATCGGCAGAGCAAAATCTGCAATTATCAATCAAAAATATATGTACACATTCAGGAAAGAAGAACGGTTATGCAGCAGAAAACATTTAGATCTGCTGTTTAAAAACGGTTCTTCTTTTTTATTATACCCCTTTCGCATTTCTTATCTTTTTTTGGATGAACCAGCAGGCGTTCCTGCGCAGGTGGTTATCAATGTTCCTAAGAAAAGATATAAACGGGCGGTAGACCGTAACCTGCTTAAGCGACGCATCCGCGAAGCTTATCGCCTGAATAAACAAGAATATTTTTATAATCAATTGTCAGCCGATAAAGGGTTATTATTGTTTTCTATTCAATATGTAGGAAAACAGAAATATGAGTTTACCTTCATCCAAAAGAAATTGATTGCTACTTTCAAGCGTTTTAAAACTTTAATTCAGCCAAATGAAGTTGTTGAATAAAGTTTTTGCCTGGCTATTCTTAGGTCTGATCAGGATTTATCAATATGCCATATCCCCGATGCTTGGGGCAAACTGCAGGTTTACGCCAACTTGCTCGCAATATGGAATTGAAGCAATTCGCAAACATGGGCCATTTAAAGGCGGCTGGATGGCTCTGAAGCGAATTGGCCGGTGCCATCCCTGGGGAGAACATGGCCATGATCCGGTTCCTTAGCTGAGTTTATTGGTCAATGGTTCGTTGTTTATTCATTCACAAACTTCTGACTTAGGACTTCAGACTTTGGACTCCAAATTCCAAACTCAACACCTTCTTACATTTTTTAATACCTTTGTGATATGGCTAAAATACTTCAGATAGAAACTGCTACGCAGGTTTGTTCAGTGGCTTTATCAATTGATGGAAAAACAGTTGTACTGAAAGAGGAAAGCGGACAAAACCTACATGCCGCTAATCTGACGCTCTTTATTGAAGAAGTAATCAGGAAAGCTGGTTTAACTTATCAGGATGTGGATGCCGTGGCTGTTAGTAAAGGACCCGGATCATATACCGGATTAAGAATTGGCGTTTCCACTGCAAAAGGTTTATGCTATGCCCTCGAAAAACCTTTAATTGCCATTGAAACATTGGAAATGATGGCTGCCGGCTTTATGATTGAAAATCCTGCATACGAGGCGCTGATTTGTCCGATGATTGATGCCAGAAGAATGGAAGTTTATACGGCCACATTTGATGCATCTTTAAAATTGCTGGAGCCTACTTCCGCAAAAATTATTGATGAAACCAGTTTTGCTGATTTACTGGCACAACATCAGGTTAGCTTTTTGGGTGATGGTGCAGCGAAATGTGCTGAAGCACTGAATCATCCAAATGCAGTTTTTCATCCATCCAACTTTAATTCTGCCCAATATATGTCGGCCTTAGCCTTTAATGCTTTTAATCAGAGTTGCTTTGAGGATGTAGCTTACTTCGAGCCTTTTTATTTAAAAGATTTTGTGGTGACCCAGCCTAAACCAAAAGTTTAATTATTTTCTTTTAAAGATAGAAAACAGGTTTTTAAAGAAACTTCCTTCTTGCTGATCATTGATTCCGGGTATTACATCACTAAATTGAGGATGGTTAACAACATTGCCAAACTTAATGCCTACCCCCATATAAACCGAAGCACCGTTAGGGCCTGTGCCTACATCTGCCGTTTTATTGTAAATCCCTCTGGCCTGGTTAAAGGTTGAAAATAAATTATCGGTACCAGCAAAAAGTTCAAAGTTTGGGGTTTGATACTTCCCTTGCAGTCCGATCATTAGGATGTTGTTCAGGTTATAAACCGGGGTTACGCTGGCGGAGAAATTATTATAGATAATGGTGTTCACAAATGCAATATCACCCCCTTTGTAAAATAGATTTTTTGAAACAATCAGTGCCGGCTTATAAAAACCATATTGCCGGGAAACATAAGCATCAAATTTGGCATTGGTAGCTGCTAAAAACTTTCCGCTTGGTCCGCCTAAAAATATATCTCTTATTTCCTGATTGTTGTTAGATGATTCATCATTCAGCTCATTAAGCGTTGTTGTCCGGTTGTTAATGGAATTATTGATGGTGCCGCTCCTCCACCAGATAAATCCTAAATCTTTAACATTAGCCATTAGGAACAAGCCCTTTTTTGTGGTATAATTTGTGCCGAAGCTCAATGATAAACCGGGGTTTTTGAAATTTGGGAAAAAAGTATTTTTGTTTATTTCATCAGTGTCTGAAAAGTTACTCGCATAGTTCCCATTAAAAGTAATGTCGAGTGAGTTTAATGCTGGATTTACGCGTAAGCTTGAACTGGTGATATCCAGTTTGTTGTATAAAATGCCACTCAATACACTTGCTTTTAATCCAAAGGCTAACCGTTTATTATAATTTTCTCTGTAGGTAAAACTGAATTGATGATAAGATTGCTGATAACCTTTTGTGTTAAAAATCCCATTTAGCGGTGTAGCTGTAGGAAATCGATCATAATTATCAAATATGGCCAGTGTTTCGTTAGTGTAATCAATATGTGAATCTGTTCTTACCTGCCATGCTAAGCCTATTTCTTTCTGATATTTGTAAGATTTGAAAAGGCGAAAAGTTACGACATAAACGTTGCTATTTAAGTAGAAGTGATTGATAGCGCCTGTACCTAGCGGAAGATTTCTGGTATCATTAACACCTTCCTGCGTTAACTTTCTGATGGAATACTCTGCTTCTCCAATATTGGCTGAATTGGCACCAAAATTTGGAAGAAAGAAATTCGATGAAAATTTTCGCGAAGAATCCAAAGTGAAAGATCTTTGAGAAACGTTTTCGAAAGCATCAAACATGGTTCTGGTTCCAAATAAGGCATATTGTTGCGCGTTAGCAAAATAGCCACAGCCCATTAATGTGATGGTAAGTAGAAATTTCTTCATTTAAATTGGTTTTAGCTATCGCTTATTTAACGGGTACTTGCCGAATCTGACGGGTTCGGCTTGATGTATTTATTTAAAAGCATGTTTGTGATGAATTTGTTTTGATCAGCACTCATTTGATAATAAAAGCTGTCGAATTCTTTCCATCCGCTATCTGCTTGTAAATGTTGGTAATACTTTAACAGAAGCTGACTTCTGAAGATATTCTTTGCGTTTTTCAGGTTAATATAAAAACCAATATTTGAAGTATTTGGTAACTGATTCAAGGCGTCCAGATAGGCTGGTTCCTGAATCAGTAATTTATTGTTTTTATAACTATTTAAAAAAGACTGAACGGTACTTGCATTATTGGCAATAACAAATTGATTATCAATAATAACATAATAAGGCTTTACAAAATTTTTAAAAGGTTCACCCAGGTAAGTAAAAAGAATATCAGCTGTTTTAAAATGTTTAATCTCTTCGCTATAGTCCTCACTTACATCAAATAAAAGTTGCTTTACCTTTTCGCCGTTAATCAATGAGATTGCAGCTAATTTTTCTCCGGTATTTAACTGAAAGGTGATAAATTGATTTTTTAGATATAACGGAAATATAGCGTTTAAATCTGTGCGGTATTCTGTTTTAACCTTCTTGATCAATACATTTCTTTTATCGGTTAAGTTTTTAAGTGTCTGCCAGCGGACTAATTTTTGCTGCCAGGATTGGTAATTATCATAGGCATATACGGTGTAGCTGGCTGTACGATCGGGAATAATATTCTGAATATTGGTGTTTTGAACAGGTATCTGCTCAAACAATTTTAAGTAGTTATCTGCCGACTTAATTTCTGTATTGCCATTAAACAAAATTTTCTCTTTGCTGAAATTATAATTCAAGGTAGCAAAGCTGTTTTGTGTTTTAAATAAAGCCATTTCGCCATTAATACTTCCGGCAATAATATTCTTTAATAATAACGGTGCCTGATTGAAATTAATGTACAGTTGTGCCAGAATGTTTTTGTTTAGCAGCCTGGATTCTTTAATATAGGCTGTAAAAGGGTTATCATTAAGCCTGATTGCCGCATTTTTGATTAATTTTAAGGAAGTTGATATGGTTAAAACCTGATGTTGCATGCCCAAAAATACATTCAGACTATCATTCACTTGGAGCGTATAAATATTTTTTTCTTTTACTACAGGCTTAACGATCGATTGAAGTTTGTTTTGAAAATTGATGAGTTCCTGATCAGGCCTGATCTGTACAGTAATTAGAAAGTTGAGGGTTTGATTCGTATCAGGCAGTAGACTGATGTAAATCTCCTGGTCCTGCACAAAATTATTGATCAGCTTTTTATTAATAAAACTTTCTTTCAGTTGTTTAAGTAAGTTTGTTTTTTCTTCACCAATAGCTTGCTGTAAAAGGCCTTGTCCTGCCATAATTTCATAAAAGGCTTTATCATTCTGAAAGGAAAAAAGGATGGCCGCATTGTTGGTAGCAGATTGGAGGGCCAGGTCTTTGGCATCGTTTTCAACCCCTAATTTAGAAAAGTATAAATAGGACATTGATGCCACACCCAATAACAATACGCTTACTAAAATTATGATTTTTCTCATCTGCTAGGCAACAAATTTAATTTATTACATTGATTAGTGAGAAGTTCTTGACCAATTTATTAATTTAGCCACTGCTTAGGGCAAAATACCTATGAATAAACGAATAATACTTACTGCGTCTTTTTTTGGATTAGTTGCTGTTTTACTAGGGGCATTCGGTGCGCATGCATTAAAAGCTTTGGTTGATGCGTCAGCTCTGGAAATCTGGCAGAAAGGTGTGAGTTACCAGTTCTATCATACCTTTGCACTGTTATATTTATCAACTTTCGCCCGCTACAGGAATAAGCTCATCAACATTGCTTATTTTTGTTTTACCTTCGGCATTATCCTGTTTTCGGGTTCGCTTTATTTACTCGCTACGCGAAGTATTTTACAACTGGATTTTGTAAATTTAATTGGCCCTTTAACACCCATCGGAGGATTATTATTTGTACTCGGTTGGATCATGCTGTTTTTTGCTGCCTTTAAAGATAAATAATGGAAATTTTTGAGAACGATATTTTTACAGAGAGAGAAACACTTTTTGTGGAAGTGATTTTGCCTTTATCTTTGGCGATAAACTACACCTACAGAATTCCTTTCGATTTAAATGATCAGGTGGCGGTAGGAAAAAGGGTAGTGGTTCAGTTCGGGAAGCACAAAATTTATTCTGCATTAATTTGCGCCGTATCTAAAAATCCACCTGCAGCTTACGAAGCTAAATATATCATTGATGTGATTGATGCAGAACCGGTTGTAACGCCCACGCAACTCAAGTTCTGGACCTGGATGACCAACTATTACATGTGTAATGAGGGCGATGTTATGACCGCAGCATTGCCAGCCAGCTTAAAGCTGGCCAGTGAAACCATCCTGATGCTTACGGAAGGTTTTAGTGAGAACGTAGTGCTCAATGAAAAAGAAGAAATGATCATTACTGCGCTTAAAAGGCAGGAAAAGTTAACCGTTAATGAAGTTTCCAAACTGCTGGGGCAGAAAACAATTTACCCCATCATTAATAATTTGTTGGAAAAAGACCTGATACTGGTGGCAGAAGAAGTGGTACAGAAATATAAACCACTACTTAAATCGTTCATTCAGTTAAACGATTTTTACAGCGACCAGGAAAATTTAAAACAACTTTTTAATGTTTTGGAGCGTGCGCCTAAACAACTGGATGCCTTGCTGGCTTATCTGAAGCTTCAAAAAACAAATCTGCCAATTTCAAAGGAGCAACTTTTAGAAGAGAGCAATTGCGGACCAGGCGCTTTAAAAGCACTCACCGATAAAGATATTTTCGTGATTACTAAACGACCAGTAAGTCGTTTGGCTGCACATGATGAGGAATTTAGCGTAAATTTTAAGCTTAACGAAGCCCAAGAACATGCACTTTCGAAGATTAACGGCCACTTTAAGGAAAAAGATGTGGTATTGCTGCATGGCGTTACGGCATCTGGCAAAACCCAGGTTTATATTAAACTGATTGAAAAAATTATTCAGAATACAAATGGTCAGGTACTATTTCTATTGCCGGAAATTGCCCTTACCACACAGATTGTTGAGCGAATTAAGCGTTATTTTGGTAATGCTATTGGCGTTTACCACTCAAAATTTAATAATAGTGAAAGAGTAGAAATCTGGAATAAGGTTAGAACAGGTGCTTATAAGGTTGTTCTTGGCGCACGTTCTGCCGTTTTTCTTCCCTTTCAAAACTTGAAATTGATAGTCGTGGATGAAGAGCATGAGCCTTCATACAAGCAATATGATCCGGCACCGAGATACCAGGCGAGGGATGCTTCTATTTACCTGGCACACCTGCATCAGGCCAAGGTTATCCTTGGCTCAGCTACTCCATCTCTTGAAAGTTATTATAATGCTTTGCAAGGCAAATATGGCCTGGTAGAAATGAAGGAGCGGTTTGGTGGTGTGCAATTGCCTAACCAACAGGTGGTGAGTATTTCTGAAGAAACCAAGAGAAAAACTATGGTTTCCTATTTCTCCAGTGTGTTAATTAAAGATATTGACCTGGCACTTTCGAAAAAGGAGCAAATTGTTCTCTTCCAAAACAGAAGAGGATATGCAACCATTCTGATTTGTGCAACGTGCGGATATACACCAAAGTGTGTGAATTGCGATGTGAGTTTAACTTATCATAAAAGCAGTGGCAAACTACATTGCCATTATTGTGGCTACCAGCAAAGCAGTGTAAATATTTGTCCGGCTTGTGGCTCAGTACATGTTGAGCAAAAGGGTTTCGGTACCGAAAGGATAGAAGAGGAGTTAAAATTATTATATCCCGATATTTCCATTGCCAGGCTGGATATGGATAGTACCAGAACAAAAAACGGATTGCAACAAATTTTGAACGATTTTCAGGATAAGAAAACAGATATCTTAATTGGCACTCAAATGGTAGCTAAAGGATTAGATTTTGATAATTTAAACCTGATTGGTGTAATTAATGCAGATACATTGTTAGGTTATCCTGATTTTAGGGCTTATGAAAGAAGCTACCAGTTACTCGCGCAGGTAGCAGGTAGGGCCGGCAGGAGAGCTGACCAGGGAAGTGTATGTATCCAAACCTACGATGCCGGAAACCGGATTATTAAACAGGTGGTGGAGAATGATTATGAGGGTATGTATCATGATGAAATTGCAGAACGGGAGAGGTTCCTGTACCCACCGTTTTCAAGAATGATATTTCTTTACATCAAACATAAAGATGCACATGTGCTTGATCATGCCGCTCTTTCGCTGGCCAATATTTTAAAAGCAAAATTTGGAAAACGTGTACTTGGTCCGGAGCAACCATTGGTAAGCCGGGTGCGGAATCTCTATATCAGGCAAATCATTATAAAGGCAGATAAACATACCGCCATTCAAAAGGTTAAAGATGCTTTACGCGAGACCCTTACACAATTTAATGCCACGAAAGAATTTAAAGGTATTTTTATGCAGATTGATGTAGATCCTTATTAGTTTTTCCCATTTAAACTAAACTGTAAGCCTAGGGAAACCGGATTTAATAAAAACTCCCATTTTTTATAGGTGGTAACTGTTCTGGCTACACCACCGGTTCCAGTAATATCCTGCTTTTCGTAAGAATAATAAAAATCCAGATTGCTTTCTGCAAAGAAGTTTAGCTGTGAAATGATGTTTACTTTTAAACCGATTAATGGGGTAAGAACCAAACCATTTTTACTGGCATCAGCCGTTTGTGTAGCACTGTTTGTTTGTTGGTTTCGCTGTGCTATGGTTCCGGTAAAGCGGTTTGAACGATAACCTAGATCGAATCCAAAATAAGGCTGAACCCTGGAATAGTTAAAGTTTTTTTCAAAACCAACTTTAAAAGAATAATCGGTTACCTTTCCATAAGCGATTTCACAGGTTGCACAGGTATTATCAAACTGAATATCATTGCGGTAATAGGAACCACTCACCCGGTAACTGATTTGGTTATCATTGAACTTAAGCATGGCACCATTTGCATAAGCCTTGGTGTAATCCTGTGTATTGGTTTGATTTAATATTTTAGGCAGTTGCATTAAACTAAAGGCACGGAAGCCTATGGTATAATTATAATCTGCTCCTGTTTGTGCAAATGAGGTGATGGAGATAAACAGTGCAAATAAACTAAGTAAGATTTTCTTCATATATGATATAATGATACTGATTTTCTTTAAAATTTGTTGATTCCAAAAGTAGAAATAATTCCGCACTTCAGTATGATGATTTAAGCAAACTTATCAATGGTATATTTAGCTTTTGATTTTCTGCAACTTAGGCTAATGTGGATTTCTTTATCTTGCATCACCATATAAAAAAGTTAATTTTGAGACTTCATGGCCTATAAATTTGTTGATAATTACCGAGAGCGTGGTGCGAGAAAGAAACTGGTAGAACTGTTAAGATCTCGCGGAATAGAGGATGAGCATGTATTAAGAGCAATGGGCAAGGTTCCCCGTCATTTCTTTTTTGATGAAACGTTCTGGAACCAGGCTTATAAAGATATTGCCTTTCCGATAGGGGATGGGCAGACCATTTCACAGCCTTACACCGTGGCTTATCAAAGTGAATTGCTACACATTAAAAAAGGCGATCAGGTATTAGAAATAGGAACAGGTTCTGGCTACCAAACTTGTGTTTTAATGGAACTTGGGGCCAATGTAGTTACGATAGAAAGGCAACAAAACATATATAACCGTACCATTAAGGTTTTGCCGGGCATGGGCTATAAACCAGTTTTTTGTTGTGGCGACGGCTCAAAAGGAGTGGCAGAACATGCGCCTTATGATAAAATTATTGTAACCGCTGGAGCGCCACTGGTTCCTGAAATTTTGTTGAAGCAGCTTAAGATCGGTGGGATTCTGGTTATTCCGGTAGGTGATGAAAAAACCCAAAAAATGGTTACGGTAATTAGGGTAAGCGAAACTGATTACGAAAAAATAGTACTGGATACCTTCAGGTTTGTACCTTTAGTAGGCGACCAGGCGTGGTAGTAGTTGAGTCTTTAGTCCAAAGCCCTCAGTATTAAGTCAATTTGGACTCAGGACTAAAGACTCCAGACTGAAACTAACTATCTTTTCATCGCCCGGTCCAGCTCTCGTTTGGTATCTCTGTCTTTAATGCTGTCACGTTTGTCAAATTCTTTTTTGCCCTGTGCCAAAGCGATTTCGATTTTCGCGAAGCCCCGTTCATTAACAAAAATACGAAGGGGTACAATCGTGTAGCCTTTTTCTTCGCCCTTTAATTTTAGCTTCCGGATTTCCTTTTTTTGCAGCAGCAAGGCACGGTCCCTTTTTATGTCGTGATGATAAAATGAGCTGTGGCTATATTCAGAAACATGGAGGTTTCGTACATAAAGGTTTCCACCAATAAACATGCAAAATGCATCAGTCATATTGGCTTTACCTTGCCTGATGGCTTTTATTTCAGTTCCAAGAAGTGCAATTCCGGCTACATATTTATCCAGTAAATTGTAATCGAAATAGGCTCTTTTATTTTTTATATTAATGTCGTTTTTCAAAGCTGATATTGTTATTAATTTTTGCAGCAAATGGCGCTACATTTATCCAGACTCATTTGCCGGGTTGCAAATATCTTAAAAATTGATGTGATATTTTGATATTATTCCATTTCGTCAACGGCTAAATTAACAATTAGAATGTTCATCTGTTTGTAAAAGCTGAAAGGAATTTGATTATCTTGCTCATAAATCAATTAAGTTTGGATTTAAATGTTAAAAATGAAAGTTAAAAGCTTCCTTCTAGTTCTTCTTATAGCCATTACCTATCAGGTTAAAGCGCAACAGCCTACTTTACTGCCTCAGTTTACCTTCTTTAAATTAGATGGTAAATCATTTTCTAATAAAGATTTGAAACAGGGCAAGCAAAATTTATTTATTCTTTTTGATTGTACATGTGAGCATTGCCAGCGGGAAATGAAGTCATTAAATGCCAATTATAAACTATTTCAGAAGGCTAACATTTATCTCATTACCCTGGATGAAGCCTATATTATTCCTCAGTTTTTTGATATTTATGCAAAAGGATTAAACAAGAAACCCAATGTTACCGTGATGCAGGATAAAAACCATATGTTTATTCCGGCATTCCTTCCTAAGATGTATCCTGCCATGTACCTGTATTCACCTGCCAATAAATTATTGGTTTATAACGCTGGTGACGGTGGCATTAAAAAAATCATGAAAGAAATTAATAAATAACCTTATCTGATGATAAGTACAGGGATGTTGACTTTATGTCTGACTGAATCAACCGTGGTTCCGAAAATCAGGTCTTTCAGGCCCTTGTGTCCATGAGCACCCATTACTAAAAGCTCCAGCTCATTTTTATTGCTGATTTCTGCAATGGCTTTTGCTGTGCTTCCAAAGCCAATAAACGGTGTGGAATCAAATCCCAAATCTTCCAGATTGACCCTGTATTTTTCCAGATTTCTGGCATCACTCTCTGTTTCGTGATCCATCACATCCTGGCCATGATAACGGGCAGCAGCAGTTTCCACCACATGGATCAGGTAATAATGTGCATCTTTACCACCCTGAATAAGTGCATGCCTGATCGTATTGCCGTCATTTTTAGAAAAATCTACGGCGATACCAATTCTGTTATAACTGATTTTTTCAATTTTACCAATGTCAAGAGCATTGCCATGAGGCACCATTTGCCTGTCGCGATTTTTCTTTTCAATCAGAGGATGGAAGAATACATACAAAAGCAGAAATACGATAAAAATTAATGCAGGTACGACAATAACATAAATCCACCAGTTGTTTGCGTCCTTTGCCCAGCCACTTATTTCTTCTATAACTAATTTTACGTTTAATGCAATAATGGTTATCGCACTGGCCCAGGCTAGAACTTTTACCCAGGTTTTGATCGCGAAATCCTTCATCAGCTTTTTATCTGAATTGAAATGGATTAAAGGAATAACGGCAAAACCTAATTGTAAACTCAGCACCACCTGACTTAATACGAGTAAGCCTCCAAGTGCATCATCGCCATAATGTAAAATGGTAAAAAATGCCGGAATAATGGCCAATAAACGGGTAATCAATCTGCGTAACCAGGGCTGAATACGAAGATTAATGTGGCCTTCCATAATGATCTGACCAGCCAGTGTACCTGTAACAGTTGAGCTTTGTCCGGCGGCAATTAATGCAATTGCAAACAAAGTTGGGGCTATATTTCCGAAGATATTGGAAAGCAGTTTATGTGCATCCTGAATCTCTGCCACCTCATGCAAACCGTTTTTGTAAAATGCGGCTGCTGCCAGTATTAAGATGGCTGCATTTACAAAGAACGCCAGATTTAGGGCAACGGTCGTATCAATCAGGTTAAATTTCAAAGCTTCTTTAATCCCCTTATTACTGCGCTCTATTTTTCTGGTTTGAACCAGTGAGGAATGTAAATAAAGATTATGTGGCATAACGGTTGCCCCGATAATGCCGATGGCGATATACAGTGCATCTCCGTTGAGGACAGAAGGTTCAAATCCTTTTGCAATTTCTTTTAAAGAAGGCTCTACAATAAACATTTCCACCAGGAAAGAGATGCCCACAATAAAAACCATGGATACGATAAAACCTTCCATGGCCCGCATGCCTTTATTTAGTAAAAATAATAGTAATATGGTGTCAAAAATTGTGATTGAAATTCCCCAGATTAAAGGCAGACCGAAGAGCAATTGTAAACCGATAGCCATGCCGATGATTTCTGCTAAATCACATGCAATGATGGCCGTTTGTGCCAAACCAAATAGCGGAATATTTGCCCAGCGGGGATAAGCCTGTTTAGAGGCCTGTGCCAGATCCAAACCCCTAACAATGCCTAATCTTGCACTGAGTGACTGAAGCAATAGCGCAATCAGATTGGACATCAGTAATACCCAGATCAGTTGATAGCCAAATTTACTTCCCCCGGCCAGATCGGTTGCCCAGTTTCCAGGATCCATGTAACCAACACTAATTAAATAGGCAGGACCAATAAATGCTAAAATTCGCCGCCAACCTTTTCTTTTACTGGTATTTACACTCTGATGTACTTCGCTAAGCGATTCAGTTTTTGCCATTACTGCTTGTTAAAATGTGTTTTGCTACTTCTCTACTGATGTTGATTTGCTTCCCGGCGATCAGGATTTCTACTGAACCATCGAAATCGGTAACATCACTGATCTCAATTTGTTTGCCGAGGGTTAAGCCCAATTTTTCCAGGTGCTTTAAAAAAGCAGAACTGTGCTGACTTACGCCGGTAATTGTGCCTTGATTACCAACTTTTAAATCGATCAGTTTGATAAATTGTGTTACCGCAAAGCGTCCGTTCTTATCTGGAATAGGATCGCCATGTGGATCTGACTTTGGAAAACCTAAAAATTCATCAAGCCTTTCTATCAGTGCAGTAGATTTAATATGTTCAAGTTCTTCAGCAACATCATGTACTTCATCCCATTTAAAATTAAGCTTATCCACTAAAAAAACTTCCCATAAACGGTGTTTGCGCACAATCTCGATGGCAGCATTTTTTCCTTTTTCGGTAAGGGTAACCCCCTGGTACTTGATGTAATCTACAAAGCCTTTTTCAGCTAACTTCTTAATCATATCAGTTACAGATGCAGGTTTGGTTTGCATCTGCTCTGCAATGGCATTGGTTTGAACATTACCGGTTTTTTCTGCTAAGTGGTAAATTATCTTTAAGTAATTCTCCTCAGTGAAACTTTGCATTTATGTTTATCTAATTATATTTTTAGGTAAATCTAAAAATAATTTATTAAAATTTATTAGATAAATTATGTTAAAATTTAGAATTTAATTTGGTTATGTTTGTGTTCTCAATACCTTTGAATTTATATGGCTTCAGAATTAGATAAAATTGATTTTAAAATTTTAAGAATTTTACAAGAGAACGGCCGCATTACGAATTTGCTACTATCTCAGGAAATCGGATTGTCTCCAGCGCCAACACTAGAACGCGTTCGTAAATTGGAAACGGCTGGTTTTATCAAAAGCTATCATGCCCTGGTAGATGAAGAGAAACTTGGTTTAGGTATTAAAACTTTTATTCAGATCCAACTGGATTTTCATAAAAATAATACGATTCAAATCTTTTTGGATGAAGTGAATCAGATTAAGGAAATTACAGAATGCCATCACGTTACCGGTCAGGCAGATTTTCTTTTGAAAGTTTACGTGAAGGATATCAAATCGTATGAGCGTTTAATTATGGAGAAGATTAGTAAAATTTCTGTAGTTAAAACTTTTCAAACAATGATGATCATGTCGACTACAAAGAAGGAACCTATTGTGCCTTTGGAATATTAACTCCAAAAACTTAATTGCCAATCATTAAGCGAAGCAACTTAATAATACGGCTGGTCGTCATTGCGAACCGAAGGGTATGGCTTAGCAAATGGAGTGAAGCAATCTAATTTTTGAAAACAGATATCTTCGTCGTTCCTCCTCTTATTGACAAAATCAATTAAAGGAACTCCGAGATTAGTTTATTGATGATTTCTGAAATCTCCCTTCGCGTTTTGATAAACCATAAAATGTGTTCCATATTCAATTGTGAAATCAACCATGGCACTTTTAGAATACAAAATTCGATCATGATTACCATGAATTTGAATCAGATTATCTGGTCTAATATCGTTTTTCCAGGTTATAATACTGGCGATTGCCCATTTTAAAAATACAGGGTCGGTATCTTGTATAATTTTGGTTAATAAGTTTTTTTCTTCAGTAGATTTAATACCAAAAAAGAAGTTTTGACTGAATTTGTTTGACGACTTCATTAGGTTTGGTGGAATTAATCTTATCAAATGGAGTTTGCCAGCCAATCTGTAAAGAAAAGGTAATTCGTTACTTAATATTGTACTTGATATGGCTATTGTCATTAAAGGCTTTAAAATCTTTGAAATTTCAACAGCGATCATTCCTCCAAATGAAACGCCAACCAGTATAAATGGTGATGAGATGTCTATAATTTCACTCAATCGTTTTGCATAATCTGGAAGTGATTCTCTTTTTAATGGCACGATCCAATCTACATGAATGATACGAATCCGTTCATCAAGTTTAATTTTGGAGAAAATTCTTTTATCGGCACCTAAACCACTAATAAAATAAGCGTTCATTAAGCCGGCAATTTCCAGTCAATAGGTGTTAAGTTATTTTGGATCAGCAACTGATTTGCCTTTGAAAAATGTTTTGATCCAAAGAAACCATTATAAGCAGAAAAAGGAGAAGGGTGAGCCGCAGTGAGCACATAGTGTTTTTTCTGATCGATTAAGGAAGCTTTTTGCTGCGCATATTTTCCCCAAAGTAAAAAAACAAGGTGTTTACGCTTTTCAGAAAGGGATTTTATAATCTTATCGGTAAAGATCTCCCATCCGCGATTCTGATGTGAACCGGCTTCGGCGGCACGAACAGTCAGTGTGGCATTTAAGAGCAATACACCTTGTTCTGCCCAATGCATTAAGTTTCCGTGTGGTGGTGATTTAAAGCCCTCAATATCAGTTTCTAATTCTTTGTAAATGTTTTTTAGGGAAGGTGGGATGGTCATGCCGCGTTGTACAGAAAATGAGAGGCCGTGCGCCTGACCAACTCCATGATAGGGATCCTGACCTAAGATAACCACTTTAACCTGGTCAAAAGGAGTGGTATTCATAGCCCTAAAAATATCCTGACCTTTCGGATAAACCGTTGCACCTTTTTCCTTTTCTTCCTTTAAAAAAGATTTTAGATTTTTCATGTAATCTTTCTCAAACTCTTGATCTAAAACGGCTAACCAACCGGTTTCTAATGCAGCAGACATAATGTATATATTAGTTAAATTTAGGCTGATCTAAGTAAGATATTAACTCCAATCAGATTGAAATGGTTTATGATTTCTTTTTGTAAATAGCCAATAAATCTCCTTCGAGTGTTGTTTTCGGACCTTCAACAATTCTGCCCAATTCTATTCCTTTTTGATCATAAATAATAAATGTAGGAACCATTTTAATATCCAAACCATCTATGATTCCATTTTCAGCTTTCTTATTTCCGTCAACCGCAATAAATTCAATATTCTTTTCTTTAACATGTAACGCATCCATGATCTTCAAAAAGTTTGGAACATTTACTTTACTGTCTCCACACCAGGTACCAAAAACGATTTTTATTTTTTCCTTTTTAACCAGCTTTTTTAATTCAATCATGGTAGCAGCGTCCGGGGTATATGCTGCATACAATGGTTCGTACATCTCTTTAAATTCCGGAAACGTAACCATGCCATCCCGGGTGCAGGCATTAATCAGAATATCTTTATTGTGAACCTGATCATGTATTTTTTTATTTATTTCTTGTGCGGAAACATTCATGGCGGATATGATTAATATAATAGTGAAGAGTTTTTTCATGTTTAAGAGGAGAATTGTTGTATGAGTGAAATTTTTAATGAAATTATTATTTTAAAAACTAATTTCTGCCATTTAAAAACGATATTTGCAAAAAAAATAATTAGAATAAAATTTATGCCAAATATTATCAGATTAATTGCGGGGTTTGCTTTACTGGGTGGCGCAGTAGCTTTATTTGTTTTCGGTTTCTGGCCTTGGGGCATCGTTTCTATTTTATTAGGCCTAATCGTATTGGTAACTTATTTCTTTAATGAAAACATGTTATTGGCACAATGGTTTTTAAGAAAAGACAATATGCCTAAAGCAAAAATGTTTTTGGACCGGATTACCAATTATGAAAGGCAGTTAATTAAAGTTCAGCATGGATATTACAATTTATTGGTGGGTTTAATTGAAAGCAGAACATCACCAATGAAATCTGAAAAATACTTTAAAACAGCTTTAAGCTTAGGGATGCAGATGGATCACAACATTGCATTGGCTAAATTGAGCCTGGCCGGAATTGCGATGGCTAAACGTAATAAACGTGAAGCAACACTTTATCTTGCTGAAGCTAAAAAGGCTGATAAGAATAAGTTATTGGCCGATCAGATTAAACAAATGAAAGATCAGATGGGCATGATGGACAAACAACAACAAGTTCGTTATCGCTAATTGATATTACATCAAGATTAAGGGAGCCAAATGTATTTGGCTCCTTTTTTTATATCTATAAACGGCTTATTGATGTCATAATCTAAAAATAATTTTAGACGAGTCGAAATTATTTAATATTTTGGGGTTTTACCGGTACTCAATCAAATTATGGAATTATATTACTCCTTTTCGGTGCTTATTGTTTTAGCATCATTTTTTTCTTATCTAAATCTCCGATACCTCAAACTTCCATCTACCATCGGAATTATGATCATTGCGATGATCAGTTCAATTGTATTGGTTTTAACAGGTAGTTTATTTCCGAAAACCTTCGATCATTTTTCTACATTGCTTCAGGATGTTGACTTCACGGAGGTGTTAATGGGAGCAATGTTAAACTTTTTGCTATTTGCCGGTGCCATTCATATTAACCTGGTTGATTTAAGGGAGCAAAGGGCACCGGTGATTATATTCTCAACGGTAAGTGTTGTGATTTCAACCTTTGCTGTCGGTGCATTGGTTTTTTATATTGCGCCATTCTTCGGTTTTAAAATTCCTTTTATTTATTCCTTATTGTTTGGTGCGCTTATTTCCCCAACTGATCCTATTGCCGTAATGGGCGTGCTTAAAGATGCCAATGTACGTAAGTCACTGGAAACAAAAGTTGCTGGAGAATCTTTATTTAATGACGGGGTGGCTGTAGTGATTTTTGCTGTAATCCTTCAACTGGCACAGGGCAGTGATATTGATATCAGCGCAACCAATATTTCATGGTTATTAATTAAGGAAGCCTTGGGCGGTTTTGCTTTAGGAACTATTTTAGGTTTAGGGGCTTCCAATGCCATGCGGAAAATTGATGATTATAAAGTTTCGGTATTAATCACCCTTTCAGTGGTGATGGGTGGTTACCTCATTGCCCATTCCATTCATATTTCAGGGCCTTTAACCATGGTTGCCGCTGGGATTGTAATTGGTAACTATGGAAAGAGAACCGCCATGTCTGCCGTTACAAAAGATTACCTGAACAAATTCTGGGAACTGATCGATGAGATTTTGAATGCCATTTTATTCCTGTTTATCGGATTCGAACTGCTGATTATTCATAACATTACCGACTATTGGTTAATTGGTTTATGTTGTATCATCATTGTGTTGTTTTCCAGGTTCTTATCTATTTATATTCCGGTGGTGCTTATTCCGTTTAAAAATAAATTTAGCAGCGGTACCATTAAGGTTTTGGTTTGGGGAGGTTTGCGAGGAGGGGTTTCCATTGCTTTGGTTTTATCTATGGATGAAGGCCCGTATAAGCCTTTGTTGGTAGGGATTACCTATTTCGTAGTTGTATTTTCTATTATTGTGCAAGGTTTAACGGTGGGTAAACTGGCTAAGAGAGTGCTTTCTGTGGAAGAGGTTTAGTGTGTTTGATGTTAAGGATTTGGGATTCTATTTGCAATTTCATATCATAAAGCTTGTTAGCACAAGTTTGTTGTTATGAAATATCTCTAACCTGTGGAATTTGGATGTTCGTTCACTCACGGCACTAAATCCCCGGATTGCTGCAATTACTTGTTCTTTAAAAGGAGTATACATGTCCTTCGGATAAAAGATTCTGAATCCAGATGAGGAGGACGGGCGAGGGATGTAAAAAATTTTGATTCAAGTTCATTTCTGAAATAGTTAAAACCAAATCAAAAAATATTTTGTAGTCTATAGAAAATATATACCTATGGCAACATCACAAGAAGGAAGTACTAATCATACTCAGGAAGAAGATAACATTCAGGATTTAGGGGGAAAAGAAGCTGTTGAAAAACTTAGAAACCTCGCAGAGAAGGCAGAGAGTTGTTTTTTCTGTACCAATATCAAAACGGGGGTGCCTCTATCAGTAAGGCCTATGGCCATTCAACAGGTTGACGACGAAGGCAACCTTTGGTTCATGAGTTTAAAGGATAGTCATAAAAATGATGAAATTTCATCTGATCCGTTTACGCACCTTTTATTTCAGGCTGGCGCACATTCTGGCTTCGTGAATATTTACGGAATTTCAGAGATCAGCAGAGACCAGGCGAAAATAGATGAGTTATGGACTCCGCTACTCAAAACCTGGTTTCAGGGTGGAAAAGAAGATCCAAATATTACCCTGATCAAAGTTATTCCTTCTGAAGGTTATTATTGGGATACGAAAAACGGTGCTGCTGTTGCTTTCTTAAAAATGGCAGCCTCTGTAGTAACCGGAAAAACAATGGATGATTCAGTAGAAGGATCTTTAGATATCGACTAAAACTAAAATCATTAACAGTTAAAGGTTAAAAGGTGCACGTTCAGGTTCAGCTCATGTTTTGAGATTTTAACCAGAACTTGTAACCCGAAACCTTTAACTTATTTATCATCTAAATTATCATAGCCTTCCAGCTCTTCTCTCTGAGATCTTTTGCTTAAGATATCGTCATCGTCATGCTGTGTTCTGGAGAAAAATAAGGCTTCAGCCTGGATTCTCTTGATCAGTTGGCGTACCAAAGTTAGATCAAATGCATCTTTACTTAGTTTGATGCAATATTCTCTTTCGTTAATTTCTAAACTTGAAGTATTCATATAGCAGTGATTTAGTTATCAATTGCCGTAAATATATAAAAGGCCTGCTAAACAGTTGTTAGCAAGCCTTTTAATTTTATGTTATGCTTTTGTTAAGATGCATTACCTCATGGTATACGTTTATTTATGTGAAAGGAATAAACCATCATCTGTTTTAGTCACTTTTAAAATACCTTTTGAAGTTAATGCTTTTAAAGTAGTATCCCATTTCTTGTTGCTCCAGTTGGCTAACTTACTTTTAATATCTGTTAAAAGATGTTGCTCATCTTCATTGATCAGTGAGTAAAGTTCTGTTTCCTCAGCAGTCATCTCAATTTTCTTTTTCTCCGGACGCATTTGCGGGAAGAACAATACTTCCTGAATAGTACTCTGATTGGTCATTAACATCACAATACGATCGATACCAAAACCTAAACCTGAGGTAGGGGGCATCCCATATTCCAGTGCACGAACAAAATCATCATCCATCGCCATGGCTTCAGCATCACCACGATCAGCAAGTGTTAACTGATCCTCAAAACGTTCTCTTTGATCAATGGGATCATTTAATTCCGAATAGGCATTGCCAATTTCTTTACCATTTACAAATATCTCAAAACGCTCTACCAAACCTTCAGCTGAACGGTGTTTTTTAGCCAACGGGGTCATCTCAATAGGATAATCAGTAATGAAGGTTGGCTGAATTAAATTGGCCTCTACCTTAGCACTGAAAATTTCATCGACTAACTTGCCTCTACCCATGGTAGAATCAGTTTCAATGTCTAAATCTTTGCAGGTTTGAATAAGTTCATGTTCCGTCATGGCAGAAACATCTATACCGGTATATTTCTGAATGGATTCATACATGGTAAGCTTCTCGTATGGGCCTTCAAAGTTGATGTCATTTTCGCCCACTTTAACCACAGCAGATCCGTTGGTAGCAATAGCTACTTTTTCTAAACATTCTTCTACCATAGCCATCATCCAGATATAATCCTTATAGGCTACATAAATTTCCATAGAAGTATACTCTGGATTGTGTGTGCGGTCCATTCCTTCATTACGGAACATTTTCCCGAATTCATAAACACCATCAAAACCAGCAACAATTAATCTCTTTAAATACAATTCATTTGCAATACGCAAATAGAGCGGCATATCCAAAGTATTGTGGTGTGTGGCAAAAGGACGTGCGGCAGCACCACCGTGAATGGGCTGTAAAATAGGTGTTTCCACTTCCATCCAGCCTTGATTATCGAAATAATTACGCATCGAGTTAATCACCTTGCTGCGTTTGATGAAGATTTGTTTGTAATCCGGGTTTACCGTTAAATCGACGTAGCGCATGCGGTAACGTAATTCAGGATTGGTGAAACCATCGTATACGTTTCCGGCATCATCACGTTTTACAATCGGTAATGGGCGCAAGGATTTAGCTAAAACCTTAAATTCGGTCACGTGTATAGAAATTTCTCCGGTTTGGGTGGTAAACACATAGCCTTTTACACCGATAAAATCTCCAATATCCAATAACTTTTTAAATACGGTATTATATAAGGTTTTATCCTCATCCGGACAAAGTTCGTCTCTTTTTAAATAAACCTGAATACGGCCCGTTGAATCCTGTATTTCAGCGAAGGATGCGGCACCCATGATATTACGGCCCATAATCCGGCCAGCTAAACTTACCGTCTTGTAAGCAGTTTTATCTTTTTCGTAGTTTGCTAAAATATCTGCGGCAGTTACATTAATGTCGTAAGCCTCTGCCGGATAAGGCTCTATACCTAACTGACGTAATTGTTTTAATGATTCACGTCGTAATATTTCTTGTTCTGATAATCCTATACTCATTTCGGGTATTTTTTGCAAAAGTAATGATTTTGGAAATATAATCGCACCTGATCATAATATTTCATTCACCTGATTCCATAAATAATACTGATCCGTTATTTCGACAATGTTGGCTTTTCCCGGAGGTAAAAAGTCAGGAGACCTCCACTTACTAATTGTTGATGCGTGATCTCATTTTTACGCAGGATTTTTCCATTTAACATAATCTTCGAAATGTAAATGGCATTTTGGGTTGATCTTACCGTTTTAATATTTAATTTTTTACCTGTATCGAAGGAAATGATCATTTGATTAAAAGAAGGACTGGTGATTTGATACATCCCGGAAACCGGATCCACAGGGTAAAATCCCAATGATGCAAATACATACCATGCTGACATTTGTCCTGCATCATCATTTCCACTTAAACCGCCTGCACCTTCATCATATTCTTCATCCAAAATTCTGGACACCTGTTTCTGTGTTTTCCAGGGATTAGAGGTATAGTTATATAAAAACGGAATCTGATGTCCGGGTTCATTTCCGTGCCAGTATTCTTTCTTTAAAAAAATAGAATCCAGTTCGTTTTCTAAACTTTTTTTGCCACCCATCAGCGAGATTAATCCGGGCATATCATGAGGTACATAAAAGGTGTATTGCCTGGGTGTTCCTTCTGTAATATAAGGTTCACGGTGATCGGGAAGATAGGGTTTGTACCAATTGCCATCGCTGTATTTACCTCTCACCATTCCAACCTTATTATCAAAAATATTTTGATAGTTTAATGACCTTTTGGCCAGTAAATTATAATCATTTACCTTTCCTAAGTCTTTCGCTATTGTGGCAAGTGCATAATCATCATAAGCATATTCTAGTGTTCTGCTCACCTGCTCCTTTTTGTGAAAAGCATGAGGAATACTGTCTTCCATTGGAATGTAGCCATATTTTAGATAGCTGTTGATACCGCGTCGGCCTTTACCATTCAGGTAATCTGCAGAATCCGGCATTTCAAAAGCATTTTGCCGCATTAAACGGTAGGCTTCTTTTACATCATAATCCCTGATCCCTTTTTGATAAGCCGAAGCAATAAAGGCCGTGCTATGATCGCCGATCATGGCGGCAGTATAGCTATTCCAGCAGGGGAAAATAGGAAGCCATCCGCCTTGACTTCCCTTCAATATTAATGAATTGACAAAAGAATTGGCCAGTCTGGGATGGAGCAATTCAACCAGCGGTAATTGTGCCCGGTAAATATCCCACATGGAAAAGTCATCGTAATAGCTGCCTTTATTTAGCTGTTCTGTCTGATAGTTGCCTGCAAAGCGGGGATAGGTGCCATCAACATCATTAAAAAGCCTTGGATGTTGCTGGGCATGATACAAAGCCGTATAAAAGATTCTCTTCTTTTTTTCATTGCTGTCATTGATTTTAACTTGCGCTAAAGATTTTTCCCAAACTGCTTTGGTGTTTTTTCTTACCGCTTCAAAACCAGCAGAATTGATTTCTTTTTGGAGGTTTGCCTTTGCCGCTGCAATGCCGGTAAATGAGGTTCCTGAGTAAATTACGAGTTCTTCGCCCTTTTGAAGTTTAAACCCGGCGAATACGCCAATATCTTTTTTATTGCCGATGGATGGCTGATTTGAAACCGCTCCTTCAGTATAGGTGCCACTTACTGTGAATGTCCTTTTAATCTGAATAAAGAAATATCCACTGAAGCCGGTGGGTTGTCCCCAACCCTGATAAATCCGGTGCACCGGATTATAACCTGAGATTTCACCTTTTTTCTGATCAATTTTAATAAATCCTTTATGTTGATCACTGTTCGGGCTGATTAAAATATAAACACTGTCAGTTTTTAGTGCGGTAATCCTCATTACGCCACTGCGAAGGGTAGCTGTAATTTCGGTTTTAAGCTGATGTTTTGGCAAAATAATGCTGTAATAATCAGGCCTAGCCACTTCATTTTGATGGCTGTAATTATCAGCCACCTCATTCCACCTGGTTTTTAGTCGGCCTGAGGTGGGCATGATCGTGAAACTTCCATAATCTTGTGTACAGGAACCACTAATCCAGTGTGTAGCCCTGAATCCATAAATTTTCCTGTTGTTATAATAATAGGGTGCAAGGCATTTCGTTTCTGTAAGCTGTGTTTGCGGCGTCCACTGGGTCATGGCGAATGGAGGAGCAACCGCGGGTATGGTATTCGCTAACCTTTCCGTTTTATCTTCGATATGTTGACTGGCCAATGTGGTACTGGCTGAAGTACCTGAAAATGGTTGTACATACTTTACAAGAGATGGCGTTTGGCTATAAGAGAAATAGCTCAACAAGATAACCTGTAAGAAAACTATTAAAAGGATATTGATACCGTATTTAGTGCGATGTTTTTTTATCATGGTATTCAATACGGTATCTTTTTTTAATGGGTTAAATTACAAAGGAAAATGAGGTTATTGATGTGCTATAGCCATTAACTTACGGTATTTCTGGTACATTTCAATTGAAGTATTTACCGGGTTACCGATAGGTTGAACGGAATAATCTTTTCTTTGGTTTACCCATTTCCATTCCCAGTCACTTACCTCTTCGTTAAATTTTTTAAGGTCTATAGTTGTTTTTTCATTTAATGATTTTACTGCACGGTTAAAGAAAAGTTCCCATCGTGGTTTATAGAAATCATTTAATAATCCGCTCCATTGCCTGCAGGCGTATTCATTAAGCGGACTTTTCTTATCGCCCCAAAGCGTGATCAAGTCTTTAGCGTTGAATTCATACCGTGCCTTTTCTTCCGGATTCGTACCCCATTTTCTGGCTTCGCTTACCCATGGTCCAAGCAGGAAATCCTTTCTGGTGGCGAGTAGTTTATCCATATCTGTAATAAGCTGAAGAAAGTTTTGGCTTTCCGCATTAAACTTTTTAAGGTCTTTGTTCAGGTAGGCATCAACCACTTTTCTTTGAACTGAAAGTGCATAATTGGCCATTACCTGGCGGGTTATATCCACAATATCATATTGAAAACCATCGCTTTGTTTACATGTTGGTGCTGCTTTTACAAACTCATCCCATGCTGGTAATAAATCACGCTCATTATAATTGAGTGTTGTTTTGGCCCAGCGCGTAAGTGAATCAAAAGTCGGCCTGGCCTGGATAATGGATTCCGCACCATCCCTGATGTATTTATTTTCAGGAACGGTATATACTGTTTTTCTTAAAATTCCCCAGGCTTTTAAGGCATTGGGGTTTTTGTTTCCGTATCTATTGAACACGAATTTTGGTAACCAGGTATTTAAATCAATAGGAGTGGATTGCCAGGTATTTTCCATCATCAGTTCATACAGAACAGGGTTTTGCTCAATGCCTTCCATCGTTAGGCCAATTCCCTTCATCTTCCCACTCTTTGGATCATTTAGGGCCTGGGCCGGAGCCGTGGCCACTACATCCATTCTACCAAACAGGTTAGTGTTTCCACCAAAATTATGGAGCATATTCCAGATCCAGGGCTTGCCATAAAACCCTGCTGTGCGTTTCCAAACCGGTTCTATTTCTGTTGCCAGATCAAGCAGAATCATCTTGTCATTTGGAACAGCTTTTAAGAGTGCTTCTGTTTGTGCCTCTTTCCAAAATTTTCTATCACTGTAAAAAAGCCATCCCTGCATTACCCAAACAGCTTTCGGATCTGCTGCCGACATGCCGTCATATATTCTGGCGCTTAACTTACTCAAAAATTCAGGTTCGGCAGATGGTGGCTCATTTTCATTGAAAGTATCTGCAGAGTAGAGGTGATCGGTACCTAACATTTCTGTTTGTTTTTGCAGGAATTTTTTTCCAATCATCGCAAACATCGGATCTTCTGAATCCAGAATGTACGTGTCAGCAAATCCATTGGTCCAGTTGGTAGCCTTTAGTTTAGCATTAGGGAACTTATTTTTAAAAGCCGCTGGTACATGACCGGTAAATGCCGGTAATACAGGTTTCATTCCCAATGAACGTTCTCTGTTTAAAATTTTCTTTTGCAATTCGAAGTGGCTCTTCATCCATGATACCGGAAGCGGACCGCCCCAGCCATCTATATTACCCATCCAAAACCACGAAAAATAAGCTGGCCCGGTGAAAAAGCCTTTAAGTTCTTCATCGGAAAATCCCATTTCTTTGTAAAGTAAATACCAGGTGTATTCCTCACCCGTAATCGCCAATGGCATATTAATGCCATGTAAGGCCATCCAGTCGATTTCTTTTTCCCATCTTTCCCAATCCCACCAGCTCATACTGTAATTAAAAGTGCAGTAGTTCAAATAATACCGATATTCGTAAGGTGTTTCTTTTCTTACTTTTTTTGCAACCATCGGAAGCGTTTTAGGCATATTCATATTGGTGCCATTCCAGGTAATTTGGCAATGCGCATATTCGGTGAGGTAATAATAAAAGGCAGAAGCCAGGGCTACACCACTGCTTCCCCTTAAAATAATCTTCTTATTTCTGCTTTCTATTTCGAAAACATCCATTCCGTTCTTAGCAGCTATACTTTCAGTAATAAAGGAATTTTGTAATTTAGGTAGTACCCGTTGAATTAAGTGCTTAGCAGATTCAACATCATTTTGCGACCAACCTTGGCGGGAAGTCAGAATGAAAAGTAAGGCAGCGAATATAAATTTTAATTTCATGTTAGATTTTTAGGAACCACTTTTTATCGTAAAGAAATTTTAACAGTAATAATTGTACAAGCAAAACACCTGTCCATAAGCCCGCTTGTTGCCAGGCCATTGGTATATCGCTGATGAGTCCTCCGAAAAGAAATTGTGATGTAGATTCAAAATTGAAAAGGCCATGTGCAGAGATATAAATGAGAATGGAATTGGTACCTATCCAAACAAAAGGCATACTCCATTTTTTTAGTGACTTTACATCAATGATGTAATAGAAGATGGTGAAAAGTAAAATACTCCAACCGCCTGCAAAAAGGACAAAAGAACTGGTCCACATGGTTTTGTTGACAGGGAAGAATAATCCCCAGACTAAGCCAGCAATTAAGCATAAAGTACCGGCAATAAATAAACCTGCCAGCTTTTTGGAGGTATTTAAAAGAGGAGAGGCAGACTTGATAAAAGTACCAACAAAAATACCCATCATTGCAGAACAGATTGCAGGGATGGTACTGAGCAAACCTTCAGGATCATAAACCACCCGGTGCAATTTACCCGGTAATAATAACCTGTCTATATAGGCGGAGAGATTACCTTCTGGGGTTAAAATGCCACCGCCAAAATGCGGTACAGGCACGTAAACCATAATCAAATAGTAGGCTATAAGAATAGAAAAAAACCAGATGATTTGCTTAGGTAGTGAAAAATTGAGGTAAATTAATGCTGCAAAAAATGTTGATAGGCCAATTCTGGCCAGTACACTGGCAAACCTGGTATTTTCATATCCATTCCATTTAAATAAGCCATTTACAATGATACCCAATAAAATTAAGATCAGTGTTCGCTTTATTAAAGCTTTGTAGATGGCTTTTGATGAATGATTTCCTGCTTTCTTCTGGTCAAAATATTTCTGATAAGAGAATGGCATGGATACCCCCGAGATAAAAATAAAAAGCGGGAAAATAAGGTCATAAAAGGTAAAGCCATTCCAGGGTGAATGGTGTAACTGATTGCTGATATTAATCAAGATCCGCTCCAACATAGACAGGTGCTCATTTGTAGCGATGGTCCAATCTTTAGGGTTTTGCACCAATCCGTATTTTTCTTTTACACCGTTTGCCAATCCATGAAAAATGCCTTCGCCACTTACAATCCAGAACATGTCAAAACCCCTTAATGCATCCAGTGAAATTAACCGTTTGCTTTTCTGAGCAGGTAATACTGGTGTGGTGATTGGTAAAGTGTCCATTTATTATTTTTTGATGAGGGTATTGTAGATGATATAACCTTCATCGTTAATTACTTGTACCCGTAATTGGTTATTGGTAACTGAAAATAACATGAAGCCATATTCTGAAGCCACCATTTGTGCATCTGGAATTAGTTTTACCGGAGTTTTTTCAGATGCTGCACCAGATATAAAGTGATGTGTTTTGCCTTCTGGTTTGAGGTATTGCAAGCTATGTTCATGACCGGTAAGATAAACATCTACGCCATAACGATCCAACATCGGTTTAAGCGAACTTCTGATGGCTTTGGTGTCATATCCATCTGTCCTGCTACCACCGGTATACATGGGGTGATGGCCAACCACTATTTTCCATTTAATAGAAGGATCTTTATCTTCCAGGGTTTTAGCCAGCCAGCGTTTTTGAGCAGTGGTATCCTGACCTTTTACATTAGGACCATACTCAGCGTTTTTATAAAATTCCGGAATAAGGGGATTGGTATCTATAAATGCAACTAAAACCTGGCTGTTGAGGTCGCCATTAATTGGGAATTTTTTGGCAAAGTAACGGGCGGGCATTTTCCATCTCCGGCTGATTTTTGAATAAGCTACCTGTGCGTCCGGATTAGATTTATAATCATGATTACCTAAAATTACATACCAGTCCCACTGTAATGAAAAATCAGTATAAATATCCTCAAATGAATACTTAAAAGATGGATCCTGCGGACTAATCACACCACTGGGATAGAAATTATCACCTGTAGAGATGATAAACTGTGCTTTTACATCAGCCGCGGTCATACCCATCTGTTTAGCAACCTGTTTTTGATGATCGGCGCCATTACGACCCCAATCGCCCATGGCAATAAAGTTTAAGGCAGCAGGTTCTTTAATTAATGATTTGGTTGTGATATTGATTTCTGCGGGAGATTTTGTTAAAACCTGTGCCTGTAATAAGGCAGGGGCAAATAGTGGGAAAAAGAAAAGTAATCGTTTAATCATAGAGATGAATTTGGGTAATTTTTCTGAGATAAGCTGTAATGAAGAAGAACTTTCTCTAAATAGTTTTCAGAGAAAGTTCTTTTATCAAAAATTAAATTTAGTTGTAACCAGGATTTTGTTTCAGTTTAGGGTTTAAGATCATAGCTGATGCTGGAATGGGCATCAAACGATGGAAGGTTTGTGCATCGGTTTTAAAGCCCCATTTGTCTTCATATTTCCCAAAGCGAATCATATCGTTCCGGTGCCAGCATTCCCACGACATTTCTCTGCAGCGTTCTTTATATAAATCTTCCAGCGTTACTGATGTCCAGGCTGGTGAGGTGGTACGAACCGCTCTTAGTTGATTAACCAAAGACAGTGCAGTCTGACCTAATGTAGGTGATGCACCTCGAAGTATCGCTTCAGCTTTCATTAGCAAAATATCAGAATATCTGAAAACCGGTACATCATTATTCTGGTTTCTGCTGGATGAGGTGCTGTCACAGTAAAATTTATTATTTCTGTATCCCATATTCCAGGCAATTTCATCATTTCCTGCATCAAAAGGTCTTGATGCATCTCTTAGGGTAACATCAGGTGTGATATTCACCTGATAGGTAAGTGCAACTGAACCATCAGAACCTGCATAAAATTGGTCATATCCTTTTTTTGTGGTAGGTACTGTTACCGGTGAGCCATCATAATAAGTCTGCAATCCCTTTATCCATTGTCCATTTCTTTTATCATTAGGATCATTGAAATTAGCATAATATTCAGGCAAGGTACTCATTGGTGCACTTGGCGTAAATTTTAAGCTGTATTTTTTCTGTAAGGAACGAGGCATGGAGTAACGCGAAAAAATCATGGTACCATTACTAAAACCCGGATCGAAAGGGATTGCGAATATAAATTCTTTGATTTGCGGCCCATTATCAATAAAGAACATCTTTTTAAAATCGCTTTCTAAACTATAAGGAGAACCTGAAGCACCAATAATGGCATCGCACATGGCTACCGCTTCATTGTATTTTGGTGTATTAATATAAACTTCTGCATTCAGGTACATTTTGGCCAGAATAGCATAGGCTGTATATTTATTCGGGCGGCCATAGGTAGCAGCTCCAACAACATTACTTAAATTAGGCAATACTTCTTTGAGTTCTGTTTCAATAAAGTTGAAAACTTCCAGGCGAGATTTGGTTTCAGGCGGCGTTGTTTGCCCGAAAGTGGTTACAACAGGAATATTGCCCCATAAATCCATCATCATGAAAAATGCCAGGGCTCTGGTAGCCCTAACTTCTGCTACTGCTGCTGTTTTTCCCTGAGATTCAGGCGCGTCTTTCAGTAAGAACAAGCTTTGATTTGCTTTACTGATGGTTGCGGAAAGCCACGACCAGCCACTATTCACATGGCCGTTATCCTTATTCCAGGTATGCTTATGATGGTTTTCAAATACGCCACCATCGTACCAGTTACCGCCCCTGGCCGGCATAATCGCTTCATCAGTACTTAAGGACTGCATAAAGAAATAATCGGTACTCCAGTTTTGGCGAAGCTGTACATATACCTGACCGGTTAGCTGTATAAAGTGTTGGTCTGTTTGAGGAAATGTTTCAGGCGTTAGCTGTGTTTCCACTTTCAAATCCAGTTTATGGCAAGATGTTAACAGGCTTAGAGATAAAGCTGTACCTGCTATGTATTTAATAAGATTTTTCATCTTTTGTATTTTTTAATTAAATGATACGTTTAACCCGAATAAAAATGTTCTGGTTTTAGGATAAAAGTTATTGGTATCTACCCCTGGAGCAGTACCGCCCTGGTTGATCTCCGGGTCGATGCCTTTATAGCCCGTAATTACAAACAAGTTATTCGCTGTAGTATACAAACGGATAGAATTTACACCAGGAATAACTCCCTTCTTAAAAGTGTAACCTAGTGTAGCATTATCCAGACGCAGGTAGCTTCCGTTTTCGATAAATCTGCTTGAATATTTATAAGAGTTGAAATCAGCTGTTGACTCATTTTCAACCTCTACAGGAATATTGGTGAATTGGGCAGTGCTCGGTCTGAATAAATCAGCACGTGTAACGTTCATAATTTTAACGCCTAATGCCGCTCTCATAAATACACTTAAATCAAAATTCTTATATCTGATATTGTTTGACCAACCCAATAAAGCTTTCGGTTGTGCATTTCCAAGAATATAATAGTCTGTTTTATTAAGCAGGTTCTGTGTTTTTATGTTTCCTGCAGCATCATAATACTGTGAAACACCATTGGCATTTTTACCTGCATATTTATAAGTGAAAAAAGTTCCGATTGGTTGGCCTGGCTTAAGTATTTGCAAGGTAGCACCACTTTGTCCTGCGCCGTCAGGAGAAACGGTAAGCCGATCTTCGATATTGAATCTACTATCATCAGATAAGGTGATGATTTTATTTTGATTATGTGCCAGATTAAATCCGGTAGTCCAGCTGAAGTTATCAGTGCTTACTGGTGTACCGTTTAAAACCACTTCAATCCCTTTATTACTCAGTTTACCCACATTGGCAGTATAAAGTGGCCCTGGATACAAGTTATTATCTACAGGAAATGTCAAAATCAGGTCTGTTGTTTTTTTATCATACACGTCTACTGATCCGGTTAATCTGCCATTAAATAGTCCGAAATCTAAGCCAAGATTGGTTGTAGCGGTTCTTTCCCATCTTAAATCAGGGTTTTCATTTTGGATTGCACCATAGGCACCTTCTCTTGGCGAACCGTTATAATAAAATTGTCCTACCTGTCCATAAATGAGTTTAGTAGTCAACGGGGCAAAACCAAGCGAGTTACCGGCAATACCATAACTACCTCTCAATTTAAGGGTTTTGATAACGCCTACGTTTTTAAAGAAATTTTCCTGATCAATGTTCCATGCTGCACCAACAGAGGGATAATAGCCCCAAGTTTCATTTATTCCGAATACATTAGACCCATCTCTTCTGATCGATCCCTGAATGAGGTATTTGTTTTTATAATTATAATTTACCCTTGCAAAATCAGAAATCATCAAAATTTCCTGATACGTTACATTTGGATTAAAATCGACTCTAAAATCAGTTACCGCATACGGGTTCCCCAAACTTAAATTATTATAACTAACCTGGTTAATTGGAAAATTTGTAGAGGTAGCCTGAAAACCATCATTATTTAACGATTGCTGATAGGAATAACCTACCACGGCATTAATATCGTGATCGCCGAATTTTTTATTCCAGGTTAAATACGTTTCTATAATTTTATTGGTGTTTTGATAGGCATTTCTTACTGCCAAACCATCTTTACCCACCAAGGTTACAAAGGATGGAGTTGCAGGTGGCTCTGGCGTATTTCTAACATTGTTATACCTGGAAGTATAAATGCTATTATAAAATGCACCGTAAACGTTTTGGCTATTCTGGTATGATGCTGAAACATCGTAAGAGAAGCCGAATGGTAATTTTAAGTTAACAGTTAAATTCCCTAAGATATTTTTATTCTTCAGGTTCTCTCTACCGTTTTCAAGCATAGAAACCGGATTGTAATAACTGGTCTGGATTAAGTTATCGAAATAAGACCCATCTGCATTCTTTACCGGCGATGTTGGCAGGTAGGTAAGCATTTGCGAAAGTACCGTATTGCGATACGGAACCAGATTAGCGTTGGTTATAGAATTGCTAATGTTCAATCCAATTTTTAACTTATCATTTAATGCTTTTTGTTCAATTCCGATGCGGCCGATAAATCTATTTAAATCACTAGTTTTAATAATTCCATCTTGTTTAAAATAATTTAAACTGGCATTGTAAGTAGTCTTTTCGGTACCTCCACTTAAAGAGATGTTATGGTTATATGATAAAGCATCGCTTCTTTGTACCTCATTTTGCCAATTGGTATTGGCACCTTTATCATTTGCTGGGGTAAGGGCAGAATTGTTCTTTGCCAGAAATGCCTTCAATTGATCAGCATTCATCATGTCATATCGATTAGATACGTTTTCAATACCAAAGTACCCATTGTAAGTAATTTGTGTTGCACCTGCAACACCTCTTTTGGTGGTGACCATAATTACACCATTTGCAGCCCTGTTACCATAAATAGCGGCAGCGGCAGCATCTTTCAGTACATCGATTGAAGCAATATCATCTGGCGCAAGAATAGAAATATCTGCACCAACTACGCCGTCAATAACAAATAATGGCGATTGCGCACCTTCACGAAGGGTTGATGCACCACGCATAATGATTGCTGCATTTTGACTTGGATCTCCACTTCTGGTAATGTTTAATCCCGGTACTTTACCTTGTAACATCTGGCCAATATCACTAATTGCACCTTTATTTAAATCATCACCTTTAACCGTAGAGATAGAGCTGGTTAATGCTTTTCTTGAACTTTTACCATAACCTACTACCACCACATCAGTTAATGAAGCGGTTGATTCGGTAATCATTACCTGATAGGTTGAGGGTGCACCTACGGTAAGTTCTTTTGTTTGGTAACCTAAAAAACTAAAAAGGATTTTATCACCGGTTTTAGCAGAAATGCTAAATGAACCGCCGGCTCCTGTAGAGGTAACTTTTTCCGTTCCTTTTACGGAAACTGAAGCGCCAATAATCGGTTGGTTAGTGTTGTCTAATAAATTTCCAGAGATTTTTCGCTCTGATTGAGCATATGCAATATTAAAAGACTGCCCAATGAAAAATAGCAACAAAAATATGCTACTACGTTTTAAGCTGATCATTTTAATGCGCATGGTAGGGTAAAATTAAGTTCATAAATGGTTTGTTTTATTTGTATATATTGTTTTTTACTTAAAATTTAATGGTAGCAGGCAGGTATTTTGCCACTAATGCCTGATAATATGGCTTTAACTCTTCCCAGCTTTTTTGGTTCGGGTTTTTGGAATACAAATCATATGGATTAAATAACCTTACCCATTTAAATAGCTCATGGTCTTTTTCATTCATCAGATGATCATAGGCATTTTCGCGGTGCTGCGCATAAAAGGAGTGGTAACGAAGCATATATAATCCCTGTTCCGGAAGGTATGGTTTCATCATGTGATATACATATTCATCATGGCCCCACGACATATGCACCTGATCCAAACCACAGTTTTGGGTATATACACCCAGTTTGGTTTGATAAACGGGATTGTTAAAATCCGGATTTGCACTGAAAAATTCTGAATAAACAATTTTATCTGAATAGGCACAGCCCACCGGAAAGGTATCTCCAACCACTGCCCACTGTGGTTCACCATATAAGCAAAGTACTTTTCCCATATCGTGGATCAATCCCACTAAAACCATCCAGTCCGGGTGCCCATCATTGCGTATGGCTTCAGAAGTTTGTAAAAGATGCTGCATCTGATCTAAATCTGTATCCGGATCAGAATCATCAACGAGTTTATTTAAGAAATCAAAAGCACTCCAGATGGGCATTTCTTCTTTATCAAACTTCAAATAATCAGCTTTTTTCTGCTGCACAAAATCATAGGTTTGGTAAGTATGGTTCAACCGGTAAAATTCTTTTACACCATCTTTTTCAGTTTCTTCATAATTTCTGAACTGATCTTCCTTTTTATCTGCATTAATGCTGGTTGGATCAGGATAACGGACTAATAAATCTTCTTCCCATTGATCAAGGTTTTTTAAAGGATTGTGATCATCCTTCGAAACTATATTTTCGTTTCCCATAAGATTAGAAATGATTTGGTTAAATTTTTTATGGTATAAAATTGAGTTTTTGAATGCTTAAATTTTCATGATCAAGGGTTTTTATTTACTTAAACGATTACGTAAAATCAGATTAAACCTACTAGTGGAGAAATTAATTGTTAGATAAATATTGTTGAATTCATGATTAGTTTGCTTATAGTCAGTGAGTTTTAATAATGTCTTTCCTGTTTTGGTTGAAGTATTATTATGACAATTATTTTATATTTTCGTAATTGAAATCAGATAAGGTTAAGGGAATTAGTATTTTTATGAAATTCAGCCGGTTATCCCTGATAAGTTCATTTCATATTCGGCACTTCAAGAATGGACTTTGGAACTATCTGAATAATAAATCAAACAAAACATAAATAATAAAGAATGTCTGGAGAGGTTAATATTAAGCGATTGGCACAGGAACTCAATATTTCTATTGCAACTGTTTCAAAGGCACTTAATGATAGCTACGAAATCAGTTTAAAAACAAAAAACAGGGTTTGGGATCTGGCCAAGCAGCTCAACTATACGCCAAATCCTGCAGCCAGTAATTTAAGAAGTAATAAAACTAAAACCATTGCCGTAATTATTCCGTTTGTGGCGAATAATTTCTTTTCGCGCGCCATCAAGGGGATTGAAGAAATTGTCAGAAAATATGGCCATCATGTACTGATTTATCAAACCCACGAAGACATTGAAATGGAAATGTCTTTCATTAATAGTTTGCTGAATGGGAGGGTAGATGGGATTTTAACATCAGTATCGAGCAGCGAATACAATGGCGATTACTACAAAAACCTGGTTAAGAAAGTACCTTTGGTTTTTTTTGACCGGGTTTATAAAAATCTTGATGCCTACAATGTGACCACTGATGATTATGAAATTTCATTCGACGCAACCGTTCATTTAATTGAGTGCGGTTGTAAAAAAATAGCTTATCTGTATGGTTTAGAAAATTTGCCTGCCGGTAAAGCCAGGTTTTCAGGTTTCAAAGATGCCCTTGAAGCCAAGGGATTAACGGTGGATACGAATTTGATTATTAAATATGTAAATGATGAGGAACAAAATCTGCATCAGATCAGCGCATTATTAAGTCTGCATCAGCCAGATGCCCTTTTTTCATCAATAGAAGAGTTTGTCATTCCTGCCTACACGGCATGTAAGGCACTCCGGTTCCGGATTCCGGAAGATATTAAAATTATCAGTTTTTCTAACCAGGCTACGGCGCACTTGCTCAACCCCGCATTGACAACGATTACACAACCCGCTTTTGAGATTGGGCGTGAAGCTGCCACTTGTTTGTTTAAAATTTTAAATAAAAAAGGCCATGGTGATAACCAGGATATTATCCTTAAATCAACATTGATTAAAAGGGAATCTACCAGTTGCTGAATACCTGAATAGTAAAATTTATCATCGCTTAACCGAAAACGTTTAAGTAATTAAATAAAAGCATTCGGCAGTTAACATTCAATTTTTTTCTGATTTTTAGAAAAAACCAAATATATAAGGATCTAATATGAATCACCTCTCTGCACTTGATTGTGCCGTATTTTTTATATACTTTATTATCGTATCGGCCTACGGTTATTGGGTTTACAGAAGTAAGAAAAAGAAGCAGACAGATACGAAAGATTATTTTTTGGCAGAAGGTTCATTAACCTGGTGGGCAATCGGTGCTTCCATTATCGCTTCCAATATTTCGGCTGAACATTTTATCGGGATGTCTGGTTCTGGTTTTGCTATGGGGCTGGCTATAGCCAGTTATGAATGGATGGCTGCAGCAACATTGATTATTGTAGCGGTATTTTTTCTGCCCATATACCTGAAGAACAAGATTTATACCATGCCGCAGTTTCTGTCTCAGCGCTATAACAATACCGTAAGTACGCTAATGGCTGTTTTCTGGCTTTTGGTTTATGTATTTGTTAATCTAACATCTATCTTTTTTCTAGGTGCAATTGCCATTGAAACCATTACCGGAATCCCTTTTAGTACCTGCATCATATTTCTGGCGATTTTTTCTGCCATCATCACCCTTGGCGGAATGAAGGTGATAGGATACACAGATGTGATACAGGTGATTGTTTTAGTGGCTGGCGGATTGATTACCTGTTACATGGCATTGAAACTCGTTGCTGAAAAACTGGATACGCAAACGGTGCTGGGTGCACTTCCGCTTTTGCGATCAGAAGCTTCAGATCACTTTCACATGATTTTTTCTAAAGGAGATAAGTTTTATCATGAATTGCCAGGCATTGCAGTATTAGTTGGTGGACTTTGGATCAATAACCTGAACTACTGGGGATGCAACCAATATATTGTACAACGGGCATTGGGTGCAGATTTAAAAACAGGCCGGAGTGGATTAATTTTTGCCGCATTCTTAAAACTTCTGATTCCTGTAATTGTGGTTATTCCAGGTATTGCTGCTTTTGTACTCTATCAGCGCGGCTATTTTCAACAGGAAATGCTTGATGCGAGTGGCATTGTCAAGCCAGACCATGCTTACCCTGTATTGATGAATTTATTGCCGGTGGGTATAAAAGGTCTGGCTTTCGCGGCGTTAACGGCCGCTATTGTAGCTTCACTTGCCGGAAAATCAAATAGTATAGCGACTATCTTTACGCTTGATATCTATAAAAAATTTATTAAACCAGATGCTTCTGAGAGAAGATTGGTTGCCATCGGACGGTGGTCGGTTGTGGTGGCTTCCTTAATTGCAATAGTTGTGGCACCGGCATTACGTAGTTTTGATCAGGTTTATCAGTTTATTCAGGAGTACGTAGGGTTTATTTCTCCAGGCATCTTTGCGATTTTTCTATTTGGCTTTTTTTGGAAAAAAACCACTTCACGTGCCGCATTATCAGCAGCACTTGTCACCATTCCATTGTCAATGCTATTTAAATTTTTACCCATATTAACTGATGGATGGATCGCTCCGATTCCATTTCTGAACAGAATGTCATGGGTATTTGTCATTATTATGATACTGATGGTACTGGTAACCTTAACTGATCCCAAAAGTAAAGACAATCCACAGGGTCTTGAGATTGATCGCAGCATGTTCAAAGTAACACCTGCTTTTACAGTTGCTGCGGTAATTATTTGTGGTATTTTGGCTGCACTTTATACCGTGTTCTGGTAGTCTTTCTCATAATGATAATCTTTAAAAATGAACCAACTTTAACTAAAATGAAATTTAAGATCCTGATTATTTTTTCGCTGCTGATTTCCTTCCATGCCACTGCCCAACAAAAGTTTAATATCAAAAATTATGGTGCTATCGGCGATGGCAAAACGAATGATGCCAAAGCCATTCAAAAAGCTATAGATGCCTGTTCTGCTGCTGGTGGTGGTCAGGTATTGGTTCCCGCCGGTCATGTTTTCCTTGCTGGCCCCTTCGATCTAAAATCTTTTGTGGATTTAAAAATTGAAGGTGGAGCAAAAATTCTTGCCAGTCCGGATGAGAAATTATATACCAAAAGTGCATTCAGAGAAAATAAAGGAGAAGGAACCATTTGGATAGGAGGCGAAAAACTACAACAAGTGAGTATTACCGGGACCGGAATTTTGGATGGTAATGGTATATCCTTTATGGGAACAGAAATTGAAGACTCCTATGTATTAAAGCCTTTTGAAATCGTAGACCCGAGGCCACATCTGCTCACGCTTACTGATTGTAAAAAGCTAAATATTGATGGCGTTACCTTTCAAAATTCAGCCTACTGGACCGTTCACCTCATTGGTTGTAATGATGTTTCGATCTCTAATATTACCTTATTGAACAGCATCAAAATCAGAAATAGCGATGGAATAGACTTAGATCATAGTAAAAATGTAAGAATCACAAATTGTCACATCGAATCAGGTGATGATTGCATTTGTCTTAAAAACAGGCGTGAGTTTGAGGAATATGGTGCTTGTGAAAATATTGTAATCAGTAACTGCACCATGACTTCCAGTTCTTGTGCCATTAAAATTGGCTCAGAGAATATGGATCGGATCAGTAAGGTTCTGATCAATAACTGCAACATTGTAAACAGTAATCGGGGTGTGGGTATTCAAAACAGAGATGAAGGAACGGTAAGTGACGTTATTTTTTCAAACTTAATTATTGAATCAAGGCTTTTTACAGATGTTTGGTGGGGGAAATCTGAACCCATTTATATTACTGCTTACCCGAGAGCAACTACCAATAACAAAGATGCGGGCTGGCGTTTACCTAAGGGACAAACCAAAGGAAATGTTGGAGCGGTAAGTAATATTTATTTCAGCAATATCCGTTGTACAGGAGAAAGCGGCGTTTACATCAGTGCTGAAAGTCAGGATAAAGTGTCCAATATTCATTTCGACCAGGTGAGTGTGAAGATAAATAAAACCACGAAAGAAACAGGTGGTATTTATGACCGCCGGCCAAGTAATGTGGAAGGTTTGGTGAAAAGTGCAATTGCTGGCTTTTACTTTGAAAATACCGGAAACATCAGTGTGAATAACAGTGAAGTTATTTGGGGACCAAACAAACCATCTTACGCTGGAAAAGCATTGGCGCAGAAAAACGTAAAAAGGATTGTTTTATCAAACTTTCAGGAAAATACAGCTGCTCAATAAACAGATTTGAAGTTTTTCCTATCTCTGATTATCTGGTATTTGCATAATTTAATCATTAAGACCATCCAAAACTCAGCTTTTATTTTTTAAAGCAATTTTGTTGCATTTGTTTGGAATAACCAATTGTGATCTTTATTTTTGATGAGTTTATTAGGTTAATTAGTTGATTAATAGTGGAGGGGTAGTGGTTCACCCCTCCTTATTAAAAAAGCTAGTTTATCCATAGCATTAAATGAGCCAGCTTTTGTCAGTCTTAATCAGTTATTTATTAGGTAGCTAATTATTATGACATAGGAGAACAGATTTCAATCAGAAATCCATTAATATCCTGAACATAAGCTACTGCTTGCCCCCAGGGTTTTATTTTTATTTTTTCCAGTGGAGTTGCGCCCATTTTCACTGCCTGATTAAAAACAATTTCTACATTTTCCGTTGTGAAACCCAGTTCTATGCCAAATGGTTTTTGATTTCTTTTACTTAAGTTAAAGCCATTCGAAAGGTTTGAACTGGCGAGTTGCACATCAGCAAATGAAATAATAGTATCACCACTTAATAATTCGCCATAATTATTTTCGGGGGTAATCAATTTTCTTTTAAAACCGAATGCTTTTTCATAAAACTCAATCGATTCGGATACGTTTTTAACGTAAAGTATTGTGTAGCTAAATTTTACCATAGTTATTTTTATCAAATATACGGCGTGGCCAGTATTTCACTTTGTAAAAAAGCGACAAAATCTATAGTTGTGAAGGAACCGATCCGGTA
Organism: Pedobacter sp. GR22-10; assembly: GCF_026239715.1. NCBI lineage: Bacteria > Pseudomonadati > Bacteroidota > Sphingobacteriia > Sphingobacteriales > Sphingobacteriaceae > Pedobacter > Pedobacter sp. GR22-10. The sequence goes on from NZ_JAPIVR010000001.1 coordinate 810,084, forward strand.
AATCTTTTGATTTCTTTTGTAAGATGCGCATGATCGTAGTAACCAGATTCGAATGCGAGTTCGGCTAAACACTTGCCTGAAGTATTGTTTTTAATTTTCGAGCTGACAAACTGGTAGCGCACCAGCCTGATAAAGTCTTTTGGACTTACGCCAACTGAATTTTTAAAGTGTCTTTCCAATTGCCTTGGTGTAGTAAAGTGTTTCTTAGCAATATCAGCTACTCTTGATTGGCCATTTTGATTCTGTATATCTTTAATGATGTGGATAATTGAATATTTAGGTGGAGATAATTTATGAAGAAGAAATTGATCAAGATATGCAGTTGTATATTCGTCGATGCGATGAATTACAGGAAGTGCAATATTTTTAAGTTCAATGCTTTGATCTGTAAATTCGTGTAATGAAGAAAGGTTAAAAAAATAAGAAAACGCTCCGGGTTTAAAACGGATACCTAATAGTTTGGCTTTACCTATCGTTTTGTATTCTTTGAAGCGCATCATGGTGCCTATAAGGTAAATGGCTTCACTTTTCATTAATATACGGCCTGCTTCGGTTCGGTATTCATCTTCAATATTAAAAATGATGTCCACGCAGCCATCAGGAAGAATTTTGGTTTGGTTAAGTGTACATTCTGTAATTTCAGAGATCCAATAGGCATCGATATAAGGTTGCAATGCCGGGTGGGGCTGTATTTCTAAATATGCCAATGAAATAAAATTCCTGTTTTTTTATGATTCGACCTCTATACCTTCCTCATACATTTCGTTAATGGCTTCAGCATATTTCTTTTCTACCACGCGGCGTTTCACTTTCATGGTAGGCGTAATTTCACCTTCATCAATATTAAATGGATTACGTTTGATTTTGAAGTTTTTAATCCGTTCAAACTTTGCCAACTCACCGGAGATTTTCTTAATATCAAGTTCCATCCAGTCGATAATTTCCTTCTCACTGATGAAAGCTTCGGGCTGTTCAAAAAAAGTTGGCTTTAGTTTAAATGTTTCTTCCAGTGTTTCCTTGTTGGGAATAATGATTGCCGTAATGAATTCACGTTTATCGCCTATTAAAAATAGCTGATCAATTTTCGGACTTTTTAAATAAATATTTTCAACTGGTGTAGGATAAACGTTTTTTCCATAGGCATTAACAATCATGTTTTTTAGGCGATCGGTAATTTGAAGATTTCCTTTATAAAACCGGCCAATATCTCCGGTATGGAACCACATGTCTTTATCTATAGCTTCGGCAGTTTCTGCAGGTTTATTAAAATAACCTTTCATTACACAGTGGCCCCGAACAATCACTTCTCCCTCTTCACAATCAAATGTTTCATTAAACGTATCATGCGTTTGGATATTGATAATTTCTTTCGTTTCTACATCCTGTATGCCAACTTCAATGCCAGGGATCACACGGCCAACAGTGCCGTAAACCTGACGGTGATATTCGGTAACCGACATAACAGGTGAAGTTTCTGTTAAGCCAAAACCCTCTAAAATTTTAATACCTAAATCGCCAAAAAATTCGCCTACATTTTTAGGCAATGCTGCGCCACCTGAAATCATAAACTTTAAGCGGCCACCGGTTTTCTCCTTGATTTTACTAAAAACCAGTTTTTCTGCAAGGGCTTTTTTCCCGGATAAAATTAAGCCCGGGCTTTTACCTGCTTCTTTGATCACACGGTAGTTTTTTCCTGTCTCTAATGCCCATGTAAATATTTTAGCTTTAGTACCACCTGCTGCAGTTCCGGATTTTATGGCCTTATCATGAATGCGTTCCAATAGTCTGGGCACGCAACTCATCACGGTCGGGCGAACTTCACCCATATTTTTAGCCAGCAATTCTAAACTTTGCGCAAAAGCAATTTTACATCCTTGAGCGCAACATACATGATAGGTAGCCGTACGTTCAAACACATGAGATAGGGGCAGGAAAGAAAGAAAAGTTTCTGTTTGATCGATTACAGGAATCTGCTGCAAGCAAACTTCAACATTCTTAACAAAATTATAATGGGTGAGCATAACTCCTTTAGGCGTGCCGGTTGTACCGGAAGTATAGATGAGTGAGGAAATGTCATCCGGCTCGACCAAATTTCGGCATTGTTCAATCTCTGCTTTTTCAGCGGCGGTAAGCTGGTGCTTAAGTGCAAGAATATCTGAAAATGCAATCACCTCAACATTCACATCTGCCGGGATGGTCACTTTTTCAAAATCTTTAAATACCGGAATGATATATTTTAAGGCTTTGCAGTTCGAAGCTACCTTAAGCACCTTTCGATATAAAAAATTATTCCCCACAAGAATTCCTTTTATTCCTGAATCGTTAATAATATAGGCAACTTCCTGTTCAGAAAGCGTTGGATAAATGGAAACATTAACAACGCCTATTTGCTGAATGCCCTGATCGTAATAAACATATTCTGGCGAATTTTCAATCATCAAACCTAAGCAATCACCTTTTTTGATACCCTTGCTTAAAAAGTATGCAGATACGGCATCAGCGCGTTTGAGGGTATCTTCATATGAAATTTCAACCCATTCAGTTCCCTGTTTGTGGATTAAAAAAGTATCCGCAGGTTTATGAATGTTTTTTACAACATTTCTCAACAGGGTAGGGACTGTTGAAAATTCATTAATTAATGGCATTGCTCGTTATTTGGTGTTCGTTATAATTAACAATAATAATACTTTTAGCTTTAATAATGGCAACAGTATGATAAACCTATTCTAAAATTAAATAAAAAAATGTAAAATTTAAGGCGACTACAAAAAGACCATAAGAAAAAAGGACAGCAGTTTTGTTTAAAAATTAATGGAAATACCTGATTTTAGGTAGATCTATATAGTAGTTTATAGTTGTTTTTAATCTATTTGAGACAGATTATGGCTATTGGCACTACAGTTGCAATTGGGCATTTTAAAAAACTTAGAATTAAAAATTGCATGATGAAAACAACAACAAACTTAACAATGGTAGCCAAGGGATGTGCATTTGCTTTAATAGTAGGTGTAGTGCTGCAATTTGCAGCTTGCTCCAAAAACAAAGATATTAATCCAAGCGATGAAGATATCTTGACTAAGAAAATAGAAGATATTATTCCTCAACAGTATGTAGATAGCTTAACCAAACTGGGTTTTACTATCAATAAGGGTACTACGCCCCCAAATATTGATGGCTCTTACTTATTTAAGCCTTTCACCATAAAAAATAGTAATATACCCAACGACTCCTATACGCCTGGTTATGTACTTATGGATGGCGTAGTTAAATTTTATGAGCAAAGTACTAGCGATTTCAGTATTAAAATGTTGGGCAAAAACTTTATTGGTGCAGCAGATACCAGTGTCGTAACCGCCATTAGCGGAAGTGGAAATAAATTTACCGTTTACGGAAAGGTAAAAGCGTACAGAAATGGTGGTTATAATTTTTACGCTTTTTTAATGTCTGGAGAAAAAGATGGAAGTAATATTAAAAACGGAATTGGTGGCATCATAAACATCGACGATTCTCACAGCGGACCTTTTACCATTGGAGAGGGACAAGGCAGAGTTGCCTTTGATGGCGATTATACTTCTGAACCTACAGATTTTAATAGCAAAACCACTGCGATTATCGAAAGAAACACGATGAGCAGTAAGCCATCCCAACTCAAATAACAAAGAAAGCGGCCTGAAAAATCTCTCAAGCCGCTTTTTTCTTTTTGCTGTTAAATTTATACTGAAAAACTTTCTCCACAACCACAGGTGCGGCTGGCATTGGGATTTACAAAATTAAATCCTTTTCCATTTAAGCCATCAGTGAAATCTAATTCCGTTCCGGCCAGATAAAGGAATGATTTCATATCCAATGCAATTTTGATTCCTCTATCTTCAAAAAACTGATCACCTTTTTGTTCTTCGTTATCGAAATCCAAATTATAAGATAAACCAGAACAACCACCACCTTTTACAGAAACGCGTAAAAAGTAATCAGAACCCATTTCAGAATCCTGCATTAAGTGGTCGATTTTATCTTTTGCTTTATCGGTTATCGTAATCATAATGATATAGATTTGAGATATGAGATATGAGATTTGAGATTTGAGACTTGTGAAGTCATACTCACATCTCAAATCTGAATTCTCACATCTATTTTAATGGTGTGATTTTTCTAAAACAATTGCCTCTAAGCCATTTTTTACACGGTAATCGTTAATGGCCGATTTAATTGCATCTTCTGCTAATACAGAGCAGTGAATTTTTACCGGAGGTAAAGCCAATTCTTCAACAATATCCATGTTGTCGATAGATAAAGCCTCATCAATGGTTTTACCTTTTAACCATTCTGTTGCCAGAGATGAAGATGCGATAGCAGAACCACAACCAAATGTTTTAAATTTAGCGTCAGTGATAACATTATCTTCACTTACTTCAATCTGCAAACGCATTACGTCGCCACACTCAGGTGCGCCAACTAATCCTGTTCCGACAAATTTACTGTCTTTATTTAGTGTACCTACGTTACGTGGGTTATTGTAATGGTCAATTACTTTTTCTGAATATGCCATGATATTTTAGATTTTAGATTTACGATTTTAGATTGCCCTTCCACCGTAAATTATTAAATTTTTTATTTTATTGGATTGTAGCTTTCAAATCGCAATTCGTCAATCTACAATCGTAAACTGATTTAGTGTTCCGCCCATTCAATTTTACTCAAATCGATTCCTTCTTTAAACATTTCCCAAAGTGGAGAAAGTTCTCTTAAGTGATTTACCGCTTTTTCAGTAACTGCAATGGCCTGATCTATTTCTTCTTCAGTGGTAAAGCGTCCTAATCCGTAACGGATAGAAGAGTGTGCTAAATCATCTGATAAACCTAAGCTCTTTAATACATACGATGGTTCTAAAGAAGCAGATGTACAGGCTGAGCCTGATGATACCGCTAAATCGCTCATGGCCATCATTAAGCCTTCACCTTCCACATATTTGAAAGAAATATTAGCCACATGTGGTAAACGGTGTTGTGTATTACCATTCACATAACTTTCTTCCATTTTATTTAAAGTCGACTCTAAACGATCACGCATGCCAGATAAACGAATGGCTTCGCTTTCCATTTCCAAGCGGCAAAGTTCACAGGCTTTACCTAAACCCACAATACCTGGAACATTTAAGGTACCGGAACGCATGCCACGCTCATGACCACCGCCGTCCATTTGTGAAGTTACTTTAACTCTTGGGTTTTTTCTACGAACGTAAAGTGCACCAACGCCTTTCGGACCATACATTTTATGCGCAGAAAAAGCCATTAAATCTATTCCATCTGCATTTACATCAACCGGAATTTTACCTACCGCTTGAGTCGCATCAGTCATGAATAATGCACCAAACTTATGTGCAATAGCAGAAATTTCTTTAACCGGCTGAATAACGCCAATTTCATTATTTCCATACATGATCGAAACTAAAATAGTTTCAGGAGTCATCGCTGCTTCCAATTCAGCTAAGTCGATTAAACCATCTTCTTTAACGCCTAAATAAGTTACCCTTGCACCGTTTTTCTCCAGGTGCTTACAGGTATCCAATACGGCTTTATGTTCAGTAACCGCAGTAATGATGTGGTTACCTTTTTCTTTATACATTTCGAACACACCTTTAATCGCCAGGTTATCGGCTTCAGTAGCGCCTGATGTAAAAATGACTTCTTTTTCAGTACAGCCGATTAATTTGGCTACCTGCTCACGAGCATAATCTACTCCTTCTTCAGCCACCCAACCAAAAGCGTGATTACGGCTTGCGGCATTTCCAAATTTCTCAGTAAAGTAAGGTAGCATCGCTTCCAACACTCTTGGATCTAAAGGTGTTGTGGCGTTATTATCTAAATATATCGGCTGTTTCATCTCTATTCTGTTAATTATAATACAAAGATACAAAAAAACTTTCCTAAGAATTATAAATAATAGCTATGAGGTTATAGAGAAAAGCCGCATTTTTACATTCAACCAACCTTTGTAAACGATGAATAAGATAGAACATATCGGAATAGCGGTAAATAACCTTTCTAGGTCCGTTCCACTCTATGAGTTACTGTTGAATACTTCCTGCTATAAAACGGAAATAGTTGATTCAGAGCAGGTGAAAACCGCATTTTTTAAAACCGGAGAGAATAAAGTAGAACTACTTGAGGCAACAGATGATAATAGTGCAATTGCCAGATTTCTGGAGAAAAAAGGAGAAGGAATTCATCATATTGCTTTCGCAGTAGATAATATTCTGGAAGAGATGGAAAGGTTAAAATCCTTAGGTTTTGTACTTCTAAACGATGTTCCGAAAAAAGGTGCGGATAATAAAATGGTCTGCTTTATTCATCCAAAAAGTACCAATGGCGTTTTGATCGAGCTTTGCCAGGAAATTAAATGGGTGTAGTGGGTAAGGAGTGAGGGGGTAAAGATAAAGGAACAAAGATTAAGGAGCAAAGAGAACTAATGACTATCGGTTAGAAAGAAAGACAATAAACAGTTAGCTAAAACAACAATCAACTAATACGAAAAAACGATCAAAAAAAATGTCTATTCTTAAAATCATCAGCAAAGATTTTGATATCGAAGAGCGTTTATCTGAAGAGGAATTGCGCAATGTGCTGATTGATGCATTCGCTTACCTGATCGATAACGATTTTCCAAAACTGATTCAAATCCTTTATAAAGCAGATGTAGATCAGTATAAATTAAAAGAATTGCTGGAAACGGTTGAAGGTTCAAGTGCTGCAGAGGTAATAGCGGACACCTACATGGCGAGGCAAAAAGCCAAGGTAGAAACCTGGGAAAAATATAGCCGAAAGAATTAGCTTAAGTATTACTCCTGTACAGGATTAAACCGGTTGTACATATCCATATCAAAAAATGAAACGGAATTGATTTTATCCGCTTTAAGTACGAGATCAGTTTTCAGTTCATTGGTGTTGGCAACAGAACCATCTTCAATATAACTGGCGTAAACGGTTAAATACTGAGTGGTAAAAACGAGTTCTTTATCATTGTTTCTGTAACCGCTAAAGGCGGGCGTAATGCGGATATAACTGGTAGTAAAGGGTTTTGGTAACTCTTTCACCCAGCCAATATAAAATTTACCACTATCCATCGTAAATTGTAAAAGGTGTGCATCAAAAAAGGATGAACTCAATAAAAGTTCAAATTCATTGCCTGAGGTAAATATGGCCTTTTTGATCGCGTCAAGCCGGTTAATAAACAGGTTGGCAAACTCAGTTGCACCTACCGCAACAAACAATGACATACTGGTGGTACCAAAATATGGTGTACGAATGGGTAATAATGTGCTTAAATAAGCAACTGTTTCAGGAAATATTGCGATGAATAGTGTTCGTAACAGAAAACACACAGCTAATAGCATGATGCCGGCAATAGCAGAATTTAGTAATACACGCTGACTCTCAAGCCGGTATTGGATATAACGGAGGTATCTAAACCTGATTAGAATATAGTAGCCACCCACAAGCGGAAACAAAAGCAGGTTAAAAGGCATCTACAGGTTATTTCTTATTTTTATCTTTTTCTATTTTTTTAAAAATACTGGATTCCATTAATGCGCCAACCATTTCTTTAATGCGTGGCTGTGCAAAAAAATCAGGACTTTTAATATAAAGCTTCCCACTACTATTTGAGTGGATAATGCCATCAAATGCGCCGTCTTTTCTCATATTTCAAATTTAGTTATATTTTTTAAATATTGGATAAACAATTTTGAATTCAAAAAAGTTTAAGTTTGTAGCCTGATGAGTTAATAGTTAAGGAGTTGGCATTGCTTCTATCAAAGATAATTATCGTGTTCTCTGTAAGGGATGGGCCTATAAATTAAAATTCTCAATTTTGGCTTGTAAATCAAAAATAAAATTAGGATATTTGCATCCTCTAAAATAGAAGTAGAAAGATTAATAGAAATTGTCATAAGCGTTGTTGCCAGCAAATTGCAAAAATGTTCTTGATGCTTTCACACAAATAACTTAAAATAATATTCAAATGAAACCATCGAAGCATTAGCGAGATAGCTTCATCACAATTAAAAGAAAATTAAAAAACACGATGAAAAAAGATTTGCACCCAACAAGCTACAGACCAGTTGTTTTTAAAGACATGTCTAACGAATATGCTTTCTTAACAAAATCTTGCGTAGATACTAAAGAAACAATTAAATGGGAAGATGGTAACGAGTATCCTCTTTATAAATTAGAGATTTCTCATACTTCACACCCTTTCTATACCGGTAAAATGAAATTGGTTGATACAGCAGGACGTATCGATAAATTCAAAAACCGTTACGCTAAGAAATAATTTTAGCAACAAAAAGCATTTTTTGAAGTCCCTTTGCCAAAAGCATCGGGACTTTTTTTATTTTTGCTGCTTATGACAATCAATTTATTTGATGATGCCAGCTGGATGTCTTTACGTCCGCTAACCTTTACCCGGCCCGTGGCCGATTTGCGCATTGGTATTTTAACCATTGCCGAAAAATGGGGAAAGTACCTGAAAGCCGATTATGGTTTTATCACTCAAAACTATTTAACTGCAAAATTTGCTTCGGTTGAAGCTTCTTTATATATCAATGGTGCCTTATGTCCGGATGAAGATTTACTTCAATCTATAGCAGCACTTAAAAACGGTGAGATCCTTTTAGCTGGTGATATCGTTCTTGCTTTTAATTCCAGTGATGTCTTCACTTATCAGCAGGCCCGACATCAGTTAAAACCTATCGAATTTAATTCGAAATTTTTAAAAATGACCTATCCGGAACAGATTTTTTCAAATAATCCAACGGAGATCAGAAAAGACTTTGAGTTGTTAACTAAAGGACGGAGTTCAGCGGCAATCAGCAGTACCAATCAATTAATAGGCCATGATATCTTTTTAGAAGAAGGGGCGAAAGTTGAATGCAGTGTGCTGAATACCACTTATGGCCCGATTTACATGGGCAAGAATGCTGAAATCTGGGAAGGAAGCCTTATCCGCGGTTCTTTTGCACTTTGTGAAAATTCATCCATCAAAATGGGCGCGAAGATCTATTCAGGAACAACGATCGGCCCCAATAGCCGTGCTGGTGGTGAAATTAATAATTCAGTGATTTGGGGAAACTCGGCAAAAGGCCATGAGGGCTATTTAGGTAATTCTGTATTGGGCGAATGGTGCAATATCGGTGCTGATACCAATAACTCCAACCTCAAAAATAATTACGCAGAAGTGAAACTTTATGATTATGAAAGCCAATCTATGCGAAATACACAGCTTCAATTTTGCGGTTTGATCATGGCTGATCATTCCAAGAGTGGCATCAACACCATGTTTAATACAGGAACCGTAGTTGGCGTAAGTGCCAATGTTTTCGGAGCCGGCCTTCCTCCAAATCATATCCCTGATTTTAGCTGGGGTGGCGGAAATTGCTTCGAATCTTATAAATTAGAAAAAATGTTCGAAACTGCAGAAAAAGTGTTTGCAAGGAAATCTTTGCCCTTTGGTAGCATAGAAAAAGATATTTTAACGAGAGTTTTTGAATTAACATCCGCTCATAGAAACTATTAATATTAATATGATCTTTTTAATGGGATCTTCAAACCAATAAATTAAATACAATGAGAAAACAAATAGTAGCCGGTAACTGGAAAATGAATTTAGACTATAATGAAGGTGTTTCGTTATTTAGTGAAATTGTAAATATGGTTAAAGATGAGCGCAAAGGCGATCAAATTGCTATTATTTGCTCACCTTTTATTCATTTAAACAGCCTGGTAAAGTTGGGTGGAAATGATGTTAAAGTTGGGGCTCAAAATATCAGTGATAAGGAAAATGGTGCTTATACCGGCGAAACATCCGCTAAGATGGTAAAGTCTGTTGGGGCAGAATATGTTATTTTAGGTCACTCAGAGCGCAGGCAGTATTTTGCAGAAAGTGATGCTTTACTGGCTGAAAAAACTAAGGTGGCTTTAGCCAATGGCTTAACACCAATTTTCTGTATCGGCGAAACTTTAGATGAACGTAACAACGGAAGTTATTATGAAGTATTGAAAAAGCAATTAGTTGAAGGTATATTTAGTTTAAGCGATACTGATTTCGCTAAAATTGTTATTGCTTATGAACCGGTTTGGGCCATTGGTACAGGTTTAACCGCTTCACCAGAACAAGCACAGGATATTCATGCATTTATCCGTTCAGAAATTGAAGCCAACTATGGTTTTAACACCGCAGATGATACGACCATTCTTTACGGAGGAAGTTGCAACCCGGGGAATGCTGCAAGTTTATTTTCACAAAAGGATATCGATGGTGGTTTGATAGGTGGTGCATCTTTGAAATCACGCGATTTTACAGACATTATTAAAGCATTAAACAGCTAGATGCAATATATAAAAGCAATATTTAAATTCAATAGTATTGAAGAATTTCAGCAAGATCTACTCATCAGTGATCTTGCTGATTTAGGTTTTGATACTTTCGAAGACAGTGAGGGTGGTTTTACGGCCTTCGTCATTAAAGATAACTTCAACGAGCAAGAATTAAAAGATTTGCTTGGCGGGTATGCTGACGATTTTGCGACCACATACATTTTAGAAGATGTGGCAGATGAGAATTGGAATGCCGAATGGGAAAAAAACTTCAGTCCGCTGATTATTGATGACGTTTGTTATGTGCGGGCAACTTTTCATGAGCCGAAACCATCCTATCCGTATGAGATAATCATTGATCCGAAAATGGCTTTTGGAACTGGTCACCATCAAACCACAACCATGATGATACAGTATATTTTATCTGCCGATCTGCTCGACAAAAATATTCTTGATATGGGTTGTGGTACAGGAATTTTAGCTATCCTGGCAGGTAAGCTTGGTGTTAAAAGTTTAATGGCCATTGATTACGATGATATTTGCTATGAAAGCACCATAGAAAACGCTACTTTGAATAACGTCATCAACTTAAAAGCACTTTGCGGCAGTAAAGAAGTGATTCCGGATGAAACATATGATGTCATTTTTGCAAATATCAACAGAAATATTTTGCTTGATCAGATCCATCGTTATGCAGAAGTATTGAAAGCTGAAGGAAAAATTTTCTTTAGTGGCTTTTACCTGGAACCCGACTTAAGCATGATTACCGCTGAATGTGCCAAGTATGGCATTAAATATCTTGATCACAAACAAAATGGCGATTGGGTTGCGGCTCAGTTTGAAAAGAAATAATGATTGAATTTTTGAATGAGTGATTGATAGAATGTTTTAGTTTATGACGCACTACCATTCAATCATTCACTAATTCCCTCATTCAATAATTAATTAATATGCGTATACATTTCATAGCAATTGGTGGCAGTGCGATGCACAACCTGGCCATTGCCTTACATAAAAAAGGATATCAGATTTCAGGTGCTGATGATGTGATTTTCGAACCTGCTAAATCACGTTTGGATCAATATGGCATACTACCTGCTGAAATGGGCTGGGAGGAAAGCCGGATTTCTGCAGATTTAGATGCCGTTATTTTAGGAATGCACGCCAGAATTGATAACCCGGAGTTGTTAAAAGCTCAGGAACTTGGCGTAAAAATTTACTCATACCCCGAATATATTTACGAGCAAAGCAAAAATAAGTTGCGCGTAGTAATTGGCGGCAGTCATGGTAAAACCACCATTACCAGTATGATTCTGCATGTGCTGAATTATTATAATCGTGATTTTGATTATTTGGTTGGCGCACAGCTTGCTGGTTTTGAAACCATGGTGAAAGTGACCGAAGAGGCACCTGTTATGATCATAGAAGGCGATGAATATTTATCTTCGCCAATTGACAGAAGACCAAAATTCCATCTTTACAAGGCCAATGTGGCTGTAATTAGTGGTATAGCCTGGGATCATATTAATGTTTTCCCTACCTATGCTGATTATACTTCTCAGTTTGATAAATTTATAGATACCATTGAAGAAAATGGTACTTTGATTTATTGCAAAGCTGATCAGGATTTGAACAATATTGTAGATCAATCGAAAGCAAAAGTCAAAAAGATCGGTTATGCCATTCCTGACCACGAAATTAACAATGGAATTACTTATTTATTGCCAGAGCAAACGGCTTTAAAAATATTTGGTGATCATAACCTGATGAATTTAAATGCTGCCAAACTGGTTTGTGCAGAACTGAATATCAGCCAGGCCGACTTTGATACTGCGATAGCATCTTTTACTGGCGCAGCTAAAAGATTAGAGGTTATTTCTGCTGATGAATCGACAAATGTTTATAAAGACTTTGCACATTCACCATCTAAACTGAAAGCCACTATTGATGCGGTTAAAGCTCAGTTTGAAGCCAGAAAATTAGTTGCTTGCATAGAATTACATACTTTCAGCAGCCTGAATAAAGATTTCCTGAAAGAGTATACTGGTGCGATGAATCAGGCGGATGAAGCCATTGTTTTTATCGATTTAAAAAGTTTTGAACAGAAGAGGATGGAGCCATTTTCTGAAGACGATGTACGGCAAGCTTTTGCTAACCCAAAGCTTAAATTCTTTAATGATGCAAATAAACTAAAAGATTATTTGTTGAGCCTGAATTATAGAAATAGTAATTTATTGATGATGAGTTCAGGAAATTATGCGGGTTTCGATCTGCCTGAATTGGCTGCTGCTTTGGAGAAATAGATAGAAGACGTGAGATGTTAGATAGGAGACGGATTCAGGTTCTCTTATTTCACCTCTAATTTGAAAAACATGAACAACATTGGAGATCGGATTAAAAAGCGTAGGGTAGCACTTGGTTTAAGTCAGGCAGAAGCTGCCAAACAGCTGAATATTTCAACTCCTGCTTTTTGCAAAATTGAAACTGGCCAAACGGATCTTAATATTTCCAGGTTACTGCAAATCGCCAAAACATTTAAAGTGCCTGTAATGATGTTATTGACTGGTGAAACCGTAGATCAGGGTTCATCATCTGTCAATTCAAATGAATTACGCGAGCAACTGGCAGCAAAAGACGAGGAAATCAATAAACTTCGCAAGAAGGTCATCGACTTGTATGATAAATTGGGAATGTGAATTGAAGCATAAGGAACAATGAGCAAGGAGTAAAGATATTACGGCTTAATTTGCTCCTTACTCATTGTTCCTTGATCTTTAATCCTGTTTATTAAAAACCTTTTGCATGGTTAAATGCTTCTTGCCAAAAGTAGCACCTGTAGCTTTATGGATGGCAATCATTTGCGCGTTGAAATCTCCCACCCAGCTTAATTCTAGTTCTTTATATTGGTTTTTAGGCAGTACGTATTCTCCTAATCTGATGAATAAAACCGATTCTAAGCCATGTTTCTGAAATTTGGGTTTGGTTCCCATTACAATGGCACGCATCCTGGTTACCCCAACCCATCTGCGGTAAGCAAATTTTAGTTTTTCAATCAAACCCAGTTTCCCGTCAAAACCCTTAATCATTTGGTTTGCATCCGGAATTAATACCACAAAAGAAGCAGGCTCCCCGTTAAAATAGGCGAACTGGATCAAATGTTCATCCATGATAGGTTCCATGCTTTTAAAACTCGCCTCTAATGTTTCTTTTTTAATGGGGACAAAATTTTCAAAGTCTTGCCAGCCGTCATTATAGATTTCCATCAGATCATTAATGTATTTCTCAGCATTTGCCTTACTGAAATATTCAAAAGTGTAACCTGGTTTATTTCTTACCCAATTTGCAATTTTGGTGAATCGCTCCGGAAAAGGAACGGTTAAATTGATGTGATTGGTCAGTTGTTCGTATGCTGTTGTAAAACCATAGGCATCAAAAAACTTTTTATAATATGGGAAATTATAATTCATTCCAAAAGAAGGAGGAGTAAAACCTTCCACCAGTAAGCCCCAGAAAGAATCATTTTCTCCGAAGTTAATTGGTCCGTCCATGGCTTTCATCCCATTTTCCATTAACCAGGCTTTTGCGGTATCAAATAACAAAAAAGCAGCCTGCTGATCATCAATGCATTCAAAGAAGCCCATTCCACCTGTTGGCTGGTCATATTGAAATGCTTTTTTTTCATTGATAAAGGCAGCCACTCGACCAATCAGTTTTCCTGACTCATCCTTTAAAACCCATCTGGTACATTTACCATGGGTGAAAAAAACATTTTTCTGCGGATCAAAAACATTTTCAACTTCACTATCTAAAGGACAGATCCAATTCTTATCATTTTTGTAAAGCACTTTCGGAACGTCTAAGAAATCTTTTTTAAGGGCTGAATTATTTACCTGTATAATTTGCATGAAATGTTTTTAAAATTAAAAAGCATCCAACCAACAGGCAGGATGCTTTTTCAAATATATCATTTTTTAAATATTAATAATCGTCATCATCATCATCAAAGTTGTCAAAATTGTCCAGGTCATCTAATGGAACATCAAAATCATCTTCATCCTCATCATGAGACTTTACTTTCTTTGTTTGAATGTCGTCATCTTCAAGATCGTCATCTTCGTCTACCTGTTTTTTAGTAGTTGGCTTGTTTGGGAGTTTCTTTGGCGCTTTCATAACACAAAAATAAAGATTGATTTTATAGTTTAAAAATACAAAAAAAAACTTTTTTAATAACAATCTGACAGCAAAGAAATTAAATTATTTTACTCTATGTTTTCACCGACTGCATTTTCATCTTTTGCGATATCTTTTAACCGTGGAAGTTGGTTTAAATGGTTTAAACCAAAATAATCCATGAATAATGAACTGGTCCGGTAAAGAATTGGACGGCCGGGCGTTTCCGCTTTTCCTTCCATGCTGATGAGTTCTTTTTCCAGCAAACGCTGCACAGAATAATCTGAATTTACACCTCTGATTTGTTCGATTTCCAGCTTGGTAATGGGTTGGCGATAAGCAATAATTGCCAGGGTTTCCATAGCGGCCTGACTTAATTTTTTCTTGGAACGGTGTAACTGAAGCTGATTAACGGTTTCATGAAAATCCTTTTTAGTGAGAAACTGGTATCCATTGTTTAAATTTACCAGTTCAATCGCAAATTCATCCTGATTATATTTCTCCTCAATCATCGTTATACACTCCAGGATATACGTTTCAGTATATTCCTCTTGTAATACCGAATTTAAAGCCAGATTAATCTCCTGGATACTGATACTCTGAACAGAAGAAAAAATAAGGGCTTCAATGTGTTTGCTAATGTCTTGCTGGAGCATATACAAAAATATAATTTTCAGGCATAAAAAAAGCGGTCTCGCTTTTTAAAAAACAAGACCGCTTTCAACACACAAATGAAACCTGAATTAAGATATAGCTTTAGGTTAGGTTATTAAATATCTATATCAATCCTATAAGAACGTCTTTGATAAACACTATCGTTTATTTCTAACACAAGTTTAAGGCTAAACCATGATCCCGGGAAGTTCTATTTAGTGAGTGGTATTAATAATTGAGTAAACGGTAAATTATTATTTTAGCGATATGGAAATTGACACGGTTGTACCATTTATAGCGTTTTGGTGCACATTTAAGTGTATAGGTTTTGCTTCAATCTGCGCCAACAGGTTCAATCGTTCTTTCGTCAGTTGCATACCTTTACTGATATGGGTATCCTTTTTATTTTTTAAAGAGTTTTCGATTCCAATACCATCGTCTATAATTTCGATGTTCAGATAAAAGGAATCAAGCATTTTAATGTTGATCTGGATTTGGCCTTCCGTTTCCTTTGGCATAATACCATGCCAGATAGCATTTTCTACATAAGGCTGCAACAGCATGGAGGGAATAAAAGTATCGCCAAGGTCTATTTCCGGGTCAATTGAAAAAATATAATGTAGTTTATCCCCAAAACGGTTTTTTTCCAGTTTCAGGTAAAGATTAAGGTATTCGAGCTCTTCTTCCAGTGAGATATAGCTTTTGGTACAAATTTCCAGATTTTTTCTGATCAGGCGTGCAAAACCAGTTAGTACTTTATTTGCTGATGCCGTATTTTGCGTATTGATGTAATGCTGGATGGAGTTCATTACATTGAAAACAAAATGCGGATTCATCATCGCCTGAAGTGCCTGTTGTTCGAGCATTAGCACTTTATTTTTCAGGAGTAATTGTTCCTGTTCTTTATCTTTCTGCTTGCGGGTAATGTAAACAGCCACCTTGTAAAAAATATAAGCCACTAATAAAATCAGAACTGACAGGAACCATAGGCTTTGCCAGAATTGCTTTTTAATCGTAAAAGCGATCTTGGCTGACGGGCCCCAGTTTCCGTTTTGGCTTTTTGCACATACTTCGAAAACATAATCTCCGGATTGCAGGGATGAAAAATCTAACCTTCTGGTTCTGGTTTCCAACCAGGCAGAATGATCGTTTAAGCGATAGCGATAGGTAATATCGCTGGTGGTAAAATCTACAGCGCTAAAAGTAAATAGGATAGTACTGTTTCCGCTTTCGAAGGTGAAGTTTTCCTTATCAATAGGTAAGCGTTCATTATCTTTGATTACAGAGGTAACGTAAACCTTTGGTAAATTCCTGCTAATATTTTTATTGTTGTATTTAAATAATATCAGCCCTTTATTTGTAGCAAAATAGGCGGTACTATCATCAATAAATAAGCTATTGATGTCATCACTCAGCAAATCTTTCCCATAATCGAAATTGGCTACCGCCGGGGCCTGCGGGTAATTGGTAATCTTGTTTACGCCTTTATTCGTGAGTACCCAGATTTCGTTGTTTTTAATAAAAAGTTTGGTACAGATGTTATTGGTTAACCCATTTTCCTGGGTAATCTGTTTGGTTATTTTGCCTTCGTGATAGAAGATTAAGCCATAGCCATCTGTTGCCAGAATCAGCGTGCCGTCAGCCAGTTGCTGGATATCATTAATCCGTTTGGTTAAAAGCGGTTCATGTTCATAATGTTTAATCAGGCGGCCATTCGAAAACTCAGATAAACCATTAATATTCGAAAACCATAAATTTCCTTTATGGTCATAAAAAACGTGGTAAGACCTGTCTTTAAAAAAATCTTCTTTTTCTTTATATTTCAGTGAATTAAATTCAAATTTTCGTGCTTTATCGGATAAGAAAACAACACCGGATGATAATGCCAAAGCCAGGTGATTATTATTTCCACTTAAACTAAAATGCTTAATCACAAACATGGAATTATTTGCTTCTTTCAGGTAGCTGACATCATCTGTATTTTTATAAATGTTTTTAAAAACACCCATTCCGTAATCAGATGCAAAATAAATCGATTCATTTTGTGCATCGAAGGAGAGTTGTTTAATGGTTTTGTACTTTTTAAAATCATCTAAACCTACTTCCATAATCTGGTAATTATGAATATTCAGAATATCAATAACAGCGTCATCAGTGCCCAGCCATAAGCGGTTTTTCGCGTCTTTGGTAATGCTCTTGATGACATTACTGCTCAGGCCGGATTCTGCATCTATAATGGAAAGTCTGTTACTGGCATTCGGCAGCATATAAATTCCTGTGGTTGTGGCAAACCACATATTCTGGTTACTATCCTTCATTACCTGATTTACCGCAATATCCTGAAGGTATTGTATTGTTTTTCCGCTTTTATTCAAAGCAAAAGTGCCATTCGCATTGGCCAGCCATACTTCTTTTAATGACTGATCATAATAAAAATAGCCAGACATGTTTTTAATCAGGTTCTGTGGAATGGAAATCAGGTTATTTATTTTGCCTGATTTTAACATTTTAAGTCCTTCCTGATCAAGATAAATGAGAGATTGGTCAGGCATGTTACAGGCCGTCATATAGGAAATGGGGCGTACTTTTGACCGGAGGATTGAAAATGTTTTGCCATTAAACCGTTGAACGCTTAAATCACTATAGGCCAGGATATTTCCCTGTTCGTCTTCATGAATAAAAGCATTGATAAATTTATCATCAGGGTTAGGAGAAATGTACTTTCTGATCATTTTTCCATCCCAGCAAACAATTAAATTGGAGTTGGTACCCAGCCATATTTTTCCGCTTCTGTCAATCAGAAAAGATACAATTACGGTATTGAAATTAAGTTTTCTGAGCAGCTGGTCATTATTTTTATTATAAAATTTACCATCCTTTAAATAACTGAGTTGCCCGTTTAGTGAAAAGAACCATAGCCGGCCACTTTTGTCTTCCTTCATCTGCAGGATCTGTGTATCAGGCAAGCCGTCTTCAATGGTGAAATTTTGAAAGTTGGTTCCATCAAAGCGACTAACCCCATTGTCGGTAGCAATCCAGATGAAGCCTTTTTTATCTTGCAGAATATAATAGCAATTATTACTGGCCAGGCCGTTTTTCGAAGTATAATGTGGCAGGTAGGTTGTTTGAGAAAATAGATCAGCAGGCTGCAAAAGCAACAACAGCAAGACAAAAATGAAAGAATAATGATGAAAAACCTGCATTTTCTTAACCATTTGATCTGCTTTTAATAGTGTTGAAAGGAAATTAGTTATCACTTCCAGCCTTGATAAAAAGTTTAATTTTCTCAAAAAAATCGCTTGCTCTTCTTCTTGATATATTAATGCTCTCTCCGTTTTTTAAGAAAACCTGCAATCCGTTTTTAGAATTATATTCTTTTAAATGATTGAGGTTAATAATACTCGATTTATGGATGCGTACAAACTGATCAGAAGGAAGAAGTTCTTCAAACTCCCTTAAAACTTTCGAAACGGTAATTTTATCCTGATCGGCAAAATGAAGTACAGAATAGTTGCTGTCTGCCTCAATATAAATGATATCATCAACATCAACCATTTTAAAGCCCTGTCCGTAGGGTAGGGTTAACTTTTTAATTTCAGATTTATTGTTGAGGGTTGAGGCCAGATTAGAAATCCGTTCATCAATTTCATTCTGGTTTTGAAAACGTTTGAGGTATTCGGCAACTTTATCAACAGCTATTTTTAATTCATCAATGTCGATGGGCTTCAACAGGTAATCCAGTGCATTTGCCTTAATAGCCTTTAAGGCATACTGATCATATGCGGTGGTGAAAATTACTGCAGCATGGTGTTTTTGGGCATCAGGAATGAGTTCAAAACCATTACCACCCGGCATCGCAATATCCAGAAAAATGAGATTGATGGGATGATGGGCTAAAAATTCCCTGGCCTCGGCTACCGATTTAGCGATTCCTGTGATTTCTACCTGCGGACAATTTTGTTGTAATAAAAAAAATAACGACGATCGTGCGAACTCTTCATCATCAACAATAATGGCTTTTAGTGTAATCATAGCTATAGGTTGGTGAATGTATTAAAATCACTTAATAAAAAAAAATCAAAAATGAAAAACCAGCGGATTAATTGTCACGTATGTATCATCAAACGAATTCAAAAACCTAAAACATAGATGACTATGAAAAACAATGAACTAGAAACAAAAAGTGAACTTCAGGAAGAAAGTTTATTTAAAGGCTCACTAGGCAGAAGATCTTTTCTTCAGTATGCCGGAGCAAGTGCAGCTGGTATTGCCTTGGTTGCGGCCGGTTGTAGAAAAGACCGTGGTGTTGAAAACGTAATGACTGGGGCGACCTTAGATTTTAAAAATGAAATTGGTGTTTTAAATTATGCTTATGCATTAGAACAACTGGAAGCTGCATTTTATGTTAAAGTGGCATCTGCACCACCATCGTCATTCACTACTGCTCAAAAAGCTTATTTCCAGGATATTCAATTCCACGAAATTGCACACAGAGAGTTTTTGAAAAATGTATTAAGTACAGCTGCGATTGGAAGCCTTGAAGTAGATTTCTCTTCTATTGATTTCACAAGTGCTAGCAGCGTTTTGGGTGCAGCAATGACATTTGAAGATTTAGGTGTAGCCGCGTATAACGGTGCTGGTGTACGGATTACAACAGACGCTTACCTGGTAGCGGCAGGTAAAATCGTATCGGTAGAAGCACGTCACGCCGCTTATATCAGAGACATCATTTCTAATGGAAGTTTTGCAAATTTAAATGAATTGACTTCATTAGGTGCTAACGTTGCTGGTGGATTAGACGGGGCACTTACGCCAGATAAAGTGTTAGCCGCGGCCGGAAAATATATCAAAACAAAAATTAACGTAATTAACCTTTAATCTTTAAAACTCAGCAATCATGAATATCTTAAATATATTAGACCAAATAGAAAAAGTGGATGGAGAGATCTATGAAAGATTAAGTCCGCGACGCAGTGCAATGAAAGATTTTTTCAATGTTGGAAAGAAAATTTCTATGGCTGCATTACCATTAGCAATGGGTTCATTATTTCAAAAAGCTTATGGACAAACTAATCCATCTTCTGTTAATGATGTATTAAATTTTGCTTTAGCATTAGAATACCTGGAATATAATTATTATAACCATGCCTTAACATTGGCCAATTCTACTTATATCCCTGACGGACCTGCAAGACAAGCAATCACAACCATTCGTAACCATGAACGTGCACACGTAGATTTATTGAAAGGTGCTTTGAACATCAGTGGTGCTGATCAATATGTATATGCTGATTTTGATTTTACAGCCGGTGGTGGTTTTGCAGACGTGGATACCAATTATCAAACATTTTTAAAAGTAGCATTGGCTTTTGAAGATACAGGTGTTAGGGCTTACAAAGGTCAGGCACCAATTTTGAAAGGTATGCCAGTATTGACAACTGCTTTACAAATTCACTCTGTAGAGGCTCGTCACGCATCACATATCCGCCAAATGGTGGCTGCGAATGTATCAGGTGCATCTGCGTTAAAGCCTTGGATCGCTTACACTTCAAATGGTAATGATACTGGTGTTTCGGCAGTAGACGCAGTTTATGCAGGAGAGCAAAATACAACTCAGGCTGGCGTTCAGATTACAGGTATTAATGGTACAGCAGTTACACAGTCTCACGCAGCAGAATGTTTCGATGAATTCTTGACAGGTTCTGATGTGAAGAAAATAGCGAATTTATTTATCAAGACGGGTAAGAAATTAGCATAATAAAAACATTTACATTATTGATTAGGTAATGTTTAGTTTGAGGTAGAGAGGCAGAACGGAGTTCTGTCTCTTTTTTTTGGAACAGGATTTTTAGGATTGGTTATACACAATTGCAATAGGGAATCTAAACCTGCAGTTGGCCATATTACGGCAGGAATAAAAGCACATTAATCATTCAGAACCTTAAACGGACATTAATTATGCTCTTATGAAGAATGATGATGGGCATTATTAAATAAAGTTCTGTTCATTTTGATTCCTTTACAAATGAAAGTCATTCTGTAATTTATTTCTGTGATTATTCCCCCAATCAGCTAGTGTATTTACAATGGAAATAACTGTCTTAGCATATTCAATTGGCTCGTAAGTAACAATAACAATCAATAGTATTTCAGCTGCTCATTCTGATAGCTGGTTTAGAGCTACATTGTGAGGGTAAATAATAGCTGATTTGATTTGGAAATCCGGGCAGAATTTGGCTATATTAGTGGCTATGGTAATGTAGGACGCTTTTATCTTTCTACAATTGTCAGACGCTAAATTAAGGACTCTTCATCATTAACATAAATGGAACTATCCATAATCGACGTTACCGGTGCCGGTGAACGGATCCCGTTTTCAAATCCTGGATACAACGGTACCATGCAGCTAGATAAGTTGGGTGACGAATATCAAAAACAGTTAAACCTTAATGACCAGCAGGTACATATCCTGAACCAGTTATGGTATCCCAGCAACAATTTCAGCAGCATTCCTTTCTGCAGGAAAGAAATCGTTAAGCTTTTCGTGCTCATTTTAGAAGACCTGTCCTATAAATACAGGAAACAGGGGACGGCTATCGAAGTTGAATTCAACACGGTAGCCGACCTGATGACCCGGAATCGTTTTAAAACCGGACTGAATGATTATAGTTATAAACTTACGATGCTATCTTCCCTATTAGATATCCACTATAATATTTTCAAGCATGCAGAGAATGCACTGCGTGCCCATTACGGGCACACCCGCAAGATCAATACCGATCTGGATATCAATGATGAAGAGGTCTTGCGTGAATACAATTCCCGGATAAGCGATAAGCTCTCGCAGGTCCTGCAGGTATGGATTCCCCGGGTCGATATGCCCGATCGGAAAACAGAGCGGTTACTGTATGCCCAGAGCCCCGGAAGATGGAAGCAGGCTTTTGAGGTGATCAGCAGGGATTTTAAAAAAGATACGCAGCGTTATATTGACATGGTACTGGACCTGGCGGAATTGAACAGCTCCAATCCATCTAAAGAGATGATCTATTATGAGGCGTCCAAGGACATCGCTACCATAGACCCACAGGCGGCATTGAGGTTATATGTGCATTATATCCATTGCGATCTGTTATCAGAAACTTTTGATAACAGGCCATTGAACAAAACCAATATCAAAAAGCTGTTTAAAACCGATGAGCAATTGCATGATTTCCAGGTGGTGATCGAAAACCTTATTGCAAACAGGGATTTAGCACAGGCCCTTTCTGCAGTATCAACGGTATTGCTTCCCAAACGCAGGAAAATCTCACTCAGCGCTGATGCAATCGAGACGATCAAGCAAAAGCATTCCGGTACAGTAAAACTGCTGGAAAAATATCTGCAGGATGAAGATGAACAGGTTGTCATGCCGGTTTTGACCGTGCCTGATCTGCCGGACCTTGTGCTGGTATCTGTTGCCCAGTACAAAACTAAGGTGTTTACAGATGAGGTTAAACTCTCTGCTATTCAAAGTGAAATTCTTATTCATTTTGAAAGGAATAATTTTGCGGTACCGCAGGATGAGATCGAAGAGATGGCCAGGAAAAAAGGTGTTTTTAAAAACCAGCTTATAGACAGTATCAATGAAAGCTGTTATGATTTTATCGATGATGTCCTGATTGAGGAAGAGGAGGACAATTACGTGATTTACAAAAATTATTATCAAAATATTTTAGCAAAATGATAGAAAATTTAAAGCCAAAAGAGGCTACAGCGATCATCAATTCACTTATTGGCGGTGTAGTCCCAAAGATCGGGATACAGCATATTACTGTGGGAAGGTCCGAGGAGATCGATGCAGTTGTTGCTGCACTTGAAGATGTAAAGAATGGACACAGTATGGTAAAGTTCTGGATTGGGGATTTCGGTTCAGGGAAATCCTTTATCCTGCACCTGCTCAATACGGTCGCCTTGAAGCAAAAATTTGTGGTAGCAAAAGCCGATTTTACCCCAGATAACAGGCTGTATGCCAATGATGGGAAGGGACTTGCACTTTATGCTGCCATCATGGATAACATCGCCATCCAGACCAAACCCGAAGGGGGGGCATTGCCGACATTGCTTGAGAAATGGATTGAGCAGGTGGTGAGCAGAACGGCAGAAGAAAACCAGCTACCGATACATTCGATGCGTGAGGAGGCCAATCTGCCGCTTGTGCAGAATGCGATTATGAAAACGATCAATGAACTTTCGGATAGCGGTGGATTTGATTTTGGGACAGTAGTGCTAAAGTATTATCAGGCCTATATTTCAGGCGATGATATGCTCAGGAGAAATGCGTTAAAATGGCTAAAGGGTGAATATAGCACCAGAACCGAGGCCAGACAAGACCTGGGTGTGCGCGAGATCATCAATGACCTGAACTATTATGATATGCTCAAGAACTTTACCAGACTTTTTGTGAGCATAGGTTATAGCGGCTTTATGATCAATCTTGATGAGGCGATTAACCTTTATAAGATTTCCACTGCTGCCATGAGGGAGAAAAACTATGAAAAGATATTAAGTATTTATAACGACTGTTTTCAGGGAAAGGTTTCCAACCTGTTTTTCAACTTTGCCGGCACTTTTGAATTCCTTCAGAACGAGCGCCGGGGACTATTCAGCTATAATGCGCTGAAAACAAGGCTTGAAACCAATAAGTTTGAGACTGTAGGGATCAGGGATTTTGCCCAACCGGTGATCAGGCTATTGCCGCTGGATAACAATGAGATATTTGTGCTTTTAAAGAAGCTCAAGCTGATCTTTGATTTTAACTATAAATCGGAAATAGCAATCACTGATGAGGACATTTTAAGTTTTATGGAAGAGCTGTTCAATAAGCCCGGGGCAGATGAATTTTTGACGCCAAGGGAGGTAATCCGCGATTTCCTGAATATCCTCAATATACTGCGGCAGAACCCGGGACTGGATAAAAACCGCCTGTTCTCCCAGGTGCAGATTTCCGATGAAAGGCCTGATGACCTGATCCTGGACGGGATCGAAGAGCTGTGACAGCGTTCGACCTGTTATCTCCTGCGGTAAGGAAATTTGTCAGGGATAAACGCTGGGAAAGCTTCCGTGATATCCAGTCAGCCGCGATCAAAAAGATCATGGGCGATGACCGACATTATATCCTGGCATCCAGGACTGCTTCAGGGAAAACCGAAGCGGCTTTTCTGCCGATATTGTCCAAGGTGGATTTCAACCAGGGCGGGGTTGCCGTGCTTTACATTTCCCCGCTCATCGCGCTCATCAACGATCAGTTCATGAGGGTGGAAGACCTCTGCTCTGATATGGAGATTACAGTGACCAAATGGCACGGAGAAGCAAACAAATCGCTCAAAAACAAATTGCTCAAGGCTCCGCAGGGTGTCGTGCTGATTACGCCCGAATCACTGGAGGCCATGTTTGTCAATAAACCATACGATGTTAAGAATCTCTTCTCGCAGCTGAAATATGTGGTGATCGATGAGATCCATTCGTTCATTGGTTCGGACAGGGGTGTTCATTTGAAATCGTTGCTCTCCAGGATTCAGGATATCAATTCGGGCAGCTTTTCGGTTATTGGTCTATCGGCCACATTGGGCGATTTCGCCGAGGCCAAAAAGTTTACCGGTGAAGCCGAAAGAACGGTTGTGCTGAAGGATCCGGCCGCAAAGGACCTGGATACCGTTTTTAAATATTTTGAGCAGACTGGTAATACCCTGCCGCTGGAACTGCTAAAGGATCTTTATAGGGAAAGCAGGGATTCCAAAGTATTGGTTTTTCCCAATAGCAGGGGAAGGGCCGAAGATGTCGCGGTCAGCCTGATGAAAATAGCGGAGCGGGTAGGCGGACATGCGAATTATTTTTCTCACCATTCTTCCGTTGATAAACAGGTAAGGGAATATGTGGAGGAATTTGCGAAGAGCAAGTTACGGAGGAATTTTACCATTGCCTGTACCTCAACGCTTGAACTTGGAATTGATATCGGATCGGTTGACCAGGTGGTGCAGCTAGATGCGGCGCATAGTATTGCGTCGCTCATACAGCGTGTAGGCAGAAGTGGGCGTAGGGAAGGGGCGAAAAGCAGGCTTTTATTATATGCAACGAATCCCTGGAGCCTGTTGCAATCACTTGCAGGCTGGCTTTTATACCTGGAAGGCTTTATCGAACCTCCTGAAATCATTGACTATCCCTATGATATCCTGCTCCACCAGGCGCTTTCGATCACCAAGGAGCATTCAGGAAACACAAAAAAAAAGCTGGTCGGGAGTTTAAAATCCAATTATGCTTTTAAATTGATAGCGGAGGTTGAAATTGTGGAGATTGTAGATTACCTGATTTCGATAGATTTTTTAGAAGAACTCGGAAGGGAGCTGATTATTGGGGTAGAGGGGGAGAAGATTGTGAACGGACGTGATTTTTATACCGTTTTCAATGCGCAGACCTATTATAAGGTCGTCAGTTCCGGTACCGGGATCGGCCAGATCCCGTTTACTGCCCAGGTGAGGGAAAATGAGAACATTTTACTGGCGGCTAAAATCTGGAAGATCAGGTTTGTGGACCATGATGCCAAAAAGATCGAGGTAGTTCCGGCAAATGATGGCAGAAGACCTTTGTTTTTTGGTGAAGGAGGAGATGTACATCCGCGGATCCGTGAAAAAATGATGGAGATCCTTTACAGCAAGGAAATATATCCGATGCTCGATGAAAACAGTGCAAAAGAGATCGAAAAATTAAGAACAGAATTCAGTGTTTTTCTTATCGTGGATCCCAATTTACAGCGTCCTATGCTTATTGAAGCAAGAGAAATCAGCCTGTATTCATTCAGTGGATCACGTATCAACAGGACGCTTTCTTTCTTTTGGAATCTGAGCGGTATTGATGTTAGTCTCAATGATGATCAGAGCCGTTTTAAAATTGAAAGTGAGGTGCTGGATACCGGAGAATTTGACAAGCTTCTCATTCCCTCATCAGAAGATCTGGATTTTCACCTGGAGAATTTTCTTTATGCAAATCCCGGAGCATTGACAGCATCGAAATGGGCAGTTTATCTCCCAGTCAAATATAGATTGCGGTTATTAAAACAGCGGTATTTTGATTTTGAGGGAGCCGGGCACTTTAAGGATATGACTTGGGTAAGCAACCGGACTTTGGATATACAATAATCTCATTGGCTTTTTCACTTTGCGGGTATATGGGGCTTTGGGTAAGGTAGGATAATAAAAGGGCTACTGATCCACCATCGGTAGCTCTTTTTATTTAATCATTATTTACACTGCGGTAAACTTAAAAGGTTATCCTTTTGGGTTCTGTCTGGAACTGTTCTGATGTAAGCCCTTCTGCCCGCAGGGCGTTCGACTTTAACATAAGCAGTACCTTGGGGAGTGCTGACATAAAATTCATATGAATTTCCATCAATACGCTTGATAGCATCCTCCACGCTGATGATAACTTTCGGTCGTAATGCCGATTCCTTGTATCCAACCAGCCCACTATGGTCGAGCGAGACTGGATGACCTATTTCTTTAAAGCGCCTGTTGTAGATAGTTCACCCTGTTCAATCTCGAAAATAATCTGATGTTTAAAGGATAAGAATAGTCTTTTTGGGTATGCTTTTGGTATCCCAAATTTGTAATAATTGTTATAACGATGCGTTTTTGCATCGCTATTTCAGGACTAGACAATGAAGTGAAATAAAACGCCTGTAATTTTACAGGCGTTTTAACTTTAATGAAGTTCTATTTAAAGGCTGCTTTCAATTGTTCTGCAGCATATGCCTGGGCCGCTTTAGCTTCCGGTACAACAGCTGCCATTCCAAAAAATTCATGTGTTACACCTTCATAATTTCTGCTGTTTACCTTTACGCCTGCCTCAGCCAGTTTATTGGCCAACATGGTGCCATCATCATGCAAAGGATCTATTTCTGCAGTGATAATAGTGGTTGGTGGCAACCCTTTCAGCTTAGCATTTACCAAGGAAATTTTAGGGTTTTGTGCTTCAATCATTGTGGTCAGGTATTTTTCCGTAAACCAGGTCATCATGGCTTTATTTAATGGTTTGGCATTGGCGTACATTTTATAAGATTCCGTATTCATATTGGCTTGTGCAATAGGGTATACCAAAACTTCGTGTACCGGAACCATAATATTTTTATCTCTGGCCATAATGGAAACGTTTGCAGCCAGGTTTCCACCAGCACTTTCTCCAACAACGGCAATTTTAGCCGGGTCTCCTTTCAGGCTCACTGCATTTTTAATCGCCCATTCATATGCGGCAAAGGCATCGTTATGTGCGGTGGGGAATTTGTTTTCTGGTGCCAAACGATAGGCTACTGAAACTACAACTGCATTAACCTGTTCTGCAAGGCCTTGAGCAGAAGCATTGTAAACATCAAGATTTGCAATAACGAAACCACCGCCATGATAATAAACAATTACAGGAAAGGGACCATTGCCTGATTTCGGTGTATAAATGCGTAAATGAACTTTTCCACCTGGAACATCAATGTCTTTTCCGGTAGTATCAACCATTGGAGCAGGTAATTTTATGTGATTTACTTTGATCAGATCCATAACGGCATCAGTAGGCGTATGATTTTTTCTGGCATCTGCAGCACTAAGTGTTTCTATGGGTTTATCACCATAGCTTGCTAATTTTTCAATCACTGACTGCATTTCCGGCTTAATGCTTTGTCCCCATTCTGGTGGCGGACCAGCAGGTTTTAAACCGGTACTCGCTGTTGAATCTGCAGTTAAAGAATCAGTAGAAGTGTTGGTCTTGGTCGTGTTTGTACAGGCGGAAGCTGTAATGGCTACAGACAGTGCGGCTATCAGTAGCCTATTTAAATTGCTTTTCATAGGTTTAATTTATTGTTTTTATTAAAGTTGTTTTAATAACGTTATCAGGAAGATAAGAGTTTTAAATGCTTTACAACTTTACAGATTTTTAATATTATTCAAACTTCTTAAGTGTTCGTGCTGTTCTAAGTAAAACCATTTTATATGTTAACTGAAATTACGGGATTACCCGATCATATTTTTGGCGTTCGGGCTACTGGTGTGGTAAGTGCCGATGATTTGAAAGATGTTCTGCTTCCTGGCCTGGCCAGAACATCAGATCGTTTCGGAGAAATCAGGTATTTACTGGTACTGGATACTGAAGTTAAAAATTTCACTACAGGCGCATGGATTCAGGATGCTAAAGCAGGTTTGCAAAACTTTACCAAGTGGAAGAAAATTGCTGTGGTAAGTGCTGAAAAAAGTGTAGAATGGTTTTCTGATTTTTTTACTTTTTTAACACCAGGCAACTCCAGGGGATTTAAACCTGATGAAATAGATGAAGCCAAAGCCTGGATTGCCACCGAAGATTAAATTACATTAATTAAAATATTATTATGAAAGATTCAAAAACAGCAGCAGAAAAAAATAAAGCAACAGCACCCAAAAATGGGAAAGCTAAAAGTGCAGATGAAAAGGTAACTTCAGCAAAAGATGCCAAGAAAGTTGATGTAGCTAAAAAGAAGGATTAATCTGTAAAATTGTAATTATGCAGTCAGGAAATAAATGATTATTGCAAGGTTTATTTCTTGCCGATAACTGAACACCTAAACTAAAAGGAGTAAATTACGCCTTTTTGGAATAAAATTTATATGCTAAGCCTTTAATAATGCGTAAATTTTATCCATTAATTCATCAATATTAAATGGCTTTGCCATGAAATCGTCCGCAGAAACATTATCGAGAATATAATTATTTGAGTGATAACGTGCAGAAATCATCAATACAGGTATATGACTTGTAGC
The DNA here is from genome assembly GCF_026239715.1 of Pedobacter sp. GR22-10. Lineage (NCBI taxonomy): Bacteria > Pseudomonadati > Bacteroidota > Sphingobacteriia > Sphingobacteriales > Sphingobacteriaceae > Pedobacter > Pedobacter sp. GR22-10. Next base: position 839,085 of record NZ_JAPIVR010000001.1, read on the forward strand.
CTTTGCTTTCTTTAACTCTTTAAGGAGCACCCGACCATCAATATCAGGAAGCATAATGTCCATTATGATCACGTCAGGTTTGAATTCCTGTACATGATTTAGAAAATTTGTTCCATTATTTAAGCCTTCAACATGGAAAGCTTCACTTTCTAGAATGAGCGTAATTACATCTAAAATAGCATGGTTATCTTCAACAACCAGAATGTTTTTTTTTGCCAAGTTTTGCAATTGATTTTTTAAAATTTTAACAAATATAAAATAAAAAATAAATGTTAAGCTCAATCATTTAAATTGCACTACTGCTAAACCTATGCTTCATACTTATTAATTGAAAAATTCTAATATTTTTGTAGCATCTAAATTTAATATGAATCAATTTTCTGTAGATCTTACAAATTGCGATAAAGAGCCCATTCATATCCCTGGAAAAGTTCAGGCACATGGTTTTTTAATTGCCGTACATAAAAACGATTTTCACATTACTTATGTAAGTGAGAATATTAATTATTTTTTGAGCAAACAGGCGAGTGGTCTTCTTGATCAGCCGCTTTCGGCACTGGACCATCTTTTAACGCAGCAGGAACCAGAATTCAACATAGAGGATTTACTTAAACTAGGTATAATCAGGAAAAATTTTGATGCCATTAACCCTCATCCGATTAATATTGATAAAAAGCCGTTTTATATTACAATTTCCGAATCTGAAAATAACTGGCTGATAGAATTTGAACCTGTAACCTTACAATATGACATTCAAGGCATAATCGGACGTTCGGCATCTGCCATGTTGCAGGGCAGGAGTGTTTCCTCTTTATTAAAAGGTGCAGCGCTTGAAGTTAAAAAACTCATCAATTATGATCGTGTCATGATTTATAAGTTCTTAAACGATGGTCATGGAGAAGTAGTTGCAGAAGAAAAAAATGATGAACTTGAACCTTTTTTTGGACTTCATTATCCGGCATCCGATATTCCAAAACAGGCAAGGGAATTATATAAACTAAATTTAACCAGGTTAATAGCTGATGTTAATGAGCAGGATTCCGATATCTTAACTTATTTAACCGATCAGCCATTAGATTTAACAAAATCTAATTTAAGGGCAGTTTCACCGATTCATATCCAATATCTAAAAAATATGGGTGTGTATTCCAGTTTCAGTATTTCGCTGATCTCTCATGGTGAACTATGGGGATTAATTGCCTGCCATAATTATTCACCTAAATTTATTGATTATAAAGCAAGGGAAGGTGCGAAACTGATTGGTCAGATCTTGTCATCCGCATTGGAATATCGCCAGGACGAAGAAGATTCTGAAATGGTTGAACAGTTTAAAAGCACTGCAGCCATACTTTCTGAATACCTCAGCCAGGATAAGTATTTGATTGATGCCCTTACCGATCATCAAAGAAATATTTTATCTATTACCAATGCAACGGGTGCAGCTATAATTTTTGAAAAGAGACTAAAAACAATTGGGCAGGTTCCGGCTGATGAAGATATTTTAGAATTGGCAGAATGGTTGAAAGCCAGCAACGATGAATCCATCTACTATACCCATCGTTTATCAGAAATACATTCGCCGGCAAAGAAATATAAAGACATTGCTTCAGGAATCTTGGCCTGTAATATCAGTAAAGATCTTGGCGAAATGATTATTTGGTTTAAGCCTGAACTCATAACAACCATAAACTGGGCTGGAAATCCAGATAAAGAAGTTGTATTGTCTGAAAATGGTTTACTTAATCTATCACCCAGAAAATCTTTTGAAGCCTGGTCAGAAGTGGTCAGCAATACCTCTGAAAAATGGATGGCAGAAGAAATTGCCTCCGTTTTAAGGATTCGTGAAATTATCATTACGGATGTAAATAAAAAGGCCAATGAAATCAGGTTATTGAATGAAAAATTGCAATCTGCTTATGAAGAGCTTGATACTTTCAGTTATACCATCTCTCATGATTTAAGAACACCATTAACTTCTATCAAAACATATGCAGAATTAATGCTGAAAAACAAAAGTCTTGATGATCATGCAATCAAGATGTTGAGCAGGATTTTAATTGGTGCTGATAAAATGAATTTCCTCATTAAGGAAATCTTAAATTTAGCAAGGGTAGGGCGTTCTGAAATTAATTTTGAAACCATTGATATGCCATCCTTGATACAAGAAATCAAATCTGAAGTATGGGCGGCTTTCAAAGCAGACAAATCCGAATTGATTTTAGGCCATTTGCCAAATATAAAGGGAGATAGGACCATGATTGCGCAAGTATTTACCAATCTGATGAGTAATGGGGTCAAATACTCTTTAATGGTAGAAAAACCTGTCATAGAGATTTCTGCGTATATTGAGGGAGGAGAAACGGTTTATGCCATTAAAGATAATGGTATAGGAATTGATAACAGGTATTACGACAGGGTTTTTGAACTGTTTAAGCGCATGGATAATGTTAAGGAAATTGAAGGGACTGGTGTTGGTTTAGCCATTGTTAAACGAGTGGTTGAGCGGCATCACGGCCGCGTTTGGTTTGAAAGCAAGCTGAATGCCGGGTCTACGTTTTACGTAGCTTTTAAAAATTTACAATAATGAGTACACCAGATATATTTTACGTTGAGGATGATGAAGATTATGCTTTTTTTATGCAGAGTGCCATCAAGGAGGTAGGAGATACATTGAAGATTGCAATTGTTGAAGACGGCGCCAAAGCTTTGGCCAAACTGCAACAGTTTGCAGAAAGTAAAATCAAACCCAAATTAATTTTATTGGATTTAAACCTACCGGGATTGTCCGGATTGGATTTGCTGAAATTTATACGCGATATTCCTTATTTAAAATCTATACCAGTAATTTTATTTTCTACTTCAGATAATCCGGATGATGTAAAAGCTTCTATTGAATTTGGTGCCAATGCATATCTTACTAAGCCTGATGGCTATGATAACCTGGTGAAATGTGTACATTCGGTACACGATTTCTGGTTTAACAAGCACCTGAGAATGAATTAATTCAATATAATAAAATAAAAATAAAAGATTCGGATGGTTTATTCGAATCTTTTATTTTTATATCCATTTTAATTTAAAAATAACGAATAGAATGATTGCCGATATATTAAGAACAGAAACAGCAGAAAAACATAAAAAACTGGAATCGTTAATGTTTGTTCACGACATTATGAATCACACGCTAAGTGTAAATGATTATAAGAAACTCCTTACCATCAATTATATTATCCATCAAAGGCTGGAAAATAAGCTGGCCAACATGCTTGAAACCAATCTCGCGCAGGAATTGGATATGAATAGCCGATTAAAACTTAATGCACTGGAAAAAGATTTAGCATATTGGAATATTGACAGCTTAACCTTACCGGCTTTAGATTTTGACTTATTTATTCCTGACCAGAACAATGCAGCGATTTTGGGCGCATTATATGTTTTAGAAGGAGCTACATTAGGCGGAAACGTAATTAAGAAACATATCTTAGCTAATCCAAATTTTAAAGATAATGGGGATGGTTTGCATTATTACGGTGTTTATGGGACAGAATTAGGTGCTAAATGGAAAAAATTTGTAAGTATAATAAATGAAAAGGTTGAGGAAGCTGATTATGAAGTTTGTGTAAATAGCGCTAATCAAACTTTTGATAATCTGATCAGGCTTTCGAAACAAATAAATTAAGTGAACATATTTTCTCACATTATTAAATAAAATACTTGTATAATACGCCAGGGGCATTTTTAGATTGTGAATATGTGTAAAACTTATTTTAAATTAAAATATGCTTTCTCTTGTTAATTCAAGGTAAATATGTATTATTGGAAAAAAATAAATTTTTTAAACCTTAAAAACATCAATTAGCGATGGAAAAATTCTCAAAAGTTAAAGCTGCTGTTGCTGCTATCGAAGCAGATGTGGAAAAATTTTATAATGCTGGCAATGCAGCTGCTGGTACTCGTGTACGTAAAGCGATGCAAGATCTTAAAGTATTAGCACAAGAAATCCGTGCAGAAGTAACTGAAAAGAAAAACTCTGAAAAATAATATTTCGTGAGTATGAAACAAAAAGGGTCTTGGTTAATGCTGAGACCCTTTTTGCTTGAAGCTATATTCTACTGTTGGTTTAAAAAAACACTCAAGTTTTTATAGATGTGCATGAATTGTGTATTTCGGCGAAAGTGACCCTTCTGTTTCGGGCCAAACTGGCCACCAATTTGATTACCGGATGATGCACATCTAAGTTCCTTTCCTTCTGAACAAATATTCACTTCGGATCCAAATCCATTTTCCTCCTAACTTTTCGGTTTAATCCATCCTACTGCCGGATTATCTTCTATTCAGACCTTTCTAAAGATCAAAATCCATTCGCAGATATTTTCACGCTTAAAAAAAATGCCATAATCTCTCCACAGCAACGAAGCTACCATAGTCCATATCAAATTGCAGATATGCTCCCAAGAGTCTTTATTTTATGCAGAAATTGAAAAATTATTTCCGAATCTAGTTGCGAAAAAAGCTTATCAAAACATCAGAACGGTCTGTTTTCTCCTGAACAGGTAGTCACTTTAAAGCGAAATGGGATGACAATTTAAATGCGGAACGGGCGGCCATTTTTGCCGAAATACCCAAACAATATCTGGTTTAATTTTTTCAATCCTAACAAACCAACATGGTTAATATCATAATCAAACTTAAATTCATTTAATTTTAATTCATTACGGTTTCCCGTATATGGTATATTAAAATTAAGTATATCTTTGACTTGAAAGCAAATCACAATAAGGATTATTCCGTTGTGAAAACATTTAGCGCCTTAACTATCTTCGGGTCATTTTTATTCCTTTTTACATTTCCAAAACACAATCTAGTTTTAGAAATCAACTTATTTATCTTATCTTTGCCTGGCAAATAATAAATCGTAATTTATTTGCTATGCAACTCGACTCCACAAAATTTATTGCAACAGGTTTAACTTATGACGACGTACTGCTGGTACCCGCATATTCTGAAATTCTTCCCCGCGATGTAAATACAGCCACTTTCTTAACTAAAAAAATTAAGCTTAACGTCCCATTGATTTCTGCCGCAATGGATACGGTAACAGAAGCTGAACTGGCCATTGCCATTGCGCAAAACGGCGGTATCGGGATGTTGCATAAAAACATGACGATTGACAGACAAGCCGAAGAAGTTCGTAAGGTTAAACGTTCAGAAAGCGGAATGATCCAGGATCCGGTTACTTTATTAGAAACCGCGGTAGTTGCCGATGCTTTCAAAATTATGAAAGAACACAAAATTGGTGGCATTCCGGTAGTGAGTAGCGATAATAAATTGGTTGGCATTATCACCAACCGTGATTTGCGGTTCCAGAAAAATATGGCGAGGCCAATTGCTGAAGTCATGACAAAAGAAAATCTGATCACTGCCCCGGAAGGAACAAACCTGGTACAGGCAGAAGAAATTCTTCAAAATTATAAAATCGAGAAATTGCCAGTTGTTTCTAAAGATGGTTATTTAAGTGGTTTAATCACTTTCAAAGATATTTCAAAAGTAAAAAATTACCCTGCTGCCTGTAAAGATGAACGTGGTCGCTTACGTGTTGGTGCCGCGGTTGGCGTAACTGCCGATACCCTTCAGCGAGTTGATGCTTTGGTTAGTGCGGGTGTTGATGTCATTACTATTGATACCGCTCACGGGCATTCGAAAGGTGTTGTTGATAAATTAAAAGAAGTAAAAGCAAAATATCCTGATTTGCAGGTAATTGTTGGTAATATTGCTACCGGTGCAGCAGCTAAGTTTTTAGCAGATGCTGGTGCTGATGCCGTTAAAGTGGGTATTGGTCCGGGCTCAATTTGTACCACCAGAATTATTGCTGGTGTAGGTGTGCCACAATTATATGCCGTTTACGAATGTGCGAAGGCATTAAAAGGAACAGGTGTTCCGGTAATTGCCGATGGTGGTATTAAACACACTGGCGATATCGCAAAAGCAATTGCTTCTGGTGCAGATACGGTAATGGCTGGTTCGTTATTCGCCGGAGTAGAAGAGTCTCCAGGTGAAACCATTATCTACGAAGGGCGTAAATTTAAATCTTACCGTGGAATGGGTTCTATTGAGGCCATGGAGCAAGGTTCTAAAGACCGTTATTTCCAGGATGTGGAAGATGATATTAAGAAATTAGTTCCGGAAGGAATTGTTGGTCGTGTTCCTTTTAAAGGCACTTTGGCAGAGGTGATGTATCAGTACATCGGCGGACTTCGCGCAAGCATGGGCTACTGTGGTGCAGCTACGATTGAGGCATTACAGGAAGCACAATTTGTTCAGATTACAGCAGCCGGGATGCGAGAAAGTCATCCACACGACATCACCATTACCAAAGAAGCACCTAATTATACGAGATAAGCTGAAAGTCAAAAGCGTTAAAGCTTTCCATTCAATTGCATATTCAGCGGCATTGGGAAATCTTCTAACGAACAATATTACTACGTGGGGCATCCTAAAAGATAGCCCCACTTTTTTTACTTTTTTCTCCCATTAATAAGTCAAATCTGCATAGAATTCATCACGTACTGAAATGATGAGTTATCTAAATCTGTGGCCATTACATGCAAATTAATTCATTATCTAGCTACAAAATTGTTTACGTTACTACATGTTTATGAAACATAGCTTTTTCTGCAGCAAAACGTCAAATCACAGTTTTTGCAGCATAAAATTTGGAGAATGCTTTTTTTTAATATATTTGCCTACTAAATCTATAGATTTAATATAAAACGTATAATGAGAGATATTCAGAATTGCGCTAATTATTATTGTTGTTTAAACACTCTTCGAAATTTTTCCGTACGGCACGACAATTAAAAATATAAACCAAACAACACTAAATTAATCATGAAGAAAAGTTTACTTATTTTATTTACCATCATCATTTCCACAAGTACAATATTCGCTCAAAATACGGTAAAGGGTATTGTCAAAGGCGCCAATAATATGACCATTCCTGGAGCTACCATTACCATCAGGGGGACCAAAACTGCCACCCTAACCGATGCAAACGGTGCCTTTACTATTGATGCCAGGCAACAACCGCCATTTTATCTCAGAATCAGTTATGTGGGCTACAAACCGCAGGATTTTCAGATTTTAAATTTCCAGGAAACACCTATTGAACTTATTTTGGTAGAAGATACTCAGCTAGACGAGATTGTGGTAACTTCCAGAAGACGATCTGAGGTTCTGCAGGATGTACCTATCCCCATTACGGTGATTGGCGGTCAGGCTGCAGAAAACGCCGGCGCTTTCAACGTAAACCGTTTAAAGGAACTGGTACCATCTGTACAGCTATATGCTTCAAACGCCCGAAATACGACGTTAAATATCAGAGGATTGGGTTCTACCTTTGGTTTAACCAATGATGGGATTGACCCAGGAGTGGGTTTTTATGTTGATGGAGTTTATCATGCCCGTCCAGCTGCCACGTCGACAGATTTTCTTGATATTGAACAAATAGAAGTTATCCGCGGACCTCAGGGAACGCTTTTTGGCAAAAACACAACTGCGGGTGCCTTCAATATCACCACAACAAAACCAACGCAAACACCTACCGCTAAAGTGGAAATGAGTGTAGGTAACTATAATTTCATACAGGCTAAAACATCAGTTTCCGGAGGTGTGGCAAAAAATCTCGCTGCAAAAATCTCCATTTCCGGTACACAGCGAGATGGTACCATTTACAATACGAGAGAGGAGCGAAGATACAGCGGGCAGAATAACCTTGGTTTTAAAGGACAATTGTATTTCACACCGTCAGATAAATTGAAAATTTTGTTGAGTGGTGATGTCAGTATTCAGCATCCTGCAGGTTATCCGCTGGTAATTGCCGGGGTAAGCCCCACCGAAAGAAGTGCATATCGCCAATATGCCAGGATCGTATCAGACCTGGGTTATCAGCAACCTAAAATTGATCCTTTTTCCAGAGAAATTAATACCAATACGCCTTGGCGACACAATCAATCTATAGGTGGAATATCTTTAAACGTTGATTATAAAATAGGAAATGGAACATTAACATCAACAACAGCCTGGAGATTCTGGAACTGGGATCCAACCAACGACAGAGATTTCTCTGAACTTTCAGCGTTAACAAAATCGCAGGGAAATTCGCGACACGACCAGTATTCTCAAGAAATCAGGTATGCAGGTAACATCACAGAAAAGCTGAGTGGTGTTATTGGAGTTTTCGCGTTAAGTCAAAATCTTCAGGGTTTGGGGCAGACGGAAGAAGTGGGCAAAGATCAGTGGAGGTTTGTACAAACAGGTAACACAGGTGCTCAGGCACTATATTCGACACCAGGTTTGTTGGATGGTTATGGAATCAGAACCAATTCAACCATTAAATCATTAAGCACCGCCGTTTTTGGTCAGGTAGATTGGGAAGTGATTGATCATTTACATGTGCTCCCAGGGTTAAGGTTTACCTATGATAAAAAAGACGTTGACTATGACAGAAATACTTACGGTGGTTTACAAACTACTGATGCTGCACTGCTGGCGCTGAAAGCAGCTGTTTACAGCAACCAGCAATTTAATACCAGTACGGAAAATAATAATTTATCAGGTAACATCACAGTATCCTACAGACCAAACCCTAAATTAAATGTATATGGAACCTTTTCTACTGCTTACAAACCAGTTGGCGTAAATGTAGGTGGTTTGCCAACCACACCTAACGGACAAGCCGATTTATCATTAGCGGTAGTAAAACCTGAATATGTGGAGCACTATGAACTTGGCGTTAAAACGAAACCTTTCAAAGGCGCAATCCTGAATGTAACCGCTTTCAATACCGATATTAAAGATTATCAAACCAATGTGCAATCGCCGCAATTGGGTGTAAACAGGGGGTACCTGGCCAATGCGGAGAAAGTGAACGTTAAAGGTTTGGAGATTGATGGAACCTATCAGCTGGAACGTTTCTTAACATTAAATGCGGCATTGGCTTATCTTGACGGAAAATATGTGACGTTTACCAATGCACCGCTTCCGCTGGAAGAAACCGGTCATACCGAATTAGTGAATGGCGTGGCTACTCAGGTAGCCTTTAAAGATGCATCTGGTGGAAGGTTGCCCGGGATCTCAAAATGGAATGTTTCTGGTGGTGCAGAGTTTAGCACACCCGGAAATTTGGCTACTAAAGCAGGTCGCTATTTTATTGCCGGTGATGCCAGCTACCGTTCTACTTATTCTTCTAATCCAACACCTTCAAGCGTACTAAATGTACAGGGCTATTCACTTTTGAATGCGAGACTTGGCTTTAAATCGGATAAGTTTTCGGTTTTTGTTTGGAGCAGAAACTTAGCCAATAAAAACTATTACGAGCAGTTACAGGCTGCAGCAGGTAATTCAGGTTTATACGCCGGGGTATTAGGTGATCCAAGAACATACGGTGCTACTTTCCGATACAGTTTTTAATTTTCTCTTTTTGCACTTGCTAGAAGCGCCAATTTTTTGGCGCTTTTTTATTGATTTCACTTCAGGTATGTGCTAATTAAATTTATAAGATAAAACTAAATTTTCTATAATTACTGTTGCTACAATTAACATGCGTAGGCTTAAATATACCTGCAACAGTTTTTTGCAGAATAAAAATTTACAGAGCGCCCGGAAAATATTAACTTCGGTAAATTTTTAGAATCAAATGAATAAGCTTAAAGCAGTTTGCGTATACTGTGGTTCAAACTTTAATGGTGATGCACAGTTACGTAATGCCATTAAACAGTTAGCAGAGATATTAGTTAAAGAAGAAATCAGACTCGTTTATGGCGGAGGAAGTGTAGGTGTGATGGGGCTTTTAGCCAATGATGTATTGGATTTGGGTGGGCTGGTTACAGGGGTAATTCCTCAGTTTCTGATGGATAAAGAAGTAGGACATAAAGGCGTTACCGAAATGATCCTGACTGAAAACATGCATCAGCGGAAGCAGAAAATGGCCGACTTAAGTGATGGTTTTATGATTTTACCTGGTGGTTTTGGTACCCTCGAAGAATTTTTTGAAGTACTTACCTGGCTGCAGTTAGGCTTACATAATAAACCTATCGGGGTGTTGAATGTAAATGGATTTTATGATCCACTGTTTGCTCAGATGGAAATAATGGTCCAAAGTAAATTTTTAAAACCTGCAAATCGTGATTTGGTTTTCAATGAATCGGATGCAACCGTATTAATTGAAAAAATGGATCATTTTTCGGCTGTTCCGGATGAAGTTTGGTTTAAAGAAAAAGACCTCATATAAGATGGTCTTATTTTAAGGTTTAAAATGTTATCAATTAAAATTTAGTAATAAAATAATTTATAAAAATGCAAATTATTACATCTCACGCAGAATTTGAACAACATTTGGGTAAAGAACTTGGTGTTTCTTCGTGGCATACGATCACTCAGGAACAGATCAACAAGTTTGCAGACGCCACGCTTGATTTTCAATGGATTCATACCGATGAAGATAAAGCCAAAAATGAGGGGCCTTTCGGCTCTACTATTGCTCATGGCTACCTGACACTTTCACTTATTCCATATTTATGGAAAGAGATTGTAGATATTCAGAATCTCAAAATGGAGATCAATTATGGTATCGAAAGTTTAAGATTTGCACAACCTGTACTCGTAAATGCAAAAATCAGGCTTAAAGCTAAACTGGCTTCTATTGTCAACTTACGGGGAGTAACAAAGGTACACATGGCAATTGAAATGGAAATTGAGGGTCAGAAAAAACCTGCTTTTACAGGTGAAGTGGTTTTCTTGTATCACTTTATTGCTGAATAAAATAATAAGTTGATTTAAAATCAAAAATTCAGATCGTTTTCCGCTAAGCTGGGTGTATAAATTTTTAACCACCGAGTTTACCGAAGGAGCACAGAGATTCTAACCTTTATCTCTGTGTTTACTTGGAACTTTTTTCGCTGTTTCATCAGTGGTTATTTTTATTTATAATTGCAACTAAGACACTAGGTTTTTATCACAAAAAAGGCTGAGATTTATAGATCACATATAGTGGATGCAAGAATCTAATGCGCTGTGTTAACACCAACTTGGTGTTCCTTGTATCTTCCTCTCTGCTTTCTTAGCGATTAAAATCGGGTATAGACCAGAAACCAATTTGGTCGCTATGTTTAATTCCAAAATAAGATTTAAATTGCCTCCATGGATATCGAATTCAACAAGAACGAAGATGTAAACAAACAGTTGGTTTACGAACTGAAAACCAGACTCAAAAAAATCTATCAGGGTGGCGGTGAAAAAAATGCTGCCAAACAAAAAGAGAAAGGGAAGTTATTGGCTCGTGAACGAATTGCCTATCTCATTGATAAAGATTCAGAATTTCTGGAAGTTGGTGCCTTTACTGCCGACGGCATGTATGCAGAACAAGGTGGCTGTCCATCTGCTGGTGTAGTTTGTGGAATTGGTTATGTGAAAGGTAGACAATGCATGATTGTGGCCAATGATGCAACCGTAAAAGCTGGCGCCTGGTTCCCATTAACCGCCAAGAAAAATCTTCGGGCGCAGGAAATCGCGATGGAAAATCGACTCCCAGTAATCTATTTAGTGGATAGTGCTGGCGTTTATTTGCCCATGCAGGATGAGATTTTTCCGGATAAAGAACACTTTGGACGGATGTTTCGCAACAATGCGATGATGTCTGCAGATGGAATTGTACAAATTTCGGCCATTATGGGGGCTTGTGTAGCTGGAGGGGCCTATCTTCCCATCATGAGTGATGAAGCCATGATTGTTGATCAAACAGGTTCGGTGTTTTTAGCCGGTTCTTATCTGGTAAAATCAGCAATAGGAGAGGACGTTGATAATGAAACCCTGGGGGGAGCCACCACACATTGCGAAATTTCCGGTGTTACCGATTATAAGCATCCAAATGACCAGGCTTGTTTGGATAGCATCAGGAACATCATGAGTATGTTAGGCACACCACAAAATGCGGGTTTTGATCGAATTCAGCCTGCAAAACCTAAAGAAAATGAAGCAGAACTTTATGGAATTATTCCGGAAAACCGGGATAAGCAATACGAAATAATGGACATCATCAACCGCTTGGTTGATCATTCGGAATTTGAAGAATATAAAAAAGGATACGGGCAAAGCATTGTTTGTGGTTTAGCTCGCATCGATGGATGGGCTGTCGGAATCGTTGCTAACCAACGGAAGGTAGTGAAATCTAAAAAAGGAGAGATGCAATTTGGCGGTGTGATTTATTCTAATAGTGCAGATAAAGCGACCCGATTTATTATGAACTGCAATCAAAAAAAGATTCCGCTAGTATTTTTACAGGATGTTACTGGATTTATGGTAGGAAGTCGCTCAGAACATGGTGGCATTATTAAAGATGGTGCTAAAATGGTGAATGCAGTAGCCAATTCCGTCGTACCTAAATTTACCATTGTGATTGGCAATTCTTACGGTGCTGGTAATTATGCCATGTGTGGAAAAGCTTACGATCCACGACTAATCTATGCCTGGCCAACTGCTAAAATTGCAGTGATGGGTGGTTCACAGGCGGCAAAAACGCTGTTGCAGATACAACAGGCATCTTTAAAGGCAAAAGGTGAGGTAATCACACCAGAAAAAGAAACTGAATTGCTGAAAGAAATTACAGATAAATACGATAGCCAGACTACACCTTATTATGCTGCTGCCAGACTTTGGGTTGATGGAATTATCGATCCACTGGAAACCAGGAAGGTAATTTCCATGGGGATTGAGGCAGCGAATCAATCACCAATTACCAGGAAATTTAGTGTTGGGGTTATACAAACTTGAGCTAGAGCATCAGTGGTATAATCTTTGTTGATTGGGAAAGCTAAAATGACTAAATATGAAAAACTTTAAAAAAACGATTGTAGGCTTAGCTCTTGCCCTTTTATTCACCACGCCGCTGTTGACCAAAGCCCAAAAAGTAAGCACAGGAACACAGGAGACAGGCGAAACCATCAACGTTACAGGTAGTAGTCTTAACAAGAATATAGAAGCTACAGGAAAGGAAAATATCAATATCGCGGGCAGTAGCATTAATGTGGTGATTACCGGAAACTGTAATAGCATTAAGGTAACCGGGGCAGGTATAAAGGTTAAAGCGCAGGGCGTCAAAATAATTCATGTACAGGGAGCTGATTCTGGTGTTACCTATACGTCAAGCCCAAATAAAAATGGTAAGGCCATTTCAAGAGTTTCCGGAGCGGCAAGTTATGTCACTAAAATAAAATAAAAATTAAACAGGTTTAGTGTAATGGTTTGTCTTTGACTTAATCTACCTGATTATTGCAATGTTAATAAGTAAACTATGTTGACAATGTATATTTGTTAACAAATGTTTAAAGCATTAAATTTGTTCCTCAGTTTAAGAATTTCAAAAACACACTATAATGTCACAAGAAAACGAGCACGTTCAGTGTTTAATCATTGGTTCTGGTCCTGCAGGATATACAGCAGCAATATACGCCGCCAGAGCTGATTTAAAGCCTATAATGTACACTGGCATGCAAGCTGGTGGTCAGTTAACCCAAACTACAGATGTAGAAAATTTCCCGGGATACCCACAAGGCATCATGGGGCCGGAAATGATGGAAGATTTCCGTAAACAAGCAGAACGTTTTGGTACAGATATCCGTTTCGGTTTTATCAGTTCTGTAGATTTTTCTTCAACGCCGCACAAGGTAGTGGTTGATGAAATTAAAACCATGACGGCTGATACTGTTATTATCGCAACAGGTGCCACAGCAAAATGGCTGGGCCTACCAAGCGAACAACAGTATAATGGCTTTGGCGTATCCGCTTGCGCAGTTTGTGATGGTTTCTTTTTTAAGGGGCAGGACGTAGCCATTGTTGGTGCCGGTGATACTGCTGCAGAAGAAGCCACCTATCTGGCTAAACTTTGTAAAACGGTTCACTTATTGGTTCGCCGGGATGAATTCAGGGCCTCAAAAGCCATGGTAGCCCGTGTATTGGCCACACCAAATATTATAGTACATTATAATACCGAAACACAGGAAATTCTGGGTAATGGTAAAAATGTGACCGCAGTTAAGGTGGTTAATAACCAATCTAATGAAGTTTCAGAAATTGCTGTAGAAGGTTTCTTCGTAGCTATAGGTCATAAACCAAATACTGATATTTTTCAAGGTCAGCTGGATATGGATGAAACCGGTTATTTGTTAACTAAGCCAGGTTCAACTTTGACTAATATTGAAGGGGTTTTTGCTTGTGGAGATGTGCAGGATATGTATTACAGGCAAGCCGTTACTGCTGCAGGATCTGGTTGTATGGCTGCTTTGGATGCAGAAAGATACCTGGCCGCTAAGGAACACCCTGTTGAAGCCTAAAATTATTTAGTAATATTTATGCAGAGAAGCCCTTTCAGGTTTCTCTTTTTTTTTGCGTAACAAAAAAGTGTGATGGAGATTCTTTAGGTAATTTCTATATTAGATAAATTTAATGAAAACCTTAAAATTAAACCTGAATATGAACAAAGCATTACACGTTTTTATTGGTGTATTAATGAGCATAAGTGTATTTGCACAAAGTGATCCAAACCTAGGCATCATTCCTGCACCGGTGTCTATTACAAGGGCCAATGGAAATTTCATCCTGGACAAAACAACAGTATTAGTCAACCAGAGCATTGATGGCACCAGGATGAATGATTTATTAAATGCCTTTATTGTTAACAAAGCAGGTTTTGCTTTAAGAGAAAGTAAAATTATCCAGCCCAATCAAAAAAGTATTCTGTTAACTTCTGTTGGTGCAGATCAGTTACCCAATGAAGGATACACCATTAAAGTTAATTCTAATCAGATCGTTATCACAGGCAGAGGTGCAGGTTTATTTTATGCTGTTCAATCTGTGATGCAAATGATGCCTGAAAAAACCGGTGATAAAATTACGATTCCGGCAGTTACCATTAATGATTATCCACGTTTTAGCTATCGTGGAACGATGCTGGACGTTTGTCGTCATTTCTTTCCGATTTCTTTCATCAAAAAATATATTGATCAGCTTGCTTATTATAAAATCAATACTTTCCACTGGCATTTAACGGATGACCAGGGCTGGAGGATAGAGATTAAAAAATACCCAAAATTAACATCCGTGGGTTCAGTAAGAAATGGATCTATTATTGGTCGTTATCCCGGAACGGGAAATTATCTTACAGAAGTAAAAGGTTTTTACACGCAGGATGAAGCAAAGGAACTTGTGAAGTATGCAGCTGAACGTTATATCACCATTATTCCTGAAATTGAATTGCCCGGACATGCATCAGCAGCAATTGCCGCTTACCCTGCTTTAAGCTGTTTTCCAGACCGTGATACTTTTGTAAGTGATAAAACTGCCTGGGCCGGATCAAGAAAAGGCAAACAGGTACAGCAAACCTGGGGCGTTTTTGACGATATTTTTGTGCCATCAGAAAATACATTTAAAATGCTGAACGACGTTCTGGACGAAGTAATTGCCATTTTTCCATCTAAATACATTCACATCGGCGGCGATGAAGCACCCAAAACCTATTGGAAAGAATCTCCATTTTGCCAGGCCTTAATGAAAGAGAAGGGCTTAAAGGATGAGCATGAACTGCAGAGTTATTTCATTCAGACTATTGAGAAACATGTGAATGAAAAAGGCCGATCCATTATCGGATGGGATGAAATTCTGGAAGGTGGCCTCGCGCCAAATGCAACGGTAATGAGCTGGAGAGGCGAGGCTGGTGGAATTGCAGCTGCACAACAAAACCACGATGTAATTATGACGCCGGGTTCTATGGGATTATATATCGATCATCAGCAATCCGAATCGCCTGATGAACCTGTAACCATCGGTGGTTTGGCACCTTACCAAAAAATTTACGCTTATGATCCTGTTCCAAAAGTGCTGACTGCTGATCAAAAAAAATACATAAAAGGTGTTCAGGCAAATATGTGGACCGAATACATCAAAACCACTAATAAAATAGAAAATCACGCTTTCCCACGTTTGATGGCGCTTGCTGAAATTGCATGGAGCCCGGTTGAGCGTAAAGATTTAAAAAACTTCTCTGAAGACCGTTTGCCCGTGCACCTGGCCCGCCTGGATAAAATGGGTGTTAACTTCTGGGTGCCTACACCAATTGGTCAGCGTGACAAAGCCTTAAATGGCGACGATTTTATGATCGATCTGAAAGTGCCTGTTCAGGGTGGTAAAATTTATTACTCTTTGGATTCATCGCGGCCATCAGAAAATGCATTTTTGTATAGCGTTCCATTTAAAGTAGTGGTACCAAAAGGAGAGAAAAGAGTATTGAAAACCATCGTGATTGCACCAAGTGGAAAAAGAAGTGTCACCACGGAAACACTTTTAAATAATGGCGCGCCTGAAATAAAGACAGAAGCGAAGAAATAAAATATAGCTTGTAATAAAATGCTAAATTTATTATTTTGGAAGGGTTAAATATAACCTGATAAAATGAAACCATATCGATATACGTTACAGCATCTCTTGCTCACTGCAGGGATGCTGTTTTGTTTTGCCTGTACGGATGAACAGCCCGTTATTGCTAAAATTGAGCCTGTAAAAGTGGAAAAAAGTCCTTTCAGATTCTATAAAGACATTGAAGTAAAGCCAGGTTTGAATTTCGAAGTATTAAGCTGGGGTAAAGGCGTAGATTCAGTTGGTGGCTACCAGATTCTAATGTCGGATTCAGTTCGAAATAATTACAAATCTCAATCGGTTGAAAGAAATGGCATTTTAAACGATGCCTGGAATATGGATCTTGATAATGATGGCAGCCCGGAGATTTATGTGCAACTGCAGAGGAAAAAGAATATGCTGGATTTAAATGTGTTTGAGTATGCTGGTGGTGGTTTTAATAAAATCAGTTTCCCATCGCTGACTTCAAACCAGAAAAAGGGATATTCCGGGAATGATAAGTTTTTCATAAAGAATGGAGATCTATTCAGGTCATTTCCTGTTAAAGATGCAGCGGATTCAACGAAAATTGCAACGAAAACCTATCAGTATAAATTAAGTGGCAATAGCTTCTCTGCGAGTGAAGTGATAAAATAGTACCAGAAAATATGATAACTTTATTGGCTGAAAGAGCCATTCTGTACTGATAGGTGATGGAATAAGGTAATTGAAAATATAATAAAAATTATTCCTGGACTTTCCCCGAGCTAATCAATGAATATGAAATGAACGAAAATCAGAAATTCTCCATTATTGATCGGGCTAAAAGTTTTAAATATGCGTTCAATGGATTTAAATTATTCTTTATAAACGAGCACAATGGCAGAATTCATTTATTTGCAGCCATTGTGGCCATTGCATTATCTTTCTGTTTAAGGCTATCTGCTTATGAATGGATTGCTGTTCTGCTGGTTATCGCTATGGTTATCATTGCTGAAATCATTAATTCAGCAATAGAAAAGCTGGCAGATGTCGTTTCTCCCGAATATCATCCTAAAATTAAAACTGTTAAAGATTTGGCTGCTGCAGGCGTATTGGTTGCAGCTTTTGTGGCCGTTGCGGTGGGATTGATTATTTTTTTACCAAAATTATTTGCCTGCATCGGCTAAAGTGGCCGCTCTTGATTCTTCCATTTTATCTTGAATAATCTGATCCCAGCGGGCCTGCATTTTGTGGTTGCTACCATGCTCTGTTTCATCATCGTAATTACGCTGCATGGTGTCAAAGTAAGTACTTACTTCATTTGCCAATTGTGAAATTTGCGCCTTGTAATTATTAACAGAATAAGTTCTGTTCTTTAAAACCCTTTCAGCTTCAGAAAGCAAAATATATTGAATGTTTACATGGCCCTGCTCATGGTGAAGCAAATCAGCACTGACCTGCGGATTTCTGATTCTATCCCATTTTACCCAAGAACGATCTTTGTCAATCCTGACTTCGTTTTTCAGCTTAATGGTAACGCGTTTTCTGTAAACAACAGATTCATAACTGTATTCCCAGGTCATTGCGGTTAATGCAAAAAAAGGAGAATTCATATCGGCTTGGCCCTTGAAATGCGTTTCCCAATTAATCTGAACAGGTTCAGTAAAATCTGTTTTAAACCCAAAGTTAAAGGGGAGCACAAGCAAAAAAAGAATAGGTATAATCAGTTTTTTCATTCTGCTTTTATTATGAAAAAACCGTGCCTAAATTTTATGGTGTAGCTATCTGCTGGCTAATCCGTTCAAATTTTTCAATCAATAAGGATATTCTTTCTTTTTCCCGCTCCATCACTGCCTTACGCAGAATGGTTGAGCAAAACAAAATCCATATAAAAGTGAAGCCAATTGCACCTACTTTTTGAATCATATTCAGGTAACTCAGTATCTCAATAAAATAGAAGATAATACCTGTAGAAAGTGCTATCGTGTAGAACCAATATAATGAATTATAAAGTTTAAAACGGTTTAACTGGTAAGTTTTTAAATTATTCAGATACTCCTGCGGATGAGCCGTAAAATCTGCTTTGGCAATCAGCCTGTAGTCCCTGTACAGAATTAGTGTATAAACTCCGATGGTAATAATAGTGATACTAATTCCTAAATGGGTTGTCCAGGAATCAAAGTGGAAGAATAACCATAAAGCTGCAATGGCAATACATGAAACTGCCATACCTATAATATTGAGCGCAGATTTGAACTTCAAACCATTTACCTCCTTTTTAGCCTGTTGCAGCATTTCATCAGCAGAAAACTTAACTTCTACCTCGTGCTTTTGCCACAACTCCTGTATTTGATCAAACGCTTGCATATTGGTTGTATAGTTCTGTTAATTTTTGTTTAATACGGTGAATTTTAACCCTTAAATTGCCTTCGCTAATGCCTGATATATCGGCAATTTCATGATAGGGTAGCTCGTCAAGTACCATGGTGATGATGAGACGATCGTTTTCTTCGAGTTTAGAAATACATTTATATAAAAGGGCAACCTGCTCATTTTTTTCAGAAAACTCTTCGATTTTATTTTCAATAATATTTTCCGTTAACTCATCCTTAGCCTGTCTTTTTTCTGATCTTAAGTAGGTCAGGCAGGTATTTACCGCAATTCTGTAAATCCAGGTTGAGATTAAAGACTTGTTTCTGAACTTATCTAAATTCTGCCATACTTTTAAGAATGTTTCCTGCAACAGATCATTTGCGGCATCGGTATCACCGGTATAACCATAACATAAATGGAATATCTTTTTGGAATTGGCATCAAAGATTTCTTTAAATAATTTGTCTTTTTGTTCCATTTAAGGGCGTGTAACGGTATTTAGATATAATTTAGATATTAATGTTACAGCGAAGATAAAATTAAAGTATTTAGGATTGCAGTAGAAAATCAAATTTGTTACACCACGTAATTATCGTAGTTTTACCAAATTAACAGGGCTACAAACTTTTTTATTCATGAAGAAAAACAAACTCACGCTTTTTATTTTCATTGCGCTGATTGCCGGTATTGCCTTAGGCTACATTTTGAACGTTAATTCAATTGATGTTTACAATCAGAATATATTGAATGCTGATGCGAAAGTTAAAAACATTGAAGTCAGTATTGCCAAAACTACTGATACTACATCTGCTGTTTATCGTCAGCTCAAGGCCGAAAGAAAATTGAATGCAGGTATCAAAAGAGAGAATGAGGATATCAGGGAAAAGAAACTGGAGTATTTCACGCTGTTAAGTGATATTTTTCTCCGGTTGATTAAAATGATTGTAGCACCACTCGTATTTACCACATTGGTAGTAGGGGTTGCAAAAGTTGGCGATATAAAGGCTGTGGGCCGTATTGGCGGGAAAACATTAGGTTGGTTTATGGCAATGTCTTTAATGTCGCTCGTGCTTGGTTTAATTTTGGTGAACTTATTTGAGCCCGGAAAACACATGCAGTTAACCCTGCCGGATCAATTGGTAAACACCGGAATCCAGAAGGCTTCTATGAGTGTAAAGGATTTCATTGCGCATGTGTTTCCTAAAAGTATTGCCGAATCCATGGCTACCAATGAGATTTTACAAATCGTGGTATTCTCCTTATTCTTTGGGGTAGCTACTGCTGCTATTGGTGATTTAGGTCAGGTGGTGATTAAAGCTTTTGATGCCATTGCACATGTGATCCTGAAAATGACGGGCTATGTGATGAACTTTGCACCATTAGCGGTTTTCGGTGCCATGACGGCTATTGTAGCCAAGCAGGGCTTAAATGTGTTAAATACTTATGCCATATTTATTGGTGAATTTTACCTCGGTTTAGCCATTTTATGGGCTTTCTTGATCTTTATAGGATTCTTAATCTTAAAAAAGCCGGTGTTCCGTTTAGTGAACGACATGAAGGAGCCTGCAATTCTGGCTTTCAGTACGGCAAGCAGTGAAGCGGCTTATCCGAAAACGATGATGCTTTTGGAACGTTTCGGCTGTAAGGATAAAATTGTAAGTTTTGTACTTCCCCTGGGCTACTCCTTCAACCTGGATGGCTCGATGATGTACATGACATTTGCTTCATTATTTATTGCACAGGCTTATGGGATTCACCTGGGTTTCGAACAACAAATTTCCATGTTACTTATTCTGATGCTCACCAGTAAAGGAATCGCAGGTGTACCTCGTGCATCGCTGGTCGTTATCGCAGGTACCATTGCCAGTTTTAATATTCCAGAGGCTGGTTTGGCCTTGTTAATCGGGATTGATCCTTTGCTGGATATGGGTCGTTCTGCCACTAATGTGGTGGGTAACTCCATTGCAACTGCAGTAGTAAGTAAATGGGAAGGGGAGTTGAAGGAGTCCTGAGTCTGGAGTCTGGAGTCTGGAGTCTGGAGTCGTGAGTCAAGCGTCTGTATTTCTATAGCTTATTAGGCCATTAAATGATTTTGGGATGAGAAGATTTTTCAGGAAAAATGCAAACTTTGCAGCGTTTTAAAACCAACTGTTTATTTACTCCATCTGTCCATTTATAATTCAATAATTCAATAATTCATTCATTCAACAATTCATTCATTCAATAATTCAAATTGTGTCAACCAGAGGAAAAAAAATATTCTTAGCCATTACCATCATCGTGCCGATGATCATCTATTGTTACATCTATTATAAACCCATTATTCAGAATGCACCTTTCAGGAAGGATGATTTTGTGTCGATGCAGTTTAGCTATGGTTTGAAAGATACGTTGGAAAATAGTTATGATTCAAAAACAGGCGTATACCATTATGTAAATACCAAGGATTCTGTGATCACTAAAAAGTTTTTTTTAAAAAGCGATGATATATTATACATGCACAGAAAAGCAAATGAAATAGGCTTATGGAATTTTCCGGATACAATTGGTAAGAAAAGCGATAAATCTAAATTGGTTCCACGATATGATATTACCTTTAATTATAAAGAGAAATCAAAACATGTAACCATTTATGGCGATTTTGATGGCAATCCGAAATTGCTGGATGCAGCTGTTCAGATGAGAAAGATTATTCAGGAAACATTGGTACAGGCAGAAAGAAGATCAGGTAAGTAGATAGGTAAAATAATAATGTTAAGGGACTTAATAAAAGGCTAATTATTTGCCCTTTATTAAGTCTCTTTTTTTTTAGGATGATTTCGTATATTTACGATATATTCGTAATAAATGGAAAAGTTAACATTACAGGAAGAAGAAGCGATGCTTGCCGTTTGGCAAATCGGCAGTGGGTTTATAAAGGATTTTATGGATGCCATGCCAGAGCCAAAACCACCATACACAACTTTGGCATCCACTATCAAAAACCTGGAGCGCAAAGGTTATTTAGTGAGCGAGCGTTTTGCCAATGCAAACCGATACAGTGCCAAGGTGAAGGAGGTAGAATACAAAAAACGCTTTATGAGTGGTTTTGTGAATAACTATTTTCAAAGCTCATATAAAGAATTGGTAGCCTTTTTTGCGAAGGATAAAAAGATCAGTGCAGCAGAATTAAAAGAGATTATCAACCTGATTGAAAACCCTGATAAGTAAATGCCATGCCTCATTTCTTTCTCATTTTATTTAAGATCAACATCGTTCTTATACTTTTCGCAATGGCGTATTACCTTGTTTTACGCCGATTAACGTTTTATGTCATCAACCGGTTATTTTTAATTTTTGGGATTATATTTTCCTCCGCATATCCTTTTATAAACCTCACTGAACTTTTTGCCAATAATCAGTCATTGCCAGCTTTTGTGCCACAACTCAATCAGGGGGTAAGGCAGATCGTTCAGCAAGATGATATCTCTATGTGCTGGCAAGTTTTAACCATTCTGTTTTATTTGGGTGTAATTTTGATGGCATTCAGGTTAATCTTACAGTTTGTTTCGCTAAACAGCATGCACCAGAAATCGAAACCCGGTCAATTGAAAAATATCAAAGTTCGGCTTTTAGATGATCAGGTAAGTCCCTTTAGTTTCTGGCAAGCGATTTATATCAATCCAGGCCTGCACAAACCACAGGACTTAAGCAATATTCTCGAGCACGAAAAGATACATATTGAAGAATGGCATACGTTGGACATTATTCTGGCTGAAATATGCGTGGTTTTTTACTGGTTTAATCCTGGTGTTTGGTTGATGAAAAAAGCAGTAAGGGAAAATATTGAATTTATAACAGATGCGAAAATACTGAACAAGGGAATCGATAAAAAAGCCTATCAATATAGTCTGCTGGATGTTGGTGCTTTGCAAGCTTCGGTTTCGATCGTAAACAACTTCAACTTATCAGATCTTAAAAAAAGAATAAAAATGATGAATGCCAAACGCTCATCAAAAATAAACTTAACCAGATATGTGTTTGTGTTGCCGGTTTTGCTGATGGTAACACTCGCTTTTACGATCAATAAAAAAGATGTTCAATCAGGTTTGATGCCAGTTAAAGATATCGTTAAAAATGTTTTGCCACAAAGCAAGTCGCAGCCTGTAATTGACAAACCATTAATGAAAAAAATCACTGTAAACAGGAAAGCTAAAACAGGCACAAAGTTATCTACAGATGCTATAAAACACTTTACATTTGTCTTTAAAACCAATTTAGAAACTGAAGATACCACCCGCCAATCCATTGCAGACGGATTAAATAAGCTTGCTGGGAAAGTTAAAATATTAAGTTTTAAAATGAATGGTAATGTTGGTGAAAAAGAGACCATGCGTCATTTCATTTTAAAAGATAGCTTAAAGTTCGATTCAAATCTGAATAATGTGGTGGTAACATCTTTTCAGAATACAGATTTATCTTCATCTGAAGAACCGAAAAAAGGTACCATAAAACAGATTGTTATCATAAGAACAACTGATCAGAAGCCGGATGTAAAAAATGGAATTGTGAAGGAATTGGCTGGAAAACGTCTTATTGCAAATGCCCGGTATAACTTTGTGCTTAATGGTAATCAATTATCTAAGGAAGAAATAGATAAGATTGATCCTGGTAAAATTTCGGATATTAAAGTGAGTAAAAACGATATAACGTCATTTCAGTTTACCACTGAACAGTAATTGTAAAATACATAAGGTCTCAAGAGTAATTCTGATGAGACCTTATGGTTAAAAGTTAAAGGTTGCCTTCAACATGGCCACTCTTCCTGGAATTTCATAAGTTCCGGTGGTAAGTGAATTGGAAGAAAGATAAACCGCATCAAACCTCTTAATGTTGGTCAGGTTGGTTATGCCAAATTCCAAATCGGTTTTCATCTTTAAAATCCTATACTTTACATTCAGATCTGCAAAAAGATATTTTAAGTTAGGCTGGGTAGATTGATGTGTAAATAAATGTTCTGCCAATATATTGATATATACATTTTTAACCGTGGTTATCGCCAAAGCCGATTGCTGCCTCAATTGCTGAAAATTAGTTTGAATGGCATCTGCAATTTTAGCTTTATTATTCGTGACGGAATAAGTTGCCGTATAAGACCAATTGATGAAATTGTTCAGCTTTGCCTCAATTCCTGTGTTATAAGAAATGCTTAAGGTATTAAAAGGAAGCAAGTCGCCATTTTGTAACTGATTATATTTACTTTGAGAAATGTTCAGGCCTGCATTAACAGTACTCTTCCATGCAAAAAGATATTTACTGGCATTTACATTAAAAGACAGGGTTTTAAAATGATTTTGTAATGGGAGCACTATTCGCTCTTGAATGTTATTGCTTAAACGATAAGATGATATGGTATTCAGTTCCATGTCATTATAGTTCGCAAAGATGTTAAAGAAAAACATCTGCATGGCTTTTCTAAAGTTAAAGCCAGCACCGACATTATGTGTTTCTGATTCTGAAATTGGCGCATTGTTTGAAAAAAGAGATCGATAGTTTTTTAGGACTGTTCCACGATAAACATCATCAATTCCACCCAAATCATTCTTAAAAGTGTAATTCGCCACAACATAGTTTTCAGTTCCGGTTTGGTATTTTACATTGACTGAAGGATTCAGAAACACTTTATTCAGGTTTTTATTTAAATGATTTGACGGATCATGATAAGCAATATAATTATAACTTAAAGGAAGACTTAAGCCCGCTTTCCATTTTTCGCTGGAGTACTCATAGGTGGCATCTGCATAAATCCTGGTTTTAAGCCAGTTGAGGTTATTTACGGTACTATCAGATACAATTTCCTGGGCTTGGTTATTTGGTGTGCGGTAAAGCGCAGAATTAAGTTCCTGAAGCTGAATGTTGAAGCCCGTTTTGTAAGTCTGCACAAAACCTCCGTTAACAAAAGCAAATGATGCATAATTATTTGTATACCAGGTTGGTAGCCTGATATACTGTATTAAACCCGAATACGGATTTCCATTATTTAAGATATCGGCATTTAAACCCGGATTAATATTTAGTGTTTCGGGCTGCGTTGTTCTGTTTAAATAAGAATATAAATTGATTATGTTTTCAGA
Source organism: Pedobacter sp. GR22-10 (assembly GCF_026239715.1). Classification (NCBI taxonomy): domain Bacteria; kingdom Pseudomonadati; phylum Bacteroidota; class Sphingobacteriia; order Sphingobacteriales; family Sphingobacteriaceae; genus Pedobacter; species Pedobacter sp. GR22-10. The sequence goes on from NZ_JAPIVR010000001.1 coordinate 863,993, forward strand.
TTTAAGCTTCTTACGGTAATTGAATTCATTAGAAATATCCAGCGTTTGCTGCCTCAGCATTTGGTTTGCAGCAATATTGTTGATAGAAAAAGCTGATTCAGTTTTAAATGGAATATAATCTAAAATAAAATTATTATTCAGGTAATATGCTTCGGCATTACCATTCAGGTTAAACTGGGTTCTCAACTTTTGGGGGTTGATTTTATTATTCTGATATTCAGTGTAACTGATGGTTTGATCTGATAAATAGGTTTGCGAAAATTTATTATACTGCTGTTTGCGTTGATCGTATAAGTAAGAAATATTGGCCCTGAGTTGTAAATCTTTGTTGAACTTGTACAGATTATTCAGGTTAATTAAACCTGCCTGGTTAAATAAATACCGGCTTTGTGGTAAAGATGGAACGCCTGCTGCACCTATGGATAGTAATCCATTAGGTTTATTGTTACCTATCTTTTGGAGGTAATCTGATAAGTTATGCGAGGTTAAATCAATACCAGGATCGTTGCCAATATTATTTGCCTTCACATTATTAATAAATTTCAGTTTTTTGTTGAAGAGCATGGCTGAAAGATTTTCATCAAAGCGATCGGGCATGCCGACACCAACAGTTGCATCACCCATAACTTTAAGTTTAGCATCGTCTTTAATAACTAAATTCAAGGCAACATCATCGCTCATGTTATTCTTCCGCATCATCTTTATCGGCTGATCATTCTGAATAACCTGCACTTTATCTACTGCACCTTGCGGAATGCTTTTCGTTCCGATGTTGTATTTATCATCCAACAAGTTATCGCCATCAACATATAAATTCGAAATCGATTTTCCATTGTAACTGATTTTTCCATCTTCGGCAACTTCAATTCCAGGCATTTTTTTAAGTACATCGCCAATACTGCGGTCTTGCTTGTTGGCAAAATCAGCAGTGCTGTAGTTAAGGGTGTCGCCTTTTGCCTTTAATGATGGCCTATTTCTGACCGTTACGGTTTCCAGACTGGTTTCACTTGGCTGAAGCATCAAATCCTGACTTTTGCTTACATCTGCAATCGAAACAGTTTGTTTTTTATAGCCTATACTTGATGCCTCGATTTGATAACCAATAAGCTGATCGTTATTTATGGCAATGGTAAAATCACCATTTTTATTGGTCCGCGTATAGCCGATGATATTGCCTTCAGGATCTTTCAGGCTTACATTCACGGATTCCATACCTTTACCATGATCATCTTTTACCGTTCCCTTGATTGATTTTTGAGCAAATGAGGCACATAAGCCGGTAAAGAAAACTAATGCGAATAAAAGGAACCTGCTCATTTTTTCTGGAGAATTTCAATGGGATTATTTTCTGTTGCCTTTACTGTTGTTGAAGTTCCGCCTGGGCGAGGAGTATTGTTATTCATTTTAAAAGAGCCTTGCATGCCATTTGCAGCCATTTGTGCTTGCAGAAAGCCTTGTGGATCTTTATCTCGGGCAGCTCTTAATTTATCAAGTTCTTTGCGGGTGGTTTTAATGGCATCGGCAGGCAGTTTTATTTCCGGACCCAAATAAGCAGTGCTTGTTTCGATCCCCATGATTTTGACTGTGCCAACAGCACCATTTCCCATCGTTATTTTGGCATCTTCTTCAGCATTTTTTTGTTCATCCTTTACCTTTTCCAATCCTGCAAATTCAAACTTTACTTCTTTCTTTGTGTCGTACGCTTCTATAATCAATCCCGGTAAACCATTTAACTTCCATGGACCACTTTGAAAAGGCAATTCGGTTGCGAACCATGCCACCCAGTTTCTGCCTTTAAAGTTAGCCGTTGCTTTTTGGCAGGAAATACCTGAAAAGCTCATGGTATCTTTTAAAATTTTCCAATCGATTTGTGATGCAGGTTCCTCCACCAGGTAATTGTTGAATAATTTTTCTTTGGTTATCATTTTATGTTCATTGGCAAAGAAGAAATAATCGACCGGGGTAAGCGGCACTTTCGTTTCACTCTTAATGTTGAATCTGACGTTATTATTACCGGTCTGGTTTTTCATCTGCTCCTGAATCTGCTTTTGTGTATTGATTGCCTGGTTCAGTTTGTCATAGCTGGTGTAAACGGATGCATTTTTTCCGGTAATGAGCAACATATTTTCTATATGGGGCTTATCCCGCTGAGTAGTATCCCAAACATGTGTAAAGGTATATCTTACTCTGGCCAGCGCTTTATCAGGGTTTTGCGCATACGAAGAAATAGCAGCCAATAAGGCGATTGAAGTCATTAAAATTTTTTTCATAAAAGTTTTATTAATCAGGTTAACTATTTAATTTTCGTAAATCTACGAATTATTCGTAATAAAGAAATGTTTTAACATTTTTTAACCAATTGGTTTGTCGTTCTGCTTTTCTTGAATGCTTTTAAAAAGAAATATAGCTGAATGAAAATTTAGGCGTGTAATGAAGGTCTGGCACACAGTAGGGCAGAAGTTGTCTCTGTAGTACTTGAATTATTTCAAGATGTTTAAGGAGATTATATCTTGAACTCAATTAATGTGGAGAAACCTAATCCTTTAAATTTTGGTTCCTGCGGATTTTATAAAAATATTTTTGATATGTGTTTGTGTGTTAATTGAATTTGTTCTATATTTGCACCTCGTTAAATAAAAATTAAAAAACTAATATTTAAACAATGTACGCAATAGTAAATATAGCAGGGCAGCAATTTAAAGTTGCTAAAGACCAGCACCTTTTTGTACACAGATTGCAAGGAGATGAAGGCGCTAGTATTGAATTTGATAATGTATTGTTGGTTGATAATGGTGGTGCAATCACTGTAGGTGCTCCTGCAGTTAAAGGTGCTATAGTTTCAGCTAAGATCGTATCTCATTTAAAAGGTGATAAAGTAATCATTTTCCACAAGAAACGTAGAAAAGGTTACAAAAAGAAAAATGGTCACCGCCAGTTTTTCACTAAGATTCAGATCTCTGACATCACGTTATAATTAATTGTTAACCCAATAATTCGCTTTTAGCGAGTTACAAAATATAAAATCATGGCACACAAAAAAGGAGCCGGTAGTTCGAAAAACGGACGTGAATCGCATAGTAAGCGTTTAGGTATTAAAATTTTCGGAGGTCAGTTAGCTATCGCTGGAAACATTTTAGTACGTCAACGTGGTACAAAACACCATCCAGATAAAAATGTTGGCTTAGGAAAAGACCATACATTATTTGCTTTGATTGATGGTACAGTAGTTTTTAGAAAGAAACAGGATAACAAATCTTATGTATCTGTACTTCCTATCTCTGATGCTGAAATTGAAGAAGCATTAGCTAAAAAACCAGCTGTTAAAAAAGAAGCAGAAGCAAAAGAAGTTGTTGCTGAGGCACCAGTAAAAAAAGCACCTGCTAAAAAAGCAGCTAAACAAGACGAAGCTGCTGAAGAAGCTGCAGTTGCAGAATAATCAATAAAAAATAACATAGAAAGTCCTGGTGAAAACCGGGACTTTTTGCGTTAAGCTGTTTTTTTAACATCGTTAAATTCTGTTAAATAACATATTTTAACCAATCAACCGTATAAATTCGCCTGTAAATATATCAAGATGAATTTTAAGTTGATTGCCTTGTCCCTTTTCGCTATCATCTCCTGCAGTTATTCTTTGAGTGCCCAGGAAGTGGAAGAAAATATCCGGATGGATAAACCCTTTAAAGCTGATGGCATCTCAAACGAATGGAATGAGCCCCTTAACCAGTACAACGATGCGACCAAACTGGCTTTTGCATTGGCCAATGATGATCAGCATCTGTATATCATTATTGAATCGTTAGATCCCCAAACTACATTTAGTGTTCTGCGTGGCGGAATTACGCTGAATATCAATACCCAGGGTAAAAAGAAGGACGGTGTAAAACTGTTATTTCCTTTAATTGAACAATCGCCGATACCAGCAACAGCTGAAGTAAAAGACCGGCCCCGGCCAGGTGAAAGCTCTGAAATGCATGATCCAAATGCCATGACTAAAAGCATTAAGGTTTCCGGATTTAAAAATATTACAGATGGGAATTTGCCAGCCATCAATCCTTACGGGATTACAACGGGTATGCATATTCATCCCAACAAAGATCTGATTTATGAATTAAGTATTCCTCTCGCTCAATTGCAGGTAAATCTTGATTTTAAAAAACCACTTGTGTATAATATTAAAATTAATCAACCTGGTCCGTCAGCTTTCAGAAAAGACGGCAACCGATCAATGAGTGAGGGCATGTCTGGTGGAAAAGGAGGTAGAAGCAGGATGGGTGGGAATCACGTTGGTATGAGTGGCGGCGGAATGGGCGGTAACCGGGGTGCCGGACGGCAACATCTTCCTGAAGGGGCTGGAGAAAATACGGCCGGTATGAAATCTTCAGATTTCTGGATCAAATATAAACTCGCAAAAGCCTGAGGGGCAAAAATTAAAGTAGGATAAAAATGGGAGAAATGAAGTACAGAATTGTTTTCCTGCTGATTAATCATGATAATTATTTCCCTTTTACTTTTTTCCTTTAATGTGTTTGGAAATATAGCTTAGTGCCTGATGCTCCAGTTCCATCTGTGGCAGGATGCTGCTTTCAAACTCAATAAACATGTAATAATCACCTTCATTAAAGGCATAAGCCACTCCCTTGAATTGAACGCCAGCCTGGATAATGCTGTAGGAAACCAGTTTTGTATTTTTGCTAAGTTTAAGAAAATCTCTGTATTTTTTTATTTTATTCCCTGATTTTAATTTTTTAAATGTAGTGTTTACAGCGAACTTACTTTCAAAATCATGTACAAACACATTTAAATTTTTAGGTGTTTTAAAAGCAAATTTTAATGAATCATCATGCGTGTTTTGGAAAAGGGAACCCTTGTTTATTTTTAACCAGATATTTACATTCAGGCCCACCAATGAATCCTTTGTGAGTTTAGTTATATAGGATGCCTTTAGCTGCGATGGACTAAGCTGGTTGAGTAATTGATAGTCTTGATAAAGCCGTTTATTAAAAGCTTTTTTAGAAATGGTTGATGACTGAGGAGGCATAGCCTGAAAATCAGATTCATTAAAATTAATTTTTACACCATCATTAGCAGGCCTCGAATTCATTTTATGGCATAAAATGCCAAAACGGACAATGGCAAACAGGCCGAAAGCGATGGCTAAAATCGTTCGCCAAACTGGTCTTTCCTTATATTCTTCGTCTTCCATTTCTACTGTTGAATATCGGCAGCTGTTAAACGCACTTCATTCAGTTTTTTTCCCTTCAGATCGTAGTATACATATTTAATGGCTGATATATTAAACCTGCTGAACTCATGCATGATTTTTTGAAGGTTACCGTATCTCAGCATTTCACTTCTCATTAATTCTATTCCGGCCTTTGTTTTAACCGGTGCTTCAAGTGCTTTTGGGGTATGTACATGGTAAACCAGATCACCCGTGCTGTTCTGGTCGACTTTGAAAATTATCATCCCTGAAGATTTATCTGTAAAAGGCAGACTTTTGTTTAATGTGACGAGCATCATATCCAGCTGACTTGCTGGTTCATTTTTGCCAGGATTGTTAAATCCAGGTTCATTAAGTGAGTTTGATTTAACTTTGTCCAGTTCCTCCAGTTTCTTTTTATCGATCGTAACAACAGAAATTTCAGATAACGATTGTGTAAAATAGGTGATTTCGAATTTGATGCCAGCTTCTATCAGTTTTTTAGCTAAGGGTTGCGACTTTAATAAGTCCATCATCATGCCTGGCATTACCTGTTTAATGAATTCATTTTCAGTATCATTCAGGTTATAAGTGGTGACCACCCTGATCTGGATAATCCGTTGCCGGTAATCTGCCTTAGCGGATGTGCTCCTTACAAACTGACTGCTGACGTATGCTGCCTCTTTATTGTAAGCCGTTACGAAATCAGTCATCCTGCTTTTTGTATCCTGACATCCCGTTGCAAGGAGAAAGGCAGAAGATAAAAAAGCTATTATTTTTAAAAATCGTTTCACCTGGAAGGATATTCCTGGGTTTGGTAAGTTGGCGTACATGAGGGTTAATTTAGATGAATGCTGAAGTTAATTATTTCGTTTTAAAATTTGTTCTGCCAGTTGATGTAAATCTTGTTTATATATAGGAGATGCGCTAATCTCATTCAGGTTTTCAAACGCAATTGCGGCATATTTTTTCATTTCCTTTTCAGCTTCATCCGGTATACCCAACTCATTATAGATCTCGGTTACGGCCTGAATTTTCTCCTGATTCTCGAAGTCTTTTCTGTTGATCCAGTTTTGAAGTACGAAAGAATCAGTTTTAGATAAGGCTTTCAACAATAAAAATGTCTTTTTATTGGCAATGATATCGCCACCTACCTGTTTGCCAAATTTTTCTGGATCAGCGTAAACATCTAAAATATCATCCTGCAGCTGAAATGCAATCCCGATATTTTCACCAAACTGATAAATGAGATCAGCATCTTTTTCTGATGCACCAGCGATAATGGCACCTAATTTTAATGCACCACCCAATAAAACAGCCGTTTTCAATCGGATCATATTGATGTAATCCTCAATACTGACATCATCACGATTTTCAAATTCCATATCCAGTTGCTGCCCTTCGCAAACGCCCTGAGCTGTCGCATTGAAAGTATCCAGAACGTCTTTCAAGAAAATAGGATTAACCTTCGCCAGGTTTTTATTCGCCTCAACCATCATCACGTCACCACTGAGAATGGCTGTATTGGTGCTCCATTTTTCATGTACGGTTGCTTTTCCCCTGCGTAGGGGTGCATTATCCATAATGTCATCATGAACAAGTGTAAAATTATGAAAAACTTCAATAGCCATGGCGGCATGGATAGCATCATGTGCATCCTTACCAAATAGTTCGGTAGCCATTAAGACCAATAATGGACGTATACGTTTCCCGCCAAGATTAATGATATAGGTGATGGGATCGTAAAGCTGTCTGGGCTGATCCGGAAACCTTAAATTTTGTATTGCTGTATCTAAAATTTGTTGTAATTGCTCTGTTGTATGCATGCACTGTTTATTATTGAGGTTTCTTTCAAATCTATAACCTCTTCTTCTCGTTGTTTATGGTTGGATTCTATTTCAAAAATCAACATTATTAATCATATTTTATGTTGTTTTTACGTCAATCATTTCATACAATAATGCGCGATGATAGAAGATATAAAGTATTTTCTATTCATCAGACAGTTAGTCTGCAATAAGCGTAAAGTCAATCTGACGTTTAGCCAGGTCGACTTTTTTTACACGGATCATCACTTCATCACCAAGCTGGTATTTTTTCTTTTTACGCTGGCCTACAATGCAATAATTTTTCTCATCAAGCACATAAAAATCATCAGAAATATCACGCAGACGGATCATCCCTTCACATTTGTTCTCTTCAATTTCAACATACATGCCCCATTCGGTCACTCCAGAAATAATGCCTTTGTATTCTGTACCAATATTTTCCTCAAGGTATTCAGCTTGTTTATACTTGATAGAAGCTCTTTCCGCATCAGCGGCTCTTTTTTCCATGGCAGATGAATGTACGCAGGCTACTTCATAAAATTCTGCATCTGCTGATTTACCACCATCCAGATAGGTTTGTAAAAGTCTGTGTGCCATCACATCAGGGTATCGGCGGATAGGTGAGGTAAAATGGGTATAGTATTCGAAAGCCAATCCGTAATGACTGGTTTTTTTTGTGGAGTAAATGGCTTTGGCCATTGAACGGATAGCCAGTGAAGTCAGGATATTCTGTTCTTTTTTGCCTTCTACATCCGCCATGAGGTGGTTAAGTGATTTTGCAATTTCCTTGTCTGATTTTGTATTGATTTTATATCCGAAACGGGAAGCAAAAGTGGCGAAGGTATTCAGGGTTTCCATATTAGGGGAATCGTGTACGCGGTAAACATAAGTGAGTTTTTTTTCTCCCTTTTGTTTCTTGGCTACATATTCGGCCACTTTCCGGTTGGCTAAAAGCATGTAATCTTCAATGAGTTTATGTGCATCCTTACGTTCCTTCACATAAACACCAATAGGTTTTCCAGATTCGTCCAGTTTAAATTTAACTTCTGTACTTTCAAAACTGATGGCACCGTTTTTAAATTTTCGGTCGCGTAAGATATATGCCAGCTCATTAAGTTTAAGAATTTCTTCTGCATGATCGCCAGCTTTGTTTTCTATCACTTCCTGCGCTTCTTCATAGCTGAATCTTCTGTCGGAATGAATTACGGTGCGGCCATACCATTCGTTCTGGATATTGGCCTGCTCATCTAATTCAAATACCGCAGCAAAACACAATTTATCTTCATGCGGACGAAGGGAACACACGCCATTGCTCAACCGTTCAGGTAACATCGGAATCACCCGATCTACCAGATAAACAGAAGTAGCGCGACTATAAGCCTCTTTATCTAAATCAGTTCCCTGGATTACATAATGTGAAACATCAGCAATGTGTACGCCAATCTCGTGGTTGCCATTGGGCAGTTTCTGATAAGAAATGGCATCATCAAAATCTTTGGCATCTGCCGGATCAATGGTGAAGGTGAGTATATTTCTAAAATCTTTACGTTTAGCTATTTCAGCTGCCGGAATTTCTTCCGGAATGGCATTGGCTTCTTTTTCTACCTGCGGTGGAAACTCCAGCGGAAAACCATATTGTGCCAGGATGGCGTTCATTTCGGTATTGTTTTCGCCCTGATTGCCCAATACATGTTTTACCATACCGATTGGATTTTTTGCACTTTCCGGCCAGTCGGAAAGGGTTACTAAAACCCGCTGGCCATTTTTAGCTTCAAGGGTATCTGCCAGCGGCACAAAAATATCGTGCATCATTTTCTTATCATCAGCAATGACGAAGGCAAAGCGATCGGAGATTTTGATTACGCCGGTGAAATCAGATTTTGCCCTTTTGATGATTTCAACCACCTCGCCTTCATTTTTACGGCCGCTTTTTTTGGCGAAAACATAAGCCTTTACAGTATCGCCATGCAAAGCATTTTTGAGCTTCTTTGGTGCCACAAAAATATCTTTTTCAAACTCATCTTCCGGAATAATGTAGGCCGAACCATCAGCAGTCATGTCCACCGTACCGATGATGAAATTTTGTAGCTCTTTAAGTTTAAATTTTCCCTTTTCAGGTTCCAGAAAAACACCGGTGCCTTTTCCTTCTTTCAGAATTTCTAAAATCGTTTCTCTAGATTCCTGATCATTAAGATTTAATTTGGCTGAAACCTGTTTATAATTTAGCAGTTGATTGTTGTTTTTTTCGAACACATCACTAACCAATTGATTCAGAACGAATTTTATATTTGCCGATTTTTTCTTTGCCATAGTTTAAAACTGAATTTACCGAAGATACAGAAAAGATGCTGAAGCGGCCATTTTTGAACGTCAAAAAAAGCAATTCTTACTGCCTCAGTCTTACTGGATCTAAATGATTAGTCTGCTATCTTTAGCATGACATATTTAATTTTTGTACGTAACGCTGTGTAGCTTAAATGTACATTCCCTTGCTGATCCTGAATGATTGCCGGATAGCTATATTCCCCAGTGTCATGGTTTTCAAATGTATAAATGTCCTTCCAGGTTTTACCATCTTTTGATATGGCGAGTTTTAATACCGATCGGCCTTCCCACCAGTTTTTTCCGGCCCTTAAAGGGTTATAAATGAGTAACTGCCGACCATCTTTTAAAGTGACAGCATCGCTGCCGGAATTGGGATTGGGGAGTTGAGTGGCTTTAATTTTAGACCATGTTTCACCCTGATCGGCTGACCAGCTGTCTGCAATTACATTTTGCCTGCTTCGGCAAAGGAGTTGCATGCGGCCATCCGCATAAGTAAGTATGGATGGTTGGATAACACCAAAAGTATCACAATCTATTTCAATCCTTCTCCAGTTGTTATTTTTCGCATCTGTTTTTTCAAGGTGAACCTTCCATGATTTCTCATCTAAACTCTCCGTGCTGGAGGGGTAAAGAATTGTGCCATTATTCAGTTGTATGGGTTTGTTTTTAATCGGCCCCAGAAATCCGTCAGGTAACCTCATGGCAGCAGACCATGTTTTTCCATTGTCTTTAGAAGTTTTGTACATGGCCCACCATTCCCTTGGGTTTGGCCCAACCTTGTAGTGCAAAGTTAACATTCCATTATTTGATTTGAAAAGTACCGGATTCCAACAGGCAAACCTCATGGTATCCTGCAGTATTCCGTTTGCGATTTCAATAGGCGCAGTCCATTTATTGCGGGTTTTAAGTGCTGACCAGATCACAACATCTTTACTGCCTTCATGTTTTCCGCCAAACCATGCGGCCATTACATTTCCTTTACCCAAATCTACAAGGGTAGAGGCATGGCAGGCAGCAAATGGTGCATTTCCGAAAAGATAGGTAGATTGAATGATTTTGACGCTTTGTGCTTTAGTTACAGTCGTAGCAATGCACAACATAATAAGAATATGACGTAGCATGTATTTGTTTAACTTCCAGGGATGGCTTCTATTAATTTTCGGGTATAAACTGCTTTTGGTGCATGGAAAATTTGTTCAGGAAATCCTTCTTCTTCAATTTTACCTTTATTCATCACCAGAATGCGGTCGGAGATATGTTTAACCACAGCCAGATCATGAGAAATGAAAATATAGGTCAACCCGAATTCATGTTGCAGGTCTCTGATTAAATTTAACACCTGTGCCTGTACCGAAACATCCAGTGCAGAAACAGATTCATCACAAACAATAAATTTAGGTTCCAGTGCCAGTGCTCTGGCGATGACTACACGCTGTCGCTGACCTCCACTAAATTCATGTGGATAGCGGTTAAAGTGTTCAGGTTTCAGGCCAACTTTAGCCAATAAGTCCATCACTTTTTGTTTCCTTTCCGTATCATTCCGGTAAAGCTGATGAACCTGTAAAGGTTCCATTATAGACTGTCCAATGCTGAGTTTTGGGTTCAATGAGGCGTAAGGATCTTGAAAAATGATCTGAATGTCTTTTCTCAGTTTCCTTAATTCAGATTTGCTGATATTGGTAATATCCAACCCATTAAAGCTAATGCTACCGGATGTTGGCTGAATTAACCTTAAAATTGTTCGGCCCAGTGTGGTTTTGCCGCAACCAGATTCGCCAACCAGGCCTAGGGTTTCTCCTGGAAAAACCTGGAAACTGATTTTATCTACAGCCTTTACATAATCAGTAACTTTGCCAAACAATCCATTGTAAATCGGATACCAGGTAGACAGTTCTTTTACCTCGAGTAAAGGTTGGCTGGCATAAAGTAGTGCTCTTCTGGATGCAATTTCTTCATCCGTTAATTGATTAGATAACTGCAAATGTGTATTTAAATCCGCTGTTTTTCCGGTGAGGAAATCAGCAACTACAGGAAGTTTTTTTAACTGCAGGACAGGTGATGGACGGCAAGCCAGCAATCCTTTCGTATATGGGTGCTGTGGATGTTCGAAAATCGTTTTTGCAGGGCCCTGCTCCACAATTTCGCCTTTATACATAACAGCTACTTCATCTGCAATTTCATTAACTACGCCTAAATCATGCGAAATGAAAATCATGGCCATATCGCGTTCTTCTTTTAGTTTTAAAAGCAGCTGCAGAATGGTCTTTTGAACGGTAACATCCAGTGCAGTTGTTGGTTCATCTGCAATCAGCAATTTAGGATTGCAGCTCAAAGCCATTGCAATCATCACCCTTTGTTTTTGCCCACCGGAGATTTGATGCGGATAACTGTCAAATATTTTTTCAGGGCGTGGAAGCTGAACTTCGTTAAACAGTTTAATGGTTCGTTCCTTAGCGGTAAGCTTATTTACTTTTTGATGCAGTATGATGGCTTCTGCTACCTGTTCTCCACAGGTAAATACAGGGTTCAGGGAAGTCATCGGTTCCTGGAAAATCATAGAAATCTGATTTCCTCTGATCTGGCGGATTTCATTCGAACTTAAATGAAGCAGGCTGATGTCTTCAAAATCTATTTTCCCGGAGATATTGGCTGTACGTTCGTCATGCAGGCGCATAATGGAAAATGAAGTAACGGATTTTCCAGAGCCTGATTCACCCACAATTCCTAAAACCGTTCCCTTCTTAACATTAAAATTAATAGTTTTTACAGCTTTGAACCAGGTCTTTTCATCCCGGTTGTAAAAATCGATTGTTAAGTTTTCAACATTTAGCATCAGTTTACAATGGTAATGTTTTCTGCTGAAATTATATCCATGCCTTTAAATTTTAACAATACCTGGACCGTGGTGACAACATCCTTCTGGCAATAGGTTACAATGCGCTCCAGATTTTTCTCTTCATAATATACCTGTCGCACCTGGCTACCGTCAATATCATCTTTCGGTGTCGGAATATCCAGAATAGCAGCCAGCAAGCTTAGGGAGGTATAATGCTTATAGTCGCCGAATTTCCACATTTCCATCGTATCCAGGTGCTTTACTTCCCATGGTTTTTTACCTGAAATATCCAGATGTGCCGGAATTTCCAGTCCGTTTATCAATAATCGCCTGCAGATATAGGGGTAATCAAATTCTTTTCCATTGTGTGCACAAAAAAGGAGTGAGGGTGACTGTTTTTCAATCAGGCTTGCAAATTGATTTAATATTTCCTTCTCGTTATCGCCTGCAAAAGATTTCAGCCGTAAGGAATAAGATTGGTTTTGAAAACTGAAAATCCCGAGACTGATGCAAATTATTTTACCGAATTCTGCTAAGATGCCGGCACGCTCATAAAATTCATGGGCACTTTGCTCAGGTTTGCGCTGATGACTGGTTTTATGATCCCAAAGCTCCTGCAGATGGGCGGGAACATCCTCATAAGATTGGTATTGCGGAACAGTTTCTATGTCTAGTACAATTACCTGACTTAAATCTAGGTTTTTTAGCATAAAACAAGATAGAAAAATAATTTTCAGTTATCAATTTTCAGGTTGAATTTTATATTCATCTCGTAGAAATAATGCTATTATATTTTTTAAATTTGAGTATGGCAAAAGGTAAATTTGAGCAATCAATGGAGGACGGCGCTCACCAAAAGATTAAAAGTTTAGCAGGCAACTGGAAAGGAACTTCAAAAACCTGGTTCGAAAAAGATGTTTTAGCTGATGAATCTCCTTCAATTGCAGAAATTACATCGATTTTAGATGGCCGGTTCATTTCTTATGATTACCAAAGCAGTTTAGGGGGGAAACCGTTAACAGGCAAAATGATCATTGGCTTTGACATTCCTTACCAAAAATTTACATTGAGCTGGATTGACACATTCCATATGGGGACGCAGATGATGCAGGCAACCGGTGAGGCTACGGAAAAGGGATTTTCGATCTTAGGTTCGTGGGGAAATCCTGAATATGGCGATCAGTTATTTGGATGGCGTACAGCACTCGAAATCATTAGTGATGATGAAATCATTTTTAGTGCCTATAACATCATGCCCGGAGAAGCAGAAACAATAGCCATAGAAAGTAGCTATAAGCGTATTTAGGTAGTTTATTAGTATATTTTTCAAGCGAAGTTTTTACCGAAAGTCATCCCTGATCTTTTATAAGTATTATTTGTATAATTTTAAACAAATTTGCAGCTGCAATACACATTTTATGCAAGCTGAAAGCCAGAATACGACCAGGCAAAATATTAACTTAACCATTATTAGTTATGTTACTTTTACTTTTTTAGGCTATTTTACCATTGGCCTTACGCTAGCCGTATTGCCTGAATATCTGCATGGTCCTTTGGGATTCAATACTATGGTGGCAGGCATTGTGATCAGCCTGCAATATGCAGCCACTTTCTTATTCCGTGGTTTTGGAGGGAAAATAGTAGATAAAAGCGGACCGAAGCCTGCGGTTATGATGAGCATGGCAGGCTTTATCATAAGTGGAATCATATTGTTTGCGGTGGCTTTCCTGCAGGATTTCCGGATGATCAGCTTAGGCTTAATGATGGTGATGCGCTTAATAACCGGTTTTTCTGAAGGGCTGGTTGGTACAAGCCCGATCAACTGGGCTATCTTGAAATTAGGTCGTCAGCACACTGCAAAAGCAATCAGTTATAATGGCATTGGTAATTATGGCGCCCTTGCCGCAGGTGCGCCGCTTGGTGTGATTATCAGCAATACTTTCGGTATTGTCTACATTGCCGTTTTTATCATCCTCATTGGTATCGGAGGATTGATTTATGCCCATAGTAAAATTAACCTGATGGGAACGAGCAAGGAGGCACCACAATCCTTTTTGCATGTGCTTAAAAAAGTAACACCATACGGACTTTGCCTGGCTGCCGGCGGTGTTGGCTTTGGTGCCATTTCAACTTTTATCACCTTATATTATAATTATTTACACTGGACAGGTGCCGTGCTTTGCCTTTCATTGTTCAGTGTGATGTTCGTTTTAGGCAGGTTGATCTTTGCAGGGGCAATTAATCAATATGGAGGGATGAAAACTGCTATTGCCTGCCTGGCGATGGAATTGGTTGGCTTGAGTATTATTGCACTGGCTGCAGATCCGGTGATTACACTCTTTGGAGCCGGTGTTGCGGGCTTAGGGTTTTCACTGGTGTTTCCGGCACTTGGAGTAGAAGCGGTTCGCTTAATTCCCGCATCCAGTCAGGGTTCAGCATTAGGTAGCTATGGCTTGTTTATCGATCTTTCCTTAGGTATCACCGGACCTTTACTGGGTACTGTTTCTATTGGATTTGGCATGGATTATCTTTTTCCAGTTAGTTTATGCATCGTAGCTCTGGGGCTGATTCTGGCTATTGCCATCGCCTGTAAAAGAGAGAAACTGCAGTTGGTGAACTAGAAAAGTCTTGCAGGTTTTTATGCTGCAAGATGCTTCGTATGTCTAGAATAAGGTAGCGGGTTTTGAATTGGCCATAACCGGAATTTTAAGATCAGTTCCTGCAGCTTTGTTTAACTGCTCAGTAAAGTAAGCTGAGAATAATGGTGAGGAAAGTTCTACATTCTGGTGAACGAAAAAGTACAGGTTTTCCAAACCTTTTTTCTTCCATTCTACAATTCTTTCCACCCAATCATCCAGGCGTTTTTTATCAATATGATCATCATTGGCTCCAACAAACCGGATAAAAGCAGTTGGTGTGGTTAAGCGCATATGGAGCATATCTCTTCGTCCGGCGGTATCAACAATAATATTCGTAATGCTATTATCTTCAAATAATTTGGCAAACTCATTTGAAATAGCCGGATTGGAAAACCATTCAACATTTCTGACCTCAACAGCCAGCGGAATTACTTTTGGAAACTCCTTGACCACTATTTTCAGCCGCTCCAGGTCTTTGGGTTTAAAATTATCATGAAGCTGAAGAAAAGCCATTCCGAGTTTATCTTCAAAATTACTGATGGCATCGCAATATTGCGCTACAGGCTCCTTCACATTAATTAGCCTTTTAAAATGGCTAATGGTATTGGTTAGTTTTGGAAAGAATTTAAAATCATCCGGAGTTTTTTGCGTCCAGGTGATTACCTGTTCACTACTTGGCATTCCGTAAAATGTGGCGTTTAATTCAATGGAATTAAACTGAGTAGAATAGTAGGTGAGTTCGTCTTTTGTGCCCTTTGGATAAAAACCTTTTAGGTCTGCTTTATTCCATTTCGCACAGCCTACGTATGCCTTGAAATCCTGCCTGGCTTTATTTGCTTTCAGGATAGCTTCCGTTTCCGGCGCATCAGCAGGAAGTGTGAAATCTATAATTGATGGGTCATCTACTTTACCGAATTGCATTTAAAATATGTTATGTGATACTAATTATATTAACTTCCTCTTTTTTATTTAAAAGAACTTCTAATGCTGAATTAATCTTTGGTTCTAATTTTTGCCAAAATAGTTTATTTGAACAATTCCCGAATTTAATAAGAATAAGTTTTGGAGGAGCACCAAACCAATCGATTAATTCTTTGAAATCTGAATCCTTAGAAAGAATTATGACATTCTTTTTAATTTGAGCCATTCTAAAAATGGTCAAGTCATCTACTGAATGCAAATTTAGACTGAAAGAAGATTTTGTTTCAAAATTTGTGTATTCTGAAATCCATTTAGCAATTATAGGGGATATATTGGTGTCGGTCCAAATTTCCCAATTATTCATACATTAAGTCTTCATTTACTTTTTGTGCGCTATATAAGAGAACTGCCCTAATGTCTTCCTTTTCGAGGATGGGATGTTCCTCCAGGATTTGTTCCTCACTCATGCCGCTTGCTAATAATTCTAGTACATCAGAAACCGGAAATCTTAACCCACGTATTGTAGGTATTCCTCCCATCAAACCATCTGTAGCAATGATCCGATCGAATAACTTAATTTGTTCATGTGCCATACTCAAATATAAAAAAAATACCTCAGTAAAAAAACTGAGGTATCTGTGAATTGTAATGAAATTTTGTTTTTGAACTCTCCAAATTCCCAACTGACCTAGTAACCTAGAATCTTCAATACCTGCTTACTGTTTTGTTCCTCACCAAAAACTTCAAAATTGAAGCTTTCATCCCGGTTTCTGCGGATCAGTACATGTTTCGGACTAGGTAATAAGCAATGGTGAATACCACCATAACCACTCAACACTTCCTGGTAAGCACCAGTGTGGAAGAAACCTAAGTATTGCACTTTACGTGTTTTAGGCATAAATACACTGTTCATATGTGCTTCCTGGTTGTAATAATCCTGTCCGTCGCAGGTGATGCCACCTAAATTCACCCGTTCGTATTCTGCATCCCAGTTGTTGATGGGCAAAAGAATATATTTTTGATTTAATGCCCAAACATCCGGCAGGTTGGTAATGAAAGAACCATCCAGCATTAACCAACGTTCACGGTCGTTCTGTTGCTTACGGCCTAAAACTTTATATAAAATACCAGATGCTTCAGCGACTGTATATTTGCCGAATTCGGTAATGATATCCGGCTCCATTACTTCATGGATGGCGCAGATTTCTTTAATCCGTTTAACAATTTCGTTTACCATATATTCGTAATCGAAATCGAAAACCAACGAGTCTTTAAATGGCATGCCACCACCAATATCCAAAGTGTCTAAATCAGGATTGATCTTTTTGAACTTGCAGTAAAGCGTGACATATTTCTCCAACTCATTCCAGTAATACGGTGAGTCGGTAATGCCAGAGTTGATGAAAAAGTGTAATAATTTAACGCGAAAATTCGGGTTATGAACGATTTTATTGTTGTAGAAATCGATAATATCCTCCATACGCACACCTAAGCGCGAAGTATAAAATTGCGAATCAGGCTGCTCCTCAGCTGCTATACGAATACCCAGGTTACAAGGCGTATCAATATCTACTTCATCATCAAAAAGGTTAAATTCCTCTTTGTTATCCAACACCGGAATGATGTTTTTATAACCGTCATGCAACATATCAATGATGTATTGCTTATACTGATAAGTTTTAAATCCATTGCAAATGATCGTCGTATCCTTAGTTAAATGTCCTTTTTTCTCCAAAGCATCAACCATAGGCATATCAAAAGCCGAAGAAGTTTCCAGGTGGATATTGTTCTTCAAAGCTTCTTCAACAATGTGGCGGAAATGTGAACTTTTTGTACAATAGCAATATTTGTAATCGCCACGGTAATTGTTCTTTAAAATGGCAGTCTGGAAAAGAATCTTCGCTTGCTGAATTTTCTTAGTTACCATTGGTAAGTACGTGAAACGCAGGGGTGTACCGTATGTTTCAATCATTTCCATCAGGTTTAAATCCTGAAAATATAATTCATCATCTATCACATCAAAGCCTTCTTGTGGAAAGCCAACGCTTAGATCGAGAAATTCTGAGTAACTCTGCATTTACTTTAAATAATTTTTGCAAAAATGTAATTTTAAATCGAGAATTAATCGGTATTGAAAATATTTTTACGGTAGAGCAACGCAATAGTTTTTCTCAACACATGTTCACATTATGTTTATAAACACGAACAGGCAGTATGTGTTTAAATTATAATGAAAAGGAAGGTCTCCATTACCGCAGATTTTATTGTTATGCTGCGTAAATCAATTACATCTGCGGGAACATATTTGGCAACCTCAAATTCAGCATTTATACTCACCGTAATCAGGTTTCCCGCAAATGAGGATGATTACCACAGATTTTATTGTTCTGCACAAATCAATTATATCTGCGGGAACATATTTAGCAACCTTGAATTCAGCATTTATACTCACCGTAATCAGGTTTCCCGCAGATCAGGATGATTACCGCAGATTTTATTGTTCTGCGTAAATCAATTAAATCCGCGGGAGCATATTTAGTAGCCTCAAATTCAGCACTTATACTCACCGTAATCAGGTTTCCCGCAGATCAGGATGATTACCACAGATTTTATTGTTCTGCGTAAATCAATTATATCTGCGGGAGTATATTGAGCAACCTCAAATTTAGCATTTATATTCACCGTAATCAGGTTTCCCGCAGATCAGGATGATTACCGCAGATTTTATTGTTCTGCGCAAATCAATTATATCCGCGGGGGCATAGTTATTATTCAATTAAACGATAAATCTGATTTAAGTGTCTTAATTAAAATATTGGTTAATAAAGCTTTATGTTTAATCTAAAAATTTTTTAAAGTAATTTTAAAGTTCATTCGTCTTTATGTAATAAAACCTTACAGATTATTAAAAAATGCGCTATGATCTCGATTTTTAAAACCAATATTCAAACAGGAGTTGAGTTAAATAAAATTGCTCAACATTTAAATCACTTACTCTCAGGAGCTACCTGGAGTGTAGACCTATTAGATTCAGATAAAATTTTGAGAATAGATTCGAGTGTGGACAAAATTGGTGATGCCGTATCTTTAATTACCAGGTTTGGCTATGATTGTGAGAATCTGCAGAATTTCTATGCACCACCGGTGTGGTAAATTGTATATCCTGTCAAGTGCAGCTTGTCGAAACACCTTTCTATGAATGTTCTTCGACAAGCTCAGCATAACAATTAAATTTATCCCTTTCTCAGGTATTTAGTCAGAATGACGATGGTTTGGCCTTCTACTTTACCTTCAATTTGTTCGGTATTGTCGTGAACCAGGCGAATATTTTTAACTACGGTCCCTAATTTAGCACTTATTGTTGATCCCTTTACATCCAGCGTTTTAACCAATACCACCGTATCACCTTCATATAAGCGGGTACCGTTGCTGTCCTGATGAAATGCTACTGTTCCATCTGATTCGTGATCGCCGGTTTTCTTTGCCCATTCCAGGGTCTCTTCATCAAGATATAGGATATCTAAACTATCTGATGCCCAGCCTTCATTTCTCAATCGGCTTAACATCCTCCAGGCCATTACCTGTACGGGAGGAAACTCAGACCACATGGTTTCAGTTAGTATTTTCCAGTGATTGGCATCAAGTTGCTCTGTTTTTTCAATCTGATCCAGACAGGTTTTACAAACTAAAATGCTATTATCGCTATTTGCATTGCTCGTTGGGGGCACTTCGTAAATGTTTAAAGCATTTTCCTGATTGCATAATTCACATTTGTTACCTGATCGCGTTTGTAATTCTTGTACTAAAGACATATTGATATTAGAGTTTTCGCGAAAATACTAAAACTATTCGGAATAAATAATGACGTAGCTATCATGAATGTGATTCGTAAATTAATTTAACCACAAAGAACGTTAAGTTTTATGCAAAGGAAAGAATAGCCCATAAATTCAAGATTTACGCAGATAAGAGAGTGGTTTCTCTGCGTAAATCTCCGAAATCAGCAGGAGCAAAATAATAAAGTCTTTTAAAACGTGTTATGTAGTTTGTTTAGATGGAGTGACCTGAAGCTGCTAATTTCCAAAAAAGTTTTACCTTTCGGGCAAATGAATCTCTGCCAGCATACACCTTGCACTGCCGCCTCCATTTTTTTCGATGGTATAAAGTGGTGCGTAAATTATTCTGGCATATTTTTCTAAAATATTGATTTGATCTGCAGTTAAAGATAAATAAGCTTGCTCGGACATCACCAATAAACTTTCTCCGCTTTGGTTAGCAACTTGCAGCATATTGCCGGCGAAGTGATTCATCTGATCTAAAGTTATTTCAATTATTTGTTTTCCTGTGCTGTTCAGGCTCAAGGTAACAGCTAATCTTTCTTCTTGATTTGGAATAGCATCTAAACAAATTACAGCAAACTGATCTCCAATACACATCATCACATTGGTATGGTAAATCGGGAAATTGGTACTGTCAACCGCCTGGAAAGAAACGGATTCATATCCTGTTAACAGGCAGAAGTTATCCAGTACTTCCTGGTCGGTACGCACACTTAAACAGGCATAAGCTATTTTATTTACGCGATCCAGTACCATGCTTCCTGTACCTTCTAAAAAGGTATATTGGGTTTCATAAAAGCTTAAATCGCTCACATGATTCACTTCGAATTTCTCTTTCAATCCGTCCAATATTTCTTTTCTACGCTCCAGTCTGCGGTTTTCTGAAAACATAGGGTAGAGGTATACCGAACCATCATCATGAAAAGACACCCAGTTGTTCGGGAAAATGGAATCAGGTGTTTCCGGTTCTAAAGTGTCGTCAACTACAGTAACATCTACGTCGTTTTTCCTCAACAGATCCACAAATCCATCAAATTCATTCAAAGCCAGACTTTGTACATCACTTTGGCCTGATGCTACCTGAAATTTATTATTGCCTGCCGTTTGCTCGTTAAATTTGAAATCAACCGGTCGGATCATCAAAAGATGCTTGGTTATTTGGTTCATTAGTCAATAGTTAATGGTTCAGCAGTTCATTAGTCAATAGTTTATTGTTAAAGCAAATCACTAATAAACTTTTTATAAATCGTACTAAGCTCAAGCTTGTATCTCTGCGAACAACGATTTGCTTTGCTGCTCTTGATAGACAAAGCGAAGCCAGCATTTCGTTCTGGCCTTATTGCTTTATCCTCGCTCTTTGCTCCTTTATCTTAAAGATTATCTCTCCATATTGGTAAACTCATGCAATGAAAACCTCCACGGGCACGGGATAGTTCTGCCGATGGCATTAAAATTAACGTATCGGTAATGGTTTCTGCATTTGCCTTACCACTTTCCAAATCCTGAATCAGATCTTTCACATCTACCACATCAAATCCTGCAGCTTTAAATGCTTCAACAGTTTTATCATTTCTGTCATAGCCCAAAACCACGCCTTCCTTAATGGCCAGGAGGTTACAGGAGTCGGTCCATTGCTCTCTTGAATCATAAGGAAACTGGTTATTTCCACTGTAAATGATTTTGGTAGGTTCCGTGCTTTTTAAATCATTCTGACTGATGTCGTTGAGCAAAGCTTCCACGTGCTCAAAATGTTTGGGTGCCTGTGGATTAGCTTTGGTAAACTGAATGGCAGTTGTCGCTTCTGATTTTTCAGGTTCCTTTAAGAAGTTGATCGGCTCGTAAGGATTGTATTTTGGTGAATGGGCAATAGAATTTAAAATCACCCAGGTATTGCGTTTAACCTGCGTAAAAACCGTATCCAGGTGCATATAGTCACGCTTGCTCGGGATTTTAACTACCGTTACTTTCTCTACCACATCATTGTCGAATAATAATTTTATGGCTTCATTGGCGCCATGCTCTGAAGTTCTTTCGCTGCAACCAATTAAAACATGGTTTGGACTCACCATCATCACATCTCCACCTTCTAAAGTGGTGCTAAACGCAGGTTCATCACCCGGACGCAGAAAGTGCATGGTTACATCCGGGATTTCCAATACATTGTTCTGATAATCAGTAAACAGTGGATGGTTGAAGAAAATATAACGCATTAAAAGCGTTTCGCGAACACGTGCCTTTTTTGCCGGCTTATTTAATAAAATGTAATTGTTAATGGTAGTACCCACATCCCTGGTAAAAATTAAGTTGGGAATAGGTGCAAAAATCATGGTATCATTGGCCAGTGTTCCCGAAATAAGAATTTCGGCAAGTTCTTTTGGATCAGTATTACTCAACTCGATCTGAACTTTATACGTACATCCTTCAATGGCACATACAGCAGCAACTAATTTTTTACGGATAGATTCATTTTCCAGCATTTCGCTCAGTAAGTTCTGAATTTCTATTACCGAGCCTGAATGGTGAAAATCAGGATGATTGGGCTTGTAGAAATTTCGGTTTCCTTCCTCCGAATCAATCTGGGCGAGTCTTCCCTTGATTTTTTCAGGATCAAGGAAGTACATCAATAGCTTAATATAGTAGTCATATTCACCCTTACGGATGGTATCCAGGTGTACAATATCTTCAAAAAGCCAGTCTTGTGCTTTTGAAGGCACCACTTTGCCAAGACCACTATCCGGACTATGGATTAATAATTTGCGCAACCGACCGATTTCGGTAGTTACATTTACTTTAAAATTCAGATGCTGCTCGCTCATAAAATAAGTTAGTTATTGCAAATCTATTTAATTTTAGAATAGTATCAAGTTTTAGAGCAGTATCAAGTAGTAAGTATCGGGTATCAGGATGATGGCTCGCTTTAGCTTTATTTTAATCGCCCAGGTGTTTCTGCCTGGGTCTCTCCGCGACAATTTAATCTGCAATTGAACTTCAGACTTCTCACTCCCGACTTCGGACTTTTTTCTTATTTTTACGCCATGAATTTTATTATTACCGAAACACAGAAAGCCATTCTTGCACTTTATCAGGAAGAAGTTGCTGAAAGTGTGATCAATATACAGGAAACGCGTAAAGAATTTGAAGGACAGGTTACGATTGTGGTTTTTCCGATAACCAAACTTTCTAAAAAATCGCCGGAGCAAACGGCTAATGAAATTGGCGAATATCTAGTAACTAATGTTGAAAATGTCACTACATTCAATGTAGTTAAAGGCTTTCTAAATTTAAGTATTGCAGAAAGCTATTTTTTAAACCAGTTTAATGAAGAAATTTTAGCGGCTGATTTTGGTGTATTTCCGTCGAATGGGAAAAAAGTAATGGTGGAGTATTCTTCGCCAAATACCAATAAACCACTTCACCTGGGGCATGTACGTAATAATTTATTGGGTTATTCAGTTTCTGAATTACTCAAGGCTTATGGTTATGATGTGGTAAAAGTTAACCTGGTCAATGACCGTGGAATTCACATCTGTAAATCAATGCTGGCCTGGCAAAAATGGGGCAATGGTGAAACACCAGAAAGTTCAGGTTTAAAAGGTGATCACCTGGTAGGCAAATACTATGTGATTTTTGATCAGGAGTTTAAAAAGGAAATCGAAGCTTTAAAGGCTGAAGGCGAAACCGAAGAAGTAGCAAAGAAAAATGCGCCTTTAATTAGAGAAGCGCAGCGAATGTTGCTGGCCTGGGAGCAGGGGGATGAGGCTGTAGTTTCACTCTGGAAAACCATGAATGATTGGGTTTATGCCGGCTTTAATGTCACTTATCAAAACCTGGGCGTTGATTTTGATAAGTTCTATTATGAAAGTAACACGTATTTGTTGGGTAAAGATACAGTTGACGAAGGCCTGGCGAAAGGTGTTTTCTTTAAAAAAGAAGATGGTTCGGTTTGGATTGATTTAACTGCAGACGGCCTGGATGAAAAACTGGTCTTGCGTGCTGACGGCACTTCAGTTTACATCACCCAGGATTTAGGTACTGCCGAAATGAAGCATGACGATTTCAATATGGATGAGTCGATTTATGTGGTGGGGAATGAGCAGGATTACCATTTTAAAGTATTGTTTTTAATTCTCGAAAAATTAGGGAAAAGCTGGGCGAAGGGTTTATACCATTTATCTTACGGGATGGTGGATTTGCCAAACGGAAAGATGAAAAGCCGGGAAGGAACGGTGGTGGATGCAGATGAGTTAATTGAGAGTATGATTACCACAGCCCGTGAAAAAACAGAAGAACTGGGTAAAACCAGTGATTTTCCGGAAGAAGATAAGGCAGAACTGTATAAAAATATTGGTTTAGGCGCACTGAAATACTTTTTGCTAAAGGTAGAACCCAAAAAACGCTTGTTGTTTAATCCTGCAGAGAGTATTGACTTTCAGGGGAATACCGGGCCTTTTATCCAGTATACACATGCCAGGATTAAGTCTTTATTGAGCAAAGCGGAATATCAGTCTGAAGTCAGCAATTTAAGACCAGGCGATTTATTGCCTATAGAACTGGAAATGATTTTGCAACTGGCTAAATATCCTTCAGAAATTGCTATTGCAGCCAAAGCATACAGTCCGGCGAGTTTAGCGAATTACTTATACGAGTTGGCTAAACTTTTCAACAAGTTCTACCATGATGTTCCGCCGATTGTAAAAACGGAAGCAGGCGATACCAAACAGTTCCGATTAAACCTTTGCAAAAAAACGGCCGATGTGATTTTTGCCGGAATGCTTATTTTAGGCATTACCTCACCGGAGCGGATGTAGGGCGAGTATTGAATTGGGAATCCTGAATAGGAAGTGAGGAATCACAAAACGGGAGATAGCAAAATAGATAACAAGGAGTAGAGAAAGGGAGAACAGAACATACAGGTGTTGATCAAAAAAAAGATATTTCTTGATAAATGAACTGATTTTACTTTGCCTCGTTGCTTTTGCCGCAGGTTTTATAGATGCTATTGTAGGTGGCGGAGGCTTATTGCAAACCCCTGCCACCTTACTCATTTTACCACATTATCCTGTTGCTACCTTATTAGGAACCACTAAAATTCCTTCCCTCGCTGGTACCACCTTAGCGGCCTTCAAATATTCCAAACACGTTAAATTCAATTTTAAAGTATTGGCAATATGTGCGATCATGGCATTCATTGCAGCGCTTTACGGTGCTTTTCTGGTGAGCCGTATTGATAATGCGGTGATCAAGCCTGTCATTCTGGTCGTGCTGATAATGGTTGCACTTTACACTTATTTCAATAAGCAATTTGGCATTCATCAGGAAAAAAATCATGCTGTAAAAAAGCAGGTATTCATGGCTGCGCTATTCGGCTTGGTTATTGGCTTTTACGATGGTTTAATTGGTCCGGGTACAGGCTCTTTTTTGATTTTGGTTTTTATTGCTACATTAGGATTTGACTTTGTTGGTGCCAGTGCACATGCCAAGATTGTAAATATGGCTACCAATTTAGCGGCGATTATTTATTTCAGTTATTCTGGACATATCCTTTACCAATATGCATTGCCCATGGCACTTTTTAACGTGTTTGGTGCATATTTCGGCACGCGCTTGGCCTTACTTAAAGGCAATAAGTTTGTTAGGGTCTTTTTCCTCATCGTTGTTTTCGGAACAATCCTGAGATTTGCTTATGATATTTTATTCAAGTAAATGCCCGGATTTAAAGTTTTTGATATCGACAACTATCATGCGCTTTGCAATACATTAGCGGCACAAGATCCTGATCTTAATCATGTTCTGATGAAATATGGCTATCCACCATTCTGGTCTAGGGCTAATACTTTCGAATCACTGGTCCATATTATTCTGGAACAACAGGTTTCACTGGCATCGGCACTTGCTGCCCTGAATAAACTGAAGGCTAAAATCGGAGAAATCGATCCTGTGGCCTTCCTCAGGCTTACTGATGAAGAACTCAAAGCTTGCTATTTCAGTCGACAGAAAACCGTTTACGTTCGGGATCTGGCACAAAAGATCATTAACGGAGAACTCTCCTTAGCGATATTGGCATCACTTTCTGCAGATGAAATCCGACTGCAGCTTAAAAGGGTGAAGGGTGTGGGAGATTGGACAGTAGATATTTACTTATTATTTATCTTACACCATAGTGATATTTTTCCATTGGGTGACCTTGCTGCCGTGAATGCCCTTAAAAACCTGAAGAACTTACCAAAAGATACGAGTAAGGAGGAACTTTCTGCTATAGCCACACAGTGGAAGCCCTACCGAACCATAGCCGTCATGATATTGTGGCACTTTTACCTGGAGGAACCAAAGATCAAGGGTGCGATAGCTAAATGCTAAATCAAAAAGCACCGCTGGTATTCAACAACGATGCTTTTTGATTGCAGTCAATAAAATCAGGTTAATGTCCTACATAAATTTTTAAACTGTCAGTCATTACAATTCCACTCACAGTAGCTGAATTGTATTTAATGGTATAATTTCCGGCTTTGGTGATGTGATAAGCATCTGCCAGGTTAAAATCTGCACTGGTACTGTCGCCGGCATTTAATTTCCGGTAACTGTCTGCCGATGGTGGCATCATTCGTTTTGCCATGGCACCCTTATAATCAACAGGAGTATAGTCTTCTAAGTTCACATCCAGGTATTTACTGGATAATTTTTCAAAAGGTGTATGCCAGATGCAAAATTTGGCAACAGTATCCGAGTTATTGTACACCGAAAAACGCATATTTATCGGTCCGCCAAGTTTAGGTTCACCAATTACCGATAATTTTCCTGTAATAGGATCGGTCTTTTTCTGCACTGCGGCTTCAGGCACCAATGTGGTGTCTTGCTGGCCACCGGCCGCTTCTTTCTTTTTGTCGCTGTTACAGGCAGAAAATAAAATGCTGCAGCACGCGATGATCAGGCTTATTTTTTTCATAAAGTTTTCATAAAGGATGTTATTTTTCTGTACCGGACCGGGTTTCTATATTTTTCTTTTTTCTAAAAGCAGGGAATGTCATCGGGCTTCTCGAAGGGCGTTCATCACCTAATAGTACACCCCATTGTTTGAAAGATTCGGTACGGTCGAACACGATTTTCAATACCGCTACAATCGGGAGTGCGAGGAACATTCCGGACACGCCGGCGATGCTTCCACCGATAAATACCCCGAGAATGGCAAAGAGTGCATTGATCTTTACTTTCGATCCTACAATTCTGGGCATCAGGATATTATTATCAAGGAACTGAACAAAAGCAATAACACCTAAGACCGTGATAACCGGCCATAATTCCTGAGATGAAGTCAGCGTTAACAATACACCAATCAGGTTTCCAAGCAAGGCACCCACATATGGGATCAGGTTCAGAATGGCAAATATTACCCCGATTAACAAAGCGTGCTTAATGCCGATCAACATTAATATTCCGCCCAATAATACGGTCATATAGGTAATCTGGATCAATAGTCCGATCAGGTAACTCTTGATGATGGATTCCGTTTCATAAATGGCTTCCTTTACTTTAGGGTGGTCATCGTTTTTGAACCACATGAAAATAAATCTCAGTAAAATATCCTTGTAAAAAAGCATTAAATAAATATAAATCGGCAATAGTCCGATGAAAACAAAGACCCCACTTAAGGTAACAGCCGCACCACCTGCCAAAGAGGTACCCATGTTCATCAGGTCATCGCTCTTATCCTGAATAAAAGCCTTTTGCTGTTTATCATTATAGTGCGTGATTCTGCTCACCCAATCGCTTAACGAATTGATGTGCTGTGTTACATTGGCTTTAATCTGCGGAAAATCTTTAGCCAAAATTCCAATCTGGTTGGAGAAAAACCATACAATCAGGGCTACAAACAGGGCCACCAGAAGGATAGGTAAAACAATAGCTAAAGTTTCAGGTACCTTTTTTCTTTTCAGGAAACGGTATACGGGAAGCAGCATAATGCTGATGAAAAATGCCATGAGCATGGGCATAATAATATCTTTTGCAATGACCATCACAGTCACTACGGCCATCAATCCGAGGAGTTCTATTGATCGCTTTACAGTTAGGGGAAAATTATTTATCATATACGGTTTATCTGATTGATGTGTAAACACGCACCTGTAGAAAATGTTTTATTAATGGAAAAGTGGGGCAGAGGGTGAGCTAGGTTAGGCACTTAAGTTTTATCCAGCATTTATACCTTTACAGTTTTTCCTTGTGAAAAATTACTTCTCGAAAACGATAAAGCCGTTAATAAGCCTTAATTTTACATTTTTTAAATTGAACATGAACGATCAGGATACCATCATTGCTTTATCTACCCCATCAGGGTCTGGCGCTATCGGCGTAATCCGCCTGTCAGGCCCGGATGCCATTTCGTTGACCAACGAGGTCTTTGCAGGGAAGGATTTAGCACAGCAAGCTTCTCATACCTTACATTTTGGATTAATTAAAGATGGTAATCATATTATAGATGAGGTCGTTGCAGGGTTGTTTGTTGCTCCCAAATCATACACCAAAGAGCATGTAGTGGAGATTTCCTGTCATGGGTCCAATTATATCATTCAACAGATTATTAACCTGCTGATCAGCAAGGGTGCACGTGCAGCAAAGCCTGGTGAATTTACCTTAAGGGCATTTTTAAACGGGGCATTTGATTTAAGTCAGGCAGAAGCAGTGGCCGATTTAATTGCTTCCAATTCCAAGGCATCACACGATGTAGCCATGCAGCAGATGCGTGGTGGCTTTGCAAATGAACTCAAAGCTTTAAGAGAGCAGCTGATTCATTTTGCTTCGATGATTGAACTGGAGCTGGATTTTGCAGAAGAGGATGTCGAATTTGCCAACCGCGAACAGCTTACGAATTTAGTGAACAAAATCAACCATGTGCTGCGCAGATTGATTTCTTCATTCGAAATGGGAAACGTCATTAAAAATGGTGTTCCGATTGTGATTGCCGGAAAACCGAATGTAGGCAAATCGACTCTTTTAAATGCCTTATTGAATGAAGAGCGGGCCATTGTTTCTGATATCGCCGGAACCACCCGTGATACCATTGAGGATGAGCTTACTATCGGTGGCGTGGTGTTTCGCTTTATCGATACTGCAGGTATCCGCGATACTGCCGATATTATTGAGGCCCTTGGGGTAGAGCGGACGCTTGAAAAAATGAAACAGGCCAAGCTGATCATTTATATGGCTGATGTGGCACAAACCACTGCCGAAATTGAAGAGCAGGTAAGGGGCTTAAAGCAACTTGAAATTCCTTACCTCATTTTACTCAACAAAGCAGATCTGATTTCTTCCGAACAACGCAAGGCTTTCGAGGCTTTAGATGTTGTTTTCTTATCGGCGAAAGAAAAGGTTGGCATAGATGAGTTGAAAACCACCTTACTGGAACAGGTGAATCTGCATCATATTAATACAAGTGAAACGTTGGTGACCAATATCCGCCATGTGGAAGCACTTAAACAAACTGAAAATGCCTTACAGCGGGTACTGGATAATGTAGATAACCCGGTAACTTCTGATTTCCTGGCGATGGATATCAAACAGGCTTTACATTACCTGGGCGAAATCACTGGAACGGTTACCACTGATGATTTACTGGAGAATATTTTTACGAAGTTTTGTATCGGAAAGTAACGATATCAAATAACCAAAAATAAAAATAGATAAATTGATATAATTACCTGTAAATATGTGACTTGTCACTTTTTTGCAGGTTTTTTTATTTGGATATATATCGATGTTTTAAGTAAGTTTGTCCCTCAGTTGTCCCCCAAATGAAAATTCAATGTTTTAATCTCTCGCACTTTGTTAGATATGGAGAGATCATTTGGCTTATCAACATTTATTCTGTCTTATTTAGTCTTATCAGTTAATAATGAAGTTATGAGCACTAATATATCGGTTCCCAGAAGATGTGAATTTTGCGGTAGCCTCTTTATGGCTAAAACTACTGTGACAAGATTTTGTAGTCACACTTGCAATAGTAAAAATCATAAGAGGAAGGTTAAGGAAGAAAAAATAAAGGCAAGTAAGGTTCAAACAATAGAGCGTACAGTGGAAATAAAAAAGCAATCTGTAACGAAGGAATTTTTGAAAGTTAAAGATGTAGCAGATTTGTTAGAATGCACGCCCGAAGCTGTGTATGCAATGATTCATAGTGGACGTTTAAAAGCTACAAATCTTGGGATAAGAAAGTTCAGGATTTTACGTGCAAATCTTTTGGCGATTTTTGAACAGCCAGATATTTTACAGCCGCTCCCCCTGAAAGTTAATAAAGTGAAAAATTCAGAAGATGAAATTTTGACTAGAGAAAACTGTTACTCAATAAACGAGCTGAAAAATATATTCAAAACTTCAAGAGATGCCTTATATATTTTGCTTAAAAGAAAGGGGATTCCCAAAATCAAAATTGGAAAGGAAATTTTCTTTGATCAGCGTGCATGTGACCAACTCTATAAGAAATGGATACTACCTAAAGATCCTAGTATTTTAGCTAAAGATAAGGAGTATAATACTAAGCTTGCGTTGAAACCGTTGGATAAAAAGGATTGTTATACCACTAGACAGTGTGAGGTAAAATTTAATGACAAGCGTAGTAATCTTTATAGTTTTTTTGATAGGAGGAAAGTTCCAAAGGTTAAAATAGGAACTGTAAATTACTATTCAAAAATAGCCGTTGATAGAGTATTCAAATCATTAAAAAGGGGGGAAGGACAGTGAGCAAGGTAACATTAAGAAGTAAGAAAATAGGGAAGGGCAGGAAATCTTTATTCCTGGATATATATCCACCCGTAATTAATCCTGATACAGGGAAACTGCAGAGAAAACATTATTTAAAGATATTTCTTTACGGAAATCCCAATACAACTCAGGAACGGTTTCATAATAAAGAGACCTTAGAACTTGCTAGAACAGAAGCAGCATTGCGTCAGGTAGACGTTCAAAATCTCAGGTTTGGGTTTTTATCCCAAAGAATGCTCAATGGTAATTTTATAGAGTTTTTTGAATTAGAACGAAGCAAAAGACCTAATAACTCTAATAGTGACAATTGGAAAAGTGCTATTGCTTACTTTAAAGCATTTGTAGGTGAGAAAATTTTGTTTCCGCAATTAAATGAAACGCTGTGTGAAGAGTATGCTGATTATCTTTTATCAGCCCCTGCAATTGGAAGAGCAGGAAGACCTATAAAGATTAATACGGCTTATAGTTATTTTGCTAAGTTTAAAGCTACTTTAAAGGTGGCATTTAAAAAAAGATTAATACCTGTTAATCTTGGTCAAATAATTGACAGCATTACTCCAGAAGACACACACCGGGAATTTTTATTTCAGGATGAACTTCAAATATTAGCTGATACTCCCTGCGAATCAGAAGTAGTTAAACGCACGTCGCTTTTCTCAGTGTTAACTGGCTTACGTTTTTCAGATTGCCTTACGTTGGATTGGTCTGAGATTAGGGGTGGTAAGGGAAGATACTTTATTCAATTTTCTATTGATAAAACAAGGCAGGCTGAATATCACCCGATTTCTGACCAAGCTGTTACGCTGTTGGGAAATCGTGAGGTAGGTATAGTTTTTAAAGGGCTATCTTATCATTTAGCAGACAGGACATTGCCTGGATGGTTAAAAATGGCTGGAATTGGTAAGCATATTACTTTCCATTGCTTTAGGCACACCTTTGCTACACTGCAGCTTTTATTTGGTACCGACATTGTAACTCTTTCAAAACTACTTGGTCACAAAAATATTAAAACTACTATGATCTATGTGAAAATTGTAGATAAGCTTAAAAGAGATGCATCTGATAGAATTAGAATTATTTTGGACGATAAGTGGCTAAATTTAAAAAATGAAACCTTAGTAAAATCAGACAATATTCAATATGGTTGGAATAATCAAAATGTGACGTCTAATATTAAGCTAGTATGGGTACCAAATAACTAAGCAGGTTGTTACTAAAGTCTTAGGGATTATTTCGGGGCGGAAATCGAACTGTGTTCTTAACTCGCTGATCTACAAGTATTATCCTATTCAGAAAGCATTAGCCGCACGATTGACGCTTTCTTGTAATGAGATAAGCAGGATATTTAATTACTTAATGCGAAAAGCTTGCAATACTTAAAAAATGATTCAAAGTACTTCAATCCTTATCTATTCAAAGATACAAATTTTCAGTACATGATTCAAAATTCGCTATGGCACTTATTTTATCTGGAGCAAACTTTGTTGTTAGATTCCGACTGCGGCATTCCTTAAGTCAACTGTGTAAGAACGGCCTTAATAGTGATAAGAAAATCGACACTCACTGCATGCATATTGGTACAGCGTATATTTCAAAAAAATCCTTCAATGTCATTTTAATATCTTCTTCTACTTTTTCTTATATTGACAACTTTTTAGATTTAATGGTATTTTGCCAGTCCAACTTTACAACAAAAATTACTAGCATCGATGTCAACTCAGATGGTAAATAGAAAATATAGAGAGTTTAATGAAAGCCTTTTTTCTGGACTTACTTTTCATAATGATGAAAGACACAAACACGCGCTAGGAGATTTTCGTGACGCCATAGAGGCATTCATGAAGATATTGATACTTGGTCATTTTGGTGATGATGTCGGCCACGGGATAATAACCGGCTTTCTCGATCATGACGGGATAAATGAGGGGAAAGGTGATTCCCTTTCTTACTTTAATATGCTTACAATTTGCAATGAAAATTCATTGGCAAATAGCGCGATAAGAGAGGCGCTAACTAGATTGCAAAGAACACATCCCGGTGCTCATAACCCTAACGCTCCGACCGACTATTCTGCTATTTCGGCGTCCTGCCTAGCTGATATGCGTGTCCTTTCTAAATTTCTTTCAGACAGACTATCTCAGCCTGAGCCGTCAGATATTCTTTTGGCTTTTGAAGGAGATTCAGTAGGTGGAAATGGCTCCGCTATTAGTGAAGATCCCTGGGCAAAAGTATGCGAGTTAACTGATAATTTTGATCGTACGAATCGGTATGTACTTATTTCTCCACCCCGTTTTGAAGGGGTTGATAATAGCTATTTATTGCCATTATCAAGGATAGACTGGTCTTTCGTACTAGACTTCGATCCTTTTACCAAAAAGGATGGTGGCTTGCACACTCACGTTGAAAATCAGGGTGCAAGGAGTATTGTAAACATTACGATACAAAATAGGGGACAAAGAAACCTAGTTGGGAACGGTGGACTTGGTAGTACAAATTGGCTCTTTGCAAATGGGATCGAATCCATGCCTGATACTATTTGTAGAAACTTGGAGGCTTGGCGTTCTAAAAATTATCATCGCTTTATCCAGGAAATGATGAGGGAGTTTTTCGCGAGAGAAACCCGTCCATATGTATTTATATATCTTTGGGACAATCTAGATTATATTAACGAACTGGTAAAAATATGGGATAACGTTGAGCTTGCTCAAGACAGGGGGAAGCACCTTTTTATAACATCTAATCTAAATTCAGCAGATAAGTTTAGAACCTATGTGGGTCTTGGATTCGACGTAACAGTAATCCCGATTACTACGTCGGCGTTTATAGGCAAATTACAAGAATTTTTAGTCTTTCCAGATCTAGACGATCAACGCTACTTAGTTCCTGGAAGAACAAAAATTCAAGAGAATGATACGGTTGATGTCACTGATATCTACTACCGTCTTGCTGACGATGGAGTCAATATTGTTCATCAGTCTATTTATCGTGAGAAGCCATTAGACGACGTTTCCCAAGTACCGTCCTTTCTAAAGGGTGAAGATATTAATTGGAATGAGCTTGCACTTGACACAGATGTTAAACGTCACCGCTATCAGGATCTTTTTAATTCGATTCGCAATTTGCTCGGCACGACCAAGCGTTCAAGAAGATTTGAGTTGATACATAAACCAGGTGGTGGTGGAACAATATTGGGACATAGGCTTGCTTTCGATTTACGCGGCCAATTTCCTGTGGTTCTGATTTCTCAAAGAAGCGCAAGGACATTCCAGGCCCTATCCACATTACTTGATAGGGTTAATCAGACAGTGCTCGCCATAGTTGAGGCATCAGTATTTGACATAGGTAGCCTAGATGAGCTCATACGTGAACTCAATGCGAGAAGACTCAATATTGTATTCCTGCATATTCGCCGCTCTCTACAGGTTGACAAATCTCGGGATTTCACTTTCTTTTTGAACGACTCCATGGCTGATAGAATTGAAATGGAACAGTTTATGCATCTTGTAAAGATGTATGGTTCGGAAGATACGGCACGTAAAATGTCTGAGTTAAATAGGCAGCCCTCAACATTCGAAGTTATAGACTTTACCCTTTCCATTAACGAAAACGAATTTAACAGCCAGCGCCTTAACCAGTATGTTGGCGAGTATATAAACATGATGTCAGATAGCCATGTCGCTTTCACTGTATATGTATGTTTTGTTTACTATTATTCGCAAAAGAGCGTTTCCCATTATGTGT
Source organism: Pedobacter sp. GR22-10 (assembly GCF_026239715.1). NCBI lineage: Bacteria > Pseudomonadati > Bacteroidota > Sphingobacteriia > Sphingobacteriales > Sphingobacteriaceae > Pedobacter > Pedobacter sp. GR22-10. The sequence continues at coordinate 898,075 of NZ_JAPIVR010000001.1, forward strand.
TTCGCTCATTATTTAAAAAGAGTCTGATTTGGGAGTTAAAAGAAATCCCACTTGCAAAAAGATATATCCATAAAATACTTGTCCAACAATTCGACTACCAAAGTCAAGAGTTGGGAGAGTATTGGCGCCCTAGGTTTGCAAAATTCGCGGAAGTTGTACTTTCACATGTTCTTGGTCATGGGACGGGTGAGAATTGGAAGGATCATATTGCATCGTACGCAAAAAAATTTATCGAGGACTTTAGATTGAATAATGAATTTTTGGTTGCAGAAACTCGGGATATTCTTAAGGCGGTATTCTTTGACAGAGATGATGAACTACCAGAAAATGGCGAACAAACTCCCAACCTTAGTGTTGAACGGTTTTCGCGCCTTATGTCCGATATAGGGACAAAAGAACGACAATTAGAAGTTTTACAGTCCCTAATCAAAGCCTACCCAAATGAAAGTCATTTTCACGGGCAATTAGGTAGATTTATTTTTGAAAAGGCAGAAGAATTTCAGGAATTCCGCGAGGCTGAAAAACTGATAAGTGAAGCACTCGACACAAAAGAAGGAGAGAACGATTATAACTTACATCATATTGCTGGAATGTGTAAAAGCAGAGAAATTAGATTTCTGCTTAGAAACTATAGGCGTTTAGGGACATCCCTGGTCACTGAAAGCAGGCTTAAAGAGCTTGTAGAAATCGGATCACAACATTTTGCTGACAGCGTTCATATCAACAATTACAATGTGCATGGTTATGTAGCCCATTTCCAGATGTTGATGGAAGCAATAGACTATGGACGGGAGATGTCGGGCATGGAAGATAGATGGAACTTTTTGAATGCTCCAGACAAGCGGTGGTATATGGAAAAGTTCGTTGATATCCAGCGATTGATGGAGACGACTAAATCACTTATGGAAAATGAGGAAACCCTAGGGCTTTCCAATCGTGTTTTAAAGACCAGAAAGCATATCAAAATTGGGGAGGCTAGAACGTTCGATCTGATGGGAGAATTCAATGCCTCACTGGATGTCTACAAGTCAATTATTGATACGGTAGAACGTGAGCATAGGCCACACAGCCGCATAATGGCTATCTATGCTATACTGATGGGCAAAGTGAAAGGGAATAGGAAAAGAGTTGACCTAGCTTGGGGAATGCTAAAAAGCGACGAAGTACTTGCCATTCGAAAGATGTTAGATGAAAATATACTACAAGACCCATCACATGTATTGAGTTTTAAACTATGGTTCAAGCTCGTTCGGTTTTCAAATATCGAAATTGGACAAGAAGAACTCATCGCGAATCTAAGGTCGTGGTTTGAAAATGCGGGGCAGTCGCGCATTTTACGCGCAGAGGCGGCCTTCTATCTTTTTATTCTTTATGCGGTGGAACTGATAGACGCTGGAGATTCGTTCAGTCCCGTAGCACGTACCCAGTGTGAATTTTACATTGAACAAAGCGTTAATAATTCCTATAACAAAAAGTTTATTTTCGAGCACCTTGGCTATGGTGACGGGTTTAAAGCGCTTATAAATCATAGATCGGTAAGAGACACAGAAGAAGAGGAATATCAAAGATTGGAGGGCACTATTGCTAAAATTAGCGCAAGACAAGAAGGAAAAATCGCGCTAAAATGTGGACTTGATGCGTTTTTTGTTCCAAAGGAGGGCAGCTTTGTACAGATGAAGGATGAAACTGTTGACGTTACTTTTCGTGTTGGCTTTCGCCCTGAAGGCCTAGTTGCATTTGATGTAAGAAGAGTATCTAAAAATGAAGAAATAACAACAAATAATATTTCTGAGCTTAATGAGGTAGAGGCTGCAGAGGAGGTAATAGAGCCTATCGATCCTAAATTGGAAACAGATATTGAAGAAGATCCAGCTCGAGAGATTCACGGCAATTATGTAAAGTTACAAGGGCCGAAGATTGTAACTAAGATTATACTCGATGATCGTAATACGAAAAGAAAGAAAAAGTAGTCACTTTTAGTAAATGGTTAGGTCTTTTGGAAAAACTATCAAATGGACGTTTTAGTTTAGGTGCTGTTTAAAACATATTTTAGGACAAAAAAATGAGTGCGCAAATAGGCTGCGCAGTATGATTGTTATCTTTGCTAAAGTACGGAATTAACGCCCTTAATAAAATGAATTTAAGAAACTATTTTAAACTTACACCTCATACAGCCAATGCAATAACTGATTCTCTTGAAGAAGTGAATAAGCAAGCTCTGGAAAATTTTACCACGACTGAAAATGGCGAATTACTGTTGCGTGAGGTTATGCATCTATTTCATGAGGCATACGATGCCGATAGCAGGGTTTTTATCAAAGAGATTTTCTTCGAAAACCAAATAGCTTTAAGGCTAATCAAGGACCATGAAGAAGAAATTTTTGAGAAGATTGATTTTACGAAGGCCAATCAGGTGAATTGGAACAGAAGAACTCAGATTCAAATCGTGAACCTATACCGCAACGTGGTTGCCGATCTTTATGATCCTTATCTTTCGATCATCGTTGCATGTTTAAAATTGAAAGAGGGCTTATTTGAATCATTCGTTCAGGCAAATCTCGGATTCTCCGAAAGGGATAAAATCAATTTCGCGCTTGCAAGATTAAAAGGTACTACATTGTTTGCAGGATATAATCCGATAATAAGAAATGCTGTTTCCCATTCCGGTACGGACAGCGTTGTTTACGAAGAAAATCAAATTATTTTTAGAAACATCAAAAGAAGTTCCAAGCCGGAAATAACCGGTATTGTAGAAGTAAAAAATGAAGATCTGTTAGGATACATATATTCGATGGTTGACTTTATGACCGCAGTCGCTATTGCGATAAATATTTTCGGACTCGATGCCGTAGATTTAATCACCACCGACGAAGAGTTGTCAGGGTACTTTTTAAGTGGGGTCGCAGATGCCGATACAATAGTGCGATTAAGAGAAAGAAAAATCAGCCATTATGAAAGTACCTGGAGCGACACAGCGTTATCGGAAAAGGAAAAGTTGGATCACTTCGCAGGGATATTTTCTGACCACTGCCAAAAAAGAAATCTGCCAGCTATAAAGCTGCTCTTTAAGGAAAAAATGTCCATAGTTGTAATTGATGTTCCAGTGAAAGAAATTGCTCATCAAAGTGAACAGGAAGTTATTAACAGGGCTGTTGAACTGATAAAATATACCGTCATTGCAGAGCCGCTTTTTGGGAGCAGGTTTAGATCTTTCCTTGTCAGGGAAGAAGTGGAGGATGGGCAGGACAGCTACCAGGTGTGGATTCAGGGCGCGGACTTAAAGGATTACGACCTACAGACTGCCAATATCTATGATCTCCTTTATGACGGCAATATTTATAAAAATGAAAAAGACTTAAATATACAGGTTGATTTTAGTGCATTGGAAGAAATAAGTTTGAGATCATTAAGCAGAGTTCGGAAAGGTCGTTTGCGGGACAAATCTTAAGATGTTTTTTATCTTCATCTATGGACGAAAAACCGGGTAAAGATTTTTAGACCGAGTTTTGGTGTAAGAATGTATAGGTTAGTCAATGTATATTTGAAATTAGGAAAACGAGCAAACAGAAAATGATTATAGACTGGAACAAATTACAACCATATAAAACTACAAAAGCGAAAAGCTTTGAGCAGCTCTGCTATCAGGTTGCATCAAAAATTTATCGTGAGAAAGGAGTTTTTACGCCGGTAGATGACAGCGGTGGAGGTGATGGGGTTGAATTTTATCTGACGATGCCACATGGTACAGAGTGGGGCTGGCAGGCTAAATACTATGAAGGATCTGCAAGGTTAAATGTTAGTAATAGAAAATCGGCCATTAAATCTTCACTAAGCAAAGCCTTAAAGATGCACCCCGGTCTTGAATTATGGTTTCTCTGCATCTCAATGGACCTCACGCCTGATGAAAAGCTTTGGGTCAATACGGAACTGATAAATGAAATCCCCAAGGGAGGTAAAACTAAAATTGTTATCTGGGATGAAAGCTTTTTACATGGCAAAATAAACGAGCCTCTTTTCAATGGATTGAAACAGTCCTTTTTTAATGAACTTGAACTTTCCACAGAATGGTTCAAAAACACATTCAATAAGACATTCAGCATCGTAAAAAATAAGTTTGATGCTATACTTTATGTGCCCAATGAGCATTTTGAGGTTTACTATGTTAACCCGATTCTTTGCAATGAAAAATTTATTGAGCAAAGGATCTCTTACTATCCTAGAAAACTGGAAGAATTGTGGATAGAGGCAAAGAAAAAGCTAAAACGTCTTGAGTATACTACCGAGCTTTGGAGGCCTGTGTTTAACCAGTATATCCAAGGCTATTCAAAGTTCAATAAGGCATTTGAAGAGCTTCTTCCAAAATTAAAAAAGAGGCTGAATAATATTACGCCGAATAATTTTGAAAAACTGATCGGTGATGATTACGAGCAGGAAATTCTGTTTTTTAATAACATTAAACATGAGCTCGACAGTTTAAAACCAAATTGGCCGACGGGAGAGGGGTTGGAGCGAAGCGGGCTTGAAAAACAGAGCGATGATGAGCAGTATAGGAAAATCTGGGATTTAGAAAGTACTCACAAGCAGATATTAGAGGAACTTAAATATTATGTTTCCCATAGTAATATGCCAATCACCTGGCGCCTGGCCCATTATCACGGGAATGGCGGCGATGGCAAAACAAATTTTTCGGTGGGATTGGCAAAAGAATTCATAGACAAAGGCTTTCCTGCAATTTATATACCCGCAATTCTATTTACCGGGGACAACCCTTTAAGCGATCAGATCCTTAATATCCTGGATATAAAATCCGGATATTCATTTGGTGATTTTCTGGACTGTGTTGATACACTTGGTAGGATATACGACAAACGCATTCCTATTATACTTGACGGGCTAAATGAGTCTGTAAATGTAAATGGTTTTCTCAATGACCGGCTAAGCCTTGACTTGCCGCAAATAGAAACTGACATCCTCGAACGCAAGAACCTGGTGCTTTTAACCACATGCCGCGCCTCTTACAGGGAAGCAATTTGGGAGAATGTAAATCAATCGGACAAAAGATTCCATCCCATTTACGGGTTTACAAATCTCGAAGACAAAAAGAAATTGACCCGGAATTATTTCAAACATTATAAAATCCAGGCGGATCTTTCTTTCCTTTCCCTGGAAAGGTTTACAAAACCATTGTACTTAAAAATATTTTGTGAATCGATCAATAGTGAGCGGAAAAATATAAAGCAGGTAACCCTTGGGTTTGATTCCATCTATTCCATATTCGAAAACTTTGTCGCACGGTGTAATGATAATATTTTTAAGCGTATTAAAAAAGAAGGAAAAATTGCGCCAACCCCTGCCACCAGAAACCTTGCATCGCATGCGTTAGAACGTATAGCAAAAGAGCTTTGGGAAGAGCATAAACGAGCATTTCTTTTGGATGATCTGATTGCATTTATTGATGAAGGTTCAAGAACGGATTATAAGTATTCTATAACCAAAAAACTGCTTGATGAGGAATTACTATTTATCCGGAACTGGTATAATGGGGGTGAACATGTGTATCTAACATACGATCTTATGGCAGGATACTTTATTGCAAAGTATCTCATAGATAATGTTACAGATTTTGAGATTTTCTTTGAAAGTGAACAGATAAGGGTGTTAATCGGCGATGATGGTACAAAACTTCATCCTAATCACGAAGATATTGTAGACGGTCTTTGCAGTCTCCTTCCGATCAAGAAAAGACAGTTTGTCCACGAAATAATTGGGAAACCCAAAAAAGGCGATAGCAATATAAAACAACGCTTGTACAATAAATCAATAGCGGCTACCATATTGCTATCGCCTGAATTTATTTTAGAAAAACAAGTTCGCTATTTAAGAGGCTTGTCAAAGCATCCGAAAAATTTAACTAGGCTGATAACTTTGAGTGAGGACGTAATGTTTGTTGTCGATCATCCATTTAATTTCTCTTTTTGGTCATTGAGGCTTGCAGAACTTACGATGCAGGATCGGGATATCACCTGGACAGAATATCTGCGTAACCTGCGCGAAGATTTTTTAGAAGACCTTTTTGCAGAGTTCGATATACTGCAAACCAATAGTGTCCTTACCGAAGAACAGAATGCAAAGATTTTTCTTGCAGCGGATTTTTTAAAATGGACTTTTACTTCTACAAGTAAGAGCTTAAAAGGCAAGTCTGCTAACGCGCTTTACCGGTTTGCATTAAAGTTTCCAGCCTTGTTCTTAAAAGATTTTTACGCCAGTGCAGCACTTAACGATCCGACTATTTTCGAATGGATGTGTCTGGTGCTTAATACGGCCAGTATCGTGCTGCTTAAAGAGCGAGAAAATAAATACGAGAATGAATTTTTAGACCTGTCCAAGTTTCTCAGTGATGAGGTCTTTAATCCTAAAGGAACTCACTCGACGAACCATCTTATTACCCGCAATTATGCTTACGGTACATTAAAATTACTTTGTCGTAAGTTTTCCAAACTGGCGCAGGTGGTCGATCTTATTGCAATCAGAAAAAACTTCAGCAAAATAGGCATAATCCAATGGGAACAGGCCGTGGATGTAAATGCTGGTCAGTATAGAGACGGTAACTCCCTGATTGGTTATTATTTCGACAAAGAAAAAATGAGCCATATCGCGCGTGGTAAGGGCCATCAGTATAACAAAACGCCAGAGTATCTGGCTATCCAGGCAAATTTGCGATGGCGTGCCTATCAACTAGGCTATAAATTTGAACTTTTTGGAAAGATTGACATCGAAATTGTGAGCTATCAGCATTGGGGTGAAAACCATGCCTCGACAGAACGTTATGCTGATAAGTATATTGATATTGCTTTTTATGAATTTTGCGGCTATCTTGATGGACAGGATGAGTTTGATTCCTATGATGAAATCGGCTTCCTGCATGCATTCGAACCCAAACATGATCCTACAGCAAAGACGACGGTCGATGACCATTCCTTACGATCCGATCGATTTCCAGTAAGGCAGTTTATAGATACCAAAATTTCACTTTCCGCATGGTGCGGAGATCATTCGAATCCCGATGTTTCGGATTATCTGGAACGTAAGGATTTTCAACAAAAGAGGGGTGAATGGGTTTTGCTTTACGGTTTAGTGCACCAGCATAATAAAGCGAAAGAAAGACAATTCTTTTTCCAGGCTGATACTGTGCTCGTTCGCAATAAAGACTTGAAAACTGTAAGGACCGCTTTTTTAGCAGACAGCCAGCTAGCCCATGGCGGCCGTAATCTTCCGCATACGGACAAGCTACACGAAGCAGAAATTCCCGATGGTGAGCGCGTGCCACATAACGAATTTGTAAAGTGGTATTACAGTGCTAGCTCAAAGATTGAGGATAAGGAATACATCAAAATCGTTTTGGTGCAAAATGGGAAACGTCTATCCGAAAAAAAAGCTGACAAAATTTGGATAGAAGTTCTTGAAGAGGCTAATTATGTCGCTCCCTCAAGAATGAGTTTGGCAAATGGACTGATGCCGATAATTAAATATTCCTCTTCGTCTGATAGTAGTTTGGCCGAAAACTTTGAGGATATTTTTAGGAGTAGAAATATTGAGCTGGTAGAAGAAAAGTTTACGGAGAAAGAGACCGTATATACAGAAGCGACAATTGATGTTTTAATACCGCTTCATAGACATAAACAGAAGATTTATCTCTGTAAGAACCTTATCGACGAGTTGGGACTTTCTACAGGGCCGGATTCAAAAGATTTATATGATTCGCATGGCGAACTTGCCAGTTTTAATTATAATTATGAGGTGGAGTATGTTGACCAGGAAGAGTTTACTTATCTGAGAAAAGATCTTTTGGATAAATACCTCAATAAAAATGAACTAACAATGTTTCAGTTGGTTTGGGGTGAAAGAGATTATTATCCCATTGATGGTAATTGGGATTTAGAGCGTAAAAGATCAATCAGAAATAAAGAACCATTTTCCCATGCTTACGAATATGTTCCAAAGAGCAGGAAAAAATAATTTATTTAAGAGGCGGAATACCTATTTAGCTCACCCATAGTGTAATTCTACACCGGTTGGAATTATGTGTCGTTCCAACCGGAAGTATCGGTGTCGCATGCCGCAGGAGCCTTCTCCACTTTAAAGATAATCTATGCCTCCGTTATCCGGAAATAAATTGCGCCGTTATTAAAACAAAGTGTCGCAATGGCCTCGAGTTCATTTATAGCTTCCTGAGAACCATTAAAGGCTGGTTCATTAATATAATCATCAGTATTGTAAATGTTCTCATCCGCGTGGGAATCTTTGTACCTAATAATATTCTTTAATTCCTTTTTTAGTTCTTCGGAAATTTCATTTTCCGGGATATCAATAATCTTAACGATATCATATTTTTTGTTAAAGTCGATTTGCATAGTTTTTAATTTTTCATTTTGTCAAATTTATAATATGGGCACAGTATTATTTTACGGTTTTCCGTAATCATGAAAATTCGTTTCTTTTCCCTCTTACTGGTTTGCTATTCTTGCCCGGTCTAGCTTACGCTCAAATGTATCAATTTCAGTTTTAGAAAAATTCGGTTAGATTTATTTATCTAAATAATGAGAGATGATAGAAGAGTATAGACTTGCGGTACTGCGTATGTACCGGGAAAAGAAAGAAGCCGGCGTGCTTTCAATTAACATGACACACCCTACGTGTGCCAATTTAAGAAATGAATGCCTGGCTCGTTACCGGCAGGGTTGTAAAAGGTCAGACCTCCGTATGCTGCAGGACTTCTTAGAAAGGCCGGATGATGAGGAATTATATGATACAGCAATTAAAAGATGTGATCCTGAAAAATTCAAACCACTTAATAATTTTCTAAAAAACGGAATAAAAAGCCATGAAAGAAATATTGAACTTTTGGCATGGCTGGTCGATTTTCAATTAAGGCCATCAACGACTTATTATACATAACCGAAACCGTTAAGAGGGCCTGCAGCAAATACTACAAAATATAAAGAGACAAAAACAGAATGGTTCGCTCAAGGAGATGCAAACCCTGATATTCATAATTTTTTATCAGTGGAAAAAGAAGGAATCAGTGAAAATTTGCAGTCAACATCAGGCTATGGAGTTCATCAATCTGTTACCAAAGGTTTACAGCAAGGAGAAGTTTTGCGCGGACATAAAGAAAGGCAGCTGGCATATACTCAACAAATAGTGGAGCGTTCTGATATATACATTGGAAAACGGGAAATCAAGCAACAGGTTACCATCGAATATCCATCCGGAGCGAAGTTGTCCGTGGATGCGTCTGATCTGTCCCTGATTGCAAAGCTTGTACGGCTGTAATGTTATTTTCTGATCACTATAGAATAAATGGCGTTGAAGGCATTTACAACATTTGCAGTTCACCGATCCTCATTCGGTTCAATATAAGTAGATCGGGATGTAGATAATTATTGTATTCTTCAACGCCGAATTTAATTCCTTCTAGTCTTCCCTGTTGTTGAAATGGAAACTTGTAATCTGCAATTTGAGCTTGGAGGTGTTCCGCCATTTTTAGAACACTGAGCTTAGGCTCATTGTGCCATAGATGTATAGGGCCTGTATAGTCGAATGAAGCTTCTGTAGCCTTACTGACAGTTGTTTCCATAATGTCAACAAAAGTATCCATATGAGGTGTCAATAAGGGGAAGTTTTGCGAAATTGAATTGCTGATCTTCATCTTTAAAAATTCCCAACGAAGAAAAAGCTCTTGCACATAACGATATCTGGAAATATTGTTTTGTGAATACTCACGTTGGGCAACATTGATATCTTCATCCGAAAGCTCTGGCATATGCACATCTCTTTGTGCTAAAAAAGGCATCATCCAATGCATTTCGTAGACAAGCATATTATTGAACTTATGCATAAATGGCATCAGAGTCAGATTGCTGATTAATTCGGTAAGCTCAGTCATATTGTCGCTGGCGTCCTGGATCAGCTGCTCGCATGCATAATCATCGCAGATAAATTCATCGAGTGAAAGAGGGTCAGAAAGATATTCTAATGGGTTACTTGAGTAAAAGTTTTCAAATTCCTTCGATTGTGCAAATAGTGAGGCTTCTCGCTCAAACCATTTACTATTGCTTTTTAAGGATTTTTCCAGTAGTGATGCACGCCTTTCGGCCACAGTCATCTTTATTATGGGGGATTGGGAAATCTGCTCCCTGAAATATGCCGCTGATCGTTCCCGGTTTAGTTTCCCCTTTTTCAACAATACATGAGCATATTCATGAAAGATGGAAAAGCGGCAATAGTTGTCGATAAAGCGGGTCTTATCTACTGTTGTAAGAGAAGTTTCCAAACCCGATTGATAGCTGGTATAAGATAGTTCTGGTATAAATTTCTGGCCCATATCCATTGCACTGTAAGCATGTACGCCATATCCATTTTCAAGAAAAATACGGCACAGGCGCTTGCAATCAATAGCAAAATTGATCAAAATGGTTTTCTCATGGGAGTAACCTACCTTAAATATATAGTCATAAAGATTTGCTGCACTTTCAATGGCAGTATCGTCGATGAAAATATAATAAGTACCGGACAGTTTAATCTGAAAAATATTACTGGATGCCGACCGGATGGGAATAATTTCTACATCCGGTAATCGAGCTTCAAGGTTTTCTATCAGCTGTACCAATGGCGACCCTTTCTCTTCCAATAAGAGTGTTGCGCTTCGAAGATTAATGTATTCTTTTGCTGGCTAAGGAATCTTCATCCTTTAGATCTTCAAGCAATTTTTGAATTTCTTTGGCGGTATAGTTTTCAAAAACTTTCTTTTTACCATCTATTGTGATTTTTTTCTGCCCTGAAGAACTTGATTTCTTGCTTAGGAAAAGGGCTAAGATCGGTGTCAGTGCAGCAGAAAGCTTAACAATGGCTTCTACAATTTCATTGATCCCTTGAAGGTTCGAGGTTTCTACAATTTCAATTTCATGACCTTGCTTTTGAAGATCTTCAAGAAATGGCTTGTCTGAGATCGGCACTTCCAGTAAAAACTTTTTTCTCATATCGAAATATTGCTTCATACAAATTTACCCATTTTTATTTATTGTTATGGTAATAAGGAAAAGCCATTTACATGCTTGCATTAAAATATTTATAAGGAAAGATTAAAACACCAAGGTTGTCTCTAATTGTCAACAATAGGAATTGATAATTTTTAGATTTGGCTTACTTATATATGTTGGTATAACTTTTGTTCTTTTTGAAAAGCCAATATAAACCATCTAAATGCTATGAAAAGAAAAACTTTATGGATCACTGCTGTAAGTATTGTCGCTATAATCCTCTTCGGAACGCTTTATTATTTCTACCTCGATCCCAACAAATTTAATCATCATTACAATGCTCATAGTGAAAATAATTACCCTGATACTTTAAGGGAGGTTGATGTATTTACCGGGGATAAAGCCTACTTATTGAAAGGAAAACTATTGGACAAAAACTACAAAGAACAATTTGAAAGATTACCGGATACGTTAGCTGAAATTCAATTTGGTGATGTTCTTTATTGTGCGAACTGCGATTTACATAATGAACTTGAAGATAATGGCGAGGTTGCCGTGGCGGTAAATAGCATAGCCAAACCATATAACCGGGAGCTCTCTACATACTCTTTGTATTCAAGTGCAAGAAATCAAAAACAACTGAACCAGGAGAATAAATACATTTCGGAGCATAATAGACTTCTAGCTGCGTTCCTTGAGTTAGCAGAGCTGGGAAAAGCGGAGTTCCCGAAATTGACTTCTTCGTCGATTTTGGAAAGGCAATCTTTTGATGATAAATATAAAAACTATTTTGGAGCGGCCTATACTAGAAGTATTCCATCACCATACAAAGAAAAAATTGTCAATTTCCTAAACAGCAGCGAGGGGCAGAATTTTGAATTTATAACTTATGATCAACGCGTACATAGCGAATTAGTGCGTTTCGGAAGCTTTACAGGAAAAGGTAAGCATGAGCTTGCTTTGGTATTGGGAACTAAACCTAGTTACCAGGGAAATCACAAAGAGAAATTGTTAGTCTTTGCCGAAAACAGGGATGGTGAAGTCTACCAGATCTATACCGAGGACTTTTATGATAAGGTATTGCTGGAAACAGTGTATCATGATCCGGAAGAAAGGTGGGATGATCATGTGTACATGGGTGGAGAGGAGAAAGAGCTGCCTTCATACGAATCCATCAGAATAAAAGTCCCAAATGAGCCTGATCTGGTATATGCCTATAATATAGAGTTTGATAAAATGAACAGATTTGTTCAGATTCCAAAATCTCAAATTAACAGGGAAGAGGATGAGGAATAAAAAGTGGATATTGGTTCGCCTCCGGTAATGGTTATGGAAATTATCGAAAAGCAAGGTTATAAGAAGGATACTATAAACATCTTTCAAACTTTTGGCGGCGGGCAGAAGAAGGGTGCAAAAATGGATGTAGGTACTATAGCCCTGAAAAGGCAGTGATTTTCCAACTAGTACTTGTGATGTAAAACGTAAATTATGCCACCAATTATCACATCTTGTTTCCGCAATTATTGCCTAGATCATAAATTAATGTCCTTTCATTCATCATAGCTTCTTCAGAAAGTTTATCCGCGTAGCTTCCAATAATAGAAAGATGTACATTTATTTTAAAGTCGCTTTTGGGATATTGGGAACGAAATATAACTTTCTTAAGTAAATCATCGATAGAACAAAGCCCTATGCTGCGCCTATTACTGTCAACGGTCAATGCTATAGATTTTGTATATGGATCGAGGTAAATTTTACATTTATATTGCATGTAAAATCTCGTTTCTCCAAAGTATGGACGGATTCCAGTATTGGAGCCCATATCTACAATGGATGCATAATAGGATGGACTGATTTGACCAGCATTCAAAGCCTTTTCCAAAATAGAACTAAAGAGTGTATCACCCCATTGTCCTGATTGAAAATTATGAACTAAAATTACATCAAACGGCAACATGCTATTTAAGTGACCTTCTTTCGTTAAAGGTGCGCCTATAATATCTTCAGACAGAAATCCTTTCTGCTCAAAAATTTTACTTAAGGTTTTCGCTATAGAATCATTGGTGGCATACATCTTCAATTTTGCATTTGAAGTCATACCTGCTTTTTTCCACTCTGCGTTCCCCCTCTGATCCTTGGCTACTAAACTATCAATTATTCTAAGTAAACTTACGTTCACTCTTTCGAAGGAATCTTTTATTGTCCTGGCGTAATTCATTGTGCTGTTCCAATCTTTTCTTTTTGATAAAGGGAGGAAAGCCTTGTTAAATCTAAAAAAAGGAATGCCAACACCTTTGCTCGCTAATTGCCTGCATAGGGAAATTGCCTTATCAGATCTTTTCGTTTTTAGTGCGCATAAACTTGCATTATATAGATCTTGTGTAAATGGCGAGGATGTGTAATAACTAAAGGCAGAATCGTAAATTGATAATGCTTGGACATACTTTCCTTCAATGATATTAAGCTCCGCCTGATTGATTAATGAACCATATTTTTTCAGATCATAAACTCCGGCATACATTAGAGAAACTTGCAGCAATGCCAAAGCTGTTAATAACAATTTCTTCATTGGTTTTCAACTTTTATAAGGCCATAAAATTTAATGGCATTTTGCTTAAAAGGTAAGGTGCTCCAATCCTCCCATTCACATGTATATGGGTCATAACCGCATTTCAAAGGTTTACTATATGAATCTTTAGGATTTTCAATATAAGCCCTGCAATCCGTGCAGACGTGCCTAAATTCGCAATCACTGCATATGTTTATTTTATCCTTATTTATGTTCCAAAACTTCTTGAATTCAGGAAAAGCAATTACATTCTCCAATTGCGTATCAACGATATTTCCAAAGTTTTGTGCCATGGATGGGCAGTTTTTAATGTTGCCGTTCCGGTCAATACTTATTTTTTTATTTAAACAGGAATTATGCTTTAATGATTCGGTAAAGGTTTCGATATAGGCGGTAAAATAATCATCGCTTATAATTCCGCAGCATTTTTCGTCCAAAATAATTTTGTCTGAAAAAACTATAGGAATGGATAATCGTGTAGAAGTTGTGTTTTCATGTTTGTTACTGGTATGTATGACAAGACTGGTCACCCTAACATTGTTATCACAAAAGCTATCCCAATCTGCTAAGGTATAATTTTGGTTGTAAGGAACTATAAAACCTATTGAAATAATTGTAGAACCCTCTGCATGAGCACAAATGGATTCATAAAATGATATATCGAAAACACTATAACTTCTGATTTCAAGGAACTGACAGCCTAAAATATTAAGAGATCGGAAAATTTCCGAAAAAGATAATTTAGAACAGTTATCTATGTCGATTATGCAGTTATTGATTGCAAGTGGTGAATCCCATTGGAGACTCATTTTAGGAAACCATTCAGGCTTTGTTGAAAAGAAAATCAATTCCTCTTGCTTAAGGAACTCAAAGTATTCATTGATTACATGCTCATCTTCTATTTCAAATTTCGATTTAACTTCTAAAATTGTTGAGCCATTACAATCCTCCAGTATTTTCGAAAGGGAGTTTGGAATTAGATGAACTCTATTTCGTTGAAGGTCGCAGATAGTGCTTCTGTTAACACCTTTTACAATAATACAACTTGAAAATAAATTGAACGGTAAGTTATAATCCATGATACTAAAGTACTTTTGATATTGGTTTCAATGGGGCATAAACACTACATCGATAGCTTTGATATTTCGGTATCGAAACATAACGATTCACTATAAAAACCTTCTTATTCTCTAATGGCTTTAAGTACCATATAGTAAGTGGTAATAACGGCTTAGTGCTATTGTTGAAAACTTCATTTATGTTCATAAAAATTCCGCAATTGCTTTTTCAAGATAAAAATTCCCATGTTTTGATAAAAAGCCGTATTGACCGTAAGGGTTTACTTCTAAGAAATAAAACTCATGATCTGGGGTTACAATAAAATCAAATGATCCATAATTTAATTTTAATTTCTCTGCTAACATTGTGATTTTTACTTTTAAATCTTCTGGTAAGTTAAATACCACTCTCCGTTGTGGTCTTTCAGCATCAACTGTTCTGCCATCAATCTGGGAGATTTTATTGGCTTGGGTAAAGCATGCTAAAGAATGAATTTGATGATTAAAAAAGAAAACCCGAAGCTCAAAAGCCTTATCAATAAGTTTTTGAACAAACGTTGGGGAGAAGCTATCGGGGAAGTCTGATATGGCATCTGATGTTATTTCCTCAGTCCGTTGCCCAAAGATCATAACTTCTTTTGTCATAATACTAATTCCTTCTGCCATACCTTTACAAATAATCCTTTTCCACTTATCCTTAACCTCCTTAAGCCTATTTTTTGTATAAATTATTTCGAAAGGTGGGACGGTTAACTCCAGACTTTTAGCAATTAATAGTACATTAAGTTTTGATAAGCTGTTATTACTAAAAGGTAATGTTCCAAAGGTTCTTAAGCCCGCCAACCCCTGTTCGAATAGATTCGTCCAAAGAATCTCTATGTCTTTGGCAATATAGTTTTGGGTTTGGCTTCTTAATTCATCGTTATCAATTTCTAAATTATGGTATATCATGCCTAAACCGTTCATATAAACCGAATCTAATGTAGACTGATCTATTGCCTTTTGCACATATTTTATATCCCGAGGCACATTAGCTCTAAAAATAGATTTACCTTGCTGAAAGAGCCACTGAATAATTTCAACGGTAGTGTCGTCGGTTTGTCGGGAATGAATTAAAACCATTTTATGAAATGTGAATAAATCCTATTTACAGTTTGGAATTTTGTATACGAGTGAGCAGACATTTGGTAAAGAGAGCTGTCCGGTTAGACCATCGTCTTGACTTAATCCAGTGTTTTTAGGAAAAATGGTGAAAGGACTATTTGGATTCTCGATGACAAAAGTGAACTTTTTCATATAATCATCATATGAACAAAGTCCAATTTTTCTTCTTCTATTATCAATCTCAAAAGGAGAAAGTTCGCTTTTTTTGCAAGCATAAAATGAACAACCAAATTGACCAATGGATGGTAACCTTAAATTCATTACTTGCTGATTTGTAATGATATCCTGTAAATAATAAAACGATATGGTACCCTTTTTCATCTCATCCATAAAAAGATAGAATGCTTGATCAGGTTCTTTATAAACAAACTCCTTTTTACTTAAGTCAGGCATGTAGCTGTAGATGATAATATCACTGAAAATGGGATAAGAAAACAGTGTATCGTTTTTTATATTTGCTCCAATTTGATATTCTGAAAGATATCCCTCTTTAACGAAAAGATTATGTAATGTCTGTTCGATAGCCAATTTTTCGTCCGTCAGTTTCCCTAAATTTTCTTTGGAAGTATTTTTATTGAATCCGAGGGATATAATTTTTTGGTACTTCTTTTGGAGGTCTATTAACTCTATTATCAATTTATGGCCCTCAGTGTCAATTCTTAATTTTTGCTCACTGGCATATGTTAGTAATAAAGCCCATTCCTTTTTTGACTTAAGAATTGAAAATCTCTTTAATTTTTCAAAATAAGTTCTCCCAACCCCTGTTTCTGCTATCTTTTTTGCGAATGCGAAGGCTTGATCAAAATCGTTTATTATAACAGCATTGATCACCGCATTTTCCGCATCGATAGGCTGTGGATGATTGTTTATATCGAAGGCATTTTTAAAGTGTTTATTAGCTTCAACAAAATTATTTGAAACTATATCCAGCTCAGCCCTATTAATTTCTTCGTTGTATGAGGGATATGCATTGCTCCCTGAGCATATTAATAGCAATCCACAGAGTTCTGCAATGAAAATTATAGTCTTCATATGATTTACATTGTTTGGAAAAAGAGAATGTTTATCCCGACTTGCGGGATAAACATTTTAATATCACTAACTATAAGGATTACCTGGAGGTGTTGGCATGCCCACAGAGGTGAATCGCTCTCCAATGTAGCAAGTAATACCGTTAGAAGTTTCATCAGATGTCCAAACCCTCAGAGGAACCTCATAATACAATATCTTTCCATCCGGCCCATATTGTCCTACCGGTAAACCGTTCTGTTTAGTTCCTCCATCAGTTGGAGTACCTCCGGCAATGAATGACATTTCTTTCTTGGTGAGCGGCTTAAATTTTGCCGTTTTTATGCTCTCTAATTTCATTTCGTTAATTTTGAAGATTAAAAAATATAGCAAGACGCCAAGCATAATAGGAAATTGGAAATTTATTTGCTTGGTGGATGCTCTACCCATCCATATCCTTCGTTTTTGTAGCACACTGTACCGTCTCCATTCTTAATATCCGAACTGTAAACCCATACCTTGTCCATCGTTTGATGAACATAATCTACGCCTCCTGCTTGGCCGGAACATGGCAACATTATATCGTAAGTTCCGATAACTTTTGAAGCGCCTGCAGTTTCTTCACCACCTCTTATTTTCACCATCTGGTCTTTTGATAGTGGGGTAAATTTTGCACTTTTCATGCTTTCAAGCTTCATATTGATTGATTTAAAGTGATTTACTCCTTTCTTGCCGCCATGGAGTAAGTATTCAGCGGGATGTATTGCAATACAATATTGTTTTTGCTCATTCGACGCCTAAGCTTAGTTTTTAGATAGAGCAAATTGGACCGTAATTGAAATTGGGATATAAAAAAAGCATTCGACTATTTACGCATTTGCATGATATATTTTTAAACTTAAGAAACTCATAAAAAATAGTCCTTTTCTTTATGAAGGCAAAAATCAAGTAACTTATTTGTATTGCCTACAGGTAAAAACCTTAGTTTTTATCTAGCATTTCATGCTTAAAATTAAAGAAAGCCCTCTCTTTTTATGGAGAGGGCCATTCACCCCTGCACCTAAACCAAGCCAAAACCCACTTATGAAAAGAACACCCTGTATGGCAAAATATTATACTGCTTGATTCCTGCTTGATCCTATGTGCCGGATCTCCTAAATATTTAAAAGTAATTAGTGGTGTATAAAGAATTTGGAACTTATAATCATTAAGCAATAGCTAATAAAAGCGCTACGGTGAAACAAATTTATATATGCACTTACTTAAAAAAAAGAAATCATTTATACGGTTCTATTGTCAATACGAAAGAGGCTTTTTCCCGATATATTCCCTTTTGCTCATTGTGAAATTGAAAGTGAATGATGGGTTATAGAAGGCAAAGAATAAAGCTTGGAAAGATTTCATATCGACAATATGCCAGATTGTCCCGGTAATAATCCTATTTAATTTTGTTGACGCTTTGCAATGTGTAGTAAGTTAAATTTGTATATCATTTACCAAAAGCACTTTTTATGAAAACAAAAAATGAACTTTCCCGTGGCAAAAAACTGAGGTTAAAAAAGATTGTCATTGTCGGTTTAACTTCAAATCAAGCGGAATTTATCAAAGGAGGAGGGGTTATAAAAGGCAATCCGCCAAACCCTCCAATACCTCCGCCCAAGCCAGATCCCGTCCCGGTTCCTATACCAGGTCCTGAAAAGCCCGGAACTGTTGCATCGCGAGTACCCGATGGCGAATGCACTGTAATGGGAGGTGGATTGGGAGGCTAAGTGATGATCCAAACTTCGGAATTAAGCGAACTGATTATTTTGATTGACCTATATTTGAGTTAAATTCCTTGCGATTATTAATGTTTATTTTATGGTAAGATTAAGTATTCTACTTGTATCCTTATTGCTGTTCTCGCCTTGTTTTTCACAACGAACAGATTTGGAAAGCCTAATTCAGAAAATAAAGGTCGATTATCCAGGATATGCTGAGAAAACAAAAAATATAAATTTTGATCAGTTTATTAATGAGGTTATAGGAAAGAACGGAACCGATACTTTCATGATGATGGCGACGATCGTGGATTATTTCCACGATCGCCATCTTGACCTTTTCAGAACCAAGGATTCTATTGACAAAAGCCTTTGCGAAAAGAACCTGATTCGTATTAATAGTTATCTCAATTCTGGAAAAAAAAAGAAGCGCTATGAAGGTTACTGGAAGACAGAAGCAAATCATTGTATTATCGGAATAGAATGTGTAAAGGAAAAGCCCTTGCAATACCGTGCCTACGTTGTCGAATGCCTTGACAGCATTATGATCTTTCCTGGTATGTTATTTTTAGATTTTAAACAGGAATCAAAAGACAATTTTTTCACCAAAGCGACTGGCACCCGCACAGGATGGACATATTATGTCCATTCTCTTTTCCGGAACGATTCAGTTTTTACTACAGGTCCCTATTATAAATGGAAGAAAATTAACAAATACAAGGCACCCTTATTGCCCCTTTTAAAAAGAAATTCGGACTCTGCATCCGGACGCTGGTTAGACAGTATTACATTCATGGTTTCAGTTCCTGCTAGTTCAACAGCTAACGGAGTACTTATTGATACAATACTAAACCGGAATCCTGCCGTTAAACTAAAATGTCGAAACTTGATCATTGATGTTAGGAATAACACAGGGGGTTCTGTGAATGCTTATGACCCGCTTATGCCTCTCCTATATACAAATCCAATAACGTATGTCAATGCTGCAAAATATTGTTCTGTTGATGAAGGAATCTATCAGAAGAAAGTCCTGGATGACTATATTTTGAAGGGAGGGAAGGATTCCACTTATATCAAATACACCAACACTATGATAAAGTATCATACCGACAGCGCTGGCAAATATGTGGAATGGCAAAATGATACTTTGAAACTTGATACCATTTATGCACATCCCAAGAACGTGGGAATAGTTATCAATTTTGCTTGCCAGAGTGCATGTGAAATATTTTTGCTGGATGCGAAACAAAGTACGAAAGTGAAACTTTTTGGTGAGCATACGATGGGTGCGATTGATTATTTGAATTTCTATGCGCAAGATCTGCCATCTGGTAAATATAAATTATATATTGCTACATCCCGCCGTATTATCCCGGCAGGCCAAAACAAGCTGGACGGAACCGGCATATATCCCGATGTTCCTATTGCCGATACAGAAAAGGATTGGATAGATTTTGTAAAAAAGTACTATGAAAAACATTAAGTGGCATGTTGCTTTTTGGGGAACCTATTTTATTGCGGTCTATATTATAGACTCCTTGCTGGATAAAGACTCAACTCTTTTAAAGGAAATAATTTTCTTCCTGAGCCAGAATATTTTGCTGTTCTACTCACTGTACTATTGCCTGAAAAAATTTTCTACCAAATCAAAATTTGATGTACTGATAAGTGTATGTAGAATTGTTGTTATTCTTGTAATATGGATATGTATTCGATATGCGATTAGGTATTATTTTTTAGCAAGGTTTTTTCAACCGGAGTACGGTATGCTACCATTTGAACAATGGTTTCCGACCTGTTTTGTTTGGATCATAAATTGTTTCTTCTATTCATTTGCATATTTTCTGTTGAGATCAATTCTTCAGAAGCAGCGAGACCTTATGACGATGCAGGATGAAAAATACATGGAAGAAACCTCTGCGTTACGAGCTCAAATAAATCCCCATTTTCTTTACAATACGCTGGATATGCTGTATGCTAAAGCACGGGTCAAAGACAGGGAACTGTCTGAAGCCATTCTCTTATTGGCGGACGTCATGCGCTATTCTATTAAACCAGATGGCTATAGTAGAATGACTAATCTAACCGAAGAAATAGAACATCTCGAAAATGTTATCAAGATTAATCAGCTTAGGTATAATCAAACATTACATCTTGATTTCAACATCAAAGGAGAAACGGAAAATGTGAAAATAGTACCCTTGGTGCTTATCACCCTGCTGGAAAATGTGTTTAAATTCGGGGATCTAAATGACCCGGAGCATCCTGCAAAAGTACAACTGGAGGTGAAACTAAATCACACCCTAGTTTTTGTTACTACGAATAAAATTAGAATAGGCCCGAAAGAGTTAACCTCCGGCATGGGAATTAGCAATACCATTAAAAGACTTAAAAGAGTCTATGGAACCGGATTTACTTTCTTGAACGAAAAGGATGAAACGATGTTTAAAACCCAGCTCTCAATTAACTTAAACTAATTTCCTAATCCGATGATAAATTGTGTCATTGTAGATGATGAGCAACACTCAATAGACAATTTAGTTGCTCATGTTTCTCAGATCAGCAACTTAAATATTGTAATTGCGACAACAAATACCACTGAGATACTCGAGATCATTGCTAGCCAGGATATTCAGCTTGCCTTTCTGGATGTACAGATGCCTGGGATTTCAGGTCTTGAAATGGCTGAAGTAATTAATGGAAAATGCAAAATTATTCTGACAACTGCCTACGAGCAGTATGCGCTTAAGGGTTACGATCTTAACATTGTAGATTTCCTTCTAAAACCAATTTCTTATCCTCGGCTATTAAAAGCCGTCCATAAAGTCACGACATTAATTTCCCTTTCATCTAGTCAAGTTCCCGTAAAAATGGAGGAAGACTTTATATATGTCAAAACAGAAATGAAAAGCAAGCTTGTAAAGATATTGCTATCGGAAATCGAATATATCGAGAGTATAAAAAATTGCGTTACTATTTACCACAACGGCACAGCAACGCCGGTTTATATAAGCCTTAAAGAGTTAGAAGGTGAACTGCCACAAAGCAAATTTTTAAGGGTTCACAAATCTTTTATTATTCCGTTGCCCAACATTGATCGAGTTGAGGGTAACCAAATCATTCTGAGGAATCTAAAGATGAGCATTCAATTGGGTGAAACATATAGGGCTTTATTTTGGGACAAAATCAACAGTAAGACTATTGGTAAATAATTTGGTTGGTAAATGCAATGTAGAAAATAAATCTGTAAAATTGTTTGTCCCCCTTAATGAATAATGGCCTCCGATTGGAGGCCATTATTCATTAATTCTTTTTGATAACCAGGTGCTTTAAAGAAGGATCATTGAGCATCCGCCTGATCTCATTATTGGCAATTTCCTGTACATCATTTTTCACCTGATGGTAATTGCGCAGTACCATTTCCTGGTTTACCTTCCGGATAACCGGAATGGGCTGATAAGCATCTTCTTCCTTTTTGATAGCTTCAAAGTCTGCGATCACCTCACAGTCAAAAGCCTTAAGCTCTATTTTCTGATGTGGCAGATCGGAGAGAATTCCGGCAAACTGGCCGGAAGAAAGTTTGGCAATTTTGGAAGGTGGAACTGCCGCTTCCAGTTGCTTGCTCTTGCTGATTGAGGTACCGCTATCACTAATAGAAAGGCTTTCCCGCTCCTGCATGATCTTACCGATCTGTTCTGAAAGCTGCCTGGCGCTGTCGCCGGTTTCCTGCCCGGCGAAGATATTGCCGGCAATGGACATGATGACATCAGCCTGCTCTTTGCCATATTCTTTTCGCAGCTGATTAATTGACTGGACCCCCATCAGGCAGCAGATCCGGTTACTCCGCCCGGTTGAAATCGTTGGCACCAGGTCAACGAAGATGGTCGGGTATTCATCAAAGATCAACATGCTTTTCAGCTTATCCTTCTTGTTGATCACCTTTAATAAGCGATTTGCAAACAGGGCAAGAACAGCTCCGTATATCTGTTGCTTCTGCGGGTTGTTCCCGATGCAAAGCACCTTTGGATTTTCGGGATCGTTGATCTCCAGGTTGAAATCGCTTCCTGTCAAAACATAATAAAGCTGCGGAGAAGCCAACCTGGCGAGCGCTATTTTGGCGGAAGCGATCTGGCCTTCAAGCTGCTCCATCACATCGTTGAGATAAGCATTGACAAAGGGATTGATTAAAACTTCAATCTCCTTTTCCAGCCTTAAAATAGTGAAAAGTTTATCGTAATCCAGCTGGATCAGCTCGATTACATGCGGTAGGGTACAGTAGGCGCCATCCTGGTACTTTCTCAAAAA
The DNA here is from genome assembly GCF_026239715.1 of Pedobacter sp. GR22-10. Lineage (NCBI taxonomy): Bacteria > Pseudomonadati > Bacteroidota > Sphingobacteriia > Sphingobacteriales > Sphingobacteriaceae > Pedobacter > Pedobacter sp. GR22-10. The sequence continues at coordinate 920,978 of NZ_JAPIVR010000001.1, forward strand.
CCAGATGATCGCAGTAACAAAATTCAGGGCACTTTCTACGAAAAAATCCCCTTGTTTAGTTTGCCATTGTTTGTTAAGTCCAAGTAATATGGTGCGCGAAGATTCCGACGCATCGGTAATATCTGCCATACCATGCGGCTCTAATGGATTGCCACGATGGGACCGGGAAGGGTCTTCAAAATTGATGAACAGGCACTCCGGCTTACCACTATACTTATGCTTGTTCTTTAAAAAATGATTGTAGGCAATAATGGAGAGATCAGGGAATTTAAAATCGTAAACCAGCATGGTAAACGGATCTTTTTCTTTTCCCAGCGCCTGCGCTATAAACTGCCGGATTAAAAATGCAGTCTTACCGGCACCAGCAGATCCGGAGATTAAAACACTACGATAAACCGCAATGCAATTCAGCCAGCCCTTGCGCCACTTGTTTTTTAAGCGGTATTTCATCGGGATGTTCACCGAGTTTTCATTGACTAAAAGCCGCTCTTCCTGGGGGAAGGTTTCGTTCTCCAGGTTGAAAATGTCCTTATTATTAAAGCTGCTTTTTAATATCCTCGAACACAGTGTGCCACCGGATAAAATGAGCAAGTAGCCAATCGAAAGGATGGCCATATAGGTCATTGCCTGGAGGGAATAGTCCATCTTCGGCAGTAGGGACAAGTAGGAAAAAAAGTAAATTGCCAGGCCGGAAAGGAGGTATGCAAATGCAGTTTTATAACCCAGCTTGTCATCCTTTTTTCCCTTAGAACCCAATAGGGAAATAGCCAAAAATCCGAGGGAGATGAGTTTGGACTTATGGAAGCCGGTGAGCAGTCCGGTGTTTCGGATGTTGCCTAAAATGCGGTCTGTAAAAATGGTTGTGAGCTGCCACTCCTTAAAGGCAGCGTATAAAAAATAGTAACAATGAATAAATAGGATGATGATGCTTATAAGCCTTGTCATGTCGAGAATCTTCCTGAGCGCCTGTTCGTTTTCACCTGTCTGCATGATGTTTATGGATTTGAATTGTTAATGGATCTTCGTTTTTTTCTTCTTTTTTTCTTTCCGCTGAGTTCGTATGGAGTGGAGCCGGAAGTAGAATCGTGCTGGGCCAGTTCTTCCAGCAATTGTCCGGCGATGAAATTGTCCGGGGCAGAGTTTGGCCCGGAAAACTGAGGAGGTAAGGAGGATGAATGAGCAGCAGTACCGCCTTGTTCGAGGGTATGATGCAGGGGATTTGGGAGGATAATTTTTTCCTGACCAGAAGGTACATCTGCTGGTTCCAGCCGGTCAATTATACCTTTTGTACCATAGGCTTTACCCAGGTCGCTTCCCTTAAATACAGTTTTGGAATTGTGGTCGACATAGGTGAGCCCATAGACCGTACCTTCTTTTGTCTTCATGATAACAGTATCTACACCACCCTGTTCAAGGACCTGTATCAACCTGTTCAGGCTGGTGGTTTTGGGCGATAACAAGGCAAGGTCTATAGCGGTCCTTAAGGATTTTTCACCCGACTGCTTAGCCTTATCGTTAGCGATAAATATTGGAGCGAGGTTCTTTAGGGTGGGCTTATTATAGAAATCACTGGCCTTAATCGGTACACCAAGCAGGCTACCATCCTTATCAAGAATACGGTAAGTAAGGCCGCCATTTTTATATACACGGGATTCCGTTGAGCCCTGATCGGCTATGACATTATAGAGTTGGAGCACTGCATTCAGTTCGGGAAGCGAACTGAATTTATATGCTTTGAGCACAGAGTTGAGTACTCTGGTTATAGCCCTTTTCGTTTCCGATTTGCCATATTCCGCCCTTATATTTACCGGCTCTATATCATTGGCTTTCCGTTTGGGACTGTCCTCAGCCTTAACCAAACTGAATTCAATCTCGATTTCTTTCCGGGCACGTTCAGAATGGATCTTGCCTAAATTGTGGAGGCTAATCGGTGTGCCATCATTACGGATATTGGTGGTGACAATATGGACGTGTGGATGCCCGGCATCCCTGTGCTCATAGAGAAGGTAAGGCTGTCCGGCAAAGCCTATCTTATCCAAATAAGCTGCCGTAATCTCCTTTAACCTGTCCTGGGAATGGTGCTCAGAAGGATCAAAATTCAGCGAAATATGAACGCAGTTTACCTTTACGCTTTCGCGTTTAGAGGCCTGTTGCTGAAGCCTGCCCAGCTTCTGATTAAAAGATAATTTATCGGCCTCTTTTAAGTAGTAAGCTGCTTCAAAACATGTGGCAACACCTTCTTTTACCTTGTTCTCATTGTAGTTCAACACCTGCCGGAAGGAGCTGCCCAGGTGGATTACCGAAACCATTCGTCGTTGATTTTATCCAGGTGACGGGTAATGGCATCCACACTTTTTTGGAAGGTTCTTTTGCCCAGTTCCCATGATACCAACCACTGCTCCAGCTCACCGCCCTGGTTCAGGCTATGCAGTTTTTTCACTGCCTGGTTCAGGTTATTACCGGCGGCTTTGAGTTCCATTTTGAGCTGGGCCAGGACGGTTACAAAGTCATCCAGGGATTCGTTCCTGACCTTGCCGATATGGGGTTTGCCCAGGATTATTTTGCGGACATAATCACTTAATTTCCGACCTGTGGTCTTTGAAAATTTTTTTAAAATGGCATTGTGCTCCGCTTTTGTCAGGCGCACCTGCAGCAGCTTAATGCGGTTGTTTTTTTGATCTTCCATCACGTTATCGTTTTCACTTCAAAAAAGTATTGCTATCGAATAGAGCCTGCCCACGACTCCGGAGTAAAAGGGCAGCCAGAACCGGTTGTATTACAACCGTACATCTGGCCGATGACGGGGCTCACAGGTCATCGGTCCTTCTTTTTTATTTTGAAGGCTGTTATATGATCCCGGGAAATGATCTGATCATGGTGGCTTTTCAGGCATGGCGTCCAATGCATCCGGAAGCCTGTGATCGCTGCATAAGAAATCGTTCAGGTCCTCATGATCCTTATAGAGAAAGGAACGATCCTGAAATTTTGAGCTCCGCGCTGCAGCCGACCTGGTGCAGGTCTGGCCTGCCGGATTATTATCGAGGTAGAGATGGACTGCATTGTACAGCAGCATCTCTTCTGTTGCACCCTCAAAAAAGGCGAGGCTATTGAGCACCAGGAAATCATTATTTCCGGCTGCGGTTGCTTGAAGGGTCAGAAAGGAAAGGAAGTCGAAAAATCCTTCAAAGACGCATAGCCGGGTATTACCATTTTTAAACCAGGTTACCGCCTTTGGTGAATTGCTGCCTTTAAAGAATTTATTGCGCAACTCGTACCCGCCAAGTTTATTGGCAAAGCCAATGGCAAAATATTTTTTATCGGCAATACTGAAGTCAACTTCATTACAATACTGAAAGGCCAATTTATGGGATACCTTCCGGGAGGATATATACTCGAGGAGCGCCGGGTGTGAAAGCGGCTTTGTGTTACTTATTTTTATCCTGGTATCCGGCGTTGCTGCGATGGCTAATTCTGGAACAGGAATAGAAGTAGATTCATTAGATAGGCCCGATAAAAAATCGCTGACGGAACACCGGAAGTAAAGGATGCCAAAATCAATGAGGTTACCACCCTGCCCCAGACCAAAATCATACCACCTATTTAATCGCCGATTAATTTTAAAGGAGGCCGATTTTTCTATGCGGAGCGGAGATAAATACCAGTAACTGTAGCCTCTTATTTTTTGCGCCTGAATACCCAGCGATGCCAGGTAATCTACCATATCCTTATTCCTGGCTTGCCCGCAGGAAACCGTATGCATTTTTCTTTCCATCATCCTCAAAATCATCTTCCCAAAATCAATGAGTTCAGGACAAAAATATCAGGCTGGTGGCGTATTACAGCGACCTGATAAAATTCTACGGAGGTAAAAACAAGGTGATGCCCTTACATTTGTAGGGTGATCAATAGTGATTAGGATTTAAAATAGAGCAGGATGAACACAAACGAAATTTCAAGGGTTTACGATACCCTGTTAAGCGTGCCGAGTATGGATGAAATGATTAAGATGGATAAGCGGATCAGCAGAAAAATAATACTGCTACTGAGCCATGTAATCGAAGGAGGACTGAAGTCAAAAGATGGCAGCATATCGCAGCTACTCTCGGTGCTGCCCAAAGAGGCAGTTTCTGAAATCAAGGATTTTGCGGAAGATTGTCTTAGCAAAGCCGGACTAAAAGAAGTCAAGCTCAAGCTGGAGCAGCTATCTGCTTAGGAAAGAATTGAAAGAAATAGAGCGGGCATGGGGTTGTACCCCATGCCCGTTTTTTCATTTCCGGGCAGACAAAAAATACAAGGTTGAAAGGGGTTGTCAAATGTGCTTAGCGGTTATCTGCTCTTTTGAAAAAAATAAAATTCAAAAGCGTATGAAATCAAAATTAAAAATGAGTGTGTTGCTGATCGTGCTGGCAATACTTATTGGCTGTTCAAAAGAAAAAAATCAGGGTCGGCAAAATGATCCTGTTGTTGGTGAGGTGAATCCCGATCCTATGAAGAATTATAGTAGCCCTGCGGCAAATAACAGAAACCCCTATGACAGCGTAGGCATTGCGCACAATAAAATCCTGGATTCTTTAAGGAATTATGTAGCCGTCAGTAACGATACCACGCATGCAGGCGCGGTAAAGTACCTGCAACAATATTTCCTGAAGTATAAAGGGGTTAGGGTTTACCCGGTAATAGAGAAAGCAACCGGAATTGCAATCATTCAGGACTACCATAAATTTATGCAGCAGCCGGGCTTTTCAAAAGAGGCGCAAAAGTATATCCTGGAAATGATGACTATACTCGATGGCATCAGGGACACGGAACATTTTGAAGCTTACCGGGATAAGCTGATCACTATAGAAAATTCCGTATTGATCTCCCGGTTGGATGTTAGGGAAGCAAAATATATTCTGGCTACCGCTTCTGTGCTTCGGCATTCGGGATACTATTGGATGAAAATTTTTTCTTCCGGCATAAAACCAAAAAGAGGTATACTGGGAATCTTAAGGAAAATAGCGGGCGTGATAACAGCCATTGCCGCGGATGCAACGGTAGTGGGCTGGCATGTGGTCAAGGGATCGCCGTACGATGTGCTAATAGAGGAAACGGTTACCTGGAGTGAGCTATGCGGATATTATACCGGGTGGTACCCTGATGGGTTTTAGGTAAATAAAATACCATCAACAAACGCGCAGCCGCCAACCCCGATTCCAAAAGGAATAAATCAGCAAGAGGGGTTGGCGGCTGCTCCTTTTCCAGGCGCAACTATAAACGGATTATAGGTGCTGGAGCAATTTTAAACCCTGTCAGGCAACTTTCAGGGGTGCAGACGTAAAATCCTTCAGGTTGGTAAAAAAGCCCCTGTTATCGGTCATTCCTGTGCTGAAAATATTCCATATTAATGATGCACCCAATATGGCAATATGGGGATTGATGAATAAATCCTGTTTTTGCAATGCCTCAGCTGTAGAGCAGCTGGGTTCGTTTTGATCCTCGGTTGCTTCCAATAAATTTCTAAATTCATCTGTAATGAAAGGTAAAACGGATACGGGCTTGTACCGTTTTGTTGGGGGCTGTTTGATCTCAGGGATGGTTCCCAGGATTACCTGCCCGGTACTTTGCGAATTTCCGGTATCCAGCCAATATAACGGTGCGTCCCGATTGATGGCACTTCTTTGTCGGAAGCAGGAAAGTATCTCAGCTATTTCAAACCGGGCAGTTGCCGTATCTACGCAGGATATATACAGGTTGGCCTGTATTTCAGGACAGCCTTGCATATTTTTTTCAAAACGTTGCGTTTTTGCTTTCCAGTTGAACCCAAAGAATCGATTGATTTTATTGATCAGTGCAACGGATTTGGGGAGGCCAATTTCCGCCTCCGCAAAAAGCTGCCTGCCAACATTGGGTTGGGTTACTACATCATCATCCCAAAGGTTTACCTGGAGGCCTGGGTGACCTACATGGTTTAGAGAATAGTTCATCTTAGCCAGCGCAGTCAGCATGTGGCTTCCGGTACCCCCACCGCCGATCAGGTTAACCGTTACCGGGTTGGTTGGATTGATCAGGAAATTATGGGTAAGGTGCATTGGTGTTTTAACGTTTTTCATAACAGGTCTTTTATTTTTAGTGAAGTAGCGATTAGGTGTTCTACCGGGAACGCTTTCCCGGTTTTATAAAGTTCCTGCCAAAGCTGGACTATGTTTCCTTTCACCGGAACATGGCCATGCATAGTATGGCTGAAATAAGAGTTATAGAAATAGGCCTGCCACAGCTCCATAAAATCCTCAAGGCCGCATTCTTCTTCGATTTTGATTTCGACTGTACCCATACAGACCTTTCCGCTTTCATAAACATTAAAAAAGGGGGCATGATATAACTTTTGGTTGGCGTCCGGTTTTAACTTTTTTGTGGACTTGACCGCATAAACAGAAAGGCTGGATTTATTGGCCTTCCAGATCATAGCCGGGACAGCAACGCTGCCGCAGGGAATGCCGAGGGTTTCAATAAACCGGAGGCCTACTTTTTGTGGTGGCGTAAACCAAATGGCAAAGCCTTCCATCCCTGCCGAGGTATACAATAAATTTTCCGGCAACAGGTTCCGGGACTGCAGGAATGTATTGCTCAGTTCTGCGGTATTGGCAAGGGATTTTGCGAGTGTAATACTTTCGGAAACAGAAAGGGGATGGGCATTTAAAGGTTTGCCGTTGTTCCCGATATCAAAGGCCTCAATATAAAAATTGTCAGCGGATACGGATTCGTAAACCAACAGTGCTTTCTTAGGCTCGTAAACCTGCTCAAATGTCTGATTAATCTTTATCATCGTTAAGGTCATATAAAAGGGTTACCAAATCATCCATTAAAAGGAATAGCTGTTTTTCAAATTTTAAATTTTCGGGCTTGCGTCCTCCTGGCGTATCATAAATGGTGTATTCCAAAGGCGCTTCGGTACCGGAATAATTACCTGCGCTATCATTCATGTAATTAACGGTTTCCGCTCCAAGCCATCCGTCATTAGTCCACACAAAGGAAATATACTGGTCTGCCGACATGATTTCGTCGTATTCGTCGGGAAACTGTACACAGTTGAACTGATCATAAATCTTCCTGGAGGGGTATTTTCTATAAAGGGCATGGAATTTCCGGGATAGAGAAAGTACCCTTTTGCCCAAAAGGTCTTTTGGCTTATAGCAGTCGTGCCGCTGCTGCCACTTTTCGTGATGGGATGGGTGACTTAAAATCCGGTGAAAACGTCTTGCAAAATGTTCAGCTGCATTAAGAGCACTCCTTGCCGTTTGCAGGTCTTTTTGCTCCAATTGCTCCTCATCGTTTTCTACCCATTCCCTGAACTGGTCGTAAATGCCGCTTATAAAATCCCCCTTGGTATATGAAGGGATTTTAATTATGAAATAGAGGTAAGCGCAAAGCGTAACCAATAACCTGCTTTCAGCTTTTCTCTTTTTGTTCCGCATAATCTTTAGCAGCATATCAAGAGGGATATAATAAAGCGTGCAGCTACACCCAAACTCCTCAGCGATAGCAAGGCAAAATGGATGGCTACCATTTTCTATAAGCATCAGTTTTTTGTAGTAGGATTTTTCTGCTACCATTGGTTTTGCCTGCTCAAATGCAGCCTTGATATTGAACGGATACGGGTCATCTGTGAGGGAGATCGGTTTTAGTTTGAAATCCGCTTCCAAGTGCCGGAGGCATTGTATAAAGTAGGCTTCCTGTTGCTTCCAGTTCCTGCCAATTTTCGGGTCGCATATAACAGGACAAAAAGTATTGTTTAAAAAAGCATCGGCAAATCTGCTACCGGAACGCTTCTGTATTTTTGTTGTGGTATCTCGGCGGCATTTTTGAGCCTGTTTAAATCTTTTGCGAACTGGCCGATCTTGTTGTATTGTTTCCATAAATCTGAATTGATGGTTTTTGATACTACCCGGAAGGGTTTTTTAACTTGATTTTTCATGGTTATCCTTTTGTCCCTACAGTAGATGTGAATTTATATTGCACTTCATCTTCACGAATGACCGGGCCTTCAAGTTTGGCGGTAACCAGTTCAGGGTATGTCCTTGTGTAGAAATTCATTACTGCCTGTGGGCTTAGGCTTAGTTCGGGATCGGGAAGTTTAACTTCTTCGTTTTTGACTTTGTATAAAAAAATCCGGGGGAGTGCTTTTGCTATTAACATGACTTAAAATTTTGGAGATTAAATATTAAAGAGATCAGGTGCGAAATGAACAGACAGTTCTTCCCTGCGCTTGCGCAGGAAATCGGCCTTGTCGGGATACTCGGCAGGATCGGGTACTTTCATCCATGCTTCCCGGTATTTTTCCTGTGCTTCCAGCTCCGCTACCTTTTGGATGGCAGCATCGTATTTACTGATCGGTTCTGCTTTTTGTTTTATGGTAGCGGACGGCTTTTTATTCATCTGTGCCTGTTGGCCTGCCGCCTCCTGCTGTTTAAGATAATGCTCCATGCTGTTATGCAGCTGAATGGTTCCCGTAAAGGCTGTCCTTATATCTGCGAAGAAAGCATCATCCAATGCAGCTGCGGTATTGGAAAACGTAAGCGGAGGTATGGATTTTCTCGCATTATCTCCGCAGCTGTCGTCGTTGTATAGTACGGATACAATTATTTTTTCTGTTCCGATGGGCTTTACTACGATTACCCATTCTCCATTAGCTTGCATAGCGGCTATTTGTTTAAAGAAATTCGTTTCCATAAAAATTTATTTTAGATTGTTTAGGTTGTTTTCCATAGTTCGGACAGATCATATCCTGCCTCTTCAAAAATATAGTTGAGGTATTCCTTAACGATTTCCTGGCTATAATTATCCGAAGCAGATAGATTGATGAATTTTGCTTCTGTATTTTCGATCCATTTGCTGACCGCAACTGCATCCCTAGCTTCGTCACTGTTTCCCTCCCCTGAAAGTTTAAAGGAAAATGAGCCAAACCGTAACCAAAAGAAATTCCGGTGAAGCTGTTGCGCCGAAATCGGACGCTTCCAGTCGGGTAACTGTTTTAGGCCTTCGGCATCATGATTGATATAATCAGCTTGTTCCTCTAAATGTTCCCAGGTGTTGAATGTCGTTCCGATATTCCCACCATATTGAGCCGCAAGTTCCATATTGAGTAACTGGATGAAAATTTCAGTTTTATATTTCTCCTTCAATTCTACAGTCATATATCGTCCCATAACTATAAGTTTTATGTTTTTAGGTATTGTTAGTGATGTTTGATCCAGTCGGCACCAATAATGATCAGCCCCAGGATCATGAGCAATCTTCCCAATAGTTTTAGCAGACGTTCAAACGAGGTAAGCAAAACCTGATGGGTATGGTTGCGGAAAAGTTCAACGCCCATTTTATTGCGGCGGTTAAAACTTCTGCTTTTCATCCAATGCCTGAGCAGGCAACCTGCCAGGACAAGTATAAGGCCTACAAACTTTGCGGTTCTGATATGAAATAGTGCTTCCATTTTTTAATATTCTTTAAGGGTTAATAATTTTTGTTTCATGTCCTGCCAGTACCTTTGTCTTTGCTGCTCAAATTCCTGTAGGGATTTAATTTCTTCTACCTTGGTATAGCTTAGGAATTTTTCCACCATGTCAAGGGCTGCTTCCAGATCGGTTACCTCTATTTGCTGTCCTGTTAAATCAGTTATATACATGTTGTTTGATTTAGGTTGTTAATGGTTATTTTTCTTTGGCAGGTGTTTAACCTCTGCGTTTAAATCTCCGGGGATTTGTGGCGGGTAATCGGCGAGGCTAATCTTGATGGATGCTAACGCCTCATTGAAGGCAAAGCAAATCCGGGTTACTTTAACTTCATTTACGCTAATCAATTTTTTGCGCTTCTTTTTAAGATCAAAATAAAGGCTCCACAATGCGGCTTCGTAGTGTCTGCCAATAGCAGATGTGAAATACCTTTTATAAATTCTTCCTTTCGCTGCTTCAATTTTAATATTAAAGTTGAAGTCATAGCAGATATGTAGCCTTTCCATATTTTGTATTTATTAATGAATAGAAAATTCACCGCAGGTGCGCCAACTTTTGGAAGTCGGCAAATACCCGGTCTATTTCTTTTTCTGTTTTACATAAATTGAATTTTGCAATAAGGCTTTCAACGTCTTGAATAGGTGTCATGGGCGAGAGGGTAATTTCATGTACCATACCCTTCAGCCGTACCTCCAGCCGGTAAGGCTTGGTTATCCTCTGCCGGAGTTTCATCGCCTTAATGATCAGGGATTCGTCTTGTGTATAGCTATACCGGGCAATAAGCTGCTGTATCCTCCAGTACCTGCCGAACCTTGCCAAAGGGCTTTTGCCTTTTTTCTTCGGCTTTGGTTTTGACCTGCGCCTTAGATCATCCTGGAACTGTACAAGACTGTATCCGCTATACTCTGCCTGCATCATGACGAAGGCAAATAATGGCATCTGCTTGAACAGTCTGCGCGCTTTACGCATCCGCCGGATTTTAAAAAGCCTTTCCTCATTGAATTTTCCTTCCCTTCCCATAGCATTGTTTAAAGATGGTTTAGGTTATAAGTTGACCACAGTGCAGCCCTATAATCAGGCAACTGTTCAATAATGGCCTTTGACACATCCCTTATCAGCCGGTCTAAGAATAGGATATCTTGTAAGTCCGTTGTGTTCTGTCGTGGAATACAGTTGTGGTTAATATTATAGCGGATGCAATGAAGCCATTTCAAAAATTGAACTGCCGTAGGCGGCGGGGGCGTTATGCCAATAAGCAGTTCCTCCCGTTCAGGCATCTGCTCGCCTTCACTGTATTCATTTTCAAAAGAATCCCAGTTTAAGGTATGCCAGGATGCAACAATGTCAATAATCCGCTCACTAGACATTTCCCGGCAACAGGGATAAAAGTTTTCGTTTACTTTCACTGCTATACTGGCTTCAAACATTTTTCTTGCTACGGCAAGAAATACGGTTTTCTCTATGATTTGTATGGACATGTTATTAGTGTTTGTGCCTTCCCAGGGGTTGGCCGTTAGTGATAATTGTTAAGGCTGAAAGATTAAATGAAAAGAGGGAGGGCGACCGGGGACAGCCCTCCCCGGTGAATTAATTGAACTGGAAAATATCCGCTCCGTTACTCGCAAAATCAACACAAAGATTAAAAGCCTTTTGGCTGTAAAGCTGTGCGGTACCACCCATAAGGGTTGACTTTACTTTTGCTTCATCGTCTTTGTAATTGCGGACATTCTGAAAGTACCCGGTAACTGCGTTATAGGCACCAAAGACAGTACCTTTCGTTGTTTCCATTTGTTGGGTTTCACTGTTCATGGCATAAGCCAGTACATCATTACAGGTATTTTTATAAAGGGTGGATAGTTCATCGTCCTTACCTTGGATCAAGTTGGTTAAGGTTTCCTTATTAGGTGCCATTGCCATTAGGATCAGCTTGCGCACCTCGTTGTCTGTGATCCTAACCTTTGCCCATTGGTTAAAGATGCCTTCCATCTGAACGGACAAGGTATTGGACAGCCCCATAACCTTATGAGCTTCTTCCAAACGCTGTTTTGCATTTGCGGTATGCCTGATTTTGATCGTGTGGGAACTTTTGCCGAGCGCAGCGTTGAGGGTATTCTGACACACAATTCTTATCGGGGTAAAGGCTGCGGTAATGCTGCCACTGCCATCATGTGAGGTTGTAAGGAACAGATACTTTTCGATCATGTCCTCTTTGCCCACCCGGATATAATCGGGCAGCTTGGCCGTAATGAAAATACGTTCTCCCTGGCCTAACGCTCCTGCTGTTTCGTATAGGATACCATCCCCACCACCTACAATTGCATCAAAGAAGGCAAAGGCATCAGCATTTTGTACCACCTGGTAATCTTTGCCCACAACACCGAGTATTGCGTTGTTGTCCCTTCTTTTTGTTGCATAGTAATCGGGAACCTTTAACGTAGTATCCTGGGCGGTTATACCTGCATCAGTAATAGCAAGACCATCCGTTTTAATATAAAGCGGAGCCTTTACAACTTGGTAATCCAGTCCGGCATATTTAATCGCTTCGGAACTGGTAGGATAGTCTTTTACGATCTGCCCCAGTCCATGCCATGCCTGCTCTTTAACGGAAAAAAATGAATGCCTGCCGGTTTGTTCGTTGAAAAAAATGTTATGTGCCATGATTTTTTAATTGAATTTGATTAAAGATTTTTTGGTTTGAGTTTGGATTAAAAGGGGAGGTCTTCGGAAGTATCTGCACCAATTGCCGGAACAGTTGCTTCCATGTTAACCGGGATGTTATAAGGCTCCCGATCTTTTGCGTAGGCTTTGATTTCAATATCATCCACATGGAAAGTCAGCTGCGCTATGGGTTCGCCTGCCTTGTTGATGTAGGCCCATGTGCCTATGCGGCCTTTTGCTTCTACCAATGCCCCTTTTAGTAGCTGTTCCGCCACCGAGGGGTTCAGCCAGTATGAACAATTAAAGTATACCGGTTCCTCCCTGTACTCCTGGCCTTTGGGTTTGTAGCCCTGGTTGTGGGCAATACTGAAATTGACTACCTGTTTTTCTGTTTTTGTGGTCTGCAGTTTTGCATCTGCTGTTAACCTGCCTTTGATTTGCATAACGGTTGATTTTAATGATGAAAAAATTGTTTGCTACTCGCTTTTTTCCTTTTCAGCCGCCTGCCCGAAAGAGCATTTTTCAAAAGAAAAAACGGAAAAAAAGAAAGCAATCAGTTTCGTGGAGCCAAATGGAGAAAGCCAAAAAATATTTGATTTAATGGGGGGTCCCTTTAGGGGGGAAACCGTTCATTCAAAAATTTTTTTGCAGCCCTTGTGCGGGGGCTTGGCTACACGAGATTCGCTGCCTTTTTATCCGTTTCGAATGCGAAAAATGTATTTATGGTAGTTGGCTTCAATCTTTTTATGAAGAGCCGGTATTTGGAAGAGCTTTAAAATTGTATAGTACTATAGTGGTGCTAAAGGGAAAAAATGGGACCAGGGATCCACTTTGGGATAGGAATGAATATTAAACGGGGAAATATAGTGTTCGTAGATCTTTGGAATGTCCGTTAGGGATGGAGGCGGATATCCCGCAGCCTGAGCGAGGAATTAGAGCGGACAGCCCGGCCCGAAGGGAACGGCCGGATAAAAAAAGGAAAACGGAATGCAGCAAGGCCGCACCCCGTTAAATTAACGCTCTCCCGACTAATATAGAAATAAAAAATTACATACGATGTCTGGACTTTATTCGTAAGTTTTTTTGATTTCAAACCAGCTAAACAAATCGGAAAAGAGCATGTTATGCTTATTACCTAATTCATTGATACGATGGAACAGATGAACATTGCAGAAGAATTGAAAGTGACTTTGAACTATGAAGCCAAAGACCTTTCCAGGCCGGTACGCGAACTGCGTCCTGTTCTTTTTAAAGACGGGCCGGGATATAGCTGCCTATTGGGGCCGGATCTTGATACCGGTATTATCGGCTCAGGCAATACCCCGGCAAAAGCCCTCCAGGATTGGGAGCGGAGTTTATACCAGCGAATAGACAGACCAACGGAGGATGATGCAACTGCACAGTACGCAAAAGACCAGCTTTCAGTATCTAAAAATGATGTTGGGTAATGGCAAAGGAAAAAATGCCCGTAAATATTGCACCTATGCTCTGTCGGTTGGTGAGCGATATCCCCACCCTGGACAGTTACCTTGCCGAAATCAAATGGGACGGGTATCGTATTATATCTTCTGTACAGAAGGGGAAGGTCATCATGAATTCAAGGGGCGGACTGGATTATACCAATAGATATCCTTTAATAGCGGAGGCACTGGTGAATCTGGGCCACGATGCTGTTCTTGATGGCGAAGTTGTTGTATTTAGTGAAGGTAAACCAGATTTTAATGCAGTACAGCTATATAATGGTAAGCGAACACCAATAGCCTACTGCCTATTTGATCTCTTATACCTTAATGGTCATAGCCTTATGGCACTGCCGCTATCACAAAGGAAAGAATTATTGCAACAGCTGGTTAAAGGAAGCGACGTGCTGCAGTTCAGTGCAAGTTTCGATGACGCCAAAGCACTGTATCAGCAGATGCTGGACCGGGACCTGGAGGGCATCGTGATGAAAAAGAAAGACAGTGAATATATACCCGGCGCCAGGGGAAACGAATGGCTGAAAATACCTACAAGGAAACGGCAGGAGTTCGTAATCGGAGGCTGGGCAGAGTCCGATAAGGCCCGTTCTTTTAAATCTTTGCTTTTCGGCGCTTATGAAAATGGTAACCTTACCTGGATCGGGCGTTCGGGCGGCGGCTTCAAGGAAAAAGAAATGCCCGGGATACTCAAAAAGCTCCAGTCCTTGGAAATTGAGGAAAGCCCTTTCATCAATAAGGTACTGGACACCAAAGGAGCGAAAATCCATTGGGCCAGGCCGGAGCTCGTCGCCAATTTCGAATTTGCAGCCTGGACAGAAACTGGCAGGATCAGGAAGCCCGCTACATTCCTGGGATTTCGCGCTGATAAGAAAGCTACAGATGTAGTCAGGGAGGTGCCAAAGGAAGAAAAAGAGATAGCAGCAGCAGCAGCAGCTCCAAAGAAAAAAGCAAAAGCAAAATCAAAAGGTGGGGAAGCGATGAAAATAGCTACTTACAATGTGAACGGGATCAATGGTAGACTCCCGGTTCTGTTACGCTGGCTAGAAGAAGAGCAGCCGGATGTGGTCTGCCTCCAGGAACTGAAAGCCCCGCAGGAGAGGTTTCCACTGGTTGCGATCAATTCTGCCGGGTACCAGGCCATATGGAAGGGACAAAAGAGCTGGAACGGTGTAGCCATCCTATCAAGAGAGCACGAGATCAAAGAACTGAGGAGGGAACTTCCCGGAGATCCCGAGGATGAGCAAAGCCGGTACCTGGAAGCCATCGTAAACAATGTTGTGATCTGCTGTCTGTATATGCCCAACGGAAATCCCTACCCCGGTCCAAAATTTGAGTATAAGCTAAAATGGTTCAAGCGCCTGGCTGCTCACGCCAATAAATTAAAGAAAATAAATGTACCGGTGATCCTGGTAGGTGATTTTAATGTAATGCCAACGGAAAAGGATGTATACAAGCCCGAACGCTGGGTAGATGATGCGCTATTCAGGAAAGAGGTCCGGGCCGCATTTAAAAAGCTTACAAGCCAAGGCTGGACAGATGCCATACGCAAATTATATCCGGAAGAAACAATTTATACGTTTTGGGATTACTTCAGGAATGCCTATGGCCGTAATGCCGGACTGAGGATAGATCATTTTCTGCTCAGCCCCCACTTAATTGACCGACTGACGGATGCTGGAGTTGACAAAGGGGTAAGAGGCTGGGAAAAGAGCAGCGACCATGCCCCGGTATGGATTAAAATTGAATGAACAAACTAAACAGAATTATTAAGCCTATATAGTAAAGGAAGATTTACTAACGATGAATAAAGCAGAATATCTCGTAGCCATCGGCGCTTCGGCCGGCGGCCTTGAACCGATGATCAAAGTGATCAAAAGTCTTAAAAAAACCTCAAGCATAGCTTATGTTATCCTGATGCATCTGCAAAGGGATCACAAGAGTTTTCTTACGGACATATTGAGCAGTAAAACTGAATTGCCCGTCGTTAAAATCACTTCAGCGATGGTTCCCCAGGCTGATCATATTTACGTACTTACGGAAAATACATTTGCGACCATTGAAGATGGACAAATACAGGTAAGGGATCGTTTGGAATCCGAAAAGATAAACCAGGCGGTCAATATATTTTATAAATCTATGGCAGAAACTTACAGGGATAAAAGTATAGCTGTTATCCTTTCCGGATCAGGTGATGACGGCTTTGCCGGGTCACAGGTTATAAAAGAAGCAGGCGGGCTTCTGCTTGTTCAGGACCCGGAGACAGCCGATTTTAAAGGGATGCCAGGAACTATTGTAAACAAAGATCATCCTGATGCAGTAATTGTACCTGGTGACCTAGCGGACTACCTTGTAACTTATCTGTCTGCCAGCAGAAACAATTTGGAATCTTCCCTCCCTTAGAATCTTGAGAACATATCCAATGGGTGTGCAAAAAGCAAATAAACATTGAAATATTTTTTTATCCCCTGTAAGCATTGTGGAAAGTAAATCCTGGTAGCTCAAGCTGATAAAAGAAATCAATCTTTCATCTTTTTTTGCAGGTTTTCTCTCCTTTTCTTCCAGGCAGCTATTATCGGATCATCATGAGAAGGATGTCCTTTAGCGGTTAACAGCCCCAGGGCCTTTGCAAGCCCCATGCTTATGCATGCCGCTTTTTTATTTTCCGCAATCCAATCCTTTTGCTCACTTTTTTGCTGTTCCAGATAGGATTTGATTGCTTTATTGATGATGATCAGCTCTTTGCGGTAGAACTTCTGTTTTCTGTAGATAACCATCAGACGGGAATAGGCAACGATATTTATCTTGTTCTTTTTTAAAAGGTTGAGGTAAATATCCTCCGCACCTTTAAGGTCACCTGCTTTCTCCAGCTGCCCGGCGCTGCTGATCTTTTCGGAAATACTGGTTGAGGTTGCAATCATATTATAAAACCGATTAAGGCCGCTGTGTAACAGGGTTGTAAGGAAACAAAACGCAAAAATAAATGTTGTTCTATAAAATATAATATCATGGCAGACGATAAAAATAAGAGAGATGCACGCGACCGCAACCAGGTTGCAGCAGGTGAAGACTATGAATTAGCTTACCTGGAAGAAAAATTGGGTGTTAGCCGCCAGCAAGTTAAAGATGCTATTGCGGCCGTCGGCAATAACCGCGAAAAGGTTGAGGAATATCTTTCAAAAAATAAATAGGCCTATGCCTGGTACAATGGGGATTACCCACCTTCTTATAAACACCAGCCAGCCCTGTTCCGGGAAAAAGCCGTTGAGATTGCCAATGTTCTTTTTGAAGAAGGTGTTAGATAAGGCATTCCCATTGTGCCTGGACTGAGAAGAGCCCGTGAATTTTTTGAAGAAGCTGATCCTTGTGATATGAGAAATGAGAATTAGCCCTATCCGATGGATAAATTGAAAAGTCTTTGTTGTATCTCAACAGGGACTTTTTTAACATCAAGTATTGGTAATGGCGCTAATAATTTTGTAAATTTAAATAACTGTTTGGCAGATGGAATTATTTGAAAATGAGCATTTCCAGGTTGATTTAAATGGACTTATATTACAGATCAAGGAGCATGACGTGGGCAATCAGCAGGTTTTCCATATTAGTTTTCCAGATCAGCGGAACCCTTTAGTTATTCATAAAGCTTCAACGGTAAAGGGAAAAGTCTGGATGTCTATCCCCCAAGGCAGACAAAAAGAAGCAGAAGAAATCGGGGATTTAATTACAGCATATTTTAAAACGAAATAACAATGTGTTACTATAACGGACAAAAGGTTTCTCACGCTGAATTTATTCGGCTGATGAACCTGGAAAAAGAAGTAGCTAAGTATGACTTTTTGAACCAGGGTGTACAAAACGCATTTAATCATGGCCAGATTGCGGTCATTGTTCCTACAGAGGATAAAACCAATTTTGATATTGGACAAATGGAATGGGGTTTTATTCCTGCATACATAAAGAACCGGGAGCAAGCTACGAACATGCGTAGAGGATATAAAAATAGCCAAGGGAAGTATATTCCACCATATCACATGATGAATGCTATAGGCAAAGAACTTTTAGATCCTGGAAAAGTATGGAATGTGGCAGCAAGAGAACACCGGTGCTTGATTCTTTCATCCGGATTCTACGAATACCAGCATGTATATCGTAAAAATAAAAAGACCGGTGCAGATTTAAAGACACCAGATACTTATCCCTACCATATTACGGTCAAAGAGAGTGACTACTTTTACATAGCTGGCGTATGGCAGTATTGGAAAGATCAAACTACCGGCGAAGTGATGCCGACAGTCGCATTAGTAACCACAGAGGCTAATGGTATTATGAAACAGATCCACAATTCAAAAAATAGGATGCCCACCATTTTACCTGACGACCTTGCATGGGAATGGCTTATGGGTGACCTAAATGACGAGCGAATTATCGAATTGGCTACTTATCAGATCAGTTCAAAGGAAATGGAAGCCTGTACCGTATCGAAAGAATTTCGGGATGCCTTAGATCCGGCAGTACCTTTTGCTTATGAGGGCTTGGCAGCTTTAGACCTTAGCATTGAGTAGGTATTAAGCAATAATTTTATTTATAAGCGTCCTTTCCAGGGCGCTTTTGTAATATATTGTCGCCTAATAAAATGATGTTCCAATTTTCATTCTATTTTTCTTAAATTCTATTGGAATAATTTTTAAGATATTAATAATCATAGTGATTTATGATATTATCAATATCCATGCTTTGAAAAAATAAAAGAAAGCTATCTTCGTGAATTCCGAATTGAAAAATATTGACGACTATACCTCCCTTTATACCAAGCTTGCATAGGCCATTTAACCAGTCGCTTAAAGCGACTAAATGGGTATGCAAATTTGTTTCACAACAAAAGCATCCGATTTCAAGTTCTGCTTTCAATTATAGATTTTATGTTTTTCTTCTTAATTTTCTATTTAAGGAATATAAAAGAATGGCAGGTGGTCTTTCTGAATATTACGGTATTCCGAGCAAAGAAGCAGTAGATCAAATTCAATCTACTTTAGTTAATCTAACTAATAACGAAAAAGAAAAGCTGATTCAGCATATATTAAGTTCTGATAGGGATGATGCGATCTCTAAACAAATCTATTCGACTTATAAAGCGGCTTCATATTTTGTAAATTTCGCAAAAGATAAATTTAAATTAATCGGCTCGAGAAATGAGTTGTCTGAGGCTGGTGAGCAGTTATTATCTCTTAGGAGCAGCGCATTTAATTATTCGGAATCAGAAAAACTGTTTTTTTTTAATAAAATTCTTGAGACGGATTTTCTCCTTTTCGTGTCTTTATGTAAATTTATTAGGATTGGAAAAAAATATAACTATAAAGATTACGTAGACTTGCAGTTTGATTTTTTAGACGAGTATTATGGTATTAAGCATTTTAATTTTACATCAGCAAGTTTAGGAAACTATAATGCGGTTAGAAACCATTGGATACAGGCGTTATCAATCCTTGACAAAAAGAAATTCATTAAGAAAAAGTATTTAAAAATAATTACATTATCACCGATTTACCAGAGTTGGTTGTTAGATGTAGAAGGTAAAATTTTGCTATTTGAAAGTGATAGTTTTAAAGAAATTTTAAAGTATAGAAGAAATAAAGACAAATTTGAAAAGCGTTACACAAACCTTTTAAAACTAGGGAAGGGTGACTTGGGTTTTGTAAATCTTTATGACATTAAGAGTGTAATGGTCATGTCTTATGAGAGTTTTGATAAATTCTTGAACACATATTATGAGCATGAAAAGAGAAAGAAACATATATTTTTCAGTAACATTGTCAATTCTATCGACGGTAGAAAAAGGTTTAATGTGAGGAATGTTCCGGTTTTAAAAGTTAAAATTAAATAATAATGGAAATAAAAGACTTGTGGAATAAACTTTCACCTCGTTCAGAGACGCTTCAAACGTTGAAAAAGGACCTTGGTGAAGGTAAAGCCCCAGAGCTTCCATATTTTATTATTGACCAAAATGAAGCAAAAGAAAAAATTGGTGCCAGCTTAAGCCAGATTGACGGTGAAAGAATGCTGACCAATATGATTTTGGGCCAATATGGAAATGGAAAAACAAACCTTTTGAAATATCTGAAACTTTTCTTTGATTCCATTAAAGGAAACGTCGATTTTATCTACACTCGTGCTGACATTGAACAGCCGGACCTTATTCTATATTTATTAAGGATAATACAGGATAAATATACAAATGATCTTATTCTTTTTATTGAAAACCTACGAAATGAAGAGGGGCTTAAAGCAAAGTTTGCTAATAATTTTGAGGACAATTTCTCTCAAATATCAGATTATGTAAATGAATTATGGAACCCGGTACATGATCAAGATGCCATTAAGAAACTAATATATTTGGGGACCGGGAGATTATATACCATCGGAAGTTTCACAAGTTTTGGATTGCAAAAACTTGAGAATTTCAATAGAAGAGAAGTTCTGGTATTATTTTTAAATATTCTTGCCCACAAAAGTAAATATGTTGTTTTCTCCATCGACGAAATTGAAAAAATATTTGAAAAGTCGAAAGCAAGATTCAGCCAGTTTTTAACATCGTACCGGGAACTGATCGACCTGTTTAATAAAATAAAGGGACATTTATTATTGACATGTATTACGGATGCATCAGGGAGGGCTCAATTACAAAATGCAAATGAAGCATTTTATACCCGCATAAATCCCCACATCGTTGAATTGCCAAATATTTATAAAAAAGAAGATATTGAAGAACTAATTGTCACTTTAGATCAGCTGTTCCAAACAAATAAAGGTGGTGAGATTAGTGTTATTTTGCAGAAAGTCTTACGGAAAAAACATCAACGAAACCGCGATTTGTTAAGGCATGTTGGCGAATTGCTAATTACCTCAACAGAAACTGAAACGGCAGATGAACAAATAGCAAAATTTGAATTAGCCGACCTCTTCTTAGAAACTAAAAA
The DNA here is from genome assembly GCF_026239715.1 of Pedobacter sp. GR22-10. Classification (NCBI taxonomy): domain Bacteria; kingdom Pseudomonadati; phylum Bacteroidota; class Sphingobacteriia; order Sphingobacteriales; family Sphingobacteriaceae; genus Pedobacter; species Pedobacter sp. GR22-10. The sequence continues at coordinate 941,570 of NZ_JAPIVR010000001.1, forward strand.
AGAACTTGAAATTGAGGGTTCATTAACTGCGCTACATAATAGGTTTTTTGATCCATTACAATATTACTTAGAGGCCAATAGTCTATTAGAGTTAGATAATAAATTAGATAAGAGAAATAATTATTTTTTTGATGAACTAAACAAGAGAACACATTTATTTTTATTCAATGAAAATATTGAGATTGACATGTTGAATAAAAAACTCAATAGCACTTCTTTTAACGATAATCAACTACTTATTTATTCACCTATCAAACTTGAACTTAGCAACAGCCAGATCAAGTTTAGGGAACAAAATCCTGACTTTAAAATAATAGATTATGATCCAGAATCTCTTTTTATTTATTTGATAATGTACAGAGATAATTTAGATAAGCAGGAGCAACTTGCTTCTGTGATTTCGGCTTACACTCAAAATTATCTATAAGTATGTTTGATAATAACAGTAATATAGGTTGCTTTGAGTATGGAATTGATTTAGACAAGCCCATAAGCTATTTTTGTAAACTTTTATTTGATATTGGCAATGCTGTTGAGGGCGAATTTGCGATTGAAAGACTATTTAAAAATGAATTTATTGAGTCAATTGGCGTAAAATTTGAGTACTTGAATGAAGACGAAAAAGTTCCGGTTTTAGTGCGCGAGGTAGCAGCCTTCTATATCAAAGAAATTTTATCTGGACTAGATAAAATTGAATCATCAAATGTTTTGTTCGTTTACAAGCCCAATAATTTTCTGTTTTGGTCGGACGACGGTAAAGACTCTGCGCAAAAAGTAAATGCAAGTCTTACGAGTTTGATAATATCATATAAACTGTATGAAAAATTAATCGACAAAATTGAAAATGAGAAGCTGAAAAAAATATTTGGAAGTATTTCTTCTTTAAGGTATGATGAGTTTTATAAAAATTGCGTCCAGGTAACTCCTAAATATGATAGCCAGGTTCCCTATTTACCTTTGTCCTTTTTTAAAGAGGATCTCATTAGTGAAAATTTGATTGAAAGTGACGATGTATGGATCAACAAAAAAAGGATCAAAAAGCTATTTAATTTGGAAACAGCCGGGATTACGTCACCTCCCGGTATTTTAGCAAGTGCAGAAAATACTGAACAAGAAATCGGATTAAAGTATGGTGAATTTGTTTTTCCGTTTAACTTTCAAGACTTAAAAAGCCTAATAAAGGACGAGCATGTATTTGAATATTATTGGTTCTTATTTAGTTTTGTCTTTACAAAGGAGAGCAATCGTGGTGGTGTAATTAATGACCCTCTTTTAACTGCTTTTAAAGCCGACACAAAAGCTGCAGAGTTAACAAATACTCTATCGTATCTTGTAAATAATCATTACCTAACTGATAAAAGCTATATTTTCAAAGCAGATTTTGAAAAGTATTTTGAGGAAGTCGGTAAAATTAAAGGATTAAAATACGTTGCAGGATACGACTTTTTTATTTCCAATTCTGAGGGTAAGACCTCCCTGGGAATATATAGCGATGTTAAACCAGATAAAGACAGCAAAACTAATAATCTATTGCATTGGGTTACCAATCCTGATAAAACGGAATATCAGCATTATCGAAATGAAATTAAGATTGATACACTCAAGAATGAACCTGTATTTACATTAAAGCCTCAGATTGCATTCTATTTTATATCAAAATTCTTTGAAGATTTTTTATCAGAAGCAATTGAAGAGTTGGGATTAGCAGTCATAAAAAATTTCGAATTATTTATCAATGGAAAAACTTCGGGGGAGCTTGACTTCTTGATAAAATCAGACAAAAAGTTGATTTTTATCGAGGCCAAGACTAAATTGACCAACGAGAATATTGAAAAATATGTGGAGAAGTTTGGAAAACTCGATGCTCACCTAAAAAAGTTAGACTTCGAGTCAGAATTCTATATAATCTCTGCGTTTAGCGATGATACGCTGGAACGTAAAAGGTATTTTATTGATCAATCAATGACTGAGGGGTACAATGTTGAGCGTAAACCTTTGAAAACAATTCCTTACTATTTTAATGTACCAATACCTGCTTCAAGTGGTAAGAATTTGGTTTGTATAGCTGAGCCCCAGTTCGATAAGCTCAAAGCGATTTTAAAAAATATATGTCAGATTTAATTTTACCAATAACGAGATATTCCGGTTCAAAGAGAAAACTTATAATAAAAATTTGGGATGAGTTAGCAAAAAGTAAAATCAGCTTTAGTTCAGTTTTAGATATGTTTGGCGGGTCGGGATCATTTGCCTACATGGCCAAGGTTCATAATAAAACAGTTACCTATAATGACATCTTTAAGTTTAATTATTATATAGGGAAAGCCCTAATTGAAAATAATACCCTCCAGTTAACCAAAAGAGAATTGGATTCTTTACTCCAGAAAAATCCTGAAAAAAATTACCTCAATACTATTTCGGAAAATTTCCATGAAATTTATTATCCAGAAGACGAAAACCATTTAATAGATGTTGTTGTACAAAATATACTCGATTTAAAGAGTGAAAATAAAAGAGCTTCTGCTTTTTACATTCTTTTCCAAAGTTGTCTGATTAAACGTCCTTATAATCTTTTTCATAGAAAAAACTTAAACCTAAGAACGAATTTTAATGGTGGCGGATTTGGAAATAAGACTACTTGGGAAAGGCCATTTGAAGAATTATTCGACAAATTTTACACTGAATTAAAAACAATCACTTTTAGCAATGGGCTGAAAAATAAATCTGTTAATTTTTCAGCACTGGATTGTAATGAAGCTGCTGATTTAGTATACATTGATCCACCATATTTTCATAAAGACAGCCATGTTACCTATCACTCAAAGTATCACTTTTTAGAAGGCTTAGCCAACTACCACGATATCGTCAGTAATATAAATCACCAAACAAAAAATAAGGAGATTACGATCAATAAAAAGAGTGAATTCGAATCAAAATTGCATTTTTTGTCTGATCTCGAAGCACTATTTTTGAAGCATAAAAATTCGAAGATTGTTATTTCTTATAGAAATAACGGAATTCCGTCTATACCTGAAATATGTGATCTGCTTTCTAAATATAAAAAGTCTGTAGAAAGTATTAATTTGGGAAAGTATAATTATGCGCTGAACCGGAATAATGATGAAAACTATGAATATTTGATTATCGGTAAATAATGATATTGAGAGCACTGGGGCTAAACACTCCTGGGATCAGGCTTTAGTTCCAACCGTGCTACCTTCTGCACCTCAATTGCCGGGCAATCAAATTCCAATACAACTTTGCCTAAAATCAGGTAAACACCACGGCCATAAAGGGGGTACTGCTTTAGGGAGGGAGGGAAGTGCACTGTATCAAAGAAATCCCCGCCAACATCGGTGAAGGTGCCGAATTTCATGATCTGACCATTTTTAGTGCGGACATATTTGTCGCAAACAAAATCACCAACCATCCGGATTGTTTGCCCTACAAACTGCTTTAGCTGCAGCGCAGTGGTGTCGCCCCGGAAATCTGTCTTGATAATATCGAACATGGTGCCGCTAACTGGGAAGCCCATCAGTTCAATTTCGTCATAAAGGTCTTCGAGCAGTGAAGTGTGCAGCCTGGGTAGAACGGCCTTTCTGGATTCCGGCTCGAATAATAAGTTGCGGTCCTTTTCATATTTGACACCATTAAGCAGGATATGCGCCTCCCAAAGCATTTCCTTTTTGCCATAGCCGGTAAAACGAAGTGCCCCGGTACGGATCAGAACCACCATCTGCTCCAACCCGGCCCCGGTGCGAAGGATAAAATTTTCCAGGCTGGTGTAATCTCCATTGCGAAGCCGCTCTTCTGGTATGATCTTGCCTAATTCAGATTCCAGGTTAAGCAGGCAATCGAACCCAAGATAAACCTGAGTACCTTTTATGCTTGTTTTGACACTACTGATGTTAACACAGGGCAAACAGATCGTCCCGCCGGCTTTCTTTGCTTCATTGATATAATCCTTACGATGATAAAATCCACCGTAATTATTCAATACCGCCACCATGAATTCAAGCGGATAATATGTTTTGAGGTAAAGGCTTTGGTAGCTTTCCACGGCGAACGATGCTGAATGTGCCTTATTGAAAGAGTATCCTGCAAAGGATTCCATCTGCCTCCAGATTTCCTTAGAAATATGCTCGGGATATTTCATGTTTTCGCAGTGGTCAAAGAACTTATCCTGAATTTCTTCCAGGTGCTTTTTACTCCGGCTTTTGCCACTCATCATGCGCCTGAGAACGTCTGCATCGGCGAGATCAAGTCCACCGAAATGATGGCCCACTTTCATTACGTCCTCCTGGTATACCATAACCCCATAAGTTTCCTTAAGCTGCTCCTCCATAACAGGGTGCAGGTAATCTACCTTCGATGGATCACGGTGACGCTCTATATAGGTTTTCATCATCCCGGACGAGGCTACACCAGGGCGGATAATGGAAGAAGCAGCCACCAGGGTTAAATAATCATCACACTTTAATTTTGTTATCAGCTGGCGCATGGCCGGTGATTCGATATAGAAACAGCCGATGGTATTTGCTGAACGTAATTGGTCAGCAATTTTCGGATCATTGAAAAAACGCCTTGGGTTGCTGGTATCAATGGTAATCCCCCGGTTCTGCTGCACGATATCTTTACAATCCTTAATGTGACCGATGCCGCGCTGGGAAAGAATGTCAAATTTTTCAAATCCAATGTCCTCCGCCAAGTGCATGTCATACTGAACGGTAGGCAAACCTTTGGGCGGATAATCCAGTGCAGAGTAACATGTAAGGGGAAGCTCTGATATGATCACTCCGCTGGCATGTATGGTACGCATATTTGGAAAATCAGCCATTTGCCCATAAAAAGATAGGATCATGTTTATGATCTCATTCTTATTGAGCATATTTTCCGGGTCCTTAATCAACCGGTCAATGTCGTTTTTTGGTAAGCCAAATATTTTACCCAGCTCCCGGAGTATGCTCCGGTCCCGGAATGTGCTCATAGCACCCATTAAGGCTACATTGCCGCTTTGGTAACGATGAAAAATATATTCATACATTTCATCACGGTCCTGCCAGCTGAAATCGACATCAAAATCCGGGGGAGATTGTCTTTTAGGATTCAGAAAGCGTTCAAAATAAAGGTCCAGTTCAATCGGGCAGACATCGGTAATGCCGAGGCAATACGCGACGATCGAATTAGCTCCGCTACCGCGCCCGACATAATGAAAGTTCTTGCTCCGGGCATACCGACATATATCGTCAGTAATCAGGAAATAGGAGGAGAAATTTAGGTTGTCAATGATCTCCAATTCCTTCAGCACCCTGTCCATTGCTTTTTTATCGGACTTATCGTAACGCCGCTTGAAACCGTCTATTGCGTATTTATGCAAGAGCTGCTTATCATCGTACCTATTGCCCGTAAAGGTTTTCTTATTCCTATGCTGCTTAAAATCAAAATTAAAGCTGCAGGCCGACAACATCTTTTCCGTATTTTCAATAAGTACCGGAAAGTCTCTGAACTTATCCAACAGCTGTTCCTTTGTGGGAAAGACTTCTACGCTATCAGCCGTTTGGACACCAGGCGTAAGCTGTGAGATAAGGATATTATGGTCAATGGCCCGGAGCTGGATGTGCATCTGGTATTCGGACGCACTGGTGAAAGTCACAGGCTGCCACATGACGCACTTTGTTAAAGTAGCTGGATCTGCAAGCCTGATCTTGTTCAGGTGGATACTGCGCACCCCGATAAATTCATTTTCTCTAAGGGGATGCGTTAATCTTTTTCCCAATGGGTAAATAACCGTTACCTGGCTAAATTTAGGTGCCATAGCTGGAAAAGGCTTCTTCGTTCTGTTGTACTCGGTAACGAGTTCGTTAAGTTCCCTGAAACCAAATTCATTCCTTGCGATGCCGATATATAATAGTTGATCGCCATTGCGGATTTCAATACCGGCAAGCCCATTGATACCTGCCTGTTGGCAAGCTTTAATAAAGATGAGGGAGCCGGTAGAGTTATTAATGTCGGTAAGCACAGCAGTATAGTAGCCTTTGGATTGAAGCCCATCGACCAGTTGCTTTATGGAAAGTGTACCATAGCGCAGGCTATAATTACTGTGCAGGTTAAAAAGCATTGGTATTCTGTTTATAGTTAAAGACTGATTCCTCTTAATATTTTATCTACCCCGTATTTGACCCGGATCTTATCCATTGCATTCGATAGGCTGATGTCTTTTATCGAGTCGTTGAAAAGATCGGCCTGATAACTCCCGGAAATCAAACCGCTGAATTTTACACCGATCAACCGGATAAGCATACGCCGGGTATAAAGCTTCTTGAATAGTTGCAGCACATTTTCAGAAAGTACCCGTTCAGAGCTTGTATAGGGAACTTTGACCTGCATAGTATGTGTATCAAAGTTGCTGTAGCGAATTTTCAAAGTCAGGCATGAGGTAAGCTTTTTATCCTTGCGGAGATCAAAGGCAAGCTGGTCAATCGAGGTTAGCATGACCTTTTTCAGGAAATCCATATCGATAGTATCCTGTTCAAACGTATGTTCTTTGCTCATGCTTTTTTGTTCCGAATAAGGCACAACAAGTGCGTCATCGAGGGCATTGGCTTTCTTCCAAATAGAAACGCCGTTTTCTCCGAGTGCCCGGCGCATGGTAAAGACTTCCATCTGCTGGAGTGTAAGAATTTGGGAAACCCCCATGTTGCGCAGCAGGCCATAAGTCTTCTCACCAACCATTGGTATTTTACGGATGGACAGGGGGGCAAGAAAGGATTTTTCCGTACCATCTGCCACTTGGCGTTCACCGCAAGGTTTAGCCTCACCGGTTGCGATCTTGCTCACGGTTTTATTTACAGACAAGCCAAAGGAAATGGGGAGGCCCGTTTCTCGAATGATCCGCTGGCGGAGCTCCTGTGTCCATTTCCAGCATCCGAAAAATTTATCCAGCCCGGTGATATCCAGGTAATGCTCATCAATACTTGCTTTTTCTACAATTGGCGCCTTTTCGGAAATGATGTCCGTTACCATATTGCTGTAATAGGAATACTGATCATAATCGCCGCGGACCAGCTTTGCTTCCGGGCATAGCTGCCTGGCAAGGCGCATAGGCATGGCGCTGTGCACCCCAAATTTCCGCGCTTCGTAGGAACAGGACGCCACTACCCCCCGGTCGGAAGAACCACCGATCAAGACCGGCTTACCAACAAGGGAACTGTCCTGCAAACGCTCCACTGATACAAAAAAGGTATCTAAATCACAGTGCACTATTCGCCGTTCCATACTATTTCAGTTTATTTTACTACATTTGACATTATTAGTGACAATTGTATGATTCCAATAATACCAATACAAAGTGAACACGCAAAAAGTTTTTTTTCACACCAACCTTAAATGGCTCCGGGAGCGCAAAAAAATCAGCCAGGAACATTTAGCAAATATCTTGGGCATAACCCGTTCTAAGTTGAATGCGCTTGAAAGCGGCAAAACAAGAGCCCCTCAGCCGGAAGACTTTTTGAATATTTCCGAATATTTTAAGGTGAGTATAGATACCTTGTTAAAAGTTGATCTAACCAAAATTTCAGAGTTGAGCTTCCGCGAACTGGAAGCGGGGAATGACATTTACCTGCAGGGAGGTAAGATGAGAATTTTAGCTATTACGGTGGACAAGAGCAATAAAGAAAACGTAGAATATGTGCCGGTAAAAGCAAAAGCAGGTTATCGCGCTGGCTACAGTGACCCGGATTTTATTTCATCGTTGCCCAGGTTTACCTATCCCAATTTGCCATCTGGGGGTACTTACCGCATGTTTCCAACTGTGGGCGATTCGATGTTGCCCATCCCGGAAGGAAGCGACATCCTCTGTAAGTATCTGCAGGACTGGAGCACTTTAAAGCCCGGAACCCTATGCATCGCGATATTAAAAGGAGAACAGGATTTTGTATTTAAAAGAGTAACCTTGCATGAAGAGGGCTTACACATGGAATCACTCAATCCCATATATAAACCCTATGTCGTTCCGATTTCAGATATCCTTGAGCTATGGGAGTATTATAGTTTTCAATCAAAAAATGTCCCTGAAGTCCATGAACTTCAACACATTTCTGGTACGGTAAACGAAATCCTGGCAGAAATAAAAGAATTGAAGAAGCCAGTAAAATGATGATCATGTGTGTCGGGCTTCAATGGAAATACGGCATTATAACCTTGGATTAGTTTCAAAAAATAATCTTTTAGAAATTTTTTCAAAAGCTTTCCATTCTGCGTCAAAATCATTTTGGGAATTATAGTCGATGAATAGAAATGAATCACCCTCATCAAGGTGGAGCTGAAGGCTGCCGGAATCTACCAGGTGTGCAATTCCCATCCGGTAACGCTTGCCAACTTTTAAACCATAACCCTTACCTGAACCTGCAAACTCTGCTGATCCATAAGTCCGTTTTACTTTTGTGTTTTCCATATAGCTGATTACTATGCAGATAATAAGGAAAGGCAAGTTAAGTATTTAAAAAAATAATATCAAGTCTGAACGGTGTACGCGTTGTCGTAATTGCTCACTTTTATTACCTTCGCCACCCTAAAATAAAAATAATGTCTACCCATCGGCTCGAAGCGCATTACCAGGATAAAACTTTTTTCTTTAAGACGGTATCCATCAACAAAGATGAGGTCAGGATCGAAATGTACGGTACGATATACATACTGGTTAAAACCGGGGATCAATGGCAAAACCATTCTTCCAGCCGATACGAACTGGCATCGGGCTTGATTGGTGCAGTACTGGAAACGTTGAAGGTTACTTAAAGTTTTACTTTTCCAACCATAATTTAAAGTCCCTGGCTCTTTTTTGGCTAATGACTACTTCCCCCTTAAAAGCAGGAGCAAGGTTTGCCTCTAGCTTACCATACGCTAAAAGGTCGAAACCTTTCAATGCCTGGCGGTGAACAATCAGCTGCCTGTTTGCCCTGAAAAATTTGTCATTGGGCAGCTGTTGCTGGACTTCATCCAAAGCACTGTTTATAAAATAGTCCTCCCCGGTACCGGTACGCACATAATTGCTTTCACCATCGCGGAAGAAGTATGCTATCTCGTCAATGTGGAGGATCAGGTTGCCGGTAGCCTTGTTCACGGTAAATGTTTCCCTCACCGCAGACGCAGGGTCTTGTTCGCTTATCGTTAGTTTGGAAAGTATCTTCTCCGCATGTGACCAACGCTCATAAAAATAATAGGCAACATAATAAAGGTTGATAAGGATTAACTGCATGAGTACGACCATAAAATCATACCGCAGGTAATTTGTTCTAAGGATATCGTAGCCCCGTATTTTAAAGTAAATGGCAACCATCAGGAACACCCCTACAGCAGGCAGCATCAAGCCACAAAAGAACTGCATGGCTACCCTTTGAAGTGGCATTTCTTTCCATGGAAACCGATTATCAAGCTTTATATTGATCCACCGGATAATACTGAATATGATGAACGCAATCAATGCGCTGCTAAGTACCGCGTAATAATATTGCTCAAGGAGCATCATTTCAAAGGTGCTCAATTTTTCACCGTATACAATCAGGATGTGCGAGGCGATAAGGCATAACGCAACACGGAGGTAGAGGTCTTCGTATTTAACAGGGGATCTGGTTAAGGTAAGATCAGTCATAGGAGATTGGCGATAATTTTCCTTTGTAAAACATGGATTACATGGTAATGTTTTTCTTTTTAAAAACGATATTAGTAATGAATTATTTCACTAAAACATTTTACTACATGACTAAACAAGCATTTACAGAAGACGGCGTTGCCACTAAGGAAGCGGAATTGTACGCGCTCTCATCAACAGATCTGTATACGGAAACCAGCCAGATCCGTACAGATTTCAAAACGTGGTTTACCAATAATTTTGTTCTGGATGGTAGCCAGCTAAGCTATCTTGTAGGGATTGATCCTAAATTTATCACTAGCGTGGCATCAGAGGTTGCCGACAGCATCGAAAACCAGCTACCCATCAAAATTGAGTTTCCATTAGTAACTATAGGAGCTAAGTTTTTGGAAAAAGGCAATGCCTTGCTTTATACCTTTGAGCCGAACACGGGTTTGAGGGTGAGCGGACAATTACAGATCAATATTTATTACCAATAACAACCGGCCCTTTAAAAAAGGGCCATATTAATTTAAGGAGAACCCTTCCACCATTTTTAATAGCGTAAAAAAATTCTTATATTAGTTAAACCAAAAGAATTACACTTTGCCCCACTGACGTGAATAATTATAAAGCCCTTTCTGATATTGCTTTGGTTGCTCTTCTCAAGCAGGATGATGAGCAGGCACTATCTGCTTTATATCTGCGCTATTGGGACAAACTTTTCTCCGTGGCCTGCCACCGCTTAAATGCCCCCGAAGAGGCTGAAGAGGTCGTGCAGGATATTTTTTTCCGGCTGTGGGAAAACAGGCACACCCTGGAACTAAAATACACCATCGCAACCTACCTTGCCGTTGCGGTTAAGTACAGGATCATAAACCTTATGGACCATCTTTACCGCAAAAGAAACCGTGATGCACAATTACCGGATTATTCTGTATTGCTGTCGCCTTCACCTGAAGATTACACTTTCGAAAAAGAGCTCCGGGATCAGATCGAAAATATCGTGGGCCGCCTGCCGGAAAAATGCCGGATCGTTTTCCGTTTAAGCCGGGAAGAATACTTAACCAATAAGCAGATTGCTGAAACGCTTGACATTTCTGAAAAGACAGTAGAGGCGCATATGAGCAAAGCATTACGTGAGCTAAAGGGCAGCCTTGCCATTTCTGCTCCCGGTCTTCTATTATTTATTACGGGATCAAATTTTTTCTCTAAATAAATATTTCTCCTGACTAAGGGTGAAACGAGATTATTCTGACTATAGGGTAAATACCACCTTATGGAAGCCGGATATAACCGCGAACTATTATTAGAGATTGCCCATAAAATAAAGAATGGAAAGCAGACGATTGCTGAACAGGCTTATTATGATTTGTGGTATGAAAGCTATGAGGACAGCTTGCTTGAATTGCCGAAAGGCTACGCAGCCAACCCCATTGCGATCCGGGACAGGATGCATGAAAACATTAAATCCAAAATAAGTCAGAAAACTATTGTCCGCCGTTTTCCGGTATGGATAAAAATTACCTCAGCAGCGGCCGCACTGATCCTATTAATTGGACTGTTGCTTTATATAAATCTTAAAAGTACGCCGGCTACGTCAACGCCGACAATCACCGCGTCTTCAATTCTTCCCGGCAGCAATAAGGCAACACTTACACTTGCTGATGGAAGGGTAATCAGCCTTGATCAGCTCGCTCCTGGGCTTATCGCAACAGAAAATGGTTTACAAATAACAAAGGATAAGGAAGGACGTATAGCTTACGATATTGCCACCACAAGTAAACCGGCCGTACTTAGCTATAACTCTATTGCAGTTCCGCAAGGAGGGACCTACCAGGTTTCCTTGCAGGATGGAAGCCGTGTATGGCTTAATGCAGGATCATCACTAAAATACCCGGCAACATTTGCAGGGCTAACAGAACGGAAAGTAGACCTGAGCGGTGAAGGTTATTTTGAAGTGGCGAAAGATAAGGCCCACCCCTTTATTGTAAAAACCCGGCAACAGGAAGTCACCGTACTTGGAACCCATTTTAATATTAATGCTTACCCTGATGAGCTAAGGGTTGTTACTACGCTTGAAGAAGGAAGGGTTAAGGTTAGTTCGGGTGGAAGCTATCTGACAATCAACCCGGGCGAGCGTACCGTATTGGCCTCGGAAGGAAATATGGAAGTACAGCAGGCAGACCTGGAAAGTGCGCTGGCATGGAAAAATGGAAAAATCTATTTCAAGGATGCCGATATCAGGAGCATTTTGCGCCAGGTCGCACGCTGGTATGATATTGATGTAGCCTATGAAGGAAAGATACCCACAAAACTTTACACCGGTGGTGTATACCGCAATTCAAACCTCAGTACTATATTGGAGATTCTTCAGGAAAACAATATCCATTTCGCTATCAGCGAACCCATTAAAGGTAAGAAACTACTGACCGTTCGTTTTTAATATAAATAATCAAATGTTGAACCTTAAACCAGAATGCATGAAAAAGTAGAAAAAGAAAGTTTTAGTTAATGATTCCCCTTAAAAAAAAGCCGGTACCGAGTTGTAGACGGTGCCGGCAAAATTGGGGGTTAATTCATGTCAGCGTGTAACCAACAATTTATCAACTAACCAATCAACCAAAAGTATGAATTTTTATACATGCTTTCACAATGCCTATGGCAAAAAGTGGAAGCCTGCCTGGAAGGGCATTCCTGTGTCTAAGCCGGAAGTCCTCTTCCGGTACCCAATAGCAATCTTTTTGCGGACCAACCTCGCTTTTTCCCTGTTCGCATTGTTTTGCCTAATGACCAGCGCTGCAGCGTACGGCCAAAGCATAACGATCTACGTTAAGAACGCACCGCTCGAAAACGTATTTAAGCTAATTGAAAAACAGAGCGGATACCTGTTCTGGTGCGATAATGATCTGCTTAAAAAAGCAAAACCCGTTGATCTGTCCCTAAGAAACGCCAGCTTGCCTCAGACGCTTGATGCCTGTTTTAAAGATCAGGCTTTGACCTATGTGATAAAAGGGAAGACCATTGTTGTGAAGCCAAGAAATCAAGCAATTATAAATATACCGACCGATAATCGTGAGGGCATAAATATAAAAGGTAGAATTATCGATCAAGATGGTCGGCCTTTGCCAGGAGCATCCATAAAAGTAAAAGGACAAAACTTTACTACCTTAACTAATAATAGGGGTGAATTTTCTTTTGTCTATCTACCTCCGGGAGCAATTCTGCAAATAACTTTTGTTGGTTATGAAAGCAAAGAAGTTGAGGCAACAGATGGAATAACCGTTACCCTGATCAAAAGCAATTCAAAGCTAGATGAAGTGCAGGTTATAGCATATGGTACAACAACACAAAGACTAAGCACAGGTAATATCAGCACTGTAAAAGCAAAAGATATAGAAAGCCAACCAGTATCAAATCCGTTAGCTGCATTACAAGGCAGAGTATCTGGCTTGGTCATTACACAAGGAAGTGGTGTGGCAGGATCTTCGTTCAAAGTACAAATCCGTGGTCAGAGTTCAATTGACCTGAGTCTTTCCCAAAATAATCCTTTATTTATTATTGATGGTGTACCGTTTGAAGCTGGCAATCAGGCAACGAACAAAATTAGCTCCGCAGCCAATAATCCAACTTCCATCAGTACAGGTGGTCTAAGCCCGTTAAATAATATTAATCCACAAGATATTGAAAGCATTGATGTACTTAAAGATGCTGATGCGACCTCAATATATGGTAGTCGAGGAGCAAATGGTGTAATAATAATTACAACCAAAAAAGGCAAGCCTGGTAGTACGCAGGTCAATATCAATACTTACTCCGGCTTTAGCCATGTTGGTCGAACCATGGGTATGCTTAATACCCAGCAATATGTACAGATGCGAAATGAGGCATTGGCTAATGATGGTTATACGGCAAGCAGCAATGTTGCCGATCCTGGCTATGCTCCTGACATTACCCTTTGGGACACTACAAGATATACTGATTTCAAAAACCTGCTTATTGGAAACACTGGTTACTCCAATAATATCCAATCTTCTGTTTCGGGTGGTAATAATTTAACCCAGTTTTTGTTAGGTGCCAATTACCATAGAGAAACTACTGTATATCCAGGAGACTTTTCGGACAATGTTGCATCTGTGAATTTTAACATTAATCATAGGACAACCAATGATAAATTTCATCTTCTATTTTCAGGAATGTATTCAAATGACAAGAACAGAATGCCAAGGTATGATTTGACCAGATACATAAATTTGCCGCCAAATTTGCAATTGTTTGATGCCGCCGGAAATTTAAATTGGGCAGAGGCTGGTGTTACTTTTTATTCACTCAACAGCCATATTAACCCGCTATCGTTGTTGGAACAGAAATATAATTCGAGAAATGAAAATCTTTCGGCCAATTTAAATCTTAACTATTTGGTTACAAAAAACCTCACAATTAGGACAAATTTTGGGTACAATACTTTCAGGACAGATGAGTTTACGCTGCAACCAAAATCTTCAATCGACCCAAACGGAGGCTCTGGACTTTTGCCATCCTCAGAATTTTCCAACTCTAGTAATCAAAATTGGATTATCGAGCCCCAATTGGAATACAGTCTCAAAGGTAGCTTTGGTAAACTAAATGTTTTAGTTGGGAATACTCTACAGAATAAAATAGGTATAACGGATTACCAGTATGGAACGAACTATACGTCTGACCTTTTACTTGGCTCAATAGGTGCAGCCGGATTAATAAGAGCTACAAATGATCGTACGGAGTATAGATATACTGCTTTCTTTGGTCGAATTAACTATAATTTTCAAGATAGATACATCTTGAATTTGAGCGCCCGGAAAGACGGTTCCAGCCGTTTTGGTCCTGATAGGCAGTGGGCAAATTTTGGAGCCTTAGGGTTGGCATGGCTTTTCTACCAAGAACAGTTCATCAAAGACAATCTATCATTTCTAAGTTATGGAAAGATTAGAACGAGTTATGGCACCACAGGTAACGACCAAATAGGTGACTATAAGTTTTTAAATCTTTGGTCAAGTACCGCTAATATCTACAATGGTTTATCTGGTTTGAATCCAAGGAGTCTTTACAATCCGGAATACAACTGGGAAATCAGTAAGAAATTCGAAGTTGCAATTGAATCAGGTTTCCTAAAGGATCGAGTCTTTATCTCCGCTGCCTATTACTTTAATCGTTCAAGCAATCAGCTAGTTAGTTATGTATTGCCCAGCCAAACGGGTTTTTCTAATGTCGTGAGGAACTTTCCTGGGCTGGTACAAAATTCTGGATTTGAATTAGTCCTGACAACGAAAAATTTTACTCGTGCAGATTTTAGATGGGCAACTAGTATTAACTTATCAATACCCAAAAATAAACTTATAGCATTCCCCAACATCGAAACGTCAAGCTACAGGAATAGCTATGTTGTTGGTCAATCCTTAAATATAATACGAGGCTACAAATACCTCGGTGTGAATCCTCAAACTGGCGTTTATACTTTCGAGGATTATAATGGCGATGGTCAGCTGACTGCAACTGGCGATTATCAAAATTTCGGGAATAGAGATCCTAAATTCTACGGGGGGATGCAAAATTCTTTATCGTACGAGAATTTGGATTTGAGTTTCTTCTTTCAGTTTACCAAACAAACAGGGCTAAACTATATTGCGCAGCTGGGCGTGTCACCGCCAGGACAGATTTACAACCAACCGGACATTGTGCTGAAGAGATGGCAACGACCTAGTGATGTATCTGAAATTCAAAAGTTCTCTTCGGGACCAAGTGTAGTTTCTGGTGCAGCTGGATACCTTGCGTTATCAGATGGCAAGTACACAGATGCATCATTTATAAAATTAAGGAACGTTTCCTTATCATATCGGTTTCCGGTTAAATGGTTGCAGCGCATTCATATTAGTGGGTTAAGGGTTTACACAGAGGCGCAGAACTTTCTCACAATAACGAATTACAAAGGCGCTGATCCTGAAAGTCAGGACTTCTTTGTACTCCCGCCTTTGAAAACTATTGTTGCCGGCTTTCAACTAAACTTGTAAGGACATGAAAAAAATATCAAAATTTCAAAAAACAACAATCTGCACAATTTTAATTGCTTGCATGTTTAGCTCCTGCAAAAAATATCTTCAGGTAGGTGCACCCGGAACACTGGCAGAGCAGAGCAGAATATTTGCAGATGATCAAACTGCCACGGCTGCAGTTGTAGGATTATATTATAACATGGTTTCATCTTCGCTGTCGTTTTGCAATGGTGGCATAACGCTATACACAGGGCTGTCCGGCGATGAATTCGCTAATGTAAACCCTAGTCCTAGCCATGAGGC
Organism: Pedobacter sp. GR22-10; assembly: GCF_026239715.1. NCBI lineage: Bacteria > Pseudomonadati > Bacteroidota > Sphingobacteriia > Sphingobacteriales > Sphingobacteriaceae > Pedobacter > Pedobacter sp. GR22-10. The sequence continues at coordinate 957,527 of NZ_JAPIVR010000001.1, forward strand.
ATTTAGATTTAATTCCATCCTGGTCGATAATTCAACGATAAGCTCAACTTTCTGGTCAAACCCATATAAGAATATCTATCAGGCTAATGCTGTAATTGATGGCCTGAATAGTTCCAAGACTTTAACGCCGTCATTGAAAAATCAGTTGCAGGGTGAAATGCTTTACATAAGGGCGCTGCATTACTTCTATTTGGTAAACTTGTTTGGCGACGTACCACTCGAAACAACAACTGATTTCCAGAAAAATAGTATTATGCCACGCACATCAAAAGATGAGGTGTATCAACAAATCATTAGTGATCTAGAAAAAGCAAGAACATTGTTAACTAATTCTTACGCCACGTCAGTTAGCACAAGACCCAACAAAGGCGCTGCTACTGCCTTACTGGCAAAGGTTTATCTTTATCAAAATAGATGGGTAGATGCCGAAGCAATGGCAACAGACGTAATTAGTTCGGGGAAATACAGCCTCGAGCCTTTAAATAGTGCTTTTCTTGCTTCGTCTAAAGAAGTAATATTTGGAATCTCTAAAGTTACCGGAAATACTGCCGAAGGTGCTCAGTTCATTCCTGCATCGACCACGGTAAAGCCAACATTCACAGTCACTTCAAATTTACTTGCGGCTTTTGAGCCTGGCGATAACCGAAAAACTGCATGGCTAAAAAGCAACACATTAAGTGGTGTGGCCTATTATTATCTGAATAAATACAAGGCTAGAACGTCAAGCCCTATCACAGAAAATTATATTGTGCAGCGGCTTGCTGAGCTCTATTTGATTAGAGCTGAAGCACGGGTAAAGCAAAATAACCTTTCGGGTGCACTTGATGATGTTGATGTGATTAGAAACAGAGCCGGGCTTACAAAGACTGGAAATGCAAATCCGGGGATTAACCAAGACGACTTGTTCAAAGCAATTCAAAAAGAAAGACAAGTTGAATTATTCGCCGAATGGGGAAACAGGTGGTTTGATTTGAAGAGAACTGGCAAAGCGGATGATGTCCTTGGATTATCAAAATCTCCAAACTGGCAAATCACGGACCAGCTATATCCAATTCCCTTTGCTGAGATACAGAAAAACCCATACCTAATACAAAATGATGGTTATACTAATTAAAAAAAATGAAAAAGCTAATTTATATTATCCTTGCATTTGCCTTTATTAATTGCAAAGCCCAACAGACAGAAACTGAACTTCCAACTGTAGGAAAGGCTATGCCAGACTTCCAGCTAAACGATGTTCACTATTACGGTAAAAAGAAAGTTTTTTTACGAGATTTTAAGGGGCAATGGCTGATACTCGATTTTTGGAATCAGTATTGTGGAGTTTGTCTTTCCAGCCAACCCAGAATAAATGTATTACAAAGCAAGTTTAAAGGCAGAGTCCAATTCTTATTGGTTGGTTATACTGGATCACAATATAAACATGGTTCTAATAATAAATCAATACGCAAACTGTACGAACGTAATCGAAAAGATAATAATTTAAACCTAGTTATTGCGTATGACTCACTATTAATGCATAGATACGAAATAAAACCGACGCCTTATATGATAATAATTGACCCTGATGGAGTAGTTCGGGGGATTACTACCCATGTAACTGAATCAGAACTGCAAGATCTTATATCCGGAAAGCCAGTTAAACTCGTACCAGCTTATCATTCAAATAAAGAAGCATTATTGGCAAGACCTAAGAAATAGGTAAAAATGGGGTGTAAGCATTCTATGCCTACATCCCATTGTTTAATTAAGGTTGCTCATCAGTTTGCACCTGGTCTGTACCTACATTTTCAGTTGGTAAAGACGGCGTACCAGAAAATCCACGCAGACAATCATAAGTATCGCCGGTAGGGCAAATATTTTCGTTCATGGCACCCTCTCTGTCGCCAGTAAATTGAACTGGCGCGCCGCTTTTGATATAACCGTTCGGATATACTGATGGGTTATCATAAGAGACTTTGTACCAATGGAGATTGTCTGTAGTAGTAGTTGTTACTTCAGATTTGGCATCCTTGGTTTCACCTTTAGGAGTACCGGCCATGGCTGTGGCAGAACATGCAGCTAACAGTACGGCAGCGCTGAGCATTAACTTAAAACGTTTCATAATTTGGCGTTTTAGATTTGGGGAGGTTTTGGTTTAGATAATGAAGTGAATCCAAAGGAGCAAAGAAACAGTACGGCGAATAGAACAGTGTAGTCTTACTTAAGAACCAAGCACAATAAACCAACATTTATGAAAATATCGAGAGGTAATAATTACCTGAAAAAAAAGAGGGTTTAAACCTGAATACTTTGTAGAGGCAAAAACTTACAAAAACTTAAATTAGATGTAATTTTATAGACTGATGATAAAGTCATGCCTAGGCATGACTATAATTTTCCGACTTTTAGCAACCCAGGCTTGTTGTGGGTTGGCTAGTAATTGTTGTTGTTGTAGGGTGCAAAGTACTGGCGGCACCATTGCGCTCATCTGCATTATTTCTCTTAAAAATAAATAGCCTTTTACTGCTGATCTTAGTTGTTGATTTTGTTGTTTTCATATTTCTTTTTTTAGGTCTTTTGCCTTTTCTGATATAAAATTAATACGCGTCCCCATCAAAATCTTGATCATTATCTGAATTGCCATTATGGTAATGTGAAATGGCGGTTTGGGAATGTGAAATCCAAAAACTCCAATTTATGTTTCAACTTAAAGCCAAAAATCTAGTGTCTTTTTTTTGGCACACCACAGCTATATCTATTTTTATAATTTCAGAAATAGGCGTATTGATATTCACAGGTAGCAGGGCCAATCTGCTACTATTTGGTGTTTTTTATAGCTGCGACATTTTGTATTTTTATTTCAATGCTCACTATTACATGCCCTCTTTAATAGGAAAAAGAAGCATTGTTATATCAAAAGTATTTCTCGCAGTTGTAGAGGTTTGTTCATATGCCGCCCTACTATGCCTGATAAGCAGCTTAATCCGATACATTCTACATCGACCAGGGATGCTTATAAGTTCTGAAGATATTGCTAAAGGGTTATGGCGCAGTTTCTTTATATGGTCCATAAGCACTGGCTATTGGTTTGCCAGATACAGCATCGAAAAGGTTAAAGAATTGGCAGACAGCAAAGAAAGGGAGATCAGGCTCGAAAACGATTTTATAAGAAGCCAGGTAAATCCACATTTTTTATTGAACACGCTGACTTTTATCTATTATAAACTAGTGCCCACTAATCCTGATATAGCAAAAACAGTTGCAATGCTTTCGGAAATGATGCAGTATTCTGTTCGTAATAATGCAGAAAACGCAAAAGTATCATTAGCTGATGACCTGGCTCAAATAAATAGGTATCTTGAAATTCAACAAACGCTGAACGGGCACCAGCTATACCTAACATTCAAGGCCGTTTTCGCAGCGGATGAAAAAAGTATTTTTTTGCCGCCTCTGATATTCCTCAATTTCGTAGAGAATGTTTTTAAATATGGGCAATTAAAGGATCAGGATCATCCGGCTTTTATTTCCATTGATTATGATGGTAGGATTTTGCATTTTCATTCGGAAAATTTTGTATCACCCTCTAACCAGGTCCGAAGTAACTTTATTGGTATTGCAAACACGAAGGCGAGATTAGATAAGCACTTCGATCAAAATTATTTACTGCAGACAGGGCTGCATAATGGGGTTTATGAAGTCGATTTAAAGATCAGTTTATGAGTAATAGAATCTTCCTTGTTGATGACCATGACTATATTTTAGACTATATGGCCACACTGGTTGCCGCAATTCCTGACTTGATTTTAGTCGGACGGGAAACTGACCCTTTGGTTGCGCTTAAAAAAATAGTGAGCAAAGAAATTGTTGCTGATATTATTTTTTTAGATGTTGATATGCCCGGTTTAAATGGAATAGACCTGGCTGAATCTATTAAAAATTATGCTGCTCTTGTATTCACGACAGGATACACCAATTTTGCCCATTTGGCATTTAAGGTTGACGCAGTTGATTACCTTATGAAACCGGTTACCCTAGAAACATTTGAATCAGCCATTAAGAAGGCTTCAGTCTGGCTTAAGAACAAAAGGCTAAATGCTAAACCGAAAACAGATTTTTTAATTGTTCCAGGAGATGGGAAGAATGTACACATCAAAATCGACAAGAAAGATATACTGTACATTAAAGGTTCCTCCAACTATTCACAGATAAATACCCATCAGCGAGAATATTTAACCAATAGAATGATTAAGGAAATCAGTGGGGAATTAAGTGAGCTACCATTTTTCCGGATACACAAGTCTTATATCATTAACGTAAACAAAATGATTAAAGTGGATACCAATACTGTTTATTTAGAAGAGGGGACTGAACTTCCTATAAGTGAAACCTACCGGAGAGAATTTATGGCAGCAATTGGTGCAAACAGGTAGTTCATAATTTTTATTTGTACTATATTGGTGCAATAATTTAAGGTAACCTGGGCAAAATTTTAATGAACAAGAAGGAAGTAATTCGGATAACATCATTTTTAAGGGAGGTGGAGGAACTGCCTAACGAAATTCTTACGGAGGAAGAGTTTAATCTATATCTTTCTGGTGAAGAAGGTAGAGTTTTAATAGAGAATAAACAGGCAGACTTACTAAATAAGGTTAGAAATTTAAAACTGCGCTTGTTGGGATACTTCAGAGCTTTGGATGGCGATCAGGCGGTCTATGTTGATTTATTGGGCACAATTACATTCCGTCCTAAAGATTTCATATTCAATACAGGTCACTACCAGAATAGCCAGGCATGGCTAAATGATAAAGGTAAACTTATCAATCTGCTTATTATGGCCAAAGCTGAAATTGAGGAGAAAGCCCGTATTGCAAAAGATAGTCCTGAAAATTCAATATGGGCATTACTAAAATCGAAAGAGGTGAAAATTCTCGTTTTTTCGACATTATTGGGAGGCGTTGGGTGGCTGGGTACAGTAATTTATACGAATATTACTGAACGCAAACCTGCTATTAACCAGGTCGAGAATTCAGTCCAGGATAAGTCCACAGCTGAAGACCGCGCACTGGTACTCGACAAGACAACCAGGGAAGTACTCACAAATTATTACCAGACAGTACAGTCACTTCGTGAAAAATATTCATCCATCAGTGCGGAAGACTATATAAAAGAGTACCTGGAAGAGGAAACCAGAAATATTGGAACTCGAATAAAAAATCGATCTTATATACATCGTTTCGCAAAAAATGAAAACCTTTGGCAGGCGAGTGACTATAACGAAATGGCCACTCTGTTATTAGCCAGAACTGTTGGGCGTATGAAGGAAATATCTGAAGATATTGAAAGCACCTCCAAGGGACCCTTTACCCTCACAGAAGACAGGCTGAAGGCATTGGAAGAACAGCTGAAAAATGAAATTGCCAAATAATTTTAAGCTGAAGAAGTCCTTTAACCGTACGCCTGAAGTATTGCATCTTCAATTTCCTGTAAAACACTTTGTTTTGTATTATGCGTCTTTGTTTTTTGCACCAGGATACCTAAGAGCATTACTACGATAAGTTGGAGCTTCCGCAAATTATCCATTTCAAATTTTGCCTCTTTCCCATGATGTATGAGCTTACTCCTTACATCATACATCGTTTTCATGAGCTCGATTGCGTTCCTTCGATCTTCAACAGTTTTAAAAACCAGCTTAGAGCAATATTTGCAAACGGATTCAATGATCGGGGAGTTACTATCGAACAGGAGTAGAGATTCCAATATGGTAAAAAGTTCCACAACCCTTTGATGAAGATTAGAATTGGATATGGCATTGCCATACCGCTTTATACTGTTTATAATTAAGCTTTGCAGCTCTGTAGGTTCATCGGGTAGATCCAGTAAAAACTCATGGAACAAACCCATCTGTCTTTCCACGCTTCGCCTCCATTGGTCGGGACCAATACTATAATGGTTTGCTGGCATATATAAGTTGAGATTGAAATCTTCGAGTTCATTATCAGCGCTGGTAATGATAACTTCTGCTTTTGTGGCAGCTTTTACCCTTGAATCAATATCAAAACCAAGTTTTATGAAAGGGAAATCTGTCGTATCGGAACACATCTTAAGTATATCGACTGCCAGTGAGCAGTATTCGAGTGCGATTTCCTCCGCTTTTTTCTTTTCCCCTGTTACGGAAATAGATACAAATACTTTTCCTTGATGACTCTTTCTTAACTGTTCATGGTTTTCATCACTGGTTATTGATCCCTTTGCTCTGTTGTGTATGATCAGCTTGTCAAAGTAATCTTTGGTAAAATATTCAAAAGTTGCCTTACCAATTTGAAACGGATTTTTAATGTGTAAATAGAGAATTGGAAAACGGATTTTGAGATGGGACATTTCTTTTTGAAATTCATCCAAAAGGAAATTCGATAAAGTATTGTCTGCTTTTTTTGATTTATGGGTTTTGATTAACCATTCGAATATTTTATTTCCAATAAAATCCTTACTTACTTTATGATTTATGCTTTTTTCCTGTGATATGGTATTCGCTAGTTTCTTCAGCTTCACATAATCCGGTTCATTTAAACCTATGGATCTATTATCGTACACCTCCCGTTTTGAAATAGTATTGCCATAATGATCTGCCTCTGAAAATATTTGTGGGGCATCGACTATTTTATCGGTCAGGTCAAAGCCTATAGTATGATCCAATGAACCATAATCCTTTTTAGTTTTAGGTTGTACTGAAGGGGTAATTTTTTCTTCAAGAAGTGCTAAAATCCTGAAAGCCTCGGCGTCTATGTGTTCTTTCTTTTTGTCGTTAATATGCATTTCAGGTCCCCTTTGTTTGATTCTAAAAATAATAGTTTTTTCTCTCCATGTGTAATTATATATACAAATTATCAAAATTTATCTTTGGGAATTTTAGACGATAAAATTTAATCAGGTATATACCTGGGGATATTTACCAGTTAAGCATAACGGGAGTTATCAGCTGCTTACGAATTCACTCCTTTAACTTACATTTTCATCACAAATTTACACGGATATACATTTTTCGTATTCTAAAAAGCAGACTTGAATAATTTGCACTTGTCGGTTTGTAAATACTTCATCTTTTTATGAAGTATTCCGCCGGCTATTTCACCTACCTCACCATCAAAAAGCCCTTAGATGCCATTCTGAAGGGTCAATGCCATTGTAGTTTCGTTCAGTCAATTAAACTGAAACATTAAAGAATGAAATCAATCCAGGCACCAAACACCAACACACATATGGACAAGTTTTCGAGAGCGCTGTTAGCGAAAATGGATACCGAACTGCAAAGGATCTCGATTGAAACGGAAAACCATTTGCAACAGGCCGAACAATCCTTTTATCTTATGGATAGTATATTGAAAGAACTTAAGGAATTTTTCATAACCCATAATTTCCAGGATGAAAAGGAAGAGATCATTTTTTTTAAAGAGGTAAAACCTATGTTTTTGCGTGAGCTGATTTATTACAATGAGCTTTATGAAACGGAAGCACATAAGCCGATAGGATCTGCGGAGGAACAGAAACATTACTACATGAGAATCCTCGAATCCAAGGCAACATATTTCGACCGTAATAAACATATCTATAATTACTACCGCAGAGGTATCAGCAACCTGGACGAATTGTGGTTTCTTCGTAAAAACCTCTATGCTTCCGAGGTTCCGGTGTATATGCTGGATATGGACCTGACATTTACGACACCTAATAGTTTTATTTTATCAAAGCTGCAGGCTTACGAAAAATTACTTGCCTACCTTAAACAGCAGATCAATCCTCCTGCGCTTCATGTTACTCAAGATCAATCGACCCCGGACCGAAAGAGCCAATTGACCTGGACTGATTCCAAGTCAGCTTTAATAGAACTCGCCTATGCCCTACAGGCAAGAGGTGCTATAAACTTTGGTAAAGGTGATGTGATTCAGGTCGTAAATGTTCTGGAAGCCGCTTTTAATGTGAATGTGGGTAACCCGTACCGGGTATTTCACGGAATGTTGATCCGCAAAAAGAGCCGGCATCCTTTCCTTGATGATCTCACCGTTTCATTAGATAGAATGCTGGACCAAAAAGATGAATAATTTAGTCAGACTTATATTGTTCCTATTAAGCCGCCTGTTCTAGGCGGTTTTTTTTTGCCTAAAATTTATCCTGTTGCTAGATAATTCACGAATTATTATTAATCAGAATTGACTTGTGACCTTCACTCAAATTGTAAAACAGAACCGGTAAAATGACCTATTAAAGAAGGTCCTGCTATCTCTCATACCAGATTAACAACGGCTGTACTTCAAGTTGGATCATCCACAGCCAATTTCTTATAAAAATCTTCTGAAAAATAATTCTGGACAACCTTGTCACAGGTTGTAAAAGAGGGCTTCAGATCTGCTGCACTTTTGCTATCGTAAACAACGGGAATAAACCCGGAATATTTAGAAACCAAAAGATATGAAGATGTTCGAAGCAATTACGTGGAAGCAATATGGGACAGCGGTGATAATAGCTGTTCTGGTTTATTATGCCGTGATCGGCGTGCTCTATTACAGGAAACAGATCAGAAGCAATTTGGCAGGCAGGCAGGATAGCCCCGCCGGGCATGTAGCAGAGGAAACCCCGGAAGATGACCGTGGGCAGGATATTGATCCTTTTGAAGAACTGGAAGAAATCATAGACGAGATAAAAGAGCGCATCCTGGAGCAGGCAGGAAAAGAGATCAGCAAGGACGAACTGCTGGAGCAGCTTAGTCAGCGACTGGATAGCTATAGCGGGTTACGCAGACCTGCCTACAGGATCGCTCTTAATAATTTCATTATACAACATGCGGAAAGTATTTGTGGGGTAACGTTCAGTGAGGAAGAATTGGATAAGCGGTGGAGATCGTTGCCCCGTTTTGTATAAAACGCCAATACAAATTACGGCTGCTCGTTTCTGAGGGCTGTAAAAAATCAAAACATAAAGGAATTGCGGGCAGCCTTCAGCGGATGGAAATGGAGGATGTTGGGGAAGGTTTGCCCGCAAAGTTACAGCTGCCGGAGCGGTTGGTTTGATTAGAGGATGAGGTGGAAACCGGCAGCAACTTTCCCCGCTCCCTGGCCTGATAGCCGGGGAGCCAAGGGAAGGATTTTAGAGAAATGAAGGATAGCAAAAGCTGTCAAGTGGAGTGATAAAATCAAGTGAAGATGGAAAAGGTGAAGAAGGGATTGATGAAGATCTCCCAAAGTTTAAAAGCGGGTGTAATAACCCTTGTAATGGTTGTTGCAAGTTTGTATGCAGCAGCCCAGGATGGAGTTGCCGGTATCAATGAGGCCAACGAGAAAGTACGTGGATACTTTGATTCAGGATGTGACCTGATGTATGCTATCGGGGCGCTATTGGGGCTTATAGGAGCAGTGAAGGTGTACCAGAAATGGAATGCGGGTGACCCGGATACTTCAAAGGTGGCCTCTGCATGGTTCGGGAGCTGCATCTTCCTGGTTGTGGTAGCAACGATCATCAAATCGTTCTTCGGAATATAATGGGCATGGAAAAATATATGGGATATAAGCCTGCCGGGCAGGTTGATCCCGTAGAACGGGAACTGCCCATTGTCGATATCAAGGGCACCGAGTTTTTTGTCGATATACAAAAGCATGAATTCCGCCAGGTGGATAACCCGTACAACAGGATGACCCTTGGTGACATCGGAGAACAGGAAGGTTTAACCAGGTTCTTTTATGATACCGATACAAAAAATATCTACCTGGGGAATTACAGCATCCATGCCAAATATCCTTCGACCGTAAGAGAGGTTTATGTTCCAGCCCTAAAAGAGCTGGACCCGGTTGGGCTGGCGCAGCGGCAGGGAACAAGCTATACCGGACAATTACTCCCGCCAAAAGTGCGTGAGCTAAAATGCCTGAAAATCGAGAGCATGAGAACAAAAAAGAAAGGCCAACGGCTCTAAAAAAATAACCGCTATGCTAAACATCCTTAAAGAAAAACTGAAGGCTTATATCCTTATCAATAACCCGGAACTGCTGATCCGGCAGGAAGGGGATTTGATAACCAGTACCTATCTGGAGGTCAAGGTCAGCCAGGTTATGCCGCTTGTGCTCAGGCTACTTAGCGAAGATAAACCTGCATATATCATCGAGGAGCTGGCGCTCAATGAAATGACCGCTGTGCTGAAACCATCCCGGTACAACTACCTGCTTGAACTTCTTGAAACAGAGTTTCAACAGGACTTTGAAAAATTCCGGGAAATAGGTGTGCTGCGGTATGAGGTGCTCAACCTCATGGAATGCTGCAGCGAAACATTTGAAGTTTTCGATTTCAGTGAAGCAAATGAAGGCAACCGGTTTCTGCGCTATGCAGTGATCGGCAAAGTGCATGAGTATTTGAATTAAAGCAATGCCCCAGTGAGGCGGAAAAGGTGTGAGCGATGGCATATAATACAGCAGATAAACTTTATGACAACATAGCGGCAATCCGTATAGCGCTGGATTACCGGGAAAGCCAGGTGCTGGATCAGAACCAGGTTGCCGCCCTTAAAAAGTATTCAGGTTTTGGCGGAATAAAAAGTGTATTGCTGGGGCCTGGTACAAGATCGGAGTGGACATCCCGTGGTGCGACGGATTCGGATTTTAAATTTTACGCTGAAGTTGAAGTTTTGTATTCTCTACTTAGGGATCATTTCGACGAAGGGGAATATAAAACAGTAGTCGCTTCCCTGAAGAACAGCATCCTTTCCGCCTTCTATACTCCGGAATTGATTCCCCAGACCATATTCAAGGTCTTAAAGGAAAATGGGATAGAACCTCAGCATATTTTGGAAACCAGCGCCGGAGCCGGTGTCTTTGTAACAGAAGCCGCCGCAAATTATCCGGATGCCAGGATCACCGCAATTGAGAAGGATATCTTAACGGGCAAGGTTTTACAAGCGCTCTGCAGTACTATCCCAAATGGTATGAAAGTCCATGTTACCGGCCTGGAGCAAACCGGTGCTGCTGATAATGGAACCTATGACCTGGTGATCAGCAATATTCCTTTCGGCAATTTCTCGGTTAATGATCCGGAGATCAGGAACCCCCGGCTTACGGGCAAGATCCATAACTACTTTTTTGCAAAAGGGCTTGATAAGCTCGCCGATGGCGGTCTGCTGGCTTATATTACTACAAACGGGTTTTTGAACAGCCCATCCAACGAAGCTGCCCGGCAATTTTTATTTGAGCATTCGGATTTCGTAAGCCTTATGGTCATGCCGGATAACCTTATGAAGGATACCGGCAATACCGAAGCGCCAAGTCACCTCCTTATCGTTCAAAAAAACGCATCGAAGCAGGAGCTTTCTTCCAACGAGCAATTATTGGTAAGAACCGTTCAATCAGCAAACCAGTTCGGAGATTATTATCTGAATACCTATATAGCAAAACCGGGAAATGAGCACATTTATCTTGGTGAGGTTAGTCCTGGCCTTAACCAATATGGTAAGGCACATGAAATGGTATGGCATTCCGGCTCTTTGGAGTTATTGCGGCAGCCCCTTCTGGAGCAGCTGAGTACTGATTTTTATATCAATTTCAACCAAAAGAATTTTCCTTCCTTAAAGGAAGCAAAAGAAATCAGTGCCCCAGGTAAAAAGCTCACCTTTTTACCGCTGCCGGAAACAAAAGCGTTGGAAGCTTCCGTACAATTAGGTCTTTTTGAGGCTATGCCTGCCGAAACGATCAACAGGGCATTTTCCTATCTGCAGGAAAAGGATCATACCTATATCCAAAAACAGACCGTAAGGATCATCAGCACGGTAAAGACAACGGAACGCCCCGAACATGAGAGCATTTTGCTTTTGACGGGCAAAACGGCGAAAGGGAATTATTATACCTATAAACTGTATTCCAACCTCGCAGAGATCAATTTATCTGCCCAATGGATGAATGCTTCTCAACTTGCATTTGAGATAAAGAAGCTTGGTGAGGACCTTCAGCAATATGCTTATGATTTCACCTACGAAGGGGACAGAAGTTTTGAAGATGCCTTCGGTATAGACCGAAGTGCTGCAATTCCCTTCCAGGATATGAAGCCTTTTTATAAGGAGGGTATGCTTGTGCTGTCGGGTAGCCAGGTCGGAAATTTAGTTTATACGGACCGGGAAAATGCAGAACCTTTATTTAAGCCGTTAGCTGGAAATGACCACCAGGATTTCTATAAGCAGTACATCCATACAAGAGATGTCTACCATGCCTTATTTGCTGTTGAAGCAGGAGGCGATTCCCAGGACGAGGGGGATCAGCTAAGGAAGCAATTGAACGAAAATTATGACCGGCTGGTTAAACAGTACGGACTGTTAAATACTAAAAGCAACCAAAGGCTTTTGCTGGCCGATACAACTTCTGGCATTACTATGCTTTCCTCCCTGGAGCGACGCGAAAAAGACCAGTATGTCAAATCCGATATTTTTTCGGTAAACCTGAATAAGCCGCAGGCCAGTTTTGAAACGGAGGATGCCGTTGATGCGCTGGCACATTGCCTGAACGTGCAGGGCAAAGTTGACCTGGACTATATTTCAGAATTGATCCATAAAAGCGAGGCTGAAACAATAGCTGAACTTGGCAACCATGTTTATCATAATCCTGTATCGGGTGTTTGGCAGACCGCTGATGCTTTTCTGAGTGGGAACGTGGTGGACAGGTTGAAAAAATTACAGGAGATAAAACCTGATGCCGAAGATGCTATACAGTATCAAAAAAGTCTTGAAGCCCTGGAGCAGGCTCAGCCTGAAAACATTCCCTTTGAACTTTTGGACTTCAACCTGGGGGAAAGGTGGATTCCGGTACGGTACTATGAAGAATTTGCAACGCAGCTATTTGCCGTTGAAACGAAGATCAACTTTCTGCCATCACTGGATGCATTCAAGGTAACGTCTTCGTCCCGTAATGCAAAGATAGAACAGGAATACGCCATTGCGCCAAAGAATGGACGTAAAGTGTATGGGAATATCCTGCTGGAAAATGCACTGGAAAATACAGCGCCTTATTTTACTTATGAAACCACAATTGATGGTGAGAAGGTTCGGTTGCCTGATAACGAGGCCACGCAGCTTGCCCATCAGAAAATTGAAAGCATCAGGACCGGTTTTATCCATTGGCTGCAAGACCTACCTGCAGCAGAGCAGAAAAATCTCGAAAACCTTTATAATGAAAAATTCAACTGCTACCGGTTAAGGGAATACAATGGAAGCCACCTGACTTTTCCGGGCCTGGACAGGCAAGCATTGGGCATATCGGATTTGTATGATTCGCAAAAGGATGCTGCATGGCGTCTGGTACAGAACAGGGGCGGACTGATAGACCACGAGGTGGGTCTGGGTAAGACGCTTACCATGATCATTGCTGCCCAGGAAATGAAAAGGCTAGGTATTGTATCCAAACCGATGATACTTGCCCTGAAAGCTAATGTGGATCAGATCCGGAATACTTACCGCTTGGCTTACCCGAACGCAAAAGTACTGGCGCCAGATGAAAATGACTATGAGTCCTCTAAAAGGGTCAGGCTGTTTCATGAGATCAAAAACAATAACTGGGACTGTATTATTCTAACGCATGATCAGTTTGGCAAAATCCCGCAGGCTGCCGAAGTACAGCAGGAAATACTTTCTGCCGAACTCGATTGTGTTGAAATGGATATAGATACGGTCCGCACGCTGGACGGGAATGTTTCCAAAGCAATGCTAAAGGGACTTGAAATACGTAAAGCTAATCTTGCTGGCAAATTAAGGGCTATAGAGCGCAGGATAGAGGATAAGAAAGACGATGGCATAGATTTTAGGCAGACCGGTATTGATCATCTATTCATTGATGAGTCCCATAAATTCAAGAACCTGACTTTTACCACCAGGCATAACCGGGTAGCCGGGTTGGGAAACGTTGAGGGCAGTCAGAAGGCGCTCAATATGCTTTTTGCCGTGCGCACGCTGCAGCAAAAGTTTGATTCCGATCTCTGTGTTACCTTCTTGAGCGGTACACCGATCTCCAATAGCCTTACCGAGCTGTACCTTATTTTCAAATACCTGCGTCCAAAGGAAATGGCCCGCCAAGACATTGAAAACTTCGATGGCTGGGCAGCGGTATTTGCCCGTAAAACTACCGACTTTGAATTTTCGGTTACCAACCAGATCATTGCCAAAGAACGGTTTCGCCATTTTATCAAGGTTCCTGAGCTGGCCATGTTTTATAATGAGATCACAGATTATAAGACTGCTCAACATATCAGCCTGGATAAACCAGCCCTGGATGAGGTGCTTGTCAATATTAAGCCCACACCGGACCAGCTGGACTTTATCAAGCGGCTCATGGTATTTGCCAAAAGTGGTGATGCAACCGTTTTGGGCAGGCCTAAGCTTTCATCTTCGGAAGATAAGGCAAGGATGCTTATCGCCACCAACTATGCAAAAAAGATGTCTGCAGATCTGCGGCTCATACATCCCCACCGGTACGGAGATCACCCGGATAACAAGGTAAATGTCTGTGCAAGAAAGGTAGCAGAGTGGTATAACAAAAGCCAGCTGCATAAAGGAACCCAGATTGTCTTTTCGGACATCGGAACGCCAAAGCCTGGTCAGTTCAATATCTATGACGCTTTAAAGGATAAGCTGGTAAAGGATTTTAGAATACCTGCAAAGGAAATCACCTTTATCCATAATTGGTCAGAGAAAAGGAAACCTGAGCTGTTCCGCAAAATGAACAGGGGCGAGATCCGTATCCTGATCGGAAGCACGGAGAAGGCAGGGACCGGCTTAAATGTACAGGAACGCATTGTAGCCATGCACCACATAGATATCCCTTGGAAACCATCAGAGCTGGAGCAGCGCAACGGTCGTGGAGCGAGGCAGGGTAACAGGATTGCCAAAGAATTTTACGGTGATAAGGTCATGAACTATATCTACGCAGTGGAGCAGAGCCTGGATAATTATAAGTTCAACCTGCTTAAAAACAAACAGCTTTTCATCTCACAGATGAAAAACAGCGAGCTGAACGTGAGAAGCATAGATGAAGGTTCTATGGATGAAAAGAGCGGAATGAATTTTTCAGAATACATAGCAATACTTTCCGGCGACACCTCCTTATTGGAGAAAAGCAAGCTGGAGAAAAAGGTCGCTGTGATGGAAAGCCTGAAAACCGCTCACTTCAGGGATGTTTCCCGGTCACGCTACCAAATAGATGCTGAATTGGAGGAGCAGAAGGCAAATGCAAGGACCTTGGAGCTACTTACCGGGGATGAGGTAAGGTATAAAAAGGCACTTCAATTCGATAAAGAGGGTATAAAGCTCAATCCGGTCCGGATCATCGGGGTAAAGAGCACTGAATCCGAAGATATCGGCAAGCAGATCCTTAGCCTGTACCAGCAATTCGGAATTCATGAGGTAGATGTCGCAACGAAGATCGAAAAAATAGGTACTCTATACGGTTTCGATCTGTTCATAAAAAGGGCTGATGTTTTTTTTGGTGTATATAAAAATTCACTTTACGCAGAAAGCCCCGAATCCGGTATCAAATATACCTATAACGACGGTATCCCTAACGTTGATAATCCAAAGCTGGCAGCCCGTTATTTTCTCAATGCAATTGACAGGGTGAGCAAGGTAAAGGAGCAATACCAAAAGAAAAATGAAGATGCTGAGCAGAACCTGACCATGCTGCAGGAAATCGTAGCAAAGCCTTTTGAAAAGGAAAATGAGCTGAAAGAAATGAAAGTGCAGCTGCTTGTGCTCTCCAAAGAAATTGAAGAGAATATAAGGGAGAAACAGAAAGCGGATGCAATGGTGAGCGTTGAAGAGGACCTGGAGCCTATAGATATAGAAGATATCGAGACTGAGGAGCTGGGAATGGATCTCGGCGTTTTCTTACCCGCTACAGATT
Source organism: Pedobacter sp. GR22-10 (assembly GCF_026239715.1). Taxonomy (NCBI): domain Bacteria; kingdom Pseudomonadati; phylum Bacteroidota; class Sphingobacteriia; order Sphingobacteriales; family Sphingobacteriaceae; genus Pedobacter; species Pedobacter sp. GR22-10. Next base: position 973,417 of record NZ_JAPIVR010000001.1, read on the forward strand.
ATCAACTTGATGAAGAGCTGGAATTTGAGGAGGAACAGGTTCCGACAATTAAAAACGAAAGAAAAATAAAAATAAAATTATAACCCATGGCCAGTGTATATGCGATCAATAAAGGGATCAACAAGAGTGTCGAGTTCAAAGGTCTTAAAGCTCAATATATATGGTACCTCGGTGGCGGAATTCTTGGGCTGCTGGTGCTGTTTGCCGCCCTTTACATTATCGGGGTCAACCAGTATATCTGTATTGCGATCATCCTGACCGCCGGGTCTGGACTGGTTTATAAAGTTTACGGAATGAGCAATAAATATGGCGAGCATGGGATGATGAAGCTTATGGCATCCCGTAGCATACCCAAAGTAGTAAAGTGTAACAGTAGAAAGGTTTTTAGGAAACCGGCGAATAAAAGATAAAGTAAATTTTTAGTGAGGATGGAACGTGAAAAGGTAAAAGTTGATATAGCGGGAACAGTGTACCTGGTAGACTTAAAAAACCTGCTATTGCACCCGGTTGAAGAAGGTCTTAAGATTGTGGATCTCAAAGATTGCAGGGTCATGATGGATGATGAATGGGAGTATGTTGGACATTATGATCTCCAGAAACGGGAGCAGGTTGTTTTTCCGGACAATACGGTAAATCTTCCACCAGAACATATTGTAGAATTTGTGCTTCCGGCTTACCGCGATCTGGATGAAGTGGCCTGGCAACAACTCCATGGAGATAATGGTGATCCTGAGAATATCGACCCGGGCATAACGTATCATGTAGCACAAATTATCCCCATAGAAAGCTCTATCCTGGGGCTTGATATTGCCGAAAATAATATTCCGGATACTATTAATCAGCTTCCGAGAGCATTGCCAAGGATTGAGATAGAAGGAACAGAATTTATCGTGGATGTGATGAAGGAAGAGATCCGGCAAGCCTACAAACCGAATAATGCCATACAGTATAGTGAAATGTATTATAAGGGAAGCCATTACCTTCTGGATTTTGATTTGGATACAAAGAATATTGAAAGCGACAATAGTGATAATGTAAAGGAAGTAAGAATCCCTTCAATGGTTGATTCAGACCCGGTAGGTATGTCTTTAAAAACCGGGAAGACAATAGAAGAATTAAAGGATAAAACCGATTTTGAGTTAATAGTTAACCGGGATGCGTTAGCGCAGCGGCTTAGTGGAATTCTCCCGGTTATTGAGATTAAGGGCCATCCTTTTTATGTTGATTTAAAAATGGATGCCCTGCGTCCAAAAGATGATTTCCTTTCTGAAGGAATAAAGTTCGCGGATATAGCATATGACAGCACCCCGGATGGGAAGTACTACTGGGTTTCTTATGACCCGTTAAATCATGAATACCGTGAGCTTGATCTAAGGGAATCCATAGAATTACCTAAAGATATTGTCATCATTGAGATTCCCATGGAAGAGTACCTTGATCCGGTGGGATACGCAAGGAACGGTGGCTGGGATTTAGAGGAAACGATAATGCGTTATGGACTCACGCAACATTCAATTGCCAGGGAAGTACCCTGGTCTGAAACTTCAATCCCGGAAATTATCGAGTTTAACCGGAAAGAGAAAAAGCTGGATATGGATATAGAGCAAGAAAAACTGCCTGCTAAAGAAAAGAAAAATAAGGGACCGAAATTATAAGGTTCAAAAAGTAAATCATTTAAGGAATTGTGAGATGGAAAAGTGGATGGATGATTTAATGCCTATAATGGGTATCGAGCACGATTGTGTGCTCAGCAAACAGGGAGATATAACAGTAGGTTTTAAAGTAGAGCTGCCGGAACTATTTTCCCTGTCGAATGGTGAATACGAAGCGTTCCACCAGGCTTGGGTAAAAGCCATCAAGGTACTGCCCAAACACAGCATACTGCACAAACAGGATTGGTTTATTGATTCCAAATTCAAACCCGATTTCAAAAAAGAAGACATCAGCTTCCTGTCCAGGAGCAGTGACCGCTTTTTTAATGAGCGCCCTTACTTGGATCACAGCTGCTATATTTTCCTAACCAAAAAACCGGCAGGCCGGAAAAATGGAAGTTCTCTGTTTTCAAACCTACTGCGCCGCAGTATTGTTCCCGAGCAGACCCTTAAAGCTACCATGCTTCAGGATTTTTTAGATGCCTGCGGACAATTCCGACAGATCATGCAGGATAGCGGTTTTGTGGGGATGAAACGCCTGAAGGATGCAGATTTTTATAGCGATGAACGGACGATGGGCATTATTGAACGGTATTGCTTCCTTGCTGAAGAAACAGATCAATTTATTCTCAAGGATACCCAGTTCAATAAAGGAGATATACAGGTGGGTGGCCAACATTGCCAGCTATATACCCTGGGTGATGCAGCAGATCTTCCTGCCCTTTGCGGCAGCAGGATCAATTACGACAAATACAGCACCGATAAAACGAAATTCTCCGTAGGCTTTGCCAGTCCCCTCGGGCAGCTATTACCCTGTAACCACATTTACAATCAATATGTATTTATTGATGATGCGCAGAAAACCATCAAAAAACTGGAAAGCAAAAGATTGCGGCTTCAGTCTTTATCCGCCTACAGCCGGGAGAATAGCATCTCCAGGGATGCCACGAATGATTTTTTAAACGAGGCCATAGGGGAACAAAGGCTTCCGGTAAAAGCGCATTTTAATATCCTGGTCTGGACAAAAGACAAAGACGAGCTGAAAGATCTGAAAAACCAGGTCAGCTCCGCACTTGCCAAAATGGATGCCGTTGCCAAACAGGAAACGGCAGGTGCAGCTCAGATATTCTGGGCAGGCATACCCGGTAACGAAGCAGATTTTCCGATGAACGATTCTTTTGACACGTTCACCGAACAGGCTACCTGCTTTTTTAATCAGGAAACCGGTTCCCGCACATCACTTAGTCCCGTGGGCATTCGCTTAGGGGACAGGCCTACCGGAAAGCCTGTGCATGTGGATATCAGTGATGAACCTATGCTCCGGGGAATCACCACTAACCGGAATAAATTTCTGATCGGTCCTAGTGGCTCCGGCAAATCTTTTTGGACAAATCATTTTTGCAGGAGCTATTACGAACAAGGAACCCATATCGTTATTGTCGATGTTGGGCATAGTTACAAAGGACTCTGTGACCTGGTTGGCGGCTATTATTTCACCTACTCGGAAGATAACCCGATTAAGTTCAATCCGTTTTATATTGGTGAGGGTGACAGCCTGGATACAGAAACGAAAGAGAGTATCAAAACCTTACTGGTGGCGCTTTGGAAAAGTGAAGACGAGACTTTCAAGAGAAGTGAATATGTAGCGCTCAGTAATGCCATCCAGCTTTACTTTGAAAAGCTGGAAAATAATGCAGACCTGTTTCCGGGATTCGACACCTTCTATGAGTTTCTGAAAGAAGACTTTGTTCCGGCTCTGGAAAGAGACGGGGTAAAAGAGAAAGATTTTGATGTAAATAATTTTCTGTATGTCCTGCGTCCTTATTACAAAGGAGGTGAGTTTGATTATTTGCTCAATGCAAAGGAGAATCTGAACCTGTTACAGGAGCGCCTGGTAATTTTTGAAATTGATGCAATCAAGGAGCACAAAATTCTTTTTCCGGTCTGCACGATTATCATCATGCAGGTGTTCATCAACAAGATGAGGAAGCTGAAAGGTGTGCGCAAGCTGATCCTGATCGAAGAAGCCTGGAAGGCTTTAATGAAAGAGGGATTCGCAGAATATATAAAATACCTTTTTAAAACGGTCCGGAAATTCTTTGGGGAAGCAATGGTTGTTACTCAGGACATAGAAGATATTATTTCATCCCCTGTAGTGAAGCAGGCCATCATTAATAATTCAGATTGTAAGATCCTTCTTGACCAAAGCAAGTACCAGAATAAGTTCGACCAGATTCAGGAGCTGCTCGGCTTGACGGATAAGGAAAAGGCACTTGTCCTTTCTGTTAACAAGGCCAACGATCCCCGTCTGAAATACAAAGAAGTTTTCATCAGCCTTGCCGGTATCCAGAGCAGGGTCTACCGCACCGAGGTTTCTCCGGAAGAGTATTATGCTTATTCCACGGAAGAGAAAGAAAAGGTTTTGGTAGCGCAGTACACAAAGAAATACGGAAGTATTCAAAAAGGTATAGCAGCGTTGGTCGCTGATATGAAAACGCAAAAACCATTAATCATCCAAAATTAATAAGAATGAAAAAGCCAAATGTAATCCAAAGGATTGTGCAGTTGCTCAGAGTCCTAAACCATTTTATATCAGCTCATAGTGCAGTGTTATCCGCATTAAAAGATCACACTATATACTTTAATGATGGTCACGGATCAGGACACCCGGGGATTCCCAAAACTATGAAGATAACGATGGAGGGAAGCCTTTACCGGGTTACCGAAACGAGTTATTTAAATGAAAAACCATTCGGGGAAAAATCCTGGCTTGCAACCTATGGTTGGCATTCCAATGGGCATCTCATTGAGATAGGCGGTAACCGTTATTGCATATTCGATAGTATCAATAGACGGATACTTATTGAAGAAGAAGTTGAATACGGATACCAAGTAGAAGAGTTTGTGCAACAATAAAAGATAAGTCATGATAAAAACAATTTTTAGGATAGCGCTGCTTGTTTGCTGCATTGCTTTCCAGCCTGTAAAAGTGTCCGCTCAGATTCCCATTCTGGACCTGATCAAAGGTGCAGCAAAAAAAGTGATCAAAGCTATCGATCTAAAGATCCAGCGGCAACAGAACAAGGTGATCTGGTTGCAGAATGCGCAGAAGGTACTGGAAAATGAAATGTCCAAACTAAAGCTCGATCAGATAACGGATTGGACTGATAAGCAAAAAGAGCTGTATCAAAAGTATTTTGATGAACTGAAAAAGGTGAAAAGCATCATCAGTTATTACCAGCGCATCAAAGAAATTACCAACAAGCAAAGCCGGTTGATTAAGGAATACAACCATGCCTGGGGCCTCCTGCGTAACGATAGCCACTTTACTTTAAAGGAGATTGAATACATGAGCAGTGTTTATAGTGGCATCCTTGGTGAAACCCTTAAAAATATTGACCAGATCATGCTTGTAGCCAATTCCTTTAAAACACAGATGACCGATGCGAAACGCATTGAGATCATTAACGCGGCGGCTGAGAAAATGGAACAGAATTATGCAGACCTGCAGGTTTTTAATAATCAAAACGCGATGCTGAGCCTGAGCCGGGGTAAGTCCGCCGAAGAAATAGCGGTGATCAAGAAAATGTACGGATTACAATAACCAATAATAGCGATAGAAAATGAAGATAATAATAATGCTACTCCTAGTATTCTTGAGTGCAGGGGCGATCAGAGCACAGACATTCGACGAATGGCTCCGGCAAAAGAAAACCCAGAAAAAATACCTGCTGGAACAGATTGCTTCCCTAAAGGTATATGGCGGTTATCTGAAAAAGGGCTATGATATTTCAAAGAAAGGCCTGAATACCATTAGCGCCATTAAAAACGGCGACTTCGGCCTGCATTCTGATTTTTTCAATTCCCTGAAAACGGTTAACCCTGAAGTTGGCAGGTATTCCAGGGGCCGGGATATTTTAGAGCAGCAGGAATTGATTGCAAAGAAGATAGACCGCATAAAACGGGAATACAATCAGTCCGGCATTTTCAGCAGCCTTGAAAAAAAATATTTTGATAGGGTTTTCCAAAAGCTGGAAACAGACTGTAAACAGACTATCGAAAAATTGGACCAGGTAGTAAGAAGCGGGGAGCTGGAGATGAAGGACAGTGAGCGAATCGAACGCATCGACGTATTGTATACCGAGAGTACCGGACAGCTTGATTTTGCAAATGCCTTCAGCAATTCCATTATCCTGCTTGCTGTTCAACGGAGCAACGAAAAAAATGATCTCGATAACATCCGTACCTGGTACGGTATAAAAGGAAACTAAAATGAAAAAATACTTAATCATGCTATGGGTCGCATTAATGTTTTTGGCTCATATCCCACAAGCAAAGGCACAGACCGATGAGATAGCGCAGCTGGCGCTCAACATTGAAAAACTGGCGCAGCTCAAATCCATCCTAACGGATCTTAAAAAGGGTTATACCATTGTCAGTAATGGGTACGGGACGATCAAAAATATTTCGGAAGGTAATTTTAATATGCACGAATTGTTTCTGGACGGCCTGTTACAGGTAAGCCCGGCTGTGCAGAAGTATTACAAGGTCTCGGGCATCATTAATTACCAGGTCCGTCTGGTGAAAGATTACAAGTCCGCATTCAACCGCTTTAAAAATGCCAACTGCTTTAATCCGAAAGAAATGGAATACATCAGCGGCGTTTATGGCAGGCTGGCTTCAGAGAGCCTGCGCAACCTGGATGACCTGGCTAGTGTGGTGACGGCAAATAAGCTGCGAATGAGCGATGACGAAAGGATCAGGGAAATTGACAGGATCTATGCCGATATGGAAGATAAGAGCACCTTTCTCAACAACTTTAATTCAAGCACATCCATGCTGGTACTCCAGCGCCGGAAACAGCTTTCGGAAATAGAGGGAGTACGTAAAATGTCAGGCATAAAATAACAGCAACCTTATGAAATATTTATTTATAACCGCCTTAATGGTGGTAATGGGCATTGCCATGCCTCTGATCGGACACGCTCAGAGCGGTATGGCCGAAAATATCGGAAGTCTGCAAAACGTATTAGACCAACTGTACAATGAGATGATCCCCTTGTGCAGTCAGCTGATCGGTGTCGGCCGCGGCATAGCAGGTTTTGCCGCAACCTGGTATATCGCTTCCCGCATTTGGCGACATATTGCCAACGCAGAACCGGTGGACTTTTATCCTTTATTCAGGCCTTTCGTTTTGGGTTTTTGTGTTCTGATCTTTCCCTCTGTGCTGGTGCTTATCAATGGAATTTTAAAGCCGACTGTATCCGGGACCAGTGCTATGGTTAAAAATACGGATCAGGCGGTTGCTGCATTATTGCTGGAAAAGGAAAAAAAGGTAAAGGAATCAGAAACCTGGAAAATGTATGTAGGGGAAAATAAGGAAGGTGATAAAGACCGGTGGTACCGATACACCCATGGAAATGAAGATCCCTCCAGCCAGAATGTTTTTGAATCCATCGGCAGCGATATGCAGTTTTTCTTTGAAAAAGCCTCTTATAATTTCCGCAATACGGTAAAACAGTGGATGTCTGAAATCCTTCAGATCCTCTTCCAGGCAGCAGCATTATGTATCAATACCCTGCGGACTTTCCAGCTGATTGTACTTGCAATACTTGGGCCGCTTGTGTTTGGTCTTGCCGTTTTTGATGGTTTCCAGCATACCCTCACCAGCTGGATCGCCCGGTATATGAATGTGTTTTTGTGGCTGCCCGTGGCCAACATTTTCGGGGCCATAATCGGAAAAATACAAGAGCAGATGCTCAAACTGGATTTAAGTCAGATTCAGCAGACCGGGGATACCTTTTTCAGCTCCACCGATCTCGGCTATCTGGTATTTATGATCATCGGCATAATTGGCTATTTCACGGTTCCCTCAGTGGCCAATTCCATTGTAAATGCAGGAGGTGCCGGTGCCATGCTGCAGAAGGTAACCAACCTGGCCGTGGTGTCGACAAGCAGCATGGGCAATTATGGTGCTCAGAAAACCGCGAGCGCCGCCGGTGCTATCGGGAATTTTCGTAACGATATGGGACGGGGTTATGAAGGCGCCAGCGCTGAAGGTAAATCGGGAGCAGTTGGAACTGCCATTGGAAGGACGGGGGCCTACATGGCTGATAAACTCAGTGGATCACCTGCACCGAAAGAATAAAATAATTTTTGAACAGTGAAGATAAAATGTGAAAATGATGTTCAGCAAAACAAAAAATATAGATACTGCTTTCCGGCAGACACGCAGCTTTTTTATAATAGCGCTTGGTATTATACTTGTATTGGGCGCTTACTGGTCCTTTACCTGTTACCGTATTGTGACCAAAGCGCAAAGCAGGATCTACGTGCTGGCCAATGGCAAGGCACTTGAAGCCTATGGGTCGGAACGGAAGGATAATGTTCCGGTAGAAGCCCGGGACCACATCCGCACCTTCCACCAGTTCTTTTTCAGCCTGGCCCCTGATGAAAAGGCTATAGTATCCAGCGTGACCAAAGCTTTGTACCTGGCGGACGAATCTGCTAAGAAACAATATGACAACTTGAAGGAAGGCAATTACTATAGCAGTGTCATCTCAGGGAATGTAAGCCAAAGCATTCTCGTGGACAGTATTTCTGTCAATACAGATAGCTATCCTTTAGCTTTCCGCTTCTATGGCAAACAGGAAATCATAAGACCTTCCACAACAACGCTGCGCTCCCTGATCACAGAAGGCTATTTAAGGAACGTCACCAGGAGTGATAATAATCCTCACGGATTCCTGATCGAGAAATGGCACACCTTAGAAAACAAAGATCTGACCACCCAAAGCCGATAATCATGTTTAAGACTGGAAAAAGAAAAAAACAGCTTACTCCCGGTGGGGAAAGGCTTGTACTCCTGCTTGCCAGGAAACTGGAACAGGTACAACAGGGATGGACCAGGGTTATGAACAATGTGTTCAATGGCATGGGTTTAAAAAGCCGGTGGATAGCACTGATCTGCTTTATGATATTGATGGTTGCGCTATCGGGATATGTATCCATCTCAGCCTTGACCAACGATATAAAAGCCGCCCCGGCCAATTATTCCATTAAAGTTCCCCAGACTTCAGGGATTTACAGGGAAGAGCATAGGGATGGTGTACCGGATAAGGTCTACGGACGTATTCATGGATTTCGAATGTCCCTGGACAGCATGGGCAATACTGCCGAAGGGCGCGTCAAAAGGGACAGCCTGGTGCGCTCCAGGCCAGGACTCATGGACAGCCTGGTAACGATAGAAAAGTATTATCAACAATTAAAAAACCCATAATTATGGAAAATCAAACACAACCGTTAAGCGAAAAACCAAAAAAGTTCCTGCTCATGGCGCCGGTACTGGTGCTGCCTTTTCTAACCCTGTTCTTTTGGGCAATGGGTGGTGGAAAGACGGAGCAGGTAGCAGCAACAGAAGTGAGTATGGGCATCAATAACAAGTTGCCCGATGCCCGGCTGAAGGAAGAAAAAGGACTGGATAAAATGGCCTTTTATGACCAGGCTGCCAAAGATTCCCTTAAAGCAGTTGATCAGTCGGGCAATCCCGGTAACGCACAGGCGCTTGGCAAAGATTCGGGCGCTGTTGGACTTTCGTTTCCAGCTCCGATAAGTACAGGGTCTTCAATTACGATGAACACCAGCCCGTATGCTGGCGGCGGATACAATGATCCGAATGAAATGAGGATCAATCAAAGGCTGCAGCAGTTGGACCAATTGCTGAATCAGCAGCAAATGGCTTCAGCGCCACAAAATAAAAACCTTAACCCTGCACCTGCCGGTGACAATGAGTCGCTGCAACGGCTGGAAAAGATGATGCAACAGATGCAGGGAAGCAGCCCGGATGAAGATGCAGAAACACAGCAATTGGATGGGATGCTCGAAAAGGTGCTCGATCTCCAATACCCTGAGCGCGTCCAGGAAAAGATCAGGAAGTCATCTGAACTGCATAAAGGGCAGGTATTTGCTGTAGGGCTTCCCGGCAAACGGCAATTTGTTTCCTCGCTGGAAGGACCGAAAAATGCTCATGTTAAGACTGGATCAGAGGGTAACGGTTTTTTCTCTACAGAAGAACAGCCGGATTCAGAAATCGATCAGAATGCAATAGATGCGGTGGTTTCCGAGAATCAAACCTTAGTCAATGGATCAACTGTAAAGTTGCGCCTTCTCGATGACATCTATATCAATGGTAAACTGATACCGAAGAACAATTTTATTTATGGCACTGCAGCGCTCAACGGGGAAAGGCTGGCGATTAAAATTGACGGCATCCGTTTTAAAAAATCCTTATTTCCGGTTGCACTCAGCGTAATAGATATCGATGGTATCGACGGTATCTATATACCCGGTGCTATTGCCAGAGAAGTTGCCAAAGAATCTACAGACAGGGCCATCCAGGATGTAAACTTCGGCTCGATGAGCCCTTCCATTGGTGTTCAGGCCGCTGGTGCTGGTGTGGAGGCAGCCAAATCACTCTTCAGTAAAAAGGTAAGGCTTATTAAAGTTACCCTTAAAGCCGGCTATAAAGTATTGCTCCGTGACGAGAAACAAAAACAGGGCAACCAATAAAATCAATTTATTTAATCTTTAAAAACAACGATGATGAAAAAGATCAGTGTAGTATGGATATCGTTAGTTATCCTTTTAGATTTAAATGTACAGGCAATGGCCCAGTCCCTTGTAAGTGTACAGCAAAATACAATTCAGGCTTTGCCATTACTGGTTACTTATTCAAAAACCACGAACCTGCTTTTTCCCTATGCCATTAAAAGTGTGGACAAAGGGAGTAAAGATGTGTTGGTCCAGGTTGCAAAGGGTGTTGAAAACCTTCTGCAAGTAAAAGCTGCCAAACAGGGTTTTTCGGAAACCAATCTGACCGTGGTTACTGCAGATGGCAAGCTCTATTCCTATGTGCTGAATTATTCAGACCAGCCTCCGGTATTAAATATTAAGGTGGGAAGTAATAAAAATTATCCCGGAGCAGATGCTTTGTTTACCTACAGGAGCGATAACGAGGCCAGAGTATATGATATAACTGAGCAGCTCAGCAGTAAAATGCCGCTCATCAAAAATATCAAAGCCCACGACTACGATCTTGATTTTACCGTAGATGGAATTTACATTAAAGACGACAAGCTGTATTTCCAGTTCGGTGTTACCAATAACTCTAATATTGATTACAATGTAGATGCATTACGCCTATTTATTGTCGATAAAAAGAAGTCCAAACGCACCGCCTCCCAGGAAATAGAGCTCCAGCCTATAGAGCAGGTCGGAAATACCGAAATCATTAGGGGTAAGTCCCATCAGAATTTTGTGATCACGCTATCCAAATTCACCATTCCGGATAAAAAATTCCTTTCCATCAGGTTAATGGAACAGGGAGGAGGAAGGCATCTGCAATTAAAGGTCGAAAACAAACACATCCTTGCATCCAGCAAAATCGAGTAATGGTTTGACTACTCATTAAAGGAATCAAGAAAAGAATTATCCACTAAGTAAAATTTAAAAAAATGGAAGAGCATAAAATAGCAAGACTGGGAAAGCAGCTTTTATATACGGGCTTAGGCGATCTGCCACAAGAAGAACTTCGAAAAAATATTAAAGATGCAGTAAAAGAAGGGAAACCTGACTTTACAATGGAGCTGCAGAAAAAATACGGCAATGATGAGGTTACTGCAAAACCTTATCTCCGGAAGCACAAAGAAGACTTTTATTTTAATTCATATGAAGTAGCAGTCAAAAAAGAAAATGGCGAAATGATCAGGATGAAGATCCAGGTCAAAAACCCCGATCCTGTATTTATAAAGAACGAACAGAAGCCGGAGTGGATCAATAGTACGGTTACGCTTAAGGAGGCCTATAACATGGCCTGCGGAAGGGCTGTCAATAACAACTTCGTCAAAGTAGACAACGACGATGAGTTAAAAAACCAAAAGTACAACGCATGGCAGGTTTTGGATTTTAAAAACCCGAATGAAGATGGCACTTATCCTATAAAAAAGATCTACGGTTTTGATATGAAAGCTGAGCTGGATCAGTATCCTTTCAAAGAGCTGCAAAATGAGCAGTATGCTAAAGAGTTTGTGGATTCACTTTACAGAGGAAATCTTCAGAGTGCAACTTATGAGCATCCGGATGGCACAGCTGAAAAGATGTTTGTAAAAGCCAACCCAGCATTTAAAACCCTTGACCTGTATGATGCCAATATGAACCCCATTAGCCTGAACATGAAAAAGCAACAGTCCGCTGGAAAGGATTTGCAGCAATCGGAAAGCCAGGTAGCAGAGGTTCCGGATGATGAAAAGAAAGCTAAAAATACTGCTTCCAAAAAGAATGATGATGGCGGAGAACCATCAGATGATGATGAGGGCCCCAAGAAGAAAAATAAAGTAAGGAAGTCCGGCCCTAAAGTTTGAGCAACCAACTGATGTAAGCAACCACTATGGAAAATTTACTGGAGAAAGAATTAAAGAAATGGCAGAGTAGAGCGCATCGCTATGCAAGCGAAGGGATCTTTTCAGAAAAGGTGCTTAATAGTCCTTTGTTTATTAAGGAACAAATAGCCAGTTTGGACAGGATCAGTTTAAAATTTAACAGGTTAAGCGAAGATGATCTTATCCAAATGAAATTATTGAAACAGGAAAGAAGAAATCTGGAGCAAATCCTGTATCCCAATGCACTTGTCAGGATCATAGCCAGGATCATTAATTCATTTAAATTCCAGAAAGAGGAAGCCAGGGTTAGCAAATCAAAACAAATGGTGGCACAGGACGTGAGAACATCCATGGCGAAAACCGGCTTCGGAAATTCCATTGCTGAGGCGGAAACAAAAATGAAGGAGGGGAAAGAATTTTCCCTTCCTGTTTCCTTCTATGTCAACGAACGGGACAGGATGGATTTTCAGTTGCAATTTAAGAAAGACGAAGATCAAAATTTTATTTTCCGGCAGTATAAGGCAACACTTTTTAACGAGCAGACAAAAGAAAAAAAAGAACATTTTTTTAAAGTGGAACCTGGTTATATGTTCAATAGCGAAGAAGCTTTTCACCTGCTTTCAGAAAGAGCTGTCTATATCAGTCATCCCGTAAACGGCTGGCAGGCACTTGATTTTACGGATAAAGATGCTGACGGTAATTATAGGGTTAAATCGTTCCCCGACCAGTATAGCCATTTTAATCTTGAAGAAGCGTTGTTGAAGCTTCCATTTAAAGATGAAGCCAAATTGGACCTTGAGGATTGTAAGAAACGTTTACAAAAAGGTGAAAGGGTGGAGTTCGAGGTGATAATCCAAAATGTATCTCAAATTTTTTCACTTCAGGTAAATCCACAGAAAAAGGAGATTGAAGTTTATAATGCCGCTAACGAAAAGATTTCACCTTATGAACTGAATCCACGAAAACATATTCAGAATACAAAAGAGTCCCAGGACCAGAATAAAAGTCAATCACAGGTACAGAAAAGTAATAGAAAGAATGGACATGCAATCAAGTCTTAAAATGGAAAAAGGAAATATTCTTTCCGACTTTTTAGATAAGATATCGGATGACCCACGTATTTGTATCGCGCATTTGGGATTATTCGCTGTGCTTTTTAAAAAATGGTCGGAACAGGGAGGTGAGGGTGTGCTGAAAATTTTTGCAGCGCAGGCAATGGTACACGCCAAAATATCGAGCAGTAATACGTACCACCGGTTGATACGGGAATTAGATGAGTATGGTTACCTCAGATATGAGCCATCCTTTTATAAAAGAAAGGCTAGTCAGGTGCATTTCATTTTTGGCGATATTAATAAAGAGAACATAGGACTACTAGAATTTAAATCTAAATAGGATGGATAATGTAAGTTTTGAAACCCTGCCGAAAGTGGTGCAGGAGATAAGAGATAAGTTAATTAAGATAGAATCATTGTTTCAAAATTTGAAATCTTTCCCAGAGGCTGAAGATGGTTTTCTAAATATTACTGAAGCAGCTAAGTTTTTGGAATTAACTGAATCAACTTTGTATGGAAAAGTTTGCAGAATGGAAATTCCTGTAAACAAAAAAGGTAAAAGACTTTATTTTGAAAAAACTGTCTTAAAGGAATGGGTACTGTCAGGTAAACGAAAAACGAAGGATGACATATCAGAAATGGTAAGGGGTAATTTAAAACCGGGTATGCGTTTTTAATGAGATTTTTGAGGAATAAATGTTTTAATATAATTCTTTAATGCAGTCATTTTCGCACAAGAACCAATTTCTAAAATGAAAGGTTGAAGATTATAATTTCAATTGCAAATAAAATCGAGAGATTTATAGTTTAATTTCGCATTAGCATTTCGTTTCTTATAAATGTATACAGAAGAGGATTTTTTGAACTTCGCAAATGGAGAAGGTGGGTTGATTGATGCGATGGATATGTCTACCAATAATTCCATTACGGCTAAGAATGTAGAGCGGAAGTTCAAAGAGCTGACGGAGATGCTTCATTATGCATATGAGGAAGAAGCACGTGATTGGATCGCTTCATTAAGACTGGTTTGGATTAATAACAGTGCTATTAATGCAGTAGCTTTTCCGACAACAAATTGCTGTTATATAGCTTTGTACATGGGGGTTGTTGAAAGATTAAAATTGGTTTTTTTTTCTACGTTGTTACATCCTTTTCCCTTTAGTGAGTTATTTCAAGACCTGGTTTGGTCAAAGGAGATTTCTTGGGATCATCTAACACAGTTCATCATTGATACAGTAACCGGGGATAATTTACCGAGTGAAACCATTTTGCAAATAGAAAGAGAAATTGATTTGCCATCATATTGCGAGCATAAATCAATTGCTTTGGAGTTATATGATTTGTCTGTTGATTTTATTTTGATCCATGAGATTCAGCATTTCTGGCTTGGACATATTTATGCACTTAGTGATTCGCATGGGATGTTTATCACTGAGGCACCGATTAATAAGCAATCATTCAATGAATATAGTTTGAGAAGAATGATGGAAGTTCATGCTGATATATATGCTTCAAGGCACGCCTTTATGCTTATCCAATTTCTTGATGGTCATGATCAATCCAAAGCTGCTCAAAAATGGTGGGTTTCAATAGCAATATTTTTCATGGCTTTAGAGCCTAATCCCGTCCAATATTCACTTTGGAACATGGAGCAATACCCGCACCCGCATCTCAGGTTAGCTTCGCTGTTTAATTATAGTCAGGTGGAGGTGCAGCGCTTAGGATTCTCAGATGAAGAAGCATCAGCTAACTTTAAAAAGTGGGTAAACGTGTTAACCAGGATCGAAGCGCTAACCAAAGGAAAGGTGATTTTTCCTTTTATGCAGATGATTAACTCTAAAGACTATTTCGATAGTGAGATAAACGGTTGGACAAATAAACTTAAATCCGAAATTGATGATTTAGAAAAAAGCAAAAGTATTATGATTGAGCACTTCAGAACTATTTCCTAGTTTCTAGAAATCAGCTAATTGGAGTTCTATATCATATACCTTTTTTAAAATGTGATGAGTTGCAAGCACAACATAATTCCATGCCTTTCCAAACTTTTCTTGGTCTAATTTATCAAACCTGTTAACGATTTTCATAAAACGATCCCTCGCAGTTGGGTAGTCATTCTGATTTTCCATTGGCATTATTAACTCTCTGCAATGTAAAAGTGCATAGAATCCTGATAGCCCTAAAAACAGTCTGAACTTTGCATCCTGGCCATGTTTCCTAATTAGTCCTGTTATGTATTTGAGCGCAAATAAATCTGCTTCGTATTCCATTTCTTTATAATAAACCGTATCAATGTGACCCAAAAACAAATGTCCAAGTTCATGCATGGATATATAAGGCATAAATGAGGCGCCGAAAGCATAATGTAGATTCATAGAAGCCTCAGGCTCCAATTTGATTTTCATCAATACCGGACTTTCTCCTTTAATCAAACAAAAGCAAGATAGAAATGCTGCGACCACTTCCATATTTTCTGCCCTACTATGAATGTCCGCAATCTTCCTTAGCCTACTTGTGTGATAATTATCTTCGCTTTCTAAAATAACATATCCTATTGTCTCCAAAAAGTTTTCAGTGACGGCAAATAGTAAGTAATTGAAATGAAGAATGGGTAGCGGTAGCGTTGATTTTCCAGCCCTTAGGTATGCATTAAAATCAAGTTCAAAACTATATAGCGATGGTATTTGGAATAGAAAATCATAGTAATCATCAGCAGTATCCAGCCTTTCAATTGGATAGGGAAGGTGAGGGAGTAGTTTTAAAAGATGCTGATTTTCGGATGGAATAATATCCTCATAGTACTCGTTGAATGTGTCTATGATATGTGTCTTTAGGTATAATTCCTGAGCGAAAATTTTAGCACTATAATCGTCAATATCTTTGACGGCTGTAAGCAAATGTGAATAGAGCGGTTCAATAGAATCTTTCTGAAAATATTCTATCATTTCTTCCTGTCCACGTTTCATAAACGGATAAAGTATTTCTATCAATTCATGAACTGAAATATTCATGAACATGGCAAGATCTTCCACGGTAGCTAGCCTGATTTCATGAATTGCATTTATGTATTCTGATTCATAAAAAGCTTTAACAATATCTATTATCCTGTCCACGTTCATGAGTTTGTGAAGTTAATTTTTATATTCTTCGATTGTCTTAAATTTTTGAATGCTGCTAATTTCTTCTGCTGTTGGGCTGTTTTCAAGACGCCGAGGTGCCATCCCTAATCCTCTGTTTGCCCCAGGTCTTTTTAAGGTAGCAACGGTAAGTCCATACCGTATATCCAGTGAATAATCTTCTGAGCTCATGTATAGTTCGCCTGAGACATTTAGTCCCATTGTACCGCCTTTGGCCTTTACATCAAACTTTTTAAACTTTTTTCTTATCACATATTTTTGGACATATCCTATAACGACAAAAATATTTTCGATTGATTGATCCTGAAAAAGATCTTCATTGTTGTTCTTCCAGTTCCTAAGACCTTCATCCCAAACAGCGGTTCTGTCTACCAGTCCGGTCGCTTGATCAAAAACTATTAGGCTAAATGTGGATTGAGCGTCCATTTCTGCCGACAAATAATTTAGAAATCCTACCTCTAAACTTAGTTTTTGATCTACGATTACAGATTGCCTTTTTATTGGTTCCTTAAGGTGAGAGTTAGCATCTATGGGTGTATTTAGCACCTTGGTTGGACAGTTTTCCAATACATGGTCTTTGCCATCTTCAGAAATGCGATATTGAAAAACATTTCCTAACAATGCGTCTGGATTTCCCGAATATTGATCGAAAGATAGATATACGGTAGAATCAATAGCCCCTAAAATACTTTTTGCGTCTGAAGCAGTAGGTACATTTCCTTTATCGGATACGAAATCGTTCATTGATTCGTTGATGTGTTCATTACTTGGTTTTCCCATTTTTTTGATGTTTGAGTTTATTTTTTCGGCTGGGATATTTATCCAACCGATTTTTAATTGACATTATTTAGCGCAGGTTAATTTTAATGCTTGTTAGATAGCAATAGCTCAAGTATTGATATTTTAATTACCGAAGTTTCCCTTAATAACTGTAGCATCTTAAAATAACAAAGAAGATTGAATTCTTCCAAAAAAATCTGATAGATATGGAAATATGGCAAATGAAAAGATTGAGAATGGTCCGAATATCAATTAGTTGGTTTTTTCCTCATCGACAGGTGTAAATTTCATGAACTTTTTATTTGTTGCCTTAGGATTTTTAGAAATTGCTTTTTGCATTACAATTTTTGTTAGGAAAGATTTTATATTATGCAGAAAATGTTCATTTAGACTTGATGAAGTGATGACATAGGAATAGTAGTGATCAGGTTCATACTTTGTTCGGCCCCTACTGTCTACATCATCAAATTTTCCTTCTCTAATTTCATACCATCCTGGAGGCAGAGCCGCCAGACTTTTCCAAACTTTTTCATTTTTTTGAGCACGTCCATTGAAATGGACAATATTATTCCTGATCGTTTTTAGATGCAAAAGACTAGTCCATTCAGGAGATAATTTTGACCAGTCAATTTTAAATGACTTTTCTAAAAATTTCTTTGCCCTCATGATATCGCTTTCCTCTCGAAGATCACTCATCCTGTAAGCACTTTTAATGTGATCAGCTACAAAGTCACAATGGACTTTTAAATGGTATTCTAACATTGAAAATAAATGTACCAGGAAAGAAGCCCTAAAGCTGTGGGCATGATAGCTTTTTACCATCTGGTAATCTTCCCCAACAGAATCCAAGTACATCTCCTTATGCTGTTCAGATTCCCCACCTTCCACTTTTTGCTTTTCAATCTCTTCATAATGAGCTTCGATTTTTAGAAGCTCATTATGAAGAAACTTTTCCATCATTATGTGATATGAAGATAGTTCTGAAAATGATAAATCAAGTCTGATAGTTCTTAATCG
Source organism: Pedobacter sp. GR22-10 (assembly GCF_026239715.1). NCBI lineage: Bacteria > Pseudomonadati > Bacteroidota > Sphingobacteriia > Sphingobacteriales > Sphingobacteriaceae > Pedobacter > Pedobacter sp. GR22-10. The sequence goes on from NZ_JAPIVR010000001.1 coordinate 991,494, forward strand.
ATTGATGTCCATATTTAATAAAAAATTTAGGGAAGGTAGTGATGAAGATTGATGGAACAATTGAGTTTCGATGGTCTTGAATTAGTATATGGGTATTTCGTATTGGCAAAGACTAATGGGATTTAATTATTTTTTTCCAAGTTGTTTTATCGAAAAGAGCTATCCGGCTGTCGTCAACGAACTTAAAGTCAAAACGCTTTGGTGACCAGACTTCGATTTTATATTCGAGATCGTTTTCAACTTCCGATATGGGTAACTGTATAACGGTTTGAAATGTTTTATACTCGTCGGGATAGATGTCATAAACTTTATAAGTCTCTACCTCTTTTTCATCCAGATCTACATCTGAATTAAAAACTGGTGTATCGTATTGTCTGTTCCGTGCTATTTTAATAACAACATAGCAGGTGGCGATATCCTCTTTAATATTTTTGATTTCTAATTTGATTTGAATTTTACCTCCACTGGAATGTTCCGCAATGGTCGAGGCCAATATTGCGAAATGTTTGAAGTTGTGAAGTGCCCATTTTTCATTAAACGCTTTTCCTGCCTCACGTTTAATGGAAAACTCGGGGATGTTTAACTCTTTGAGTACAGAATCGACTGACAGAATATGTTCACATAAAGCAATAGATGCTTCAGCAGCAATCTTTTGATTGTTTTTTTTATTCCTTCCTTTATTTCCATCTGCAAAATCGCATATTCCTTTTGCTATAATCCATTCAATGTTACTTTCATGTGCTGCGGCGAATAATCCTGCACCTTCCATCTCGCCCCCAATTACTCCAACAAATTCATTTACCAAAAGGTCACGGTATTCAACATTATCTATTAGAGATTCTCCTGTTAGTAATTTTCCAAAAATTACTTTTGCAGCTACATCTTTCCGAATGGAGAATTCCCAATCAGCATAAAGGTTTTTGAAGCGGTTAAATAAAATAGCGCCTGCGAAAGGTATGTTGTTTCGATATTCAGTCGCATTTTTAGAAACACGGGCTATATTGTAGGGAATAATTGATTCTGATATAAGGACATCACCGATCTTCTGTTTCTTCTTATCAATACCAAAAGCGATGCCCAGCATGATGACCGCTTTTGTGCCGAATACATTTATTCCATCTTTAACTGTCGATAACGAACCGCCAGGGTTAATGCCACCCATAAGCGTAAGCTGAACATGGGCAACTAAGTAGTTGCCGAACTTACCAATAAAGAAAGTATTGTTTTTATGGAAAAGCCTGATGATACCTTCATCATTGATGGGTTTGAATTTTTCCTGAAAGGAATTTTTTTCAATTTCGGTAGCAGTAACAATCAGGCATTTTACGTTGCCTAAAAGTTCCTGAATTTCGGGCAAATGCTTATTGCAATATTTGTGAGTGGTCATGAGATGAGCGGTAAATAGATGGTTAAGGAAAGGATAGGTCCTTACATCAAATCTAAAAATATCTGAGCTGATTAGCAAGCAAAATATTTTTCAATTATGGAAAATTGGAGGAACTCTTACTATGATATTCTCTTGTAAAACTGAGGCGCTAATTTGCGTGAACAATTTAGATTAAAACCAGTAACCATTATAAGTAATTTCCACTTCCTGTAATTCTTTTGTCAAAAAAAATGTCAGATAACAATGTAAAACGTTAAAGTTTGTCTTCAGAATTTGCTTTGCTTTAGTTGATTTTATTTTACTGATTTATGTCCCTTACTTGTCCCTTGTTTTACTTAATTAACTGATAATCAAATTGTATTAAGTTTTGTATCGGGAAATAATAAGGCTAAATAAAATAAACTGATCGTAATTGTCTGTCTATTTTTCATTTTGTAAAAAAATGATCTCTGCCTGTCTAAATGATAAGTTGTACAGCCAAATAAATTTTTTGCACCCCGTAAGTATTTGAGCTGCTGACTAAAACTTTTAAATACCAATCGCCAAAAAAAAAGCCCTGCAGCTCTGCAAGGCTTTAATTTCATGTTATGCTTTTTTTGGAGGCAGATCAAAAGCGATGGCTTCATGTTCGAAATGTCCTTTATGTGCACCATCGCAAAATGGTTTATTCTGCGATAGACCGCAACGGCAAATAGACAGAACTTCTCTACCCTGTAAGCCATAAGCATTGCCGTTTTTATCTACAATTTCGAAATCTCCCTCAATTTTTACTGATCCGTTGTTGTTAATGGTAAGTTTTGTTTTAGACATGATGTTTTGTTTGTATGCGGCAAAACTAAAATAATTCTGATGATTTGGCAGATACGGATTGTAGTTTAGAAACATTCCGCTTTAAGTTGGGCAGGGAGCTGCTGAACTGAAACTTCAATGCTATCATAACGTGGATTTTACAGTGCTTATCTCTAACAGCTGTTCTTCTGCAGGCTTGTAAGTGATTAAAATGAGATATAATGGCTCAGGTGCGTTTATTCGTGCTTAAAATATAAATTTACCCCCCTTTAAATATCATATTGCCCCCCATATTATGTGCAATATTTATAGTTACTTTGGTATAACCAAATATACATATTATGACAAAGAACTACTAGCTCTAATCATGGCCTCCGTTGCCTGAAAAAATACCTGTTTAATAACAGGTGAAACGAAAGTCGGTTTCAATATCGATTCATTCCAAAAAAACTAACCAAATTTATGATGCAAAAAAAATTACTAATCCCTTCAAGATGTATTGCTGTGCTATTGTCTATACTTCTTTTTTTAAGTATCAATGGCAATAGCTTGTATGCGCAAAACAGTAATACAGAAATTTCAGGTGTCATCCTGGATGTAAAAGGTATGCCCATTCCCGGTGCAACCATTAAAAATGAAAAAACAGCTAAGGTGGCCATATCAGATGGAAACGGGCGATATAAAATTGCAGCCCTTAAAGGAGAAACTTTAGTGGTTAGCTTTGTTGGTTACGCGCCAAAAACTGTTGTGTTAGACAACCAGACTCAACTTAATTTTTCATTAACAGAAGAATCTGATAAAACACTTAACGAGGTGGTGGTAGTGGGCTATGGTACACAGAAAAGATCTGATGTAACCGGTTCGGTGGTATCTGTACCGAAATCCAGATTGTCGCAGCTTCCGGTAACCAACATCCTGCAGTCTATTCAGGGTGCTGTAGCCGGTGTTAACATTACTTCATCTTCATCCGTTCCGGGCAGTCAGCCTACTGCGCTGGTGAGGGGACAAAACTCTATCACTGCCGGAACCAGTCCTTACGTGGTGGTGGATGGTGTGCCTTTAACCAAAACAGGCGGTTCTTTAAATGACATCAACCCGAATGATATTGCATCAGTAGAGATCCTGAAAGATGCCAGTGCCACGGCCATTTATGGTACGAACGGTTCAAACGGTGTTATTTTAATCACCACAAAAAGGGGAACCACGGGTAAACCGGTCATCCGTTACAATGGATATGCTGGTATCGATAACATTGCGCATATTCTGGAACCTCGAAGTGGGGCAGAATACGTACAGAAATATGCCGACTTCCTTAAACAAACCAATCAGACCCAAACGCGGCCCGTTCCAAACCTCGGTGAATTAGCAGCCTATAATGCCGGTACCACAACCGACTGGGTGGATGAAGCGACCCAGCAGGGGATAATTCAGGATCATAACGTCAGTATTTCAGGCGGAACACCTGATGTGAAGTATTTTATTTCAGGAGATTATCTTGACCAGAAAGGTGTAATTAAAGGTTACCAGTTTAACCGCATCGGTTTACGCTCCAATTTAGATTTAAATGTGACCAGTTTTTTAACGGTTGGTACATCCTTATTTTTAACCAGCAATAATTTTGATGGCGGCAGAGCCAATCTGCTGCTGGCTACAGCCATGAGTCCTTACGGACAGGAGTATAATGCCAATGGTACTTACAAGATTTTTCCAATGGAGCCTGAACTATTGTATACCAATCCGTTGTTGGGTTTAAAAACTACACAGATCAGCAGAACCACCAATATCAATGGAAATGGTTATGCAGAGATCAAGTTTCCGGGGGTATTAACCGGATTAAAGTTCCGGTTAAACGCAGGTTATACCTATTTTCCTGAAAGACGTGGCAGTTATGTTGGTCGTTTAGCCAATGATAATAATGGTACGGCCAGTAGTTTCAATGCATCGACCAACAGTTACACCATCGAGAACATCCTGACCTATTCAAAGGATATTAAAAAACATCATATTGATTTTACAGCATTGTACAGTGCGCAGGAACGCAAATACAATTTGACCACTGCCGGTGCAGTGGGTTTTATCAATGATGAGCTGGGGCTGGATAATATTGGTGCCGGAGCAACGCAAACCAGTGGCTCATACCGTGATCGGTATGGATTAAACTCGCAAATGGGCCGTTTATTTTATTCTTACAACAGCCGCTACCTCTTAACCTTAACAGCCAGGAGAGATGGTTCATCGGTATTTGGCGTCAATACCACCAAGTATGGTGTTTTCCCATCAGCAGCACTGGGATGGAACGTCATTAACGAAAGCTTCATGAAAGACATCAAAGCCATCAGTAACCTAAAGTTAAGGCTTTCCTATGGTAAAACAGGTAATGAGGCCGTTGGTGTTTACAATACCATCACCACTGAAGGGTCTGTACGCTCGCCATTTAACGGTATCAGTACCATTGGTGTCATTCCAAATAACCTGGGCAATATATTATTGCAGTGGGAAACCACTAAAACAGCCAATGTTGGTTTAGATTTTGGTCTCTTTAATAACAGAATTACAGGTAGTGTAGAGGCATATCAGAATAAAACGAGTGGCTTATTATTAAACAGGAGCCTTCCCATCATTACAGGGTATTCAAGGGTGCTGGAAAATATCGGTAAAACCACGAACAACGGTTTAGAGCTGACCCTGAATACTCAAAATTTTGCCGGAAAGAATTTCCGTTGGGAAACCATGGTTGTTTTTGCCACCAACAAGAATAAAATCAACGATTTATATGGCGATGGAAAGGACGATTTAGGAAACAGGTGGTTCATTGGTCAACCTATTAATGTAGTGTACGATTACAAAATGACGGGTGTCTGGCAAACGGGTGAAGATGTGTCTAAACAGGATCCGACAGCTAAACCCGGTAGCTTAAAATTTGCGGATTTAAATGGTGATGGTAAAATTACGGCTGACGACAGAACGATTTTAGGACAAACGGCTCCAAAATGGACCGGAGGTATTACCAATACTTTTCATTATAAAAACATCAATTTAAGTGTGTTTATCCAAACAGCACAGGGCATGACCAGGAATAATCCTGACCTAACCTACGGGGATGAAACAGGCCGGAGAAACACACCGGCAGAAGTGGGCTACTGGACGCCGGAAAACCAAAGTCAAACCCGCCCGGCCTTATCCTATAACAATACCTTAGGATACGGGTATGCCTCTGATGCCAGTTATACCCGAATTAAGGATGTTACCCTGAGTTATGTATTTGCCCAACGCCTGCTTGATAAACTGCACCTGGGTAGTTTAACCATTTATGCCAGCGGCCGTAACCTGGCTACATTTACCAACTGGATAGGCTGGGACCCTGAGCAAACCACATATGGCCGGGGTACTGGTAATTCAAATGCCAACCAACAGGCATTCGCTGCTGACTGGACCAACAACTATCCGGTTACCCGGACATTTGTTTTAGGTTTAAATGTTTCACTACGTTAATCTTATCATCATGAAAAAAAATATCATCATACTCACTTCCTTATCCATATTGTTTTTTGCCTTTTCCTCCTGTAAAAAAGCTTTCCTGGATGAGAAACCATTTTCGGCCTATACACCATTAACGCTTACGGATTCATTGGGCTTTGAGGCATCCTTAATTGGATTATATAACCATACCAGCACCATTTTTTCATGGAGCGATAAGCAAGGTTGGCCGAGTGTGTGGCAAGTCGGAACCGATGTGGCCAATGCCACCAATAACCAGGAGGGCGTCGAAATTCCTTATTACAATTATGAAACGTTAACGCCTACAGATAATGGTGCGGCCCGTACCTGGAACAGAAACTACATTATGGTGAATTTAACCAATATCATTGTAGACGGGATTGAAAACCCTGCCACCAGCACCATCAGTGCGAGAGGCAAAAACCAGATCAGTGCCGAAGCTAAATTTTTCAGGGCTTATGCCTATAATAACCTGGCAACACTATTCGGAGGGGTACCTTTAATTACACATGCTTTATCCGGTCCGAAAATCGATTTTGTCCGCGCACCCATCACCGATGTAAATAATTTCATCGTGTCAGATTTAGTGTTTGCCGCGGCCAATCTTCCTGATATTGAATCTGTAAAAACCAATACCAAAGGTAAAATGTATGGCAGGGCCAATAAATTTATGGCCATGCAGCTTTTAGCAGAGGTTTATTTAAGAATTGGAAAACCAGATTTAGCCGAGCAGCAGGCCCAGGCGATCATCAGCAGTGGCAGGTTTAGCCTGATCAGGAATCGCTACGGTGTTAAAACCAGCCAGCCCGGAGATTATTATGCTGATATGTTTCAGTATGGTAATCAAAGAAGATCGCAGGGCAATACCGAAGCCATCTGGGTGTTAGAGCAGGAAAATCCGGCTTCCGTAGTGGGTGGTATTACCGACAGCCCGCAGCAAAGGCGGGTTTGGGGTGCAGCTTATTACAACATTGCCGGCATGACTGTGGCAGATTCCCTGGGTGGCCGTTCCATTGGTCGTTTACGTTTGAGCAACTGGGTTTTGTACCGCCTGTATAAAGGCAATGATATCCGCAATTCACAGTATAACATCCGCCGTAAATACTATTACAATGATCCTAATCCGATTTATGCCGCAAGGTATGGTAAACAGGTGCCTTTTACCGGTCCGGATACTTTAATTAATATTTGCCCGAGCACCACCAAATGGGGCGCATTCGATCCGAATGATACCTTTGGTTATGCCATGGTGAAGGATTTTATTTTAATGCGCCTGGGCGAAACTTATCTGCTGCTGGCTGAAGCACAGGTGGCGCAGGGTAAAACCACAGAAGCCGCTGCCAGCATTAATGTGCTGAGAACAAGGGCAAATGCTGTACAGGTAACGGCAGCGGAGATGACCAAAGATTTTATCCTGGACGAGCGTGCCAGGGAGCTGATCGGAGAAGAAAACAGGAGAATGACGTTGATGAGAACTGGCACACTGGTAGAGCGGGCGCTCCGTCTGAATGCAAATGATGCGGTCAAACCCATTACAGGTTTAACTTCAAAGGCTTTGCTATTGCCTATTCCTTTAAATGAAATTCAGCTGAACAAGGATGCGGTGTTAACACAGAATCCTGGTTATTAACATACATTGGTTAGTTTATGGGTCGTCTCCGGATGGCCCTTAACTAACCTTCTTTAAAAATAGCAGGTCGCGAGGAGCAACAGTCCTTTTCCCTGGCTGTTCTTCTTTTTATTGCTTTTCAAATTCCACCCATTCTTTCCGGATATAAAGCGAATTCTCTACTTTTTCTGCCTGGATCAGGTTGGCTTTGATAAAATTACCGGCATCACCGATATATTTGATGGTGGTGTGTGGCATATCCGATGTGGCATAATAAGCACCATACGGGCATTGGTAAGGGTTTTTCTCCACATCCGTGGTAAACACAGAAAAAAATATAAGTTTCCTGGAATTGGTATCGGGTTGTTCATACCCGAAGATCCGGTAATCAGCCCTGATGTTTCCATATACCCGCAATAGGCTGTCGCGAAGGCTAACAGTTGCCTTCTGAAAAGCCGCTTCAGTCATCCTGGTGGTTTCCATATTCCTGATGGTATCCGGTTGAGGCCTTGCTTTCGGCACTTCAACTGCTTTTTCCGCTGACCTGATGCGATCTGGAATGCTGCTTTCTGCGGGCGTTCTGGTTGCTGTTTTTTGGGTTGAGGTATCGCGGCAGGCGAGGGCGCACATCAGCGGGATGATCAGTAAATAACTTTTAAAAACCGGTAAGGTATCTGGTATGCGGATTTTAATCATATCGGGTTTTTGCTTACAGTAAATGCGCAGCTAAAATATAAAAATATGGCGTATAACCGGCAGCCATTGCTTTTGCTCACCTGAAAGGCGATGGATAAACTTAATGCTGTAGTTGTAATTTTCATGATCAAAGTATATATTTAACCCTGCTTTAATCTGTATTAATGGAGATTCCTGACCAAATTTTATTAAAAGACCTCCAAAATGGCAATCAATCGGCTTATGAACTGGTGTTCAAAAAATATTATAAGGCGCTGGCTTTAAAAGCATACCTCATGCTCGAGAATGAAATGGAGGCGGAAGATCTGGTGCAGAACCTTTTCATCTCCATGTGGGAAAAATCACAGTTTCTTTCTGTCAATACGGCGCTGAAGGCTTATCTGTTTAAGGCGGTACATAACCAATGCCTCATGTGCCTCAGAAAAAGAAAAACCGATCAGCAGCGGCTGGATGAATATACCCATACACTTGATTTGATTACAGACGAAGAATTTTTATCAGATGTGGAGCATGAAAAAATGATTCAGTATGCGCTGGAAGAACTACCCACGCAACGTCAGAAAGCTTTTCAACTGGTATATTTGGAAGATAAAAAATATAAAGAAGCCGCAACAGAAATGGGTTTATCTGTCAACTCTGTTAAGACACACCTGAAACTCGCCATTAAAATGTTGCAGGAAAAATTGATTTCATTCAGATAAACATTCACCTAATTTAAACATAAATGCATCTATCAATTATCGATGGAATATAAAGAGGAATATATTAAAGGGCTTCTGTTTGAAAAAATGGCGGGAACGATCAGTGATGGCGATGATACAATTGCAGAAAAAGCAATCGCTGATATTCCTGAAATTAAAGCATACTGGCTGAAGCTGAAAGTGAAAATGGATAAGCCTGGAGCCGCAACATTTTTATCATCGCTGGATGAAAAAGCAGCATGGCAAAAGCTGAGTCCAAAACTGGAGGATCAAAAAACAAAACCACTTTTTTACCGGAATTTAAAATACATTGCTGTTGCTGCCACGCTCTTGATCGGTATGCCGTTGGTATGGCATTTTTATGCAGAAAAAGGCAGTAGTCATGGTCCTTCGCCATCAGCTATCCAAACTAATCAGGTATACCTGAAAACCAGCGACGGCAGGACGATTGAACTCAACACTGACCGTCACATTAACCAGGATGGTTTAAGCGGACAAGCCAAAGCAAATGAACTGACTTATTATGCAGATCAGGCCACTGACGCAGATCAGGCTACGCTATATGTTCCGGCCACTAAAGACTATAAGATAAAACTGCCAGATGGTACACAAGTGTGGATGAATTCGGCTTCTACTTTGAAATTTCCCTATAACTTTAATCAGCAGATCAGGGAAGTTTATTTAACCGGTGAGGCTTATTTTGAAGTGGCACATGAAAAGAAACGAAAATTTATAGTGCATACAGCATTTGCCGATGTTCAGGTTCATGGTACTTCCTTTAACGTAAATGCTTATGATCAGCGAAGCTTTTCTACTGCACTTGTAGAAGGATCAGTATCGGCGGTAAAAGACCGGCAGCTCATTGATTTAAAACCCGGTGAACAGGTGAATGCCACCCCGGATGGCTTAACCAAACAACCTTTTGATGCCCAGGAACTGTTATCCTGGCGCAAGGGCCTTTATAATTTCCACAACCGCTCCTTAGGCGACATTGCTCAGGTGCTTGGGCGTTGGTTTGATGTGAAGGTGGTTTTCCTGCAGCCTGATCTGGCCGGACAAACCTTTACGGGCGAGATCAACAAAAGCTTGCCGCTGGAGGTGGTCATCTCCAACCTGGAGCTCAGTTCGGGCATTCAGGCCACCCTTAAAAATGGTGTGCTGACTTTTAAATAATTTTTTTGTCCCGCTCTTCACCCGTTTCAGTTAAAGTTGCATCTTATGCAAAACCACTTATAAACTTTTAACTGTTATGAAAAAAAATCTTACCCGAAGGGGTCGGCTTTGCCTGCCAATTATTTTGATGCTGCTTTTTACCCTGGCCACGGGCGCACAATCGCAGGCCATCGGGAAAATCAGCATTGAAGGCAAAAACATCACCTTTGCCTCAGTATTTAAAAGCATAAAAGCACAAACCGGGCTGACGGTTTTCTACAGCAATAAAATTCTTGACGATGCACAGAAAATCACCATCAGCTTTAAGCAGGCCGAATTAAATGAGGTTCTGCATGTCAGCCTGAAGGGAAAGGGGCTCGACTGGACAATTAAAGAACAGTATATTATTCTGCAAAAGGCCACTCCAAAGCCAGGCCCTGAACCGAGCAAACCGGCAGCCTTGAGCAGTCCCAAAGTAGAAGATAAAACCGGTGTAATCACAGATGAAAACGGATCACCTATTCCAGGTGCAGGCATCAAGATCAAGGGGAGTAGCAGCGGCGGAACGGTTAGTGATCAGAATGGCCGCTATAAGATCAATGCCAATGCCGGCGATATCCTGATTTTTTCCTATGTGGGCTATACCCCACAGGAAATACCGGTAGGAACGGATAACCAGATGAACGTGAAACTACTTCCCCTGAATGAAAATTTAAATGAGGTAGTGGTGGTAGGTTATGGTGTTCAGAAGAAAGTGAATTTAACGGGGGCCGTTTCGCAGGTTTCAGGTAAAGACCTGGCTGCGCGACCTGCCGGACAAACTTCAGCTGCCCTGCAGGGCATGGCACCCGGTGTAACGGTAACGCAAAGTTCCGGTCGTCCGGGTGGAGATGCCGGCACCATCCGGATCAGGGGAATCGGAACAGTCAGCGATCCTAACCCGCTGGTGATGATTGACGGGATTGAGGGCAGTATGAATAATATTGATCCAAACCTGATCGAATCTATCTCCATTTTAAAAGATGCTGCGTCGGCCTCTATTTATGGTTCAAGGGCAGCCAATGGTGTGATCCTCGTTACCACAAAAAGAGCCGCTGCTGATCAGGTCAGCATTTCCTATAATAATTACATCGGCTGGCAGGAGCCGACCAATATGCCCGATCTGGTGGATGCGCTTGACCACATGCTTTTAACCAATGAGGCCTACGTCAATACTGGTCGTACCGCTCTATATTCTGACGCACTTATTCAGAAATACCGGGAGCAGAATGGCGCCAGTTCTGATCTTTACCCAAATACTGACTGGCAGAAAGAAACCTTAACCGGCTCGGGTTTGCAGCAAAGTCATTTTTTAACTATACAGGGCGGCACCCAAAAGGTAAAGCTGCTGGGTTCATTCGGGTTACTTGACCAGAAAGGTATCATCGAAAATTCGGGTTTCAAAAGATATACCATCAGAAGTAATGCGGATATTGCTTTTTCAGATAAGTTGAAGGCCAGGATAGATCTTCAGTACGTCAATGCCATCACCACTGATCCTTCAGCAACTTCTGATGCCATTTTTCAATGGATGAACAGTATTCCGGCCAATCAGATCGGGGTGAACCAAAGTGGCCAGTGGGGGGTGGGATGGAATGGATTCAATCCCATTTCAGCCGGTAAAGAAGGGGGAGCTAACCGTACCAATGCACCTTTTGGCAGCATTAACGCAGCACTGAATTATAAGCCTGTTGAATGGTTAGAAATGGAAGCCGTTTATTCGCCAAAGTATGCCTTATCTTCATCTAAAAATTTCCGGAAAGCCATTCAGTCCTACCTGCCCAATGGGGCCACCAGCTATTTAACGCCTGCACTCAGTTCATTAACGCAATATAACAGTCAGTCTTTTTTTAACAATATGCGTGCAACGGTAACGGCTTCCAAAACTTTTGGCGATCATAACCTAAAATTACTGGCCGGAGCATCAAGGGAAGATTATTTTAACCAATGGACCAATGCTTACCGAGATACCTATATCCTGCCTGATTACCCGGTATTGAATGCCGGCTCTGCTCAAAACCAGCAGGCTACCGGCAGTGAAGAAGAATGGGCCCTGCAATCACTGTTCAGCAGGTTTAACTATGTATACAAGGATAAATACCTCCTGGAAATCAATGCCCGTTATGATGGTTCCTCCCGTTTCTCGGCCGGTCATAAATATGGGTTTTTCCCTTCTGCTTCTGCAGGCTGGCGCATATCGGAAGAAAATTTCATGGCCGGTTTAAAAAATGTAATCAGTGAGGCTAAACTCCGTGTATCATGGGGTAAACTGGGTAACCAGAACATCGGTACCTATCCCTCCATTACCACCATTTTACTGGAATCTTATACACTTGGAAAGCAGATTGTGAATACGGCGGCCTTAAATACCCTGGCCAACAAGCTCATTTCATGGGAAAGTACCGAAGAAAAAAATATTGGTTTGGACCTGACCCTTTTTAAGAACCTGAACATCACGGCCGACTATTACCGGAGAAGAACGAGCGACATCCTGTTACCGCTGGATATCCCCTTAATTGTGGGCTTTGAAAAGCCTTACCAGAATGCAGGGGTGGTGGATAATATCGGCTGGGAGCTGGGACTTGCTTACCGGGGAAAGCTGAACGAATTTAATTACAATGTGAGTGTCAATATCTCCGATGTGAAAAATAAGATTATCGACATGCGGGGAATTAATCAGACTGGTTTAACTGTTAACCGGGAAGGTTATCCCATTGCTTCCCTGTTTGGTTACCAGGCAGATGGATTGTTTGCTTCTGATGCCGAGGTGGCTGCCCATGCCAAGCAATTTGGATCAGTTAAGGCAGGTGATATCCGATATGTTGATCAGAACGGCGACAATATCATCAACGAATCAGATAAGATCGTGATGGGCAGCACCATTCCACGCTATACCTTTGCCACCAATCTGGGCGGTTCATACAAGGGCTTTGATTTTTCAGTGGTGATCCAGGGCGTGGGCAAGGCCAATGGTTATCTGGCGGGGCCTGGTATCTTGCCTTTTAATGTGGGCGGAGCCATCGGTGGAACCATCCGCGAGGACAATAAAGACCGCTGGACACCCGGCAATCCAAATGCCGCATACCCCAGGCTGGCCTTTGGTGAAACCAATAACGAACAGGTGTCTACCTATTTCCTGAAAGATGCATCCTATGTGCGGGTAAAGAATGTTCAGATCGGTTATACCCTTCCGGTGAGCATCGCGCAGAAGGTGGCGTTGAAAAGGATCAGGGTCTTTGCCAATGGATCAAACCTGGGCTCTTTCGATCGCTTTTGGCAGGGATATGACGTAGAGGCCCCTGTGGGTGCCGGAAATATCTATCCGCAGGTAAAGGTTTACAGTTTTGGTTTAGAAGCATCTTTTTAATTTTAACACACATGAAAAATAAAATATACTGTTCGATCATTGTTTTTTTACTGCTCGGATTATCATCCTGCCAGAAAAATTATCTGGATAAAACACCGTTGAGTGGCCCCTCTGATGAAACCTATTTCAGCAATCAGGACGAACTCGTACTGGCGGTGAATGGTTTATACCGTTATGCCAATTACACTCCGCTGGATAACATGCCGTTGAACCTGCTCCTGGATAATGGTACGGATATCGGCTGGGACCGCAACAACAGCCCATTACAAAGCCTGGGCAAAGGAAACCAGGACAGCAATAACGGTCTGGCGATCAGCGTATGGACAGAAGCCTACAAGGTCATTGCAAAATGTAATTTCATCCTCGATAATATTGACAAGGTTAAGGACAAATCCACGGTGGCCATCTACAACCGCTCAAAGGCTGAAGCACGTTTTATAAGGGCTTATACCTACCAGTACCTGACCGATTATTTCGGCAGTGTGCCCCTGATCACCAATGTGCTCACACTCGAAACTGCCCAGGTAGCCAAAACAGAAAAGGCAGCTATTGTGGAATTTATATTAAAAGAGTTTACAGAAGCCGCTGCAGATTTGCCACTTAATCATTCAGGTGCTGATGTAGGGCGGGCGACGAGGGGTACGGCCCTGGCTTTTAAAGCCAGAACGGCATTAAACAATGCCAGGTGGGCAGAGGCTGCAGAAGCGGCAAAGGCCGTCATGGATTTGAAAATATATAGCCTGCACAATAACTACGGCACACTGTTTTCTTATGCCGGGCAAAGCTCTCCTGAAATCATCTGGGCTTTCCAGTACCTCAAGGCATCCAGAACGAAAACACATTCCACCCCAAATGCGCTGCTTTCCAGAAACGGACTGGGTTTTACCAATAAAGTGCCCTCGCAATCGCTGGTTGATGTATATCCCTGCACCGATGGTCTTAACATCGACCAGTCGCCCCTGTTTGATCCGAAAGCACCATACAAGAACAGAGACCCGAGGCTTACCTTCACCATTGCGGTGCCGGGTTCTGTTTTTTACAACTACCAGTTTGAAACCCATCGCGATAGCGTAAAATGCTGGAATTACAATACTACTCCGGCCACACGCGTGGATAACCAGGATGCACTGAATGCCTTTGCCACCTTTACCGGTTATTGCTGGAAAAAATATGTCGACCTGGATGATAAGGCCGACCGCAGTAATTCAGAGATCAATGTGATCCAGATCCGGTATGCCGAAGTACTGTTAATTTATGCCGAAGCCAAAAATGAGCTTGGCCAGCTTGACCAGTCGGCCTATGATGCCATTAACCTGGTAAGGGCCAGACCCACTGTGAACATGCCCCTTATCCCGGCCGGACAAAGCACCGCATCATTCAGAAGCCTGGTGCGTAAGGAACGTTTGTATGAACTGGCGATGGAAGGGCTCAGGCTGTCTGACTTGAGAAGATGGCGCATTGCCGATAAAGCCATGACCGGCAATTTTTATGGCCGGGTACAAAGAGGCCTGCTGGCCGGTCCGCCACAGATCGATGAAAACGGCCTCGCCAATTATAACAACGTGGCCAACCGGGCAGATATGCGGGTGATTGAAACCCGGGTGTTTGATACCGGCAGAGATTACCTTTGGCCGATTCCAAACATTGAAACCGTCACCAACCCGAAACTGATTCAAAACCCTAAATATTAAAGATGAGCAATAAAATCAAATTGACCGTTTTAGGTCTGCTGATCACTTTGAACAGCCTGAAGGCACAGCAAACCTTATATAAAAGTTATGATGTTTGTATTTACGGTGCTACCTCAGCAGGGGTAGTGGCCGCCTATACCGCCGCTAAATACGGAAAATCGGTATTGCTTATTGAACCCGGAAAACACGTGGGTGGAATGAGTTCCGGCGGACTGGGCTTAACTGATATCGGGAATAAATACGCCATTAGTGGAATCGCGCTTGATTTCTACAGGCGGGTAGGGCAGCATTATGGTCAATTTGAGCAATGGATTTTTGAACCTCATGTGGCTGAAGATATCTTCCATACTTACCTTAAAAAGGCAAAGGTGCCCGTATTGTACCAGCACCGGGTAACCGCAGTGAAAAAACAGGGTAATGTGATTACTGAAATCCTGCTCGAATCAACCGGTCCCCGTTCGGTTGGCCGCGTGAAAGCGAAAATGTTTATTGATTGTTCTTATGAAGGCGATGTAATGGCCAGGGCAGGTGTTTCCTACGTGGTGGGAAGGGAAGCCAATACCGCCTACGGTGAAACCTTTAACGGCGTTCAGCTCACCAATGGTCACCAGCTTCCGGATGGGATTGATCCTTACAAAGTTAAAGGCGATGCGAAAAGCGGTTTGCTCTGGGGTATCACCAAGGGGCAGTTGGCCGAAAAGGGAAGTGGCGATAATAAGGTACAAGCCTACAATTTCAGGATTTGCCTCAGTAACGACCCCAAAAACCGGATCCCGATCACCAAACCGGCCCATTATCAGCCCGAGCGTTACGAACTGCTGATCCGCCAGATGGAAAAAAGAACCTGGAAATCATTACAGGATGTGTTCATCTGGAGCAGGATGCCCAACCAAAAAACGGATATCAATAACCGCAACGGATTTTCGACGGATATGATCGGCATGAACTGGGATTATCCGGATGCAGATTACCGGAAGCGGCAGGAAATATGGTCGGCCCATACCGATTATACCAAGGGTTTACTTTACTTTGTGGGCCATGATCCGCGCATTCCGGAACACATCCGGGCAGAGATGAACGAGTGGGGATATCCCAAGGATGAGTATATGGATAATGAAAACTGGACACATCAGCTTTACGTGCGCGAAGCCAGGCGAATGAAAGGTGCGCTGGTGATGACCCAGCACCATTGTGAAGGCCGGGAAATGGTACAGGACGGCATCGGCATGGCGGCGTACACCATGGATTCTCATAACTGCGAGCGGCTGGTGGTAAATGGCATGGTTAAAAATGAAGGCAACGTAGAAGAAGGTGGTTTTGGCCCTTATCCCATTGCTTACCGGGCCATTACGCCTCAAGAAAAAGAGGCAGCCAACCTGTTGGTGCCGGTTTGTCTTTCTGCCACCCATATTGCCTATGGTTCCATTCGTATGGAGCCGGTATTTATGGTGTTGGGACAATCTGCTGCCCTTGCCGCGGTAAAGGCAATTGACGGAAAATCAGCGGTTCAGCGGATTGATGTGGCCGCTCTTCAGCGTCAGCTGAAGGAAAATCCGCTGGCTGATGGCAGTGCACCGGATGTATTGATCGACAACAGTGATTCTTCCAGGGTAAAAGTATCCGGGAAGTGGTCAGTACAAAAAAGGGGTGGTTACGGCCCGGATTATTTCCTGTCTGACGGCCATACCGACAGCAGCAGCTTCATCCGTTATTATCCCGATCTGAATATTAAAGGCCGTTACGAAATCTACACCTATTATGCCAAGCTTCCGGAACGAAAGGCGGTCACCGCTGTAAAAGTATTTGACGGAAAAAGGCTTCAGGAAGTGGCCATAAAGGATGATGATGTGAAGGTAGTGGGGCAGACCTCCGGCGAATGGGTAAAGCTGGGCGACTACATTTTTTCCGGAAATGGAAAACCCTACGTGGAAATTACAGGCAACGGGGAAAAAGTGGCGGCAGATGCGGTGTTGCTTGTTGCGGCTTCCAAATAAAGCCTGATTACATATGAATAACAGGAGCCATACGATCGCGGCTCCTGTTATTGACTATCTGAAGCATAGTTTCCGGATCAGGTTGCCACTAACGATGAACATTTGGGGTCATGGATGGGGTGGCGGGTGGAATCAGCATCATATCATAGTGTTCCATATAAGATCGCATCGCTTCAGAAAGCTTCAGCTTTCCCTGCTTTGCATCATTTCTTAACCGGTTTAAATCGATCAGGCTCCAGCTAGCTGTAGTGGTATATTTGAGCAGTTCTGCATCTGCTTCTTCCAGTAAATCCACCAGTTTACCTTGGGCATCAATGCGGTACCGCGCAAATGAAATCACAGAAAAAACTTTCTTTTTATTCTTTTTGGCTAATTCATCAATCAGCTGTCCCACTTCCTCAAATCCGCTGGAACTGGTTCCCCGCGCCAGGTGCACAGCCCCCATTTTAACAAATACTTTTGGATTTTTATTCGTCTCCAGTGCCCGGTTATAGTGCAGCATGAAATTATCTCTCATATTTTTAACCCTGGCATACCAGTTCTTCCGGCTTTGCGCATCGTATATGTGCCACGAGCGCAGTTGCTGACTGATGATGTACCTAGCTTGGGGTGTGGTGGCTACCCGCTTAAAAAAAGCTTGTACAGTTGCGGCATGCAGCAGATTCCCGGGAAGATTGTATGTCTGATCCTTTCTATCCTTTGCATATTCTGCAATCACGAGCTGTCGGGCAGCTTGATACGAGCGATCCAGTTCGCTGCTTTTTTTTGATAAGCTGTAGAGCTCATCCAGGATAAAGAGTGCTGCATTATAATTTTCAAAATCCAGGCCCCAGAGCCTGAATCCGTTTCTAAAGGCCTGGTTGCTGAATTGTTCTTCTTCCTTCCCTTCAAAAAAGCCAAAAGGTGATCCTTTGACATCAGAATCATATCTGGTATTAAAATCGGTGATGGTTTGTTTGGTTTGATACATCACCCTTATTTTTTCTGCGGAAAACGGCCCGATTTCGAGCGCAAGGTTTTGATATCCGCTGCTTTTAAGAAAGGGGATGATGGCCGTTGTAAAATCCTGTAATGCTTTCATGTTATGTTCTTCTCCAATGAGGAAGAACTGGGCTTGTTGAATATACTTTTTAAGCGTATCTGATCCGTTGCCGGTGAATAGGCCCTCTTTAACCTGGAAATGATAAGTAGCTGCTTGAATGGGATCGTCCTGCCCGAAAGCCGTATTAAAAAAACATAAAAATATAAAAATCAACAATGGATATCTCCCCATAATACAACCTGAAATGAATACAGTTTAAGATAGGACAACTTATTGTATTTATCGTTGCACCCTAATAAAAAATGTCTCCGCATTCTTTTTAATAAAAAGCCTGTTTGGCCAGGTTAATTGCACAACACCTACCAAAATCTTCTTTATTCCTTAAAATAATAACTTTTGTCTATTAATCCAATTCAGTCAATTTAGCCGCCAACTTACGGGCATGTGCTTCAGCTTTTTCTCTTACCTCATCCGCTGTGTAACCAGCGGCTAAAGATGTTCCATGGAAATAAATGGGATTGATATAGTTCATCTGTGCATAGTAAGCTGTCTGTTCCAGGTTTTTGCAAAATTCATAAACCCTAAAATGATGGTCGCCCAGTGTATGGTATTCATTTTCAGGTGCGCCAACGGTAAAGCTGGGCAGGAAGTTTTTGTTTTTGAGTTTGTCGCCCCTGGAGCCGTAGGCAAACTGATAGTCGAAAACCACATCAAACCATTGTTTTAAAATAGCCGGCATGTTATACCAATAAATGGGATATTGGAAAACGATAGTCTGGTGTCGCAATAATGCCTCTTGTTCTGCTATTGCATCTATATTGTAATCTGGATACAAATCATGTATATTCCTGATTTCCAATTCCAGGTTACTGTTCTTCAATACCGCTATAATTGCGCTATTGGCAAAAGATTTTTCGAAATTAGGGTGTGCTAAAATGATTAATGCCATACTATCATAATTATAGTTGCAAAACTATCTGTAGTAGATTAGATTTGCAATAACTATCCAAAACGATAGGTTAAAAATAATCTAATGAAAACAGAATGTATTGCTGATGCGATTAAATTAGAAGGAAAAATTTATCCCTGTACGGTAAGCCTGGCGATGGATTTAATAGGGGGTAAATGGAAGGCCGTTATTCTGTATCACCTGAAAGATGGCGAAAAACGTTATCATGAACTTCGGAAAGCGGTACCCCACATTACTGAAATGACCTTAAGTTTGCAGTTAAAACAGCTGGAGAAAGATGGCCTGGTCAGCAGACAAGTATATGGCGAAAAGCCGCCCGTTAAAGTGATTTACAGCCTGACCGATTTTGGAAAAACATTCCTGCCGGTATTAGACACCATTACGACATGGGGAAATCAGATTGCATCCGAAAAAGGGGAATTTGTGACATCTGCCAGATAGCTTTCAGCCATCTGCATCACCTTAAGTTTTAACTGTTTTCATCTCCATGGCCTAAGCAGGGGGAGATTGAAGATTTTCGTTCCAATGAACTTAGGCTGGTTTAACTATACCGGCTACCGGTTCAAGAAGCATTCACGCGGGATTCCTTTTCAAATGACTTTATTTCTGCTATACTTAAAATCTGTTGTTCACCATATGATGGCAGGGTGAAGGTAAAAGACAGATCTTTTAATACCACAGAGGCACCGGGCAATGTCGGGAATTGTCCTGATTTGTCTGGTTGAATGGCACTTGTTCGACAGTTGTTCGAGGTTTGTTCGGCTCATGGTGCTTTAAAGGCCATTTTCCCGAAGGAAAGTCGAAGCAATATCGAAGAAAACATATGGTCTAACGCTTGAGGATGCATATAGCCTGGTTTGGAGCGGTGTTCAAGATTCGCCATCATGGACCAATAAAAACATGGATGATCTCATTCCTTTGGGTAGATCCGGTATCTCCATAACAAAAGAAGACCTATCTTACCGTTATCTTAAATATAAAGATTATGATGCTTATCATGCCGGAACAACCATTTGTAAATAGAAATTATTTAAAGCTGGTATTATTACTGATTGTAATATGCTTTAATACGTTGAATGTAGTTGATGTTTATGCCCAAAAACATCAGTCTGCGCCGTTATTTGATTTTTTTGAAAAAAATGCTGATAGCACAATCGTTTTATCACACCTTCAAAATATTTATGAATATCCCGATTACTTCATTGTAAGTAAGAAAGGTGATACCATTAATATGTATACCTACAGATATCGGAATTTAATTGAAACACCCCATGTTGATGTACCAAAAGCATTTGCAAAAGCCATTGCACGTGTAAATTACACGGCAATTGATCAGGCACCCTCAATCAATACGCTTTTAAAAGTTATGGTTGTTGATAAGCAAAGTTTAACTACGTTCTGGAAAGACCTGATGAACGAACAAATATGGCATATTAAAGATGATGCGATAGATGGCGAGGGTTGTCCTATAGTGAAAGGTAAAAATCCTGTTCAGCTATTTGATGGAGGTGGCCCGTTGTTTAAGCTGATTACCAAAGATGGGATTAAAGACCTGAAATTTTATTCTCCTATCTTTTATGAAGTACATTGTCCAGGACGTTCAGGAAGGATTTCAGCAATTAAAATTCAGGAATTATTTAAAACTTATTTTACGAGAGCCGGTGAGCAGGATTTTGGAAAGGTCAAAAAACTTTATTATTTATTCAGAAATAGCTATTGAGTATTCCATATACTGGGAGAAAGTTATGATGTAGATAAAAAGTGCCAGATAAGTCGTTTCCGGAGCTGATCGCGGATTTAGCCATAAATTGTCTTCTTTCCATATGTTAGCCTAATGATTTAACTAACAGTGTATGGCCTGTGGGGGTTTGTGGTAATACTTTATTATCGCTGTACAAATAGCTGTATATTTGGATGTTGAAGTGGGAAATCTTTTAGTCTTTTCAAAAAAAAAGTTAAAAGTTGGTTGATGGTAGCTAATGTATAAAATATCTATAGGTATGATAAATTTTAGAAATGCCACAAATGCTGATTTTAATTTGGCCTTTCAAATCAAAAAAACATCAATCAAGCCATGCATTGAGAAAATATAGGGTTGGGATGATACCGTTCAGCTTGAATTTCACATCAAAGACTTTAAACCAAGAAAATTAGCATTTTAATGGATAAAATTTAGGCTAAATAAACAAGAAAAATAACAATCAATACGTATCATGAAGCAGCAGGACGCAGAAAAAAAGGTAACCATGAAGAGGCGTTAGATCATGACTATGCTGATCTATGTATACGCTTAACAGGCGATTTTAGGGATGAACAATTGCCCAGCCTTCTGCCGAAAGGATGATTATTTCTCCATTACCACTGGGTACATAGTTTATAAAATCAAACAAACCCGATTTATCAATTTTGCGCTCACGAATGGTATTCTCACATTGTGCTAAGCACACACCTTTGTTCCTGAGTAAATTAAGCTGATCAAGAAATTTTCCATCTTTGAGGTAAACCGCCACGCCATCTCCAAAAGCAATCAATTCTAATGCTAATTTTCCCTTTAATCTTGGATCTTCCAGGGCATTATTCATATTCCTAAGTGTCGCAGAGATGTGTTTTTCATCGGCACTATTGAGTACATAAAGGGCGCTATACGTTTTCTTTTTTGCGATGGCGCCCACATAGTTATTAGCTTTTTCTTGTGCATACAGGCCCGAAGAAATGGCTGTAATTAAAATAAAGGAAACGAAGATTAATAATTTTTTCATGTTATCTTTTTGTTTTTAAAAGGGTGTTGTTTTGCTATTTCACTAAAAGGCCCATATTTATGTTGTTTCTCACTAAAAGCATCTGCATATGGCCCAAAAGGATAATCGATAGGTTTTGTTGAGATATCTTTATAATCATTTTTCGGGTTAAGATGAGGCCTAGGCTGCGCATTTACATATGCCGCCACATTCCAGGCCTCTTCGTCGCTTAAATTCGGATCTAGATAAGTTGAACCATAAGGCATATTGTTCTTGACAAAACCAGCAAAATTTCCAAGCCTGAACATCCCCGCACCATCATTATAACTGTCAGGCCCCCAAAGGGGTGGGTAAATATAATCTTTTCCGCCTGGAGCTGCCATTCCTTTACCTTCGCTACCATGGCAGCTCATGCATTTGGAAGTATACACAATTTTTCCTTTGATCGGATCTGCAGGAATATTTAAATAGGGAACTTTTTTTACCGAATGATCAGCAAGTGGCGTTTCTGAACTTACTTTTTCTCCAACCCATTTTAAATAGGCCAACATGGCCTGCATTTCTTTTGAATTTCTTTTTGGTGCCATCCCGTTCATGCTTCTCTCAAAGCACTCATCAATTCGTTCAAAAGCTTCTTCTTTTCTGCAGCTTCTTACGCTCCATTTTGGATAGTTTACATAAAAAACGGAAAAATTATTTGCGAAAGGTTTGGTTCCTGCATCCAAATGGCAATTTTGACAATTCATACCATTTGCGAGCTTTCCTACTGTACCTTGCGGCCCTAAATAAGATGCCGTATTCACCATTAAATTTCTCCCATATCTGATCAGGTCTGCATCGGGTTTATCCTGTATTTTAATGGTGTCAGGCGCCATCCAATAGCCAGGCCCTGCAACTCGGCCAGTTTCAGGCTTTAATTGGTTTTTTGAAGATAATTGATTGTTTGTATTCGTGTAAAGCGTTTTCGGAAAATGAAAGCCTGTTAACAAGAGAACCAGGCAACACATCATGCCAACGGATATCAATCCGATCCATGACAGATATTTTCCAAGACTTGAAAAGGCCTTAAGCTTTTCTTCAGCGTTTATTTCAGGTTTCATCTGGTAAATCCTATTTCTCACCAATTGATATAACGTGACTTGGCTCGTTCTGGTCTATTATTATAGTAAGCTTTGTCATCGGGTGATGTTTAATCATTAATGTGGCAGCTTGTTTTTCATCACACCGTATAAATATGTTCCGAGGAGGGCACCCAGGATAACCACTGCCATCCCGGCATATCCGCTACCGAGGTTAACAAACATTGGCCCCGGACATGCGCCAGTTAGTGCCCAGCCTAAACCAAAAATGGTTCCTCCCATCAGGTATTTGCGGTACGCTTGATCTTTATCATGAAAGCGGATTGGATTTCCGGAGATATCCCTGATCTTGAATTTTTTAATGAGCAATACAGCGATTACACCAAGTACGATTGCAGTACCGATAATTCCATACATGTGGAAGGACTGGAAACGAAACATTTCCTGTATTCTGTACCAGGAAACAGCTTCAGATTTGGTCATGATGATGCCGAAAAGTGTTCCGGCCAGAATATATTTGATAAATTTCATTGTTGTGGGTTTAGAAGATGAATGGCATGATCAGAAAAGTCATGATCAGGCCTCCTATAAAAAAACCAATTACCGCAACGAGTGAAGGTAGCTGCAGGTTGGAGAGCCCGGATATGGCGTGGCCTGATGTACATCCGCCTGCATAGCGGGAGCCAAAACCTACAAGCAGTCCTCCAATGAGTAAGATGCCGAGTGTTTTTAAATCTTTCATGGCTTCGAGAGAGAAGAGATCAGCTGGATTCAGGCCACCATCAAATTTTACCCCCAATTGTTTTAAATCGGCAATAGTTGCTGCAGAGAGCTTGATTGGCGCTGGTTCGCTCAGGTAATGCGTAGCGATAAACCCGCCTAAAATAGAACCGGCTAAGAACATCAGGTTCCAAACCTGATCTTTCCACTTAAAATCGAAGAACTTTACTTTTTTTCCTGCTCCTGCCATACTGCAAATGGTGCGTAGGTTAGCAGAGAAGCCAAATAACTTGCCAAAAAAAAGCAATATCAGCATGATCAACACGATCATTATACCCGAAAAATACCAGGGCCAGGGTTGTTTAATAAAATCAATCATCATATTTTAAATTAAATATTATAAGGGTATTTTCGAGTTTGCCCATTAAAGGGACAAGGTCAGCACTGGTATAGACCTGAGCTGACCATTGATTTATTTCAGGGTATCTGGGCATACAAATGCAGTGGTAGGGATAGGACTATTTTCTTTAATGGCTTTAAACCCACCGGCCACATCGATCAGGTTATGGTATCTTCTTGCCCTCATGATGGAGTTGAAAATTACAGATCGGTAACCGCCGGCACAATGAACAAAGTAAGTTTGGTTCGTATCCAGATCCTCAAAGTTTTCATTGAACGCATGTTCTGCCCGGTCTGCATCAACATATCTCCTCCCCGAAAATCTTTAAGCAAGGCATTTTCATTAAGGATATCCCTTAGTGCAGGTTCAAATTGTGGGAAGAGACGGTTAATGTATACGGCTACTGTGGTATCTTTCATTTTGGTGTTTTGGATTTTAAAGATAGGTATACTAAAGTATCCCATCAAAATTTCTGTTCATCTTCACCAATACTATTCTTTGTGATCTCAGTGCTCTTCCCCCGGAACCTGTTTTTTACTGTTTGCCGTAAAACAGTTATGATCATTGACTAACAAATAGGTCAATTATGTATAACTTGTTGTTAATATACGATCAGCATAGTCGCCTTTTCTAGTGTATATTTAAAATATTAAATATTTTTTATACAACACTGTAATCAACCATAGAATCAAGCGGGCCCACGCCTTACCACTTTTATTCTGCATATGGACGTGTATGGTAAAATCTGTTATTTTAAGCATTAACCCGTCATAAAAATATTTTTCGCGAAAAGCCTGTTTATCTTCTGAGGAATCAACAACCTAAAGATGAGCATGCTGTGTGATGAAATTTAATCAATCTATAAACCTAATCAAACAAAAACCAAAATGAAAAAACAAATTTTATTATTCCTGATCATTGTGATATTATCAGGCTGTAAGGATGAATTTAAATCCATTCAGCCCTCTCCGCTAACTAAACCGCAAAAGCAGGCCACAACAGCAGCACTTGCAGCTGCAGCTCCGGATGTCTATATTCCGATGGAACTACGCTCAAATGATTTTAATAATTCGGCTAGCACATGGAGTTGGTCAAGATCCCGCTCTTCCGATCACTTCATTGTTTTCTGGGCCAAAGGCTATGGCAGTAACGATCCGAATTCAACGGCCGTGCCAGCCGCATACCGGGTAAATATTACCGACCTGCTGAGCAAAGCGGAAGGCTTTTTTCAATTAAATGTAACTGAATTAGGATTTGCTAATTTAGCTACATCCAAGCTGAATAAATATAAGATGATGATCTTTATCAATTATCAAACGGAATGGCTGGCTACTGGTTCGGGCTATGATAACGTTATTGGTGCCCTGTGGGTTAGTCCAGCTACCATGCAGCCGGTTGGCCATGTCATCGGTCATGAGATTGGACATAGTTTCCAATACCAGGTTTTTGCTGACCAGGGTGTTGGCGGGTTTCGCTATGGGTTTGGTGGCAATGGCGGTAACGGCTTCTGGGAACAAACGGCTAATTTCCAGGGGTTCCAGAGCTATCCTTCAACGGTTTTTACCGCATATGATTTCACTGTTTACAAGGATAATTATCACCGCCATGTTCACCATGAATGGTACCGTTATGCCAGTTACTTTATCCTCTACTATTGGGAATTTAAAAGAGGGCGCAATTTTGTCGGAAGATTATGGCGTGAGTCTCGCCAACCGGAAGATCCTATCCAGGCATATATGCGGCTCAATGGTATTGATGTGGCTACTTTTAATGGAGAAATTTACGATCAGGCGGTAAGATTTGTGACCTGGGATATTCCTTCACTCCGGTCTTATGGTGCCAATTACCATGGCGCCCAAACGTGGAATTATACCAGGCTGACGGACGGAAGCTACCAGGTAGCCTATAATCGTGCCCCGGGTACTACTGGTTACAATGTTATTCCTTTAACCGTTCCGGCCGCAGGTACGGTTGTATCAACCGTGTTTACCGGTATGGTTAATGCGCCCGGGTATAACCAGGTGGCAAATCCGGCAAGAGCCGGTTGGCGCCATGGATATGTTGCGATTTTAAATACAGGAGAACGCCGGTATAGCGGCATGTGGACCAACAATGCCACCAGCAGCTTTACCGTGCCGGCTGGCACAGTAAAATTATGGTATGTTGTAACCGGAGCGCCGACTAGCTATGCACCACATCCATGGGATGAAAATGAAGCCAATGATGACCAATGGCCTTACAAGGTAAAATTCACCAATAGCTCCGTGTTGTAAGACACTGCTCAATCATCCATTTTATGTAAATGAAGATGAGGCCGTCTCCAGCTTGTGGAGACGGCTTTTTTTCCATCACCTGGGTAACTTATTTAAGAAGGCTGAAGGGAACCATTTGGTTAAGCGATTTCTATGCCCTTGATAAAAGTAGAATGCCCTAATGTACCATGATTGAGCAGAAACGCCGATTTTAGTTCGATTTCCTGCTGAAGGTAAAACCTTTCTTGAAAGCATTAGATCGGGTTTTTTATTTTTCTTCTTACCCTGTGCATATGGCCACCATAAATTGGACCTAACAATAACAATGAACAATAAGATGAATTTCCATACCTGCTGGCTTAATATATGATTTCCAAAACTCATTATCCCATAAATCAGCTTCAAACCCCATTTCTTCCGCTTCGGGTAAATAATCAAATCAGCCGCCCTTACTTATAGCCACATTTGCACCATTATTTAGTGCAATCATATGGCTGGTTTAAAAAATTATGTTGTTTTTATTGGAATAGCAGTTTGTTCTTTCCTGGTAAGCTGTGGGAGCAAAAAGGATAGCGAAAAGCAAGCGGCGATAAAAAAGTTACCTGTTTTAACTCTTCAACGATCAGACGCGAATATTGATACCGATTATCCGGCGCGGATAGAAGGTAAGGTGATGGTTGATATTCGTTCGCAGGCCGATGGCTATATCGAAAAAATATTTGTTGATGAAGGTGCTTATGTTAAAGCCGGACAGCCCTTGTTCAAAATTAACGACCACGCGCTGAAAGAACAGCTCAATACGGCGAAAGCAAGTTTCAATGCGGCTAAAGCTACACTTACTAATGCAACTTTAGAACTCGAAAAAAATAAGGAGCTCAGCACAAGTAATGTGGTTTCTGATTATCAGCTTAAAGCTGCTCAGGCTAATTTTGAGCATGCAAAAGCGCAGGTAGCTCAAAATGCTTCTTTAGTTGAAGTGGCTAAAGTAAATCTGGCTTTTGCTATAATTAAAGCACCTGTTTCTGGCTATATCGGAAGTATTCCCAAACGTATCGGGAACTTAGTATCAAAAGGAGATGCACTTCCGCTCACCACTTTATCTGATGTGAGTGAGGTATATGCCTACTTCTCAATGACCGAAAAAGATTACTTGCGCTTCATTTCACGGAGTGAAGCAAAATCTTTTCAGGATAAAGTTTCAGCTATGCCTAAAGTGAAGCTCATGCTGGCTGATGGAAATGCATTTGCCAATCACGGAAGAATACAGATGATTGACGGACAGTTTGACAAGGCAACTGGTGCCATCAGTGTAAGGGCAATTTTCAGTAACAAGGAAAATATTTTGCGCTCCGGCAATACCGGAAGGGTTGTGTTGCCCGAAAATTATAAGGATGTGATTTTAGTGCCGGTTTTGGCAACGCTGGATGTACAAAATAAAATTTTTGTTTACCGCTTAACCCAAGACAATAAAGCCGAGCGTGTAGCGGTAACTGTAAACGGTAAAAGTGGTGATAATTACTTGGTTTCCGGCGGCCTACATGTCGGCGATAGAATTGTGACCAAAGATTTAACCCTCATTCAGGAAGGCGAACAAATCACGCCTGAAAAATAACAATTCCTTATCTCATTCAAGATGCTGAAAAAAATAATTACAAGGCCGGTTTTGGCTACCGTAATCTCGATCATGTTGGTTTTACTGGGTTTGGTGAGTATGCAACGCATTCCGGTTACCATGTTCCCGGATATTGCACCACCAACGGTTACGGTATCAGGTTCTTATCCGGGCGGTAACAGCGAAAGTGTAATCCGTTCGGTAATTACGCCCCTGGAAGAAGCCATTAATGGTGTCGAAAATATGCAGTATATCTCTTCTTCTGCAGGTAGTGATGGTGCTTTTTCTTTGCGAATTGTATTTAAGCAGGGTGTTGATCCTGACCAGGCTTCTGTACATGTTCAAAATCGTGTAGCGCAGGTAAACAGTCTTATTCCGGCTGAAGTAATACGGGCCGGGATTACCACCACCAAGCAACAGAACAGCAACATCATGTTCTTCAATATTTCGAGTAAATACAAGGCTAAATATGATGAGCTTTTTTTACAGAACTATGCTAAAATTAACCTCATTACCAGCCTGAAACGCATTCCGGGAATTGGTAACGTACAGCTATTTGGCTCGAAGGATTATGCGATGCGCATTTGGCTCGACCCGCAAAAAATGACGGTCAACAACCTTGTACCGCAAGATATAGACAATGCTATTGCCAATAGCAGCCTGGAAGCCTCACCCGGAAAATTGGGTGAAGAGTCGGATGCACCAATGCAATATACCATCAAGTATAAAGGGAAACTGAACACTGCCCAGGCTTTTGAAAAGATTGTCGTTAAAGCCAATCCTAATGGTGCGATGCTTCGCCTGAAAGATGTGGCAAGAATTGAATTTGGAGCCTCATTTTATGGTAGTGATAACAAGGAGAATGGCTTCCCGGCAGTTACCATTGGAATTCAACAGGCAAGCGGATCTAACGCCAACGAAATAGAAACTGCCGTGAGGGCACAGCTGGAAACCTTTAGCAAGCGTTTTCCCAAAGGCGTTGAATACCATATAATCCAAAGTGTGAAAGAACGGTTAGATCAATCTATCAAACAGGTTCGCAACACTTTTATCGAAGCTTTTATGCTGGTGTTTATAGTGGTTTTCTTGTTTTTGCAGGATTTCCGATCTACCCTTATTCCAGCCATTGCTGTGCCTGTAGCCATTATTGGTACTTTCTTTTTCCTGCAATTGCTGGGTTTCACAATGAATGTGCTTACGCTTTTTGCGCTGGTACTGGCGATTGGCATTGTGGTAGATGATGCCATTGTGGTGGTTGAAGCGGTTCACGCCAAGATGCAAAAAACAGGTTTACCTGCAAAGGAAGCAACTATTGCCACCATGGGAGAAATTACCAGCGCCATTGTTTCCATTACCTTAGTGATGTCGGCAGTATTTTTACCCATTGGTTTTATGGATGGCCCGGCCGGGATTTTTTATAAACAATTTGCCTTTACCTTAGCAATTGCCATCCTTATTTCGGCATTGAATGCCTTAACCTTAAGCCCTGCACTTTGTGCGCTTTTGCTCAAAAATGCGACGCACCATAACGCTGAAAAAGAGGTAAACCAGAATTTTAAGCAACGCTTTTTTACGGCCTTTAATGCTGGTTTTGATACAATGACCGGGCGTTATATCCAATCAGTTAAATGGCTGATTAAAAAGAAATGGCTGGCTTTGGCAGGATTGAGCCTGATGACTGTTCTTTCTGTCTGGATGATGAACAGCAGCCCGAAATCATTTATTCCTGAAGAAGATGACCGATTTGTGATGTATGCTTTAGCATTAAAGTCGGGTACGAATATCGATTACACAACAAGAGTGATTGACCGGATTGACAGTGCTTTTGAAAAAATGCCCGAGGTAGAACTGGTGACGAGCGTATCGGGATTTGATATGATTAGCGGTAGTTCAGGCCCATCGTATGGCATTGGTTTTATCCGTTTAAAAGAAAGCAAAAACCGGGGCGAGATTAAAGATATGAACCAGGTGGTGATGGCCATGAACGAAAGGCTTAGCAACATAAAAGAAGGTGAATTGAGTATTTTTCGTTCGCCCCCTGTGGAGGGTTTTGGCAGTATAAGCGGTGCAGAACTGGTGCTTCAGGATAAGATGAGCGGCAACATTGATGACTTTTCAAAAGTGGCGCAAAAGCTGGTTGCTGAACTGAATCAATCGCCTGAAATTGGTTCGGCATTTACGATGTTCAGAAGTGATTTTCCACAGTTGGAAATGGAACTGGATGAAGATAAAACCTATCAGCTTGGTACCACGCCAAAAGATGTTATGAATACGCTTGGTCTTTTTTACGGCGGTAGCCAGGCAAGTGATTTTATCCGCTTCGGAAGGTTTTACCGGGTAAATATTAAAGCTGAAGGAAAATACCGGGCTGATGAAAACTCACTCAGCCAGGTTTTTGTGAAAAGCAATAACGGCAAAATGATCCCCATCAGTACCTTGGTCACGCTGAAAAAAGTATATGGCCCTGAACTCATTAACAGGTACAATTTGTACAACAATATTTCCGTAAATATTATTCCTGCCGATGGCTTTAGCAACAGCCAGGCGATGGCGGCGGCAGAAAAAATGATGAAAAAGAAGCTGCCTGAATCTTACGTTTACGAGTGGACAGGCTTAAGCAAGGAAGAAAAAGAATCAGGCAACCAGATGATTTTTGTTTTTTCACTGTGTGTGCTTTTTACCTATTTTCTTTTGGCTGCACAATACGAAAGTTACCTGCTTCCTTTGGCAGTTATTTTTTCTATTCCTACTGGTTTGCTGGGTGTGTATTTGGCTATAGGAATGGTGGGTTTAACCAACAGCATTTATGTACAGGTAGGTTTAATTATGCTCATCGGCCTGCTTGCCAAAAATGCCATTCTGATTGTGGAATTTGCCTTGCAGGCGCGTAAGAGCGGGATGGGGTTAGTTCGTTCTGCTTTATCCGGTTCAAGGCACCGGTTGCGTCCAATCCTGATGACTTCTATTGCCTTTGTGGCTGGAATTACGCCATTGATGTTTGCAAGAGGTTCTTCAGCCATTGGCAATAAATCAATCAGTATCAGTACCGCTGGCGGAATGATTTCCGGCGTTTTGCTTGGGTTATTTATTATTCCGGTTTTGTTTGTGCTGTTCCAAAGTATGCAGGAATATTTTAGTCCAGGCAGAAAGCAAGATATGAAAGTACATTTTAATGATGAAAACGAGTAAACTCCCGGTTATGAAACGATACAAAAGCAGCCTTCCTGTTTTATTCATGATGCTGATGCTGGGCGCTTGCAGTGTAACCAAAGATTATACGAAACCAGCTTTAGCAATGCCGGCTCAATTTGGTACAACCGAAAATGGCAGGAACGACACGACTGTACTCGATAGAAAAGACTTTTTCAAAAACGAAAAATTAGTTAAGCTAATTGATCAGGCCATTGAAAAAAACAGCGAAATACAATTGGCAATACAAAATATAGAAAGTGCAGGAGCTATTTTTAAAAAAGTAAAACTTAATTATTTACCTGAGTTGAACGCACAAATGAATGCGAACAGAAGTACTGCATCAAAAAACAGCTTGGCCGGGATATCGGCACAACAATTTACTTCCAGTACCACCACACAAGATTTTACCACTTCTTTAGGCCTTACTTGGGAAATTGATATCTGGGGAAAAATCAAAAGGCAAAAAGAAGCGGCACTGGCTGATTATTTACAAAGCCAGGCGGTAAAAAAAGCCGTACAAACCAAGCTGGTTGCCGATGTAGCCAATGGCTATTATAATTTACTGATGTTGGATAACCAGCTTTTTGTAGCCAAAAGGAATATAGAATTGGGTGAAAATACCTTGCAAATATTACGCATTCAGTTCAAATATGGCGATGCCAATGCTTTGGGCATCCAACAGGCAACGGCACAATTAGCACAAGTGAAGGTGTTACTATCACAGATAGGACAGGATATTGCACAGCAAGAAATTGCGCTGAGTATTTTGTGTGGAAACTATCCATCGTCAATAGACCGACAAGAAAACATAAATGATGAACTCAATACCACTCATATGGATTATGGGGTTTCGGTGCTGGCAAATCGTCCGGATGTTTCTGCTTCAGCACTCAGCTTGCGCTCAGCAAATGCAAAAGTGGGTGTGGCACAGGCTTCGTTATACCCAAGCATCAGTTTATCTGCACAGTCCGGACTTAATTCACTAAAAGTAAGCAACTGGTTCACTGTTCCTGCATCATTATTCAGTACTTTTGCCGGTGGGATTACCCAGCCTGTTTTCAATCGGGGTGCTTTAAAATTACAACAAAAACAGGCAAAAATAGATTATGAAAAAGCCGTTATTAATTTCCGTCAATCGGTTCTGACGGCTTATGGCGAAGTTTCTATTGCACTGATTAAAGAAGAAAAATTAAAAGAACAAGCCATACATACCAGGTTGCGGGCGCAGGAATTGGAAAAAGGAATGGTAACTGCTAAAAAGTTATTTAAAAATGGAATGGTTAATTATCTGGAAGTGATCATTGCAGAAAATAACTACCTGCAGGCAAGCCTGGCAAGCGCACAACTGCAACGGGACCAAATTGCCAATAAAATAGAACTTTACCGTGCCGTAGGTGGCGGTTGGAATTGATGTATGTATCTTTACCATCTTAATATTTCACACCAAAAAATATGAAACCCATAAAGTGGCCCGTTAAGCTCATTTCCATATTGGTAGTATTCGTATTGGTTTATTTATTTTCCTATTTAATAAATCCATTTGTCGATTTTATGAAGACGTATCGGCAGATGAGTGTATATGAAATACTGGAAGAAGTAGTTTTCGTTTTCTTACAGTCTTGGGCAATTATAGAAACCAGTGTGTTTATTGCCAAATTTTTGGATAAAAAATTGCCATGGAACAATGCACCAATGCAACGTGTGCTGGTACAATTGGTTTTGGTTATCTTTGTGGTCACGCTTATGCTCTACCTGCAACATCTGTATTACCAGGCAGAATATGATGAGCCTGAAAATACTGAGCAAGCCATCAGTATCTGGCAGTTTTTTCTGGTTGGTGTGATTGTTTCTATTTTTGTAAGCACTTTTCACACCGGATATGCTTTACTCGAATATTGGAAAAAATCGATGTCGGAAACCGCAGCACTGAAAATAAAAACCCTGGAACTTAAAGAAGTGGCCATGCAATCTGAATTGCAATCCCTCAAACTGCAACTGGATCCGCATTTTATGTTCAATAATTTCAGCACGCTATCTGCCCTGATTAATGAAGACCAAGAACTTGCCAGTCTTTTTTTGGATAATCTTTCGCAGGTGAACCGATATATGATGATCAACCTAAAAAAGAATTTGGTTACCCTGCAGGAGGAAATCAATTTTGTGAAATCGTATAGTTACCTCATCCACATCCGCCATGGTGAGAATGTTAAGATTGAAATGGATATTCCTAACGAATTCATAAACAGGTATATCCCACCTATAAGCTTGCAGCTATTAGTTGAAAATGCCATTAAACACAATAGGGCAACAGGGGCGATGCCGCTACTCATTTGTATTAATATTGACAAGGAAACTGATTTTTTATGGGTGAGAAATAATTTACAACGCATAGCAAACCCTTTACCAACAACCGGATTTGGGCTGAACAATATCATCAACCGTTATGAAATTTTATCTGATAAAATTCCTGTAATTAAAGAAACCAGCAACAGTTTTGAAGTGGGCTTGCCTTTGTTGAACTAATATTTTAATAAATGAACATTCTGATTGTAGAAGATGAAAAACACAATGCCATACGCCTGCAACAGTTGGTTGCAGAAATATCGGATGCCTATCATATTGTTGGTACGGTAAGCTCGGTTGAGGAAACAGTGCAGTGGATAAAAAACAATGCCAAACCAGATGTTGCACTGATGGATATTCGCCTGTCTGACGGCTTGAGCTTTGATATTTTTCAGCAAACTACCGTTAGCTTTTCTGTGATATTCACCACAGCTTATGATGAATATGCGATAAGGGCTTTTAAAGTGAATAGTCTGGATTATTTGCTCAAACCCATCCAGAAAGAGGAGCTCGCCATAGCTTTAAAAAAAACTAATCCTGCCGCTTCACAGCCTGATATGGAAAAGTTGCTGAACCTGATCAACAGTAAAGCAAAAATATACCGCAAGCGTTTTCTATTGCCAGCTTTCGATGGTTTCAAAACCATAAGTGCAGATGATATCGCGTTTGTGTATTTCGAATATAAATCTACACGGCTGATGTTAAAATCTGGGCAGGAAGAGATGGTATCATATTCTTTAGACGATCTGGAAGACGAATTGAACCCGGATGATTTCTTTAGGGCTAACCGTCAGTTTATCATTTCTATCAATAGCATCGAGCGTATTCTGAACAGTTTTAATGGCAAGCTGAAGGTTGTGCTTAAAGCGCATCCTGAAAAAGAAGTGTTGGTAAGCAAAGAAAAAGCAACGAAATTTAAAGAGTGGTTAAATCAATAAAATCGACCCATTATAAAAAGACTGAAAAACAAATAAGATGAATAAAATTTCAAGTACATTAAAGCCAGATCTTGGCATCCTGTTATTGCGTATCGCTACTGGTGGCTTAATGATCTTTCACGGCATAGCCAAACTGTTCCATGGATTTGATTTTATCAAACAGAGCCTTATCGAAAAGGGCTTGCCGGCTTTTCTTTGGGTTGGTGTTCCAGTGGGTGAAGTACTGGCACCGCTGATGTTGATTTTGGGTATCTTTTCACGCCTTTCCGGGCTGATGATTGCTATTGTAATGTTATTTGCAATATACCTGGCCCATGGGATGTCAGCATTTACAATTAATGAAAACGGCGGACTAGATGGAGAACTTGCACTAATCTATATGTTTGCAGGCATTGCTATATTTTTTACAGGGGGAGGGAAGTACGTTTTGTATAAAGCCGGAAATGAATGGACTAAATAGTAAATTGTATAAAGTGCAAAACCTTGCGCAAGTATATAGCCTAAGTTATTGTTAAACGATTTATCAATAGATCTCAGTTGGTAATGCCATAAAGAATTAGGAGAGGGTTTGTGTACGTTAAAGTAAGCTCGGATAAAATAATTTCAAATGACTACTTTTATCAGCTCTATTGGATGGCTGTGGGTGGTTTGCTGGCAAAGGGAGAGGTCAAATGCACCGATGGCTTATCTCTGCATTTAAATAGTGTATGAAATACATTAACAATGAAGACCTTTAAATTTCTGAAAAATAAGTATGATGTTGAGCTCCTGATTGATATCGGTGCTTATAAAGATATTCCGAATTATTTTTTCGAAAGTAAGCTTCATGATGCCGATTTTTATGAAATCATATTTTTTGCTAAAGGGAACGGCTATTTAGCACTTGATCAGCAGCGCATTGAAATTACTGATCATACCATTGTTTTTATCTCTCCATTTCAAAAAAGAAGGTGGTTTTTAGACAAAACTAAGGTGGATTGTTATTTCCTATTTTTTCAGGATAGCTTTCTGTCTGATTTCTTCTCGGATAAATTATTTGCTTTCAGGCTGCAGTTTTTCTATAACAAAACAAAACCACTCTACCTGAAGGTTAATGACGACTTCTTTTCACAGCTGGCGAATATTATTCAGGAGCTGCTCATGGAGATCAAAACATTTAAGTCAGATAGCGAACATATGATCAGGGCGTTGTTATACCTGGTGTTAATTAAACTCAATCGCGCTTATGCACAGCATTACCTGTTGTCTTCAGAAACAGAAAATAATAGCCTGGCATTTAGGTTTAAGGAGGTTTTACAAAATGACGTATGTAAAACCAGAAACATCGATTATTATGCACAGCAGTTAGGCACTAGCAGGGTAACACTCAATAAATGCATCAAAAGGCAGTTCGGGCTTACCGTTTCTGAAATGGTTAATGAATTTATCCTGTTTGAAATTAAGTCGCTTTTATCTTATACGCAGCTGAATATCAATGAAATTTCGTATCAGTTGCAATTCTCACAGGCCAATCATTTAACACGTTTCTTCAAATCGCAAACCGGGATCTCCCCGAAAGCATTCAGAAATGCTTATCAAAAGGGTAGTTCTGTTATCTGATTGGTCCTGATTATTTTTTTATGCATGGTATTTTTGTGTAGGTGCCTGTTCACCACTAACTTTTATACAAAAAACAGGCAGACGTTCTTCACATAAAGGAAGAACAGATAAACGATCACACCATTAAAAACAGCATTTAAATGAAAAAGCGAATCAGATTTATCTTCGTATTTACCCTGATTTTACTTCCCTGCTTACTCTTCGGGCAGCAACAGCAAACCATTGAACTTGCTAAACTGTACAAAAAAGGAAAGCTTAAAGCCGTAAACAGAACGATCAAAATTGTTTCAAGTGATAGTGGAGCTTACCTGAAAATATCGGAAAGTAAGAAGGAAGGTATTGTTTGGCTACCGGTGAAGGACTTTAAAAACGGAACCATTGAGATTGAAATGCGAGGAAAAGACGTTTTTCAGCGCAGTTTTATCGGGATTGCCTTTCATGGTGCCGATG
The DNA here is from genome assembly GCF_026239715.1 of Pedobacter sp. GR22-10. Lineage (NCBI taxonomy): Bacteria > Pseudomonadati > Bacteroidota > Sphingobacteriia > Sphingobacteriales > Sphingobacteriaceae > Pedobacter > Pedobacter sp. GR22-10. The sequence goes on from NZ_JAPIVR010000001.1 coordinate 1,027,752, forward strand.
ATCTTCATTATGATGCGGTATATTGCCGTCCTTTTAATTTTTTTGCTAAAGATGCTATCCGGCGAGTTCATGCGGTGCAATACATTTCACAACCCGATTTTACCTGGGAAAAACTGCGAAAGGAGCGGAATGCAGTTTTTGAGAAAGAAATCATTGATCCACCAAATCCTGATGATTGGTTTAGTATGAAATTAGTAATGGAGGGCACCACCGTTAAAGCGTACATCAACCACGCCAGCCAGCCTTCACTGGTGGTCGAAAAACTCAACCATCGAACAGCTGGAAAAATAGGCCTTTTTACAGCAGATAGCAGCGGAGGCGACTTTAAAACCATGAAGATAAATAACCGGTAGTGTCTTGAATTTTTTGTAAAAAAAGATGTGGGTCATTCCTGTTGTAATTAAAGAAATTCAGAACTTTATTACAAGATAATTTAGTTGATTCAGATTTTTCAATGAATTTAGTTAGGTTAGGGAATTAAATTAACAGTATTAAATCTATAATTCATTAAATCAAAACCTTGCATTAACCAAAAATAATGTCAACATCCAGACCATTAAAAATAACAGTTTTCTTTGTATTGAGCCTGCTTGCCTTATTTGGTTTAGTCATTTCATCTGTTATTATGATCAACCAGCTTGGGATGGATCAGCAGTTACAGGGGTGGGTAAATTTGCTGTGGTTACCTCTTCCTGTATTGATTTTAATTGTAGACAGGATCTGTGTAAGGAAATTTGGCGCCAAAAGCGTAAATAAAACTCAATGGTATATTTTAGTTATACTTATTTTACTCGTTATTCTAAATTATGTGAGGCTACTAATTGAATAAGAATAAAATCACAAAATCCGCAATAACTATTTGCATCTATCTATTGTTATTTAGATGATATGGATACTGTATTTAATAACTATTACGCCGGAACAAGTGGTCTTTTGCTGCCTGTTCCCAATAAACTTCATTATCCGGAAGCATTTAAAGATAAATCCAGGCTTTGCTACTATGCTTCTTTAATGAATACCATTGAAATTAATAGTTCATTCTATAAAATTCCACAAGCCTCAACAGTTAAAAAATGGGCCTTAGATGTAAACGAGGATTTTCGTTTTACCTTTAAGCTTTTAAAAGAAATTACGCATAATAAAGATCTGGCCTTTGATCCTGATGTAGTTTCCCGTTTTTTTGAAGTCATCTCGCATATAGAAGAAAAGAAAGCTTGTATTTTAGTTCAGTTTCCACCAGGTATTAAACTCAATCATTTTAAACAGTTGAAGTACCTGATGTCTGTCCTTCGGGAAAATGATCCGGGTATGGCATGGAAAATTGCCCTGGAATTCAGACATCCATCACTTTACATCGATGAAATATATGAGCTTCTGGATGAGTATAAGCTGGGCATGGTGATCCATGATAAGTCGCCGGCAAATTCGCCTGTCAGAGATTCAGATACTGATTTTGTTTACCTTCGTTTTCATGGTCCCGGAGGCAATTATAGAGGAAGTTACCCGGATGATATACTTGATGAGTATGCAGACTATATTTCAGAATGGCTGGCAGACGGTAAAGTGGTATTTGTTTACTTCAATAACACCATGGGTGAGGCCTATGCTAATCTGACTACCCTTCGGGAATTGGTCAGGAATAGGTGCTAAGCAGTAACTCTTGAAGACGATAAAATAAATAATTTCCATCACCACGTAATGGATTTTTGACCAGCCTGTCATTTGTAAGGCTGGCCACACATCGAAGTGTAAAATACACTAATCATTATCTCAAATTTCCTGCTAATCGCTTCCCATGTCTTATGGAGTGGCATAATTCCACATTTTTTATAGCATTGGATTCAATTTTTATATCGCCATGATTGGCAAAGCACTAACATTGTTCCGTTAAATCTTCTCCCAGGATTAACGAATTGCTAACCGATATAAATCCATCATTGTCCATGAAAAAAAGCCAAATATATCCGCTTTTGAACTGTCCTTTAAGGTACAGAACCAATCCAACTTCTTTTCAACAAAACCAAATGTAACTATTATGAAAAAAAGAAATTTACGCAGTTTATTTCACGTACACCAGGTTAGTAACCTTAAAGGAATGCTCGCTTTGCCATTGCTGATGGCAGCCGCTATTGCTCCGGGTTATGCTGCCGATGTCCACCGTATGGCTTACGAAATCAACGCTTTTCAACGTGATGTGCAGATCACCGGAACCGTGCGGGCAGCTTCTGGCGAAACCTTGCTAGGTGTTTCCGTAAGTGTAAAGGGGGGCAGCAGAGTAGTGGCCACCGATGCCAATGGAAAGTATAGCATCTCTGTCCCGGAGAATGCCACTTTAGTCTTCAATTATATTGGCTTCCAATCTAAAGAAATTGTTGTAGGCAGCAATCCCGTAATGGATGTGACCTTAACTTCAGCTGATACCTCATTGGATGATGTGGTCGTGATCGGCTATCAAACCATTCGCCGGAGAGATTTAACCGGAGCTACCGGCTCAGTAAATACCACTAACACCGAAAAACTGGTCTCACGTTCTTTACCAGAAGCATTGCAAGGGCAAACCCCAGGCGTAGCCGTTAGAAATGGTGGTGCTCCAGGTCAGGAAGCGGTGGTAAATATCCGTGGTCTGGCTACTTTTGGTAACGCCAGTCCTTTGTATGTGATCGATGGGATGATTGCCGATCCGAATACCACAGTGAGTCCGAATGATATTGAAGATGTACAAATCCTGAAAGATGCCTCGGCAGCTGCCATTTATGGATCAAGAGCCGGGAATGGGGTGATCCTCATCACCACGAAAAAGGGTAAGGATGGCCCCGCAAAAATAGCGGTAACCTCCAGGTACAGTATTTCTCAGGTACCAAAAACTTACGACATGATGAATGCTGCAGAATATGCAGCCACCAATACCCGTGCTTATCAGGCTTCAGGAATGGCCATTCAGCCGGGTGTTGCCAACTATAATGGCAGAACCAATACGGATTGGGTAGATGAAACGCTTCGCACCGGATCGGTTCAGGATTATAACGCCAGTATTTCCGGTGGAGGCAATGGTTCAAAATACCTGATCTCCGGGGGTTATTTCAAAGATAAAGGCGTACTGATTGCCAGGGAATTTGAACGGGCTTCGTTCCGGGTAAATACCGAAACCACCAAAGGCAGGTTCAAATTCGGAGAAAACCTGGCTTTTTCTTCTTCCACTTCAAAATCTCCGTTTCAGGGTGGTGCCTTTGCCGGAAATCCATGGTATGATATGTTTACCAGCGTGCCTTTAATCCCGGTTCAGGATAATGCTTTAATCAGTACCAATAACCCTGGAGGATGGGGCTACGGATCAAATGCCAGTATCAATACTTTTTCCCGTAACCAAACCGCTATTGCCAATATTACTTCGGTCAAATCAAATTTCGCCAAGCTTCTAGGTAACGCTTTCGTCGATTTTAAAATCATTGAAGGCTTAACTTATCGCTTTAATGCCGGTATCGAAACCAGCTTTGATAAGAGCAAATCGCTCCGGAAAGATGGTTCGTGGTACCAGAACCAATCGCCTGATTTTAGTCAGTTAAGTGATAACCGTTCCCAGTTCCTCAGCTATTTACTGGAGCATACCTTAAACTATCACTATGTAATCGGTAAACACAGCATCAATGGGGTGGTGGGTTACACCGAGCAGACTACGCAAACGGATAATACTTTCGGCAGCGGCATTAAGCTGGCACAATTTGGAGGCGATTATTTCAATACCTTAACTTCTACAGCCGGTGAGGGAAGAACTTCTTCCGGTACGATCTATAAAAGCTTGTTAGATTCCTATCTGGGAAGGGTAAATTATACCTATAATGATAAATACCTGGCTACATTTACTTTCCGGGCAGATAAAGATTCCCGTTTCTCTCCTCAGTTCCGAACAGGTTATTTCCCATCGGGTGCTTTAGGATGGAGAATTTCGAAAGAAGATTTCTTTAAAGTGGATTGGGTATCTGATTTAAAACTAAGGGGTTCATATGGTTCTCTGGGTGTAAATACTTTAAGTCCGTACCAATACATCGGTTTTTTAAACCAGGCACCAGATGTAGTTTTGGGCAGCGGACAAACCACCAATGCAGGTGCTATTCAGGCTAAACTGGCTTCGGGTGATTTAAGATGGGAAAAGAAAAAGACAACCAATTTAGGTTTTGATGCCTCCTTGTTTAAGGATCAGTTCACCGTAAACTTTGATGTGTTCCGGTCAGTTTCTGAAGATGTTTTACTTGCTCAGCCTTTGCCGGGTTATCTGGGGAATTTACAGGGCGATCCAATTGTGAATATCGGCTCTATCCAAAACAAGGGGATTGAGTTAAATTTAGGCTACCGCCCAAAACTGGATGGCGATTTTAAATGGGACCTTGCAGGGAATATAAGTGTAATAAGAAATAAAGTATTATCACTGGGTAACTTAGGGATTGATACAGAAACGGGTCAGCCGAAAGATTATATCCAGTCGGGCAATACCCGTACGCAGGTGGGCCGTTCCATCGGTGAATATTATGTGTTAAAAACGGATGGTATTTTCCAGAATCAGGCAGAAATTGATGCACATAAAGCCCAGAGTGCCTATGCCAAACCGGGTGATATCCGTTATGTCAATACTGTTAATGGTGGTACCAATGATGATATCAACGATAAAGACCGTGTGTTTGCAGGTTCTGCTTTCCCTAAATTCACCACAGGTTTACAGTTCAATTCCAGGTACAAAGATTTCAGTCTTTCTGTTCAGCTTTATGGTGCCTTCGGACAAAAACTCTATAATGACGTACTCCGGGAACTGGATAGTTACGGAAACTCCAACTACAGAAGGGCAATTAACCCGTGGACCCCAACCAATACTGCTACCACATTCCCAAGATTGGGTTACCAGTTTGCGGCGAACGACAAGGGCATTAACGAAAATGCAAGGGGCAACACCGATCGCTGGATTGAAGATGGTTCTTTCTTAAGATTACGTAATGTAGAACTGGGTTATAACCTGCCGGTTAAGTTCATTTCTAAAGCCAATATCAGCAGTGCCAGGTTATATGTAAGCGGTCAAAACTTGTTTACCCTCACCAAATACAGTGGATTGGATCCGGATGTGGTAGGCGCAAATGCAAACCTGGAACCGGGCGTAGACAATGGAAATTATCCATCATCCAGAATTATCTCATTTGGTTTAAGCGTAGGATTCTAATTTATAAACAAATCATGAAAAAATATATATTCATATTAACGGCATCACTTATGGCCTTCTCAGGTTGCAAAAGAGATTTTGATGCCGTTAATCCAAATGCACCAACTATTTCCAGTTTCTGGAAAACAGGTGATGATGCAACAAAAGGCATTAATGCGGTTTACAGTACGTTTTACCGTACCGCCAGTTTATATTCGAGATGGATGTATTACCACGGCATTTTAAAATCTGATGAAGGTTTTGGGTCTGGTGGTGATGGTGGATTAAACAACTTAATGCGCTTCAATCAAACCAATTATAACGATGGGTTAACCGCTCAAACCTGGTCTAACCTATTTGTGGGCGTGTTCAGGGCCAATCAGGTGATTGCAAATGTACCAGCCATACCAATGGATGAAACCAATAAGAAAAGGATCATTGCCGAAGCCAAATTTTTAAGGGCCTTATTTTATTTCAACCTAACGCTTTATTATGGCCGTCCGCCTTTAATGTTAACGCCCTCGCAACCGAAAGACGTACCTGCAAATGCCACTACACAACAAGCTTATGCACAGGTGGCCAAAGATTTAACCGAGGCTTTGGTCGATTTACCGGTAAGTTATTCGGCAACAGATTTGGGCCGTGCAACAAAAGGAGCCGCTTATGCGCTTCTGGGTAAAACCTATCTGCAACAGCGCATGTATCAGGAAGCAGCCAATGCTTTTGGCTATCTGGTTACGGGTGCCGGAAGTTCAATCTACTCCCTAACAGCTGATTACCGGGATAACTTTATCATCAGCAAGGAAAATAACAGTGAATCTATCTTTGAAATTCAGTTCAGTGAAAACCAGTCTGAAAGTACAGATGATGATGTGGATGAAGCCCGAATTAACAACACTGGTTCATCTATTGCTCAGTTTTTCGCGCCTCCGGGTGTTGGGTATTCAGATGGAGCAGCCCGCAGGTGGGTTGTGGACGAATTTTTACAGGAAAAAACCACCACTGGTGCGCAGGACCCACGTTTGGCTGCTTCCTTTATTTTTAATAATGCAAATCCGGCCGGACCAACTGCCACCATCGTTTACGGACAAACTTTCGCCAGTCGCTATGGCAACGGACCAGATGCCAATGGCGTATGGTTCCGGAAATTGCTAAACGATCACTGGAGAAACCAGGAAGGTTTTCGTTCGCCGAATAACTACCGTTTAATCCGCTATGCAGATGTGCTCTTAATGTATGCAGAAGCACTTAATGGTCTAAACAGAACGGCAGAAGCTTATCCATTTGTTGATCGGGTAAGGCAAAGAGCAGGTTTGGCTACGCTTACTTCAACTAAACCAGGTTTAAGCCAGGCACAATTCTTAACTCAGCTCAAACATGAGCGGGTAACGGAACTGGCAGGAGAAGGCTGGCGTTGGGCGGATTTGTTGCGTTGGGGTGATTTAACTCCGGCTTTGGCCAGCAGAGATGCAGATTTTACCGGATTTATTGTTGGAAAGCATGAGTTGTATCCGATCCCGCAAAGCGATATTGATTTGAATTCAAATTTAACGCAGAATCCGAGGTATTAATTGATTCGTTATTGCTAAAGTAAGTTTTAGTCTGTGGGATTAGTGAAAATCAGCGGAGAGTATACTGTGCCACATTTTAGTTTCCCGCAGATTAAGAAGATTTACGCAGATCAATTTTCATCAGCGGGATCAGCGAAAATCAGCGGGAGATATACTGTATCATGTTTTAGTTTCCCGCAGATTTAGAAGATTTACGCAGGAGCAATTTTATTAAGCAAGATTGATGAAAAAAACTTTGCAATGAAGATTAATAAAAAAAAACATATTTAATCATATTCTATGAAAAACAACCCCATATTAAAAAACTTAAAGCTCCATTTCATCGGACTGGCGATTTTAATTTCTGTAGGTCTTTCCTGCGGGAAAACAGACGACCCCATTCCGGTTGATCCCGTCATTCCACCTCCAGCAGCAGGTACTTTTTCCAACCCCTTGATGAACGGAGCTGATCCGTCGGTATTCCAGAAAGACGGGGTATATTATTACCTGCAAACCAACGGAACTTCCATCAGTTTATGGGCCACCACTGCGATGTCTAAACTGAGTGCAGCCATTCCTAAAACCGTATTTGTTCCGGTGGCTGGTACGGCTAATTCTAGGAATGTTTGGGCACCGGAATTGTACTTTTTCGATGGCAAATGGTACATTTATTACACCGCCGGCAATGGTGCTGATATCAGTCAGCGGACATGGGTACTCGAAAACAGCAGTGCTGACCCCACTACAGGAACCTGGGTAGATAAAGGTCGCATTTTTACTGCCGATACCGATTTCTGGGCGATTGATGGTTCCATCCTCGAGCTAAATGGCAGCCGCTATTTCATGTGGTGCGGAAGACCCGATGTGACCAATGTAAATCTGACACAAAATATTTACATAGCTAAAATGACAAATCCATTTACCTTAGCAGGATCAGCAACTAAGTTGACAGAACCGGAATTGAATTGGGAAAAGAATGGATTTGGTGTAAATGAAGGTCCGCAGGCATTAATATCTCCGGATAATAAGGCATTTTTAATTTATTCAGCAAGCTACTGTGGAACTGACGATTATGCTTTAGGCATGTTAAGCCTTAAAACCGGGGGTGATCCTTTGGTGAAAGCCGACTGGCAAAAGTCTGCCCAACCCGTGTTTAGCAAACAGCCACAAAGCAATGCTTATGGGCCGGGGCACAATTCGTTTTTTAAATCGCCAGATGGCAAAGAAAACTGGATGATTTATCATGCCAACTCAGAAACAAACCAGGGCTGTGCAGACAAAAGAAACGTGAGGATGCAGAAATTTACATTTAAAACCGATGGCAGTCCAGATTTTGGTGTGCCAGTAGCTACAGGATTGCAGGTGAACAAACCTTCCGGAGAACAATAATATGAATAAACACATTAAAAGATACCGCATTGTACTGAGTTTGCTACTGATGTTCATCGTACAGGTGGGCCTGGCGCAAACTTTTAAAAACCCATTGCTACCATCAGGAGCCGATCCCTGGAGCATTTATAAAGATGGTTATTATTACTATACCCAAACCATGCAAAATAAGCTGGTGATCTGGAAAACCAAAAACCTGGCCGATCTTAAAACAGCCGAGCAGAAAACCATTTTCATTCCACCGGCTGGTAAAGCCTATTCAAAAGAACTTTGGGCCCCTGAAATTCATTTTATCGGTGGCAAATGGTATGTATATTTCGCTGCAGATGATGGTCATAACAACAATCACCGCATGTATGTATTAGAGAATGCTTCTAAAAACCCTTTGCAGGGTGAATGGGTATTTAAAGGCAAAGTGGGCGATGCCACGAACAAATGGGCCATTGATGGTTCAGTTTTTATCTACCAGAAGCAGCTTTATATGATCTGGGCCGGATGGGAGGGAGACATCAACCAGAAGCAGGAAATCTATATTGCCAAAATGAAAAACCCCTGGACGGTTGAGGGTGCACGTTACAAAATTTCCAGCCCTCAGTTTGAGTGGGAAAAACATGGCGACCTTAACGATCCCAATAATCCACCCCATGTAGATGTAAATGAAGGTCCTCAGGTACTCGTGAATAAAGGCAAAGTTTTCCTGATTTATTCGGCCAGTGGCTGCTGGACAGATTTTTATGCCCTGGGGATGTTAAGCCTGAAAGGAAAAAATCTTCTGGATGCGGGTTCATGGGTAAAAAGCCCCCAACCTGTATTTAAACAATCGCCCGAAAATGGGGTATATGCACCTGGCCACAATTCCTTTTTTAAATCGCCTGACGGCAAAGAAGACTGGATTTTATACCATGCCAATGCTGGTCCGGGGCAAGGCTGCGGCGGACAACGTTCGCCAAGGGCGCAAAAATTTACCTGGAATGCAGATGGATCGCCAAATTTTGGTGTTCCCCTAAAAACCGATCAGGAGCTAAACATTCCTTCGCAAAATAAATAAGCTGGTTCGGCAAAAGCCGGACAACACCTAAAATTAATATGATGAAAAAATATGTTAACCTTTTATTGCTCGCACTGTTAAGTATCAGCACAGTGACAAGTGCACAGGAAGCCACGCCCGTTATAGGCAAGGTATGGTCAATTGAAAAGGCCAACGCCTGGTATAAACAATACAAATGGATTAATGGTGCCGATTTCTTACCCAGTACCGCCATTAACCAGCTGGAAATGTGGCAGGCTGATACATTCGATCCGGCTACAATAGATAAAGAGTTGGGTTGGGCAGAAGGCATTGGTTTCAATACCATGCGGGTTTACCTGCACAGCCTGGCCTGGAAACAAGATCAGGAAGGTTTCAAAAAGAGAATGGATCAATACCTTACCATCGCCAATAAACATAAAATTAAAACTGTCTTTGTGTTTTTTGACGATTGCTGGAACAAGCAGGCTAAAATCGGCAAACAACCTGCACCGAAACCCGGTATCCACAATTCTGGATGGGTACAGGACCCGGGCGATCCGGATTCGAAAAATGCCGCTAATTTTCCTGCACTTGAAAAATATGTGAAGGATGTAATGACCCGTTTCAAAACGGACAAACGCATTTTATTATGGGACTTATACAACGAACCTGGAAATTCGGGCAAGCTGACGACTTCTTACCCCTTGCTGAAAAGTGTGTTTACCTGGGCCAGGGCGGTTAATCCGGAGCAACCCATCAGTGCCGGCCTTTGGGCATGGGATTATAAAGAACTGAATGCTTTTCAGGCGTTAAATTCTGATGTGATTACTTACCACGACTACGAAGAACCACAGTGGCACCAACGCGTCATTGACATGTTGCGTTCACACGGAAGGCCGATGATTTGTACAGAATATATGGCCCGTACCCGTGGCAGTCGCTTTGAAAATGTGATGCCTATGTTGAAAAAGGAAAACATCGGTGCCATTAACTGGGGGTTGGTAGATGGAAAATCAAATACCAAATACGCCTGGGATACACCACTTCCAAATGGAGAAGAACCGAAAGAATGGTTTCATGAAGTGTTCAGAAAAGATGGAACACCTTATAAAAAGGAAGAGGTTGAGTTGATTAAAAAATTGAACGACGTAAAATAACAGCCACGAAAGGCAATTTCACTAACTTGTGAAACCTATCTAACCATTTATGATGTACAAAAAGATAAGCAGGGCAGTAGTCCTGCTCCTTTTTTTTAGCCTTTTTATTTTAAATTCTGTCACTGCTCAGAAAATTTTCTTTAGGCACTATACTGTATCTGATGGTTTGTGTGCCAATACGATCTGGGATATTGAGCAGGATGATCAGGGTTACATGTGGTTCGGCACTAAATATGGCCTGAGCCGTTTTGATGGCTATGATTTTAAATCCTTCCAGTTTCAGAAAGGCATTCCCGGAAGTTTAGGCAACAACTTTATTCGCAAAATTTTTAAGTATGATGCAAAAACCTTTTGGATCGGTACCGATGAGGGGATTTATATCTTCAACCTGGAAACCGAAAAGTTTAGCCTTTTTAAACCGCTTCAGCATTTTTTTATCAATGATGTCATTCGTGCTCGAAATGGCGACATCTGGATCGCGACTAAAGAGAAAGGGGTTTTCGTTTACGCAGCAAAAAGCCGGCAAATCAAGCGTTTCAATACTACATCTTCACCAGCACTAGCATCAAACGAGGTGTCTAAAATCCTCCAGGATGATGCTGGAGAGATCTGGATGGGCACTTATGGCAAAGGCATTGATGTGCTTAACCCCAGAACCAATCAAATCAGACAATACAGTACATCATCGCCAGGAGCGAAACTTTCGAGTAATGTCATCCTCGATTTGTACAAAGATAGTCATGGCGATATCTGGATTGGCACCATGGCGGGCGGCTTAAACCTCTGGAATAAACGTACAAACCAATTCACCATTTACCAGAAATCGTCGGGAAATTCCATTAGCGATAATATTGTAAGGGCCATTTATGAGCCCAAACCCGGATACATTTGCTTAGGCACGGAAAAAGGTTTAAACATTTTCGACCGGAAAAATAACCGATTCACCGCTTATCAGAAAAAGAACCACGATCCTTTCAGCATTAATGATGATGCGGTTTATAATGTGTTTAAAGACCGGGAAGGGGGCATCTGGATCGGCACCTATTTCGGCGGACTCAATTATTACCATGAAGGAAGCTCGGGCTTTGAATTTTACTATCCTTCGGGCGTGAAAAATTCCCTTTCCGGGAATGCGGTAAGTGCCTTTTTAGAAACCAAACCTGGCCAGATGTGGATTGGTACAGAAGATGGCGGACTCAACTATTTCAATACCACAGATAAATCCTTCCGCAAATTTCCCTTTTCAGCCGGGCAGGATAGTCTCTCTTATCACAATATTCATGCGCTTTATCAGGACAAGGCCGGCAACATCTGGATCGGCATGTACACCGGTGGAGTGAATATCCTAAATCCACGTACCGGAAAGATCAGGCGTTATAAAAGTGACCCAGCCAATCCGGCTTCACTGAGTGACAACAGCGTTTACTCCATTGATGAAGACCGGCAGGGACGCATCTGGGTATCCACCATTTCAGGCTTGAATTTGTACGATCAGCAAAATGATCGCTTTATTCGTATTAAAGGCAAAAACCTGGACAAAAGCTGTATCTATCAGGTCTATCAGGATGAAGATCAGGTCATCTGGATTGCCACCTATGATAATGGCCTGATCAGAATGGATCGAAATAACCACCTCACACAGTATGCCTATTCGCAAAAACCCGGTTCCATCAGTTCCAATAAGGTGATCTGCATGCTGGATGACGGGGATGGAAATTTATGGCTGGGAACGGATGGCAGCGGACTGAATGTACTCAACAAAAAGACCGGGAAATTTAGGGCCTTTGATCATGAAAACTGGATCAGGAGTGCTGTAATTTACGGCATTGTAAAAGATCAGGCCGGGAAATTATGGTTTTCGACCAATAATGGCATCTTTGAATATCATCCAAAAACGAAAACCAAAAGAAGTTTTGGAAAATGGGATAACCTGCAAAGCCAGCAATACAATTATAAGGCCTATTATAAAGATTCATCAGGCAAACTCTATTTTGGTGGCATTAACGGGTTCAATGCATTTTCACCAGCGGAGGTAAAAAGCAGTCCGGCTATACCAAAGGTAAGTTTCACTAATTTTCAGCTGTTCAATAAAGATCTGGATGGGAACGACAGTAATAGTCCTTTGAAGCAATCCATCAACTACACTAGCGAAATTGTTTTAAAGCATCATCAATCGGTATTGAGCATAGAATATGCCTCACTCAGTTTTATTGCACCCAACAAACTCCAATATGCCTTTAAAATGGAAGGTTTTGATAAAGGCTGGAACAATGTGGGCAGCCAGCGGAAGGCCACTTACACCAATCTGCCTCCGGGAGATTATCATTTTCAGGTGAGGGTGATTGATGATTTAGGGACGGGTGTCGGCGAAGTGTCCGGTATTAAAATTAAAATCCTGCCGCCATTTTACAAAACCGTTACGGCGTATATTCTTTACCTGATCGCACTGGTTTCAGGTGCCATCTGGCTCCGAAGGTATGTGTATGAAAAAGAACGTAAACGAAATGAAATCAAGCTGGAACGGCTTAAAAATAAAAGTGAGCAGGATTTTTATAAGCAAAAGATAGAGTTTTTTACGGCTATGGCGCATGAAGTGCGTACCCCGCTCTCGCTCATTATTGCTCCTTTGGAACACCTCCTGACTCAAAAGAAGAAAGATCCGGAAAGTATGGAGCAGTTGCTGGTGATGGAAGAAAACTCAGACCGCTTGCTTACACTGGTCAACCAATTACTGGATTTCAGGCGGATTGAAAGTGATATTTTTGAAATTCATCCCGAACCTTTAGAACTGATTTATTTAATCAATAGCATCAGGGATCGTTTCTCGCCAATCGCCACTAAAAAGGGATTGGAGTTTAGTGTAGCCACTGCATTTGAAAAACTGGATATTCATGCTGATCCGGAAGCCCTGATGAAGATTCTGAGTAATTTGTTGATCAACGCATTTAAATTTGCCAGGAGAAAACTGGAAATTAAAATCAATGATATGCAGGTGGCTGTCAATGGTGAAGAAATGATTTCCATCAGCGTGGAAGATGATGGCATTGGTATCCCGAAAGCACAATTGGATTCGATCTTTAAAAAGTTTTTTAAGGTGTCAACCGAAGGGCATCAGTACACCAATCTGGGTGGCACCGGCATCGGCCTGGCGCTGGCCAAATCACTGACAGAAAAACATGGCGGACGGCTTGAGGTGCAAAGCGAAGAAGGACTAAGAACCATTTTTACGGTGCTCATTCCATTTCGCCAGTATGAACTTGCACCAGCACTTGAGCTGGAAGAAGCCAACGAAGAACATGAAGGAAAGCAAATAGTCCTGGTGGTGGAAGATGACCCTTCGCTGTTGGATTTCCTTTCCAAAAGTTTTATTGCCGAAGGTTATCATACTTTAAGGGCAAAAAATGGCAAGGAAGGATTGAAACAATTGGATAATCATCAGGTTGACCTGGTCATTTCTGATGTGATGATGCCCGTAATGGATGGGATTGAATTGTGTAAAATCATCAAGAACGATATTGATTACAGTCATTTGCCAGTGGTTTTGCTTACGGCTAAAACGAATACCGAAGCGGAGATCCAGGGATTGGAAAGTGGTGCCGATGCTTATATTTCGAAACCGTTTAAATGGAAACAGCTGTCGCTGATGATCAAAAACCTACTCGAACGCCAGTCTAATTTAAAACAGCGGTTCGCCCAAAACCCGCTGGAAGGAACGGAAATACTGAATACCGGAAACCGGGATAAAAAGTTTCTGGCGAAAATCACACAGATTATTGAAGGCAGAATTGCCGATCCGCAACTTTCAGTAGAAGACCTGGGCAGGGAAGTAGGGCTGAGCAGATCGAGTTTATACAAAAAGATCAAAGCCAAAACCGGGCATGTGCCGAATGAATTTGTGCGGATTATTCGTTTGAAGATGGCTGCAAAATTACTGGTTGAACAGGAATATACCATTGCCGAAATCGGCTATATGGTGGGTTTCAATTCGCATTCCTATTTCAGTAAATGTTTTTATACCCAGTTCGAATTAACGCCGACTGAATTTGTGGAGAAGCACAAACGGCGCACGGAGGCGGATTAGGCGAATCAATTCTTTACGGATTAAACAATATGCTGAATTTTTAATATTATAAGTTTTGTTTCATTTTTGAAATCAGTATTCCATATCTTTGCCGCTCAATGTTGAACAGGTTTATTGCCATATCTTTATTAGTTGCACTGATCGGATCTAACTGTTCGCGTTTTTTCATCTATGCCGGTTTTGAGTTAAACCAGAAGTATATTTCAGAAAAACTATGCGAAAACAGAGACCGGCCCTGGATGCATTGTAATGGCAAGTGTTTTTTAATGAAGAAACTTAAGCTTGCTGAAGAAAAAGAAAAAAAGCAGGAAAGGGAAAATCAGCGGAGCCATCACATGGAAGCACTGCCTGTAGCTGCAGCATCTTTTACTTTTAAGAAATCAAACATCAGGGTTATCTATCCACAACGTCCGGTGCTCAATACGGTACACCGAACTTTTACCATATTCCAACCGCCGAAATCTACTATTCTACAGGCTTAATAATGTGCTTTATCATTTTAGATTATATCTTATAGCTTAAAAAAGCTGTTATGATATTTCTTTTATGCCTTTAAATGTTCCTGCTCTATTGTTAGGAATGTTCTGGCAATAGCCTGTATTCTTTTTTTCTGAAATAAATATGCTGTTTACTAAAAATTTACTGCTCGCGGTAGAAAGCTTTAGTAAATGTGAATTCGCGTTAAAAATGCTAACATCATGAAAAGGTTTTTTAAAATAGATAATGCTGTCAGGGTACTGTTTATTCTCTGTATTTCAATGTTTTTAGGTTGTACCAATGAGCCTGATTATAAGGTGATTCGTCAGGAAGTGGTCGATCTGCACAATAAGGTAATGGAGGATGGCGAAATGGCCTCAAAATACAGGCTCATGTTGGATACTTTATCCAGAACAGGATTGAAGGGAATCAGGATAACTCAGCCAGGTATTGATACCACAGCTGAACAAAAAAACATCGCCATACTAAATACAAAGCTTAATCAGGTAGATCAGGATATGATGAAATGGATGCAGGATTTTGTGCCGGATATAGAAGGAAAGCGTAATGCGGAGGCTGTTAAGTACTTTGAAGGAGAGCGAATTAAGATTAAAAAACTGGATAGCCAATACAATCAAATCCTTAATGAATCGCATGCTTACCTGAAAAAATTTAATCTGATAACTCCATCAAATCAAACGGATCATCATCACGATAAAAATTAAGTAGCAACGCGCAAGATCACTCAGGTCATATTGCAAATAAATTTATTCACAATTAATTTTTTGGGCAATGATCCAGCTATGGATCATCGTTTCCACCATTAGCGGTAGTTAGAAAACTACTCATAAAAAAATAATGAAAAAAATCATATTTACCGGACTCTGTCTGGTACTACAAATATTCCTGGCATTCGCTCAGGAAAAGCCATCAATGAACAAAGATTCGACGAGCAAGGTAAGGGATACTTCGGCAAAAACACTCAGCGAAGTGAAAATCAGTTCGCGTTACTATCGCCGTTACAACATCAATAAGTCGTCAGCCAGTCTGAAACTTAAAACGCCCTTACTCCAGTTGCCGCAAAATATTCAGGAGATTGATCAAAGCATCATTGCTGATCAGCAGGCCATTTCAGTCAATGAAAGTGTAACCAGAAATGTCAGCGGTGCCACACGGAATAACAATGCTGATCTTTACACCTCTTATGTATTTATGCGTGGTGCTCAGATTAGCCCGATGCGCAATGGTTTGGATCTTTCAATGATCTATGCCGGTCCAAGTGCGGAGGATGCCGCCATCATCAGCCGGGTAGAATTTATTAAAGGTCCTTCCAGCTATATCAATGGCCTTTTTGATCCGGCAGGTTCCTATAACATAGTAACCAAACAACCCATGGGTACCCATACCCGTGAGCTTGGTTTTTCTGTTGGTAGCTTCAACCTGTACAGGGCAAATGTTGATTTTGACGGCAACCTGGACAAAGCCGGAAAATGGCAGTATCGTCTGAATGCAGCCGCGCAGAAAGCTAAATCCTTTCAGCAATATAATTTTAACGATAAGGTGGTGGTAGATCCGGTGCTGAAATACAATATTAACAACCATTCATACCTTTCGGCTGAATACATTTTTCAGTCGCAACGCTTTCAGCAATACTTTGCCACCGTTTTTGCGCCAGATGGATTTGCAAGTTTGCCGACTGATTTCACCATCAATGACCCCAACAAGGCACCCATGAAATCTGTTGAGCACAATGGTTTTTTAAGCTATCACAATGCCTTCAATGCCAACTGGCAGTTAACGGTAAATGCGGCCTATGCCCATGACCACCTGGAAGGAACTTACTTTTTTGTGTCCAGGTACAACGCTGCTCAGCCAAATCTGATCATGCGGAGGGCAACTTATGAAAGACTCAATACCGATGTATTGGCTATCCAGCCCTATATCAATGGGGTATTTAATACGGGCAACATCCAACATAATTTTATAGGAGGTTTCGACATTAATCACAAAAGTTTCCTTTCTTATTCAGGGTCTAACGATCCAACGGCAAATCAAACGCTTTATCCGCTTGATGCTTCAAACCCGGTTTATGGGATTGCTTTTGATGCCAATATAAGGACAGGCGCACTTGCAGATATTGCAACAGACCAGCAATCTATTGCTTATCAGGCTGCCTATGTGCAGGATGAACTCGGACTGCTTAAGGGAAAACTCCGCTTAACACTTGGTGCCAGGTTTACTTTTAGTGAAACTGGTGTGCAAAAAAGTGCTTCAAAAACCAGTTTGGGCACCACTAAGAACAAAGTATTTACACCGAAGATAGGCATGAGTTATTCATTGCTTCCTGAGTTTTCTGTCTATGGTCTTTACGACGAAACTTTTACGCCACAAAGCGGCGTAAACACCACCACAGGTGAAGCATTTAAACCATTGAAAGGACAAAACCTGGAATTTGGATTGAAAAAAGACTGGATGAACGGCAAGTGGAATACTACCGTTTCTGTATACCGGATTATCCGCGATAATGTGAAAGTGAGCGATCCTACCATTAATGTACAGACACAACTTGGGCAAACCCTTTCAAAGGGTATAGAATTTG
This sequence comes from Pedobacter sp. GR22-10, assembly GCF_026239715.1. Taxonomy (NCBI): domain Bacteria; kingdom Pseudomonadati; phylum Bacteroidota; class Sphingobacteriia; order Sphingobacteriales; family Sphingobacteriaceae; genus Pedobacter; species Pedobacter sp. GR22-10. The sequence goes on from NZ_JAPIVR010000001.1 coordinate 1,045,196, forward strand.
ATTTGAAAGGTGAGGTTTTTAAAGGACTGAATGCGGTGATCAACTATGCCTATACTGATAGTCATATTTCAAAAGACACCAATCCTGCCCGGGTAGGGCTGGTTACACCATTTCGGGTAAAGCACATACAGAATACCTGGCTGAATTATGCTATTCCATTTACAGGCTTAAAAGGTTTTTCAGTTTCCGGTGGATATCAATGGCAGGTAGGCAGGGCAGGGAGATACGAACTTCAACAATTATCATTGGCACCCATATTCCGCCTGGATGGTGGTGTAGGCTGGTCTAACAGCCGTTTTTCTGTCAACGGAATTATCAACAACCTCTTGAATAGGTTTAACTATGGCAGCGGATGGATTACGCCATCTTCAGCCAATATTGGTGCCTATGCTTATGTACCCTATCCGCCACGCGAATTCAGGCTAAACCTCGGGTATAAATTTTAAAGCAGTATGAAGATGAAACGGTTGACAAAAATATCTTTTAAGGTGCATGGCTGGCTGGGGCTCGCTTTGGGACTGTTCTTTCTGCTTTATGGAATCAGTGGTTCATTGCTTGTTTTTAGGCATGATCTTGACCGTTACTTTAATCCCGGACTTCATCATCTGAAGCCCGGGAATACAAAAGTTCCGGCTGATGATATTTACAGGATGATTCTTCGCACGCACCCTAACCTGAAAAAGCTGGTGCTGCATGATTTTCCGCGTGACCATTTCGACTGTTATGAATTTATGCTTTATAAGCGGCAAGAGCAACTCACCGCCAGTTACCTGTATTATGTTTTTGTAAATCCCTACACCGGAAAAATTATTAAAGAAGGTGATCATGGTCAGTTTTCGCCTTCTTTTTTGCGTTGGCTTTACACCTTGCATTACAGCCTGCAGATGGGCATCCCGGGCATGTTGATCACAGCCATTATGGGATTTTTGATGTTGTTTTCACTGCTCACCGGCATCATTATATACCGCAGGCGTTTTTGGCAGGTAGTAACATTTAGATCAGGTTTTCGCTTTAACAACTGGCGTACCGGCGCGTCATCTCTTCACCGCATTATTGGAGTATGGTCGCTGGTCTTTAATGTGTTGCTTTTTTTTACTGGTTTCTGGATGCTCAGGGAATATTTCAGTCCTTCCATGTGGGTACTACCAAAACAGCAGAAAAATTACGAGGTATCTGCAAATATTGATCACATTGTAGCAAAAGCGAAAGTGCATGTTCCGGGCTTTGTGCCGATTGCAGTGAATATCCCGACAGTTAAGAATGGTGAAATACTGGTAAGGGGGCATATGCCATCAACGACTAATGTACTGCTCCAGGGAAAGGCGAGTAGCATGACCTTTGATGCAGAAACCGGAAAATTGAAAAAGCAGACTGTAATTGATAAGCAAAGTATGGAAGATCGTTTTGAATATATGGCTTATCAACTACATATAGGTGCCTTTGGCGGTCATGTACTTCAATGGATTTATGTTTTATTTGGACTTACACCTGCATTTTTATCCATCACCGGAAGCCTGTTATGGATGAAAAGAAAATATCCGCAGCGCAGCAAGGAATAGCATCCAAATGTTACTTATTTTTTTTCATATAAAGAATACTTTCCGGCAAGTCAGATTGATCTGCTTTAAAGCACAAATGAAATTAATTTGTTGATTTTCAAATCATTTTCAACAAAATTTAAAAGCCTGTGCAACATTCGCTAAACTTCTGCATCTAGTAAATAACCGGGCAAATTATTTTGCAGACCAAATCCATTTTCTATGAGCAGATACTTAACGATCTTATGCATGGCCTTGCTGTGTAGTTTTACCTTTTTCACTCTCCAGGCACAAGAAAAAAAACATCAACTGAGCGGTGTTATTGTCGATAGCCTTACCCAAAAACCAGGTGAATATTTTACCGTTGCATTAAAAAAAGATTCGTTGGTTATTAAAAGCGCTGTTTCCAATGAACAGGGAAAATTCTCTTTCGAAGGAATTAGTCAGGGTAAATATAAAATCATTATCGGATCGCTTGGATATCGGTCAAAAATGCTTGATCTCAACCTTAAAGAGGATATTAACATCGGTAAAATTTTGGTTATTTCATCAGGTAATGAACTTAATGAAGTATCTGTTGCAGGAAGTAAACCTATCATTAAACAAGAACCAGACCGGATTACCTATGATATTCAGTCTGACCCTGAAAGTAAGGTGCTATCTGTATTGGATATGATGCGTAAAGTGCCGCTTCTATCTGTAGATGCAGATGACAATGTTAAACTAAAAGGAACCGGCAATTACCGCATCCTGATTAATGGAAAGCCTTCAGGAATCTTAACACGTGATCCTAAAGAGTTTCTAAAAAGCATGCCTGCCGCAGGTGTGCAGAAGATAGAAGTAATTACCACGCCAACATCCAAATATGAAAGCGAGGGTTTGGCCGGGATTATCAATATCATCACTTCAAAAAAAATGGAGAATGGCTACAGCGGGAATGTGAATGTACGCAACCAGTTTCCAGGCGGGCCGAGTGGTAATCTAAACATGACGATCAAGCAGGGAAACTTTGGTGCCAGCCTTTACGGTGGTACGGGTGTGTGGCAGATAGATGGCATAAAAATTACAGAGTTGAGAAACAGCCGTGGCACCGCCATTCCGTCTAGCATGTATTCTTTAGGTACGCAAAAAACAGATAATAAATGGGGCTGGGGTGGCGGCGAGTTTAGCTATGAAATTGATTCCTTAAATCTGGTAACCCTTGAAGTGAACCCGTACGGTGGTTACAATGAACAAAACTTAAATCAGCATTTTGATATTAAAGATGGCTCGGTATCATCAGGTTATGATCTGGATAGCAAGACCAGGTATGAATGGGGTGGAACGGACTATACACTAAACTTTCAGAAAGGATTTAAAGATAAAAAAGACCATCTCCTAACTTTCTCTTATAAGTTTTTTGACAGTTCCGAACCACAGTTGAATGATGTGATGTTTAGCAACAGGTTCAATTATACGGGACTGAACTATAAGCAGGATAATACGAGCAAATCGAAGGAACAAACCGCTCAGATCGATTACATTAATCCATTTAAAAAGCTAACGATAGAAGCAGGTGTAAAAGCAATTTTGAGAAATGGTGAAAGCAATTTTCAGTACCTGAATTTTAATGAGGCCCAGCAGATCTATATCAATGATCCAACGCAAAGTAACGTTTATACCAATGATCAGAATATTTTTGGAGTATACAATACCTACACCTTAAAATTAAAAGACTGGACTTTTAAAGGAGGTGCCCGTTTGGAGCATACGGATGTGAAAGGCAATTTCGAAAGCACCAACTCAACGGTTAAGTCTGATTATTTTAACCTGATTCCATCGGTTTCCTTAAACAGGACTTTGAAAAACAGTCAGAGTATTAGTTTAGGCTTCACTCAACGCATTCAGCGTCCGGGTATTTGGGATCTGAATCCATTTGTAGATAAATCAAGGCCAAATTTTGAATATTTTGGAAACCCTGACCTGAAAGCTGCTTTAAGCAATAACTTCGAAATGACCTATAGCAACTTTAAGAAAGGATCTTTAAACATCAGTTTAACCTATAATTTCGCCAACAACACTCAACAGCAAGTATATGAATATTTTGCAGCCGAAAACCTGACACGAATTACCTCTTATAATATTGGTAAAAACAAACTTCTGGGTACCAATGCCAATTTTAATTATCCGATTACAGGGAAGTGGAACCTTAACGTGAGTGCGAATATGAATTATATCTGGCTGGAAGGGATGATTGCAGGTGTGCTCACCAAAAATAGTGGCATTACCGGTTATGCTAATTTTAATACCAGTTATAAGTTTGAAAAAAACTGGAAGTCCAGCGTTTCAGTAAATTATGGTGCGCCGGATGTAATGTTACAGGGCAAGTCAAATGATAATTATTACATCGCCTTCAGCGGAAGTAAAGATATTATCAAGGATAAGCTGATTTTTTCGGCCATGGTGGCTAATCCTTTTCAAAAATACAGGGCGTATAGAAGTGATAATGAAGGAGTGAATTTTACACAGGAACGAATTCGTGAAAACGCCTTCAGGCGTATTAACCTGAGCATGAACTGGAAATTCGGAAAACTGAAAGGCTCCATTAAAAAGAGTGAACGCAGCATTTCCAATGATGATACTAAAAAATCTGCTAATTAATAATGCCTGTAGCTGTTAGGTAAAAAATGATTGATTTGTATTTTTATAATAATTAATTATTGTTTTACGATAATTAATTATTATTTTTGGTGAATAATTTATTTGCCAGCTATATGAAGTTAGTTCGCCATATTTCAATCATCGCCTTTTACCTGACCAGGGTAATGGCTGCCGGATATATTTTAACGGCTCTTTACATTATCCTTTGTGCGCTATTCCAGCCATCTACCCTGCAACACCTGCCCGGTAACCGCTTCGCCATTTGTTATCCCTTTACTTCCGAGCATTTTTTATTGGGTGCTGAATATACTGTGGGGTACATTACAGAAATGATTCTGGTTATCTTTCTGTACGGCGCGTTTTTTGCCTTGCTCAGTAATGTTTTCCAATCATTCAGGCCTCAAAAAATATTTACGATGAAGGGCATTCGCCATCTCCGGTTTTTCTACCTGATCAATCTCTTTCTTTTTCCGCTGGTATTCCTTATTCTGGGTATTTATTCTATTGAAGATTATCCCTATGTAGCCATGATTACAGCCCATTGCATCATGGGGATATTTGCGCTTTTTCTCGCTGCCATATTTGAGCAGGGTTTGAATTTACAGAACGACCAGGACCTAATTATTTAACCATGCCAATTGTAGTAAATGTAGATGTGATGCTGGCCAAACGTAAAATGCAGAGTAAGGAACTGGCCGACCGGTTAGGGATCACCCCAGCTAATTTATCCATACTTAAAACCGGGAAGGCAAAAGGAGTAAGGTTTGATACACTGGAAGCCATTTGCAAAATCCTGAATTGCCAGCCAGGCGATATTCTGGAGTATATAGAAGTATAAATAACAGCTTTTATCTTTTCATTTAAAAAAGCACTTTCCTCAGTGCACGGAAATCGTATTGTCTAAAAATTAATAAAAATGAATCACTTATCCATTAAAAACCTTCGAAAAACGTACGCCAATGGTGTGGAAGCCATCAATAATATTTCCCTTGAAATCGGGAATGGCATGTTTGGTTTATTGGGCCCAAATGGCGCAGGAAAATCATCCTTAATGAAAACCATTGTTGGTCTCCAGGCTGCGGATAGCGGCGAAATCATGTTCAATGGTGCAGATGTATTGGCAGATCCGGCCTTGATTAAAAAACACCTGGGTTTTCTGCCACAGGATTTTGGTGTCTACCCCAAAATATCAGCCTATGACCTGCTTTCGCACCTGGCTGTTTTAAAGGGCGTAACAAATGCCGCTGAAAGAAAAGCACAAATTCTGGCTTTGCTGGATAAAGTAAACCTTTTTCAGCACCGGAATAAAGAAGTGCATACATTCTCGGGCGGTATGCGTCAGCGATTCGGTGTGGCACAGGCCCTGCTGGGGCAACCTCAGCTGGTCATTGTGGATGAGCCTACTGCTGGTCTTGACCCTGAAGAACGCAACCGTTTTAATAATTTGTTAAGCAGCATCAGTGAGGAAGTGATTGTGATTCTTTCCACGCACCTGGTGGAAGACGTACATCATTTATGTGCAAAAATGGCCATTATGAATAAAGGCACCCTACTAGCCCATGGTAACCCAAGTGATCTTATTCAGGAACTGGAGGGCAGAATCTGGCAGAAACAAGTAAGCAGCAGTGAACTGGAACAATACAAAAATGAACTGCAGATCTTGTCTTCACAGTTTATAGCCGGTAAAATGAGTATCCGAATAAGGGCAGATAAAGCACCTGAAAATTTTAGGCCGGTAATGCCAATCCTGGAGGATGTATATTTTTCAGTTCTTAAACCTGCAAAAGCCTGATCATGAAAGCCATATTTCTTTTTGATCTTCAGGGATATTTTAAAAGGCCAGGTTTTTACGCCCTTTTATTGCTCCTCACTATACTGGCTGTGCTGGGTGGTGCCCATGCCAGGTTTTCGGTTGGGGAAGATGTTTTTGATAATTCACCTTACCAGATTAGTTTAATCACTAACCTGGTTAGTTTGGTGACGATTTTTTTTAGTACTTTGTTTGCCTCGCAATTGCTTTTCAGGGAAACTGATGCCCGTTTTGAACTCCTGCTCTTTAGCACACCCATAAAGAAGAATGCATTTTTTGCAGGCAGGTATGCCGCACTTTTATCGCTGAGCTTGTCATGTATGCTATTGCTGATTATGAGTTTTTTTATCGGATATGCATTTGGAGAATCTTCAGCAAAACATACCGGATTTGTATTCAACTGGTATTGGTATCCGATGGTGGTTTTCACGCTGATTAATACTTTATTTACCACTTCGGTATTAAGTACTATAGCGTGGTTTAGCCGGAATAAATTACTGGTGTATGTAAGCGGCCTGCTGTTGTATATCTTGTATATGGTGGCCCTGATCTATTCTGGTTCACCCTTGATGGCGCAAAGTATGCCACAATCCGATCAGGCGCAGTTTATTGCTGCATTATTCGATCCCTTTGGCTTTTCTGCTTTTTTTTACCAGACAGCGCACTGGTCAGTAGCACAGCGAAATTCAGAAATAGTAGAATTAAGTGGCTTGTTTTTATTCAACAGATTTGCCGTACTGGTTCTCTCTGCGGGCTCAATATGGTTAGGCATTAAAAAGACTTCGCTAATTAAAATCCAAAAATATAAGCGAACTGCAGCTCGAGTGGAGAGTACGGAACACATTACTTTGGCTGCTTATCAACCCGTTAAAACAAGTGATCATCTTAAGGCGCAATTCAACGCACTGGTTTCATTTGTCAGGATGGATCTGGTTTATATTTTTAAAAGTATACCATTTATCATTACCGCAATGGCCCTGCTATTTTATGTAGGGATGGAAATGTATGGGGAGATAGAAAAAGGCATCAGGATCCCGCAACAATATGCCAGTTCAGGTTTAATGGTAAGTACCATCATCCAGGATTTTCATGCCTTATGTATGATTGCGGTATTATATTATGCACATGAAATTTACTGGAAAAGCAAAAATGCCAACTTTAATCTGATTGAAGATACCGCGGGCAATGTTAAATTCCATTTTTTTGCCCAATGCCTGTCACTGGCCATTTTGATCTTTTTGTTTAGCGGACTGATCATACTGGAAGGTATTCTTTTTCAGTTGCTGTATCATTATCCTTTTATAGAGTGGTGGGTTTACGCGCATGTATTCCTGTTTAATAGTTTTCCACTGGTATTATTGGGGATGCTTATTTTGTTGATCCAGAAGGTGATCAGGCAAAAGTATGCCGGCCTTGGTTTAACTGCTCTTTTTGCGCTGATCATGGCCACTTCCTTAGGCAAAAAGGTTTTCAGTCATCCTTTGGTGAAGTTTTTACAACCTTTTCAAGGAGTGTTTAGTGATATGAATGGCTTTGGTGCTTATACTGCTTTTTATGTAGAAAGATTATGTTTTGGGATTGGGATAGTAGCCCTATTGCTCATTATGTTCAACCTGCCCAAAGGGAAGTTGTTAAAATGGCCTGGCATGATTGCTTTACTGTTTGCTGTAGTCCTGAGTTTTAGTATGGGAAGTATTTTGATGCAGGGTTACCGGCCTAAAAATGAACAATATGATTTGCAACGGCAAGCTGCTTATGAAATTGCTTACAGGAAATACCAGCACCTGCCACAGCCTACTGTTACTGAAGTAACTACACAAGTAGATTTGTTCCCGGAAAAAAATGCTTATCATATCCGTGGTAACTATAAGCTCGTCAATAAAACAAAACAGCGCATCAATGGGCTGCTTGTCAACCTGGGTAATGAAATGGATTTGGAGTATGCTGTTTACATAAATGGTGCAGAAAAGATCCGGATCAAAAAGCCATACGAATTCATTCGATTGCGAAAAGCCTTGTTGCCAAATCAGGAAGCCCGCTTTGAGTTTAGTATCCGCTATTCATGGAAAGCTGTGAACGGACACCAGTCGTTTAATGCCATTGTACAAAATGGCTCATTTATGCGCATCAGCAGGTTTTATCCGCAGTTTGGTTATTTGTCAACTAAGGAAATAACAGGTAAAAGCCGCAGGAAGCCATTCGGACTAGGTCCGGTTACGGCTGTAAAGGCTTTTGATGCGCCTAAAGTGCCCAATGATGATTTCATCAATTTGAATATGGTAATCTCCACACCGTTGAAGCAAACTGCTATTGGTGTTGGTGAACTCAACAGGCAATGGAAAGATGCAGATAGAAATTACTTTCAATACCAAACAAGCTCACCAATTCCTTTTCGATTTGCTATCTCAGCTGCAAAGTATGCCATTAAAAAGGCGTTTTATAAGGGGAAAAACTTTGAAATTTATTACCATCCTGCTCATGATGAAAATGTAGCGCATTTGCTTAAAAATGCAGAAATAACACTGGATTATTGCGAAAACAATTTTGGTCCTTATCCCTTTAAAACCATTCGTTTTGCCGAGGTTTCCGGCTTTACCAAAGGTTTTGCCGCAACGGCCTATCCTGCAACAATTTTTATGACCGAAGATATGTTGTTTCATGCGAATATTAAGGGGGATAGGCAGCAGGACGTCATTAATGAACTGGCCGGCCATGAATTGTCGCACATGTGGTGGGGGAATAATCAGATCTCGCCCGATGATAGGGATGGTGCAGCCATGCTTACAGAAACGCTGGCGATGTATACAGAGATGATGCTATTGAAAAAGATGCATGGCAAGGCAAAACTGCTGGAGAAAATAAAAATGCACCTGGGGATTTATCTGGATGAAAAAGGCTTTACTACTGAACAACCCTTATACCGGGTGAAAAATGAAGATATTCACATTTCCTATTCCAAAGGTGCGGTAATCATGTACAGGTTAAGCGAACTGATTGGCGAAGAGAAGGTAAATCTGGCACTCAGAAATTTCCTGGCCAGGCATAAGTACCCGAATCCAAAACCGGTTTCCGTTGATTTTTTGAAGGAACTTTACCAGGTAAGCGATCCAAAATACCATGCCGAAATCGAAAACATGTTTATGAAAACTGGTGGATTAGAAGAAGGAATGAAATGATAGGAATAAATTTTTCCTATCATTTCAGGATCTATTAGTTTGATGAAGAAAAATTGAGTCTGCGGATCAGCAGTTCATTGTGTTTTTCAAGCAGTTGAATGTACTTCAATTTCCAGTGATCGCGGTCTTTCAGCAGTTCATCATAGTTCATTACTTCAATGTTAAAGGTCTCTTTTGCTGTCAGGCTTTTCATTTCGGGGAAATCAACGGAGAAATCATATTTTAAAACTTCACCATAGGCAAGCAGGAGTTTAAAATCGAGTGTTTCCATTTCAATGTGGTGGTGAATGGCATCTATGGAGTATTCCAGGGCTTTTGATAAATCGAATATAGATATATCGCTTTTCTGAATGATTGATTTGAGCAGTTTCCCCCTATGTATTGGCATCTTGATGTTAATTAATAAAATTCTAATCCAAAACGGTAATTTATTCAAAAAAGTTTTTTTAAAAAGTTAAAACTTGAAAGTGAGAGCTATCTGAACGTTTAAAGGAAGATGGAAGAATGATCTGCTGTCTGGTCGCCGGGACAAAAATAAATAAGGCTGCCTGTTTAAAGGGCAGCCTTATCTTTGATCGGTCAACTAACCAAAGTATACGATCAGTTTTTTAGGTAGATGTAGTATAAAAACCACTTAAATTGAGTTTTGTTTTAAAATTTTAAATTATTTTTTTGATGGAAGGGAAGCTATGATTAATCAATCTGATAAATATAAAAGATGTCAAATCTCAGGTTCAAAACAGCATCCGTTGCATCTGATTTATTTTATACTTCATCTACCTTATCGAATAATGTCCACTCTTATTCCTTACCTTCAGATTTTGCTTTTTTGCGGTCAAAAGAAAATCTCCTGGAAATACTGAAACCCCAGCGGTACTGCCCCTTTAACCAAGAGCTTGTGGTTTCCGGAATAAACTGCATTTCCTGAATGGCTGTTGCATTGGTAAAATTGATATGGAATACATGGCCACCGGTTTCCATTTCTAAGCCCACACCAAGTGGATTATAGAATTTTGTTGCCCTTTGTGCTTCTACGTATTCTTTATCAGCTTTATTTCGGAAAGGAAGAAAATAATCAATTACCAGGGCCATGCGTTTGGTAAATTTGAATCTTCCGCCGGCACCAATTGCAAACAAGTCATTCGGATCTCTGAAGGTGGTTAGGTTTCGGTGTACATAACTTGGCGTTAAACTAAAGGACAAATTAGAACTGAATTTCCTGGCCAGGATAATTTGTGCTACCCAGTTCATTCTTTCACCGAAATTCCGGTACGAAGTAGCTGCGGTAGGATCATCCTTATTGGCTTCCACTGCGGCAATGGTATTACTCCCGAAAAGCGTGACCGCCAAGGGTACCTTATTGTCTACTGTTTGTTCCAATAAACGATACTTGAGGCTTCCTTCATAAAGCTGTTGCACAGCGGTTGCACCTTTTGCACGGGCAAGTCCGACGGTTAATTTATCGGTTAACCCATATTCAAAACCAATCCGTACATCAGTTGAATTATCCAGTCCGAAAAACTTTTTTATCCCGCCGTTACTTCCTGCTATATCACCAAAACGGTGATCTACTTTGAAATCCAGTTCATGTTTATAAAGTGTTTCATTGGTATGGCCATTAATGAGTTTGGTGGATTTAAATGTAGCTATCACCTTTTCACTCTTTCCGCCTGACGTAGCCATGGCCTTTTCCATATCATCCTGCCCATATCCTTTAAATGAAATCATAATGGCCAGGATTGACAGACAGATACTTAGTTTGTTTGTGTATTTTTTCATGATTTCTTTTCTGAATAGGTAGCCTGAATTCGCACATCAATTTCCTCAGCGATTTTCTTGAAAACGATTGTCGGAATATCTATTTTATGATCTGCTATCTTAATTTTGAAAGTTGAAGTTGCGGTAACTATACCTTTTGAAACAAGGATATCTACTTTTGCTTTACATGGTTTAGTTACACCATGAACATTAAGCGTTCCATCTACATCCATTTTAGTAAGCCCGTCTTTTGCCAGATTAATAGGCGCAGAAAGTGTCCCTTTAAATTCAGATGTAGGATATTTGTCAGACTCCATATAATTCTCATTAAAATGTTCCTGCATCAGTTTTTTAGGGAACTCAAATGAGCGGTTATTTAACCTGAAGATAATCTTCCCTGATTTTACATCGATGACAGAATTACCGGTCACACTTTTAGCCTCAATATCTTCTAAAGGTGTTTTGGAATAAAAAGAAACCTGAGCTTTGTTGGTACTGATGATCTGGGCAAAGGCAGGGAGGCAGAAAAACCCCATTACTGCTAAAAAAAGTATTTTTTTCATAATTAATTAGGCATTTTGTTATCAAACCATTCTTGTAGTGATGAGAGCTCTGCAGCAGTTAATGAACCTCCAACGGGCATTGATTTGGTTTCCAGTACAACCCGTCTGATTCTGGTTTCATTACTTGTAATTGATGCCAGGCCATTGAAAGTCCATACAGATGCTACAGACCTTCCGGGCGCATGGCAACCAGCGCATTTTGTTTGGATAAGTGCTTGCGTAAAATTGGTATAAGTAACCGTCGATGTTCCGCCACCCGGATTTGTGGGTTTCGGAACCATTTCATCGGCCTGTCTTTTAGAGCAACTGATGCTCATTAAGATGTATACGACAACCAGGGCAGCGTATATTAGTTTCTGATTTTTTTTCATCGTTATGGGTTTAAGGCAATGGTAGATTTTGTCAGAATTGGCCAAACACCAGGATTTGGTACACTCACACCTTTTGTTTCGCCACGTTTAGCATCTGGTCCGAAATAATATAGTGGATGGCCTTTGTAGGTCAGCTGTTTTTTTCCTGCGGCTGTAATCTGGCTGAACACATTTTTTGAAAGTACAGAAGGCACATTTAATACATCCGATTCATAAATCGGCCAGATGTTATTATTGCTTAAATCGGCCTTGGTGTAAGTATTTACATTATAAGTATCCGGAGCGAATGCATAGAGTGTACGGCCCGATGCATCGGTGAGGTACTGGGTAATGCCATCGCCAGCGGTAGCATTTTCAAGGTAGTTTTTTCCATCGTTTCCAACCAGCTGCGTATTCGCCAGCATTACTGAATAGTCTGGCTTGGCCACAAACCAGGTGCCTCCGGAAGCATCACCTTTAATATCCAAAGCCGCCACATCACCAGCATAATAATATAATGGCCAGCCTTTGTAGGTGGTTTGTTTCTTTCCGTCTGTCCTGGTAATCGTTGAAACATCTGCAGCGTTTAAACCGGGCATGCTGCTTAGATCGTCAGCTAGAAATACCGGCCAGGCTGTTTCGCAACCACCGGTACAGCCTGAACTGCCATTGGCATCCATAGAAAAGAAGTACAATGTTCTGCCATCTCCATCAGTGATGACTGTTCCAAAATTTGCATTTGAAACTGTTTTCAATGTTTTTTTCCCTGTTGCAGTTGTTGGATCGGGGCTGGCCACATTGTTTTTTGAACAGGAAGAAATTACGGTAACGAATAAAAGAGCGAACAGAGACCAGTTTTTCTTGAATTTAAGTTTCATAAAAGATAATTTTAAAATTGTTTAATTATCAGGGTTACGGCGCTGTCAGGCAAAAGGTTGCCTGCATGGATTCAAATTGTTTTAGTTTTTTTTTAAATGGCTATTAAACAGTTGCTTAAATTCTTCTAAAGTATTTTTGCTAGCTTTGGCAACCTTTTGAGTGCTTGTCCCGTATACCGTGTATAAAGAAGAACAAAACAATAACATAGACTTGTTAGTGAACGAAATTATTAGTGGATGTATCAGGAAGGATAGAGCCAGTCAGCATCTGCTATACAAAGAATTTTACAGTTACTGCATGGGGATATGTAAAAGATATTCCATCAGTGATTTTGAAGCGGCAGATGTACTGAATAACGGATTTTTAAAAATTTTCAATAATATAAATAAGTATGATCCTGCCAAACCCATTAAAGCATGGATAGGTAAGATTATGGTGAATACAGCGATCGATCATTATCGGGCAAACCTGCGCTTTACCACCTATGATGATCTCAGTGAATATGAACAAAACGGTACGGAGGCCATTGTATACGAACAAATGGCTTACAAAGAGTTATTAATGTTAGTACAAAGTCTTTCACCAAGCTATAGGGTAGTTTTTAATATGTATGCCATTGATGGCTATTCGCATGATGAGATTGCAAAAACCTTAAATATTTCAGTGGGTACTTCCAAATCAAACCTCTTTAAAGCCAGGCAAAGGCTTCAGGAGATGATCAGGGATATGGAACCCCTGAATGCGAGAATGAAAGTTGTTTCTAACCAAGAAAAAATCAGGATTAATAATGAAAGACGAGCATAATCTGGATAAGTTGTTTAAAGAGGGGCTGGATGAGATTGATATTCCCTTTCATGAGCCAGACTGGGCGGAAATGTCCAAAAAACTTGATCAGCAGGATAAAAAAACGAATTTTCCACTTTGGTGGAGTCTTTGCGCTACGGCAGCAGCTGCAGTTTTAGTATTTTTTATTTTTTTTAACACACCTAAAAACAACCATACGGCAAGCCGGATAGAAAAATACCAGCCTTTAATATCGCCTGAAAACACCACTGCTGATACGCTGATTCATCCTGAAGGGAAAAAACCGTCAATAGAGAAGCAAACCCCTGTTATGGCTGAGCAGCATGCTTTAGCCAGTGTACCTGCTGCTGCGATCAGATACCTGCAACCTGTTTTATCAAAGGTTGTTATAGATGAAAATGATGTTAATAATGCATCACTGGCACAGCTGAAAACGGATGGGCTACTGCCCTTGACTTTAAGTGCAGGCAAACCAATGCCTTCAGGAAAAGATTTGCAGAAGATTGTTGCGCCAAACCGGTTTTCTTTAACGGTAATGGCAGCACCAGATATCTCATCTACCAGTTCGAGTGTGGGTAATAAAGTCAGTACGAATTTTGGTCTAATGATGAACTATGCATTAACCCAAAAAATAGGAATTACAACAGGTGTTATTTATGCAAAAAAAATATACGATTATAATGGTTCAGGTGCTTCCTTACCTGGTTATAGCGCCGGCCCGTGGCAAGTAAATGCAGATTGTAGAGTGCTTGATATACCTGTTAATATCAATTACCGGGTTTTCAAGAAAAGAAGCATTACTGTTAATGCGAGTGCCGGACTTTCCAGCTACATCATGTTGAATGAAAAATACCAGTTAACCAGCGGCCCCGATTTAACAGTGACCAATGAAGAGGTTACCGGTAACAAGCATTTTATGGGCATTGCCAATTTTTCAATAGGGGTGGAGCGAAAAGTAAATTCACGTTTAAGTCTTGGATTACAGCCATTTTTAAAAGTTCCCTTAACCGGTATTGGAAAATATGAAGGTAATCTCAGTTCTGCCGGTGTATCTATATTGTTTAATATCAAAGGTTTAAGTAATAACTAACTTCTTTTAGATAAGTGGCTTGGGTTTTTATTATCGTAAATGATCTGCCCTGCAATATGATCTATTTTCCTGAAAAGTTCTGGATAACAGGCTTTCTGAAATTATCACTGCGCTAAATTCAGCCATACGATAACTGCCTGGCTTTACGCATAATCTTCCTCCTGGCGAAATCCCGCCAAACTTTTGAATCAAAAGATTTGTTCCTATATCAAACTAATGATAAAAGGTAATGATAAACAAAGACGAGCAACCGATAGCAGGCGGAAAAGACCAAACGGAAGAAATTAACAACCATCAGGCAAAAGGATCCAATACCATCAAAGATCCGGATGAGTGGACTACAGGTGACGAACCTATGACGGGCGCACAGCAATCTTATCTTAAAACACTTTCTGATGAAGCGGGTGAAGCATTTGATGATACTTTAAGTAAATCTGAAGCTTCAAAACGGATTGATGAACTGCAGCATAAAACCGGCAGAGGCCTGGAAGAATAATCACCATTGACCATTTCGGATGCTTTACAATTAATTTGAAAGATAAACATGTGGATATTATGGGCAGTGCTTGCTGCCATATCAGCGGCGCTGGTAATCGTATTAACCAAAGCCGGCTTGAAAAATGTAGATTCTAGCCTGGCCTTCGCCATACAGGCGGTATTGATTTTGCTCATTACCTGGAGCGTTGTACTTTATCAGGGGAATATTGGCGATTGGAAAGGTATAGAAAAAAATGCATGGATGTTTTTACTGGCAGCGGGTGTTTTTACCTCTCTATCTACCTTATTTTCTTATAAAGCACTGTCTATGGGGCCAGCATCCTATGTTTCAGCCATAGAACGCTCTTCGCTGGTATTTGCCATCTTGTTATCCATCATTTTCTTAAGGGAGAAAATCACCTGGCAAATCATCGTAGGCGGAATTGCCATTATCGGTGGTGCCATGTTAATTGCATTGTCAGATCCCGGAGAGTAGTGCTGAAATCAAATTTTATCCGCAGGATATTCAAAATGTATAAAAAAAAGCCGGTCATTAAAAAATGACTGGCTTTTTTGGTATATATCCCTTTCAGAAAGATGAAATTCCAGAAATATATTGGAGGCGATATGCTTGGTGCCAATCTTGATTTATCAGGGCTGATACGATCAAAAACGCAAAGCGTTTGGATAAATGGCTTTAAAAATCATACTCCTTTAAAATATATTATCCATTTGGTAAAACCATCTCGGCAGTTGGCTGTTAAGCTATCTAATTTAACCAATATTAAATGGAATGATGGTAGATTAAGATATGATTCATCCATCTGCCATGGGCCAGTAACAAATTTATTTAGCACCATATATTTTTGATTGATCACCAGTTTTAACTTGCAGATTAACTATCCGTTCAGCCAACAAACCTAAATTTATACACTTGACTACACCACAACAAGCCGTTAACGGGGCAAAATCTTTTGTACCCAGAATCCTGCTGATTCTCTTCCTCGCCATTTTACTTAGCGTTGAGGGGTTTTTTGCCTATAGATTACACATTCTTTCAAGTGAACAGGAACATCTTAAGAAAGATTATGCTGATATCAACAACATCACCTATGGTCTTTTCTCGGTAGCGCAATGGCATGATAAGGTTGCTGCGATTATCCACCACCAGGTACGGAATTTTAACATGACCAAGAGTCAAAAAAAGGAACTGCAAACGGAAGTGGAACAGGTCATTGTGGCCTTGGTCGATAAGGCTGAGGCTTTGGTAAATAAGCCAAAGAAAACGGTGGATGGAAAGATCAAAAAGTTCGTGATCAATACATTTGTAGATGTAGATAAGATTAAAGCGCAGGCCCCGGCCTTTGCCAGAACCATTATTGCCCAGGTTGATAATGCAGCGAATAAGAAAAAGATGAGTAAAATGGCCATGGGTAAATTTACAGAAATGGAACGTACCGGAACCATTGACAGTACTTTGACCGCTATTGAAACCACCACAAAGGGCATGTACAAAAAGTACCAGGTATCATCAACGGAAGAATTGAATCAAAAATTTACGACCAGCCTGGCTGACATCCGGAAATCTACCTATGGTTATTCTTTTGGAATGCTGGGTTGCATTGTGGTCGTACTATCGCTTTGGTGGGCTTTCAGAAAACGCACTGAACTGCATACCACACTATTTATAATGTCATTACTTTTTGCTTTTATCTTACTGGCAGTTGGATTAACCGCTTCTATGATTGAGGTAGATGCACGGATTAAATCTCTTGATTTCACCTTGCTGGGCGAACATGTGGTATTTAAAGATCAGGTACTGTTTTTCCAGAGTAAAAGTATTATGGATGTGGTACTGGTTTTAATCGGCCAATCAGCCATTGACTCAATTTTAGTAGGTATTTTGATCCTGGTATTTAGTGTGTTGTTCCCAATTATGAAATTGAGTTCGACCGGTATTCACCTGTTGGGCAACAAGAAGTTTGCCGAAAATAAATTTATTAAATATTTTGCTTTTCAATCAGGCAAGTGGAGCATGGCAGATGTAATTGTAATTGCGATATTAATGACTTACATCGGCCTGAATGGTCTGCTGGAGGCTCAACTGAAAAGTCTGCACATCAATAGTGATCTTTTAACCATCATCACGACCAATAATACTGCACTTCAGCCCGGCTACATCATCTTTATCAGCTTTGTACTGTACGGATTAACGTTATCTACCATTTTAAAGTTTATCACGCCGCACGATTCGCACTAACTCACTTAAAAGTATTTTTCACCATCATATACAATCAGCATTGACAAATCATATTCAACAACCAGCCAAAAGAAAAACCACCGTGGCCAATATGCTGCTTATTGCAGGCCTGGGGATTTTGCTTTGCGGGGAAAGCTATTTTGGCTATCGCCTGCATACCATTTCTGCGGAGCAGGAGCAGATAAAAGAAGATTACAGCGTGGTGAACAGCATTACCTTTGGTATTTTTTCTGTTGACCAATGGCGCGAGAAAATTTCTGCCGTGGTAGGGCAGCAAGTGAATGGTTTCAGTATGACAGCCAAACAGAAAGCAGCCTTACAGGCTCAGGTTACTGATCAGCTGAATGGCTTAATCAATAAAACAGTAGCACAAATTAATAAACCGCAAAAAAGCCTTGGCGGTAAACTCAAAAAACTGGCTTTTAACAGTTTTGTGGACGAAGATGAACTCCACGCGCTGGTTCCTGTTTTTTCCAAAACGATTATCACCAAGATTAATAGTCCGGCAAGTAAAAGAAGGCTTAAGCGCATTGCGAACAGTAAAATGGATCAGCTGGAAGATCAAACTTATGATAAAACTGAAATTGCTAAAAATGCCATGACGCGCCAGATGTTTGCCAAGTATCAGGTCTCAAATGCGTCTGCCTTTGATCAGTCAGTTAAAAATAAGCTGAGGGCCATTAATAACCTCACTTACCATTATGCTTATGCCATGATGGCTTGTGTACTTTGTGCACTGGTATTGTGGTTCATCTTAAGAAAAAAGACCGGACTGCAAACCACACTTTTTATCATGTCGCTTTTGTTTGCCCTGGTATTATTGGCCTCGGGTATTACCACTACCATTATTGAAGTAGATGCCAGAATCCAAACCCTGAACTTTAAGCTTTTTGATGAAAATATCGCATTTACCAATCAGGTGTTATTTTTTCAAAGCAAAAGTATTCTGGGGATTATTGAAACCTTAATGAAGCAGCCCAAACCTGATTCGATTTTGGTTGGCGCGCTGTTAATGCTTTTTGTTATTGCGCTGCCTGTTTTGAGGCTGTTGGGGAAGGGGCTGCATGTATGGGGCAGCGATCGTTTTGCTGAAAGTAAGGTAGTGCGCTACCTGGCTTTTGAATCTGGCAAATGGGATATGTCTGATGTGATGGTGGTAGGTGTCGCCATGACTTATATCGGTTTAAATGGCATTTTAAAAAGTCAGCTTTCTAACCTCAATATGGATACCGGACCATTGAAAACCGTAACTGAGAATAACAGCAGTTTACAACCCGGATATTTAATTTTTGTGGGTTACGTCATTTTCGCTATGGTTTTATCGTATATATTAAAACGCATTGCCAAACCGGAAGAGAAAAAGCCACAGGTATTGGATGAAGAAAATGTTCCCACTTAAAAACAACAATGCTAATCAGCTTACCAATATAAACCCTTACAACATATAGTTATGGATCTTCAATTCTCGCAACGCCCTTTTTATGTCAAAACCATGTGCGTGCTGGTTAGCCTGATTGCCTTTGGTTACCTGGTCATCATCGCGAAAGAAATTCTCTCGCCATTGATTTTTTCATGCTTGTTTTCCATTTTGCTGTTGCCGATGGCTTCTTTTTTTGAAAGGCGATTTAACCTGCCCAGAAGTGCGGCTTCGATGTTATCTGTAATTCTGATGCTGGGCATCATTTGCCTGGTACTTTATGTAATTGGTTCGCAGCTGAGTAACCTTGCTTCAGACTGGCCTCAGTTTAAAGAGCAATTAAGCGTTTCAATATCAAATCTTCAACAGTGGATTGATGCCCGCTTTAATATTGATGCGGCACACCAACTTAATTATGTACATAGTGCTACCACTAAAGCACTGGCTTCCAGTACAACGGTAGTGAGTGCCACCGTGCTGTCACTCTCATCCATTTTACTTTTTCTGGTCTTTACTTTTATTTATACCTTTTTCTTTCTCTTATACCGTAGCTTAATTATGAAGTTTTTGGTTTCGGTTTTTCTGGAAGAGAATAAAAAACTGGTTTATGATATCATTGAGCAAGTGCAATACATTATCAGGAAATATATTATTGGCCTCCTGATTGAAATGGGCATTGTAGCCACAGCGGTAAGTATTATTTTCTGGGCGCTGGGCATCAAATATGCCATCCTGCTTGGGCTAATCACAGGGATTCTAAATGTTATTCCGTACATCGGGATTTTTGTGGCCCTTTTATTAAGCACATTAATCACTTTTGCTACTGCAGCCGTGTTAACCAAAGTAATATTGGTGGTGGTTACCCTGGTGGTTATCCACCTGATTGACAGTAATGTACTGTTGCCGATTGTAGTGGGATCTAAAGTGAGAATTAATGCTTTAATCACCGTATTGGGCGTAATTGTGGGTGAAATGCTCTGGGGTATATCCGGAATGTTTCTGTCCATCCCGGTGATTGCCGTACTTAAAATTATTTTCGACCGGATTGAAAGTTTGAAACCCTGGGGAATAATTTTGGGTGATGAAGAAAAGAAACAGAACAGATTGGCTAAGCGTATGTCTGTTAAGCGAAGTAAAAGTTAATCAATTCTTTTTGCGAAATTTGTTACTTAAATCAGTGGAATCATTAACAGGTTCCACTTTTCTGTTTCTAGATTTGTGGTTCACCATTTAAAATATACCTAATGATTTTAAATACCTTATCAGCATTAGTTTTACCAGAAACGTTTAGTCCTTATTTTAAGTCAAAAACGGTAGCGGCAAAAACAATTTTGTTAGAAGATGGGGCGGTCGCTAGACATGCTTTTCTAATCAAAAATGGTTGCTTAAGGCTTTGGTTCAATGATCATGGCAGAGATATTACCTTTCAGTTTTTCTTTGAGGGGGAATTTGTATCTTCTTTGGAAAGTTTTAGATCTGGCCTTCCGAGCAATTTCTTTTTAGAAAGTATAGAACCTTCAATGCTTGAATGTATTACCAAAAAAGATTTCCAATCCATCATAGAAAAATCTGATCAGGTTAAAAATGAAGTTGAAGAACATATCTTTCAGAGGTTGGTTTTTTATCAGCAACTGTTTCTATCCCGTATCAGAGATAATCCTGAACAGCGATATAAAAATATGCTGACACAATATCCAAAAATATTACAGCGGGTACCTCAACACTACATCGCCTCTTATCTCGGCATTACATCTGTTTCCTTAAGCAGGATCAGAAACCGGAAATAATATTACTTAACAATTGTTATCGTCCTCCATTTTGTAAAGAATCACTTTTGTGCTGTATCATTTAAAAGCACAAATATGAAAGTATTAATCGTTTTCAACCACCCATATGAAGGAAGTTATTGTAACGCTATCCTTCAATCTGTCACAGCAGGACTAAAAAAAGCCGAATATGAAGTTGATTTAATTCATCTTGATCGGGATGGGTTTAACCCGGTGATGACAGCTGATGACCTAAACGCATTCCGTAGAAAAATGCCCGTTGACCCGGTTGTAATTGATTACAAGGCACGGTTAATTGATGCTGATCACATCATTTTTATATTCCCGATATGGTGGGAGTTGATGCCTGCCATGATGAAGGGTTTTATCGACAAAGTAATTTTTCCTGGCATTGCATATGATTATAAGGATGCCTCAAATACGTTGATGAAGCCACTGCTCACCAAATTAAAAAGTGTAACCATAATTACCACAATGAATACGCCCGGCTGGCTTTATGCCTTAATTTTTGGCAATGCTATAAAAAAGGCAATGCTGCTCGGTACATTTTGGAAAATGGGTTATAACAACAGAAAATGGATGAGTTTCAATCGAGTTAAAATGGTTACGCCCGAAAAAAGAGAAAAATGGCTAAACAAATTAGAAAGCAGGTTTGCATCTTTAAATTAGCTGATGATTACTATTTAAATGTGTTGAGTCCGATGAAGTTTTCCTGGTACGCAATGCTATGAAATCTTCTTAAGAAAAGAGATCCTGATCAAGCGATCTGCTTAACCTTAATTTAACATGCAAGCGCTTACTTTGCTGAAAAACCAGCTTTTAGCATGATAAAGTATTTTTGGATTTGTTTATTTTTCATATTTCCCATCTCGACCGTTTACAGCCAGAAAGCCGGACAATTATCTTTTTTTGATCAGGACGCTAAAAAACCAATTGAATCGCTTACCAAGCTGAAAAAAATATATGCGCAAGCTATAGAAGATGGCAATGTAATTTTAGAAGGAAAATGCCTGCAGCAAATGGGGAAGGTGTGTTATGTTCAGGGGCATTTCAGGCAGTCTTTAGAGTTTTATCTTAAAGCCGATAAAATTTTTGATGTTTCAAATAAACCACTGATGCTGGCGGCTACCCAGTGTGATATTGGCGTGCTCTATTTTTATATTAAACAACCGGATAAAGCACTGAAATGTTATCGCTCTGCACTTAAAACATATCAGCGGTTACACCATTTACGCGGACAATCAGCTGTATATGGGCATATCGGGCAGCTTTATGAAAAGCGGCAGAATTATGAGCAGGCCTTTAATTATCAGAAAACTGCTTTAAAATTGAGTGAGAAAAATAACGATCTGGCCGGTGCAGCCAAAATTTATGAAAATATAGGAAGCATTTATGAAGATTTAGAAAAGTATGATTTGGCTGATCTCAATTTTAAAAAATCACTCCGTTTATATCAGCAGAATAGAAACCAGGTTGCCAGTATTGAAGTGATTAATAACCTGGGTGATATTTTACGTAAAACAGGGCATTACCAGGAAAGTATAGTACAAACAAAGGCTGCTATGAACCTGGCAGATAAACTGGGCAATATTTACCAGCTGGCATCATGTTACAGGGATCTGGGTAAGGCTTATGAATTGACTAACCAGATGGATAGTGCCTATCACTACGTTAAGCTGGGCTATAAATATACGCTGGATTTATACTCTGAAGACGGGGCCAGGCAGGTGGCTTTTTTGCAGGTGCTTTATGATATTAATAAAAAATCTGATGAAATCAATAAGCTGCAAAATGATAAAAAACTTAACCGCATTATCATCGCTTCGGCTACTATTGTGACCTTACTGCTGGTGGTATTGGGATTTGTGGTTTTCAGCAGGCAGCGATTGAGACTTCGGGATCAGCAGATGTTGGCCAAGCAAAAGGAAATTGAACATGATTTAACGAGCCTGGAGTTGAAGAATCTTCAACTGGAAGAGCAGCACCTGAAACAACAGCTGGAAGTGAAAAGCAGGGAATTATCCAACCATACCTTAAACCTGATCAAGCATAATCAGTTCTTGGAAAATTTGCGCAACACCTTGCAGGCGATGGTGAAGGATGATAAGCGGGATCAGAAAAAGCAAATGAATCAAATCCTAACAGAGATAAACCAGAGCTTTAACCATGAACGCAACTGGAAAGAGTTTACCCAAGCTTTTGAACAGGTACACCATCAGTTTCTGGAAAACCTGAAAAAATTTAGTAATGCGCTTACCTCGGCAGATATGCGACTGATTGCGCTGCTCAAAATGAACCTCGATTCTGCTGATATTGCCACTTTACTGGGCATATCTACAGATAGCTTAAGGGTATCGCGTTACAGGCTGCGGCGAAAACTCAACCTGGCCCAGGGTGATAACCTTTCTGCATTTATACAGGCACTCTAAGCGTTACATCGCTGCTGAATTTCATGTGCTATTTCAGGTGTTTTTGAGGCTTAACAATTAGTTAATGTAACGGTAATAAAAGCATAACGGCGTTTCTATGAATATTTAAAGTTTTGTCCTTCAGTTTTTTATGTATTGTTGTTGCCTTTTCGTTGATGCCTGTTGTAACGCTGTTGCCTTTATGTAACCCTATTAATTTTTTGTTGCGAGCCGGGGTATACACCTTTGTTCCGTCGATCATAACAGACATACCAAACACAATGAATAAACTATTACAAATTCTGTTTTTTGTTCTCTTTTGTGTGGGCACAGCCCATGCCACGAAAATAAAGGGACACGTTTACGATAAGCAAACCGGGGAAGCCATTGTTGGTGCTACGGTAGTGATGGAAAACCCCAGGCGGGTAACCAATACCGGCCTTGATGGAACTTTCGAATTTAAGGCGGTAGCTACGGGATCAGCCTCCATCAGTGTAAGTTATATCACCTATAAAACCATTACCAAAACCTTTACCGTAGAAAAGGAAGATAATGAACACTTAAAATTTTATATGGAAAGTGATTCGAAGCGGCTGGATGATATCACGATTAAATCAAATCCGGTAAGTTCAACAGACCAGGGTGCCCGCAGACTGGAGAAAAATGCCACTCAGGTGATGAATATTGTTTCGGGCAAAGCCATTGAAATTTCACCCGATTTAACGGTAGCGAATGTGATGCAGCGTGTATCTGGTGTATCTATTGAGCGGAACAGCAATGGCGACGGGCAATACGCTATTCTAAGGGGCATGGATAAAAGATACAATTATACGCTGGTGAACGGGGTAAAGATCCCAAGTCCGGATAACAAATACCGATACGTGCCGCTTGATCTTTTTCCGGCTGATTTGCTGGATCGTTTAGAAGTTTATAAAACGTTAACACCAAATTTGGAGGGTGATGCCATAGGCGGTGGAATCAACATGGTGATGAAAAATGCGCCGGGCAAGTTCCAGGTAAATGCCAATCTTTCTACCGGCTATAACCAGTTGTTTTTCGACCGCAAATTTGCCAGTTATAATGCTTCTGATATTCAACACAAATCACCTTATGAACGTAATGGTAAAAGCTATAGTGCCACCCAAAATGATTTCACTAAAGGAACGCTTGATTATCAATATAAAAATCCGGCACCAAACCTTATCGGGAGTTTATCTTTAAGTCAGCGGTTTTTAGATAATAAGTTAGGCGTAGTTTTGGCCGGTAGTTATCAGAATACTTATCGCGGCAGCAACAGTACTTTTTATAATAATGCTGTTACCGGAACAGATGCCTATGCTGTGATTACCAGCAAAAGTTATCGTGAATTTTCAGAGCAACAGCAACGTACAGGTTTACATGGAAAGGTAGATTATGTTTTCAATAAAAATCACCAGTTAACGCTTTACAATGTTTACGTTAATTTAAAAAATCAGCAGCTCAGAGATGCGGTGACCACAACATACAATAGTGTGTACAATCCAACGGCTGGTAATGCTGAACTGGTTTACAATACCCGGAGCCGTTTAACTGAACAACAGATTTACAACAGCACACTTCATGGCGATCATCAATTCTTTAATGATAAATTTAAGGTACAATGGTCGGCGGTTTATTCTTCAGCCAAAAACGATGTGCCGGATAATACCAGCATCAGCCTGAATGGCTTACAGCAGCACTTTCAAAGCAGCAGAACAACTTTGGTAAATACTTCTCCTGTAAACCACAGGTGGGAGCGCAATACCGATGAAGATTTAGCAGGCTATTTAGATCTCACTTACCGTTTCGCCATTGGAAATAACAAGTTGGATGTAATGGCTGGTGGGTTATACCGCAATAAACAGCGCAGCAGCTTTTTCAATAATTATACATTCTCACCGGGTGCTGCCGATGCAGGCCGTGTTTATGGGGTAGATTTCCAGAAGTATACTGATTTGAATTTAATTGTAACCAACCCAACAGGTGCGGTGGCTAATCCCTTAACCTATGATGCATCGGAAAAAATCAGTGCAGGTTATGGGATGTTTAAATATAGCGTATCAAAATTGGAAGTAGTAGGTGGTGCCAGAATTGAGCACACCAACCAGGGCTATAACCTGCTTTTTCCTGCAGGAGAAATATTTCCAAAGGGATCAGAAGTATATACTGATGTATTACCGAGTCTAACGGCAAAATACTTTTTAACCGAAAAAGCACAATTGCACGCTTCGTATTATAAGGCACTTAATCGCCCAGGGTTTTATGAAATTGTACCTGGAAAGGTTGTTAATGAAGAGTTTCAGGAACGAGGTAATCCAAATTTGAAGCGTGCCCTGGCCGATAATTATGATTTACGCTACGAGCTTTTTCCTGGTGCATCAGAACAGTTAATGGTTGGTGCTTTTTATAAAAAGATTAAAGACCCTATTGAATATACTTTTCAGGCTGATGCGACTCGCGGACAGGATATTTACTATACTCCGGGAAATTTCGGCACAGCTCATAACTATGGTGCAGAGGTAGATTATATCAAGTATTTCAGCAAGATAGGGGTAAAGGCGAATTATACCTATACGCACTCCCGCATTACTACGCCTAAAACAACCCGAACCATCAATGCAATTACAGGAGATATTCAGGCGCTTTCAGTAGATCAGGAACGTCCACTTTTCGGACAGTCTGAACATATCGGAAACCTTTCTTTATTATTTAAGGATACTAAAAAGGGCTGGGATGCCCAGCTGGCCGGTGCTTACACAGGTCCGCGGATCAATACCGTTTCACAATTCCTCAATAATGATTTATGGCAGGAAGGTTTTATTCAGATGGATGCCTCGGCCGAGAAACGTTTCAAAGGCGGGATCAGTGTTTTTATCAAGGCAAACAACATCTTAAATACCCCTACTAAATTATTTATTAAAGGTACCAACCCTGAGAATGATAAAATCAATGAAGATCTGGTTAAAGATGGGCACACACTGATCAGAAGTGATTACTACGGACAGAGCTATTTGCTGGGTTTCAGGTATAAGTTTAACTAATCGAAAATTTAAAATATAAAAAGATGAAATCGAATCAGATTTTTAAATTACTCATCCTGTTGGTGTTGGCCCTTGCCGGATGCGAAAAAGCCAATATTGATGTAGATACGAGCGAGGTGAATGGCTCAGCCATCGGAGAAGTATCCGGTGTTTGGGCAAAAGGAAGTACGCAGGTAATAAAAGGCGATATCATTATCCCGGAAGGTAAGTCACTCACCATTGAAGAAGGCGTAACCATTTTAATGGATACTGTAGCTAAACCTGAAATTGTGGTAAAAGGCAATTTATATGCTCTGGGCACGGTAGATAACCCGATTAAATTTACGGTAAATGAATTTTATAAAACCACCCAAAAGAAATTTGGGAAGCTTTGGGGTGGCATACTGGCCGGTCCAACTTGCGAAGAACTGGTTTTGGATCACGCCATTATTGAGTATGCCGGCTCCACTACCTCAGATGCTTCCACTTCGGTAAAAATGGGCCTTTACAAAGCCGTTGCAGGTGAAAATTTGCCAGCACTTTGGTTTGCCAATGCCAAAGGTAAATTGGTGGTACAAAATAGTATTTTTAGAAACCTGCAGGAAGATTGTACCTATATTGAAGGCGGAAAGATCATTTTTGCCAACAATATTTTCTACACTACAGGGGTAACCGGTGGCGAGGCCATGAACTTTAAATCGGGCTGTTTGGCAGATATTGCTTATAACCTGATTTACAGTACCAACACCAATGCTTTAAAACTTTCCAATACCGGCGATAAGGTACCGCAAGCCTATATTATTGCCTATAACAATACCATGGTGAATACCGGCTGGAGAAGACCAACGGCAAAAGGTGGTTCAGTATGGCTGGAAAGTACTGTACGGGCTGATTTGTATAATAATCTCTTTTCCAATACCCGTTTTGGTGTTAAAAGAGATCCTAAAAAACCGGAAGATTCACGCTCTGTATACAGCAACAACTGGTATTATGGTTTTGACCAGGTTACGGTGAATCAGTTTCAGCCCAAAGGTGATATTATTGGGGGTAAAAATGATGTGATCAGTACTGTTGCAGGTGCGAATGATCCTAAATTTGTAAATTATCCTTTAAATACCGCTGTAAACAATGCAGATTTTAATACTGCCTGGGATTTTCATTTGCAGGGGAATTCACCAGCTTTAAACAAAGGGATTACCAACTTTACACGTCATCATCAGGCAGGAATTGTCATGAAAAACGGAATAACTTACACCTCACCAGCACCAGCTGCGTTTATTGGCGCATATGGCACAAAATAATCAAATGAAGCACAGAAACCTCATATACATCGCATCAGTTGTGGTGTTAAGCCTAAGCCTTTCCTGTAATGGCGGCGCGCAGCAAATAAATAATAATGAAGTAAAACCTTTATATGTATCCGATCCGGTTGCTTTTGATAGCGATGACCCGGCCATCTGGGTTAATAAGGCCAATCCGGCAAAATCATTGGTGATTGGTACGGATAAAGATACCAATGGCGGATTATATGTTTTTGACCTGAAAGGAAAGATCATCAAATCGAAAACAGTTAAGGGTTTAAAGCGGCCCAATAATGTGGATATTGCTTATGGTTTAAATCTGAACGGTAAAAAGACTGATATTGCCGTAACTACCGAACGCTATACGCACAAACTGCGGATGTACAGCTTGCCTGATATGACACCTGTTGATAATGGTGGCATCCCGGTTTTTGTCGGGGAAACCGGGGCAGAATACCGCGACCTGATGGGGATTTCGATGTATACTGATCCTAAAGGGCAAATTTATGTCATAGTTGGTCGGAAATCCGGGCCGAATGAAGGTGGATATTTATGGCAATACCTTTTAAAGGATGATGGCCATGGGCATGTAAAGGCAGATTTAGTGCGGAAGTTTGGCAGCTACAGCGGCAAAAAGGAAATTGAGGCTATTGCAGTAGATAATGAATTGGGTTTTGTGTATTACTGTGACGAACAGTTTGGCATTCGGAAATATTATGCAGATCCGGCAAAAGGCAACCAACAGCTGGCATTGTTTGGGCAGGGTGATTTTGCCGTAGATAATGAAGGGATTGCTATTTATAAAACCCCAGGTAATAAGGGATATATTTTAGTTTCAGATCAGGGGGGCAGGCAGTTAAAGGTATATGGCAGAACAGGCAAAGATGGTACGCCAAACCAGCACCCGCTGTTAAGCACCCTAAAATATGCGGCTAACCAAACCGACGGAATTGATGTGGTTTCAGTACCTTTAAATGCTGATTTTAAACATGGTTTGCTGGTGGCCATGAGTGATGATAAGACCTTTCATTTTTACCGTTGGGAAGACCTTGCCGGGAAAAGGCTTAACGTGAATCGCTAGTTTAGGATGAGCATTTGTAGGTAAGCCTATAAAGAATCATCGGTTAGGCCATCGTTGCTTTGCCGGCTTTTTCAGCCGGCAGCCTGTCCAGACCTTTAGGGAAAGCAATCTTTTGCCGTAATTACTGGCAGGAGTTGTTTTCGGCTGGCTGCCGCCGATGGGCTCTTTCTTTTGGCTTAGCCCAAAAGAAACAAAAACCCAAGGCTTGCATCCTTTCTTGTAAAAAGCTACGAAAATCTTTATTGCGGCAGCCTCTAGGCTTCTTACCCCTTTCTTATCCCAGCGCACAAGCTTGATTCTGCCTTGGGTTGTGGGTTAATGAGCGGAAGTGCATAGATTTTCGTGCTTTTTTGTGCGAAAATCTGCCAGGCCGGTAGCAGAGGAATGTTACGCATAATTTCATTCAATCGTCATCTCGACCGAAGTGGAGAGATCTTTGTACTTAACCTTTAAAAATATTTCTGACACGTCCTTCATTCCCACACAGGCGTGAACCTTAATGCTTTCACTATTCCGCTGTACTTTTTTATTTTGCCCCATGCTCTGGCTTGCCTCGGCTCACCGCCGCCGAGGGGCTCTTTCTTTTGGTTTAGCCCAAAAGAAACAAAAACCCAAAGGCTTGCATACTTTCTTGTAAAAAGCTACGAAAATCTTGATTCCGGCAGCCTCTAGGCTTCTTACCCCTTTCTTATCCCAGCGCACAAGCTTGATTCTGCCTTGGGTTGTGGGTTAATGAGCGGAAGTGCATAGATTTTAGTGCTTTTTTCTGCTAAAATCTGCCAGGCCGGTAGCAGAGGAATGTTACGCGTAATTTCATTCAGGATCAATCGTCATCTCGACCGAAGTGGAGAGATCTTTGTACCTAACCTTTAAAAATATTTCTGACACGTCCTTCATTCCCACGCAGGCTGGAACCTTAATGCCTTCACTATTCTGCTGTACTTTTTTATTTTGCCCCATGCTCTGGCTTGCCTCGGCTCACCGCCGCCGAGGGGCTCTTTCTTTTGGCTTAGCCCAAAAGAAACAAAAACCCAAGGCTTGCATCCTTTCTTGTAAAAAGCTACGAAAATCTTTATTGCGGCAGCCTCTAGGCTTCTTACCCCTTTCTTATCCCAGCACACAAGCTTGATTCTGCCTTGGGTTGTGGGTTAATGAGCGGAAGTGCATAGATTTTCGTGCTTTTTTCTGCGAAAATCTGCCAGGCCGGTAGCAGGGAGCAGAGGAATGTTACGAATAATTTCATTCAGGATCAATCGTCGTCTCGACCGCAGTGGAGAGATCTTTGTACTTAACCTTCTAAAAATTTTTCTAATGCGATCTTCATTCCCGTGCAGGTGGGAACCTTAATGCTTTCCCTATTCCGCTGTACTTTTTTATTTTGCCCCATGCTCTGGCTTGCCTCGGCTGGCTGCCGCCGATGGGCTCTTTCTTTTGGCTTAGCCCAAAAGAAACAAAAACCCAAGGCTTGCATCCTTTCTTGTAAAAAGCTACGAAAATCTTTATTGCGGCAGCCTCTAGGCTTCTTACCCCTTTCTTATCCCAGCGCACAAGCTTGATTCTGCCTTGGGTTGTGGGTTAATGAGCGGAAGTGCATAGATTTTCGTGCTTTTTTCTGCGAAAATATGCCAGGCCGGTAGCAGAGGAATGTTACGCGTAATTTCATTCAGGATCAATCGTCATCTCGACCGCAGTGGAGAGATCTTTGTATGTTACCTTTTAAAAATTTTTCTAATGAGATCGTCATTCCCGTGCAGGCTGGAACCTTAATGCTTTCACTACTCTGCTGTACTTTTTTATTTTGCCCCATGCTCTGGCTTGCCTTGGCTGGCTGCCGCCGATGGGCTCTTTCTTTTGGCGTAGCCCAAAAGAAACAAACCTGAGCGCAGTGAAAGCATGACTACCTATAAAAACAACAAACACCAAGGCATAACTAAAAGGCTAGGACCTGATGTTGGATTAGTGCGTCGAAATTTTAATGGCGTTAGCACAAGGACTCGATTTTGTTTGGTCATAAAGATTAATTTCGAGGGAGCCGTGTGTGCTACCTTGGGCAGTAGGGTCATTTGAACGGAGGTGCAAAAATTTCAACGGCCTCTCCTGCCATCATCTCCCAGGCCGGTAGCAGGGTGCAGATAGCGTGGTGGCTATAGCGGAATGCAGATGATTAGTTAAATCGTCATTTCGAGGCGGCTTTTTCAGCCAGCGAAGTAATCTTATTGTATAATTGTCAATAGGGATGTTTTCAGCTGGCCACTTTTGGGGGATCAAAAAGATATCTACATTGCTGTCGAGATGACGAGGTGTGCTTTGCCAAGGTTTACTTTTCCTTTACAGGTTAGTTTAAACCTCATGTATCACCATATCCTATAACATGCCCTTATGAGCTGGATGATAATTATGCTAATAGGTGTTTATATGTTAGCGGTAAATAGAGAACACTTCGTCTGGTAGTCCAAAGACATAGTATTTGGCTGATCTTAAAAAAATGAAATTATCAAAAAAGTCAGGTTTAACCACATAAGGCACATTAGAATATCAATGCTGGTTTGATAGAGTTGTTTTTCATTTTTAGCCTTGTGCTTTTGGTCTTAAATGATTCCATGTCTGATATGTTCATGATTAACTATATAATGCACATTAGAAAGTATAAGGCATACTATTTGGGTGCTTTTATGTTTTAAAGGTATTTACATAATAAATTGGCATATCTATAATTGTAAAAAATATAAACTATGATAGAATACTTTCATTCATTATTTACTCATATTTAATTCAAAAGATTTAAGAAAACATCATCAATGATTTAAAATCTACAAAATCCCGTACTTTTGTGTTTTAAATATTTCCTTTGAAGACAGAACTTTTTATCATCACGCCACCTTTTACCCAACTGAATACACCCTATCCGGCATCGGCATATATAAAAGGCTTTCTGAATACTAAAAATATCAGTGCTACCCAGGCTGATCTAGGTATTGAGGTGATCCTCAAAATGTTTTCTAAGAACGGCTTAACCTCATTATTTGCTACGCCTGTAACAAAACCGCTAAGTGCCAATTCAAAGCGAATACTCGCTTTAAAAAATGAGTACCTGAAAACCATTGATACGGTTATTCATTTTCTTCAGGGTAAAAATCCAACTTTAGCCTTACAGATTTGCAGCAGTGATTTTCTGCCGGAGGCATCACGGTTTTCACAGCTGGAAGAGCTTGACTGGGCCTTTGGTGCCATGGGTACACAAGATAAAGCCAAGCATCTGGCGACACTCTATCTCGAAGATCTTTCAGATTATATTGTAGAATGTGTGGATGAGAATTTTGGTTTCAGCCGATATGCAGAACGACTGGGCAGAAGTGCTAATTCCTTTGACGAATTGTATACTACACTGGCGCAGGCTCCCAGTTATATTGATCAGCTCCTGATTTCCATTTTAAAAGAACATATCGAAAAAGTTCAGCCGGAGCTATTTCTGATTTCAGTTCCCTTTCCCGGGAATTTGTATAGTGCATTCCGCGCTGCACAGTGGGTTAAAAAACATCATCCCCAAATTAAAATTTCCATGGGTGGCGGTTTTCCAAATACAGAATTGCGCTCCCTTTCAGATACGCGGGTTTTTGAATTTTTTGATTTCATCACCCTGGATGATGGTGAGTTGCCGATAGAATTGCTTATTGAGAACATCAGTGGAAGAGTTCCAAAAGAGATGCAGCTCTATAAACGTACTTTTCTGCTGGAAAACGGAAAAGTAGTTTACAGAAATGATTCCTTCCGCAAAGATTATAAACAGGCTGATGTTGGTACACCGGATTATTCAGGTTTATTGCTGGATCAATACATCTCAGTGATTGAAATCGTGAACCCAATGCACCGCATGTGGAGCGATGGCAGGTGGAATAAGTTAACCATGGCCCATGGCTGTTATTGGGGTAAGTGCACCTTCTGCGATATTTCACTGGATTACATTAAAGTTTATGAACCAGTTCAGGCAAAGCAGATTGTAGACCGGATTGAGGAATTATCCATTAAAACCGGACAAAACGGATTCCATTTTGTGGACGAAGCCGCACCACCAGCCCTGATGCGTGAGGTGGCCCTGGAAATTCTCCGGCGTAAACTGGCTGTTACCTGGTGGACCAATATCCGGTTCGAGAAAAGTTTTACCGCAGATTTATGTTTGCTTTTAAAGGCATCGGGTTGTATTGCTGTTTCAGGTGGATTAGAAGTTGCCTCAGATCGCTTACTTAAACTGATTGAAAAAGGCGTAACGGTTGAACAGGTAGCCCGGGTAACCCGGAACTTTACCGAAGCAGGTATTATGGTACATGCTTATTTAATGTACGGTTATCCTACACAAACCATCCAGGAAACGGTAGATAGCCTTGAAATGGTCAGGCAGTTATTTGAAGCAGGTATCCTGCAATCCGGTTTCTGGCATCAGTTCGCCATGACGGCACATAGTCCGGTGGGATTATATCCTGAAAAATTTGGCGTAATAAAAGATTCAGAAATCATCGGAACCTTTGCCAATAACGACATTAATTATACCGATAGAACAGGAATCGATCATAATAAATTCAGCTTTGGATTAAAAAAGTCATTGTTCAACTTCATGCACGGCATCTGCTTTGATTATGATCTTCAGGACTGGTTTGATTTTAAGATTCCCAGGACAAAAATCCCGGAAGACTTTATTGAAATTGCCTTAAACGAAGATCAACAATTCAATACGAAGACTACAGCAAAAGTAGTTTGGTTAGGTAATAATCCTGAAATAGATTATTTTACTAAAACCAAAAAAGGAAATTCGTGGGAAATGACAACGCTTACTTTTCATGATAAAAAGCAAACATTTACCATTCAAACCAATAGAAATGAAGGCGAATGGTTGCGTGCTATTCTTCAAAAAATTTCAATTGAAAGAGAAACGGTTTATACTTTCGCCGATGTTAAAGCTGATTTTGAAACAGGGATGGAAAACTTCGAATTGTTCTGGTATTCAAAACCAGTCAACAATTTGAGGGAATTTGGTTTGTTGGTGCTTTAATTTTTTTATAAGTTTCCCCGCAGATTACAAACACCTGCATAAATCTTATTAATCTGCGGGATACAATTTAGTCACAATGCGGAACCGTAAAAGTCCAGGTTTCAGATTCACCATTTGGCACGATGTATCCATTTCCCCTGGCATTTTCGAACCATAATTTACTGCGGAGCTTTTCCCTGGTGCCAACCTCATTCATGGTTGCACTATCATATAGCCGGCCATTAATCATCACGTATTTGATTTTTTCTGAATTACGGATATCATCCAGGGGATTGGCATCCATAATCACCATATCGGCCAGTTTTCCAACTTCCAAAGAGCCAAGTTCTTTATTCATCCCTAAATAAGCTGCACCATTTAAAGTGGCATTTCTAATTGCCTGCAGCGGTGTAAATCCACCTTGTACAAACATCCACAATTCCCAGTGTGCGCCCAAACCCTGGATTTGGCCATGTGCGCCCAGGTTTACTTTAGTACCTCCATTGGCAATTTGTTTGGCAGCCTTAGCAATATCAATATGGTTGTAGTCACTGTATTCAGAAGTTGTTCGGCGTCTGGCCCTGGCATCAATAATGGAACGCGGCGTATAAGTCATTAACTTTTCGTTTTCCCATACATTGGTTCGATCATACCAGTAATTTTCGCCCCACTGGCCTCCATAGGCCACAATTAAAGTAGGGGTATAGGCCACATCTGTATTGTTCCATAGTGTGGTGACATCTTTATAAACAGGTAAAACCGGTATACTATGCTCAATGCCCGTATGTCCGTCCACAATCATATTCATATTATGAAAAAATGTGGAACCACCCTCAGGCACCACTTCCATTTTTAACTGTCTTGCTGCTTCCAGAATTTGCTGGCGCTGCTCTCTGCGGGGTTGATTATATGATTTTACGGAAAATGCACCCACGGCCTTTAAACGCTTAAGATTGGCCAAGGCATCATCTAAACTATTAATCACTACTTTGAAATCTCCATCGGCACCATATAAAATCGAACCGGTTGAATAAACCCTCGGACCAATCATCCTGCCTGCTTTCAGCATTTCACTCTGGCTGAATACCATTTCCGTATTGCTGGATGGATCATGTGATGTTGTAACTCCAAAGGCCAGGTTGGCCAGGTAACTCCAGTCGCTTTGTGGTGAAATCCCGTCAGGACTTGTGCGTAGATGCGCATGTACATCAATTATACCGGGCATAATGGTTTTTCCATTCACATCAATCACTTTTGCATTGGCCGGAATCGTAACCGCATCAGTTTTACCAATGGCCGTAATTTTATTACCATCAGTTAATATGGTTCCGTTTTCAATTACTTCGTCGCCTTTCATGGAGATAATTCTGGCACCTTTTAATGCCACCATACCAGTAGGTACATCTGATTTTAGAACCAGGTTAATATCAACTGAAGTGGCCTGAATTTTTGGCGAGCTGCCATCAAAATTAAAGGAACGGTTTACATCTACCGTAAAATATTTAGGTCCTAAAGTCCAGTGCAGGTTTTTACTGTCGGCACTCCATTGGATGTATGTTCCGCCATCTGTGGTAATTTTGGCCACCGGAATGGCTTTGTTTCCTGCTGATGCATCCTGGGCGGTTCCAATATTGATCATTGGGGTAATATACACATTGAAGAGCTCGTTAAAAGCCAGCCATTTATTATCCGGACTGATGACAAACTGATTGGCATATTGGGATGTGAAATGTGTTCTTTCATTTCCGCCATTTAGATCAATGCTTTTCAGGGCTTTCTTTCCTTCAGCATAACTTTGAAAATAAATCCGCGTATCGGTATTGTTAAACTGCGGACGGATGCCATTATCAGAAACAAGCGTTTTAGCCCCACCGTTTGCCGGCATGATGAAAATTCCGGTTCCACGACCATAATTATAGCCCAGCACATCATTTCCACTACCTTTTCTGAACACAATTTTATCACCTTTGGTAGAATATTGAGGCGAATAATAAAAACCTTTTTCGTCGCTTAAGCTAATGGTTTTTCCAGATTTTAGATCGGTTCTTTTAATGGCTCCGCGGAGTTCGTCGCTCCAGGTGGTGTATACTACAAACCTGCCATCCGGACTAAATGCCGGCTCAAATTCAAAATCCAATCCATTGGTTAAACGTTCGGGTGTTCCATTGGGCAATTCTTGTTTATAAAGATATCCGGCTGCGTTAAAAATAATGGTTTTACCATCTGGTGATGTACTTAACTGCCTGAGCATTTTTGCTGAAAAATCTTTGCTAAATACCTGCTGCTCAAAATGTAAAGCCTGCTGTATGGTTTGAACAGTGTTTGCCTGAAACGGAATGGTTGAATTGATCAGCGTTCCAATTTCTGTCTTCCTGATTTTTCCTTTAGCGTAAAACACGAGGCTTTTGCTGTCAGGTGTCCAGGCGAAATTCGGGTAAACACCAAAAATAGCCCAGGTTTCCTGCTGATCGTGAGATAAATCTTCGTTTACAGGCCATTCTTCACCTGTTTTAATATTTTGTACATATAGTGTAGATTTCAAACGGACCCTTTTCACAAAAGCGATCAGATTTCCATCCGGTGAAACCTGAGGACGGCAGGCGCCCCCTTGCTCATTAATAAATGTGGTTAATTTTCCGGTGGTTAAATCCAGCTGGCGGATGGCATAAATGGTGCCATTCGGGTCTTTACTGTATTCAAAATCTGGTCCGGGACTTACATCTTCACTGAAGTAGACATATCTTCCATCGGGTGAAACGTTGGGTTCACCGGCATCCTGCTGGTCATTTTTCCGTTTGGTAAGCTGAACACCTTCACCGCCGTTTATATTGTACATCCACATTTCACCGGCACCTAATGAGCGACTGGCGGTAAAATGCTTACGGGCGATCAGGTATTCACTGTTTGGCATCCAGGTAGCGTTATTTAAGAGCCTGAAGTTTTCCTTTGTTACCTGCTTTTTATCAGAGCCATCGCGGCTCATAATCCAGATGTTATCACCACCACTTTTATCGCTGGTGTAAGAAATATATTTGCCATTCGGACTAAACCTTGGCTGAACATCGTAAGCAATGCCACCGCTGATTAATTTGGCCTGGCCACCGGAAATGGGCAGGGTGTAGATATCACCCAATAAATCAAAAACGATTTCCTGGCCATCCGGACTCACATCCAGGTTCATCCAGGTACCTTCATCCGTATTTAGCGTAAAATTCTTGGTTGTACCCTGATATTTTTCTACATCCCATTTTTTTTCCTGGGCATTTGAAGTGAAAAATAAAAGAGAGAGCGCAGAAAAAAAGTAAAGGTTTTTCATTTTATATTAAGGACATTTTTAATCAAGTAAATAATTTCAGTGAACTGATTTTCCAGCATTTATTGACGTATTTAACAAAGTTAATAATCTTTTGCAAGATGGTTTTGATCCAATTGTAAATATGCTATTGCTTTACATATAAATTTTATAGTTTTGATGCCGCCGATTTATGACAGCCATAGAAATTTTACAAAAATACTGGGGTTATCCAGCCTTCCGACCGCTCCAGCAGGATATTATCAATTCTGTTCTGGAGGGAAAAGACAGTTTAGCACTTCTACCCACCGGAGGAGGTAAATCGGTTTGTTTTCAGGTTCCCGCATTGGTAAAAGAAGGCATTTGTATTGTCGTTTCGCCCTTAATCGCCCTGATGAAAGATCAGGTGGAAAACCTGAAATCAAGGGGAATTGAAGCCATAGCCATTTATGCAGGGATGGGAAAGCGCGAAATTGATATTTTACTGGATAACTGTATCTACGGTAAGATCAAGTTCCTTTACCTGTCTCCTGAAAGACTATTAGCTGAATTGGTTCGTGTGCGGATTTCTTATATGAATGTCAATCTTATTGCAGTTGATGAAGCGCATTGTATTTCCCAATGGGGATATGATTTTCGGCCGCCATACCAGCAAATTGCCAGGCTCAGGGAAATTCATCCCGAAGTACCGGTATTGGCACTCACTGCTACGGCAACGGCTTTTGTTAGACAAGATATCATGGATAAGCTGGAGATGACTGATCCGCAGGTTTTTGTGAAAAGTTTTGCTCGCGATAACCTGAGCTATGTTGTTTTTAATAAAGAAGATAAGTATAAAAAACTACTGGACATTTGTACAAATGTGAAGGGCACAGGTTTGGTATATGTGCGCAACAGGCGTGAAACGGCTGAAGTTTCCAATTTTTTAAACCGCAATCAGGTCAAGGCTGATTTTTACCATGCTGGTTTAGAAAGGGATGTCAGATTTAAAAAGCAGGAAGACTGGAAACTAAATAAGACCCGTATTATGGTGGCCACAAATGCTTTTGGAATGGGGATTGACAAGGCTGACGTGCGTACTGTGGTACACCTGGATTTACCCGAAAGCCTGGAAGCTTATTATCAGGAAGCGGGGAGGGCCGGAAGGGATGAGAAAAGAAGTTACGCCGTTTTATTGGCCAATCAATCTGATATCTTGAACCTGGAATCACGCTATATTGACAGTTTTCCTGCTCCTGATGATATCCGAAAAACCTACCATTATCTGGGCAGCTACTTTCAGCTGGCTTTTGGTGCGGGCGAAGGCCTTACTTTTACTTTTGATATAGCTGATTTTTGCAAGCGTTTTAACATCAGTGTATTAAAAACGATATCTGCCCTCAAGTTTCTGGAACATGATGGCTACCTTACCCTGTCAGAAAGTGTTTTTCTATCCTCCAGAATGATGTTTATCGCCAGTCATGAAGATATTTACAGGTTTCAGATCGAAAACAAGGCTTACGATGGTATTATTAAAACCATTTTAAGATCACATGGAGGTGCTTTTGATGGCTTTATCAGCATCAATGAAGCAGATCTGGCCAAAAAAACAGGTTTGTCTTATAAGGATATCATTGCCCTACTGCATAAATTACAATCGCTGGAACTGCTTACTTATATTCAGCAAACCGACCAGCCACAGTTGCAATATGTCAGTCCACGTGTGGATATGGATCATTTTGATTTAGATGTAAAGTATCTCGAATTGCGTAAAGAAATTCTGCTGAAGCAGATAAATGCAGTAATCAGCTATGCTTCAACAAATATTTGCCGCAGCATTCAGTTACTGGCTTATTTTGATGAACATCATGCTTCAAAATGTGGCGTTTGCGATGTTTGCCTAGCTGAAAAAAAAGCTGAAAACGACCAGCTGATCAATGATGAAATTGACTTCGAAATCATTTCTTTATTGCAGCAACAGGCCTTTACGCTGGATGATTTGGTAACCGCCATTAAGAAGGGTACTGAAAATGAACGGATCGATGCCATTCGGGAATTATTAGACGCAGGTAAAATTAAAACGGATGGAAAGAAATATTATCTGGAGGCGTAAAAAGATAGATTTGCGATGCCAGATTTGAGATTTGAAAACTATTAATTGTAAATTGAGAACTGTTAACCATAATTATCGGTAAAATATTAGTTTTGTATTAATCATATCAATCTGTGTAATCTTCCGCGAAGCGAAAATATAAATGATAGAAAAAAACAATAAGAAAACCATCCGTTCATGGGCTTTCTTCGACTGGGCAAATTCGGCCTACAATCTCGTAATTACGTCCACAATTTTTCCAGCTTACTATACTATTATCACCACAACTAAAGAACATGGTGATCAGGTTACCTTTTTTGGAAGACATTTTGTTAATACATCGCTTTCTAACTATGCGCTATCATTTGCATATCTGATTATGGCTTTGGCCCTGCCCATACTTTCTTCTATTGCCGACAGGAGGGGAAATAAAAAATCATTCATGAAATTTTTCACATACATGGGTGGCCTGGCTTGCATGGCCTTATATTTCTTTAAGCTGGATACCCTTGAAATGAGTATCATATTTTTTGTACTGGCTGCAATGGGCTATATTGGTGGGGTGTTGTTTAGTAATGCATACCTCCCTGAAATCGCGACAGAAGAACACCAGGACCGGGTAAGTGCACAGGGCTTTTCTTATGGATATATCGGCTCTGTTTTGCTTCAGCTGATTTGTTTTTTATTTGTATTAAAGCCAGAGTGGTTCGGTATTACAGATGCCTCCTTTCCGCCGAGATTGTCATTCTTACTGGTAGGGGTGTGGTGGATCGCATTTTCCCAAATTCCGTTTCATGTGCTGCCAAACGGAACTCCCCAGGTAACTAAAATCAAAACCAATATCTTTAAAGATGGCTTTAGTGAATTATCGAAGGTTTGGAAACAGCTGAAGCAAATTAAAAGACTAAAAGGTTTTCTATTTTCTTTTTTCTTTTATTCAATGGGTGTTCAAACCATCATGCTGGCTGCTGCAGGTTTTGCCGAAAAAACATTAAAATTAGGAACAGCAAAGTTAATCGCGGTGATCTTAATTATTCAACTCGTTGCTATTCCGGGAGCATTACTGATGTCGTTTCTGGCTAAAAAGGTGGGTAATGTGAATGTTTTAATCATGGTGGTGCTGGTTTGGATCGGCTGTTGCGTATATGGCTACAACATTACCAACGAATACCAGTTTTATGCTATGGCCGCGATTGTGGGACTGATTATGGGTGGAATTCAGTCGCTATCCCGTTCTACCTATTCTAAATATTTGCCCTTAAATACACCAGATACCACCTCATTTTTTAGTTTTTATGATGTTACGGAGAAACTGGCTATTGTAATCGGGTTATTTAGTTTTGCCTATATTGAAGATTTAACAGGTAATATTCGCTATTCCATTATTGCTTTGGCATCATTTTTCATCATTGGTTTAATCTTTTTGCTGATCTTAAGAAAAAACGAAAGCAAAGAAATAGTAAAACCGTAAGTTTGCCCTGAAATATGATGAAAGTAGAATTATTTGTGCCTTGTTTTGTAGATCAGCTCTATCCCGAAACCGCCTTTAATACGTTAAGGTTATTAGAAAAATCAGGCTGTGAGGTTAGCTATAATTCCAAACAAACGTGTTGCGGGCAGCCAGCCTATAATGCCGGTTACTGGGATGAAGCAAAAGAAGTAGGTACTAAATTTTTAAATGATTTTTCAGAAAA
This sequence comes from Pedobacter sp. GR22-10, assembly GCF_026239715.1. NCBI lineage: Bacteria > Pseudomonadati > Bacteroidota > Sphingobacteriia > Sphingobacteriales > Sphingobacteriaceae > Pedobacter > Pedobacter sp. GR22-10. Next base: position 1,085,653 of record NZ_JAPIVR010000001.1, read on the forward strand.
TACTTATGTAGTGGCACCTTCTGCCTCCTGTGTAGGCATGGTAAAGGGTGGCTATAATGATTTGTTTACCAATACGATCGTGCACAACAAATGCAGGAATTTACAATCTAATATCTGGGAACTTTCAGACTTTTTGATCAACGTAGCGAAAAAAGATTATTTCGGCGCAGAGCTGGAAGGTAAGGCCGTTTACCACGATTCGTGCAGTGCTTTACGTGAATGTAAAATTAAAGACGAACCCCGTCAGTTGCTTTCAAAAGTTCATGGTTTGGAAATGCTGGAAATGGAGGATACAGATATGTGCTGTGGTTTTGGAGGTACCTTTGCGGTTAAATTCGATGCGATTTCTTCTGCAATGGCCGAACAAAAAGTAAATCACGCCATGGCACAACATGCTGATTACATTATTTCAACAGATTTATCCTGCTTATTGCATTTACAAGGCTACATTGAAAAAAATAACCTGCCCATCAAAACCATGCACCTTGCTGATGTTTTGTGTAATGGCTGGCTGGAAAGTACTGAATATTAATTTCGTCAGCATAAATGTTTCCGTAAAGTAGCGTTTAATACAAACTACTCGCATTAATTAAAATTTTCCTTAAACGCCAAACGCCAAACGCCAAACGCCAAACGCCAAACGCCAAACAAAACCCAAAGGTCATTAAACCTTTTTGATCCGATTGTATCCAAAAGAAATTAAGAAGCAGCAATTATAAGCCTAAAAAAATCAGATTTATTTGCCTCTTAATGATTAAAAAAACACATTCAAAAAATGAAAAAAATATTTTTAGCACTGATAGGGATTACTTGCCTTTTATCCGTTGCAGATGCACAAAAGAAAACTTCGGGTGCCATTCAGTTTGAAACCACCATCGATCCGGCAGCTATGGCAGCAGCAAGTGGCATGCAGATTCCGGATCAGATGAAAGCTAGAATGCCTTCGGCCAGTAAGAGCAATTTCGAATTGTTGTTTACGGCCACCCAGGCAAGTTACATGGCTGTTGAAGATATGGAAGATAGCAATGGTGCGGGTGGCGGCGGCGGAATGGGCAGAATGATGATGCGTTTCGGTGGAGGTGGCGGCAACCGGGAATACTATTATAATTTTGCAGATCAAAAGCTTACTGAAGTTTTTGATTTAAATGATACCACCTATTATATGCCAAGTAAATTGGAACTGTCTGCTTCTGGTTCGATTAGCTCATTTAGAATGGGCGGAGCACCTGGTGATACTTCAAAACCTAAACCGGTTGCAGCTCCAAAAATAGAAGTTTTAAAAACGGGTGCTACAAAAAAAATCATTGGGTTTGATTGTAAAGAGGTCATTGTCAAATCAACCAGATCAGTTAAAATTCTGGATATGGATAAAGACGTAACTGAAGAAACACATCTCTGGTATACGAATGATCTTGGATTTAATTTTTCTCCAAATCCTAAAATGTGGACAGAAGGTACAGTTTTGGCTATTGAAGGAAGAGGTAGTTCAACCATTGCCAAAAGTATTGAATATAGGGGCGTAAGCACTAAAGATGTTACACCTCCAAAGAAAGCAAGGTTAATTACTGAAGCGGAATATAAAGTTAAAATGGACAATATGATGAAGCGTTTCAGGCAAAACAGGCCACGTGGTGGTGTTCAGCGAATTGTTGTTCCAGGGAATTAAAATTGGAAAAATGTATTATAGAGGCCTTTCAGATTTATTTTGAAAGGCTTTTATCTTTAAAAAGGGTTAATTTCTAAGAAGTTTTAGAAGTAATTATTTCGTCCGTTCTCATGTACTCCTCCCTTGGGCGTCCTCCTAAACTCGATTCAAATCTGGATTTTATTTGAAATATTAAGGCATGAAGCGCAATTTTCCCGGCATGTTTCCTGCCGAATCATTCCTGCACTTCAGCGTAGTCCACGAGCATCTTCCTGAACTTGATTCAGGATATGTCTACTGTAATCAACCACCTTAAATTTCTCAAAATATTTCGCCGTCTCAAATAACGATGAGATAAATTTTCTTATCTTCGCAGCAATAAAAATCACTTTGTATGTGATTTAGAATTCACCATATTTTTAAACCGTTCCGAAATTTTAATACTGAATAAGGAACAAATCATAGTTGTAGATGATTAATATTACTTTACCTGACGGCTCCGTTCGTCAGTATGAACAGGGCACATCTGCCCATCAAATTGCACTATCCATTTCTGAGGGTTTAGCCCGTAATGTTTTAGCTGCCGAGGTTAATGGCGAAGTTTGGGATGCCACACGCCCAATTGAAGCTGATTCTTCAGTAAAATTGCTAACCTGGAATGATACTGCCGGTAAATCGACTTTCTGGCATTCATCAGCCCACTTAATGGCTGAGGCTTTAGAAGCAATTTATCCGGGAACAAAATTCGGTATTGGTCCGGCCATTGAAACTGGTTTTTATTACGATGTAGATTTCGGCGACAAGGAGTTTTCTTCTGATGATTTCAAGGCCATCGAAACTAAAATGATCGAACTGGCTAAGCAAAAGGAAACTTTCACCCGTGAAAGTGTAAGCAAAGCGGATGCAATCAAATATTTTACCGAAAAAGGCGACGAATATAAACTGGATTTGATTGAGGGTTTGGAAGATGGAAAAATTACTTTCTATTCTCAGGGCCAGTTTACTGATTTATGCCGTGGTCCGCATATTCCCAATACCGGTTTCGTTAAAGCCGTAAAACTGATGAACGTCGCCGGTGCTTACTGGCGCGGTGATGAAACTAAAAAACAGTTAACCCGTATTTATGGTGTAACTTTTCCTAAAGCAAGCGAGCTGACCGAATATTTAGCCATGATTGAAGAAGCTAAAAAACGTGATCATCGTAAACTGGGAAAAGAGTTAGAACTCTTTATGTTTTCAGAAAAGGTAGGGATGGGCTTACCAATGTGGTTGCCAAAAGGAACTGCATTAAGAGAACGCTTGGTACAGTTTTTAACAAAAGCGCAGGCAAAACACGGTTATGAGCAAGTAGTTACACCACATATAGGGAATAAGAATTTATATATCACTTCCGGACATTACGAGAAATATGGTAAGGATAGTTTTCAGCCAATAAAAACGCCGCAAGAAGGAGAGGAGTTTTTATTAAAGCCGATGAATTGTCCGCACCACTGTGAAATGTACAAATTTAAGCCAAGATCATACAAGGATCTACCTGTTCGTTTTGCAGAATTTGGTACGGTATATCGTTACGAACAAAGTGGTGAGTTACATGGCTTAACCCGTGTAAGAGGTTTTACTCAGGATGACGCGCATTTATTTTGCCGCCCTGATCAGGTAAAAGAAGAATTTAAAAAAGTGATCGATTTAGTACTTTATGTATTTAAATCGCTGGGTTTTGATAATTATATTGCCCAGGTATCTCTTCGTGATCCGGATAATAGATCGAAGTATATTGGTAATGATGAGAATTGGAAACTTGCAGAGGAATCCATTATCGAGGCTGCTGCCGAGAAAGGTTTGAATACTGTGGTGGAATATGGCGAAGCGGCCTTTTACGGACCTAAGCTGGATTTCATGGTGAAAGATGCTTTGGGTAGGAAATGGCAGTTAGGGACTATCCAGGTAGATTATAATTTACCAGAGCGTTTTGAACTGGAATATACCGGTAGCGATAACCAAAAACACAGACCGGTAATGATTCACCGTGCGCCATTTGGTTCATTGGAAAGATTCATCGCAGTTTTAATTGAGCATTGTGCTGGAAATTTCCCTCTTTGGCTAAGTCCGGAGCAATTTATTATTCTTCCGATTTCAGAAAAATATGAAGAATATGCAAAAAAAGTTTTAGATGAATTAAATAATTCCGATATTCGCGGGCTGATTGACTTTCGAGATGAGAAAATCGGACGTAAAATCCGTGATGCCGAAGTTAAAAAGATCCCTTATATGCTTATTATTGGCGATAAAGAAATGGCTGATGGAAAAGTTTCAGTACGTAAACATGGTGAAGGAGATTTAGGGGAAATGACGTTGGAGGAGTTCAACACTTTATTAAAAAAAGAAATAACAGTTTAAATTAAAATAGTTACACGTTTGGCATTAGGAAGACCAGGATTTAACAGGGGACCACGTCCGCCTTTTAAGAAAAAAGAAGCAGAGCATAACATTAATCAGTACATTAAATCGCCTGAAGTGCGTTTGGCTGGCGATAATGTTGAACCTGGGATTTATCCTTTGGCAAAAGCTTTGGCGCTTGCTGATGATCTGGAATTGGATTTGGTAGAAATTTCTCCAAATGCTGTACCACCAGTTTGTAGAATTATTGATTACAGTAAGTTTGTTTACGAACAAAAGAAAAAGCAGAAAGAAATTAAATCCAATGCTAAACAAACTGTAATTAAGGAAATTCGTTTTGGTCCGAATACAAATGATCACGATTTCCAGTTTAAATTGAAACATGCAATAAGCTTTTTAGAGAACGGTGAAAAAGTTCGGGCTTATGTGCATTTTAAAGGTAGGGCAATTGTGTACAAGGAGCAGGGTGAAATTTTACTTTTAAAATTTGCCCAGGCTTTGGAAGATGTGGGTAAAGTAGAATTATTGCCTAAATTGGAAGGTAAGAGAATGTTCTTGACCGTTGCGCCTAAAGTAGCAAAAAAATAAAAATAGGTTTATAAATTAAAAAACAGGTTATGCCAAAAATGAAAACCAATTCCAGTGCTAAAAAGCGTTTTTCGCTTACTGGAACAGGTAAAATCAAAAGAAACAAAGCATACAAAAGTCACATCTTAACCAAGATGAGTACTAAACGTAAACGTGCGCTTGGAAATGCAGGAATTGTAACAGATGCAGATTCAGGTAATGTTAAACGTATGCTTTGCATCGGAAAGTAATTTATTAATTCACCAGGTATCAGGCCTTAAGTTTCCGAGAAAAAGGAACGCCGCTTACCAAAAAACAACAACAACATGCCACGTTCGGTAAACGCAGTAGCTTCGAGAAGAAGACGGAAAAAAGTCCTTAATATGGCCAAAGGCTATTGGGGCGCAAGAAGTAAAGTTTTTACAGTTGCTAAAAACACGGTAGAAAAAGGTTTGCAATATGCATACCGTGACCGTAAAGTTAAGAAAAGAGAATTCCGCGGATTATGGATCCAACGTATTAATGCAGGTGCTCGTCAGCACGGTATTTCTTACTCTCAATTAATTGGTAAACTGGCTTCAAAAGAAATCGGTTTAAACCGTAAAGTATTGGCTGATTTAGCAATGAATCACCCAGAAGCTTTCAAAGCTGTAATTGATGCAGTAAAATAGAAATTCTCGCTTAGGCGACAATCATATTTTAAAAATGTTCCGGTGAAAATCGGAACATTTTTGTTTTATACGAATTCTTAACGATCAAAATACTATCACACAGATTTTGGAGATTCAAGAGGAAGCAAGTAGCAATAACCTGCGAAATCATGTTGATCTGCAGGTAACGCCTTGCATCAAATCAAATTACCTGAAGATAATTATTGTATAGAATAGGCCTCGATTCAATTGAGCTTTGAAATATACGTGCACCACTAAATCAATTAACCAGTCTCTTTAGTTTAAGCTATTCGTAAACTTCATTCTGATCCCGCTTTGGAAATCCTGAATAATTTTAAAGATTTCAATTAAAGTTACCTTTTCAATTTTTGTCAGTGAATCAATATCAATAAAATTATTTGGGATAGCCTGATCGTTAATGATGAGACTGGCCTGATGTTTTAGGCGCAGTGCCATCAAATAATAATAAGCATGCGAAAGCTCACTGTATTGCTTTTCACTAAAAACAGTTAATTCTCTTAATGCTTTTAAACGCTCGCCAGTATTCTCTTTCTGGAAAATTCTGTTTTGTAAAGCATATACCCTTGCCAGATCCACAATTGGCGTCATTGCGGTTTTAATATCAAAAACTTCACGCTTGGCAATTTTTTGTGTCCGGATGTTTCTAAAGTAAGTGAGCGGCGGCTCATATAATAATGCATTTTTGGCCAGATATACATAAAATTTTTCTATAGGTTTCTGAAGTTCCTCATCTACAAAAGACCGCAGACTGGTCATTAAAGATAAATCACCATAAATGGCCCTGCAGTCAAAAAAAGCGGCAAACTTAACGGCGGTTTCAGGAAGGGCTTCTTCAATCCAGTTTTTGTAATTGTATTTCCAGTGTTCCAGTGAATGTGTCCAGTTTGGATTGGTGGCCATATAATCGCCATCACAGTAAACAAAGCCCACATGGTTCAATTTGTCTGACACCTGTGTGGCAAAATCAAGAAAGTAGGAGCGAACTGCCGGTCTTTGATCTTCTGGCGTATCTTCGTACAGAATGGCATTGTCCTGATCAGTTTTTAAACTCAGTTCCTTTCGGCCCTCGCTGCCCAGAACCATAAACACAAATTTTGCCGGGGGCTGTCCGAGTTTATCAATTACCTCTTCTATTATTTTAAGCGAGATCGTATCGGCAATGGTGGTAACCACTTCATTCACGATTTTTGCATGAACACCTCTATCTAAAAGCTGCGCCACAATATGTGGTACTTTTTGCCATTTAGATTTTAAGTCAGCAGTATTTACAGCTGATTTAACTGATTGGATAAATACCAGCGGCGATTCTGCCTGCTCGCTCAAAAGCCTGTTACGACTCAAGAAACCAACATAATTGCCATTGTCATTCACCAATAGATACCTTGATTTTTTCCCAAACATCATCAGGATTGCTTCATATACAAATGCCTGAGGTGTAATGGTTACTATATCTGGATCCATCACTTTACTGATGGCTATTTGGGGGTCAATGCGTTTGGCAATAACTTCATCACGAAGAATGATGTCCGTTACAAAGCCTTTAAACTGGCCTGAATCATCCTCAATAAACAGGCAACTGGTTTTGTGTTCAGCCATTTTAATCGCCGCTTTAAAAACCGGCGTATCCGGAGAACAGCTCACGATTTTTTTAAACGTAATATCACCAATTCTTGAAGTATAGATTTTATCTGCTAACTTATTATCCATGGAAATATTTTTTGTAAAATACGTCTAAACAATGAGCGTTCTTCTTCCTCCGACACTTTTATAAAGGTTTGTTCCTGATTGTAAATGGAAGATATGCTTATTTTTTGATCTCTCAGCAAATGAAAGAAAATTTTTGAAGTATTTAAAGCATCAGTAAGCGCATTATGTGTTTCATCAGGCTCTTCATTAAACAGAATGGTATAGAATTTATCAAGTTTAAGGTGGCTGATCACGGTATTGGTCACATAATCAGCACTTGTTTTCATGGTGCAATAGAACGTTGACAGACTAAAAATACTTTCTATACCTAAACGATTGAGTTCAACATTAACCATATGAAAATCCAGTTCGACGAAATGCCCGATAACTAAAGGATTAAATTTTTTCATATCCGCACAGAAAGATTGCATTATGGGTTGAATCGGCTCGCCATGAAGTTTTAAAAAATCATTTGTAATGTGATGAATTTTTTGTGCGGATTTATCAATGATAAAGCCCGAGTTTTCGATATAATGGTTTGCACGTTTGATTTCAACGAAATGCTGATCAAAAATAATCCATGCCATTTGCAGAATGTGCGGCCAGTTATTCTCCTTGGAATAGGGAGCCCGCCAGTTTTTGGGCAGGCCGGATGTTTCTGTATCTATAAAAAGGAAATAATTGTGCAACTGGTGATATTTAGGTTAGCCGAAGCAATTCAATGAAAACTGCATCTTGTACCAAAGGTAATAAAATTTGATTATGCTGATCGATAACCTAATTAATTTGATCAGCCAATAAACACTTTAATAACGCTCTTACTTCAATAAGGCCATGTAAAGCAAGGCAGCGAGTGTCGCACCTATTACCGGACCAAGAATCGGCACCCAGGCGTAAGACCAGTCACTGCTTCCTTTTCCCTTCATTGGAATGAGTGCATGAATAATTCTGGGACCCAGATCCCTCACCGGATTAATGGCATAGCCAGTTGTGCCACCAAGTCCTAAACCAATTACCCAAACTAAAAAGGCTACTGGTATAGCACCTAATGAGCCTAAACCGATAGGCGTTTTGTCAATTCCCATTTCAGCATTCGTAAAATAGAAGATTACAAAAATGAGTACAAAAGTGCCAATAATTTCAGATAAGAGATTGGATGTAAGATTTCTAATCGCTGGTGAGGTAGCGAATGGGGCTGCTTTTAAACTTTGATCTGCAGTCGCATCAAAATGATCTTTATACATGATCCACACCAGGAATGAGCCGATCATCGCCCCGCACAATTGAGCCAGGATATAATAAGGAACTTTAATCCAATCAAATTTCTGGGCAATGGCCAGGGCAATAGTCACTGCAGGATTCAGGTGTGCACCACTATAGGGTGCAGCAATTACCACACCTACAAAAACAGCCAGGGCCCATGCGGTGGTGATCACCATCCAGCCACTGTTATGGCCTTTTGTACCATTAAGCACTACGTTTGCCACTACGCCGTTTCCTAAAAGAATAAGCAGGGCTGTTCCAATTAATTCTGCGACAAATTCTGTCATAAGCTGATTGATTGATCTTATTTTATATGTTGATTTAATCTGCGGTACCGATCCTCGCAGCTTTTATGGCTCTGTTCCAGCCTTTAATTCGTGATGTATTATCTATTCCTTCTTGAGCCCTGAATGTTTTATCGATCTTCCATTGCGACCTGATTTGTTCAATGCTATCCCAGTAACCTGTTGCCAGTCCGGCCAGGTAGGCAGCCCCCAGGGCAGTCACTTCAGTGATTTCAGGCCTGACCACCATACTTTTTAATAAATCGGCCTGAAACTGCATCAGCAGGTCGTTACTGGTTGCACCGCCATCAACGCGAAGTTCAGTGATTTCTATACTGGCGTCGGCCTCCATGGCTTTTAACACATCCATGGTTTGGTAAGCAATACTTTCAAGTGCCGCCCTGGCAATATGTGCTTTGTTGGTGCCTCTCGTTAAACCGGTAATAGTTCCCCGGGCATGCTGATCCCAATGTGGTGCACCTAAACCGGCAAAAGCCGGAACAATATACACTCCATTGGTGTCTTTTTCCTGTTTGGCCAGCGTTTCTATATCTGCTGATTTAGAAATCAGTCCAAGCTCATCTCTTAACCATTGTACCACCGCACCTCCTATAAAAATACTTCCTTCCAAGGCATAATTTACCTGGCCATTTATTTTCCAGGCGATAGTGGTTAGTAAATTATTGGCAGATATTTTAGGTGTATCACCAATGTTCATTAACATGAAACAGCCCGTACCATAGGTGTTCTTAACCATTCCGACTTCCGTACACATCTGCCCGAAAAGAGCAGATTGCTGATCTCCGGCAATTCCGGCAATTGGTATTTTAGCCGCCAGGATTTTGCCGGCAGTTTCGCCATATACCTCACTTGATGATTTGACTTCAGGCAACATACTCTTCGGGATGCCAAAAAAATCCGTAAGCTCATCATCCCAGTTCAGCGTATGAATGTTATACAACATGGTGCGTGAAGCATTGGTAACATCAGTAACAAAGGTTTTTCCGGCAGTAAGTTTCCAGATCAGCCAGGTGTCCACAGTTCCGAAGGCCAGTTTACCTGCATCTGCTTTTTCCCTCGCACCCTCCACATGATCCAGAATCCATTTGGCTTTGGTAGCAGAAAAGTAAGCATCAATCACTAAACCTGTCTTCTGTTGTATTTTACCGGAGAATTCCTGCTCCTTAATTTCATCACAATATGCTGAAGTTCGCCTGTCTTGCCAAACAATAGCATTGTACACGGGCTGTCCTGTTTCCTTATCCCATACCACAGTAGTTTCTCTTTGATTGGTAATACCTATAGCATTAATATCTGAAACTGATAATCCAGCCTTTATAATGGCTTCAGTAGCAACAGTTAATTGTGTAGACCAGATTTCCAAGGGATCGTGCTCTACCCAACCGGCCTGCGGATAAACCTGTGTAAATTCCTTCTGCGCAATGGCTACGATTTCGCCATTGTGGTTAAAAACAATCGCTCTTGAACTTGTGGTTCCCTGATCAAGGGATAAGATATACTTGCTCATTATGTTTTGGTTAGATACGTTTAACTTAATTTGGAAGTTGTTCACTGTTTTGATGCCCATAAATATAGCCATCGGCCAGCAGGTTAAAGGCTTTAACCTGTTCAATTTGCCAGGATTCATCCTGACTGAACTCAGCGGCAAGAATGGCTGCTACTTTCGGTGCCATCATTTTTGCTGCCCTGGCATCAATAAATAAGATGCGCAATCTTCTGCTCAGCACATCTTCAACTGTTTTGGCCATTTCATACCTGGCTGCCCAGATTACCTGAATTTCGCTGTCCGGAAAATCAGGGTGAAGCTTTTGGTTAAATTCAGGAAGTTCAGCAGCAAGCTTTTCAATCTTTTCACGGTCTGATCCATAAAGATCAAGATAATGGTTTCCATTAAATGCACTGCAACCATGAATATTCAGGTTTTGGGTTTTGCATGTAGTTGCTTTGAGTTGTGCATGACTGATGGCTAGATCAACGGTTTCCTCTGCCATGCTTCTATAGGTTGTCCATTTACCGCCCGTAATGGTAATCAGGCCTTTGGCTGATACAATAAGTTTATGGTCTCTGCTGATTTCTTTTGTATTGTTTTCATCGCCACTGGCTGGTGCGGCCAATGGACGTAAACCTGAAAACACACTTAAAATGTCCTGTTCATTTGGCACTTTTTGGAAATAATCACCGGCGGTATTTAAAATAAAATCAACTTCTTCTTTTAAAGCCCTGGGTTCTAAAGCGTGTTCATTTAAAGGTGTATCGGTTGTGCCTACCAAAAGGTGATCATGCCAGGGCACAGCAAAAAGTACCCTGCCGTCTGACGTTTTTGGAATCATTAAGGCCGCATGGCTTTGGAGAAATGCTTTGTGCAGCACGATATGCACACCCTGACTCGGCCTGACCAATTTTTTAGAGGTTGGGTCATTCATCGCCAGAATATCATCTACAAATACTCCTGTGGCATTAATCACTACTTTTCCTTTTGCTTTTGCGGTGTTGCCATTAAGCATGTGCAGCATTTCAATACCTGTTACTGCACCACTTTCATTTTTAATAAGGTTGGTTACTTTGGTATAATTACAAAGTGTGGCACCTTGTTCTATAGCAGTTTGAGCAATGTTAATCGCCAGACGGGCATCATCAAACTTGCCATCATAATAGCTGATACTGCCTTTCAATCCTTTAGATCTAATCCCAGGCATTCGTTGCAGGGTTTCTTTTGTTGAAAAGAACCTGGATTTACCAAAAGAAAATTTGCCAGCCAGCCAATCATAAAGGGTTAAGCCCGTCAAGTATTTAATTACCGAAAACCAACTGTAGCAGGGAATAATAAATTCTTCATGATGCACCAGGTGATTGGCATTCTGCTGTAATAAACCACGTTCTTTTAATGCGCGTTTCACTAAACCAATGTCACCTTGTGCCAGGTATCGAACACCTCCATGAACCAGTTTGGTGCTACGGCTCGAAGTACCTTTGGCAAAATCTGATTGTTCTACCAGCAATGTTTTTAAGCCACGGGTAACAGCATCCAGTGCGGTACCCAAGCCAGTGGCACCACCACCTATGATGATGATGTCCCATTCGGAGTGGGCTGGTAAAATATAATCCGATGCTGTTTTCATTTGGTTTCACTAATTTTAAAACGAAACAATACGCAAGTATAGATAATCAAATTCGAAATCATATACGAATTGTATTAAAAAAATATTAAATATTTCCACAAATCAATTTTATAGAGATTTTTATTTGCTATTTTGCGAAATACTTAACTAAAAAAGTTTATGATGAATTTGGCGGAGAGGCACCAGTTTATTTTAAGTCGCTTACAAAAGGATCAATATATCAATGTTGTGGATTTATGTAAGGAGTTGAAAGTGTCTTCTGTGACGATAAGAAAGGACTTAAAACTCCTGGAAGATAAGAGCTTACTTTTCAGAACCCATGGTGGTGCCACTGTTAATAATCCTTATACCATTGATCGGCCGGTAAATGAGAAAGAGAAAATCCAATCTACTGAAAAAAATAAAATCGGTATGGCCGCCGCTGCATTGTTGAATGAAAATGATTCTATTGTCATCGCTTCAGGTACCACGGTTTATTATTTTGCTAAAAACATTACACCATCAACCCATTTAACCGTGGTAACATCAGCACTTAATGTTGCTTTGGAATTAATGCGCGAACCCAATATAGAAGTAATCCAGCTTGGCGGAATTTTAAGAAAAAGTTCTTCTTCGGTAATGGGTGCCTATGCAGAACAGGTGCTGCAGGATTTTTATTTTAACAAACTTTTTTTAGGGGTTGACGGAATTGACCTGGATTTCGGTTTAACCACTACCAATGCGATGGAAGCCCACCTGAACAGAAAAATGATTAATGCCGCTCAAAAAACAATCGTACTTGCTGATTCTACCAAATTTGGAAAAAGAGGCTTTGGGAAAATATGCGGGCTGGAAGAAATTGATCATATCATTACCGATAAAGGAATTTCTGAACAAATTGTAAAACATTTAGAAGGCTTAGGTGTTACTGTAACTATCGTATAAATTTATTTTATACAAGAACCAAAACAATATAATTTGAATATGGAAACTAAACGAATACACATTTTAGAAGACGATCAGGAAATCAGAAATGTAATAGAAATTCTTTTAAAAGAAGAGGGCTTTGAATTGCAGTTATCATCTTCTTTCGCAGAATTGAAAAAAAATATTCAGGATGCTATGCCAGACTTGTTTTTGCTGGATGTGATGTTGCCTGATGGAAATGGTGCAGAGATATGTGAAGATTTAAAAACAGATATGTTTACCAAACACATTCCCATTATTGTAATGTCTGCACAAAATAACAGCGAACAAAAAGCAATTGCAGCCTTTGCCAATGATTACATCAGTAAGCCTTTTGATATTTATGATGTTTTAGACCGCATTAACGCACAGTTAAAAATCAGTAAAGAAAATAGCCCTGCAAAAGCTTAATTACTTTAGTAGGTTAATTAATAACATTTGCAATAATAAAGGCTGGAAGAAATTCCAGCCTTTATTATTGATTGCTATTCTGAATTGAAGATGAAAAACTTTACTGCATATCAAAAAGCCGAAAGATAATCTCTTCCGGCCAATTATTTCCTTAATGAATTAATTAATGTCTTCCATGTCGCCCTCTTGGCCCGCCGTGAGGTCCGTGACCATTATGGTGTCTTCTATCTCCCTTAAAAAAATGGTGTCGACCTCTTCCTGGTCCGGCATGATCTAAACGTGGACCGCCTCCGTAGGCTGATCGGTAAACTCTTGGTCCGTTTGCATACTTCACCCGGTGTGTATAATAGCTTCGGTAAGGCTGATTTCCATATACCACAACCTTTCTTCCCTGGCGCAAATCATAACCCCTGTATCTGGCAGGCAAGCTTCTTGATCTGGTCCACCTGTTTCCATTCAGGTATACAAACTGCCGTTGTGGTACATAATAATAGGAGTTTACTTCCGGTAAATAATAATAGTTTACATTTTGGTAACCAGCAGGAACCCATGCCGGTTGTGTGCCAATATTTACATTTAAACTTACCTGAGCGTTAGATTGACCGGATGTTAAAGCAACAATTCCTGCAATCGCGGAGATGATGAATAGCTTTTTCATAATAATCTAAATTTAATTTGTGTGTTTTAATTAAATTTCAAATGCTGTGCCAAGATTATGATTGTAACAGATATATGAGAATAGCTTCTTAAATCAAATTAGCTAAAATTAAAAGATTGTATGGACAACTTATCTATCAAAACGTATCGCCTGCTTTTGTTTAGCTTATAATTGCAGAAACTGATTGCTATTATTTTTAGTATTTATTGTTATATTTGAAAACTATTGGGATTGATATTTAAATTATGATTGAACTGGAGTTTTTTTCAAGAAAGGCCAATAATGAACTACTCATTTATCAGATGATTCAGTTTTCTCCTGAAGATCCATGGCGTTTATTGCTGGAAGGGGAGTTGCTGGGCAGCATGGAAAAATCAGAAGGAACATGGCGTCAGGTGAGTGGAACAGATTTTTCACCTTCATTTTTAAGTGAATTAGCTGCTTTTATTGATCAGCAAAATTTCAATCACCTGCCTTTGGCTTTAACCTCCAGATGGGGAAATCTGATTCATAAAGTAATTATCAAATCTGACCGGGAATATTTGGTGGTTTGTAAGGCAGATATCAGCTTTAGAAGCTTTGAAGGGATATTTTCAAAGTTTGTATCCGGACTATTAAAAGATGAGTGGTCTGTGACGTTTCAGGTCTTTAACCATGATTTCTCAGATGATTTTACCGTACAGGCAAAACCAACGGTCATGCAAAAAAAAAAGACTGGCTGGGATCAGCAACTTAGCTGATATATTGCCCATCATTCAGGAAGAGCAGCAACAAATCCTGCTAAAAGCTGTTGTATTCCAATGGGAATAAATATTTTGCTCGAAATTGACTGGAAGAATTTTTGGTTAAGGGACCTTGATTTTTCATTGGCACTGGAAATTGGGATCCGTACATTAATCATGTTTACTTTTGTATTGGTGTTTCTGAGGTCATCAGGAAAAAAGGGCGTTCGCCAGCTTAGTATCTTTGAAGTGGCCATCATTATTGCGCTGGGTTCTGCCGCCGGCGACCCTATGGTTAGTTCGGAATCTGCTATTTTACCATCTTTGCTGGTTTTTATCGTTATTCTGCTGCTGTACAGGCTGATTACTTATCTCACGGCTAAAAGCCAGAAAATTGAAATGATCCTGGAAGGAGACCCGATGTATATTGTGGAAGATGGCTTATTTACCATGAAAAAAGACGGTGATGCCAACTTTGCCAAGGATGAATTTTTTGCAGAAATGAGGGTTCAGAATATTGAGCATCTTGGCCAGGTCAGGGCAGCGGTACTGGAAACCAACGGGCAGGTGAGCTTCTTGTTTTATCCCGATGAGCAGATTGATTACGGCTTGCCTATATTCCCAAAACCCTATCATCAAAAAACTGAAAATATTTTTAAGGATGGCCATTATGCCTGTACACATTGCGCCAAAGTGGTAAAAATAGCAACAGCACATATTTGCGAACGTTGTGGTAAAAAGGAATGGGTACCTGCAATTAATACTGTGCGATATACATAATGCCCGAGCTGATTATGTAAAGGATATAATTGTAATCACCACCCAGATTACACTGAAAACACCCCCAAAATATACCAGAGGTAAATTTTGTTTCAGGTTTCTTTTGATCAACCCGGCGTAAATCAGCCAGCTAATGAAAACCAGAAAATATAAAGGAACCGCATAAAATAGCATAATTTAAAAATTAGTTTTTGTGATATTCTGAATTTATTATTTCGATTGATCTGATAAATATACCAGTGTTTTCTGATAAATGCAATTGTTTTCAGGGCTGGCTGATACCTATTGATTCGGATTTATTAAAACTCTACATATAGTTTTTTGTTAGTTAAGCAACTCAATTTTAATTATGAAATATATAAATCTACCCAAGTGGACTATCATTATACCTATACTAGGCATTTTATCTTATTTTTTAACTGGAGTTGAACTAGGTGGCTGGTTCAGGATTATCCTGGCAGGTTTGCTGGTGGGAAGTATTCTGGCTTCGGTACATCATGCGGAAGTAATTGCACACCGGGTTGGTGAACCTTTTGGAACCATTATCCTTGCCCTGGCCATTACTACTATTGAAGTTGGACTGATCGTCTCCTTAATGCTTGCCGGAGGTGATGCCACCCGAGCACTGGCAAGGGATACTGTTTTTGCAGCCGTCATGATTATTTTAACCGCTATTGTTGGTATCTGTTTGCTGCGCGGAGGAATTAAGTTTAAAGAACAGATCTATAAACTACAGGGTGTAAATGCAGCATTGATTACGCTGGCATCCATCCTGGTACTTACCCTTATTTTACCAAATTATACCATTAGCGGTGCGCTTGGAGAATATACCACCAGTCAGTTAATATTTGTTTCTATAGTATCACTGGTTTTATATGGTGGTTTTATTTTTATGCAAACGGTACGCCACAGAGATTACTTTTTACCAAAAGATCCGGCTTCTGAAGAAGAACATGAACATTCACCCAATATTGCAACCACCTTTAGCAGTCTAGCCTTATTAATTATTAGTTTGGTAACGGTAGTGCTATTGGCCAAGTTTCTTTCTAATGATATTGAAGTGATGGTATTGGCCTTGGGTGCACCACAGTCTGTTGTAGGGGTAATTATTGCGGCTATTGTTTTACTGCCTGAAGGCCTGGCCGCTTACCGGGCCGTAAAAGCAGACAGGCTTCAAACCAGCCTGAACCTTGCACTTGGATCTGCTTTGGCTAGCATCGGTTTAACCATTCCGGCAGTTGCAGCAGTGTCTATTGCTTTTGGGATGCCGATTACTTTAGGTATTGATATGAGTTCTACTGTATTGCTGCTGCTATCTATGATTACCATTATGTTCTCGCTGGCTACCGGTAAAACAAACGTACAGCAGGGAGTGGTATTGCTTGTAATATTTGCTTCCTATCTGTTTTATACCGTAGTGCCTTAGAGCAGTTGAGGTTTTGTTTTCGCTTCAGGCCAGAAGGCATATTCATGAATGATTGCCGGTTGTGATTAATTGCGGTTAATAGTCAGTTTTCGTTTGCTCTTTTCAATACTTTCCAGCGAAGCTGAAATCTCATTTAAAAATAAATCACCTTGTTTTTTAGCAAGAAACGCAGCAACCAGGATCTTAATGCGTTGTGCATAAAAGAATTCAATAAGGATTAAAGAAATGAGGAAGACATAGTGCGTAAAGATGAGTCTGGTGTCGGTTTTTCCGTTTAATCCAAGCAGATAGGCAAAGTAATCAAGGATAATCGGAATCAGCAATATTATCACCATTGAAATTATGCCGGTACGAAATGCAGTTTGTTTCTCTGCTTCTGCTACCTGTGCAAGTTGCCTTTCGAGTTTTGATTTTAAGGGCAGTTCGCGATTGGTTTTGGACTGATCAAGAGCGGCTAGTTTTTTTCCATAGCTGATATCGCTCTGACTCATCTTTTCTAAAAGTGCAAGTTCATTTTCATTGAGCTGTTCCTGGTCTGCAACAATAGCTTCCTGCTCTGCTATTAAACGATCCATTTCAGCCAGGTCATCCGGCAGGCCAAGATAGAGCTTTTGTTCTACGGCTAAAATCCGGTCGTCAATAGCTTTCCTAATGCTTTTCAATACCTGGTGGTCATTTCTAAAAGCATCTTTCTGAAGATCATGTTGCTCCTGAATTTCGGTAAGTGCGGCCTCAAATTGCAGTGCTTCCAACTCTTCTTCATTTATGGTTAAACGCTGATAAAGTTCTTTAATGAAAGAATAGCGTTCCTTTGCATCAGGTAGTGCTGAAAGTGTTTCCTGATATTGAGAAAAGTGATTGACTGAAAGTGAACGGACGGACATGTGGCTTTATGGTATTAGGCTTTAAAATTATAAAAATTATATCAACACAATGGTCATTCTTCTGTGCAAAAAGACTTGTGCTGCAAAAGTTTTTAGTTGCCAATGAATATCTGCACCATTAAACGGCTGAAAACCATTAAAGTTTTAAGATTATTCTACGGCTTTTAACCTGAATTATAAATTAAACTTAACTTTAAATGCAAAAGCATTAATATGACACAGAAAACAGAAGTTTGGCAAAGAGGACCAATACCAGAAATTCCTCCGTTACTACAGCCTGTAGCCCATGCTTTGCTGCAGGCCAGGGAAGAACTAAACGAATATCTGAATCAATTTCCGGATGAGCTTCTCTGGGTTCGTCCTGCGGGAATGGCTTCAGCCGGATTTCATTTGCAACACTTAAGCGGCGTGCTGGATCGGGTATTTACCTATGCCAGGGCAGAAAGTCTTTCTGATAAACAGTTCCGGCATTTAAATGCAGAAGGGCATGACAGCACAGGGAAACTTTCTACGCTGATGTTGGTGGAGCGTTTCAATCTTCAGGTGAATCAAGCATTGAAACAATTGACAGAAACAGCGGAATCAACTTTAACCGCATATAGGGGAGTTGGTAGAGCCGGTTTACCTTCTACTGTTATTGGATTGCTCTTTCATGCCGCTGAACATACCATGCGCCATTTAGGACAGTTAATGGTTACCGTGGCAGTGGTGAGAAATAACGGAGTTTGAGTGGATTAATTTCAGCGTATCATTCATCTTCAATAGTTGAATTTTGACGGTTGATAAAATACCAGCTCGCCATACCCCATACCAGTAATATAGTAGATATTCCCAACTCGGGCGCAGCTATTGTTTTAGAAAAAAAGACTGAGCCTGTAGATATCAGACAAGCAAGAATGAAAATGGCTATATTTTTCATAACAATCTGATTTAAGGGTGATTAATGTCGTCAATATAAGAAATTATCACTTAAAAACCAAAAATGTCTGGAAATAAAGTTGTTATTTGTTTAATATGGGCGGAAGAAATGGGTAAAGGGCTGGTTTGACTTAATAAGCGGACTCCAGAAGAAAAAAAAGAGAATATTAAGGTTGCTTCAGGTAATTTTTGATAATGATGTGAATTTCTTCTCTTACCGAGTCAACTGGGTTATTGATCAATTTATGCTGCGCTGAATTATATTTTTCAATAAAGGTAGCTTCCCTGGCATTGAATTTCAGATAGCCCTGCTCAAAAAATCTTTCCTCAATGTCTGCTGATGAATCCATAGACCTGAACCATAACTTAATTAACGACTGAGATTGTTTTTCAAGATAAAGCCAATGGAAAATTTCAGCTAAATCTGCACCCTCATGCATATCCAGTCGTTTAAGTTCCATGATAACTAATCCTTCGCCTTCAAAAAAATATAAGATTTGGTATTGTGACAACATTCCGGCAAATGTAGTGGGCTTATCTTATATAATTGAATTTTATTTTTGAACATTTTCAAAATGATTTTACTGATATTGGCTATTGTCTGAAAATCAAAAACTTGCAGCTTTATTTGGCCCAAATCATTATTTGTGCTTAATCCTGACCAAGTATTTAAAGGCACTGTTTTATAGAATTGAAGCAATAAAATTTCATATACGGACCTGGTATCTACATATTGAATCTAAATTTCTGTTTAACCACTGCCCCTAATGAAATGTAATGATGATAGTTGCGGTAAATTCACGTAGATATACTTGTACGCCAATTCTGATTTATATATAGATTTGAGCTTTTAAATTATGCGACTCTGGAAACAATTATTGCTTATTGATGATGATGAAAACATCCGTGAGATGATTCCATTTATTTTTGATCAGGAAAATTATAAAATTGAAACCATTGCTGATATCAGCGATATCGAAAATTTACTTGAGAAGTTCAAACCAGACCTCATCATGCTCGACATTATGCTGGGAGCTGAGGATGGGAGAGTGATCTGCCGGAAACTTAAGCAAATGCCGGCACTGTCTAACGTTCCCATAATCCTGCTGTCAGCAGCAATTATAAATGAAGAAAGTCTGGACTGCGGACATGATCTTCTGATCACAAAACCTTTTGATATTTCCTACCTGGAAAGCATGGTTGAAAAATTATTACAGAAAAGCCTGGATATCTGACCTGCTTTGGTAAACATTTTGTCAAACCTATTGTTTGGGTTATGCCTGTCTACTTAATCAATAGCTTATGATTTATCAACAAAATAGTAATGTAATGCAACAAGATCTTTTTTATCAACTGGGAGAAAAATCCACTGATGGATATTTTGTTTATGATATTATTGATTGTAAATTTTTATACTTCAACACAGCACTGGCATCCATATGGGGTTTAAAGCCTGAAGATATATCAAAATCACCAACTGTCTTATTTGATCGGGTACATCCCGATGATCAGGTTCTGGTTGGCTATTGTTTTCAGGAAATTTCGGCTAAATCTATTTTCAGAAAGTATGAATTCCGGCTGATGCTGGAAAATGAAGATGTAAAGTACTTAAAAATGAGCATTAGCCAAATAAGCGGTGTTCAGCATACAACCTTATGCGGCATAGTGGAAGATATTACTGTCGACAGACAAAATAAAATCCTTATTGAAATGATCAATAACCGCAAAAATATTGCACTTGAAGTGCTTTCTCACGACCTGAAGGAGCCCTTTGGGATGATGAAACTTGCCGCTTCTTCAATGGTTAATGGCATTGAAGATAAAGATGAAACATATTTATCGGAGGGCTTATCCTTTATTATTGAAATGTGTGAAAGGAATATGAAGATGGTCAGAAGCCTGATCAATAAAGAATTCCTGAAATCATCAGAGGTAGAAATTAAAAAAGAGCGGACTGACCTGGTATGGGAATTCCGGGATCTGATTCGTTTTTACAGGCGATCAAGATTGAAAGAAAAAAAGAACTTTTCATTTAACTGTAAGGCCGACCGCATTTACATTCGCATGGACAGCATGAAATTTCTTCAGGTGTTAAATAACCTGATTTCCAATGCCATTAAGTTTACGGCAGATCAGGGCGAAATTACCCTTACCGCACAGGAAATGGAGGAGACCGTACTGATATCTGTTGCGGATAATGGATGTGGTATTCCTGTTGAGCTGAGGTCAACGCTTTTTGACAGGGGAGAACAGGGCCTTAAACGTGGTTTAAGTGGAGAAGAATCGCACGGACTAGGTATGGGAATCATTAAAGCTATTGTTGATTTACATGGTGGGAAAATCTGGTTTGATACCGAAATAAATAAAGGAACAACCTTTTATATCATGCTTCCAAAATAACATTTAGGTAAATGTTATCGGTCTGGTAAATGACCAGGCTATTTTAAATAAATTATATGATCAGAATTATCTTAGTAGAAGACCATCAGATTGTTCGCAGATCTTTACAGGCGTTGTTAAAGCAACATACTGATTTAGAGGTTGTGGCTGCAGTAGATGGCGCACATGCACTTTTAGAACTTTTAAAAAATGGAACAAAGGCTGATATCGTACTGACAGACGTATCAATGCCGGATATGGATGGGATTCAAATGATCTCAGAAATTTATCTCATCAATACACAGATTCAGGTAGTAATGCTTTCTATCCTTGAAGATGAAAAATATGCGGCGAAATCTTTTGTCGCAGGTGCCCGAGCCTACCTCTCCAAAGATGTGGATGAAACAGAATTGCTATTTGCTTTACGCCAGGTGATGAATGGAAAACGTTATTTATCCTCCGAACTAAGTATTGGTGTACTGGAACGTTTCAATCACCAACTCACCAATATGCCTGAAAAAGGTATGCCCAGACTTGCACTGTCGGAACGGGAGCAATTGGTTTTAGCTTTAATTGCCAATGGAATGACGAATCAGGAAATCGCTGAACAAGTATTTTTAAGCAGAAGAACGGTTGAAGGCATCAGGCAGGCTTTAATTGACCGAACAGGTGCTAAAAATTCAGCTGCATTAATCCGCTATGCGGTATTAAATGGTTATGTAAGTTAATTTAGGTTAGCAACTATTCACCATACTTTACAAGTATAATTCTCCTGAAAAAATCCTGTCATTTTTTCAGGATTTTTTTTGCTTTTATAAAATTAATACCTGGAATCAAACTTTAATTTAAAATGTTGGTTTCTTTTGTATGGATTTTACTCGTGAGCTTAAAGAGATTTATTCCACAGAAATTATAGCGGTAAGAGGTAATTCTGATGCGATTGCCATTACTTTGGTGAAGGAAACTAACTCAAAAAGCTTTATTGCCAAGCTGAAAAGTCGCTTCAGAAATTTAAATCAACCCAGGGTTCTTTTTATCCGCTGTGAGGATGATCATACGATAGAAAAAATAGTTTTGGTTTAATGCCATTTCAATTGCCGATCTCGAATAACTGCAAATAATTAAAAAAATACCAGCCAGATGAATGTATCTAATCATAATCATAACCTCTTCCAAACAATAAAATCAACCATCTTATACATTACTGGATTAACTTTACTGCTATTCTTTACCTTTAAGATTATTTCTATCGTATTGCTGGTCATTTTTGCGTTGGTACTGGGGATTATCATCAGTGCACCGGTGAGTAAATTTGAAAAAAAAGGAATGAAAAGATGGCTGGCCAGCCTGATTATTTTTGTGGTTATTTTCGGTGTAAGTATTGGGCTAGGCTGGTTAATTGTCCCGCATATTACCAATCAGCTCGATGTTTTAATCAGCAATTTACCCGGTTATTATACTTCTGCATCCCATCATATCGCATCGGTATTGAAGAATTATCCGGAGTTCAACCGTGAAATCCAGGATAGCGGTGTTTCCATCGGTTCAGCCATCCCGTCGGTAGGAAAAACCATTGTTGGTCTGGGTAATTTTTCTTTCGGCATCATCGGTGGTGTATTTTTGTTTATCGTATTTGTTTGTTTAGTCGTCTTTTATGTAAGTCATCCTAAACCAATTGTTGAATTGTATTTGTCGCTCTTTCAGCCACGTAAAAGAGACAGCGCGAGAAATGCCCTGCAACATACCACTACCATGCTGGTGGGCTGGATGAAATCTAATTTAATCGGAGGTGCCATACAATCTGTTTTGGTATATGCGTTTCTCAGTATTGTAAGTGTGCCGGGTGCATTGGTTTGGGCTGCGCTGGCTTTCTTTTCCGAATTGATTCCCAAACTGGGATTTTATATTATGGCCATCCCGCCAACATTGGTTGCGCTCTCCATTAGTCCGTTAACGGCATTCTGGTGCCTTTTGTTTTTTCTTTTACTAAATGAGCTGGTATCCGATTTTTTGATGCCTAAGCTGCGTTCATCAACCATGAACATCCACCCGGTATCATCACTGGTTATGTTATTAGCCATGGGTGCGGCTTTTGGTTTAACCGGAGCACTTCTGGCTACGCCTATGGCGGCTATTGTTAAAGCTTATTATGAAGAGTTTTACCTGAAAAACCTGCCTGAAGATCATAAAATGGACCATCGAATCGATGAAATAGTTTACCACAAGTAGTTTACATATCATTAAAAAAATACTTTTCATGAAACGTTTTAAAAATAAAATAGCATTAATTACCGGTAGTAGTCAGGGGATAGGTGAAGCCTGTGCATTGCGTTTAGCCAAAGAAGGAGCCGACATCATTTTAAATGGTAGAAAATTCGACGAACGTGGAGAGGAGCTAATTGCCGAGATTAAAGCAATGGGCGGAAGAGCAGAATTTTTAGCTGCTGATGTGAGCAATACTAAAGATGTAATTAAGCTTGTTCATGATGCCATTGATGTTTTTGGTGCACTGGATATTCTGGTGAATAATGCAGGTTTAGAAACAAAGGCAGATTTTTGGGACGTAACGGAAGAAGATTATGACCTGGTGATGGATACCAATTTAAAAGGGGTATTTTTTGGCATGCAGGCTTTTGTTAATTATTGCAGGAAAGAAAAAAGACCTGGTACTATTGTTAATATGAGTTCGGTGCACGAAGAAATAGTTTTCCCGCATTTTGCAGCTTACTGTGCCAGTAAAGGCGGATTAAAGATGCTAAGCCGCAATCTGGCGACTGAACTGGCTCCATTTAACATCAGGGTGAACAATGTGGCGCCAGGTGCCATATCTACCCCCATTAATCAGGATCTTTTAAATGATAAGGAGCAGTTGGAAAAAGTAATCGGAAATATTCCAATGAAAAGGATGGGTACAGTAGATGATGTGGCAGCGGTTGTGGCTTTTCTGGCATCAGACGAGGCCGCCTACGTAACAGGATCAACCTATTATGTAGACGGTGGTTTAACTTATCATTATGAGGAACAATAAATATTTGAACCTTAGTCTTTTCCGCTTTCTCTGTTCAGCTGTTTGTTCAATTCAATAGCGGCACTGATAAGGGCCAGATGCGTAAAGGCCTGAGGGAAATTACCTAAGTGTTCGCCCTTTTTACCCAGTTCTTCACTAAATAAGAGAAGGTGATTAGAATAGCTGATCATCTTCTCGAAATATTCCACGGCTTTATCCAGTTCGCCACTTTTTGCAAGAGATTCGATAAACCAGAAAGAACACATGTTAAATGTGCCTTCTTCGCCTTCCAGGCCATCAAAATTTTCTTCGCCATTTTTGTAACGGTAAACCAGTACATCTAAAAGCAATTCCTTTTCAATCACTTTCATGGTCGAAAGCCACCTAGGTTCTATTGGCGAAATAAAATGCGTCAGCGGCATTAACAATACACTGGCATCAACCTGCTCTGCGCCTTTATATTGAACCCATGAACCCAGTTTTTCATTCCAGAAATTATGGTAAATATCTTGGTAGATTTCACTTCTGATTTTATGCCATTCCGCTTCGGGATAAGGAAAAGAACGATGCTCCGCAATTTTAATGGCACGGTCCATGGCTACCCAGCACATCAGGCGGGTATGTAAAAATTCTTTTTCTGCGGTCCTGATTTCCCAGATACCATGATCTGGCTTTTTCCAGTTTTTGATTACCTGTTCAATCTGTTTCTCAATGAGCATCCAGAATTGATATGTAATTGGTTTGTATGACTTATTATAGATATAAATGGTGTCAATCAGTTCACCATAAATGTCAATCTGAACCTGGTTTGCTGCAGCATTGCCAATGCGTACCGGTTTTGATTTACGGTAACCTTCAAAATGTTCCAGTTCTCTTTCTTCGATTTTTGGGTTGCCGTCTATCTGATAGATGAGTTGCAGGTCAATTTTCTGGCAAAGGTTAAAAATCCAGTCCATAAATGCAGTGGCTTCTTCATTAAAACCAAGGGCCAGGAAAGCATACATGGTAAAGGCTGCATCACGGATCCAGGTGAAGCGGTAATCCCAGTTTCTATCACCTCCCAGTGTTTCTGGCAGTCCAAAAGTTGGTGCGGCCACCACAGAACCGAATTCTGCAGAAGTGAGCAATTTCAGTGTAATGGCAGATCGTTTAATCAATTCACCATAATGCCCTTTATAACTCGTTTTGCTAATCCACTTTACCCAAAAATCTTTGGTTTCATGGTAAGCGTGATCAGCATAGTAGGCGAGTTGCTCACCAGCTTCTTCCGGTTTTAAAAATTCGAGTACAATCGTTGCCGTTTCAGACTCCTGGAGTGTAAACTCGGCATAGCCATTTGCCTTTCTCAGTAGCAGCGGTACATCTGCAGAAACTTTAATTTTTAATTCTTCATCAGGGCAATCAAAAATGAGGTGATTTTCATCACTATAAGCCTTATACTCGCTTTGTGCATAACCAAACCGGGGTACGCAACTGAACTTAAAATTAATACAGCCCCTGATGGTTTTAATTTTTCTGACAATGGCACTTGTTGATAAGTCTTTACCTTCTGATATGGGCATGAAATCAGTCAGTTCTGCAATTCCGGTATCCGAAAAAAACCTGGTGAGTAAAATGGCCGTACCAGGAAAGTATAGCTGTTTGGTTGTGAAATTTTCCAGTTCAGGTTCTATGGCACAATAGCCACCTTTCTGCCTGTCGAGCATGGTTGCAAATACAGAAGGCGAATCAAATTTTGGCGCACACATGAAATCAATTGAACCATTTAGTGAAACCAGTGCCACCGTTTTTAAATTTCCGATAATGCCATAGTTTTCTATCGGCTGAAATGGTCTTTTGATGTGATTCATGCTTAAGGTAGTATGATTTAATAAAGTTTACCTTAACAAAGCGAATTACCTACTTTTTGTTTGGTTGTAAATTGGAATTAAGATTTAATGCAAAAAAAATCCCGACTGTGGCCAGCCGGGATCCGTATCTTGATATGTAAAAATTAAATTAAAAAACCACCGCCTAGCAAATCATTTCCTTCATAAAATACGGCAGACTGGCCTGGCGCAATGGCCGAAACGTTATGATCAAAGACAACACGCATTTTATCCTTCTCCTGAACAATAGTGCTTAGCATACCCGCATCCTTGTAACGGATTTTGGTGATAACATTATCCATGGGCTCTTCTATGCTGGCATATTTAATCAGGTTAAGATTGCGCACCATGGCCTCCTTACGTTCCAGTTCGTCAGCCCGGCCTAAAACTACAGTATTACTTTCTGGTAATATCTGCGTTACAAACATAGGTTCACCAAATGCTACGCCCAAACCTTTACGTTGGCCAATGGTATAAAACGGATAACCTTTATGTTGTCCAACGACCATTCCGTTGCTTAAAATGAAATTTCCTCCAGCTACACGATCTTCCAGATCTTCTACCTTGTGTTTTAAAAAGGCACGGTAGTCATTATCAGGAACGAAACAAATTTCATAGCTTTCTGATTTTTTAGCCAGTTCTTCCTGCCCCATATCCAATGCCATTTGCCTGATTTCTGATTTGGCAAAACTTCCTAGAGGAAACTTGGTGCGTGAGAGGTTTTCCTGCGATACACCCCAAAGCACATAAGACTGGTCTTTATTTTCGTCTTTACCTTTAGAAATTACATATCTTCCGCTGTCTTGCTGACGGATATTGGCATAATGCCCGGTGGCGATAAATTCGCAATCCAGTTTATTGGCTCGTTTTAATAATGCTTCCCATTTAATGTGGGTGTTGCACAACACACAAGGGTTAGGCGTTCTTCCGGCAAGGTATTCATCTACGAAATTATCGATTACATAATCGCCAAACTCATCGCGAATATCCAGAATATAATGCGGAAAACCATAGTTAACCGCAAGCGTTCGGGCATCATTTATACTGTCAAGTGAACAACATCCGGTTTCCTTACTGCTGCCCCCTGAACTGGCATAATCCCAGGTCTTCATGGTCAGTCCGATTACCTCATAACCCTGCTCGTGCAACATTACCGCTGCTACCGAACTATCAACCCCGCCACTCATGGCCACCAGAATTCTACCGTGTTTACTCATTTCTAAATTATTGCCTGCAAAAATAAGGTTTATTTACCTGAAATTTTTTAAAGCAAGTCAGTTCGTTGTAAAAAGCCGCTGAAGGAGAAGCAGGGCAGCGTAAGGTGTATGCTACATCAAACATCAAATAGATTTTGTGAATACAGGTTTAGATGGATGAAATCTAAAGATATAAAATTAAGTTAAACGTTTTAGTTTTATGTTTAAGTAGATTCCAATTTTAATTTATACCTTAGAATTTTCGTTGAAATTGTTCAATTTAATACATCCATGATCAAAAAAATTATCCTCCCTTGTTTGCTTTTATCGGCATTTTTAGCCACCGCACAACAGAATTTAGTGCAATATGTGAACCCCATTATTGGTACCTCTAAAATGGGACATACTTATCCGGGGGCAACAGTACCCTTTGGAGCGGTACAGTTAAGCCCTGAAACCGATACTTTATCTTATGAAGTGAATGGAAAGTATAATGGTGATGTATACAAGTATTGTGCAGGTTATAAGTATGAGGATAAAACCATAGTGGGTTTTAGTCATACGCATTTTAGTGGCACAGGGCATTCAGATCTGGGTGATTTCTTAATTATGCCTACGCAAGGTAAACTGCAGTTAAATCCGGGTACGGCAGATCGACCTGAGAGTGGTTATCGTTCTGCCTATGCTCATGCCAATGAAACTGCTGAAGCCGGTTATTATAAGGTAAAGCTGGATGATCATCACATTACTGCAGAATTAACGGCAACCAACCGGGTAGGCATGCACCGGTATACCTTCCCAAAATCAGATCAATCGCATATTATTCTGGATCTTATGGCGGGCATCTATAATTACGAAGATAAAACAGTCTGGACTTACGTTCGGGTAGTTAATGATACCCTGATTACAGGTTATCGCCAAACAAATGGCTGGGCACGTACCCGGACAGTTTATTTTGCCATGAGTTTCTCTAAACCCTTTAAAAGTTACGGAAGAAAGAGCTATGATGCTAAACAGGCCTACCGGGGTTTCTGGGGTAAATTTAACCAGGAGCAGAATTTTCCTGAAATAGCGGGTAAAAAAATTAAAATGTACTTTGATTTTGATACAAAAGAAGGAGAGCAGGTGAAAATTAAGTTTGCGCTATCTCCGGTAAGTCAGGAAAATGCCTTGCAAAATATGCGAACTGAAATTTCAGGGTGGGATTTTGAAAAAGTAAAATCACTAGCACAAGCTACCTGGAATAAAGAGCTGAATAAAATTCAGGTAACCACTTCAAACGCCAATAAAATTAACTTTTATACGGCTTTATATCATGCCTTCATAAATCCAACTACCTATACTGATGTAAACGGCGAATATAAGGGTTTGGATCAGGGTGTTCATAAAGCTGAAGGCTTTACCAATTACACTACATTTTCATTATGGGATACTTACCGGGCATTGCATCCCTTTTTCAACCTGGTGCAGCCCAGTCGCAGCAATGACATGGTCAAATCGATGCTGGCCCATTATGATCAGAGCAGTTTACACATGTTGCCCATCTGGTCACACTACGCCAATGATAACTGGTGTATGAGCGGATATCATAGTGTTTCAGTAATTGCGGATGCTATTATTAAAGGCACTTACAACGGAGATCCAAATCAGGCACTTGATGCTTGTGTAGTAACCGCAAAACACCGGGATTACGAAGGAATAGGTTATTATATGGATAAGGGCTATATCCCGGCTGAAAAAAGTGGTGTATCTGTTTCCAATACTTTAGAATATGCCTACGATGATTGGGCGATAGCACAATTGGCTAAAAAATTAAATCGTACGGATGTTTATAATGAGTTTATTAAGCGTTCAGAAAACTGGAGAAACAATTATGATCAGGCATCTGGCTTTATGCGCCCTAAATTGGCTGACGGAACATTTAAGCAAAAATTTGATCCAAAGGATACCGAGGGGCAAGGTTTTATTGAAGGTAACAGCTGGAATTACAGTTTTTTTGTGCCTCATAATCCCACTTCCCTGATTGAGGTTATGGGGGGTAAAAAGAAATTTGCCGCACGCCTGGATTCTCTTTTCAGCATGCACCTGCCGGACGAATTTTTTGCCCACACTGAAGACATTACCCGTGAAGGTATCATCGGCGGTTATGTACATGGAAATGAACCCGCTCACCATGTAGCTTATCTGTACAACTGGACGGATGAGGCCTATAAAGGCCAAGCACAAATCCGCCACATCTTAAACATGCAATACAAACCTACTGCCGATGGCTTAGGTGGAAATGATGATTGCGGACAAATGAGTGCCTGGTATATGTTTTCGGCTATGGGTTTTTACCCTGTAGCTCCGGGATCAGATGTATATGCACTGGGTAGCCCGCTGGTGAACAAAGCGGTAATAGAATTAGAAAATAATAAAACATTTACGGTAGAGGCTTTAAGCCAAAGTGATAAAAATGTATATGTTCAAAAAGTGATGCTGAATGGTAAAGAGATTACGAATCATAGCATTAAACATACTGATATTACAGCTGGCGGAAAGCTGACTTTCTACATGAGTGCCAAACCTAAAAAATAATATTTAATTGTTTAGGTTTTTGATATGAAACCGCTGGTTTTGCCAGCGGTTTTTTTTGTTCTTCAATTTGTTGATTACATGTTGGGGCATCAACTTAAATGTACCTCAGCCACCATTGCCTGTGCGTTTGTTTATATCTTTTAAACCATTTGCAGGGAAGATAGAGTAACGCTGCAACTGAAAACCAGATCAGATAGACCACTATTAAGTTAAAGCCGAAATTGACTGGTCTGAAATAAAATGGAATCTGAACAATATCTTTCCCTGTGAAGCCTGTTGCAAAAAAAGCGATAACCAGAAAAGTATGCAACAGGTAAAAGTGCAATATATAATAGAAGAAGGGGACTGAACCATAAATAGCAAAAATCCGGCTTCCGATATTTTTTAAACGTTCTGAGAAAGCCAAAAACAGCATCGCGGGACCTAAAGTCATGCAGGTATACTGCAGGGAAGGTGGGTACTTACTTACATTAAAAAAAGAAAGCATGTTACGGAAAAGATCAAGATATTCTTTTCTAGGAGCGGGATCGCCATAAAAGTTAATCCATCTTAAAGCCAAAAATAGTAGGGTGGTTAAACAACCTGTGAGGATTAAATTTCTTTTACGCCGCGCACCATCATATCCTTTTTTGTACCAGCTGCCTATGGCATAACCGATAAACATGATGCCCGTCCAGGGTAGAATGGCATAAAATACCCCAACTAAATGATGGTCAGATATGGGTAGCACTGTTCCAAATGCGGTAAATACTACTTTTAATATCATTGCCCAGGTAGGATTTTGAGGTACTGGCAACAGGTTTAAGATATTATGCCCAAATACCAGGATTAACCCAATAATTAATACCGTTTTATATGATAATCTGCTTATCAGCCCCAGCAGAATCATGCTCCAGCCAATGGCCCAAATGACCTGCAGAATGATAAAATGATAAAATGGATTAAAGGTTAACCCTAATGACACAATCACAATTTCAACTGCGATAAGCCATAGCCCACGCTTAATCAGAAATTTACCTGCTATTGCCGGAGTTTTATTTTGAGCAGATAAATAAGCTGATAAACCTGAAAGAAAGACAAATATTGGTGCACAGAAATGGGTAATCCACCTGGTGAAAAACAACGCCCCGGTTGTGGTGGCCGGGTCGAGCGGATTACCTGTTACGGCCGATATGTGAAAAAAATCACGTGTATGGTCAAGTGCCATAACAATCATTACTATTCCTCTCAGGATATCAATAGATAAGATGCGGTTTGAAGGCAGGGAATGATCTGTATTCATATTTATATAATCTATTTAAAGATATAAAATCCAGATAAAAAAGCATGCTGAATGATTCCGCTTAAATGAAGCATTGATTTAAGCAATGCATGTTTCTTTTTATCTGGTGATCTTGTTGCTCTTTTTATATTTCTGTGGCGGTGATTTAACCGATAAATGCAGCTTTATTTATATTGATTGATGATATATTGCTATTTCAGATCAATCACCCATAATGATTCATAAAATCGATTTAGGAATGTCAAAATGTATGTTTTTAATTTTGATCTTTTAAAAAATATTCTAATATTTGTTAAGTTCTGACCAAATGCCGATCACCTGAATCTTCTTAAGGGCTAACCATGATCGGTATAAAGCGGGATTAACATTTGATAATTTTAAATGCAACACATCATTAAAGTATTAACCGGCTTTTTACTGCTGATTTCCTGCTGGATCAATTCACCTGCACAAGTTAGTAGATTTGAATATTTACAACGCATTAAGATTATCGAAGGTAATATAGATCGTTATTTTTACCTGAAGGATAAGGGACTATACCTGGAAAACATTGGAAAAACCGAAAAACCATATTCTTATTTATGGCCACTTTGTGCATTGATTCAGGCTAAAAATGAAACAGAGGTATTAAAAAATGATCACGGGATGCAGCCAGTGATGAAAGCGATTGATCAGTATTATACCAAAACATCTCCTGCACCAGCCTATCAATCCTACATTGAAAAAAGCAGTCGATTTTATGATGATAATCAATGGATTGCCATTGCTTACCTCGATGCTTACAGCCGTACCAAAAACAAAGTTTACTTTAACCGGGCAAAAGAAATTTATACCTGGCTTTTAACGGGATATGATGAAAAAACCGGTGGGGGTTTATACTGGAAAGAAGATGAGAAAACCTCCAAAAACACTTGTTCAAATGGGCCTAATATCTTAGTTTCGCTCGGATTATATCAGGCTACCAAGGAAAAGAAGTATCTGGATACAGCGTTAATGGTCTATAACTGGACAAATAAAACCTTAAGGGGGCCTGATGGTATTTATTTTGATGCCATAAAGGTTTCATCATTAAAAATAGATTCTGCTACCTACACTTACAATACGGGTACGATGCTGGAATCGAATGTGCTGCTATATAAAATCACAAAGGATGAAAAATACCTCAAAGAAGCAAAATTTATTGCCACTGCTGCTGAAAAACGATTTTATAAAAATGGAAAACTGCCGGATCATTACTGGTTTAATGCTGTTTTACTTAGAGGTTACCTCGCGCTGTACTCCGTTGAAAAAAATGCATCACGCCTGGCATTCTTTATTAATGATGCAGAACGTGTTTGGAAAACGGAACGTGATGAAAGAAATCTTTTAGGAAAGGAAACTGATAAAAATTTGTTGCAGCAAGCCGGAATACTGGAAATATATGCCCGGCTGGCGACTTTAAATTTAACCAAATCGTAAAAATATAAATTAATGAAAAGAAGAACATTTATTCAAAATACAGGCTTGCTTGGAGCAGGAGTAGTGGCGTCCAAGTTTTCGTTTGCCGCAGACTTTGCTCCGGCGTTTCCGGTAGTTCGCGTTCCGGCAGGAAAAAGGCATTTTCAAAGTAAAGCTGTAGATGATGCTATAAAAACTTTCCAGTCGAAGGTTAAAAATCCTGAGCTGGCCTGGCTATTTGAAAATTGCTTTCCGAATACATTAGATACCACCGTTTATTATTCAGAAAAAAATGGTCGTCCGGATACTTATGTGATCACCGGAGACATAGATGCCATGTGGTTAAGGGACAGCTCGGCCCAGGTTTGGCCATATTTACAGTTCGTAAATGAAGATGAAGCCCTTAAGAAATTAATTGCCGGAGTGATCAATCATCAAACGAAATGTGTGCTGAAAGATCCTTATGCCAATGCTTTTTATGGCGATGCCAATAAAGTTGGTGAATGGAAAACAGATGATACCGCCATGCAGGCAGGTGTACATGAGCGTAAGTGGGAAATCGATTCGTTATGTTATCCCATTCGTTTAGCTTATCATTATTGGAAAAAAACAGGTGATAAAGCACCATTTGATGCCAATTGGAAGAAGGGTATAGAAACCATTCTAAAAACCTTTAAAGAGCAGCAACGTAAAACGGATCACGGCCCGTATCATTTTCAACGTGAAACTAACAAACCAACAGATTCACTACCAATGGCTGGATATGGTTTTCCCGTAAATCCGGTCGGATTGATTTGTTCGGCCTTTCGCCCAAGTGATGATGCAACCATTTTTCCATTTTTAATACCTTCAAATTTCTTTGCCGTATCCAGTCTGAAGCAAGCAGCTGAAATGATTAAGGCACTTCAAAGTGATCAAACTTTGGAAAGCAATTTGCTTAATCTGGCGGATGAGGTAAATAAGGCTTTGCAAAAACATGCAATTGTGGCGCATCCAAAATATGGCAAAATCTACGCTTTTGAAACCGATGGTTTTGGAAGTAATTATTTGATGGACGATGCTAATGTACCCAGCTTGTTAAGTTTGCCTTATCTTGGTGCGATGAGTGCCGATGATCCGATTTATCAAAACACAAGGAAATTTGTGTTGTCTAAAGATAATCCATACTTTTTTAAAGGTACTGCTGCTGAAGGAATAGGCGGACCACATGTTGGTCAGGATATGATCTGGCCAATGAGCATTACGATGAGGGCATTAACATCAAAAGATGATGCAGAAATCAAATATTGTATCAGTACTTTACAAAAAACTCATGCCGGCAAAGGTTTTATGCACGAATCTTTTCATAAAGACAATCCGGCTAAATTTACCCGTGACTGGTTTGCTTGGTCGAACACCTTATTTGGTGAACTGCTATGGAGAACCTACCATGAGAAGCCCTCACTTTTAACCGTTTAATACAATATTTTGCTAAAGGCCATTCATTTTTGTGAAGGCCTTTAGCTTAAAATACATTTCGTTTTCGATCTCGCTGTAAAACGGTATTGGTGCATTTTTCTCAAAAGCCGTCTCACTGGCTTGTCAAGAAAACCAAATTTCTTTACGATTAATGCTTTGCCTTATTAAAAATATGTTCAATTTTGCCAGCGTTTAGGGGAAGCTGGCCTAAAGAATATTTTAATTTCCTGTGAAATTTAAAATGTAGCTCATTAAGCTTGTTTTACCGACAAATTAATTTATATAAATATATCAATATCATGACTGTTTTAAATGATAACATTCCAACATCAACACTACTGGAAATTAAGGTGGGTGATACTATAAGTGATGAAAGTGGATTATCAGGTGTGGTGGTTAATATTGCCATTCAGGAAACTGATGAATTTTTAATGTTAATTTTTGGACTTCAGGAGGGCGGCGAGATTAAGGCAAAAAAACTTCGCCAGGTTTGCTAACCAGAATACCTTCATTACCATTTCCTGGCATTAAGTATTAACATTAAATTTGTTCTTCGATTCGTAAATTTTAATGAAAACTAAACTTTTTGCCTTCATTTTTTCATTGGTATATCTTGTTCAGTTGTATGCAGAAACAGCAGGACATATTTTGTTGAGCCAAGTTTCTAAACCATTCATCATAATGATATTATTGATTTGGTTGTATGTAGCTACTCATCTTAAAGGCCGTTTCCATAAAAGAATATTTACAGGTTTAATTTTCAGTTTGGCTGGTGATATTTTTTTAATGTTACCAGCAGGGAATGGACGCTTTTTTAATTATGGACTGTTTGCATTTCTGCTTTGTCACATCTTCTATATCAGGGCTTTTACACTTGATCATAAATCTAATCCAGAGTTTAGAAGTCCGTTTTTTTTGTGGGGTGCAGGTGCATTAATTATCTTCTGTATGGGCTTATTCTTTTACTTACAACCTCACCTCGGTGCCTGGCAGTTTGCTATTTTAATGTATGCCATCATCATTACATTCATGGCGATTATGGCACTTAACCGTTATGGGAAAGTGAATTTAAGTAGTTTTAAGTTGGTGTTGATGGGCGCATTACTCTTTCTTTTATCAGATAGTGTATTGGCAGTTAATAAGTTTAGCAGGCCTATTCCGCAGGCAGGCATACTAATCATGGCCAGCTATATGTTAGCGCAATACCTGATCGTTTATGGAACAGTGGTGCGGGAATTGGTGGTGAAGCAAACGGAGATATAGCGCGTATCGAGCTCAAATTTTATTTCTTTTACAAGTTCTTGGTGTGCGCTGTGTAAATCTCTTTACCCTCTGTGGTGAAAAAATAACCCGCCTAATTTTTTATTCTTTGCGGAAATCTTCTTTTTTTTGCCGTTAAAACTTCCCAAGATATAACCTCGCTATTTCTTTTTATCCTTATCCATCACTGTAAAAACCTGCACCAGTCTTTCTCCATTTTCATCTACCAAAGTCAGTGTATGTTTTCCTGGCGGCGGACTAACAGCCAATTGGTGATAATTGGTGGTGGTAGCGATATATTCATGATCAATGTGCCAGTAAATTTTAGAACCTTGATTTCGATGTGCCGCATTTAGAACGATTTTTCCCCGTGTTCCATTTAATTCAAGCGGAATATAAACTGAAGCGCCATTTTTTGGATAGATGAGCTCCATCACATTATTTCCACCGGATAGATCACAACCAGAAAGGTAAGGTGGCAAATTTTTATAGTCACTGTTTTTAATCCGGTAATAATACTCCATAGCCGGGGGAAGAATGAACCAGCTTTTATGCTGCATGTTGGTTACACTTTCACATTGATCAGTAACACGATAAGTTCCGGTCTTGTCTAAATGAATAATTTTATGAAAGGGACAAACAGCGGTTTTTTCTCCGGCAACTGGTACCCAATCTTCTATCACATCGGGACAATATTCTCCGGCCTTGTAACCGCTTTGCTTACACACTTTGATTTTTTTAAGTTTTGTTTTAGGTGTTTCAAACCATTTTCCATTAGGCAATAACCTAAACAGATCAAATAAAACCGGAGCGGCAGCTTCTATGCCTACCAAACCCGGCCTGCCTTCTCCATCTGCATTGCCCACCCACACACAAACAACATAACTGGGCGTTAAGCCTAATGCCCAGGCATCGCGAAAGCCAAAGCTTGTACCTGTTTTCCAGGCTACTCTTTGCGATGAAGAAAATTGTTCCCATAAGCCTTCATCGCCCGGACGCATGACTTCTTCCATAGCATTAAATGTTGCCCAAATGGCTCCATGATCTAAAAAAGAGTTACGTTGATCATCTTTGTCAGGATCTTGCTTAGGATGATAATAGGTTGCTTGCTTATAATCATTAGGGTCGTATAATCCCTTATAGGCATTAAAATGGTTCAAAGTTCTCACCATCCCCATGTAAGTATTTGCCAGATCCCACATGGTTACTTCGCTGCCGCCTAAAATAAGAGATAAACCATAGTGATCTGCCGGTTGATTTAATGTTCCGATCCCAAGTTTTTTTAGCTTATCGTAAAACCTTTCATACTTATACTGCTGTAGCATTTTCACTGCTGGTATATTTAAGGAGCGGCTTAAAGCCTTATCGGCGGCAATGGCACCATCATAACCCAAATCATAATTTTGAGGGGAATAACCAGCAATTTGCGTGGGCACATCCGGAATCAGGGTGTGCGGCAGAATAAAGCCATCGTTTAACATACTGGCGTAGAGCAATGGCTTTAAGGTGCTTCCCGGGCTTCTTGGTGCTTTGATCATATCTACATGACTAAGCAGTTCTGTATTTTCAGGTTGATAAATATTACCTACATAGCTGACCACCGTACCGGTTTTGGCATCAAGAATTAATGCAGAAATATTATTGATGTCATTTGAACGATAACGATTATTATAGCGTTTTAGAATGGCGTTCACTTTAAGTTGTATATCCTCATTCAGCGTTGTGGTAATTCGGGTAGAAT
This sequence comes from Pedobacter sp. GR22-10, assembly GCF_026239715.1. NCBI lineage: Bacteria > Pseudomonadati > Bacteroidota > Sphingobacteriia > Sphingobacteriales > Sphingobacteriaceae > Pedobacter > Pedobacter sp. GR22-10. The sequence continues at coordinate 1,122,276 of NZ_JAPIVR010000001.1, forward strand.
TAATTTCCAAACTCGCTCTTTCTGCCTTGAATCGATTTAGCAAATGCGGTGCATTTTGTGGCAGGGGCATGGGCTTTCCAGGAATAGGTTCCAGCTTTGACAGGTTTGCCGTTCCCTGATCTATATACTTAAGTTTTGCTAACCTATCTAATAAATCATTTCGCTTTTTGATTAACCGGTTTGAATTTTTTCCGGGGTGAACCAATGACGGACTATTGGGTAAAACAGCTAAGGTAGCCATTTCACCCCAGGAGAGTGTTTTTGCATTACGGCCATAATAACGCCAGCTTGCAGCTTCCAATCCCACTACATTGCTACCAAAAGGTGCGTTAGCAGCATATAAACCAATAATTTCCTGCTTGGAATATTTGAGTTCCAGCCTGAAAGCGAGGATCATTTCATAAATCTTCTGCCATATGGTTCTATCTTCTTTTCTTGATAATCTGATCACTTGCATGGTTAAGGTACTGCCACCACTCACTACACTTTTTGCCCGAAAGTTTTGCCGCATGGCTCTGCTCATGGCGAGGAAATCAACACCAAAATGATTGTAAAATCGTTTATCTTCAAATGCAATAATACAATCCTTGAATTTTACAGGCACAGAATCAGCCACTGGAAAACGCCACTGGCCATCGCTGGCAATGGCTGCACTCAGTAGATTTCCATTACTGGCCTCTACCACAAAAGAGGTTGGAGATTTAAAAAGTTTTGAAGGTAAAAGCAATAAAAACACCAATAGCAAGATGATACAAATGATATCTGTGATAAGAAATGCTTTTGGTGTTTTATACATACTATTTTATAAAATTAGAAACCTCACAGGTTTTTAAAACCTGTGAGGTTTGAAGATAGGAATAAATGAAACAGGCTATTTCACTACCTGCACCCATTTACCATCTTGCGTTGCTGAAATATCATTATTATACATGGCCTCGCACTGAATGGCTGATAAATAATATTTCCCTAAATAAGAAGCATTAAGCAATACCTTATAGACTACACTTTCATTTTCACGAATGTTAAAGTAAGTGAAAACGCGGTCATCCCGAATATCCTGATAAGTGAAAGGAGAGGAGGCCAGGATGCTTTGATTATCATTGACCCTGGTGTTGATAATCTCCCATCCGGATGGGAAAATCTGCGTTAAAGCCATTTGCTCATAATATCCCATTCTTCCCGGATTCTTAACCGTTACTTCAGCATAAAAATCGGTTCCTTGTTTCAATGTCGTTGGATCTAAAACCTTTCCGTTTAAACGCTTGTAAATTACGTTCATGTCCAATACCTCAGGTCGGTTTGGTAAGAAATTATTCTGACCTGCAACAGGTTGTCCTTCCAAAACCAAACGTACAAATACTACGTTTTTACCATTATTTGTAACTGAGGCCGTATTTCCTTTAAAGTTTACTGCCGTGCTGGTTAAATACTGACCAGAATTGACTGCTGCGGTTTTTCCGTCTAAAACATATTGATATTGTAATTTATTCGATGATTGATTGGTGCCACAGAATTTGGCAATAGCCAGTAAACTGTATGCAGTGGTTTGCGTGCTATACCAGGAGTTTTCGCCTAATTTTGATGCTAAGGGTTGCAGCAAGCTTGCTGCCCTGGCTTTTTGACCAAGCAGCGTTAACGTCTCCAGGATCATTGCCTCGTCACGAACATCGGAGCCATAAGTTCCTCCTAACTGTTTGTATGGCTGGATGGAAGTGTCTAATCCGCGAATCATGCTTTGGGCAATATCATTTTGTCCGGCCAATTTATAAGCAGCAGCCAGGCGCCATTTTGCTGAAACGGATAAGTATTCGAATGCTTTTAACCTGTTCATCGCAGCCATTTCTGGTTTTTTTGCAAGTGCGAGCATATACAAGCGATAAGCCTGAGATAAATCTCCACCATAAAAATTATTGCTGTTAGGTGCCCAGTTAGCTGCTTTTGTTTTTTGATAACGCAGTAAATCTTCCAGTAATCCGACAGGTAAAGTGTAACCCGCATTTTGTGCTTCAACCAAAAAGTGGCCACCATAATTACTGCCCCATTCATCTGCATTTCCTTCGCCAGGCCAGTAAGATAACCCACCATCAGTGGTTTGGAATCCTTTTATTCTGTTAATTCCAGCTTTAATATTTTTCTCCGTCATGGCTTTTTGTTGCTCATTCAACGGACTTAACCGATCTAAATACAATTGCGGAAAAATACCTGACGTGGTTTGCTCAATACATCCATGTGGATATTGAATGAGATAGCTCAGGCGTTTCTTTAAGTTAATCGATGGGATAGAAGATACCTCAAGTGCACCTGAATTTGTTCCGGTCATCCCGATAGGGGCATAATTTACCGCCCATTTCTGACCAGGTTGAACGGTTGCAGATACCACATTGGTTACATAAGGGTTTGGATTTCGAATATCCATTTCCACATCATAGTCTGTTCGCTCACCACCACTTTGTGCAATAACTTTTACTTTAGCAATGCCAATTGTATTCGGAGCTTTTACTTCAAAATAAGCCATTTGCTCTCCAGTTTGCTTGTAGAAAAGCTGTTGTTTATTGGTACCCTGAACAATCAGGTTACTTGCCTGAAGCTGAACAGAAACATTTTTCAGATTTTTTTCTGTCGCAAAAACGGTAACCGGTAAGGTAAAGGTTTCACCCGGACCAATTACCCGTGGCAATGTTGCTAAAACCATTAAAGGCTTTTTCACCTGAACTGATTTTTCTGCAAAGCCATAAGCTGCATCCTGTCCGGCTACAACCATTGCTCTTACGGCACCAATATATTGTGGCAATTTGAATTTATGGGTTTTGCTTTCACCTTTACCGATCGTAAATGGTCCCATATATTTAACCACTGCTTTAAATCGGTTAGCCTTTGCCGGATTTAGGTTTTTATTGATACTGCCATCTCCACCAATACTTAAAATTCTTTCCAGGTTTCCACCCCATGCACCTAAAACATAATCAAATAAATCCCAGGTTTTAACACCTAATCCTTCACGGGCATAGAATGCACCATGTGGATCTGGCGTTTTGAAACGTGTTAAATCCAGTAAGCCTTCGTCAACCAGTGCAATGGTATAGGTCATGGGCTTTCCATTCTGTTCTCCAACGGTAATGGTGTTTTCCGTTTCAGGTTTAATCTTATCCTGCATTTTAATAGTAGGCTTCAAAATGGTTTGTGGATCTTCCACCAAAATTGGAATCGCACCATACATCCGGATCGGTAAATCATTAACCGTCTGTGCATGAGGCTGTAACAATGTAATGTTTGCGAAAACATTTGGTGCCATTTCCTTCTCTGCCTTAAATTTATATTGCGTTTGTCCGGCTTTGGTATCAATCCAGAAGGTTTTTAAAACCCGGCTTCCATTTTCAATAGATACCAATGCCCTGCCATTTTCGGCAGTAGGAATAGTTAAGGTGATGTCTTCACCAACCGTAAATTTCTCTTTATTTGCGGTGAATGATAACATAGAGGCCTCTGTTGGATTTGAACCCTGTTCGCGCTGTGCCCATCCCGGCCAATCCACGTAAACAGATTTTCCGGTTACATGACCACCATTTGCATCCCGAACTAAAATTAAATACCGACCCCATTCCGGTTCATTAATTCTTAAATTCCAGCTGCCTTTTCCATTTGAGAGGTTTACCTGGTGTGTTTCTACCAGCTTGTTGTATTGATTTTGCGTAAAGTTGGCGTAGGTATACTGATCATCCTGTTCCCACCACCAGCGCCATTGTGTTTTATACAGTTCTACCTGAACGGTTTTACTGCCAGAAAGTAATTTTCCATCTGTATTTACATTTACAATTTCAATTTTATGGTCTTTGCCGGTAACCAGCATGCCACTGAGTTTATCACCCTTTTCCGGACGAATACCCAAATAGCTCTTATATACGTGATAAGGAATACTAAAATTATCAATACTGAAATTCCCACCCGGTTCAAAAACCTTTGTAGTAAAATTAGCCCTCAAAATACCAGGGGCGGTGTTGTTTTCATTTAAATTGGTATTCACCTGTGCGCTTCCTACAGCATTTAGTGTGCCTTCAAAAATGGTTTTCACCTGCGATTCAAAGTTAACCGTAGGGTTATCGAAGCTAAAGCCTTCAAAACCTTTGAATTTAGTTTCTGTGGTATTCAGGTTAACATCCACTTTGGCCTTTAAATTCTGAGCAACTGCTCCGAACAGCCATTTAGCCGATAGGGTAGCAGCAGAAGTTCCGGTGGTAAGGTAAGGCCTGTTGCCTACATTGAAATCAATCTTTAACCGGTTTGGCATAACCGTTTCAATTTTGAGGGTTTTGGTAAAAGTTGCACCGCCAGCCTTCACTTTCGCCATCCAGTTCCCGGTTGGTGCTGTATTTTCGGTTGCCGTTTTGAAAGTGTAAAAACCATTTAACGGTTTGCCATTAATCAGACGTTTATACAATTGCCCTTTTGGATTATAAAATTCCATGGTAACCGGATAATTGGCCGGTAGTTTTTTGAGTTTATCTTCCAGTACGAAAGAGACAAACAAACTATCTCCAGGTCGCCAGACACCGCGTTCTCCATAAATAAATCCTTTTAAACCACTTTGCACTACATCACCACTCACATCAAAACGACTTAACGGAAGCGAACTGCCGTCATCCAGTTTTAGATATCCACGTTCAGAACCATTTTTGGCAATCAACAAAAAAGGCTGGCGTTTTAAGTCAAAACGCGCAAAGCCATCACCATCTGTCTTCGTTGTAAAAATGACCTGCTTCTGGTAATCCATCAACTCCAAATCGACACCACTTAATGGCTTGGCAGTTAACAAATCTGTTGCCACAATCAGCATGCTGTTATCATTTCCTCTTTTTGCAACCAAGCCGATATTAGAAGCCAGTAAGTTTCTGCTTACCCAACGCTGATTGGTATAAAAAGATGGCGTACAAGGATTATCCTTATCATTCCAGCGGTAATTGGTAGGATAATAGTTATTATAGCGTTGCCAGAAATCGTCATCCTCATCAATTTTTTCACCATATCCTTCGTTCTCACCATAATAGCTATCCTCACCATCGCTTTCCTCTTTTTCATCATTGGCTTTACAGTTATACGCATTGTATTCCCTTCTGAACGCGATGGTTACCCGGTACATGGCACCAGGTTCCGTACGGATCATCTTATCTAAGTCAAGCGTAAACCGATTCTTTTTATGCAGGTTTAAAGATTTGTCTTCATCCAGGCGTATGGTTTTCTGCAGAATAGGTTTAGCTACCCTTCTGAGCTCGTTTCCATCCCGGTAACTATTGCTTTGGAAGAATTGCAGAATATTGTTTTCATAAATTTTAATGACAGTCACATCTACAGCCTTAAGGTTAATGGCTTCAAAAGGCAGTACAAGTTTGCTTGAATTTGGCAGAATTGTGCCAGCACCTGCAATGGTTACGGCCGGTAATTTATCTTCGAAAACTAAATTGGCAGTTTTGCCACCCATTAATGTTTTGCCATTGATATTCTCTACGCCGTTGTTCACATTTAACGTGTAATTTCCTTTGAGTTCTTCTGCAGCATACACCTTTACCTGGCTGGCATCTATCGTAAACCTTAAGTCACTTAAATTTCCAAGGGAAATCATTCCGGTTAAATCCTGACCTACACCAATGGGCTCAGAAAATTGTACCAGGGCATAGTCTTCTTCGCCCTGAATGGCTTTCATATCCAGAATTTCAAACTTATTTAAGGCAGGTATGCGGATTTCTTCTTTACCTTTCTGTTCTGCATCCAATTCATCACCGTCCCAATCTAATTTAAGGGTTTGATCTGTTGCTTTTTTCTTGATGCTGTCGACCGTAAATTTTGATATGTTTTTTGCAGGATCGTGCTGCCATTTTATTTTTAATTTCTGGTCAAAATCAAGGGTAATGACTTTTTCAATCTTCGCGGTTTCCTCTGCATCTGCTGTCGCCACTTCGCCTGTCAGTTTCATATACTCCAGCGAAGTATTGTTTTGAGACACCAGGCCATTCTGCGTAAGCATGATGCCAGGTGTAATCACCTTAAATTCAAAATCAAAATCTTCCAGTCCTTTTTCCGTTGCCGAAACTTCTGATAATTTGAAGCTTGCTTCGTATTCCTTGCCTGGTTTCAGATTTTCATCCGGCCTGAATTCGACCGTTTGTGGGTCAATCCAATAAGTTTTCCCAGAAATAGATGGCGAGAAATCGAACAACTCCCGGGAGTCTGCCTTTCCCAAATCCTGCATGCCCGTTGCTGCATTCGCCAGGTGAATACGGATGAAACTTTTTTTAGATATTGTACCGGAGGTATATGCCTCGATGTATTTAGCATAGGCCTGATTGTCGTCATTTGATTTTTTCTTGTGGCGGAAATAAATAAAGATGATTGCCGCAATAGAAACTGCTAAGAGACCTATAAAAATGAATTTCTTTTTGGATGATGATTGGTAGGTAGATGGTTGCTCCATTTTGGAATAATGTTTTAGGTGGAGGAAATTAAATAAAATTCAGCTGAAAAAGAATGATGTTGAAAAGTAAGACGCAATTAGAATGATTCTGTAGCTTTTAATAGTCTTGATTGTTTCAGTTTTATCATCAATGAATGTAATCATTAAATGCCAATCAATACTTAACACATAAAATGTTTATTCCTTTTTCTATTTGTTGATATAGGATGATTTAGATATGTTTACATCTTAAATCTCCTAAACCAGATATAATGAAAAGAATATTGATTTTTGGATGCCTGATGTTTGTCGCTGTTAGCTCTTTTGCGCAACAAAAAAATGCTGAAAAGGAGGTTGATCAGGCGGTAAGCAAATTATTAGCATTAATGGTTACACCAGATAGCACTAAATTGGATCAGCTGCTTTTAAACAATCTGAGTTACGGCCATTCTAGCGGAAAAATTCAAAATAAGCAGGAGTTTATGCATTCATTACTTTCTGGTGAATCAGATTTTTTAGATGATATCATAATAGCTGATCCTAAAACCATCGTCCAAGGTAATACAGCACTGGTTCGTCATAAATTGATGGCGCAAACAAATGATAAGGGCATTAAGGGCAGTGTAAATCTTTATATCCTGCTCATCTGGTCTAAAGAAAAGGCAGGGTGGAAGTTGCTGGGCAGGCAAGCGGTTAAAGTGCCTTAGTTTAGTCTTGAGTTTGGAGTCTTGAGTTTGGAGTTTGGAGTCTTGAGTCCTTTAGTTTAGAGTTTTAGGTGCTTTAATTAACGTTAGCGTCTAAAGTCCTGATACCTGGGTATTTCCATTAATCGATAACCTCCTACACCCTCATTCTTTTACTTTTTACTTAATCATTACTCCCGGTCTATTCACCAATGGGATTTTGATCAAATTGGTATCGATAATGCTTTCCGGAAGAAAGATGAACTTCTTATCATAGATGGTAGAACCTATATAATAACTCAGCCAGTATTCATTTGTCAAGCCAAAAACTTCCGGATCAATGGCTTCTACACCTTTAAAGTCCTGTGCAGCCATATCGCCGATGAAATGTCGCAAAACAGAAGTTTTAACCTGCTTGCCATCTTTTTCGCCATAACCTTTAGAGCTGATCAACACATTGGTAATCGGCTCATTTTTTAAGTTAACCAAATAGACAGTCCAGTTTTTAACTTCCGGCGTTTCGCTCATCAGTACAACGGCCATTGCGATATCTTCAACTATATTTTCTGGTAAATCTGCTTTCAATTTTTAATGATTGAATGTTTAATGATGGAATAATTGAAATTTTGAATGATAGAATAATAGCATGTAAATTTAATCCTGATCTATTTTTTCTTCGCAACGGCTTTTTTCGTAGCTGGTGCTTTCTTTTTTGCCGGTGCTTTTTTCTTGGTTTCAAATGCGTTAGGCACCTGCTCAACAATCATTTTTTTAATCACTTCCAAATCAATATCTGCTAATTCTTCAGGCGTATATTTTTGTTTGGTAGCCTCGTTGTTTCTCAGTTTAAGCATTAACTTACCGAAGCGGATAAATGGTCCCCAACGGCCATTTTCAATCGAAATTTTTTCCGCATCCCAGGTTTTGATAAAGCGGTTTGCTTCTTTCTCCACCTTTTTATTAATCAGGGTTTCAATATCTTCCTGAGATAAATTATCAAAATCATAGCCCTTTGCAGGAATATTGATGAATAAATCATTCCATTTGATAAATGGTCCGAAACGGCCTTTTCCCTTCGTAACACCTAAGCCTTGATAATGCGCAATTGGTGCATCCGCATCCATCTTCTCGCGAATAATTTCCACTGCCCTGTCGTAGGTAACAGATAGGGGATCTTCATTTTTAGGCAATGAAATAAAGCTCTCTCCCCATTTTACATAGGGGCCGAAACGACCTACGCCGATCATCACTTCTTTACCTTCGAAGTCAGGAAGCGAAAACGGAAGTTTAAACAATTCAAGGGCATCTTCCAGCTGGATGGTGGCGACAGACTGATTACGCATTAAACTAGCATAACGTGGTTTTTCTTCGTCATCCTGTTCGCCAATCTGAACCAGCGGACCGAATTTACCAACCTTAGTATATACATTTTTGCCCGTAGCCGGATCTGTACCCAATAAACGTTCACCAGTGGCACGTTCCGCGGTTTCTAAAGTGTTTTCAACTTCTAAGTGGAATGGATTGTAGAAAGAGTGCAGCATTTTAGTCCATTCCTGTAAACCCTGCGCAATCTCATCAAATTCCTTTTCTACATTTGCTGTAAAATTGAAATCGACAATACCTTTAAAGTGTTCAACCAGGAAATCATTTACAACTTCGCCAATATCAGTTGGGAAAAGTTTTGATTTTTCAGCACCTGAAATTTCAGATTTAATTTCCTTTTTAACCGTTCCGTTATTTAAAACGATTGCGGTAAACTTACGTGGTTTGCCATCTCTGTCTTCCTTAACCACATAACCGCGGTTCTGAACGGTAGAAATGGTTGGTGCATAAGTAGATGGACGGCCAATACCCAGTTCTTCTAATTTCTTAACTAAACTGGCTTCTGTATATCTTGCCGGCGGACGGGAATAACGTTCCGTAGCCTGCATTTCATTTAAAAATAACTCCTGGCCCTTTGCTAATGGAGGGAGGATGGCGCCACCTTCTTTTTCTTCACCCTCATCATCATCGGTAGATTCCAGGTAAACTTTCAGGAAACCATCAAATTTTAATACTTCACCTTCGGCAACCAAATGTTCTTTTCTGGTAGATGCGGTGATTTGTGCAGTGGTTTTTTCAAATAATGCCTCGCTCATTTGTGAAGCAATGGAACGTTTCCAGATCAAATCGTACAAACGTTTCTCAGAAATATCACCGTCAACAGTGTGTCTGTCGAAATAAGTTGGGCGGATGGCTTCGTGAGCCTCCTGAGCACCTGCAGATTTCGTTTTATATTTTCTTGGCTGGTGGTATTGGTTACCATAGGCCGATTTTATTTCTTGTTCAGCAGCAGATAAGGCGGTATCAGATAAGTTTACCGAATCCGTTCTCATATACGTAATCTTACCGGCTTCATACAATCTCTGCGCCACCTGCATGGTTCTGGCTACGGAGAAACCCAATTTTCTGGATGCTTCCTGTTGTAAGGTTGAAGTGGTAAATGGGGCAGCAGGGTTACGTTTCGCTGGTCTGGTTTCCAGGCTGGTGATATCAAATTTTGCTGTTGCACAATCCTGTAAAAACTTTTCTGCTTCTGCCTCGCTATCGAAACGTTGTGGCAGTTCAGCTTTAACTATTTCTTTGCCCTTGCCCGTAGAAAACTGTGCGGTAATTTTAAAGGCTGCTGAAGCATTAAAGTTTTGAACTTCTCTTTCTCTATCAACAATTAAACGCACCGCTACGGATTGAACCCGACCTGCTGAAAGAGAAGGTTTTACTTTTTTCCATAGTACCGGTGACAGTTCAAAACCTACCAACCGGTCTAAAACCCGACGAGCCTGTTGCGCATTAACTAAGTTGTAATCAATACTTCTCGGACTATCTATGGCTTTTAAAATGGCAGGTTTAGTAATTTCATGAAATACGATCCTTTTGGTTTTCTCTTCTTTCAGGCCTAAAGTCTCAAACAGGTGCCAGGAAATGGCTTCTCCCTCGCGGTCCTCATCGGATGCTAGCCAGACCATTTCGGCTTCCTTTGCTAATTTTTTAAGTTCGGCCACCATGCTTTTTTTATCAGCTGGCACCTCGTAGGTCTGGGCAAAATTGTTTTTAATATCAATGGCCATGTCGCCTTTAACCAAATCCCGGATATGGCCGTAGCTTGATTTCACAAGGAAATCTTTTCCTAAATAGCCCTCTATGGTTTTAGCTTTTGCGGGTGACTCGACGATTAATAAGTTTTTAGCCATGAAATACGATTTTGTGCAAATAAAGCTATAATTAAAGCATAAATCAAAACATGCAGGGAATTTTATACGATTTTTTTTCAAATTTAAGAAGTGAGGCTAATCATTATTTTCAGAAAGCAGAAAGCTATTCGTTTTGCTTTCTTGCCAGGGTGAAAGAAAAATGATCATTTACATTATTACAGGAACATTACGTTTAAGCAAACTTTTTGTGCCTATATTCGTATATAAAAATAAAAAACGATGATCAGCACAATCTTAATCCTATTGAACTTTTTGGTTCCGAACCCTCCAAAAAATGTTTATGACTTCAGCTTTAAAACCATTGATGGTAAGGAAGTAAAACTATCTAAATTTAAAGGTAAAAAAATTATGATAGTGAATACGGCTTCAAAATGTGGTTTTACTCCTCAATATGAAGACCTTGAAAAACTTCAGAAACAGTATGGTAAAAAAGTGGTGTTAATTGGCTTCCCGGCTGGTAATTTCGGCGGGCAGGAATTTTCTACCAATGCCGAAATTAAAGAATTCTGTACAGGTAAGTACAATGTATCCTTCTTAATGGCAGAAAAGACAAGTGTAAAGGGGGATGATATCAATCCGTTATTTAAATACCTGACTTCCCAAACCAATACAGAGGAGCAGGGCGATATCAAATGGAACTTTGAAAAATTCCTGATTAATGAAAAAGGAGAACTGGTACACCGTTTCCGTTCTAAAACCAAACCATTAGATGAAGCAATTGTGAAAAATTTATAATTCTGGCGGCTGACTCAAAAAAAATCAGCTGAAAAAGAATTTCAAGAAAAGCTTTAAGAAAGAATGATCTGACTCATCTTCCTTAAAGCTTTTTGTTTTGCAGGTAGTTAGTTGTTTAGTGATCGTTCAGAATGCTTTTCACATTAAGGCACTTCCCGGATTTTCTTAACGGATAAATAAAAAAAGGTGATGGAGTAAAATCCGGCCAATATACCAGCTGACAAAGCCGATTTCATGATCCCGAAATCGAAATTTGCAGGAAAGCTAAAGTGGATGAACATCAGGGCAGATAGAATGGCCAAAATAGTGTATAGGCTATGTAGTCCTGCTAACTTAAACATCTTCATCTTTCCCTCTAGTATCTTATTGCATTCAAAATGCAAACCTTCAGTATGCTGTAATGCTTTTATCTTTTTAAAAACATCCACCGTTATCAGAAAAGGAAGAAGTAAAGACATCGGCAATATAAAGCGGGCAAGGTTTTGCTCACCGGTAAATAAATGTACTGACGATTGCGTGCTAAGCGCAAAATATGGAATCACGGTATTCAATGTAACATTCGGAATTAAATAGATCAATAACGTTTTCCTCACGAATTTTCGCCAGCGTAATTTATGATTTGTTGCAAAATCAGGCACTGGCAAGGGAATTATGGTGAGTAGTCATCATTTCGAGTACTTTTTTCTTAATCCACATCGCATCAGATTCGGTCAGGAAATTTTCATCAGACATTAAAGAAAAGTCAAGTTTATTATTGAAAGTGCTGACAACCAGTGTGTTTGCGTTCTTCCAGGGGAAGGCAACTGTAGGACTGTAGATGGTTTCCACACTAAAATTTTTGTAATCTTGTTTAATATTTAACAAACCCATATTGCTTAGCGTAATATCATGGGATCCATTTGTAGACCGTAGAAAACCGATCATTTTATTTGCAAGCGGATGGAAAGATTCACTCACATGCAGCAGATGCGATACATTCATTTCGCTGACTTTTTTGTCGAGATCTGCTTTTAACATTCTGGCATTTTCCCAAACATCACCATCATTTTTCCGAACCTTCAGCTCTGCAATTGGGGCAAATGCAAACATGGTATCGGCTTTAATTTCGGGAATAAAACGCCTGATATCTACGGGGCAAATTACTTTCCCATGTGCCTTATCATTCTTCAATACCTTAAAAACAGCTATAAAAATGGCACAGATGGCAGCATGCACACTTGTGTTTTCAGCTTTACATTTTTTGATAAAAAAAATGGTTTCTTCTTTATCCAACTTCCAGTTAATTGCATAATTATTCTGGTTCAATCTTTTTTCAGAGGTTTGCTTGAAGAGAAAAAATAATCTGCCGAGTGCAGCAAAAGTTTTGCGTTTTAGATAATGGTCAGGTACGTAATGATCTGGTAGTAATTCATTAACGGAAGAAAACGACGGATAGGGATAAAGTTCGTGACTTGGGTTGTCAATGAGTGTCAATAATTCCTGCATCAGGTTGACAATCGTACTGCCATCGCAAATACAATGCGGTAATACCAATATCAGGTTTGATTCCTGGTGACCTTTAATCCAAACCAGTCTGGCCAGTGGTTTATGATGCTGGTTAAATAACTTATACCACTCCGTTTTCGATTCTCTGAGCCAATCCTGATCGGAATGAAAATCAACTTCGCGTATTGGAATTTTATCAATGTTTTCATTAAGCACAAAGTGTGGCGTTTTATTTATCTGCTCAATATTCATCCTCAACAAGGGATGCTTTCGCTGAATCTTGTCGAGTGCTATCCTGAGATTTGGTTCCTCAAACTCACCCAGTATTTTCGCCGTGAACACACAGTTTAGTGGCGTTGCCGGGTCAACATACATGATTCTTTCACCGAGTATTAATTTTCTATTCATATTGATCATCCTATAATCCAATGTTTTCTTTGAGAAGAGAAATCATTTTCTCCTTAATTCGTTCGGCATTATTAAAGGAAACATATCCTTCGCTTGCCACAAATGAAAAGTCCATCTGTTCTCTAAATGTTGATGTCAGAATGGTAGTTGTATTGCCTAACGGACCTATCACAGAAGGACTGTAAATGGTTTCCAATCGAAAGTTTTCATACTCATGCGGAATATCGAGCTTTCCTAAATTGGAAAACATGCAATCATTACTCGTTTTGCCATATTTTAAGAGGTTACTAAAGTTAGCTAAGGCAGGGTGACAGGCCTCCATCATCATCATTAGCGTATAAGGATCAAGTTTCGCCAGTTTACGGTTTACATCCTTCTGAAGTTGTTTCACGCCCTCAATAAAACTATCGGCATTACTGGCAGAGAGCACGATCATCAAACCAAAAGCAAAAACATGGTCTTTTTTGATTAATGGATTTAGGTTCCTGATATCGACAGGAAGGGAAATTTTATTAAAAGACTTATCTGCCAGTACTGCCTTAAAAGCCTTCAGCACAACTGCACTTAAGAGCGTATTCACAGTAAAACCATGTGTTTTGCAGAACAATAAAATGGCTGTAGTAAATTGCTCATCAAGTTTCCAGTGGATCAAAAAATCACGCTTCCGGTCTACTGCAACTTTTTTTATCGGCATCATCCATAAGGCCAGTGTTGCCATTTTACCAATTAAGGTATTTTTAGTGCGCATTCGATAGCTTTTCAGCACCTTTGGCGGAATAATATCATTCATGCTTTGAATCGCAATTTCCTCACCGATTGCGGCTTCGGGATTATCGAGTAATAAAAGAAACTCCTTCAGAATGGAAAGGCCTGCAGCACCATCACAAAGGCAATGGTGAAAAACGAGTAAAAATTCAGAAAACGCTTCACCTTTTATCCAGGTTAATCTGAACAGTGGCGATCTTGACGCATCAAAGGGTTTAGCCCATTCCGTTTCAGACTGCCTTTTCCAATCGTCATCACTAATGCGATTGACCACAAGTACCTCTACCTTAAATGAAGAAGCTGAATGTGTGGTAAACCATGGTCTCTTATCTTTGTCAATTGTTATTGATGCCCTTAGCCATGGATGCTTTTGCTGCACTTTGATAAGTGCTAAATCAACATTGATTTCCTTAATTGATCCGCTCACTTTAAACCCAATTACCATATTAAACGGATGTTTTCCATCACCATAGAGCATCCTTTCGCCGAAGAGTAATTTCCTTTTCATCTGATGCATCAGGCTGGTTCTAAAACGCTGTTGTTTTTCGCAAAATCTTCCAGTAGTTCAACTGCTTTATCGTTTCCTCCGGCTTCGAGAAATGTTTCCCTTATTTTTTGAGCAGCCACGCGATATTTGGGGTTTTCCAATAGTTCAAAAACGGTATTTCTTAAATCAGAAATTCGAAGCCGTTTGTACCGGATGCTGATGCCACAACCAGCCTGCTCAATTAATTTTGCCGTATGAAAATGGTCGTAGGCTATGGGAGTAATCAGCATGGGTAACCCGTTTGTGAAAGTATCGTTTACCGTATTGAAGCCGCCGTGGCAGATGACAGCATCCATATAAGGCATGAGTTCAGACTGGGGAACAAAGCCATTAACGATAAAATTATCCGGCCATTCTTCGAAAATATCAGGATTGGTTGCGGCAATGATGGTAATGGGCTCATGAGCAAAAGCATCGATGAGTTTCTGGAAAAATGCTGCGCGGATATCCACCAGTAAAGTGCCTAAAGACACAAAAACCTTTGGCGTGGTGGATTTGGCCAATCGATCCCAGTCAAATTCGGCTGAGTTTGGACGACCCTTTACCGGGCCCACAAAGTGCATATGTGGTGGTTTTTCCTCGAAACCTGCAAAAGCCTGGGAAGTGAAAACTAAATTCAGCCGATGAGAATGGATATGGATTTGATCACTATAAATGCCGATATCTTTCTGCAGGCCTAAAATCAGGTTTTGCTGCCATTCAAATATTTTAGGTGTATTTTTTGCCGCATCACCCATCACATCGGGCGGTACCGGCGTGGTGGTTACTGAAGGAATGCCTTTCAAATGAGCACTTAATGCACCGGCAAAGGTAATGCAGTCGTTAATGATAACATCGGGTTTCCATTCATCTACAAATTTATTCAGGCCCTTCATCATCATCCGGGCAAAGGGAACATAAGTTTCTTCGAGGGCAAGTTTCATCACTTCCGGGCCGGAACAGGCGGGGCCATCATCCTGACGTTTTAAGATCTGTTTGATTTCATCAGCATAGGGGAGCAGATCTGTCTCAGGATAGATAAATTCACCACCTTCCGGAAGATGAGTTTGAGCCAGCGGAGTGATTCCGAACCATTTTACTTCATGCCCCCGGGCCAGTAGGCTTGCACCAATGCTTAGCGTTGGACTAATGTGACCAAAGAAAGGCGGAACAACAAATAGAAATTTAGACATATGGATTTAGGTTATGATGAGTGTTTTACTTGTTTTGAAAAGTGCATTTTCCAATAAATCGGCAGCAGTTTCGTTTCCACCTGCATGAGTGAAAGATTGTTTAATCTGCATGGCAGCATCTTTGTATGATGGATTTTCAAGTACAAGATTTACTGCTTCTAAAAGATGTTTCGCTTTAAAGCGATTAAAATTCAGGCGTTCACCTGCACCCACTCTAACGACGCGTCCTGCAACATGACTTTGATCATAAGCAATCGGAGTAACCACCAATGGGAGACCATGCATTAAACTTTCGCAAACGGTATTGTGGCCGCCATGGCAAACTACTGCAGCTACATAAGGCAATAATTTAACCTGCGGGACTTGTTTTTGAACGGTAAAGTTTTTCGGCCATGCCTCAAATAAACCCGGATCAGAAACAACAATAACATGAATATCCAGGGATGAAAATGCTTCGACAACTTTACTAAAAAAGCTTTTCTTGTGTTCATGATCGAATGTTGTACCAATACTAACCAGGATGCTGCGTTGGCGAATGGCGTGAAAAGCTTCCCAGTTAAATGGGATTTCCACTTGCCGACGGTTAAAAACAGGTCCCACAAATTTAAATTGTTCAGGTAATTCCATTTCACCGAAAAATTCTTTTGACGTAAAAATCAGTGTGAGGAGGTCAGATGTAGCGAGATTTCTTGAATGCTCAATACCAAATTCCTGTTGCAAAGCTGTAATTTGATTCACTTCCCATTCATGAACTTTTGGCAATTCATCCATTACTTTTATCGCCGCTGGCGCAGTAACGGAAGTGGCGTAAGGCAAGTTTTTATGGAAAGCAGCCATGGCACCTGCAAACATCTGATGATCTGTGATGACAAGATCAGGTTCAAACTCATCCAGCAAGGCAGCAATACCTTCGTAACTGTGTCGGTTCAGGGGAATCAATACCTCTTCATACAGAAACTTAACACTGTCAATTCCGTAAACCACTTTTTGGGTAATGAGATCCAGATATTTTTCGGCTTCCTTTTTCTGCTGGTCGTTTTCGTGGTATTGGATGAGCAGTAACTCACCACCAGGAGGGAGTTTTTCACCCAATGATTGATCTAAAGTAATCCAGCCAACATCATGCCCGCGTTCCAGCAAGACAGTACCCAGGCTTAATGTCGGGTTAATGTGACCGGTTAATGGAGGTACAATGAATACAAATTTTGCCATACGCATCAATGCTTTTTATTTTTGTTGAAAGAAATTTAATAGCGCCTCTCCAATGAGTTGTGGCTCCTGTATTGGAATATTATGGTCTCCATCAACGATTTGAATCGATGAATTTTTAATTTTTTGATTTAAGTTTTTACCGGCATCAAGGCAATTTGATGTCAAACCGTAAAGTAATAGCACATCCTGATCAAGTTGATTAATGGCACCATCCTCAAAAAAATCCTTCTCCAGAATCATATCTTCTTTAATGGAGGTTTGATGAAAAAGGTATTCATACATGCGGTGATTCTTTTCCATTTGTCGTTTTCCCATTTTAACTTTGGTGGTATCTGTGAAATTTTCCACATAATGTTCCAGAAACTCACGGCTATATTCTTCAATGATGCCACGGGCTTTTTCATCGCTGGGATCGGGTGCTTCAATCACCGCCAGTTTTTTAACCAGGTTTGGAAATCGGATAGCCATTTTCAATGCAATTAATCCACCGAAACTATAGCCACCTAAATAAACCTGTTTTAAGTCCAGTGCATCTATTAAGCACTTTAAATCATTCGTCATGCTTTCAAGATCATAACCTGACAGGGTTTTCTCGCTAATGCCATGACTTTTTAAATCATACAGCACTACATGAAAATGCGTAGCCAGAATAGGAGCGATGTTGAAATAGTAAACCGATAAATTACTGAACATGCCATGCACCAGCACAACGGTTTCAGGTGCGTTTTGATTCAGCTCCTGAATATGTACCGATTTGTTATTAATCCTTAAGACTGGCATTCTTCGATGTAAGAAATGATCATGCCCAGGTTGAGATTGATCAATTGATCCAGATCCATTGATGACAGCCAGCCCGTAAAGTCAATCTGATCGCCAAAATGAGCTTTGATTTTTTCTGAAAAGGACACAATCTCAATGCTGTCCATTTCTAAATCTTTTGTAAAGGAACTTTCTGGTGTGATATCCATTTCCTCCACAAATTCTTCTCCGATTACTTCAGTTATAAATTTTTTCATGAGATTGAAAATCTCTTCGCTGCTTAATTTTGTAGTCGTTATAGTGTCCATCCGATGATATAGTTTTGATGTTGAATTGTTTTGATTGTGATGTTATTAATGATGAGTTCATCACCATTAATTTTTTCTATGGTATAAGCTTTGGGGTTTCCCTGTAAGCCTTTCCCTAAAAATTTGCCATATGCTTCTTTGGCTACCCAGAAGCGGGTTGCCCATTCCTTTTTATCTTTTTGTGCTAAAAGTTCGAGTTCGTGGTCATTAAAAACCAGGTCGAAAAAGGCAGGACTTCTTTCTTCGATGGTCTCTATATCTATTCCTACGGCCTGATCAAACCGGGCAATACCAACGGCATCTGTTCCCTTATGGGCAATAGAAATCTGTATTCCTTCAGTTAAACCGCCTTTTACATAGGGTTTGCGAAACTCATCAGAAAAAACCTCGAAAGTAATGGGGTAGCAGGCCTGTTGCTTTTCCGTATTTAACAAATTTCTAACTGCATCTTTTGCTGCCACCCTGCTGATCATCCATGTTTTTCTTTTATTAGGTAAAAGGTTGTTATGGTATTTTTTTTCGGTTTGGTTGAAATATCTTTTCAGGATAAAATCCCATGATACCACTCTCGAATAGGCATTTCCGAAAAGGAAAACCCCAGGTGCAATTTCTTCAGATAAGCGGTTGCGTAGCGGCGACATGGATACATTCCAAAGCGGTTCGTCTATTTCCAGTCGCCGGTTTTGCCAGCCCGAAATAATCAGCCAGGTTTTGCCGGCCCTTTTCATGACGATATCGGCCGTGGCAAACTCATTGTTCAGATCTGTCAGCACACAAGTGCATTCAAAAGTGCCTTCCTGATCGGCCATTTCGCCAAAAAATTCTATTTCCTGTATTTTAACAGGAAAGGCGATACGGTCTTTTTCCAGCGTGAGCTGTAACCATAAGCCAAAAAGCTGTCCGGCATTATCCAGTAGTGAGCCCTTACCTTCTGCTGCTTCAATAATTCCGGTAATGCCTTTTTGGCCAACAGCTACAATTTTTTTAATGCCCTGGTAGGCCGGACCATGAAACATATGGGCATCATAAATTTGTTCCGTTGTCCGGTCTATATTTAGCTTTTCGCCAATATCAAAACTACGGTCTGGCGCTGTGTTTAAAAATGGTGAGAGTTTTACCTCCGCATTGGCAAAGCGTTCTAAATTGAGGTAAACGGTCTCCTCATCTTTCCATGCTCCGATAACCGTTTCCTGAAAGGGTTTAACCACGTTCATCCATTGGAAAACACGCATGTTGCTGATTTTATGAATCTTATCTGCTGGTGATTGTGCCTGGGCAATTTCTGCAAACAGTTCAAAAATCATCGTCATCGGGATTACCGGGTCCATATCTTCAACCGTTGGCCATCCCTTTGGCTGCCGCAACAAGGAATGATCGATTAAATACGGACAATTATCCAGGCTGACATCCAGCATTTGGCTGAAAGCTTGACGGATGGGTTTTAGAGGATGCTGGTATGCGATGTTTGCCTGGTGCCGGACATTGAAATTTGTATTTTCAAAATGCCCGATCATTTCTTCCTGCATGCTGATCAGTTCTAAAACGTTTTCATTAAAAGCATTCAGTACCGGGTGTAAAGAATCGGCCAATACAGGTTTCGCCTTCGGCTGATTTTTAATAGCCAGGCTTTTTAAGTGCTCAAGGTCTCGGATGATGGGTGAGCCCAGTGCAAGCCTGATCCCCTTATTTGGCTTAAGCGGACTGGATATTTTGTGTGCAAGAAAATCAAGTCCAATTTCCCGTCCCTCCACAAACAAGGCGGCTATAACTCTTTGTAATTGTGCGATGCCAGACCGGATAGGCACATTGGCGCTGATTGTACTAATTTCTTTTCCTTTCAGGGTATCATCAATAAAACCGGTTAAACCACCTGAACCCACCTGAATAAATACTCTTGCGCCCTCCTGATAAAGCTTTTCTGTCAGCTCCCGGAAACGAACTGGTTTAATTAAATGTTCTGCACTTAACTGTCTGATGGCCTCGAAACCTTCTGGGTAAGTTTCCAGTGTAGTGGCCGACCACAATGGCGTAGTGGTTTTTCTGAAAGTCATATCTTTCATTCCTGCCAGGATGACTTCCAGTTTATCGGCTACAAAAGGGGAGTGGAAACCTGATTGGAAAGGTAAAACCTGGTGAAAGATCTGCTTCCTTTTTAAAACAGGAACCAGTTCTTCCAACGCATTTTTGCTGCCGCATAGAATAGCCTGTTGCGGGCAGTTATCGTTTGAAATGTACAGGTCTGGAATATTTTTGATTATGGGTTCAAGGCTTTCTACACCACAGCCGATGGCGATAAAGCGTGAGTCTTTTAGTTCAAATGTTTCGGGTGTTAAAACCTTCAGTAAATTCATTACCGAACTTTCTTCTGCCAGTTCTGAAGATCTTGCAGCCAGCCATTCGCCTAAACTGTGGCCCGCATTCATGTCAGACCGCAGGCCTAATTTTTTTAGTGCCTGATCCAGAACACTGCTTTTATTTAAAGTTTGAAGCGCATCACTGAGCAGGCCATCGCTGGTTTCCTGTTCGTTTGTTTCGATGTTGAAATATTTACTTACGCTATTTACTTCTCCGCCGGATAAGCCATCCAGGCCTGGAAAAACAAAAGCTATTTTAGCACCTTCCTCAAGCAGGGGATGATTGCTGTACCAGATGTCCTGCTTGTTTTTCCAGGGCATATTTTTGTTTATGATTTTAAAGGCTTTATTGATCCTGTCGACAGTTGGATTAAAGATGGCGATCCGGAAATTTCCCGATCCTTTACGGTAATCTTCCGTTTTAAGGGCTTCCAATAATTCCTGCTGCGTTTGACGGGCAAGTACAATCACTTCGTCTTTTTTGGGTTGATCAAAACCAGCCAGAACCACATGCGCATTAATGCCGCCAAAGCCAAAAGCATTTACGGCGGCCAGCTTTGGTAAACCCGAATTTTCCCAGTCTGTTGTTTGTTGAACAGCAGAAAATCTGGTTTCCTGCAATTGCGCCAATGGTTCATCGCAGTGTAAAGTAGGAGGGATTACGCCATGGTACAGGGCTAAAGCAGTTTTAATCAATCCTGCAATACCGGCGGCAGGCATGGCATGCCCGATATTTGATTTCACCGAACCGATTCCGGCTTTGGGCAGCGTTTCATCCTGGCCAAAAAACTGTTTCAGTGTTTCAACTTCCGTTTTATCGCCTAATGGTGTTCCTGTTCCATGCGCCTCCAGGTATCCGATGTGCTGTGGTTCAAGTGCTGCATTTTGCCAGGCCTGTGTAACAGCTTTCAGCTGACCTTTAACGGATGGACTCATCACACTCGTGCCACTACCATCACTACTCACCCCAATGCCTTTAATTACCGCATAAATTTTATCCTGATCCTGAATTGCATTTTCCAGTTTTTTAAGTACGACAAAGCCACAACCCTCACCAATAATTAATCCATCGGCATGCTGATCAAAAGGTTTTATTTTTTCTTGTTTTGACAAGGCACCGAGTTGCGAAAAGATGCTCCAGAAAGCCGCGTTTTGCCCCAAGTGAACACCACCTGCAATCATCATGTCGCAGCGTCCGCTGTTTAGCTCCTGTATGGCGTGATCGACAGCTAGAAGTGAACTTGCGCAGGCGGCATCAAGTGTAAAGGCCAAACCACCCAGGTTAAACCGGTTAGCCACCAGTGATGCGACCAGATTCGGGATTAATCCCATGGCGGTATCTGCACTAAAACGGCCCTTTTTTAACTGAAACTCCTGTTTTACTTTTTCCAGGTCTGCATCAGATAAATGAGGAATAAGGTTTTTGAGTATGCTGGAAATCTGTTCTCCTGTTCTCACGATTTCAATGGCCCTGGTTGCTCCGGGACCAGTGTAATTGCCTTTGCCGATGACAATTCCGGTTTTATCAAGACTGTAATTTCTTTCGAAAATAGCCGCATCTTCCAGGGCACTGTGCACCAAATCCAGCGTAATCAAATGATCTGGCTCCGTACCTTCAACAGCTAAGGGTAAAATCCCAAAGCGTTGCGGATCAAAGCTATACTCTGGAATAAAACCACCTTTGTTGCAGTAAAAACGATCTACGCCTGTCGCCGATTGATCAAAATGAACCGGGTCGATCCGATCAGCAGGAACGGTTTGGGTAGAATCTACGCCATTTAATATGTTTTCCCAGAAGATTTGGACATTCTTCGCCCCGGGAAATGTACAAGACATCCCTATAATTGCAACATCACTTTTCTTCGTCATAGTTGTAAATGGGTTAAGTCCAGGTATTACCAGCCATAATTAACACCTGGCTTTCTTTGCCATACTTCAGTTCGTTCAAGAAAGTTTCCATTCCATCCTGCAAGGGAATCAGTGCAATGCCCCGGCGCTGGTATTCTTTTTCAAGCGTTGGTGAAACCATTCCGGCGCCTTTCCAGGGTCCCCAGTTAATGGCCATTACTTTTCCCTTTATTTTTTGTTTCAAAGCCCAGGCATATTTATCCATTACGCTGTTTGCCGCCGCATAATCTGTTTGCCCGCGGTTACCGTATACCGATGCAATGCTGGAGAAGAGAATAACGAACTGGGTTTCTGGCCGGAGTTGCTCTGCAAGTACCCGTAAAGGCGTCACCTTGGTATCGAAAACTCTTCCAAAAGATTCGGAAGTTTTACTGCTGAACAATTTATCTTCCAGTAGCCCGGCACCATGTACCACGCCGTCAATCCTTCCGAAATCCTGATAAACCTGTTTGATCAATCTGGTCAGGCCATCTTCATCCCTTAAGTCTAATGATTCATAAACCACGGTAGAGCCACCTTCTTCCAGCATGGAAATGCATCGCAGGATCTGGTTGTTTTTGTAAATCCGGCTGGTTTCTTTTTCAATTTCTGCAGGTGTGGGAAATTGTCCCTGTTGAATGACGTAGTGCCTGATGTCGTCTTTAGTTTCTAATTTTGAAGTTGCTTCCTGAAGGCTTAACTGCGGGTTGGCTGACCGGCCTACTAAAATGTAGCGGCATGGATAATCTTTTGCGAAATGTATCATCAATTCTGCTGTAATGCCTTGTGCGCCACCCAGAACCAACACTACAGCTTCCTTATCCAGTTTGATATGTTCCTCATCAGTTTCCATACTCAGCTGTGTGGGGATCAGTTCCATGATATGCCTTTTATGGTCATTGTAAATCACTTCAGAAGGCTTATCCGGATTTAGGATTTCATTTAAGGTTACGTTGGCAATTTCATCTGCCGACATTTTAGTCTCCAGGCTGATAAAGCGACATTTGGTGTGTTCGTATTCCCGATCCAGGCTTTTAAAGAAACCCGAATAGCCCTGGTAATTTCTCAGAAAAGAAATATCTGATTCTGCATTGAAATACCTTTTTGTATCGGCGATCAGATAAACCCATTTCACCTTATCGAAGTTGAGTTTTTTAATGGTAGAGAAATGATCCAGGATACCTGCCTTTTTTTGTGCTTCAAACATGTTCAGGATAATTAAGCCCTGATAGCTTTCAAGTGCATCGTCAAAGTTTACAATATCTGCAATGGCACCATGTTTTTCAAGCATCGCCTTAATTTTTAAAGCTTGTCCGCCACCATCATTCATAAGTGCAAAACGTTGATCTTTTAATATCGCCGCCTCTGTAATGGTTAGTGCCGCAGGAGTGAGTTCGAAACGTAAACGCGAAAGTTTCTCTTTAACCGTTTGGTCGTCAATACTGTCTTCTATTATTTTTTTCGCTTCAATCAGTATTTCGGTGGTTTCGGTTTCAATATCCGCGATCCAGTTCACCAGGCTTTTCAGGGTTTTTATGGCGGCTAACTTTTCCATTAAATCATCCGTCTGCTCGCCTTGAGCACCGAAACCAACTCTCTCTTTAAGTGAGGCAATAATTTCCATGCGCTTAATCGAATCGATACTTAAATCGGCCTCGAGGTCTAAATCCATGCCCAGCATTTCTTTCGGATAGCCTGTTTTTTCACTTACTACTTCCAGTATAGCCAGTTTTAACTGATCGACAGACAATTTTTGCGGCGTTGCAATTTGTGTGGAGATTACCACCTGGATTTCAGGTGCCTGCTGTTGTGTATTTTCTGTAATCCAGTTCACTAAGCTGCTCAGCGTTTTTAAGCCTGCCAGCTGCTCCATGATCTTATCTTCCGGAAGATTCAGTTCAGAAAAACCACCCAGTTCAGTACGTAATGCGCCGATAATTTCCACCCGCTTAATGGAATCGATACTCAGGTCGGCTTCCAGATCCATTTCCATGCCCAGCATTTCCTGAGGATAGCCTGTTTTATCACTCACAATTTGCAGGAGAATTTGTTTAATATCTTTCTGCACCAGTACTGCAGATTTTACTTCCATCACAGGAGAAATTTCCACCTGACCCGTTAACTGATTTTCAATTTTGATAGGAACCTGGTTTGGATAATCATTCTGTGGCTGCGGATAAGCGGGTATCTGAACCGATGGGTTTTGCCCCAGAAAAGACAGCATCACATCACGTTGTGCCTGAATTAAAGTTTTCATGCTATGCAGGTATTCCTGCATCATCATGTCTGTTGCTGATGTGGTAACCTGTTGATTGATACTTTGGCTTTGTGTTTCTTTCATGAGGATGATGGGTTTGGTAATCGGAGCAGCACCGTTTTCAGGAAGCTTTCCGGTGGATGGGATGGCATGCTGACCATTTACATGCCAAATGGCTGAACTTTTTTTGTATAATAATGGTTGATCAACCTGGATCATGGTTGCTGATCTTCCCTCAAATAATTTCTCCAGATTGATGCTTCTTCCGGTTGAAATATAGCTGGCTAAAGTTCCAAGCAGGTTACTCAGTTTATTCTGTCCCTGATCTTCGGTATGAAATATAGTTTCATCTTTACCGATACAGGCTTTTGTTAATCCGCTTAGTACTTTACCTGGGCCTACTTCGATAAAAATTCTCGCGCCAGCTTGATACATATTATTCAGCTGATCAACAAAAAGTACCGGCTGAACCAGGTGTTCCGTTAAACGTTCCTTGATGGCTGCTGCATTTGTAGGATATTCATTGGCCGTAGTGTTCGACCAAACAGGTAGTTCAATATTGTTAAATGAAACTTTTGTCAGTACATCGCGATAAAGTTCTTTAGATTTGGCTACCACCGGGCTATGAAAAGCACAGGCTACTTCCAGCTGCCGGTAAGACACTTTTGCCGCTTTGAGTTTAGCCGCCAAATGCTGAATTCCAGGTGTTGAACCTGCTATAACGCACTGCGTTGGCGCATTAAAGTTTACGGGATAAACATGGTCTACGCCAGAAAGCAGGCTGTTTAAATCTTCACGTTTTACGCTTACCGCCAGCATACTTCCGGGATCTCCATCCGTAACCGCATCCAGAATTGACTCTGCCCTTTCGGCACTTAATTTAACCAGCTGGTCATCTTCAAAAGCGCCTGCAAAACAAAGTGCCGGTAATTCGCCGTAACTGTGACCGGCAACCATATCAGGCTGAATACCAAAAGACTGGAGTAATTTTGCAATGGCCAGGTCAACAATGCCAAGTAGTGGCTGGGCCATCCGTGTATCTTTGATGTTTTCTTTTTGTTTTTTGACAGATTCAGGATCAAATACTGCATTCGGGAACAATATTTTTTCATAATCAGGATAGTCCTTTAACAACTTCCTCATTTCAGGAAAAATCACAAAAAGATCTCTGGCCATGTTAATCCGCTGGCTGCCTTGTCCTGGGAACAGAAAGGCTACTTTGCCTTCTTTTATATTCGTTTTATAGGTGTCTTTACTTTCTATACCAGATAAAACCAGGTCAATTTTCATCACCAGATCTTCGGCATTATTGGCTACAATACTCATTTGAACGGGTTTCTGGCTGCCTGTTGCCAGGCTGAAGGCTAAATCTTTCAGCGCGATCTGAGCATTAATTTCCAGTAAATTTTTGATGTTGTTAAGACTCGTTTTTGCTTCATCGTAAGTATCACCCCTGAACACAAATAATTCTGATGGCCACGATTTCAGTATGGGATGTTCATTTTCTACATTTTTGCCACTTTCCAGCACGGCATGGAAATTGGTTCCGCCAAAGCCAAAGGCACTCACTCCGGCATAACGTTTTCGATCCATCCATAAACCAGCCTCAGTATGGAAGGCAAAAGGACTTGTTTGTGCATTGTAAAAACTATTCGGTGTTTTTAAATGAATGGTTGGTGGTTTAATACCATGGTAAACGGCAAGTGAGGTCTTAATTAAGCCGGCAATACCGGCGGCACATTTGGTGTGGCCGATCTGTGTTTTGACTGAACCCAGATGTGTTTGCCCGGCCGTTGCACCAGTTTCGTTCAGCATGTCAGTTAAAGCACTGATCTCTGTTTTGTCGCCAACAACGGTACCCGTACCATGCGCCTCAATCAGGCCCACACTCGAAGGCATAATTCCGGCCTGGCTGTAGGCCCTTTCCAAAGCATTGATTTGTCCGTTTTTACGCGGTGCAGTAAGACCGAGGCTTTTACCATCGCTGGAACCACCAACACCTTTTATCACAGTGTAAATCGTGTCGCCATCCCTTAAAGCATCCTCATGTCTTTTCAAAACTACCATGGCAATGCCTTCGCCCAGGGCTATTCCATCTGCCTCCGAATCGAAAGTGGCACATCTTCCTTTTTTCGAGAGGGCATGTGTACTGGAGAACATCAGGTAATCATTGATGCCGTTGTGAAGATCGGCTCCACCAGCCAGAACCATATCCGACTTTTCGAGGAAAAGCTCCTGGCAAGCCAGGTCAATAGCGGCAAGGGATGAGGCACAGGCTGCATCAACTGTAAAATTTCGTCCACCTAAATTTAACCGGTTGGTAATTCTGCCAGATATTACATTGGCCAGAATGCCGGGAAAAGAATCTTCTGTCATTTTAGGAAGTGCGGCATCCACTTCTGCCGGCATTTCTCCAAACACCTGTTTATAAAAACACCTGAAACTGTAACTGTTGGCAAGGTCATTTCCACCTTCTGCCCCAATAATTACGGATACGTTTTCCTTGTCAACGCCCTGATCACCATAGCCGGCATGCTGCATGGCCTGTTTAGCCACCAGTAAGGTGAGGAGCTGGGTAGGTTCAATGGCCGCCAGAGATTGCGGGGGAATACCAAATTCAAGCGGATCGAAATCGATCTGTGGAATAAAACCACCCCATTTAGAGTGCGACATGTCGCCGGCTGTAGATTCGGGATCATAATAAACATCCTTATTCCATCTTTCATCCGGAACTTCCGTAACGGAGTCTTTCCCTAATACAATGTTTCGCCAGTATTCATCCAGATTTTTGGCACCAGGGAAAATACAGGCCATTCCAACAATGGCTACATCTAATGATTTGGTTTCGCTTTTTGGCGGAGCAGGTAAAATAGCCTGATCAATATAACTGAAATTTTTAGTCGCCACCTCTTCATGTAAATCCGCCAAGGAAATTACTTCCTGGTGCATAGGGGCAATCTGGCCAATCATATACATGCCCAATTCAGTTTGTTCTTGCTCACTGAGTTCAACCAGTTGATCGCCCTGCCTTTCAATTCCTTTGGCCGCAATTCTCAGCCGGCCCACATTCAGGCTTTCCAGTTTTTCCCAAATCAGCTTTTTGTCTGTTCCTTCTGCTTGAAGCCTTGATTTTTCCTGATTGAAAAAACCGGCAAATGAAGAGTTCAGACACCTGGTTTCATGTCCCGGAGCGGTTTCCAGTAAAATGGTATCCTGAGCCTGCATGGCTTCCTGCTGAAACTTATTCAGGATAGCACCCGTGCTTACAGCTTCCTGTGTATATAAATAAGCTGTACCCATCAACACACCGATTTTCATTCCTTTTGCGGCAAGGGGAGCGGCCATGATGGAAATAAATGCAGCTGAAAAGGCATCATGAATGCCTCCTGCAAAAAATATACTGATCTCTTCCGGTTTCTCTTCCTTTAAAAGTCGTTCTATTTGTTTTTCCCATAAAACCATACTGGATAAAGGGCCAACATGGCCTCCGCATTCTCGGCCTTCGAAGACAAACCTTCTGGCACCTTCTTTCAGGTACATATCTAATAAGGCGGTAGAGGGTACATGTAAAAATGTTTTAATACCGGCCTTTTCAAAGGGTTTAGCCTGTGAAGGTCTTCCACCGGCAATCAGCAACACGGGTGGCTTTGCTGCTAAAATATATTGCTGCTGTTCATCGCGAAGTTCCTGCGGTGCAAAACCCAGTATACCAACGCCCCAGGTTTTGGCACCCGCTAATGCTTTGGTTTGATCGATCAGGTTTTTCGCTGCATTTCCTTTTAAAAGAGATAAGGCTACAAATGATAAAGCCCCGGCTGTCGAAACTGCATCAGCAAAAAGTGGCACATCACTCACCCGGGTCATAGGACCTTGTGCAATGGGATATTTGATGTTTAGATCTGTAGCAAGTGCATTGTGGGCACTAATGGTATTTAAAGCCTTTGCTTGTTTTAAATGACCAAAAATGGAAGTTTTAAAACCAAATACCAGCTTATCAAGCTTTTTATATTTCTCAAATAAATCTATTGATAAACTGATATCTTGACCCATTGGAAGATAACTCGTATGGAGATCATAGCCCTTAAAGTAGGTTTTAAGTGTGGAGTAGTTTTGACTATCTTCAGGTAATACTGGAGAATGAGGACGAACCAATACCCGGTGGTGATCAATAAGCCTGGTTTCCGTTCCGTTTAATTTACCACAAATGGCTTTTAATTCTAGCGGCGCAGCACATTCCTTAAAAAGTGCCAGCTGACTGTCTAATATGACTCCGGCAGCGCCCTGAGCAATTAATGAGGCGGCAGTATGAATGCCCACTCCACCCTGTACCCAAACCGGAATGCCTAAGGCTGCTTTCATCACCCGCTGAAAAAGCACGAAAGAGGATTCACGGGCAACTTTTCCTGCTCCTTCATTTCCTTTAATGATAATGCCGTGCGCCCCGGCCGCTTTGGCATTTTTAGCTGATTCGAGATCAAAAACCTGGTAAATGACTTTTGCAGCAGGTGGTTTGACAAAAGCAAAGCCGAATGGAGCAATAATCAAACTCACCCCGGTAGGGATTTCGATCTGCAGCAATGCTTCAGAATTGAAACAGATACCATAATCGGTCATGGTTTGTTCGCTCAGGATTTTTAATGCCTGCACGGCTTTAATCTGATCGTGCCCAAGACTGAGCACAGGAAAACAAGAAGTTTTCGCTAAACTGGTTACCAATGTAGTATCCGGAATTTCAAAAGGCGTTAAGCCAATAAGCGTATGTCTGTTCATAATTTGATCATTTTATTCTGCTCATCCATTCAGCAGGATTTAACAGCATGCCGAATGAAAAATAGAATGTATTAGTTCGTATAGTTTATGTCGTAAAGGCAGAAAATAGTAGATTATTTGTGTGTATTATTAATAAGTCTAATGTATATATTAAAAATAATAAAAATATAATAAAATCTGGCAATGGATAAAATGAATACAATTGATACAAAGACAAAATATTGATATCAATTAAGATATAAAATTACATAGTTTGTGTAATTTTAATACAAACATAATCCTAATTTTTAGAAAAAATACAGATATGATCATTAATTTTTTATTATAATAATGTTAATTAATATAAAATATCAGGCTTTTCCCTAAAAAAAAATAGCTTTTATGGAAGGTTTAATAAAAACATATATTTTTATTTTAAGTCAGTTTAATGATGCTTTTTGTGTGATTTCAGCTTTTTTATTATTAGTTTCGATTGATTATATTTGTATTATTAATATTAATGTATTGTATTTTAAATTATATTTTTTGAATGTGTTATTCGAAGAAATATGCTTACATTTTATTTCTTATCGTTTTCATATGTTGATTTTTCTTGCTCAAAAAAGTTAAATCAAAACAGTTACACTACAACCCAGATAAATGATCAAAAGGACTGAGATGAAAGCATGAAAAGACTGGCATTTCGGCCTGAACAAAATGAATTGCAGACAATAAAAATTTGTTTTTGCGGTAGATGAAACTGATCATTTAAGTTCCACAAGTGCATATATTCTTTATGATTAAAGAAAACAGAAGCGAAAAGCCTTCAAATATTAAATGATAAGCTGCGGAATGAATTTAGAAAATTAAAATAAATTCAGTTGATCAGGCTGATACTGTTTAGGATCGAAATGATAATTTACTTTGTCCTGATTGGATACATAGTAAATTTCACTTTCCTGATCTCTGGATGCAACCTTAATCAAGGTATTGCCGGCAACAGGTGCAAACATTTGCGCTACCAGGGCCGGATCATTATTGTCTTTGGATAAATGACTGAGCAAGAGATGCGTCATGTAATCCGGACGGTGATTCATGAATAAATCAAGCGCCTGTGCGTTGCTCAAATGACCCCGCCCACCAGTGATTCTTCTTTTTAAAAAATAAGGGTATTGTCCGTTGGCTAAAATATTAGCGCAGTAATTGGCTTCCAGAAATGCCGCATGACAATGTTTAAACTGTGAGATTAAGTGATCGCATACCGAACCAATATCTGTAAAAACACCAACTCTCACCGCATTACACTCTATGGTAAAAGAATAAGGATCTGCAGCATCATGAAATTTTGAGAACGCCGTTATCTTCAGTTTACCGATTTGAATATTTTGGGTATGGCTTAATCCGAAGGTATTTTGCTCGTCGAGGGTTAACTTACTGTTTTTGAGTGTTCCCACACTGATATAAACTGGGATTTTATATTTCCTTGCGAACACTGACAGGCCTTTAATATGATCACTATGCTCATGAGAAATAAAAATAGCCTTTACTTTTTCGATAACAAGGCCTAATCGCAGCATTCTCTTTTCCACCTCTTTACAGGTAAGGCCCACGTCAACCAGAATGGCTTCGTTTTCGTTGCCAACATAGTAACAATTGCCATTACTGCCTGAATTTATGGATGTAAAGTATAATGCCATTGGATTCGCAAGTTAAGTCTAATTAACATAACGGGAAAGTAAAACTATACCTTTGTACCATTGTGTTCTACAAGCCGGGTTAATAGTGGGAGAAAAGCCTGAATAAGATTAATTTCTTCCTCTGAAAATATTTGTTCCATGGTTTTAACCAGCCATTCTTCTTTTATTTTCCTACTGGCGATGATATGCTTTTCACCAAGTTTTGTTAAGCCAATGTGTATTTTACGCTTATCATCATCACTAGGAAATCGCTCTACACAATGTGCATCAAACAGGCGGTTAATAATTTGTGAAATGGCCTGCTTTGAAACCCGCTCCATTTCGGCAAGTTCTGTTGATAATAATTTACCGTGTTGTTCCAGTAAAGACATGGTTAATAATTCTGCATTGCTGAACTCCGAGCTGACATTCTGTTTTCTTAGCTGCCTGGTGAGTCGGGTAACTGTACTTCTCAGCTTTGCTGCAATTTCCTGTGTTTGTTTTGACATACCTTTGGTAAATTAACTTGACAAAGGTAATGTTAATTTATAAGGTATAAAAGGTGTTATTGTGGATTTTTGTTTAAAATTATGATCTTGATATGATAAAAAAATAATAAAGTAACTTTACTTATTTAGTGTATTTTTATATTTTTGTAAAGTTACTTTACTATTTTAATTATGAGTATTTTTCGTTCATTAAGACATTATAACTACAGACTATTTTTTACAGGACAAGCCATATCGCTTATTGGTACATGGATGCAAAGGGTAGCCATCAGCTGGCTGGTTTACCGCCTTACGGGCTCAGCTTTTTTACTGGGCTTAATTACCTTCCTGAGTTTAATTCCATCTTTAATATTGGCGCCTTATGCAGGAAGTTATGTAGACAGGCATAATAAATTTAAGATTTTGGTGATCACGCAAATTATTTTGATGTTACAGGCTGGCGCCCTGGCCGTAATGATCTGGTTTAAAGTTTATGATATGTTCTGGATTGCGGCTTTGTCTCTGGTACAGGGATTGATAAATGCCTTTGATGTAACCGCACGCCAATCTCTCATGGTTAACCTGATAGATGATAAGGAAGATTTACCGAATGCCATTGCCTTAAACTCATCCATGTTTAATGCAGCCCGTTTAATTGGTCCGGCATTGGCTGGCGTTATATTAAGTACATTGGGAGAGGATATTTGTTTTCTGATTAATTTTGTCAGTTTCATTGCGGTGATTGGTTGTCTGGCGATGATGAAATTAAAACTTACTGCACAGGTAAAATCTAAAGAAAACATCTGGATAGATTTAAAAAAGGGATATGAATACCTCAAAACCTCACCTGATCTATCTTCAATGATCCTCATGATGGCCGCCTCCAGTTTACTGGTCATTCCGTTCACCACCTTGCTTCCTGTTTTTGCGAAAGATATTTTTAACGGAGATGCCACTACCTTTGGGTGGTTTGAAAGTGCTGCTGGCTTTGGTGCCTTTTTCGGAGCCATCTATATGGCGACAAGAAAGGCTGGGCAGAATTTACAGAAGATTGTAATTGTATCGGGTGGATTGCTTGCCCTGGCAGTAATTGCCTTATCAATTGCACCAACGCTGATACTGGCACTCGTTTGTACCGGACTGGCAGCACTTGGACTGATGGCACAAACTTCTTCCATCAATACCTATCTGCAAACCCATGCCGACGATTTGATGCGGGGCAGGACATTAAGTTATTACATCATGGCTTATCAGGGCGTATTGCCTGTTGGCAGTCTGTTGATGGGCTTTCTGGCGCATGAGTATGGTACGCAGGTTATTGTGGCTTTTGAAGGAATAGCAGGCCTGCTTATTGTCGGGGCTTTTCTTTACCATGAAAAACACCGGAATCAGCTGGAGAACAAATTGTCATTCTTTGGATAGGTATATGCTGATCACCATAAAAAAAGCTGGAAGTTTAGTTTACCTTCCAGCTTTTAAAGCCTAAATAATTGCTGTTGAAAGTATTGTACGGCTTAAACCATATCTCTCTTCAGACCAAACTTTTCAATTTTGCTATATAAATGGCTTCTCTGAATATCTATTTCATCAGCCGTTTTTGACACGTTCCAGTTATTTTTTTCCAGCTTAAATTTGATAAATTCCTTTTCAGCGTGGTCTTTATAATCCTGGAAATTATTAAAACTATCAAATGATGATGACATACCGGAAGCACCATTGACCGAACCCGCAATCTGTGTACTTGTAGCCGACCCAATATTGGTACCGCCGCCAGGATTGGCAAAGGCACGCACATCATTTTCCGTAATTACCTTATCACTTAAAATAATTAAACGTTCGATCATATTATGCAACTCCCGCACATTACCTGTCCATGGTAAAGCCTGAAGGGCGGCCATTCCACCATCATTAATTTTCTTCACCGGCATGCCATAGTCGCCACAAATACTTTCCAGAAAGTTCTGCGCAATCACCGGAATATCATCGGTTCGTTCCGTTAAATGCGGAACATGAATGTTAATCACATTGAGGCGGTGGTATAAGTCCATCCTGAAATTACCATCTTCTATTTCTTTAAGTAAATCTTTATTTGTTGCGGCCAGCACACGAACATTCACTTCAATTTCTTTTTCTCCACCTACGCGTGATATTTTATGCTCTTGCAGGGCACGTAAAACTTTTGCCTGGGCAGAAAGACTCATATCGCCAATCTCATCCAAAAACAGTGTTCCGCCGTTGGCCAGCTCAAATTTACCGATACGTTGCTTCACCGCTGAAGTAAATGAACCTTTTTCATGTCCGAACAATTCACTTTCAATCAGTTCTGAAGGTATTGCGGCACAGTTTACTTCAATTAACGGACTATCAGCACGATTCGACTTTTCGTGTAACCAGCGAGCCACGAGTTCTTTACCACTACCATTGGCACCGGTAATTAACACTCGAGCCTCAGTAGGAGCGACACGCTCAATCGTTTCTTTTATTTTGGATATGCTTTCTGATTTGCCTAAAATTTCGCGGGTTTTGCTGACTTTGCGTTTTAAAACCTTTGTTTCGGTCACCAGGTTTCCACGATCTAAACCATTGCGTACCGTAATCAATAAACGATTTAAATCAGGTGGTTTGGAGATAAAATCAAAGGCTCCTTTTTTACTGGCTTCAATGGCGGTTTCAACCGTTCCGTGACCGGAAATCATAATAAAAGGCAGATCAGGTTTAATCAGTTGTGCCTGCTCCAGCACTTCCATACCGTCCATTTTATTCATCTTGATATCGCAGAGTACCAGATCGAAATTGGTCTTCCTGATCATTTCAAGGCCGTCGATACCGTTATCAATATCTTCAACATCGTAATTTTCATATTCCAGGATCTCGCGTAAAGTACTTCTTATTGCCCTTTCATCATCAATAATTAATAGTTTGGCCATTTGGTTATTTGTTTATTCTAGTTCTAGTGCGAATATATTATTTTTAAATTAATGTATAGTTTTTTGTACAATAATTTAGGCTATAAACGGTCAATTCACTAAAAAGTTTTAATAATGTTAAATAATATTTGAGGAGCGAATTTGATATGGAAAGATATTAATTTGTTGGAATTTACCGCAGAATCTAAGCTGTTATAAATTTTAGTAATGATAAGACAAGAAAATAAAAATGCAGGTCTGTAAGCCGGGTTCTGTTTTCTGATTACTCAGAACTTCTATCATTAATCCAGTATAAACGTTGCCGTTTATCTCTAACGACCTACCCACTAACATCGGACGGGCAGCCCTACATGCGTTAGCCTATTTGGTCTTTCAACTCCCGGGGTTTACAAACCACTGCAGTCGCCTGCAATGCTCGTGCGCTCTTACCGCACGTTTTCACCCTTCCCCAACTTTACATCAGGAGGTATATTTTCTGTTGCACTAATCCGTGATTCAGGTTTTCATTCCTCAATCCCTTTCCGTTAGAAAGCGGGATGCCCTGCGTTGCCCGGACTTTCCTCTCTTCCGATCAATCGGAACAGCGATAGAACAACCTGCATTTTGGACAAAGATGCCTGTTTTAAATGAAAAAGGCACCAAAAACTTTGATTATTTGCATTTTTGTAATTGGAGCGAAACCTTACTGTATGGCACAAATCCCTGTTTGTTTCCAAATGAGTTGGTAATGTAAACCATCACCTGGGCAACATCAATATCAGCCAATTCAGGAAATGAGGGCATTTTTTCCTGATATACTTTACCATTTATTGTGATTTTTTCGTTTGTTCCATTTTTAATGATACAAGCCAAACGTGTTTTGTTGTTTTTTAAGAAAACCGAATCCGTTAAAGGTGGGGCGAGGTTACCTAAACCTTCGCCATTTTCGCCATGGCAATTCTGACATTTCGCTTTATAAATATCCTTCCCATTCGACATATAATTCTGTAAATCAATGGTTCCCTGGCTCTGGCAGGAAAAAACAGAGGCAATAACTGAAAGCAGAAAAATAGCATTAATGATGTATTTGCGCATTGATGTTTTGTTAATTGCCACGAAAACAAAGAAATCATGGATAAATTAATTTTCATTCCATACAAATCTATATTTCCGTGGCTAAATTCTATTTTTTATATTCAGCCAAAAGAACCGGAATATCTTTTTTTAATTGCTCTACCTGGTCTTCTTTTGTACCATCGTAAGCACCGCGAATGCGTCTGTCCTTGTCGATCAAAACCAGATAACCCTGATGGATATAACCATCCTTTGAAGTACTATCTTCACCAACTGCTACCAGATAGTTCTTTTCCGCCAATGTATAAACACTGTCTTTGCTTCCATAAAGGAATTGCCATTTTGAGCCATCCACACCAAGTTTTTGAGCATATTTTTTCAATACGGATGGCTTATCATATTTAAAGTCAATGGTGTGCGACACAAACATCACATCAGGGTTTGTTTTATATTCATTGTAAACTGTCATAAGATTCCTGTGCATTGTCGGACAAATGGTGCTGCAGGAAGTAAAAAAGAAGTCTGCTATATAAACTTTTCCATCTGTAGCTTTATTTGTCGTAAGCACACTGTCCTGATTTAAGAATGCCCAATTGGGAATGGTTTGATAAACGGTATCTATCTTTTCTGTACCATTCGCGTCTCTAACCGTTTCGGCATGGCGTTCACCATAAAACGGAAGTTTTTTATCCTGTTTACAGGATGAAAGTATGGAAATAGATAGCAAGCAAATGGCTATCGAAGAAATAATTTTATTCATGTTGTTTTATTAAAGTGTAAATATACAACCTCTGTATTTCAGGAGGGAATTAATTGTTGTTTTCTTACCTTGTTTAAATAGTGTCCCGCAGATTTAAAAAGATAAACGCAGATAGTGTTTTTAAAGCTCTGCGAAAATCCGTGTAATCAGCGGGAGCAGTTTAGTGTTTATAGTGTTTCATTTTTATATTTTCTTACTTTGTTTAAATAGTTTCCCGCGGATTTAAAAAGATAAACGCAGATAGTGTTTTTAAAGCTCTGCGAAAATCCGTGTAATCAGCGGGAGCAGTTTAGTGTTTATAGTGTTTCATTTTTATATTTTCTTATTATGTTTAAATAGTTTCCCGCTGATTTAAAAGGATAAACGCAGATTTTTTCTAGACTCTGCGAAAATCTATAAAATCAGCGGGAGAAATTTAGTGTTTATGGTGTTCCATATTCATTTTAACTGCCGGCTCAATATTATACTCCTTTAAGAGTGAATCGGATGCTTTGGTTACTTTGATATAATCGTCTTCAACTTGTCTAACCTTCACCATTTCAGATTTGTAGTAGTCCAAATCTTCCTGTTCATTTTTGCCTTTAAAGTCATCTTTGAAACCATGCATCCAATCCATCATACGTTCATCAGCTTGATTTAGATTTGTAATCAGATCAGCTATATTTAAGGAATCCTGGGGAGATTTCATTTTACCGGATTTCAAAACGGAATCTAATCGCATTTTATTTGACATTACTTTTCCGCCATCAATCATCAGTTTATCATGCAGGTTAAGTACTTCTTTTTTTATTGCCTTGGCGTCCGGTTCTGTTTTGCAAGCGTTAAAAAGAAAAACGATTAAGCATAATGCTGGTGTTATTGTATTTTTCATATGATTTGTAATTAAAAATTATAAGTAATTCCGACATAAACTTTACCTGCACTCATGGGATGGTCGGTTTCCGCTTCCCAGATGTTTTTTTGTATACCGGCAT
Organism: Pedobacter sp. GR22-10; assembly: GCF_026239715.1. Taxonomy (NCBI): domain Bacteria; kingdom Pseudomonadati; phylum Bacteroidota; class Sphingobacteriia; order Sphingobacteriales; family Sphingobacteriaceae; genus Pedobacter; species Pedobacter sp. GR22-10. Next base: position 1,159,168 of record NZ_JAPIVR010000001.1, read on the forward strand.
TTAGCGCCACATTCTTGTAGAAGATGTCAGCTCCAATGCCTCCCATTAAATTATTCATGACATGTTCCCCGGTTTTAACACCATTATACTTTTCTCCGCCAGAATATTCATAGAAAAACTGAACGGATGGCATTACCTGCATGTCTTTCCCGATGCTTTGGGTGTAAAAAATATTCAGGAAACTCGCAGTGCTATTTACAATACTTTCTTCACGTTTGTTCTTTCCATTTATTTTGTAGGAGGTATTTAAACTCGCTCCAAACTTTCCTAAGCCAATCAGATAATTCAGGTATACAAACCCATCTGTAGTGCCTGTACCGCCTTGCATTAAAGAGGAGTAACGGATTCCGGCTGTATTTTTGAAATCGTTTTTACCGGTAGGTAACTTGATCCCGGCGCCAGCAATGAGTTGTTGTTTGAAGTTCTCATCAAACTTTTGAATCAAATGATAGCCTGCATATAGATTAACATCGCCTATACCTCCAATAGTAGCAGTATATCCATTGTAGCGTTCGCTGTTTGACACATATGGAAGTATGGCGTTAACTTCCAGTTTGCTGTTAATAAAATATTTGCCACGTATTTCCATCGAACGATACAATTCATAATCGTTGGGATTCCCGTCATGACCGGTGATGGGTGAATCCTGACTTCTTGCCGGAATGAAAAATTTTCCTCCGTTAGGAAACAATGAATGTGACTGACCTTCATAACCGCTAAATGATCTGTAACGATATAATACACTGATGCTGTTTCGGTTATAATAGGGTGTGATGCCCATAAAACAACCGCAGATGTCGCAGGCAAAAGCATTGCTGGTGAAAAGCAATAGTATCACAAACAGCAACTTACGATTCGCTATATAATTTGTTCTTGATAAACTCATTGTCAGTTAAGGTTTTTAAAAATGCTTTAATTTGTGCTTTATCTGTACCATTTAGCTGAATGCCATTTTTGAGTGATGGATCTAAGTTTTCTGCCGCTTTAATCCCCGAATTATAATGTTCGAGCACTTCATCCAGACTGTAAAAACGACCGTCATGCATATATGGACCCGTATATTCAATGTTGCGTAAGCTGGGTATACGAAATGTTCCAAAGTCTGCTAGCACACCTGTGATGTGAGAACGCCCCTCATCTGAACTAACTAAATCAAGTCCGTTATTGCGATAAGAAAAATCTGTAAAAAAGGGTTCTGCATGGCAGGAGCTGCATTTCTTTTTAAAAAGCATATAACCAGACTGTTCTTCGGCGGTAAATGACACGCCAGCTTCCTTCCGGATAACCTGGTCGTACTTTGAATTTCCCGAAACCAATACTCCGGTAAACTGAGTGAGTGATTTTAATAGCAATTGAGAACTGATCTCATTCGTGCCAAAAGCCTGTTTAAACATCTCCGGATAAGGAGCGGTGCTTTTCAAAAAAGTAATGATGGTTTGGATATCAGTACCCATTTCACAGGCATCTGTAATGGCATTTAATGGGGATGTTTCTATATTTTTAACACCGCCATCCCAAAAGAAAGCTTTTTGCCAGGCCAGGTTAAAAAGGGGCGGAGCATTGCGTTTCCCCTGACAGTTTTTTACACCATGGCTTACTTTATGATCAAGGTTTGCAAAAGCAGCGAACTGCTGATGGCAGCTACCGCAGGAAACACTTTTATCGGCAGATAACCTGGCGTCATAAAATAGCTTTTTACCTAAAGCAAAGCCGGCATTGCTGATTTTGTTTTGTTCGAAATGGTATGCCGGAGCAGGAAAATTTGAAGGAATAGAAAATGTTACCGGCTTTTCGTCCGGTTTAATCTTATCTTCATTTTTACTACAGGCATACATCAACGCTATGCTCAACATAAGCACTGCGAAGACGACTACTTGCCTAACCATTAATTATGAATGTGATCTAAACGGAATAAACCTTTTGCATAATTATTAGCAATGACGACAGAATTGGCTCCGCCCATTGTGAAGTTTAAGGTTGCGAAACTAACATCAGTTGTGCCAGTAAATAATGAGGCAGCATTAACAATAAAGTGCATATCTGGTTTTGAATCTGTTCTGATTCTTAATGGATTAGCAGTATTAATCTCAGTAGAATAGGTTCTGATGGTATTATTAGGATCTACCACACCACCAATATGAAAAGTTAAAGATTGATTTGCTGCTGTAGATTGCGGCGATGTACCTTCCAGCTTAACAAAGATGTAACCACTGTTCCAGGTCCAGAACATGCCATTTACCGGGTCCAATGCTCCGGTTTGTGCGCCTGCGAAATTGCGGGCATAATCTACACCAATGGTATATTCAATTTTGGTGTAATCGCCTGTTGGCACGTCGCTTACCGTAATCAATTTTGTTGCCGGTTTAGATTCATCAATTAAGAAATAACTCTCCGGAATGAGGTAACTTGTTCCATCTGCTTTGCTTAATTTAACATTGCTCACGTAATATTTGAATACATTAATTTTAAAATCTTCACCTTTTGCATTTTTATAGGTGGTGGTGTTTAAATTCAGGGCAGCTCCATTTACCTGGTGCTCGAATTCTAAAGTGAAACTGGATTTGGAATCTGGAGTGGTTTCATCTGCATCTTTTTTACATGATGACAGGAGTATAATAGGACATAACAATGCCAGTAAGTATTGAGATAATTTCATTTTTTGAAAATTGAATAAGTAAAAAGTATTTAAAGAAATTCTAATACGATCGTCCTGCTGATCCGATAGCTATCGGATTGAGTTCAACATTTTAAAAATACATGATAGACCCTTAAAAAAATCAGGGTAACGATCGCAAAAAAAGATTTTCTTAAACCGTTTTCGGTGGATGAAAAATAGAAATAGAAAGGTCTCTGATGGGTTTTTCCAGATAAAGGCTTTCGGATTTAATAATGAAGTAGGGAAGATGGTGATTGAGTGCCAAAACCCGGAACTCGGGGTCAGTCTCTACAATTCTTTTCAGCGTTTCCTGGATTTGCTTATTTTTTCCATCTAAATCTTTCAATCTTTTGGCTAGGAAACACTGGCCATCGCAATGCAATTCGGGATGTGCTTTATTAATACAAAATACAGAGGTAATGTATTCCTTATTCATTTGATAACCTGAATATACAATCAATTGCATATAGCAATTGGATAGGGTACAGATCATCAGAAAAAATATAAGGGCTTTTTTAAACATTGTATTTCAGCTGCAAATGTACAAACGAAATTGAGGTTAGCAAATAAAAATTAGAAACGCTGCAATCAGATATTAGTAAACAAAAAATTTAAACTTTGAATAGAGCGATTTCCTCTAAAAACCTGAAATCTTTCAGATTGAGTGTGTATAATTTAATATTATGGATAATAGCTGTGGATGCAATAAGGGAATCAGGAAGGTTTAAGTTATGGGATAGTGTATATTGTTCAATTAAGTTTATGGCATGAGATGAAATCGCAGAAGAGATAGGTAAAATAAATAGCTTGTTAATATCTCGTTTAATCAATTCAAGCTCAATTTTATTTCTTGCTCCATATAATAATTCTGCACAGGTAACATCGGAAATAGCAACATTAGATTGGCCAATTTTTGTAAAAGTATCTATTACCAATAAATTTCCTTTATAAATTTCAATAAAGATATTTGTATCACATAATACCATTATCTTTTCCAGGCCTTATCTCTAAGTTCATTTGCATCAACATTGTAATCACTCCATATTCCTTTAGCAAGAGAAAAAGCACTTGATTTTTGGATTTTTTTTACATCAGTAATCTTCACTTCTGCATCGATATTCGATGATTTAAGGAAGAACAGCAAAGCATCAATTTTACTTTGTTCTACATCGTCTTTCAAAATGATTTCTGTCATAATAATTGATATTGTGGTGTAAATATAAGAATTACAATTCTGAATTATAACTTTTCATTTCTAAAGAACTACAATAGTTTACAAATAAAATTACATTATTCAAATAAAAAAACCACAGATGAAAACATCACCTGTGGTTCTTATCTTCGATATAGGCAACTTTTTCTTAAGCCTGTAAATCAGCCATTACCGCCTTGATTTTATCACCTAATGCTTCGTTTACTTTAGCGAAATCAGCTCGGTAAGCTAAAGGTGCATTCACACTGCAATAGAACTTAATTTTTGGCTCTGTACCACTCGGACGGGCAGACACAATGCTTCCATCTTCTGTAATAAACTGTAAAACATCAGAAGTTGGATAATCCAGTTTGGTCACTTTACCTGTTGCCAAATCTGTTTCCTGACCCAATTCGTAGTCCTTCAATACCGAAACTTTCGAACCACCCAATGTAGCTGGCGGATTCTCTCTGAATTTCACCATCATGGCTTTGATTTCTTCTGCACCTGTTTTTCCTTTTTTAGTCAGTGATACCAGGTCTTCTTTGTACAAGCCATATTCTACATACATATCAAGCAAGGCATTATATAAGCTGGCCCCTTTATCTTTATAGTAAGCCGTCATTTCAGAAATGAAGGCAGCAGAAACCACCGCATCTTTATCGCGAACCAAATCGCCGATTAAGTAACCATAACTTTCTTCGCCACCACCAATAAAGTATTTTTTTCCTTCCAGCTCAGTCATCACCTGACCAATGTATTTAAATCCGGTTAGCGTATTATAATAAGTCACATCTTTCTTCTTGGCAATTTCTTCAATCAGGTTTGAGGTTACAATTGTTTTTACAATAAACTGGTTACCATCTAACTTACCTGCTTCCTGCCATGCTGTTAGCAGGTAATTAATTAGTAAACTTCCAGTTTGGTTACCGTTTAACAGAACCCATTCGCCGTCATTGTCTTTCACTGCAATACCCACACGATCTGCATCAGGATCTGTTGCCAAAACTAAATCAGCATCAATTTCCTTCGCCTTATTTATCGCTAAAGTTAAAGCGTCCTTTTCTTCTGGATTTGGATAAACAACCGTCGGGAAATTACCATCGGGTTTGCTTTGCTCTTCCACAATGGTTACATTGGTAAAGCCAAATTGTTCTAAAGCCTTCGGTACCAGTGTAATTCCGGTTCCGTGAATAGGAGAGTAAACAATTTTTAAGTTTTGCTGTCTCTTTATGGCTTCAGGAGAAATGGAAAGCGCGGTGATACCATCTAAATATAATTTATCTACTGCTTCCCCGATTAATTCGATATTGCCTTCAACCCGATCAAATTTAACTTCATCAATACTGCTGATTTTGTTTACCTCATCAATCACCAATTTATCATCAGGAGAAGTAAACTGACCGCCATCTGCACCGTAAGCTTTATAACCGTTATACTCTTTTGGATTATGAGAAGCCGTTAACATCACACCACTTTTACAACCGAAATGACGTACCGCAAAAGAAAGTTCCGGTGTAGGTCTTAATGCTTCAAAAAAGTAAACATAAATGCCGTTGGCTGAGAAAACATCAGCTGTAATTTTGGCGAAATAATCAGAATTGTTGCGGCTATCATGCGCAATGGCTACACTGATTTTTTCACCAGGATATTTATTATTCAGATAATTGGCTAAACCTTGGGTAGCTGTGCCGATAGTATACTTATTAATGCGGTTAGATCCCGCACCCATAATTCCGCGTAAGCCACCTGTTCCGAACTCTAAACTTTTATAAAATGAATCAATAAGTTCTGTTGTTGCATTTTGATCAACTAAGGCTTGTATCTCTGCCTTTGTTTTTTCGTCGTAATTACCGCCTAGCCATTGGTTAATGGTGGCTTGTGTAGATTGGTCAATTGCTTGCATTGAGCTGTTTTTTAATTAAATATCTCGTGTTGAACAAAATTTCATGAATGAAGTTTGGCTGAATTGAATTTTATTTCTATTTATCCAAATTTTATTTTGTTGAGGATGTTGCTTTTAAGCTTGTTTTGCTTATTTTCACGCCCCGATACAATAATAAAGAAATTCCGGTATTAAAATAAAACCATCTAAACTTTTTCACAGTCCGAAAGGAATTATGTAAAGTTTTGGCAGTTTTTATCACAGTTCATATAATTTAAGTAGATGAAAATATTAAAATTTGGGGGTACGTCTGTTGGTAGTCCCGAGCGCATGACGAAGTTATTGGATATCATTAATCCAAATGAAGAGCAGATTGTAGTGTTATCAGCCGTTTCTGGTACTACAAATAGTTTAGTTGAAATTTCTAATTATTTTTTGTCCGGAGATAAGCAGAAGGGGAGCAGCGCAGTAGAAAATTTATACCAGAAATATAAAGATTTTGTGATTGAACTTTTGCCTGATGCTGATTTTCAGGAGATGGGGAATGAAGTAATTGATTATCATTTCAGCTTTTTAGCGGTTTTAACCAACGATATTTTTACTCCTGTTGAAGAGAAAGTGGTTTTGGCGCAGGGTGAATTGTTGTCTACCACTTTATACCACATTTATTTAAAATCGATTGGAATCGGGTCTGTGTTGTTGCCTGCCCTTGATTTCATGAAAACCGATGAGGATAACGAACCGGATATTCCATTTACCACGAAACATTTAACCCCGCTTTTAGAGCAGCACAAAGGCAATAAATTGTTCATTACGCAAGGGTTTATTTGCCGCAACAGTTTTGGAGAGGTAGATAATTTACGCCGTGGAGGAAGTGATTATACTGCATCATTATTAGGCGCTGCGATTTTAGCGGAAGAAGTTCAGATCTGGACAGATATTGATGGAATGCATAACAATGATCCGCGAATTGTAAAAGGTACAAAGCCTATTGCACAATTGTCTTTTGATGAAGCGGCTGAGCTGGCTTATTTCGGTGCGAAAATTTTGCATCCGCAGTCGGTTTTTCCTGCTCAGAAATATAAAATTCCAGTTCGTTTGCTAAACACGATGGAACCCTCAGCAGCCGGAACATTGATTACCCATAACAGTGAAAAAGGAAAAATAAAATCTATCGCTGCAAAAGATGGCATTACTGCCATTCGGATTCAATCAAGCAGGATGTTACTGGCTTATGGTTTCCTTCGTCGCGTTTTCGAGGTATTTGAACGCTATAAAACGCCTATCGATATGATCACGACTTCTGAGGTTGCCGTTTCTTTAACCATTGATGAAATTGGAAATCTTCCAAAGATCATTGAAGAACTGGAAAGTTTCGGAACCGTTGAAGTAGATACCAACCATAGTATTGTATGCGTGGTGGGCGATTTCGGTTCAGAGAAACACGGTTTTGCCAGCAGGGTTCTGGAAGGTTTAAAGCATATTCCAATCCGGATGATTTCTTACGGAGGAAGCAACTACAATGTGTCTTTACTTATTTTAAGCGAATATAAAACCGAGGCTTTAAGAAGCTTACACAACAGGTTATTCGAATAGGAGATAGAATGCACCGGTGATGACCAGAAGGCCAAGTAAGATGTGCAAAGCTAAAAAGCCTTTTGGAAGCAAATCATTTTTGTATTTTTTATATGAATTGAATAATCCCAGGGAAATGATGAATACAATAAATATAGCGGCTACAATCTTCATTTTTTAATAAATAATATAAACAGTACAATCAGGAGCAAAACTATAGAAAACCGGATTTTTCCATTGTATTGTTTTTGGGTAATTCTTCCATTCTTTAAATCGAGGTAATTACCGAAGTAAACCAGCCCAAAGAATAAAATTAAAATTATAATAAGGAATTTGAACATGTTCGCCGATAAAGATATATCAAAGTTTAACAATATAGAAACCCCTTTTTACTATTATGATACCGATTTGTTGCAAAAGACGCTTCGTAACTGTGCCGCAGCGGCAGCTCCGTATCATTTTCATATCCATTATGCATTAAAAGCCAACTTCAATGCTGTTTTGCTTGAAGAGATTAAAGGCATTGGTTTCGGCGCAGATTGTGTGAGTGCCGGAGAGGTGAGAAGAGCGGTTGAAGTTGGTTTCGATCATCAGAAAATCGTTTTTGCAGGCGTAGGTAAATCCGATAAAGAAATTAATGAAGCCCTGGATCTGGATATTTTCTGTTTCAATGTAGAATCTATCCAGGAACTGGAAGTGCTAAATGAACTGGCTGCTGCAAAAGGAAAAGTGGCGCAGGTGGCTATCCGCATCAATCCAAATGTTGATGCCCATACGCACCACAACATCACCACGGGTTTAGATGAAAATAAATTTGGCATTAATTCGTGGGATTTGCCAGAATGCGCGGAGACTTTAAAAGCATCTGCAAACCTGAAATTTATTGGCATTCACTTCCATATTGGTTCTCAGATTACCAACCTGGATGTATACAAAAATCTTTGTGTTCGGGTGAATGAGTTTGCTACCTGGTTTGAAGATAGAGGCTTTATTTTGAAAGTTTTAAATGTTGGCGGAGGTTTAGGTATCGACTATTATAACCCTGACCATCAAATACCTGACTTTGCATCTTATTTCAAAATATTTGATGAATTTTTGGAGATCAAAACAGGACAGGAAGTTCATTTTGAGTTAGGTAGAGCGCTTGTCGGACAAACTGGATCACTCATTACAAGAGCTTTATATATCAAAAACGGGAAGAAAAAAAACTTCGTGGTTTTAGATGCTGGCATGACAGAATTGATGCGTCCGGCTTTATATCAGGCCTATCATAAAATCGAAAATCTTAGTCAGTCCGGAGTCGGGAGTCCGAAGTCCGAAGTCGTTAAATACGACATCGTTGGACCAATCTGCGAAAGTACAGATTGCTTTGGTAAAGAGGTAGAACAGCCAATTTCGTTCAGGGGTGATATTTTTGCCATCCGCAGCGCAGGTGCTTACGGAGAGGTAATGGCTTCCAAGTATAACCTTCGGGATGCCATAAGATCGGTTTATAGTAACGAAATCTGATATTAATCGCCGATACGTGGAGCAAATGCTGCAAACGTATCGGCGATCTTTTTATTTAGGCTATCTGGTTTTAAAATTTAAGGCCAACAGAAAACCTGATGTTAAAGGGTTCTCCTTCCACAAAGAAATAGTTATTTCCGGTATAGGGGAAATCAGTTGTAATATCTCCGGAAGAAATATAACGTTTATTCGCCAGGTTATCTGCAATTACCCTAACCCAATACCTCGGATTTGTAAAGCTCACCCCAGCATCAAACTTGGTATAATTAGGTAAGAAAACATCCCGCTGACTAATTGCAGAGAGCTTTGCAATGCTGGTTTGGCCGGCACTCAGAGCAATTTTATTATACCCCTTTAATGGAATGCTGTACTGAATCCAGGTATTAAAAATTTGTTGAGGTACATCGGGCATTTTTTGTCCTACAATAGAAGGATTGTCCGGCGTAGGATCAAGGTTATTGTCTTTGGTAATTTTTGCATCTACATAGGTGTAATTCGCTACTAATGAAAGCCGATCGGTGATGTTTCCAATTACATCAACTTCAACCCCGTTACTCACTACTTCACCCAATTGCAGGTAATAAGCTACAGCGCCCGCGGCAGCTGTGTAACTTCGGAAATCCCTGGCAGATACATTTTGTTTTGCCGAGTGAAAACCATTTATGGTGGTCAGCAGTTTCCCATTAAACCATTTTTTCTTAAAACCAAGATCGAAGCTATTTCCGAATTGAGGGTCTATAGGTTTCGTTCCGGTAACTGTCCGCTGTCCTGCTGTTGCGCTGGCTGTGGTTTCAGTGACTACCTGACCCGTTTGCGGAACAAAAGATTGGTCATACAAAAAGTAGATGGAAGAAGTAGAATCCGGCGTAAAAGTCAGGGCTAAACGGGGTGAAAAAGCATGTTGCTTGTATTGATCAGGCGTACGTGGGCCTCTTGTGGTTGTTAAAATATTCTGATTTCTGTATTCCGTATACCGCGCTCCAACAGTCAGTAGAAATTTATCAAAGGCAATGTTATCATAAACGTACGCCGCCGTGTAATGAATTTTGTTTTCCTGCCTGATGGATCTTTTGGTTACAGCTACCGTATTTGGATCGACATCATAATTTGGATTATTTCGATCGAACGCGATGGAATTGGTTCCATAATAGGTTGAAAGCGAATCTTTTCCTTTAGTATAATCGCCACCAACCAGGATTGTATGTTTAAACTGCCCGGTGTTAAATTTACCATTCAGAAATAAGTTGGTGTTATAGGTTTCACCTAACAAATTAGAATTACTGGATATCCGCCTGGTTTTACCCGCATCATCAAAGCTGATGGAAGTTCTGTTATTTGATGAAACCATATACCATTGCGTAGAAGGGGCCTTCACATAATTAGATTGTGAAGTCAACTGCCAGTTTGAATTGAATTTATGGACGGCTACAAATCTGCCCGTATGTGTTTGTGCAACACTCAATGGAAGGCCAATACCTGCGCTGTAATTTACGCCAATCTGATCTTGCAACACATCCTTATCCTGGCGAAGTTTATTAATTGATGAACCGTTTTTTACTTCACCGCGAATGTAATTATATTCGGCAATGACATAAGTCCGCGGACTGAAATTATACTGAACTACCGGAGCAATTACATATTTCTCCGTTTTCATATGGCTCAGATAAGAATTTTGCCGCTGATATGCTGCGTTGAAACGATAAGAGAAACCTTTATCTAAAACTTTACTGCCAACATCAACGGTAGATCTGAAAAGGTTGTAATTACCTCCCGTAAGCTGCACATTCAGTAGCTTTTCTTTCGGTGTTTTGGTAGAAATGTTTAAGGTTCCGCCGGGTTCGCCTACGGCACTGATAAATCCTGCCGGACCTTTAATAAATTCCAGATTTTCAATTAAAGCTTCATCATCAAGTGTTGCACCAAGTACCAGTCGGCTGGGCATCCCGTTAATGGTGGTAGCGGCATTAAATCCTCTGATTTTAATGGAAGCAGAATTGTCAAAAGGCGAACTGTTGTATCCGAAATAGATTCCACTGGCATTCCTCGCCATGTCTTTTAATTGAAAACTTCCTTGCTGCTGTATCAATGCAGCGGAAATACTAATTATGTTTTGAGGCATCTGAAGCAGCGGAATCTGCATTCTTAAGGCTGCAGATAAAGTGTCTTTTCGCAATTTTACTGCTTTTTTTCCGGCAATACTAATTTCGCTCAACTGCTGCGTTCTGTTAGAATCTAAGGTAGATTTTGTTTTGCCTTGCTGTTGTGCAAATAGCCGGGGAATGTAAATAAGGATGACTAATAACAAGTAAAGTTTTTTCTTCATTTCTGTGATTTGTTAAATGGATGGTAATTGTGTTATAATGGTAATTTGATTTTTGTACTTAAGAATAGGATAGAGAAAGATATAATCAGCAGACCAAGGATATCTGTTAAGATATTTGTGTTCTTTCCAGGAGCTGGTTTCATTTTAAATTCAGGAAGATGATGTAATTCAGCAAGGCTTAAATTTCTATTATGAATAATATAACCTGTCATGAAATCGACCCATGTTTTTTGAAAGCAATTGACCTGGTTTTGATAAGATAAATAATCCGTCAGGCCACTTTCAGCGATTGAATTCAGCAAGTATTGTGTTTTCGTAGCAGGATTAATCCAGCTTAATTTGGCTGAAATTAAATTTTGCTTTCGCGGATATTGATTGTAATGTGCTATCGCCGAAGTCATTTTTCTGCCCAGAAGATCATAATAGGCACTGAAACGAACGGTGCTATTCTCGCTGGTATCCGCAGCGCTTTTTAAGGAATTATACTTTGGATGATTAGCGTAAAAAGTATCAATAAGTGCTTGTTTGGGCATTGCCCATATGGCTTCACTGTTTTCCCGTAAAGCAACGGCTTCATCCGTTTTTAATGGAATAGGATATAACTGGCGAATGAAGGCATTGGTAATGGCAGGCAATACCAGGAGAAAGAAGCACCATGCAGCCAGTAGGTAAAGTGCATTCGCAGCAGAACTTTTACCGATTTTGATCAGGATTAAACAGATTGAAAACCAGAACGCCAAATAGGCTGTAACGGTAAAAAACCATAATAAGGAAGTTGTCAGGTTAAAGGGGCTGAGCTGCGAATCACTTATGATTCCGATAGCACTCAGCAACCAGGCCAATAAAGTCACCACGGTAAAACGGAAGCCGAGTTTATAAATAATGATGTGTTCAAGATACTTTCCCTGAACAGCCAATAGGCGATCAGTTTGTTGTTCTTTCTCTTTCGACCAGGTATTATATGACAATGCGATAGTCAATAATGGAAAAAGGTAAATGATCACATAGGCGAGATCAAAGTTACCGGCTGCCAGCATTTCCGGGTTTGCAATTTCAGCATTTGGTGCATTTACTGCATTTCGTTTTCTGGTAATCACCTCATAATAAGGCAACAGATCCCTTTGACCTACAGATAGTGACGTTAGTGATGCTGGTCTGTGTACCGCATTGAGCGGATTCCTGTATTCAATCACAGCTGGAATTCCTGCCTGTGCATAGCTGGTTTTTCCTGCTGATGTAGTGGTATCTGCGGTGAAATTTTTAGCCAGCTCCTTAAATTTCTGATCGTAATTTCGTTCCAGACTATCTATAGCCGTAAGTTGTTTTTTGGTTAAATGGTAACCATCATAGATGCTGTAAAGACCGGTTAGAAAGAAGAAAGAAATTAAGCACAATACCAATCGCTGTCTGAGAAGCATGCGCAGTTCAAATTTAAATACGATTTTAAGCAGGTTCATAATGGCGGGCTAAAGAACGTGAAGCAATAAACTGGATCAATGCAGCGAGCAGCAGAATCCATCCGGCGATAGCATATAGTCCAATCTGGTTTAACTGAATGACCTTATGGACAGGTGGAAGCTGATCATCAAAGTTTTGAAGCCCTGCAAAATACTTAGGACCTAGGATATACTCTCCCTTTACATCTTTACTGTGCATGGCGAGCTGCAGATTCAGCTTTTTAATTAAATGATTGCGGTAAGTTTGCGCCTGTTTAAAAAAGTACTGATGATGATAATAGTCGGTACCAGAGAGGGCCATCGAAATCCGTTTGATGGAAAGAAACGGATTAAAGACTCCCGCTATCGTTAAAAAGTTTTGTTGTTTATCAAACTGTTGTGCTACCTGTGCCAGATAATAGTTAAACACCATATTACGATAATCCTCATGGTATTGAAAAGTTAAACCCTCAATATTAAAAGGAAGCTCGCTAACGGAGTCTGCATGGTAATTTTTAAGAATATGATGAACGAAACGTTCCCCACGTTCTGCATAAGGATCATGGCCGTTAAGTCCCTTTCTGTATCCTTGTTCAACAAGATCCGTAAAAGCGGTGCGAGACATTGGCGGATAGCTGCGATCGGCAATTCCGGTGAGTAATTTCGGCGAGATAATGCTCATTAATATCCAGCAGCTCAACGCGGTTAAAAGTGCCTTTCCTGAATTACCACTCCAGGCTGAAATCAATATGCCCAGCAAGGCAATGAATAAAAAATACAATAGAAATGCCAATATCATCCAAAGTAATCTGGTGAGCAGTACGTCAGATCCGGGAGAGATCAATAGCATCATGATCATCAGTAAAAAGATTGGCAAAACCACTGTTATGATGAAAAGATAACTTGAAATAGCCTTAACCCATATTAACCTTGAAGTGCTTAATCCCTGAGCCAGCAGCATTTTCAATGTACCCTGTTCTTTTTCTATGGTAATGCTGGTTGCTGTGATAAAGAGGATGAGCAGCGGAATGAGCAATTGCAAAATCAATGCAAGTGTGAGCCTGCCGAAACGCATGGAGCTGTCATTTCCTTCCGCATTTGCTGCATCGGGTTCGTGTTGCACATGGGCTTCAATACGATAGGTATTCCCGGCATAATCATCTAATCCGGTATCAAATACATTTAACAGATTAATCGATTTAAAAAGGTAGGTGCCAAAGTGTGCCGCATCATGTGGATTGCGTTGTTGATGCGCCCATTGCTCCCTGAAAATTGTGTTGGCTTCAATTCTTTGTTTGTGCGCTGATTGATAATCTAAGTATGTACAAATGGCAGCCGCCATAAAAAGTGTCCAGATCATTACCGTGGAGATGAGCATTGTCTTGTTCCGGTAAATCACCAGTAACTCTTTTTTTATCAGCATTTGCCAAATGGCAATGTTGGTTTTTTTCATTCAAAGATTAATTTAATAATGCACCAAAGTTGCATTATATTTTACATATTTGCAACTGCATTGCATTTACAATTTTTGAAATTAATCATGCTTAAAGATTTTATCCGCAGGAGAAAGTATCCGTTTTATAAGCAGCCAGATGCCATGGATTGTGGTCCGGTTTGCCTTAAAATGGTTGCCGGCTATCATGGTAAGAATTTTTCCATGCAGCATTTAAGAAAGCTCTGCAAAATCGGGAAGCAAGGCACTACGATGCTTGATTTAACTGATGCCGCAGAAAACATTGGCTTCAAAACCATGGCTGCAGAATTGGAATTTAATAAACTGAATAGATTGCCCATGCCTTGCATAGTACACTGGCAAAAAGAACACTATGTGGTGGTTTATGAAGTAAATGATGAATCGGTCTATCTTGCAGATCCGGCGCTTAACAGTAAAATAAAATTAGATACAGCTGCATTTTTATCGGGCTGGAATATTAATGATGATACACAGGTTGGCCGGGTATTGTTATTAGAGACAACCCGTTCATTTCATGAAATGGATGGCAAGCCTGAGCATAAAACTTCATTGTGGAACCTGGTTCCTTACCTGAAATTACACCGGAAAGGCTGGTTCCCGATAGCGGTGAGTTTGGCGCTGGCTAGTGGTTTCTCACTCGTGATTCCTTTGCTGACCCAAATGATCGTAGACAAGGGCATTCAAGGAAAAAACACCAATTTGTTATTGCTGATTTGTTTAGGACAGCTCATGCTTTTTTCTGGCCGGATGCTGATGGATTTTGTACGGGGAAGATTGTTATTTAGAATTGGTGCCCGAACGAGCATCACCATGCTGAAAGATTTTCTGGCAAAACTGATGAAATTGCCCTTTTCATTTTTTGATAACCGGCAGGCGGGAGATAATATGCAGCGTGTGAATGATAATCAGCGCATAGAGGAGTTCCTGACCAATTCACTCATCAATTTTATTTTATCGGCAATTACCTTAATTGTACTTGGTGGCGTTTTGCTTCATTACAACTGGCAGATTTTTCTGCTGTTTATTGTCGGTGCTGGCATCAGCGTAATCTGGTCTAACTCTTTTCAACAGAAGCGAAAAATGATTGATCAGAGAAAGTTTAAGGTACTTTCTGCCAACCAGCAACTGCTCCTGGAAATTTTCTATGCCATGCAGGAAATCAAATTAACGGGGAGTGAAGATGAAAAAAAACAGCTTTGGGAAGGATTACAAGATCAATCTTTCGATCTCAAACTTGAAGCATTGCAACTTGATCAACGGATGCAGGGAGTTGGTGCTTTTATTAATGAGGTAAAGAATGTGCTGATCACTTATGCTGCAGCCATGCTGGTGATCCATGGCCAGGTAACATTGGGCGGCATGCTGGCCATCACCTATATCTGTGGACAGTTAAATGCTCCGGTAAATCAGTTGGTGGAATTTTCGAGGGTTTCGCAAAATGCAGCATTCAGTTTATTGCGTATAGATGAAGTGCAACAAGAAACTGAAGAAGATTTTGGTGTGGATGAGGAATTGAATGGGGATGAGCCGGTAGATATTGTGCTGAATCAGGTATCGTTCCAATACGGCGGCAAACACAGTGCACAGGTATTAAAAAATGTCAGTTTGAACATTCCAGCCGGAAAAGTAACAGCTATTGTAGGGACCAGTGGCAGCGGGAAGACAACATTAATTAAGCTCTTACTTAAATTTTATGCTCCTTCCGCAGGCAGTATAGAAGTTGGCACGCAAAAAATCGAAGCCATTAATGCCAGATCATGGCGAAGCCATTGCGGCGTAGTGATGCAGGATGGATATGTTTTTATGGATACCATCGCCAATAATATTTTTGCTGGTGCCGAGGTTAAAGATTTTAATCGTCTTCATGAGGCAGCTAAAATGGCCAACATGCATGCTTTTTTTCTGAAAATGCCCTTCGGCTATGAAACCGTTGTTGGTAGAGATGGATTTGGCTTAAGTGAAGGCCAGAAACAACGCTTATTAATCGCCAGAATGATTTACCGTAATCCGGATTACATTTTTCTTGACGAAGCCACTAATTCATTAGATGCACAGAATGAACTTTCTATCGTAAATAATCTTAACACTTTTTTTCAGGGTAAAACGGTGCTGATTGTCGCCCACAGGCTTAGTACAGTAAAAAATGCAGACCAAATTGTGGTGCTTCAGCAAGGTGAAATTAAAGAAGTTGGTACACATCAGCAACTACTTCAAATCAAAGGACACTATTACCACCTGATCAAAAATCAGCTTGAACTCGGCCAATGACCTTCCATTAACCTATAACCATCTTATGTCAGTCAGAATTTTCCCTTATTCCTTAGTTCGATATGCGAATCTTAACCACGATGTATTCAATCAGCTTACATTTCATCAGGGCGAAAAGTTGATAGAAACACACCGTGACCACCTCAAAAAAAGGGAAGAATTAAAAAATACTCTATGTGATGCCTTATTTCCGATCATCAGTGAGCAAACCGACGATCAATTGAGGCAACAGTTAATTAATCTTAAAAGAAAAATATTTAATAACAAGCGGGTAGATGCAGAACAATCGACTCTTGTTAAAGGATTGAATTCTAAGTTATTATCTGAATCTTTTGAAGCTTACCTGTTAAACGAAACCCTGATTAACAATTTTTTTAAGGTAAACAAGACGCTATTTAACCACGAATCAACATTACATCAAAAAATTGTTCAGCAAATGGCACTAAACCCTGCGCTGCAAAATGGCTTAATGTTATCCAGCCCGGTGCTTTATACCCAACTGAAAAACTTTGTCACAAAAGACCCGGAAAGTTTTAAGCAAAAAGAGTTGCGAATGGAATTTAGTGTATTGCGGTATCTCAGCCGGATGGCTTTCAAAACGTCGCCATTTAGCAGCTTTACCTTTACTGGTGTGATGACTACCAGTACTCACCCGGTAAACCATCCAAATAAAAATCCTAAAGTTCGGAGTAAGCTGAAGCTGAACAATATTCTCTTCGAATACTTACGATCCATACTGAGGCAGCATCCGGTATTGAATGAATATTTATTGCTTAAAATTAATATCACAGCAGAAATCAAAGGTGATAAAATACAATTCCTGACTAATTTCAACAACATTGAATCCTTTCAACAATTGCCCGCAAATGGTCTGCAGCTGTTGATTGTCAATTATTTTCATCAAAACCACCAATCAGTTACTTTAGCAGAATTAATCAAATATCTGTCAGAACATGTAGAAAATGCCGTCCAAGAAAGCATAAAAGCTTATGTCATAAAATTGATCAACACCGGCTTGTTCGAGGCAGGCTTTGGCTTTACAGGGATGGATGAAAACTGGGACGTAAAACTATTGGCGTTTTTTAAATCTGTACCAGAGAAAAACCACTTGGTAAAGCCCTTAATCAGCCTTTTCGAAATATTGCAAGTCCACCGTGAAAGTTATTCAGCAGCAGGAACTGATGAACGCTATGTTCTTTTACAGCAGGCAGAAAGAGCAGTGAACAGCACTTTTCTTCCATTACAAAAGGAAGCAAACTTACCATACTATACGAGTGCTGAGGAGAAAAAAATCATCAGAGAAAAAGAATCTCAACATCAAGAGGCCTTTTTAACAAATAACTTTGTTCCTTACTATTTCTCGGCACGTAATATTTTTTTTGAAGATTGTTTTACAAGTGAAACTGAAGTATTGCCCGAAAAAGGGATAGCTGATTTTGCTTCTAAAACGAACGCGCTTGCCAAATTTCTGCTGCCGCTGGATGTGATGCGAAAAGAGCGTATCAAAATGCGCGATTTTTATATCAAACACTATCCAGAAAATGAAAAGATAAAAATCACCGAGTTTTACCGGGATTACTATTTTTATGTTAAAAAGCCCGAAAAGGAGCAGATAAATCAGGATGATCAGGCATTAACAGATCCAACGCCCTGGAAAACAGCTGTTCTGGCCAAACTGGAGCAGCAAACGATTTTAAATGATACATTAAACCTGAGTGCTGATTTTTTTGCAGATTTACCTGTTCCACCGGATCTTGGGAAAATATTATCGGCAGGTGCTTTTGTACAATTTTATGCATGCGAGAGACAAGACCAGCTTTATGGGGTAATCAATTCGCTTTTGCCTGGAATGGGAAAGGTAAGCGGAAGATTTCTGTCTTTGTTTGATTCAAAAATACAGGAAGATTTTATTACTCAGAATGCATCATTAAATCCAGAAGTAATTAAAGCTGAACTAAATGATGCCTCAACCTTTAACGCAAACATTCACCCTCCTTTGCTCAGTCGCGAGCTGACGCTTCCCTCTGGAAATAATATCTATCCGGCAGATCAGCAAATTAATGTTGGTGATTTAAGAGTTTGCCTTGATTTAGAAACGAACAACCTTAAACTATGGCTAAATGATCATGAACTCTACAGTTATGATTTGAGTTTGGAATCTTTTTATAACCGTTCCAACTTATACCAGTTATTGGCACACTTTAATCCTGATGCGAGGATTTCATTACAGCCTTTTATCCAGCTGATAGATCAGTATGATCTAGGCAGATTTGCAAATTCAGCGCCTGACATTTACCTGCTGCCGAGAATCACATTTGAAGAAACAGTAATTATCAGGAGAAAAACATGGAGAATAAAAACTGCTGTAATCCCTGTTCAGCAAACAACGGAGGAGGATTTTGATTATTTTATTCGCTTACATGACTGGTTCGAATTGCACAAAATACCAATAAAATTCTTTTTATTTCTAAGAAAACGTGCTTATCAAAACAAGGCTGTAGATGGCGAAATCAACAAAAAAGAGGGCTTGCATGATGACTATAAACCACAATATTTAGCTTTAGATAAGCCACTGTTTGTGTCTATGTTTAAACGACTTTTGGCAAGAGCAGGAAATAACATCACCATAGAAGAGGTACTTCCGGTACCTTTGGAAAGTGGAGTTAAAGAATATTTAATGCAGTGGTATAATGAATAGCACAATCAACCCCATCAGTTATACCTGGCTCAGTCTGCATATTTATTATACCGGAAATTCTGATGAGCTTTTGAAACAGGCCATTGCCCCGTTCATCAGTCACTGGAAATCTTGTTTTTTTGCTGAGTCGCCCTGGTTCTTTATCCGCTATTGGGAAGGAGGAAGTCATATTCGGTTGAGGCTTCATGCCAACCCGTTTTACCATGAACAGATGACCGGTGCTTTAAGTAAAGATCTTTGTCATTTTCAAAGCGCATCTTTCCGGGTGAAAAAAGTTCTGTCCGTTGAATACGAGCAGGAAATCAGCCGTTATGGGAACGGGGAAAGTATCGCCTGGGCAGAACAGCATTTTGCCGCTTCATCTACCTATGTTTTAAACTGGTTACTGATTAGGGAAAATAGCAGTCAGGTTACTTTACAGGCGGTAAAGCTTCACCTGGTTCTATTATTCTGTGCTGGATTAAAGCCTGACAAAATCATCAGGTTATGTGATTTTTTTATAAATGGATGGTTACCAAAACTTTACCGTTCAGATTTTTCTAATGACCATGAAAAGGCATTTTGGCTTCACCAATTTGAGCAGGCATTTTTATCAAAAAAAGAAATTGTTTGCCTGGCAGCTGCTTCTTTCTGGGAAGAACTGGCCACAAACAATCTCCATGATGGTTTAGCAAAATACATGACTTGCAGCCAGAAAGTTATGGATCAGTACCAAACAGCAGAATTTGATGAATTTAAGTTCCAGGAAATCGTTTCAAGCCTGATACACATGACCAATAATCGACTGGGCATTGCCAATCAGGAAGAAGCTTACCTGATGTATGTGATCAAAACCTGCATCGAATATATTTTCCAAGTGTATCATTCAAATTAAAATCTATGTTTACAACTGCTCAGATTGAAGTTTTCATCAATCATCTTCATGAAATAAAAAATGATTTGCGCTTAAATAAAAAAGAAACAGCAGATGAAGCCTGGTGGCCAACGCCTTATTACATCAATCCCGATGAATATGCCTTCCAGGAAAGCTATGATATTTTTAATGGCAATTGCGGCATTGCCTTATTCTTTCTTGAACTTTATCGTTTTGATCAAAGCGAAGCGCACATCAGTTTAATTGATAAAATGATGAGCAGAATGATGAAATCTGAGGCCATTCTCAAACCCAGTTTTTTTGCATTCTACACTGGCCTTGGTGGAGTGATTTATACAAATTTAAAAATTTATGAGGTAACAGGAATTCAGAAATACCTGGATAATGCATTGCTTTTAACATTGTCCAACCAGAACCAATTCAGTACGAAATTACTGAAAGCCGATTTATTAAGTGGCTATACAGGTAATTTGCTGGTATTCACTCTACTTTATCACCACAGCCAAAATGAACAAGTTTTACAATTGATCCGTTTGCTCTTAGACCGGTTGATTCTGGAAGCACGGGTATCAGAGATGGGTTTGAAATGGGATTATCATCAATCGAAAAAGGCATACGATAGCATGACCGGGTTTTCTCACGGGGCATCAGGTATTGCATATTGTCTTATGCAATTGAGCATGTATTTCGATGAACCAGGTTTGTTGTATCTGGCGGAAGAAGCATTGGCTTATGAAATGCAATATTATTATGCCCCGGCGAATAACTGGCTTGATTTGCGGATGGGTAATTATGAACTTTCAAAACCAGGCGCACATCTCTGGCAACTGGAAACTTTTATTTCAGATATGGCAGGGGCAAATGCCTGGGCACATGGCGCGGCAGGAGTGGGTTTATCAAGGAGTCTTGCATATGCGCTCACTCAAAAAAACATCTATTCTAAGCAGTGTAACCAGGCACTTGAAAAATGTTTATCAGATCTTCAAAACAGACCCCGGCCAGATTTCACTTTGGTAAGCGGCTATACCGGAATGATTCCGTTTTTGATGTACAATAAGGACATAGACGGAATAGCCGATCATATTTGTGATGCGATTGACGGAGCCATTAAACAATATCGAAAAACAAACAGCTACAGCGAATACCTATCATGCGGAGCCGATGATTATGGCCTTTTCTCCGGAAAAGCAGGTGTAGGTTATATGCTTTTACAGCTGATAGCTGGCGATCAATCCGATTCAGTGGCAAAACCAGCTTTACCCAAACCTACAAAAACAACCAATCTGGAAGGAAGGTTCTCAACGCTTGATATTAAACGGAAGATTTTTTCATCATACTTCAAAAGAACTATTGGAAAACTTGATCTGTTAGGTGTCAGCATTAGTGCACTGTATGAAGTAAAGAATATTGATGAATTTAGTGAGGTGTTATCTGTCAGAATCAGCCAGATAGAGGGAGTGCATGAAGCAATTACGCAATCATTCCGGTTGGAATCAGAGCTGTTGAAGCTATGGAAACTTCATAAAGGTTATTTTAGTTATCAGCAACGAAACATTTACCTCAAAAAAAATGCAGAAAGTGCCAGTCAAAAATCAGATTCCGATTTCATTGCGCTGAGTTTAAAACTGAATGATCATGTACAATATTTTGGAGAAGATGAAAACGGCAATAAGCTTCTTTTATATAGCCATGAAAATGGTGTAGAAGAAATTAAAATCGGAATCTTTCCAGCCATCATCATTAAATCTTTGATCAATGGTAAAATGAAAATGGGCAAATTGATTGATAAAATTACCAGTGAATATTTTAAGCCGGCTACTGAAAAGGAACAAATCAGTCAAAAAATTGTGTTGCAAATCCGCCTGTTGATAAAGAGTGGCTTTTTATGTGTTGAGGAATAAAAAAGGCGCCAAATTGGCGCCTTGAAATTGAATTAATTAACTAGCAGATTACCGTGGTGCATCTTACCGGTGGGGTATGATGGTCATCTGTTTGTTCTGTGTGCGTAGGTTCTGATACATTACCTAAACCACCTGATAAACGCATCGCAACTTCACTGTCAATACTGGTTACAAAACTTTCTAACTGAAGGTCTTCTAAGCTCAATGTGATTTTTTCTGATTGATTTTTCATAACATAAGTGATTAAATATGATGCCTACTGGTGGTTACGGGGTTTCGGCTTATCCCCGGTTGCAACAGCACTAAGATATACAATTGCAACTATGTTGCAAAATAAAAAATCTATTTATCGCTACATTGTTGCAATAAAATTTAAGCCGACAAGATTTGTTACAAACGTAACGCGTTTGCTTAATAGGAGACAGGAAGAAAATGAAGAGATCAAGAAGAAAGGCAAGCTATTTTCGCTTTCCAGATGCGATGAATACAATAACACCTGCCACTAAAATAATACCGCCTGCGTAAGGAGGCCAGTTCACAGACTTTTGTCTGTCTGCAGAAATTTGAATCGGACCCGCATCCACTATCTTTTCTTTTTTAGTATAGGAGAAGCCGGTCCAGATCAGCATGGCAATGCCAGCAATGATTAATATGAGTCCTACAGTTCTGTTCATGACGTTATAAATTGGTTAAAAACTAAACAGCCCGCTTAACTTTATGTTTTATTCGTCAAAGAAATCCACCAGACCGCCAAGAAAATATTCATCTATTCCTTCGGTAAAGTCTTTGTAATCCGCATCTGGGATATTGGTCTGCTTAAACTCTAAAGAAGTACCTTTTTTGTCTTCATGAAGTTTGATGGTTACAATGGAAGGTTCAGCATCTTCGCCGAAATACCATTGTTGCACAATTCTTTTATTGGTTTCAAATTCCAGGTTTTTACCAACGATATCACCATCCCAGAAAGAAAATTCGGTGTCTGGTTTTTCCTCAAATTCTACTTCAGCACCAGTCCAGAGCTTAATGCTGATATCTTTGGTCAGTGCTAAATAAACTTCTTCAGGTGTTGCAGGTATGTAGGTATATTTTTTAAAATCTTTCATTAACTTAATTATTAAATCTTTTGTTATTTAAACGCATTCAATCCGGTCACATCCATTCCTGTAATCAGTAAGTGAATATCATGTGTTCCTTCGTAGGTTACCACCGATTCGAGGTTCATCATGTGACGCATTATCGAATATTCACCGGTGATGCCCATTCCGCCAAGCATCTGGCGGGCGTTGCGGGCAATATCCAATGCAATCTCTACACTGTTTCGTTTAGCCATTGATATTTGTTCAGCCGTAGCGCGGTTTTCGCTTTTTAGCGTACCCAGGCGCCAAATCAACAACTGACCTTTGGTAATTTCAGTCACCATTTCGGCCAGTTTCTTTTGTTGAAGCTGAAAACCGCCAATTGGTTTTCCGAACTGAACACGCTCCTTTGAGTAACGTAAAGCAGTATCATAACAATCCATCGCTGCACCTAAAGCGCCCCATGCAATGCCATAACGCGCCTGATTTAAACAACCTAATGGTCCTTTTAATCCACTGATTTCCGGAAAAACATTTTCTTTCGGAATCTGAACATTATCGAAAACAAGTTCGCCTGTTGCAGATGCACGTAAGCTCCATTTGTTATGCGTTTCGGGTGTAGAAAATCCCTCCATTCCTCGTTCTACAACCATCCCACGAATTTTACCAGCCTCATCTTTAGCCCAAACCACAGCAATATCCGCAAAGG
Source organism: Pedobacter sp. GR22-10 (assembly GCF_026239715.1). NCBI lineage: Bacteria > Pseudomonadati > Bacteroidota > Sphingobacteriia > Sphingobacteriales > Sphingobacteriaceae > Pedobacter > Pedobacter sp. GR22-10. The sequence goes on from NZ_JAPIVR010000001.1 coordinate 1,182,744, forward strand.
GCGCATTACTGATCCACATTTTAGCACCATTTAATATATAATGAGTGCCGGCATCTTTAATATTCGTTACCATCCCGCCAGGGTTTGAACCATGATCGGGTTCAGTTAATCCAAAACAGCCCATCATTTCACCACTGGCTAATTTTGGAAGATATTTTTTACGCTGTTCCTCAGTTCCATAAGCATAAATCGGATACATCACCAAAGAACCCTGAACGGAGGCCGTAGAGCGAATCCCGGAGTCGCCACGTTCAATTTCCTGCATCAGGATTCCATAAGCGGTATAATCCAAACCTGCGCCGCCATATTCCACCGGAATAGTTGGTCCGAATGCACCGATTTCTGCTAAACCTTTAATTAAATGTTTAGGAAATTCTGCCCGTTGCGCATAATCTTCTATGATCGGACTGACTTCCTTTTTTACCCATTCCCTTGCGGTAGAACGAATTAATTTATGTTCGTCGGTTAATAATTCATCTAATAAATAGTAATCTGGTGCCTCATAAAGGTCTTTTTTTGCTGATTTGCTCATATCATTCTTATACGCTGGTTAAGAAATAGCTTTCCTTTCAAAGGTAACAATTTACGGTAAGGGGCGTGATATTCATGAATAAAAATTTAATTTTGCAGCATACAAAACATACATGAATCAATTCAAACAAACCGTTGCCTTAAAAGATATCAAATGCTTTGCGCTACACGGTTATTATCCGGAAGAACAGTTAACCGGAAATCATTTTATTATCGATCTGGAAACGGAATTTACACCTCAGGGCTTTGATGATGAACTTGCTCAAACCGTTAACTATGAAGATTTAAATACTATTGTTTTGAATGAAATGAAAAATACGCAAAAGCTTTTAGAAACGGTTTTAAAAAATATTATTTCCAAAGTGATCGATATTTATCCCTTTGTGCAACATGTAAGTGTGAGTGTAAAAAAATTAAACCCGCCAATGCCCGGACAAATTGGGCATTCTTTTGTACAGTTATCCTATAATTCAGCCCGATAAAATGATTTTTACCAAAATAAATGCCGCAATTTTAGCCGAAATTAAATCAGCCCTGGGTGATGAAAAGGTTTTTACCGATGCAGAAAGTTTAGATCAATACAGTCATGATGAAACGGAAGACTTACATTTTCAGCCGGAGGTGGTGGTAAAGCCAACCTCTCCCGAAGAAGTGTCTGCTTTGCTCAAGATTTGTAACCACCATCATGTTCCGGTAACGCCACGCGGTGGGGGAACGGGCTTAAGCGGTGCTGCTCTGCCGATTTTTGGTGGTATTTCCTTATCCATGGAAAAGTTTAAATCCATCATCAATATCGATACTGAAAACCTGCAGGCAACAGTTGAACCTGGTGTGATTACAGAAGATTTTATTAATGCAGTAGCAGAACAGGGATTGCTTTATCCGGTAGATCCCAGTAGTAAAGGTTCTTGCTTTATTGGAGGAAATGTGGCACATGGTTCTGGCGGACCAAGGGTAGTAAAATACGGAACCATCCGTGAATACATTTTAAACCTGGAAGTGGTTTTGCCTAACGGAGACATCATCTGGACAGGTGCCAATACGTTAAAATATGCATCAGGCTATAACCTGACGCAACTTATGATTGGATCAGAAGGTACTTTGGGTGTGGTAACCAAAATCGTGACCAAGCTTTTACCAAAACCTGGTCAGTCTGTTTTAATGATGGGATCTTTCAGTACCAATGAGGCTGCCTGTGCAGCGGTTTCGGCCATTTTTAGAGCTGGAGTTACGCCTTCGGCCCTGGAATTTATGGAACGGAAAGGAGTGGAATGGGTAATTCAATTTGACGATATCAAATTTGATTTGAAAGATGAAGTGGCCGCCTTATTAATGATTGAGTTTGATGGCGATGATTTGGATGATATTTTTAAGAATTGTGAGAAAGCAAACATCGTTTTGGAAGAACACAATTGTACCGAAGTATTATTTGCAGATACTGCAACTCAAAAGGAAGAATTGTGGCGGATGCGCAGAACAATGGCTGAATCGGTTAAGGCCAATTCTGTTTATAAAGAAGAAGATACGGTCGTTCCTCGTGCAGCATTACCAAAATTAATCAGCGGAATTAAAGAAATTGGTTCTAAATATGGCTTTGAAAGCGTTTGTTATGGTCATGCCGGCGATGGAAACCTGCACGTGAATATTATTAAAGCTGGGATGAGTGATGAAGACTGGAAAGATAAACTGAAATTTGGTATTACTGAAATTTTTGAATTGACAACAGCTTTAGGCGGAACATTATCCGGTGAACATGGAATTGGCTTGGTTCAAAAAGAATTTATGCCCATCAAATATTCTGAAATTCATTTAAACCTGATGCGGGGTATTAAAAGTGTTTTTGATCCGAATGGAATTTTAAATCCCGGAAAGATAATGCCAGATTAATGTAGTTCGTCACCCTGAACTTGATTCAGTGGCTTAATGTTTTTTATCATCATTAAGATACTGAAACAAAATTCAGCACAACGACTTACTTGTAAGTTAACTGCTCAAACCCCAGCATCTTTTGTTTTTCAGCTTCAGGTATGGTTGTCGGTCTTTTTGTATTATAGTCAACCGCAATACAAACCGTTTTGCCTTTACTGCAAATTATTTCTTCAGTGCCCTTAAGTTTTACAATTTGATATTCCAAATCGAAACTGGTTAGTCCAATCCTCGAAGTTTTAACATGAACTGCAATTTTATCATGCATGACAATTGGTAAAATATAATCCAGTTCAGCATGAGCGATTACAATTCCTGTTTTCTTCCAATCCCATTTTACAATCTCTTCCCAATACTTGGTCCTGGCTATTTCCAGGTAAGTGAAATATACAGAATTATTTACATGGCCCATCATATCAAAGTCTATAAACCGCAAGTGAATATTCGTTTTATAGTTGAATTTGTCTGAAAAAGATCTTATTTCTGACAATTTGTCTTTGTTGTTTGTAAATTTTTGCCATAATGTCTTTAAAATCATAAAATTTTGGTTTGGTATGTAAGTTGAATAAGGGTTAATATCAATTAAAAAAATAACAATTAGAGATATGACACTTGTAAATTTTAACAACAGAACCCGCAACACAGCTCCTTACTTTAACAATGTTTTTGATTCATTGTTTAGCGACGCTGTAACTAAAAACAAAATGATCAGCCAGTCACCAAACGTCAATATTTACGAAAATGAAATGGCTTATGTAATTGAATTGGCTGCGCCGGGATTAAAAAAAGAAGATTTTCAGATCAACCTGAAAAAAGACACACTTTCTGTTTGGGCAGAAGTTAAAAAGGACGAAACCCAGGTAGCCAAAGATTTTACCCGTAAAGAATTTGACTACAGCTCATTTGCACGCTCATTTAATTTGCCAGATACTGCAGATGGTGATAACATCAGTGCTGAATATAAAGATGGAATTTTAAACATCAACATCAGTAAAAAGGATGATGCTAAATTGAAACACAGGGAAATTGTAGTATCATAATATCTAGAATTCCTGAAAAGGATTCATCATAGTTTAAGTTTAGGTTTTTATAAGGTTAGTGCCGGATGGTGCTAACCTTATTTTATTTTAGGATATCGATTATAGAAAAGTTCATTATGAGCCGTAATTAAACAAATGGGCCAATAATACCAATGAACTAATGATTTTTATTATTTTTGCGCCATGGCAAGAGAAATCCTGGATACTAAACGTAAAGCATTAAAAATAAACCTCGATCCCAGAATTTACGGTACCTTCGCCGAGATCGGTGCCGGACAGGAAGTTTCCAGGAACTTCTTTAACGCCGGTGCAGCATCCGGAACAGTAGCCAAAACGATGTCGGCTTATGACATGACTTTTAGTGATGCCATTTATGGTGCAGAATCAAACGGACGATATGTTTCCCAGAACAGGCTCCTTCAGATGCTTGATCATGAATTTGGTTTATTGAATGAGCGGCTATCTGGTGAGAAATATGAAAGCAGAACCTTCTTTGCCTTTGCCGATACGGTAACCACGCTCAATTATAAACGTACGAATGAACCTCACGGATGGGTGGGTATTCGCTTTCAGAATGAACCCGGAGGTTTGCCGAATGAAATATTCTTTCACGTCCGATTGCTGGATACAGATGTTAACATGCAGCAACGTGTACTGGGAATTATTGGGGTGAATTTGCTTTACGCTGCTTTTTATCATTATCAGGATCCGAAGTTAATGGTTGAATCTTTAGCGGATAACCTTACCATAGGCTCGGTAGAAATAGATTTAATTTCCGTTAAAGGCCCTGCCTTTCCTGAAGTAGATAATATCTTGCTTAATCTTTACATGATTATGAAAGATTTTTCAGCAGCAGCCATTTTTGATGCTGATGCACATCCCCGCCAGGCTAAGGATTTATTATATAAGAAGGATATCATGATTTTGAGGACTAAATACGGCCAGAAATCATTGCCAAACTTCAATCTGTTTAATAAGGCCACCGATCAGTTTAAACGTACCAATCAGGTAGTGGAGGGGAATCTCGCGGTGATGATTGAAGTTTTATTAACCAATGTTTTAACTGATGAACAGGAAACACCTGATGATATTGACCTGGAATCAGTGGCGAAACGTGCGCAGGAAATGTGCGATACGGGTAATATTGTGATTGTATCCAACTTTACCAGGCACAATCGTTTAGCCAAATACCTGGCCCGGTGTAAACCCAAAAGCGTAGGTTTAGCAACAAACATTAACAACCTGAAATTTGTATTTAACTCCACTAATTTTAAAGGAGAGAACTATTCCGGTCAGCTTTTAAGCTATGTGAATGATATGTTCAATACAAATGTCCGGTTATTTGCTTATCCTTATCTTGATAAAAAGACAAATGAGGTGGTTACTACTTCTAATATGCCTGTTACTCCAGAAGCGAAGCCTTTATTTGATTTCCTGCTGATTAACAATTATATCACAGACATTGAAGATTATGCAGAAGATGAAGTGAAAACGGTTTAGCATTATTTATCGCCATAATGACCTAGACCAGAGACAATAGTAACGGTAAGGATGTATTCTTTTAATATGTGCTTTTTCGCCAGATTTAAATTGAACCTCTAAATCTTTCTTTGGCTTGCTTTTCAACTGCTATAAAATATTCCTCATATATTTTTGGAATCTTTAATCCTGATAACATTGCCTTTTTCAGCACTTTTCATACGTAATTTTATTTTTACTACAAATTGGGGGATTATAAGGGCTTTCATCTTTCTTTTGAAAAGGAACATTTAAACAAATTTCAATCTTAAATATGCTCATTTGATATCTTAACAAATTCAGATGCCAAGAGTTGAGTTAAACTGTTCTTAATACTGAGCCAAGCTCGTTCACTTCTAACACATGATTTACACCGCATTTTAGCGCATAATTATTTCGCTGGTGACCAACAGGGAAATCAAAAGCAATAGGGTATTTGTATTCTGTAACTTTCTCAAGAACAATTTCGTAGATGGTTTTACCAAACTCTTCGTCTGCATCATCAGGTTTAACTTTAAAGCCACCGATAATGAGCGCTTTTAAATTTTTCAGTTTACCACTTCTTTTTAAATTCCAAAGCATCCGGTCAATGCTGTAAAGGTACTCGCCCGTATCTTCAATAAACAGCATTTTATCTTTGGTATCTAAATCAGAATCAGTTCCGGCCAATGTTTCAATGATGCTTAAATTACCGCCGACTAAAATTCCATCAACCTTTCCTAACCGATTGTTTGAATTAGCCGGGGCAGCATAACCCATTTGCTCACCCGTTAATGCACTTTTTATGGATAAAATGGTTTCAATCTGAATGGGTTCGGCCTTTGCCCAGTTATCCGGGAAACTGTTGCACATTTTCGCATGAATTGAGGCAATACCATAATTCTTAGTCAGATGGCAATGCAGCACAGTGATATCACTAAAGCCGATAATCCATTTAGGCCTTTTCTTAAATGATGAAAAATCAAGCTGATCAATAATCCGGATAAAACCATAGCCTCCGCGGGCACACATAATGGCCTTAACACCCGGATCATCGAGCATTTTTTGAAAATCAGCTAACCTTTCTTTATCAGTTCCGCCATAGGTAAAATCACGTTTTCCAATAGTTTCGCCAATTTTAATCTGGAACCCCCAGCTTTGCATAAGCAGAACTGATGGCTGAATTTGTTCAGCATTGATATAACCTGCAGGACTGGTGATACCGATCATGTCACCTTGTTTTAGATACGGTGGAATTTTAAAAGATGAACCTTCATTTTCAACTGTTTTAGCTAATGTTTTAAATGCAGGCATGACCGTTGCAGCAGCAATAAATGAAGAAAGAAAATGTTTTCTGTTCACAATTATGGGAATTGATTTCGTACAACGAATATAAGCCTTTAAAAATTTGCACAAAAGAAAAGGGATTCATATCCATAAATCCCTTTTTTAAACCAAACAAATTAATCTGTAATAGATTAGTATAATGTGAATTATATAGATAACCATGAATAAAATAAAATGTTTTGCCTTAAAAAAAAATATTTTAGATTTTACAACCAGAAGAAATAACGGATTTACTTCTCAATAGAACTATCCTGAAATCTTTTTATTCAAAATGAAACTTTAAGGTAAAGGTATTTACATCATCTAGCTGAATCTCTTAAAAAAGTTAAGGCTATCCATCGCGAATAGCCTTGCTAACAACAAAACAAATATAAGATAACCAAATCTTGCCTGATTTGAGCATAATCAGGTTTTAAGTGCTTGAGATACACTTAGCGGCCTAGTAATGGATTCGAACCATTGTACATGGGTTTATGAAACCCCAACCTTCCAATCGGTCAACTGGCCGTATTTATTAAACTGATTTAAGCGCTAAAAAATCACTCAGTTCTTTTACCAGTTCATCATTTAAGGTATCTTCATCTTTTATTTTTTTCTGATCTTTCACTTGAGAAGTTATGACCTCAATCAAGTTTGGATATTCAGCTATGGCAGGATATTGAAAATAAACAGACATCACTTGAGTTTTTAATGGTTTAACACTTGTTTAGTTAATGATTATGTATGCAAATATATAAATTAGTATATAATATCTATGGATTTTATAGTCTTTTATAGTTGTGTTTAATTAACTTACTGATTTACAGATAAATAATTTTTTAATTATTTCAATATTTGATAGATTTAATAGGCAAGTTGAGGATAGCCATTCCAATATGCCTTTGAAATGAAGGCGATTAAGCATTAAAGTTTCGTATAATTTGAGTGTATACCTTTCGGGGTCTTTAAATTCAGTTTCTGAAAAGCTAATTATTTTAAGGATATTTGCAATTTCAAACATTAAAATAATAAGTGTGTCATTAGATAAATTAAAACTTAGCAAACCACTGGTTGCTGCCATGACTGATGCAGGATTTTTAACGCCAAAAGAAATCCAGGTCAAAACCATGTCTAGAATTTTAGGTGGTCAGGATGTTATTGCAGTAGGACCGGAGGGTTCGGGGAAAACAACAACTTATGTTTTAGCTACTTTAATGAAGTTGAAATATGCTTTTGAAGAAGCACCAAGAGCTTTAATCCTCGTTCCTGATGCTGAACATGTAGATCATGTGCTGGAACAGTTTAATTTATTAAACAGAAATAAAACTTTCAGAATTTTAGGCATCGATAGCCGTGGAGCAGTTGATGCACAAATGAATGAGATCACTGATGGTTGTGATATCATCGTGGCTGTTCCAGACAGGGCACGCGCCTTATACCTCAAACTTGCACTTAATACCAACAAAATTCAGTTATTTATCGTTGATAACGCCGAATTAATTGTTAAAAAGGGTTTGCAATTACCTGTTGTTGAATTGGCAAACAGTGCTTATAAATCTCAACATGTTGTGTTTACAGAGGTAATACATGAAAAATTAAATCATATGATATCACCTTTCATGAAAGATTCAACCACTACGATTGAAGTGGATGAGATCGGCGAAAAGCAGGCAGAGGTGTATCAGCAAATGTTATATCAGGTTCCTAATTTTAGAACGAAACTGAATTTGTTAACCCTGTTAATGAACGATACTGAGTTTTTTGATAAAGTAGTGGTATTTGTTAATACGCGATTAACAGCACAAACCGTTTACAAAAACTTCAATCATGCCAATGATGAGGAATATGCGATTTACCGGTCATTGTTTTTTGATGATAAGGGTTATGATGATATCGAAGATTTTAAGTCTAACCCAAATTCAAGAGTACTCATCGTAGCCAATGAAAATCTGGATAGCCTTGATATTCAGGGTATTCCTTTTATTATTCATTTTGAATTACCGGAGCAAAAGGAAACCTTAATTCAGCGGATCATTAAGCATAATGATGATGAAGTGGTTGCCATTACTTTCTCAACAGATATTGAACTGAGTGAAGTAAAAAAGATTGAGCAGGCCATTGGCCAGCGGATGGATGTCATGGAATTACCGGAAGATTTGAAAATAGTTGATCCCACCACCAAACCGAAGAAAAAGAAGGGGGATGATGAGGAAGAGCAGTCTGAACGAGGCGCTGCATTTCACGAAAAGAAAGCGAGTAACCTAAAAAACTACAACTATAGCGCAGGTACTAAAGCTAAAATGACCTACAAAAATAAAAAGGGATTATCTTAATTGGCCATGGCCAGTGAGATGGCGAAAAGTTTAAAACACAAAAAGCCCCGATTTTCATCGGGGCTTTTCTATTTCATTTTACTGTTGACTAGTATAATGTAAATTCTACACGACGGTTTTCCTGACGACCAGTCGCAGTTTTGTTAGATGAAATCGGTTGATCAGGTCCGTAACCAGTAGCTTCGATTCTGGAAGCATTAGCACCCTGAGATACCAAATAAGCTTTTACAGATTCTGCTCTTTCTTTAGATAAACGTAAGTTTAACTCTCTGCCACCAGTGTTATCGGTGTGGCCAGCTAATTTTAAGCTAAAGTTTTTGTCTACCAATAACCCAGCAACCCTGTTTAAGCTTGCGTATGATTTAGAACGGATAGTTGATTTACCTAAATCAAATTCTAAGTTTGAAATTGCATCTTTAACTACTTTACGGTCTTCCTCAGTGATTACCTTAGTTTCTCTGATGATTTCGCGTTGTACTTTGATTGGACAACCTGAACCATCAACTACAGTTCCTGAACCTGTTCCAGGGCATTTGTCAAATTTGTTCGCTACACCATCATTATCATAATCAGCCATATCTTTAGCATATTGATCTCTGTCACGTTGTGCATTTTGCTCAGCAGTAGATAATGCTCTTCTTAATTCAGCACTTTCTTCAGCACTTTGTTTGCGAAGATCCGCAACAGCACTGTAGTTTTGTAATTGAGAATTTTCTTTGTTACCCAAAGCAAACTCCAAACCTACGTGAGAGTAAGAATACCTGTTTTCTAAGTAAGCACTTTTAACTGTTGGTGATGATTTGATGAAATTAATATCATAACCTAAATCAATGTTGATGCCTTTTGATACACCAAATTTAAATCCAACTCCTGTTGGGATGTACCAGCCTTCTCTGTCTGTGAAAACCTGAGTAGTTCCTACCTGAGAATCAGAAGCCATATAACCGGCACCTGCCTTAATGTAAGGAATCAATACCGCGTTTTCAGTATTTAAGCTGAAGTTAGCAATGTTTAATACTGCAGTTAATGATCCAGCCCAGTTGATGCTGTTTTTCTGTTCTAAGTTAGGTGCTACGATGGTTTTCATTTCACCACGTAAAAAGTCTGCCTGTAAGCCTAAAGCCGGTAAGATTTGTTTTTTAACAAAAGCACCATAACCGATACTTTTAAATTCTCTGGCAGTAACACTTCCAGCACCTAAAAAAGTATTCTGGCTGAATATACCTCCCTGAGCACCTACACTCCAGGTTCTTAAAGGTTGTTTACCAAATCTACCAGAGGTAGTTGGTGTTGATTCTTGTGCAAATAATTGTGATGATAATCCCAATAATGCAACCAACATTGCTGATTTTGTAATTCTCGTATTCATTTCTCTATTTTATATTTGTTAAACAGTATTTTGATCCTACTGTTTTGTCACTAGTTAGAAAAAACCTTGCCAAAGTCGAAATAATACGTCAATCATCAAGCCGTCAGGAGATTAGAAGGTAAAATTAATTGCACAAGAATGTTACATTAAGATTAAGTTTAGGTTATCGGATGTATAGTTTTGTATACAATTTAGCATTTAGCCAATTATTTGTAGATAGAAGATATGTGCTGCTGAAGGATTGCCTATAACCTTAATTTAGCAAAGAAATCCCAGAAAACAATTCCGGCAGAAATCACAATATTGAAAGAATGTTTGGTTCCAAACTGCGGAATTTCAATACACTCATCAATTTGAGCCATTACTTCATCACTTACACCATCTACTTCGTTGCCAAAAATTAAAGCATACTTTTTACTTGGATCTGGTTTAAAGGTATTCAGCATCGTACTGTTTTCAGCTTGTTCAATGGCAACAATTTCATATCCCAATGTTTTAAGCTCCTCCACCGCAGAAACGGTATCCGGGTAATGAAGCCAGTCTACCGACTGTGTCGCTCCAAGTGCAGTTTTTTCAATTTCACGGTGTGGCGGCTGCGCGGTAATGCCACATAAAATTACTTTTTCTAAAGCAAAACCATCTGCCGTGCGAAATATGGAACCCACATTATGCATACTTCTTACATTATCTAAAACCACAACTACCGGCAATTTTTCCTGTGCCTTAAATGCCTCAACATCCGGACGGTTTAATTCGTCTAATTTTAATTTTCTCATGCTCATCTTTGCCATGCAGAGGTAAATCATCGTTCATGGCATTATCTAAATATTGAATTTTAATTTAAAGTTTTAGCGGGCCGCTACCAATTTCACTGATATAGATTGCAGCTGGGTAACCGATCCGCTCTATATAAAAATCTGTAAGTTTTTTGGAAAAGTCTTCCTCAAAACCCCTTTCAAGAATTGCAATTGCACATCCACCGAAACCAGCACCAGTCATCCTGGCACCAAGCACATGTTCATCAGTTAAGCAGTAATCAACCACTGCATCCAGTTCCTTACCGCTAACCTCATAAAGGGTTCTGAGCGATTGATGAGAGGCATACATTAAACGACCAAATTCTTTCAGATCGCCATGATTCAATGTTTTGACCGCCTGATGCACCCTGTTATTTTCTTTAACTACATGAGTGGCACGGTTCAATACTATTTCATCTTTAATTAAATGACTGTGCAGGGCAAATTTTTCTGCAGTCAGTTCACAAAGATAATGAAGGGTAATTTCCTCATTCAATAAATTTAAAGCCTTCTGACATTCCGCCACACGTTCATTGTATTTGGAGTCTGCAAGTTCCCTGGGTTTATTGGTGTTGATAATGGCTAAAACATGGTTTCCCAAGTCCAGATCAACCATTTTATATTTCAACGTTTCACAGTCTAATACGATGGCTTGATCTTTTTCACCAAAGGCCACAGCAAACTGATCCATAATGCCGGAGTTTAAACCAATGAAATCGTTTTCTACGCGTTTGGCCATCTTCACCAGATCAAGCTTATCGTATCCCAGGTTAAAGTAGTCATTTAAAGCAAATGCGGTAGCCATTTCAATGGAAGCGGAAGAGGAAAGGCCAGAACCAATTGGAATATTTCCAAAAAAAAGAAAATCCAGTCCGGGAATTTTCTTGCCATCTTTAAGAAATTCATTGATAATACCTATCGGATAATTTGCCCAATGGCCTCCCTTTTTGTCCTGTACTTCAGCACTTTTAACAGTTATTTTTTCTTCAAAATTTAAACTCTTCAACCGGTAAGAATCTATTTCATTTGTTGATATAGCCAGCCAGGTTCCCATTGTGATGGCACAAGGCATCACTAAACCACCATTATAGTCAATATGTTCGCCAATTAAATTTACACGTCCGGGAGTAAAATAAACTGCATCTGCAATTTTGTTGTATTCTTCAGCAAATTTTTGTGCGAGTTCAATTTTCATTTGGCTAAAAATATTTATTAAAAGCGAGTAATAATGGTATGTTTGTTTCAGAAACAAAAGCCCTAAGTTACAATTTATGAGCGTTCAGCAAATATCAACTGGTAAATTTATTGATGGTGAGGAAGTATTCGCCATTGAACTCACCAACAGCAAAGGCACTTACGTGAAAATATTCAATTATGGTGCAATTATTAATCAATTCATCGTCGAAAATATCAATGGCGAAAAACAGGATATTGTGCTTGGATTTGATACGCTTGAGCAATACACTGATCCTGAATATTTAAAAGAATACCCTTACATAGGTGCTGTGATAGGAAGATATGCCAACCGGATTAAAGGTGGTAAATTTACTGTTGGTGCCGAAAATTATCAGCTGGCCCTGAATACTGCTGACAGCACCCTGCATGGTGGTTTGGTAGGTTTTGATAGAAAAGTATGGGATATCATCGAGATTGAGGAAGACCAGAACGCAGTTACCCTGCAATATGAAAGTATAGATGGTGAGGAGCATTTCCCGGGAAATTTAGTTGTCGATTTAACCTTTCAATTAACTGAAAATAATGAATTGATTTTAAGTTACGAAGCTGAAACCGACGCTGCTACTCCGATAAACTTAACCCATCATGGTTATTTTAATCTGTCGCCAACAGGTGGAAATGTCAGTAAACATCAGCAGCAAATCTTCGCTTCAAATTACCTGGAACAGGATGAGGGTTATTCTGTAACCGGAAAATTGATCCCTGTTGCAGGTACACCACTTGATTTTACGTCGATAAAAGAGATTGGCAAGGATTGGAACGAAAGCACCGGATATGATCAATCTTTTGTATTGGATAAAATTTATGGCGATCTCTCTCTGGCGAGCAAAACAACAGAAATGCAAAGCGGTTTAACTTTAAGTGTTTATACGACAGAACCCATTGCACATTTATATACCGGCAAGTATTTAGAGGTGAAAAACGGAAAGGGTGGAAGAGACTATGGAAGTTTTGAGGGCTTTTGTGTAGAAACCCAGCATCATCCCAACGCGGTAAACATTCCTTCATTTCCAAATACCATTCTGCAACCAGAGGATCTGTATACACAAACTACTATTTATAAAGTTTCATTAAACAAATAAAATATGTTTACCAAAGAAGATATTCACGCAGCAACATCCAGGATTAAAAGTGGATCAGATTTTCCTCATTTTATTCAAGAGCTTAATGAAATGGGGGTAATAAGGAATGATGTATATGTTTCAAACGGATTATCTGCTTACTTTGCCAGCGAAGAAGAGGTGTTACAGATTAGTCCTGAAGAATATCCTGATTTGGTGATTAGCGTAGAACCTTCTGTAGAAAAGTTGAAGCATGCGTTGAAGATCCATCAAACCGGAGAAACAGGTTTCATTTCGTTTTGTGAACATGCTGCAGATGCCGGCGTGGAAAAATGGATTACAGATTTGAAAGATATGACCTGCACCTATTATGATACAGCAGGGAATGAGCTGGTTAAAGAAAAAATATCCGCTACCTGATCATATGATTTCCAAAGCGGCTGTATCATCAATTTGAAATGTAATACAGCCACTTTTATCACTTGATATCTTCCTGTTAAATCCGCTCCAAAACTAACCTGATGGCCTGATCTACAATTTGGTTTGGCGTCTGACTAAACTCAAATTTAACCCTGCTGGCCAGGATCGCATTGATGGATAAAGCCTGATGTCCGAGGACTTTGGCCAGCGCATAAATTCCGGCAGTTTCCATCTCAAGGTTGGTAATGCGTTGCTGACCGTTATTAAAGCTGTTGATGAGTTTAATAAAATCCGGGACTGCATTTTTTGCTCTGACCATTCTCCCCTGTGGTGCATAAAAACCAGGTGCAGTCATGGTGATGCCTTGAGGCAAACCTTTTCCGATTGTATTTAGTAATGTTTTACTGGCAGATGTGAGGTATGGATTAATCTTCTTAAGATGACTGAAATGCAATTGAACTGCCGCCAGCAATTCGTTTTCTTCTGCTGATGGTTCGCTGAGGTAAAAATTCATTAAGGCATCCATACCCAGGCCATATGAAGAAGCCAAAATGGTTCCCATGGGAAGATCTGGCTGAACAGCCCCTGAAGTACCCACTCGGATAATATTAAGTGAGGTTAATTTTTCTTTAACCTGCCTGGTATTAAAATCGATATTCACCAGTGCATCCAATTCATTGAAAACAATATCAATATTATCTGTGCCGATACCTGTAGAAATGACCGTAATCCTCTTTTCTCCAACATAGCCCGTATGGGTAATGAATTCCCGTTTACCCTTTTTGTATTCTATGCGATCAAAGTATTTACTCACATCGCTCACGCGGTCGGGGTCGCCCACGGTGATGATATTATCTGCTAGATCACCCGGTAATAAATTTAAGTGGTATATACTACCGTCAGGATTAATAATTAAGTCGCTTTCTGCAATTTTCATCATGTTTGGGTTTTAAATGGTTTGCAGGTATTTTAGTTTTATATTGTCTATCTTTTCAAATCTACCTAAAACCTGGTTTAAATGAGATTTTCTAACTTCAAATTTAAGGCTGCAACTGGTATCAAACTGTTGTGCTAAAATTTTCAGGTTTTCATCTTTTACCAGCTTCATAATGTCATTCATTTGCAGGTGATCAAAACAGATCTCATACACATCGTTTACAGTATTAGTTATAATTTTACTTTCCTTAACTACTTCTAAACAAGCGTTTTTATAAGCATTAATTAAACCTGGCACTCCTAATAATGTTCCGCCGAAATACCTGACTACCACCACTAAAATATTTGTCAGGTCTGCTGATAATAAACAGTTCAGAATCGGCCGGCCAGCTGTTCCCGATGGTTCGCCGTCATCATTGATTCTAAAGACTGAACGATCAGGCGTTAAACGATAAGCATAGCAGAAATGATTGGCTTTACCATGCTCTGCTTTAAGTTTTAAGATAATAGGCTTCACTTCATCTTCCGATCGGATTGGATAAGCATAAGCCAAAAATTTACTTCCCTTATCACGGAAAATACCCGCTGCAGTACCTTCTATCGTTTTATAAGCATCATCGAATAACATTTTGTGATAAAGTAATAAATATAACAGCCACTAAGGCCAAAAAGATGCCAATGTAATTTAATTTGCTTAACTTCTCTTTAAAGATGATAATTCCGATTAAGCTGCCCACTACAATTACCCCCATATTCATGGCCGCAAACACGGTAGATGGATTTTCAGATAATGCCTTATGCGCTTTCATGTAAAATAAAATGTTTCCAAAATTAAAGCAGCCTAAAATTAGTCCGCAGGCCAGGTTAACCAGTTGTAATTTGGTTTTTCTGGTGATGACCATAAAAAAGACCAGCAAAATTGATACAATAAAAGCCAATGCAAAAACAGTAAAAAGCGAAGTGGTGTAAGGCAAGGCTTTGTAAAGTGCAATTTGTTTAAACAATACATCAATAACACCAAAACCAATAAAGACTGCAATAGGATAAACCCACTGTTTGGATTGTGCTTCCTGATCTGATTTACGGATAAAGGTTAAAATAATGGCCAGAAAACCAATTGCTAATCCGATAATTTTATATTCGTTAAATCCCTCTTTAAAAATAAAATAAGCAGCTAAAACAGGAATGAATAATGATAAGCGTTGCGCTATATCAGTTTTAACAATGCCTAGTTTTTTTACAGATGCAGCCAATACCAGAAAGATAGAGGGGAGCAGGATGGCAAGTGCTATATAAACAGGCCATGGTGCAGATGTGCCAAGCAAATGTACATCAGGCTTAAAAAATAAAAAACAAAGCGTTAAAGCTGTAAAATAGTTAACAGTTACCGCTTGAATGATATTAATCTGATACCGCTTAGCCAACTTTAACAATACAGCCACTGTAACGCTGCAAAGAACACTTAAAATGATGTATATCATTTAATTAAATTATTTATGTAAATAGAAAGTTGATCTTTTTGAATCTGAGTCTGCTCTACCAGGTTGCCGTTAATTGCGGGTGAAACTACACCTTCATGCCAGCTGTTGGATGAGGTAAAAATCCGTGCTTCATCCCAAAGTCCGGCTTCCAGAAACTGCCGGAGAATTTGCGCGCCACCTTCGATAATAACGGATTGGATATCCATCAGGTAAAGCTGAAAAGCTATTTTTTGTGCGAGGTAAAAATGCATATCTTCCATTTGGATGTAGTGAATATTTTCGACCACATCTGTTTTAACCTCATTAAAAATAATGGTTTTAGCTGCTGCGTTATAAACATTATTTGATAAAGGTATTTGCAGATTCTTATCAATTACCAAGCGGATCGGGTTTTTCCCTGGAAACTCCCTTGATGTAAGTTGAGGATTATCCATTAATGCGGTTTGTTTGCCAATCAAAATGGCATCTTCTTCCGTTCGCCACTGATGCGCCAACCGTTTAGCCAAAGCACCACTAATCCATTTCTGGTGACCATCTTTAGTGGCAAAATAGCCATTGGCGGTTTCTGCCCATTTTAAAATGATATATGGTCTTTTTTGCTCGATTCTGGTGAAAAACCTGCGGTTGAAATAGCGGCATTCTTCTTCCAAAACCCCGCTGACAACTTCAATACCTGCATTTTTAAGTTTTTCAATTCCTTTACCATCTACACCATCAAAAGGATCACGGTTGCCAATTACCACTTTTTTAAGCTGATGTTTTACGAAAAGATCAGCACACGGCGGTGTTTTCCCAAAATGTGCACAAGGTTCCAGGTTAACATATGCAGTTGCCTTTTTAAATAAATCTGCAGCTTCGTCTCCAAACCTTTCAATTACATTTCGCACGGCATTAGGCTCTGCATGGGCCTGACCATATTGCTGATGATAACCCTCTCCAATAATTTTGCCTTCAGCTACGATAACACAGCCTACCATGGGATTGGGGTTAACATGTCCAATGGCCTGGGCCGCTAACTCCAGGCATCTTTTAAGATAAAATGCATCGCTCATTGTGGCAAAAGTAGTAAAAATGAACGATCGATTAGATGAATGTAGAAATGTTATGGTTGCAATTCTGTAATTTTACGCCCAATGAAAATAGGAGCATTAGCAGCCCACTATAAAACTGAACTGGAATTGATGTATGGCGGGGAGGAGGCTGAAGCTTTATTCAGCTTATCTGCAGAACATGTATTGGGCTTATCGCCGGTAAAATTACGCATGGAAAAGGATAGCACACTTCGTTTTGTTGAACAACAGAAGTTATTAAGCATCCTGAACGATTTAAAAATCGGCAAACCCATTCAGCATATTATTGGGCTGGCACATTTTTATGGCAGCGTATTCGAGGTGAACAAACATGTTTTGATTCCCAGGCCTGAAACGGAAGAATTGGTAGACTGGATTATCCGGGATCATGCCGGAATAAGTAGGCCAGATATCCATATATTGGATATCGGCACAGGTTCTGGCTGCATCCCTGTTTCCTTAAAAAAATACCTGCCTGATGCGGTGGTGACTTCCATAGACATTTCTCCTGAGGCCATTGCGGTTGCTGCAAGGAATGCCGAAGCCATTGGTATGCCGGTAACGTTTGTAATGGCTGATGCGTGTAACTATCATACAGAACAGAAATTTGATATCATCGTGAGCAATCCACCTTACATCAGGGAACTGGAAAAAAGTGAAATGCATGCAAACGTTTTGATGCATGAACCACATCTGGCTTTATTTGTGACTGATGAAAGTCCTTTGGTTTTTTATGAAGCCATTGCCGAACTGGGTAAGAATAACCTCCAGCATAATGGCGCATTGTATTTTGAGATCAATGAATACCTGACTAAAGAAATGGTGAATATGTTAAACGACAAAGGGTTTAACAACATTGAGTTAAAAAAAGACATGCAGGGAAAAGACAGGATGATCAGGGCTAAGCTCTCGGATGAAATTGTGTAATTACTTCATGTAAATAATCGCGGTCAATATGCGTATAAATTTCGGTAGTGGTGATGCTGGAATGTCCAAGCATTTCCTGAACTGCCCTTAAATCTGCCCCGCCTTCTATTAAATGTGTTGCGAAAGAATGCCTTAAAGTATGTGGACTAATGGTTTTCTTCAATCCTATGGCTGCCGCCAGGCTTTTAATCAGGTTAAAAATGGAAATCCTGGACAGTTTAGCGCCAAAACGGTTTAAAAAAATAAAGTCCTCGTTTCCTTTTTTAATCTTCATGTGCACCCTGATCTGATGCATATAAATATCGAGCAGTTTCAAGGCCACACCTCCGATAGGAACCAAACGTTCTTTGTTTCCTTTTCCAATCACTTTAATAAATTCAATTTGCGGGTAAAGATTGGAAATTTTCAGTTCTGTCAACTCCGTTACGCGTAAACCACAACCATATAACACTTCTATAATCGCCTTGTTACGCATACCTTCCGGCCGGGAGGCATCTATAGCATCTATCAGTTCATTGATTTCATGAATATTCAGCGTGTCAGGAAGTTTCCTGCTTAATTTTGGTGCATCAATTAACGTTGCCGGATTATGGGTAATCAGCTCTTCCATCATGAGGTAAGTAAAAAAAGCCTTTAACCCTGAAATCACACGTGCCTGTGTACTGGCCAGCATGCCTAAATCATTTAACCAGGATAAAAAAGCCTTTAAATCGGCCACTGTAACCTCATTTAAACCGGGTGCCTGGTGGATGGATTCATAATATTGGGTGAGTTTACTGATATCACCCAGATAGGCTTCCACTGAATTGCCTGAAAGCGATCTTTCTAGTTTTAAGTAAGACCTGAAACCTTTAATATATGAATCCCACACAGTGTATAAATTTAATGGATTTGAAAACAGAAATGATACTCCATTTTAAATCCAAAGATAGGATGAATTGCTGGAGTCGTCGTATTCAATATAATATAACGAATAATTTTATTAGGATTCCGTATAATTGCAATTCAATAAGTGTGGGAGATAAATAATATTAGCTTTACAAGCTCCACAAGATAATATCAGCATGAAAGTACAAATTATAAATGGCCCGAATTTAAATCTATTGGGTGTTAGAGAACCTTCTATTTACGGTAATACCAGTATTAAAGATTATGTTCAGGAACTAAAAGCACTTTACCCAAACATAGAAATTGATTATTACCAGAGTAATGTAGAAGGGGAATTAATTAATAAGCTTCATGAGATCGGATTTAGTTTTGATGGAATCATATTAAATGCCGGTGGCTACACACATACATCGGTTGCTCTGGCAGATGCTATTGCCGCTATTAAAACGCCAGTGGTTGAAGTACATATCTCTAACATTTATGCTCGCGAAGAGTACCGGCATATCTCTTTAACCGGAAAAAATTGCCAGGGTGTATTAACAGGTTTTGGAATGGATGGCTATCGTTTGGCTTTGGAAAGTTTGATCATTAAATAATAGTACCTGAGGATAGAAGCCTTGGTTATTAAAGGTGGTTTTATCACGGTTAAAAATTTAATGTATTAGATCAAAAACGCTATTGACATCACCTAAGCTGCTAGCGTAGATTTGCAAAAGACCTGATTTTTTTTATAAAAAAGGCCCATACCACACTATTATTATAAACTCCGGCGTGTTGTATATATGGTTTCTGATGCAATTTTCGCTTGGTATTCGTTTTATTGATTGATTTGATAAAATGCCAGTGTCCCTTACTTACAGCTAAAGTAAATTTAGGCTTTCCGCTGAGCAGGAAGTGCCACCAGGCAATAAAATCAATACACATCCTGATCGCAATCCTGAAAATGGCATCAGTTGCAGGGAGGTTTTTCTGCATAATAATCAGGTTATTTCTAAAATTAAGATAGGTTTTAAATGGGTTTTCGGTTTGTAAGGTACCGCCACCTACATGGTAAACTTCAGCATCCGGACAATACATGATTTTATAACCCAGGTTTTTCAATCTCCAGCAAAGATCAATTTCTTCCATATGGGCAAAAAGGTCGGCATCCAACCCGCCGGTTTCTTTCCAATATTGACTTTTAATAAAAAAAGCAGCACCACTTGCCCAGAACACTTCTGATTGTTCATCGTATTGTCCGCTGTCAAATTCATAAACATTAAATAAACGGCCGCGACAAAAAGGATAGGCATAGATATCCAGGTAGCCACCAGCCGCACCGGCATATTCAAACTGCTCTTTATTCAGCTGCCATTTGATTTTAGGTTGTGCCGCCGCAATTTTAACATCGCTTTCCATTAAAGAGATAACCGGCTTAATCCAATTGGCAGTGACTTCCACATCCGAGTTTAGGAGAATGTAATAATCAGCTGATACGCGCTCCAGTACCTTATTATAGCCACCTGCAAAACCATAATTAATATCATTCTTTAAAATTTCAACCGTGGGGAAATGCTCCTCTAAGAAAGAAATGGAATCATCTGTAGAAGCATTATCGCCAACAATAACCTGTAGGTTATCATATTCAGAGCGTAATACTCCAGGCAAAAATTTTTCCAGAAATGCTTTTCCATTCCAGTTTAAGATCACAACGGCTACAGCGGGATTCATTGACATTATTCAGGTTTAAATTTCCAGCGTTTGTGGCTCCAAAGCCAGTATTGAGGCTGTTCTTTAATAATATTTTCTAAAAATTTGAAATGCAGGTTTGTGATTTCATAATCTTTCATTGCTGAAGGATTTAAACACATAGGCAGCACTTTGACATGGTAGTAACCTTTTTTTACAACGGTTACCTTAAAATAATAAATCGGTCTGTTTGTCGATTTTGCAATCTTTTCTACGCCCAGCAAAGCCGCGGTGGGCTGATTTAGAAAATCTACGAAATACCTGGTTTCCTCTCTTGTAGGTGCCTGATCACTGGCAAAACATAAAAGGGTAGGTTCATTCTTATACGCAGTCATACCTCTTAAGGTTTGTCGCATCGCAATAAAAATATTGCCGTATTGTGTACGGATTTTGCTAAACCATGATTCAAATATTTTATTGCTCATGGGTTTATAAATCACCAGTGTTTTGGCAGATAGGTTTAGGCCCAGGGCGAGCGTTCCCAGTTCCCAGTTTCCATAATGACCGGTACAGGCCAGCACACTCTCACCAGCTTTGAAATGTTTTTCCAGATGTTCCAAACCTTCAAAAGTGACTCTTTTCAGGGTCTCCTTTTTTGAAATGGTAGTCATTTTTACAATTTCGAAAATGAGTTCAGATAAAAATCTAAAGAATTTTTTTTCAATTTCAATAATTTCAGATTCAGATTTTTCGGGAAATGATTGCCTTAAATTCCCGCGAACCACTTTTTTTCGATAGCCGATAAGGTAATAAAGCAGATAATATAGTAATCTTGCAAAAAAAAAGAGCAGGGGCAGAGGCAGCAGCGAAATCAGAAATAAAAAAAATACGCCTATATGCGCAAATCCTCTTTTAATCATTATTTTTAAAACGTTTCAGCTACAAACATAAATTTTCAAATGCAGAATACAGCTATACTTCCATTATTTTATCTTCCGCCGGTAGGCTATTTTAGTTTATTGCAAAAGGTGGGGCAGGATTTTTTAATTGAAAAAAACGAACACCTGGCGAAACAAACCTACCGTAACCGGGCCAGTATCTATTCGCCCAATGGTAAGCTGGATTTAACTGTTCCGATCATAAAAGGGGCTAAAAACCATACTAAAATGAAAGATGTACGCATCAGCTATGATTTTAAATGGCAGCGTTTACATTGGCTCAGTTTAGAAACCTGCTACCGGAGTTCTGCCTACTTTGAATTTTATGAGGATGAGCTGGCACGTTTTTATCATGAAAAATTTGATTTCCTGTTTGATTATAACCTGGAATTACTGGCCTGGTTAAATAAAAAATTGAAACTTCCTTTCGAACTCGAAGTAACATCAGATTATCAGGATGATATTCCTGCTGAACTGGATTACCGGGGCATGATGAATCCGAAGAAAGCTGAACTGCAGGCAAACAATAAGCCTTATTATCAGGTTTTTGAAGACAGGCATGAATTTTTGCCAAATTTAAGTATTGTAGACCTGCTGTTTAATCAGGGGCCGCAGGCCAAATTATATCTGTAATGGGAAAAAGTAAACCACGCAACCGGCATAAACATTATAATGTACCTGTTCCAGGCACCAGTCCGGGGCTGTATGAAATTGATGATAATGCGTTGAAACCTAAAATAACACTGCATTCTTATCATGAGGGAACCTACAAAAAGGAAGAATTACCCCATATCAATAACATCGACCAGCTGGTTAAGAATAAAGATTTTTATTATTGGTTTGATATAAAAGGACTGGGAGATCCGAATATTTTTGAAACACTTTTTGAAAAATTCGATATCAGCAGGTTGGTTTTAGAAGACATTACCAATTCTTACCAGCGGCCAAAGCTGGATGAGTATGATAATGATAAATACTTATTTGCAGTAAGCAGGCACTTATATTTAGGAGATGAAGATGTTTTATGCAATGACCAGGTCTCCTTTATTTTGTCAGAACGCACCCTGATCACCTTTCAGGAAACCTATGCAGATTGTTTCGAACCGGTAAGAAAACGATTGGAAGTGGGGAAGGGCAATATCCGGATTGGCGGCAGCAGCTATCTGATGTATGCCATCATGGATGTGATTGTAGATAACTATTTTACCTTGCTTAATTTCTGGGGAGAAGAATTAGATGCCATTGAAGATCGGCTTTATGATCATCCTGATAGAAGAATCATGTACGATACGCAGGCCATCAAGCGATCGCTGATCACCATCAGAAAAGTAGCCTGGCCGGAACGGGATAAACTCAATGATATCATCCGGACCGATAGCGCCTTGATTTCTGATTTAACCAAGACCTATATGAAGGATGCCTACGACCATTGCATCCAGATCATTGATTTTATAGAGTCGCTGAAAGAGATTGCCTCTGCAAATATTGATATGAACTTATCCATCACCAGCAACCGGATGAATGAAATTATGAAGGTGCTCACCATTATCTCTTCCATTTTTATTCCCTTAACCTTTATTGCCGGTATTTATGGCATGAACTTTAGCCGCGAAGATCCGGTAACCGGGAAAATTCTGCCACACAATATGCCCGAACTGTATAGTCCGCATGGTTATTTATGGACCTGGATTGTAATGGGGGTGATTGCTTTGGCGCAAGTCATTTATTTTTGGCGTAAGGGCTGGTTTAAATAAAAACACTGCATCCAACGTTAATTAATGACTTGTGAAATCTAATCAGGTTAAACATTCTGATGCTGCATTTCATTTGAATAATGCTTGTGAGTGGACATCAAAAGTGGAAAACCATTCACGTGATCTCTGAAATGATGGGCAAAGAATAGGTTTTAAAAACTTTTTATTAGTAGCTTTAGAAAGTTTTAGGTTAGGTTATAAATGCAGTCATTCGAAATTGATAAAAGCGACGTACTAAAGGTTAAAAATGCAATTTTAGCTGGTGATGAAATCTTAAAGGCGGTTTTAGATGATTATCATGCCTCTGAAATTGCCATACTCTTTGAGCGTTTAGATCAATCTGAGCAGCAGCATATTATTAACCTCCTTCCGGCAGAAATTGCATCTGAGATTATCTCAGAAATGGATGAGGAATCTCACCCTGAGAATTTACTTTTTCAGCTTCATCCGGATAAGCGTACAGAAGTAATCGAAGAACTGGATTACGATGATGCCACAGACATTATCTCGCAACTGGAAGATCACGAGCAAAATGAAATTCTGGAAGATCTGCAGGATGAACATGCTTCGGAAATCAGAAACCTCTTAACTTACGACGAAAAAACGGCTGGTGGTTTAATGAACACCGAGCTGATCTGCGTAAACATTAACCTCACTAAAAAGGATGCAATCGATGAAATTATCCGCCAGAGTGAGGAGATGGAAGAATTTTATACCATTTATGTCGTAGATGATGAGGACATTTTCAGGGGGATTGTTTCTTTAAAAGATATTATTAAGGCCAGGCATAATGCTAAAATTACCGAACTGGTTAAAATAGATGCGGTTTATGTGCATCCGGATACCGATCAGGAAGAAGTAGCCAACCTGATTTCTCAATATAACCTTACCAGTATTCCGGTAATTGATGAACATCAGAAATTACTCGGTAGGATCACCTTCGATGATGTGATCGATGTTATGGAAGCAGAAAGTACGGAGGATATCTTAAAGATTTCAGGGGTATCAGAAGATGAGGAATTAAGCGGAAATTGGGTGGAAGCTGTAAAATCGCGCTTGCCCTGGCTGGTGATCAATTTGGGGACAGCATTTCTTGCTTCATCGGTTGTGCGGTATTTTGACCCGACCATTCAGCTCATTCCTTCACTTGCGGCCTATATGACCATCATTGCCGGTATGGGTGGAAACGCTGCCACACAGGCACTTGCCGTTACTGTAAGGCGTATTTCCCTTTATGACCTGACGGATAAACAAGCGTACAGAACGGTATTGAAAGAGTTTACCGTTGGTTTAATCAATGGTGCCGTAAATGGTTTAATTGTATTTGTATTTGCTGTTTTTTTTGACGGCAATCCGATGCTGGGGGTGGTGATCTTCCTTGCCATGACAGGTAACCTCCTTATTGCAGGTATAACAGGTGCCGGCATTCCGTTAATTTTAAAACGGGTGGGAATTGATCCGGCTATTGCATCTTCCATCATCATTACTACCTTTACCGATGTTTTTGGCTTCATGCTGATTTTAGGCCTGGCCAGTAAACTTTTATTATAGATGATGAATCTAAACTCTGATCCAATGAAAACGACAAGACACAACCGGAGCAAATAAGAAATCCTCGAAATTTATAACCGGCCATTTCTGGATCTGGTTTATGAAGCAGCTACCATCCACCGGGAAAATTTACCTGCTGGTAGAAATGAAATGAGCACTTTAGAACAAGCCTTTTGCTTTATGGCCGGTGCCAGTTCCATTTTTGCAGGAGACAAATTACTAACCACAGCTAATCCTGCTTTTATTGATGATATGGCGATGTTTGAACTCTTAGGGTTAAAAGCACGTGATGCGTTTAAAAATGGCAGGCCTGCTCACACACTTGTAAAAGTAGGAGATATAACGAATATTTTTTATGCCGCTATATAAGCCTGACAGTCAGGAAACTGTTGAATGTTATTTATTTTCATCACCAGCAAAAAAGTCTCGACAAACCAATACCGATTTGTCGAGACTGACATCAACTATAATAAGAGTGAATTGCTTATACGGCTGTTACCCTTACCTCAATATTGCCTTTTACAGCTTTAGAGTATGGACAAGCACGGTGAGCCTTATCTGCAATAGACTGAGATTCTTCCAGCGTAATGCCCGGGATATGAACATCCAAATCAGCAGATAATGCAAAAGCATTTCCGTCCTTATTAAACGAAACCAACACCTTAACATTTGCTTCACTTATATCTACGCCCTCACGTTCCGCAACAGAACCCAATGCGCCCAGGTAACATGGTCCCCAGGCAGCTGCAAATAGTTCTTCCGGATTTGTAGCACCACCCTGGCCACCCATTTCCTTTGGCTTTCTTAATTCAAAATCTAAAATTCCATCACTTGATTTAACGTGACCATCTCTGCCGCCTGTAGCTGTAACTTCAGCTGTATATAATTTTTCCATGATAAAATATGTCTTTGTTTTTAAATCTAACAAAGCATTGCGGCCATTGTTTGAGCCGCTCAGAATGGGTTAGGTCGTTGAAAAGATTCAAGACCTTCTTATTCAGAAGGTTTACCACTGGAAGTGCGCTGCAAGGAAATTATATTTTAATCTTTAAGGTCAGCTTATAAATATCATAGGCCACTTTCTGTATCAGATCAAATTGTTCCGGAATCAGGTCCTGTCCCTGATGAATTTTAAAACCGGTATCTGCCATTCTGATCAGTGGTACATTATCTAAAGTACCCTTATTTTGCTCCAGGTTTTCAATCGCCATATCAAATAAGTATTCCGTATTATTTGACATTGGCTTCAGGGCATCGAAACTCTCAAAAGTAAAGGCATGTTCTTTATTGTATAAGGATAATGTAGCCACGTAGGAAGACAATAAATGGTTCAGCGTGGTAAACTGGTGCACCTCCTTAATAAAAAGCTGTTTGCTTTTAGGTTCAGAAAACATGCGCTGAAAGAGTGAGGCCAGGTTTGCTGTACTCACATAAACCTCTTTTCTGGCTAATTTATAATCTGTTCTGCTGTAGTTTTTTTCAAAATACAAGCCGGCCACCTGTTCATAATAAGCCTTATTTGCCTTGATGATATTCAACATGGCTTCTTTTAACTTTTCACGCTCCCAGGTAGGAAATAGGGAATAACTTGCCAAAAGGGCTATGCCCGAGCCAATAAAGGTATCGTAAATGCGCTCCCTTGCGAGTGCAATAGAACCCATCCCAAGAAAATCAAATAAGATCAGGATATAGGGCGTCATAAACAACACACTCACTACATAGTTTTTCCTTTGGAAACTATAACTGCCGATCATACAGATCAGCAGGATAAAAAACAGGGTATGGCGGTCATCAATATAAGTCAGTACACCCATCCCTATAAAAGCGCCTACGGTAGTGCCAATTAAGCGCTGATAATTGCGCTCTTTTGTTAAACTAAAGCCAGGTTTGGAAATCACCAGAATCGTTAACAGAATCCAGTAACTATGCGAAAAATTCAGGATTTCAGCCACTACAAACCCAAGGAGCATCACTACTGTAACCCTCAGCGAATGCCTGAAAGTAGAGGAGCTGTAAGTTAAGTTTTCTGTAAAAAGTTTAAAATCGAATTTCTGCCGGGTGATAAACTTTTCAGTATCTACCTCCGCTTTGCGGATATCCTGACTCGTTCTTACCTTAAAGTAACTGAAGATCGTTTTTACCCGGGCCAGGATATTTTCGATGTTTACCTCAATATTTTTAAGTGCAATGATGCCCAGCGTATTATATTCCTGGTTGACGTTATTCTTTTCCAGTTCATTGATCTTAATTTTAAGCCTTTCAATCTCAATTAACAACCTTTTAGAAAGCACTGGTTTCCCACCACTTTTCAGGGCAAAAGCAATATCATCCAGCGCATAGGAGATCCGTTTGATGGCCATCTCATAATCTTTTAAAATCCCGGCTTTATCAAATTGTTCATGCAAATGCTCGTAATTGTAATAAGTTGACATGACCTGTTCAAAAAGGTCAACCATATCTACAAAAACCAACAACAAAAACCGGCCTTCCGGACTTGAATCACGAACAATTTCCCTTGTCCTGAACAATAATTCACGAACGGCATCCTGTTTCTCATGAACAGAAACCTGCAATTGAAGCAGTTCTGCGTAGGTTTTATCGTAATTGGCATGCTGATGATAAAATTTTGCCTTTTCTCTTAAAAATTCGGCCACCTCAAAAATAGAATCACTTAAAGATTGCTGCACCAGGCGGAAAGGGCGAAGTCTGTAAAAAAAATAGCTTAGTCCGGTATACCAAAGGCTTCCCGCCAGCACCATGAAGGCATATTTGAGCACTTCCTGCCAGGGGCGAAGATCATCGATACTTAAGACAATAATCAACAGAACAGCTGTACCCACAGATGCCGCACGAATGCCATAAATGTAAAACATTGAAAATACAAAACTCGAGACAGCAAGCAGGAAAGCGACAAAATACTCACTTTTATTGGTGAGGCCGGTTAAAATAGAAAAAACAAAAATTAAAGCAGTTGTAACCAGCATGGCATTGCGCCGGTGTACCATTGGCCCCGGACTATCCACAATGCTCACACAC
Source organism: Pedobacter sp. GR22-10 (assembly GCF_026239715.1). NCBI lineage: Bacteria > Pseudomonadati > Bacteroidota > Sphingobacteriia > Sphingobacteriales > Sphingobacteriaceae > Pedobacter > Pedobacter sp. GR22-10. The sequence goes on from NZ_JAPIVR010000001.1 coordinate 1,210,529, forward strand.
AAGGCACCTAAAGATAAAGTCATGCCATATTTCAGCATGGAGAATTGTGCCAGGATAAGTGAGGGCAGGAGGACGCCCATGGTAATGCGCAAACCATCGGCAAAATATGTACTCAATAAAAAATCCTGAATATTCCGGATGGGTTGCCTGATCTGCATGTTACAAAAATAACATTATCAACAGCTTTTTGTTGGCGGAAAATGAAGTTTTTTGAGGATTTCGATACTGCATTCAGGCACTTTCAGAACCGACAACATTTTCCATATCTATAATGTAAAAATGGTCAGAATATGATTTATGAAGTGAACTGTCATGATGAAATATTTATGTCAATCGCATTTATTCCAGCGCTTTCTTAATCAGATCCTGCGTCTTATGAAAATGATTTAAAGGCCCCTTACCATTTCCCGTTTTAACATCAGCACCTGCGCTGATGGCTTCCTGCACAAAACTTTTCGCTCTTTGAATAGATTCGGGCAGATCATGGCCTAGCGCTATAAAGGCAGCAATGGCGGCAGAGAGCGTGCAGCCTGTTCCATGGGTATTTGGTGTTTGGATTGTCGTTGAGCGGAAGGTTTTTTCTGTTCCATTCTGATCAAGATAAACATCATAAAGGTCTGGTCCTTTCATATGGCCTCCTTTAATTAAAACGGCTTTACATCCCGTTTGAAGGATACTTCTGGCAGCCTGTATCATATCATCAATGGTGTGGATTTTTATGGCTGCTAAGATTTCAGCTTCATCGATATTTGGTGTAACCAAATGACTTAAAGGAAATAATTCCCTTTGGAGGACTTTAATGGCGTCATTTTCGATCAGCTGAAATCCACTGGTAGATACCATGACCGGATCCAGGATGACCGGAATTTTTGGGTAAATGCTTAAAATTTCTGAAATGGCATGTACCTGAGCTGCTTCAGGAATAATCCCGATTTTAATTGCTGAAGGCTGAATATCTTCCAGTACAGCGATGACTTGTCCCTGAACAATTTCTGCCGGAATGGAATGGACTGCCGAGACACCTACAGTATTCTGAACGGTAACCGTGGTAATCGCAGAAGTACCATAGCACCCAAGCGCACTGAATGTTTTGATATCTGCCTGTATTCCAGCACCGCCACCACTATCTGATCCGGCAATGGTAAGTATAGAAACATACTTATAGCGCATATCCATCAATCCCATTTTTTACAGTAAAAATTTCTCCTTTAAAGAATGGCTTAACCATGTTTACCGCCATCTTGCTCCGCTGCCCTGTCTGGCAGATGAATACCAGTTTCTGATCAGCCGGAAATGTTGAAAGATGTTCGTGAAGATGGTATAAGGAAATATTTATGCCCCCAATGTTAAATTCTTCGAATTCGTAATCTTCACGCACATCAACCAAAAAAACTTCTGCTGGTGTTGCAGCTTGCCAGTTTTTAAGGCGGTTTATCGAAATTTCATGTTTCTCTCCATCATCCGGATTATTTTCAGCCGTTAGCGGCATGGAGCTGTTTTGCTTTTGCGTAGCAATGTTAAAGATATTCACGCTGCAATCGAGTGCGTTCATGGTGAGCAACCTGCCAGACAATGTTTCACCAAAGCCACAAATCACTTTAATTGCCTCATTGGCCATTAGGGTACCGATGATACCGGGCAGCATACCGATTACGCCCACTTCATTACAGTTTGGTACTTCCCCTTCAGCTGCAGGCTCTTCAAAAAGATCCCGGTAATTTGGTCCCTGCTGATGATTGAATACAGAAACCTGTCCTTCAAACTTATAAATAGAACCAAAAACCAAGGGTTTATTTGCAGATACGCAGGTATCGTTCACCAGGTATCGTGTAGGGAAATTATCTGAACCATCAATAATCAGATCATAGGAACTGATTAGCTTTTGCACATTAACCGCTGTTAACCTTTCCTGGTAGGCAGTAATTTTTACCAAGGGATTAAGCTGCGTTAATTTTTCCCTGGCGGTTAGTGCTTTGGGTTTACCTACATCTGCAGCAGCATATAAAATTTGACGGTGCAAATTGGTTAATTCAACCACATCATGGTCTACAATGCCAATATTGCCCACCCCGGCAGCTACCAGATATTGTAAAACCGGGCATCCCAAACCACCCGCACCAATCATCAATACTTGCGCGGCCTTTAATTTTTCCTGTCCATCTATACCTAATTCAGGTAAAATCACCTGCCGCTGATATTGTTTCAGTTCCTCTTTCGTAAGCATATTTGTCAATTAAGCTAAGCAATTATCCCAATCTTTCCATACGGCTTCGTACCCTTGTGCAGTAATGAGGCGGGAAATTTCGGCTGGACTTCGTTCATCACTGATTTCAAACTGCTCCAGTGATTCCGGTGCAACGGTATAGCCGCCAGGATTGGTTTTTGAGCCGGCACTGATGGACGTAATGCCAAGTTTAATAATGTTGTTCCTGAACGCTGGCGATTCACGGGTAGAGATAGACAGTTCTACTTCTTCATTAAACAAACGGTAAGCACAGATCAGTTGTACCAGTTCCCGGTCGTTCATTTCTACCTTAGGCTCCAGTCCGCCGCTGTAAGGGCGGAGTCTTGGAAAAGAAAGGCTGTACTTACTTTGCCAGTATTTTTTTTCGAGATAGTTGAGGTGGAGTGCTGTAAAAAAACAATCTGTACGCCAATCTTCAAGACCGATCAATACACCAAGTCCCATTTTATGAATGTTTGCTTTACCCAGGCGGTCTGGTGTTTCCACTCGGTATTTAAAATTTGATTTTTTCCCTTTAGGATGGTGCTTTTTATAATCTTCCTGGTGATAGGTTTCCTGGTAAACCAAAATCGTATTTAAACCAAAGTGGATAAGTTGCGCATAGTCTTCCTCATCCATGGGTTGTATTTCCATAGAAATGTGCGCAAAATGCGGGCGAATGAGTTGCAGTACTTTTTTAAAATAATCTACATGAACATTCACGTTATCTTCACCGGTAACCAGCAGCACATGTTCATAACCCATTTCTTTAATGGCTGCCACTTCCTGCATCACTTCCATCATGGAAAGTGTTTTACGTTTAACCTTATTGTCATAACTGAAACCACAATACGTACAGATATTGTTGCATTCATTCGATAAATATAGCGGCACATACATTTGCAATACTTTACCAAAACGTTTCTGGGTTAATTGCTGACTTATCTGTGCCATTTGCTCCAGGTATGGTGCAGCAGCGGGTGAAACCAATGCTTTAAAATCTTCCAGCGTTCTTTTGGACGAGGATAAAGCTTGTTCAACATCGGCCGGAGTTTTGGCATAAATACTGGCTTTGGTTTCATTCCAATTATACGTATCGAAAAGATCAGTAAAACTATTCATCTAAAAAAGCGGTTAGAGGACTGCTGGCAACAGCATGTGAAACAGGTAAGGCTAATTTGGCTTCGAAGGCCATACGTCCGGCCGCTACAGCCATTTTAAATGCAGCAGCCATTGATGTAGGGTTAGCAGAGACGGCAATGGCTGTATTAACCAATACTGCATCGGCGCCGATTTCCATTGCCCGGGCAGCGTCAGATGGTGAACCAATGCCGGCATCAACAATCACCGGGACATTGCTTTGGCTGATGATAATTTCTAAAAAGTCGATGGTTTTTAAACCTTTGTTACTTCCTATGGGCGATCCCAGCGGCATTACTGCAGCAGTACCGGCATCCTCAAGGCGCTTACACAAAACCGGGTCGGCATGAATATAGGGCAACACGATAAATCCTAACTTAGCCAGCTCTTCAGTTGCTTTTAAGGTCTCAATAGGGTCGGGCATCAGGTATTTAGGATCGGGATGAATTTCCAGTTTGATCCAGTTCGTTTCCAGTGCTTCACGTGCCAGTTGAGCGGCAAAAACAGCTTCTTTAGCATTTCGGACACCAGAAGTATTGGGTAATAAATTGATATGGGGATACTTTAAACGAATTAATAAATCGTCATTTTCGTTGTTTTTGACATCCACCCGTTTGAGGGCTACGGTAACCAGTTCTGAGCCAGATGCGACTAAGGCTTCTTCCATTAACGCAGCAGAACTGAATTTTCCGGTGCCGGTAAACAATCGTGAACTGAAGGTTTTATCTGCAATTTTTAGCATTGTTTTATTATTAAGCTTCTTTTAAAAATGCATTGTTGATTTGTGCATACATTTCCAGTACCATAGTTGCAGGATCAATGGCATGGGTAATGGCTCCTGAAACGGCTACACCATACAGGCCTGTTTGGATAATGGCATTGATATCATCCAGTTGAATACCACCAATGGCAATAACCGGTATTTGAATGTTGGCGTGTTTGATCTGTTTAATGATTTCGGTATAACCTTCCAAACCCAATATCGGACTAAGTTTTTGTTTGGTTGCCGTGAAACGGAAAGGCCCCAGACCAATATAATCTGCCTGTTCAGCAACACGCTGGATAACGTGTTCAAAAGTGTTTGCGGTACCGCCGATGATCATGTTTTCACCCACTATTTTTCTGGCTGTCTTTATCTGCATATCCTCTAAACCCAGGTGCAAACCGCATGCACCTGACTCTAGGGCAATTTCAGGATGATCATTTACAATCAGTTTAGCACCATAATCATCGCATAACGCAACAGCATCTAAAGCATAAGGTAAGATCTCTGCCTTCGGTTGGTTCTTTACCCTTAATTGAACCCACTTTATACCCGCTTCAAGTGCGGTTCTTATTGCCGTGAGGTGTGTGCCTTTTTCAGGCTGCTGTGAAATGTAGTGCAATCGGTCAATCATTTCTGTTTAATTATTTAAGATTTTATTTAATTTTTTAAAATTGATGACTGCCTTTTCTGGCTTATTCCAAATGGCTCCAAGTGCGGCGGCACCGTCAAAATTCATTTTTCTTATTGTGGTCAGGTTGCTTTCGTTTATTCCGCCAAGTGCAATCACTTTAGGCGGAATGTTAGCTTTGGCTAACATAAAATCATCTTGCAGCTGACCCTGATAACCTGTCTTAGAAAGACTATTAAAAACCGGACTGAAAAAGACATATTCAAATGTTTTCATTAAAGGTATTTCAGCAAGTTGATGCACTGATGTACTTCTGATATGATCATTTTGCTGTAGATCATTCCAATTCTCAGCAGCTGCACAGGCCCGAAGCTTTTCGGGATAATGAAAACGTTTGATATTGAAATGATCTCTAAGCATATGGTGTTGATGAATAGCGATATTAGGATAGTATTCCTGATCAATATCTTGAAGCAGTTGGATGCATTGGCTGATATTCCACTTCGGCTTTCTCAAATGAAAACGGGTTAATCCGGTTTTAAAAAGCTGGTTAATGGTCACGGCTTCATTAGCGATAACATCAGGGGCAGAGATCACCATCAAATCCATTACAAATAAATTTCACTGCCTTTTTGTGTAAATTCTTTTGATTTTTCGGCCATGCCTTTGGTTAAAGCATCTGCTTCTTCCATGCCATTTTCCTTGGCATATTCTCTAACATCCTGGGTGATTTTCATCGAACAGAAATTAGGTCCGCACATGGAGCAGAAGTGTGCTATCTTAGCGCCATCAGCCGGCAGGGTTTCATCATGAAATTCTTTCGCCGTATCCGGATCGAGCGACAGGTTGAACTGGTCTTCCCATCTGAATTCAAAACGGGCTTTGCTCAGTGCATTATCCCGGTATTGGGCACCAGGATGACCTTTGGCCAAATCAGCAGCATGGGCTGCAATTTTATAAGTAATTACCCCATCTTTCACATCTTTTTTATTCGGTAAACCGAGGTGTTCTTTTGGCGTTACATAACATAACATGGCCGTACCGAACCAACCAATCATGGCAGCACCAATGGCAGAAGTAATGTGGTCATAGCCAGGTGCAATATCAGTGGTTAAAGGGCCCAATGTATAAAATGGTGCTTCAGCACAATGCTGAAGTTGTTTTTCCATGTTCTCTTTAATCAGGTGCATGGGTACGTGTCCAGGACCTTCGATAATGGTTTGCACATCATGCTTCCAGGCAATTTTAGTCAGTTCACCTAAGGTTTCCAATTCGCCGAATTGTGCCGCATCATTTGCATCGGCAATACAGCCCGGCCGTAAACCATCGCCTAAAGAAAACGAAACATCATAGGCTTTCATGATTTCACAAATCTCTTCGAAATGGGTATACAAGAAATTTTCCTTATGATGCGCCAGGCACCATTTTGCCATGATGGATCCACCACGAGATACGATACCTGTAATTCTTTTGGCGGTTAGGGGTACGTAACGTAATAAAACACCGGCATGTATGGTAAAGTAATCCACACCTTGTTCGGCCTGTTCAATCAAGGTATCTTTGAACAATTCCCAGGTTAAGTCTTCTGCCTTCCCGTTCACTTTTTCAAGGGCCTGATAGATCGGTACAGTTCCGATCGGAACAGGGGAGTTGCGGATAATCCATTCGCGGGTTTCGTGGATATTTTTTCCAGTAGAAAGATCCATAATGGTATCTGCACCCCATCTGCAGGCCCAAACTGCTTTTTCTACTTCTTCTTCAATGCTGGAGGTCACCGCTGAATTACCAATATTGGCGTTAATCTTCACCAGGAAATTCCTGCCGATAATCATGGGTTCTATTTCCGGGTGATTGATGTTACTGGGAATTACTGCCCGTCCGGCAGCCACTTCCTGGCGCACAAATTCTGGTGTAATTAAACCTTTTGGTGTATTGGCACCAAAACTATGGCCCTGATGCTGATGATTCATCACATCATGCTGCGCCTTAAGTTGTTCTTTTAAAAGATCAATCCGCTGATTTTCACGAATGGCAATATACTCCATTTCAGGCGTAATGATTCCCTGTTTGGCGTAATGCATTTGCGTAACATTCCGGCCTGCCTTTGCCCGGAAAGGTTTGGAAGTATGGTTAAACTTGAGGTGATCAAGGCTTTGGTCATTTAGCCTTTGTTGTCCGTATTGAGAAGAGATATGATCCAATTGTGCTACATCTCCACGGTTGGTGATCCACTTCTCACGTAATCTTGGCAAACCTTTTTTTACATCAATGGTTGCATTTACATCAGTATAAGGGCCACTGGTATCGTAAATGGTTACCGGTGCATTGGGCTCAGTTTCTCCGAAACGGCCATGCAGTTTGGTCTCGCTTAAACTGATTTCCCTCATCGCCACCTGGATGTCGTGCAATTCGCCCTGTACAAAAACTTTTTTTGAGGCTGCAAAGGGTGTGGTTGTTAAAACCTGATCTTTTGGAATTTTTTCGTGTTTCATTTTTTGAGGTTTATGTTTAGCCACCTGGTGTAGCTTTGATAATGATGACATGATCGCCGGGACAGAGAAGATGGTTTTCCCAGTTGGTTTTAGGAATAATGGTCTGATTCACCGCCACAGCAATGCCAGTAGCCGGTTTATTTAAGACAATGGTTATTAAATCCTGCATGCTGCAAGCTTCGGCAACCTGATAATGTTGTTGATTTACGGTGATTTCCATTCTATATCTAAAAAAATCAACTTTTAGGAATGGCCCCGTATGGAGGAAAGAAAAAACAACATCATATGCATGAGTTGTCATCACTTTTCCCTTCGGCAGTACTAACTGCATCAGGTTCAAAGGGTATTATCTCAGTCCGCAAAGGACACCCCTAAAGTTGCGGTAAACTTATAGAAAAGTTTCTAGAATAGCCAAATTATTCCCTAAAGAAAAATAAACAGGCCATTTAAATTAACCCTAAACTACATTGGTATTCGTACTTAAAATAGCTTTTTCACCTTCCTGGGTGTAACTTTTCAGACCAATAAAAGTATTTGTATAGGATATTGATTTTTAAGAAATTTTTATTAATATCGTAGCTTGCGGTGATGATATTGTGAAAGAATCTCAGCCTTTAAAGAAAAATACATATGAAATCTGAAAGAGAAAAGATGCTTGCAGGTGAGCATTACAACATCAATGATCCTGAATTGGTTGAAATCAGATATCAAGTAAGGGAGCTTGTAGATTTATTTAACAATACCAGTCCGAGAGATACCAAAACGAAAGAAAACCTGCAGCGAAAAATATTTGCACATGTTGGAGATAATGTTCATATTGAAAAAGCAGTCAGAATTGATTACGGATGCCATACCAAAATTGGGAGCAATGTGTTCATCAATTTCAATTTTGTGCTATTGGACTGTTGCCCTGTAACCATCGGGAATAATGTTTTCATTGCCCCAAATGTTCAGATTTATACGGCAAGCCACCCCATTAATCCGGCAGACCGAAATCAACACATTGGTTTTGCAAAACCGGTTACCATAGGCAATGATGTTTGGATAGGAGGAGATTGCATATTGCTTCCTGGTGTAACCATTGGTGATGGTTGTTCCATTGGTGCAGGAAGTGTGGTAACTAAGAGTATCCCACCAAATTCTTTGGCAGTTGGTTCACCTTGCAAAGTGGTGAAGGAGTTGAGTTTTGATCATTAAGTGAGCGGTTAATGAGGATGAATTTAGTTTCCATTCATTCAATGTCATTACTGAGTAGCGTCTGATTATCATGATATTCGAATTGAAATTAAACACGTTCAATTTTGCAGATGTAACAACATGCGGCTGCATTTCTCGCATGTAGGTAGTCGATTTCCGGATGTTGATCGAAGATTTCACCAATTAAATGATCAACATCTGCATCACCCACTAATTTTGTAAAAATCATTTGTTGATCTTTTGAATAGCCAATTAACGATAATGGAAAATTTTCTTTATCGGCCTTAATTTCTGGTGGAAATTGATGAATATTATCATAGGGCTCAACATTTGTTTTGTGTATAAATACAGGTCCGGGTTGATTAAACACATTATCAATGGTAAATGGGCTATGGGTAAATAATAACCGGATATCTGTGCCAACAGCGAAAGGTTTTAAGGAAACGCGGCAAGGCCCGAAACCAGTAGCGACCTGCTCAATCACTTCGTGACCAAAATTATCATTTAAGGTTTGTTTAATTTTATTTGCATAGGCCACAGAGAGGGGAACAATTTTAAATTTCATCATATTTATCATTTTAAATGCAAATAAATCAAGTTTTGAGTAGCCAAACAATCCGAAACTTGCTGACTTATTAAAATCATATCTTTATCATTTCCATTAATTTTAGGCGTATTTGGTCCAATTTTAATATTGATTTTCCTGATCTGATCAACTCAAAAAACTTCACTATTATTTGTAAATAATAATTTAATTTCTGTAAATTCACCTTCAATTAACACTCTCAAAACATGAAAAAAGTAAGATTACTTTCTCTGCTGCTTGCAGTAGGGATTGGATTGACCTATATCAGTATAGGTTCATTGGGTTGCAAAGGTCGGCCTTCCTCCTCCGGTAAAGACAGTACGAACACTTCAGTAACTGATTCCGGTCAAACAACATTAAGTCCTAATTTGCCTTACGATGTCACGATCGCACCAACAGACACGGTTCTGCAAACTCAGATCAGAGCAGATTTTGACCTTTTCTCCTGGGAATCATTTATTGCACTGAACTGGTCGCCGGATAGCACTGAGATAATTGGAGCAAATGGAGACAATGCCACGGTGTGGGAAACCTGGAAAGAAAATGCAGAGGTTTTTCTTCCCGATGGCAGCAAGCCCGCACCTTGGAATGCTGCCTTGCAGCAGAAAAATAAAGTACTGGTACAAGTGGGCAAAACGCCAACGGTATTGCTTACAGATGTCACTCAGCCCTTCTTAACTGGTCCGCTGATCGATCAGAACGGACAATATACCCGCTTTGAAATCGTGATGAATGAGAAGATGTTTGATTACATCGATAATAACGTGTTGTACAACTATCAGGGACAGCAAAAGTTTACTGATACCATTGCCTTTCCATCCGGTAATAATGAAAAGAAAGCACATGGTGCGATTATGGTTAAAGCCTCATGGAAAATTATGGGTAAAGGAGATGATACCACCCGTTTCCATAAAACAAGGGCTACTATCCATGTCAATGCGATTCCAAAACAAGGTGTAAAGGATACCACTTATACAGCATTGGTCGGTTTGGTAGGACTTCACATTGGTACCAAAAGCCAGAATAACCCACAATGGATTTGGTCTACCTTTGAGCAGGTAGATAATGCACCAACTTTTAATGCAGTGAAAGATGTACATTATAACTTCTACAAGGCAGCAGCAGGCAATAACAATATGAACAATGCGCCAGCACATCCCTGGAATCCAAGTATCCCGGGGCAAACCCCAAGCCAGATTGTACGATTAACGCCCATATTCGAAGGTACTCAGGCATTAAACGATGCTTTTCACAAAAAACTCATTGCTGTTAATCCGAAAACCGTTTGGCAGTATTATGAGCTGGTGGGTACCCAATGGCCTGTTCATGCCAAGCAATCTGCTACAGGAGATCCTTTTCCGGTATATATGGCCAATTCAACACTTGAATCTTATATCCAGGGTGTAGTAAGAGAAGGGAAAATATCATATGTTCCGGGTGTAACTTCAAGTTGTATCGGTTGCCATAACGGCGCTACTTCGTGGTCTGGCCGTACATCAGATTTTACTTATTTGCTCAGAACGGCCTCTGCCTATAAACAGGCTGCCGGAAACAAAAAGAAATAACGCTCAAATTATAACGCTCATGAATTTAGAACAATTTGCGGCACTTTCTCAGGTGCTGACAGGCTATGGACAAGAAACCATATTGCCAAAATTAGATACACAACATCAGGCTGCTGAATACCTTGCAACTTTATACACCCCCGGATTGGTGCCTGTAGCTACTTTACAGTTGCTTACCGATACCTGGAATACGATTTCAGCTATGCCGCAACCTACTTATGAAATGCAGGTAAAAGAGCAGATCATGGGAAATACAGAACTTGCACCTGTTGCCAAAAACATCATTTACATGTGGTTTTTGGGGATATGGTATGATTTAACTGTTCCATCCGGAACTTCACCAAATAAGGATTTCGTTGTTTCTGCACAGGCCTATCAGAATAGTTTAGTATGGGACACCATGGGCGCACATCCAATGGGTTACAGTGAGGGTGTTTTTGGCTATTGGAATACGCCACCCGTAATTCCGCCACTCCATCCTCCAATTCAATAAATCCATCTATTTACTTTAAACGAAATTTGAAATGAGCAATACAGCTAAACAATATGATGTCATCATTGTAGGCGGTGGCTGGGCAGGAAGTGCCATGGCATACCGATTGGGCGAAGCCGGAAAAAAAGTACTGATCCTGGAAGGGGGAATACCTTTGCAGAGCAATAACCGGGAAGATTTTATGGAAACCTTTTTCCTGGCCATGGCTAAAACACCCGAAGCACCTTATGTACAAAATTATAACTCACCGAGGCCATCCGTACTAGATATCAAACAAATTACTCATCCACCAGCACCATCTGTTGATTGTGCTCATGTAGCAGAATCAATAGATACGGATGGATATTTTATTCAGAAAGGTCCAATGCCTTTTGGAAGTACCTATGAACGTTTGGCTGGCGGAACTTCCTGGCATTGGCTCGGTACCTGCCTGCGCCTGGTACCGAACGATTTTAAAATGTACACCGAATATGGAGTAGGGGTAGACTGGCCCATCACCTATGACGATCTTTCGGATTATTATGACCAGGCAGAATTGGAAATTGGTGTTTCGGCAGATGTGGAGGAGCAGACGGTACATGGCATAACTTTTAGTGAAGATTATGTGTATCCCATGAAACGAATCCCACCATCTATTCTTGATCAGATACTGACAACAGAATTAAAAGATGTGGTTATAGATGGAAATGCATTAACCGTTACGGGTACACCAGCCGGTAGAAATGGCGAATCCAATATCATGAAGGATGGCACCATCTATAACAATGGTCGCCGTCTTTGCCAGGGCAATACCAATTGTACGCCAATATGCCCGATACAAGCCAAATACGATGCAACAATCACTTTGAGTAAAGCGTTGGAAACAGGCAATGTGGATATTATGTATCAAACCGTAGCCAGCAATATTCAGATTGATGCCACAACCAAGGAAGTTACCGGCATTGATTATATTCAATATGAAACCCGAACAGGTCCGGCAACCGGAAAAGGTACCGTAACCGGAACAAAATATGTGATTGCAGCGCATGCCATTGAGGCTGCAAAGTTATTGCTCATGTCTAACAAACAAATTAGTACAGGTATCGCTAATTCTAGTGGTCAGGTGGGTAAAAATTTAATGGATCATCCGGTAAAGCTAAGCTGGGGCAGTATGCCAAAGCCTGTTTATCCTTTTAGAGGACCATTGTCTACCTCAGGTATTGAAACTACACGTGATGGTTCATTTCGTTCTGAGCGGGCGGCCTACCGGATTGAGATCGGGAATGAAGGCTGGAACTGGCCAACCGGGGCGCCATATACCCAGGTACAGAATTATGTAGGTAAGATGGGTCTGATGGGAACTGCGCTGCGGCAACAGATCATTACTGATTTTACCAAACAGTTTCGACTTGGTTTTTTGGTGGAGCAGATGCCTTCTGAAGAAAATTATATCATTCCTTCTCCAACCTGTTCAGATAATTTAGGATTGCCACGTCCGGAGATACACTATAACCTGGATGAATATACCCGTGCAGGTTTCAAAGCTGCGGCAGAGGCAACTGGTATTATTTTCGAGGCTCTTGACGCTACTGAAGACAATTCTACGCCTTTAGGGACGGGGGGATTTTTTCAGTATGATGGTGAAAATTACTATTCAGAAGGTGCAGGACACGTCATGGGTACACATCGCATGGGGGACGATCCGGCAACTTCCGTTACTGACGCTGACCTGAAATGTTGGGATCATGATAACCTTTATTTAGTAGGCTGTGGTTCTTTTCCAACAACGGCCACAGCGAATCCAACTTTAACCATGATGGCGCTGGCTTTTAAATCTGCAGATGCTTTACTTAAAAGTTTAGCTTAATGGATAACTTGTCTATTGTTGAGTATAGCTTAAACTGGCCTGGTGGAATGATGGGGTCTACACATGAATTGGTGATTAGTGAAGAATTTATTTTTGTGAGTGGACAAAACATGCACCGGATAGCCAAGTTTAATCATCAGGGTGAACTGCTTCAGTATTATATGATGCCGGAAGGGAGCGGACCGCATGGTCTGCTCATTGATAAAAAAGGAAAGTTATGGGTTTCGCTTGAATTTACTGGCTTTGTGGTGCAATTGGATGAAAATGGTCAAATCGTTCAAGAAGTGGATGTTAAGTTGCATGCTTCAGGCGCAACACCCATTAATACCGCTCCCCACGGTATTGGGCTTGATGCAGATGGATCTACCATTTGGTTTACAGGCAAACGGACCAGTACAATTGGTAAGATCGATGTTAACAAACAGGTTACCCATTTTCAATTGGATACACTTGCTGCATTGCCAATTTTCTTATCTGCCGGACCTGATGGAGGAATATGGGGAACAGAATTATTTGGGAATAGTATCTTAAATATATCCGCCGCCGGACTTGTTCGTGAATTTAAAATTCCAACTTCAAACAGCAGGCCAATAGCCATTATTCCTGATCCTTTAGCACCTTACATGTGGTTTACAGAAGAAGCAGGACAAAAAATAGGAAAAATTGATATGGATGGAAACATTATAGAATATCCTGTTCCGGTATTACAAAAGAACGATATTCTTGCTTCATTAACTTTTGATCTGGAGGGAAATCTATGGGTGCAGGTTTATGTTGATCAGAACAATCCTTTTCCAGACGGAAACGATTACCTGATTCGTTTTGATAAATCCATCAGGACATTACCTGATGCGGATCTCTCCGGGATTTCTTTTAATACCTTTAAAATTCCAGGTAAAATGACGATGATGCACCGAATCAGAACTGATGCAGCAGGTAATATCTGGTTTACAGAAATGATGACCGACAAATTGGGTAAGTTATCTTTCAGTGCACCGTTGTTTTCACATTAATTAAAATAAAACTTATTATTGATTAATCAGGGCTTCTGTTCTGATTAATCTGTTTGTTATTGTATACAGTTAAGATTAGATTTGTATAATAAATAATTGCCATTTACTCATTTTTGTGTGTTAAGTAGTATGACTATGCAACATCTGACTTCGTAAGCGGCTTAGCGTTTCAATTCGCATTCCCAGATAAGAAGCCAAATATTTGGAAGGAATTCTATAGTATAAATCCGGACAGGTATCAATCATGCGATTTAGCCGCTTAATGGCACTGTTCAGCCGGATTAAATAATTTCTTTCCTCTGCTTCATGGTAGTGTAACCATAATAATTTTCTGCAAATGGTAGTCATTTCCGGAAATTCAGATAGCAAGGTTTTAACCAGCGCATTGGTAATGACGATGACTTTACAATCTTCCAGGGTCTCTACAAACTGTGACTTGTTATTGATAATCTGTTTTGGGAAATGGGTAAGACCAACAATCTGACCTTCTGTTACAATCCACATAGTCACATCTTTACCATTGTCACGGGCAAAACCACGTACAGCTCCGGATAAGATGTAATACATATTCGGGTACAAATCCAGCGGACTAATTAAATGCTTTCGTTTCTTAAAAGCCATTATCTTCGTTCCTGAAGTTATCTGAGCGGCCATGCTTTTGGGCACCTTACCATGTTGCTCTAAATATTTGATAAGTTGTTCTACTTCTTCTACAGGATTTGCGTTCATATATGACGTTACAACATTGACTATTGCAGAAATGATGCCGTTTTAATGCCTGATATTTTTAGCACCAACTTTCTGGCTGAAGGCAAAGGTAATATTACGCAGCAGAATTAAAAACAATACAGTGTAATGACTTATTTATTTTATACAATTACCATTTTAGCACATTTTTTCAGATCTGTTAGGATCGTTAATAACTGATCGTAAGTTATAAAAGATGAAAACTAATTCTCTGTTTCATTTTTTAAATGGCTTTCTCATTTATTTCAATAATTTAATGGTAGCCAAATCAGGGTGATTCCGATAAAAATACTGTAATATTTCTATAAAAACCGGATGTGCTTCTTCAATTCTTGAAAATAAAGTCATTGATGATTGCAATTTCAAGTCATCAGGTGAACCCAGGATGGCGTAGGCACGCTTATTGGTATGCTTTAAAAGGGCTTTAGAAATTTCTATTAAACGCTGACCTAAAATGGGATGTTTCAAATAGGCTTCAGCTTCCTTTATATCTTTTATACCGTAATACCGAGCCATCTCGCTTCTCCCTAAACCTGAAAGCTGAGGAAAGATATACCACATCCAATGTGTGGTTTTTCTTCCGTTCGAAATTTCATTTAGTGCCAGGGCATAGTTGCTTTTCTGGGCTTCGAGAAATCGGTCTAAGTGAGCTTCTTCCATATCAGATATAGTAACCTTCCCTAGCTGCTTTTGGTTTTCAGAAACAATTAAACATAATTACTGATTTATAAAGCAAAAAAAATGGACAATTCATCGCCCATTCTATTTAAATCTTTGCAATCCGGATTTTTAAAATTATCCTTCATTGATGTGCCTGTGAAGATATTCTTCCACATTAACTAAATCATTATCTACCTGTTCCTTAGCAGTCATAGAGTTATAGTGAAGAGAATCCTCATCAAACTGGCTAAGTAAAGTGATCTTCAATTCTTCTTCTCCCGTATTGGATTCAACAGTCTGGCTCTGGCCAACAATCGTACAAATACCTTCAATGCCATCATGTACAAAACTATATTTTATTTCGAATGTGTTTTCATCGGTCATGGGTATCTCGGCGATTTCGGTATACTCACGTTCTTCTACCGTTTCTAACCCTTGCTTTAATAATTTGATGGCCTGTTGTCTTTTATCTTCTGTCATGATTCGTATTTCTTAATTTAAAAGGATTAACATAAAACAGCATACTTAGTTTTAAAAATATGATGGTAAAGGACGTTCAGGTATTTCATTTTACTGATGAAAGCAATTCTTTTCTGATGCATTTATTTTTGAAACTTTATTAATGTGTACAAGGTTATCATGGTATGAATCTGACCGAAAATACCACCATGCTCCCGGTAACTAAAAGGAAGCTTTATTATTATCAGCAACAAGATATTGATCATCTTTTCAGTAAACTCAGTGAAAAAAATAACAGCAAAGCGCGGTTATTGTATCAGCTTTCAACCGGTGGTGGAAAAACAGTTATTTTCTCAGAAATTGCGAAACGCTTTATCCAGAACTATGGCAAGAAAGTTATTGTACTGACCCATAGAACTGAACTTTGCCGGCAAACTACTGCTGCTTTAAAAGCCAGCGGTGTGATGAATAAGGTGGTAAACAGCAGTGTAAAAAAGATATCGAGAAAAGATACATTCGAATGTTATGTAGCGATGGTTGAAACGTTAAAACACCGGATAGATGATGGATTAATCAATACGGGCGACGTAGGATTGGTCATTGTAGATGAAGCACATCACAATTCCTTTCATAAACTGCTGGGCAGGTTTGAAAATGCTGCTGTTATCGGGGTAACGGCAACACCTTTTTCTGCAAACGCTGACCTGCCAATGAATAAGTTTTATAATGAATTAATAATAGGGGAGCCCATTTCATCACTGATTGATCAGGGTTTTCTGGCCAAACCTAAAATTTATGGATACGATGTAGAATTGAATACACTCCGAACCGGTATTTCAGGTGATTTTACGGTGAGCACTTCTGATGAACTTTATGGTTCACAAGTGATGCTTGATCTGTTGCTCCATGCCTATGAATCTCATTCGTTAAAGAAAAAAACATTGATTTTTAATAATGGGATATTCACTTCTAAAAGGGTGTTGGAAACCTTTACCAAAGCTGGTTATCCTATCCGGCACCTGGATAATAAAACTTCTCCTGCAGAGCGTGTAGAAATATTAAAATGGTATAAGAAAACAAAAAGTGCCATTTTAACTTCAGTTTCCATTTTGACTACTGGTTTTGACGAGCCAAGTATTCAATCTGTGATTTTGTACAGGGCTACTACCTCCATCACACTTTATCACCAGATGATTGGCAGGGGTGCCAGAAGGCTGAACGGCAAAAAAACATTTAACATTATCGACCTGGGTAACAATAACGAACGTTTCGGAGAATGGAATGCACCGATAGACTGGAAGCATGTGTTTGAAAATCCGGATATTTACCATGAAAGCCTGCATAAATCGGCCAGCGTCATTCATCAGATTTCGCCTGATCTGCGTGCTAAATTTCCCAATTCGCTAGAGGTAGCCTTTGATGTATTGGCCGCCTATCAAACGGCAATGGAATCAGACCAGAAAGCAAAAATTGTGATCCGCGATTCCATTCGTCAGCATGCCCTGATGTGTGTAGATAATAGTAATACGATAGCGGAAGCACATCTGTTATGCAGTGAGCTGGATAAGGAAATAGATTTCAGGGTAAAACAATACGGCAAGTGTTTAGGAAAAGTAACCAAAGATTATATGAAATGGCTGGGCGAGGATTACCGTAGCCGGTTAAATAAAATGGTGTCGAAACTGATGGGCAAACGCCAGTTGTTGCGAACTGCAGTTTAAGTTTTTCAGATGATTGTTTGCTATGATAGTAAAGGCTGGCAGGTAATTACCCAACGGGCCCACGGCCTTCTTGCCGGACAGATTTGTGCCAGGTGGAAACTCGCCAGTCAGCCTGCGCGGTGGGTAGATACGTTGATTGCGACTACAGAACATGATGATGTGTTTAATGAATTTGAGCAAAACCCGCTTATTGATGCAAATGGGGCACCCATTAATTTTAAAATGGCCAGCTTTGATGAGGAAGCTTCAGCGAGATTGATAGATATGTCACTCACCAAAAGCAGGTTTATCGCCTTACTGATTTCCCGTCATATAGCCTTTACCCATGGTCATGATGTTCATGCCAAAGATTTTTTGAATGAGCTGAAGAAAAATGAAGCGAAATGGATTAAAGAAGCTGGAACGACAAAGGATGAAATAAACCAGGCATATGAGTTGCTGGAGTTTTGCGATGCCTTCTCTTTATTAATTTGCCAGGCGCAAATTCCGCCTGAAAATCGGAAAATTGAAATTAGTAATGGTCCGGATGGCACAGTGTATACTTTCTATCAGCTAAAAGAAGCACTCATAGTAGAACCCTGGCCTTTCGATGTGGATCAGTTCCAGATTAACTATGAAATCAGAAATATCGCTGAACTGAAGTTCAGGAATGATGAAGCTTTCCGTAAGGCATTAAAAACTGCAAAAGTAGATACCAGAAACCTGATGCTCTCAAAAGCAAAATAACATATTGGTTTCTGACAGTTATAATAAATAGTCAATCCGCTTTAAAGGTTCTTGATTGAATCTGAAAATAGCTGGTTATTCTGATCGTTCGATATATTCATGATCCCCTTCAGCAGGTATTTCATCATCCTGGCGGTGATTGCTTTGATCTCTGCCATCAATAATTTGCTTTCTTATATTTTCAAATTTTGAATCATTCCCTAAGAGGGTAATTAAATCATTAATTTCCTCACTGCTGGCATATATTTCTAGTCTGTTCATCGTTATTAAAATTGATTATTACTCATTATTAAGTATAATACATCATATTTTTGTTCATTATTTAAACATCAGGGCTACGTCTTTGTTCGGTATACAAAATAAAAAATCTAATGATTAGAGCTAAACGCTGTATAAATTATTTTAATTCAATATGCAAGCATAAATGAGATGATTGGAAATGAGATCCGTGTGGTTAAAACTTCGGAACATGCTGAAGTGCTAAAACTCTGGGAAAATTCTGTAAGGGCAAGTCATGATTTTATAACGGAAACCGATATTGAGGATTACCGGCTGCTAATATCAAATAGTTTATGGGGTATGGAAGTTTTTTGTGTGGAAAATGCCAACCAGATGCAGGGCTTTATTGCATTGGCTGATCGTAAAGTTCAATTGTTGTTTATCCGTCCTGATGTTTTCGGGCAGGGAATAGGAAAAAAATTGATGCATTTTGCCATTCAGCACTGGCAGGCCTGGATGGTGGATGTTAATGCTCAGAATAAACGGGCTGTTATGTTCTATTTAAGCTTAGGTTTTGAAATTCATGAAAAGTTTCCGGTTGATGGCGCAGGAAAACCCTATCCGGTATGGAGTTTAAAATTACCTGAACATATGGCAAATCACAATACCTGGAAAAGCTGGAAGAAGTGGCTTTATTTTAATTTTAAATCAACTGTATAGCTGAAATGTTTCCTTAAATTGCCATCTGAAAACATTTGTTATTGATCATCAGTCAATTTAATTTATTTATGAAGATTACATTATTCTTTGCTACATTCTTTCAGTTATTAACGACAAATTCAATCCACCACATTCAGCAGCAGGATGAGGTACAGGTACCTGTCATTTTAAGAAAAAATATCCCGAAAGGTTATGAGGTGCTGGCTTTCGAAAAAGGCGATTTAAACCGCGATGCCTATGCTGACGTCATTTTGGTGCTAAAAAAGAAAGGTGAAGAGAAAACTTCTGATGTTAATGACCATCCTGAGAAAAGACCGCTGCTGATTTTACTGGGGCAGGCCGATAAATCTTATACACTCGCAGCCAGAAGTGATAACAGTGTGTATTGTGTAGATTGTGGTGGGATGATGGGCGATCCATTTACAGGAATCAGTATTAAAAATGGCTATTTTTCTGTGGAACATTATGGCGGGAGCGGTCAACGCTGGACCAGAATTGTCACTTTCAAGTATTCACCTGCTGAGAAAAATTGGTTTCTATTTAAGGATGGGGGCGACCGTTTCCATGCCACGGCTCCGGAAGAAGTAAAAACAGAAGTTAGAACAGTTAAGAATTTCGGTAAAATTCCTTTTCAAAAGTTCGATATTTATAAACATGAGGATTAACCTAACCTTTAATAAAAATTCAACCAGCTAAAGTATGCTCGGAAAAATAATGGGCTGCGCTGTATTGGTATTAGCCACACATATCACTTTTGCCCAGGATGAATTCAATGTGGAAGTGCCGAAAGATATTATAATTCTAAATAGTACGAGGGATTACAAACTGGCCCTGTCAACCGCTAAAAAGGCTTCTGCTGCTTTACATAAGAAATTAGATTTAAGAGGTTTAATGCCCAATCATAAAATAGGCTTATCTATGAGTAAAGGTGATTGTATGGAAGATGCTGGTGGCGACGAAAATGGTTATCCATGTTATCCTGCACGTGGCGATGGTGCTGCCATTAACGATGATTATATCTCTGTGGAGTATTCCAATGCATACAAAGGATTTGCAAAAGGCTTTTATATTGTTGTTGCAGCCATTACAGATGTAAAGTCAATGGATATGAAAAATAAACTGTCAGTTATAAGGAAAAAATACCCTGATGCCTATGCAAAATGTACCTATATCTGGCGGGGATGTATGCATTAGCTGCATCACGGAGTGAAAACTAACCCTTCCAATTAAATATTTTCTTTTAAAAGGTTACTCACAATGTCGATTTTAATGTGCTATTGAATTATCATAGGGGCTGAATACAGCAATATGTATGCTGGTCAATGAATATTAATTTAGCAGATTCAATAATGAAAAGCTTTTTTTTATCCATTCAATAAGTATTTCTAATGATACATAGTTAAGCAGAATTGATTTACGAATCTCAAAGGTAAATATACCCTTTCTGGAATAAATCAGATGTTGGGCATCAAAATTGTACATTATGATGCTGTTAGAATTAAATCAACGGGACGATTTATATGAATAACGTGATGAATGGATTAGAGCCATTCATCAAATAAAACAGCTATCTGGATGGATAGCGCTATGATAGAACAAACCTTGCAAAGATGCAGGGTTTGTTCGTTTTAATGATAAGCGGTTAAATTACTGATTTATACAAATATACCTTAACCATTAATTTTTTATGGTCACATAAGGCTTAAATACAAGAATTGATCTGTATCTCATCCATTAACTATACCTAATTTTGAAATTGAAAGGTGTTAAAAAAGAAAATCTACCAGAAAAAGTTTGTCCGGTTTGCCAGCGGCCTTTTGCCTGGCGGAAAAAATGGGCAAGAAACTGGAATACAGTGATTTATTGCAGTAAAAAATGCGGGCAGGCGAAACGCTATTTAAAGTAAAACCGAATTTTGGTTACGGCGAAGCATGGTCCGAAATAAGAAAGAAGATAAAAAGAAAAAGAAGATAAAAAGAAGTAGTTTCAGAAATCAGCGATGTCATTCGGATCCTGTGGAAGGACCTGTGACAATATATCCCTTTTGGCAAGCAGCGCATTGACCAATAAAAAAGCGCTGCATCATTTGCAGCGCTTTCTATATATGTTATAGTGATTTTAACCAGGTTACCACCTCATCACGGGTTTTACCTGTTTTTTGTTGTAATCTTCCATAAAGTTCTTCATCTTTACCCTCCTCATGTTTCAAATCATCATCTGTAAGATCACCATATGCCTGTTTGACTTTTCCTTTGAGCTCATTCCAGGCTCCTTTTAATTCTAACTTGTCCATATCAATTGAGTTTATTTTATCTCTTAAACAAGCTAATTCGGCTAATGTTTTCGATAGCATTTCAATTCATATTCCTGTTTTCTCTATTTCCTGATTTTACTTTTCAAGCTGTTTTTTTGCGCTATTTAAAAAACTAAATATTAATTTTTTAGTTAATGTATCTAATTGTCTGCGATTTTCAGATTTGAAAATACATACAATTAATGTGGCAATGGGGATAAGTTGGTATCCATAATACAAACCATCTATCCTTAATTGATAGCATAGACGAAGAGAATCATGAACATATATAAAAATGGAGAATATTCCTTCTCCAATAACGACATTCGACAGGATTTTGAGTTGCTGATACGGGCAATGGATGCCTCCATATCCGGGATTATCATTACCAATAATTTAGAACCAGACAACCCGATTATCTATTGCAACCTTGCCTTCGAAAAAATAAGCGGTTACACACGCGCTGAAATTATTGGACATAACTGCAGGTTTTTACAACGGGAAGATCGTTCACAACAAGAAAGGGCATTAATTCGTGAAGCCGTTTCCAAAGGTAAAAGCTGTACAGTAGAAATTCGCAATTACAGAAAAAACGGAGATCTTTTTTGGAATGAGCTTTTTATCTCGCCGGTGGTGGATCATGATGGAAATGTCACCCATTATATTGGTGTTCAGAACGATGTTTCCTTACGGAAAAAGGCTGAACAGGATTTAAGGCAGCAACAGGAATCGATGGAAAAACAGATCGCCGAACGTACGCGCAGCCTGCGTGAAAGTGAACTTTTCCTCTCCAGCATTATCCAAACGGTTCGCGAAAGCCTGCTGGTTTTAGATCCTGAATTTAATGTGGTAAGCGCCAACGATTACTTTATTAAAACCTTCAAAGTTACCAAAGAAGAAACTGTAGGTACCAATTTATATAAACTGGGTAATCACCAATGGGATATTCCTAAATTGAAGGAATTGCTTATTGATATCCTTCCGACTAATAATCCAGTAGAGGATTTTGAAGTTGAGCATGATTTTCCACACATTGGCCGCAAGCTGATGTTGCTCAATGCTTACCGGATTGAACTGGAAGGGCAATTTAAGGATCAGATTTTATTGGCGATAGAGGACATCACAGAGAAAAGAGAAATTGAACGACGTAAAGATGATTTCCTGTCAATTGCAAGTCATGAACTGAAAACCCCGTTAACAACCATTAAAGGATATGTTCAGGCCATGGAAAGGTTAATGCCGGAAGGTGCCGGAGAAAGGTTCCGGAATATGCTGGCCAAAACCTCACAATACCTGGATCGCCTGAATAATCTTATTGCGGAATTGCTGGACGTTTCCAGGATCCAGACGGGGAATATCGAATTGCATAAGCAGCCTTTCCAATTTGATAAGATGGTGAAAGAAGCGGTAGAAGCGATACAGTCAGCATCCAGTAATCACGAAATTCAAATTACAGGAACTTCCGGCATTACGGTTTCTGCAGACGAATCCCATATTGTACAAGTACTGAATAATCTTTTATCAAATGCCATCAAGTATGCACCTGATGCCGAAAAAGTGCATGTCCACATTTCAAAAGTGAGTGAATTTGTTAAAGTATCCGTAACCGATAAGGGGATGGGCATCAGTCCGGAAGACCAGAAGAGAATTTTTGAGCGCTTTTTCAGGGCTGGTGATATTCAGCAACGTTTTCCGGGTATGGGTATCGGACTTTATATCTGCGAGCAGATTATCAAAAACCATAATGGTACACTTTGGGTTGAAAGTGAGAAGGGTAAGGGATCTACCTTTAGTTTTACTTTACCAATTAATACAACAAATGAGCATGGAAATGAGTGAGAATAAAACAATTTTAATTTGTGACGATGATGAAGGAATCCTGGATATGCTGGAAATGGTATTTGAAGATTCACCATACACGATAATTGCCGAACAAAATAGCTTAAATATAAAAGGAATTATTGAAAAACAATCGCCGGATCTGGTCGTGCTGGATTTATGGATGCCGGTTTTGTCTGGTGATCAGGTACTTAAGATGCTGCGCAAAAATCCGAAAACTGAAGAGATTCCGGTTATTATTATATCAGCCAGCAGAGAAGGAAAGCAGATTGCTGCCAATGCTGGTGCGACAGGTTATATTTCCAAACCCTTTGATTTTGAAGAATTGATGACGATGGTAAACCGTCTGATTAATTAATAATGAGGTAAATATCTACCTGAAAAATCTATTCAGAAGTATAAATAGGAAAAGAAATGGAAGGGGCTACGCCAGAAGAAAATGACCAGGCTAAATATTTGGAGAATGAGGAAAGGTTCAGGAATATCTTTTTGCTAACTTCAGCGGCTACAAAAATCATTGATGAAAATCTGGTGATTGTAGAAGTAAATGATGCCCTGACCGAACTGATGGGCTACACCAGGGAAGAGATTTGTGGTAAAAAAATTCTTGAATTTGCGTGTAAGCCTTATATCCAGTCATGGGAAAACCTGCAGCATGAAATGTGGTCGCACGGTAAGCCCTTTTTTAAACTGGACGCCTGCCTGAAAAAAAAGAACGGCGATCTGGTTTGGGTGCATGTCACCACCATCCAATACCATCAGGGAAATAAAAAATATGCCTATTCTATTCTGGATGATTATACTTTCATGAAAAGTTATCAGCAAAGTGAAAAGCGCCTGAATATGTCCCTGCAGTATTCCCGGATGGCTGTTTTTGAATTAAATATGGAAGATGGTCAGCTGGTGCATTCTGAAGGTTTTAATGAAATTTTTGGCATTCACCCAAGTGTACCTATTCTGGATATGGTCATGCTGATCAACTGCTTTATGGAAGAATCAGCACTTGAGTTGAGCAATTTATTTAAACAAATGCCTGATGAAAATGCCATTGATTTTGTTGGCCAGGTGAATACGGCATCATCACGGATGAAGTGGATTCGGTTGCAGGGACGGATAGAGCCTGATGAAAATCATACTAAAAGACTTTTAGGAACCGTTCAGGATATCAGCAGGGAAAAACAGGCAGATCAGTATAAAGATGATTTTATCAGCATTGCCAGTCATGAACTTCGCACACCCATTACCATTCTGAGTGGAACACTGCAATTACTTGATCGCAACAAGCCTGACGGTGATTCAAAATTATCGGCCCTGATTGAGCAAGCCAATAAAAGCCTCAGGAAAGTAACGATTCTGATTGAAGATCTGCTAAATGCCAGCAAAATGAACGAAGGTCAGCTACACTTAAATAAGCAGACTTTTAATATTGTGGAGGCGGTTAACGAATGTTGTGCGCACATCAATCGTGAAGGCATTTATCAGATTATGGTTGAAGGAGATCTTGAAACAGCTATTTACGGAGACTCCGACAGGATTCAGCAGGTAATTATTAATTTCGTTAACAACGCGATCAAATATGCACCCAACGAGAAAATTATCCGGATCAGGGCTATAGATCAAGAAGATGCGGTAAGAATTTCAGTTATTGATTCCGGACCGGGGATTGATCATGAAAAAGCAGCACATCTTTTTGACCGGTATTATCGGGTAGACGCAAAAGGAAGCCAATATTCAGGTCTGGGTTTAGGACTTTATATTTCAGCGCAAATTATTAAAAAGCACGGTGGTGAAATAGGTGTTTCAAACAATAACGGTGCTGGAAGTGAGTTTTGGTTTGTTCTCCCCAAAACCATTATACCATAAAAAGGGATCATGCGTATAACAGAAAGTCCTGAAAACATTCATATGGCTTTATACGTTGTTTAGCTTAGTTTTAAATTTTAAAATAATATTGATAGAAAAATATGCTTCTGAATAAAACGATTCCTGCTGCCTATATTTTAAGAAAAATAAAACTCGAAGTGCTTTATGTCCTGATTATTGGCCTGCTGGTGAACTATCTCACTGCTGAATTTAAATACCTGATTCCCCAGATGCCCATTGCTATACCAACATTTATAGGTACGGCGATTTCAGTAATCCTTTCTTTCAAAATTAACCAGTCATACGACAGGTGGTGGGAAGCCAGAAAAGTATGGGGCAGCATTGTGAACGATAGCCGCAGCTTTGTATTGCAGCTCCAGTCATTTATATCCAAATCAAAAAGTAACGAAATAAAAGAACTGGCATACAGGCATATTGCCTGGTGTTTTAGTTTAGGGCAAAGTTTAAGAGGCAACGATGCGCTTGAAAATCTGGATCGCTATATCAGCCAGAAAGACATTGATTCCATTAAGCAGCATAATAATAAACCGCTTGCTTTATTGCAGTTAAACACACTACAAATAGCAGCTTTGAGAGAAAGCGGTAATCTTGAATTGTTTAGTCATATACAGATTAACAATACATTGGTTAATTTTTCTAATTCGATGGGAATGGCTGAGCGGATAAAAACAACCGTTTTCCCAAAAACATATCGCTTATTTCTACATTTTTTCATCTATATCTTCGTGGTTACGCTTTCTATAGCCTTAAATAATATAGACAGTTTTTTCGAAATTCCTTTATTATTGGTGATATCATCGGCGTTTTTCCTGCTGGAAAAGTCTGCAACCCATCTTCAGGAACCATTTAACAATAAACCCACAGATACCGCTGTTACCACAATTGCCACTACCATAGAGATCAATATCAAGCAATTGCTGGAAGAAGATCATGTTCCTGAGCCCTTAGCACCACATGGTTATTACGCCATGTAGTGGAAGTTGCCGATGACTGGGATATGGCCTGCATATCCTATAATATACTAAGGATTCATTACCATAAAATCAGCCTGTTTCCATGAAGAAAATCGAGTACAGTTATTTTACAAACGTTATGACTACGTTTGTAAAATAAATTAGTATATTTGGTCTGTCTGAATAATTGCATCACCATCAGGTTAACTACCTGTTGCGCAATTTCAATTTAGGTTAACCAAATATATTGATATGAAATTAGCATTCTTACAGATTGTTATGCAATCACCGGCTTCAAATGATGGCCAATTCCAATCCGAATACAATCCGGAAAAAATAATTCTTTTTTCTTTCCAGCCATACCGGATAAATCCCTCCATATCGTAATGCTTAATTACCATTAAGCCAGCATCAGCCGGAACAGAAAAGGATTGCCTAATTCAACTTAAACTTTGTTGAGGATGCAATATCTTGAATTTCAGTCTGAAATTGCCATTAAAATCCCTTCAGAATAGAAATTCTAATCATTAATTTATATAAATCAAACAACTACTTTATGAAAGTCTTTATTTACGAAAGGACGTTTTTTAAATTGATTTTAACCGTTGTAATGACGTTTATTTCATTTGTTGCGTTCGCACAGATTGCTGTAAAAGGAAAAGTTTTAGATGAAAAGGGCTCGGGAATGCCTGATGTGAATGTGCTTTTGAAAGGTACAACTACTGTTGTCAAAACAGATGCAACAGGTAATTATAAAATTACGGTACCAAATGCTCAATCAACACTTGTTTTTTCTTATTTAAGTTATGTTACACAACAAATTGTGGTGAACCAGCGTACTACTATTAATGTTTCTTTAGCCGCCCAGGATAATACATTGGATCAGGTGGTTGTAGTGGGCTACGGTGCTCAAAAAAGAGCAACAATTACCGGTGCAGTAAGTGATATTAAATCTGATGCCCTGATGCGCACACCTGCGATAACTACCTCTGGTGCATTGGTTGGTAAAATTCAAGGGGTAAATACCCGTCAAACCGATGCCAGACCTGGTGGTACCACTAATTTACAGATCAGGAACCTGGGTTCGCCGCTTTATGTAATTGACGGCGTACCGTCAGATGCCGGACAGTTTAATAATCTCGGTCAAAATGATATTGAAAGTATTTCAATCCTAAAAGATGCATCAGCAGCTATTTACGGCCTTCGTGCTGCGAACGGCGTGGTATTGGTTACCACTAAAAAAGGAAGATCAAATCAACCCACTACCATTAGCGTATCTTCATATTACGGACTTCAGAATTTCACCCGAATGCCAAAGCCAGCCAATGCAGGCGATTACGTACGGGCCCTGGCAGAGTCTGATCAAAACCTGAACAGGACGTCTATCTGGACGCGCGAATTGCTTAATAAATGGCAGGCAGGAACTGAACCCGGCTTTCAAAGTTTTGACTATTATGACTTTATTATCCGGCCGAATGTTCCACAGCGATACCTTTCTGCCAATGCATCAGGCGGATCAAACAATACTAACTTTTTTATATCTGCCACGCACCTTAATCAGGAGGCTGTTATCAAAGATTTTAGTTTTAACCGTACCAATGTCCAGGCCAATTTAGACGCCGGTTTAGCCAAGGGATTGAAGATAGGAACGCAATTGGCTGCGAGACTGGAACGCCGACACCAAACCGGTGTACCGGGTTATGATGATTATTTTAATCCATTACTCAGTCTGTATACCAATTGGCCTACGGAGCGGCCTTATGCAAATGATAACCCGAATTACATTAATGCCACACACAATATCAATGTGAACCCGGCAACTTATGCAGAAGATGTTTCTGGCTATGCTGATAGCGACTGGAGGGCTTTGAAATCCAACTTTTATGCGCAGTATAGTTTTCCGTTTGGTTTGATAGCCAAAGCCACATATTCTTACAACTATACTACGAATGTTGGAGAGAACTTTGAGTATACTTATAATGCCTACACTTATGATCCGGCTACAAATACCTATAATATTAATGGTGGTAATCAAAATCCATTCAGGAGGAAAGAGCGTAGAGAAATCGAAGAAAATTTCGGTCAGTTTCAGTTAAACTACGCAAAATCGTTCGGTGAACATTCATTTGATGTGGTGGCCGCCTATGAGCGCTACGATTCTACCGATGATTACATAGAACTGATCAGTAATCCACCTAATAATACGGTGCCTTTGATGTATTTTGCTGATCAGACTGCTTTAGGAAAT
The DNA here is from genome assembly GCF_026239715.1 of Pedobacter sp. GR22-10. NCBI lineage: Bacteria > Pseudomonadati > Bacteroidota > Sphingobacteriia > Sphingobacteriales > Sphingobacteriaceae > Pedobacter > Pedobacter sp. GR22-10. The sequence goes on from NZ_JAPIVR010000001.1 coordinate 1,238,948, forward strand.
ACTTATGGCGTTTCGGCCAGGGCAGGTTATATCGCCCGTATCAATTATAACTATAAACAAAAGTATTTATTGGAGGCGCTGGGCCGGTATGATGGATCATTTCTATTCAGAAAAGACAGCAGATTTGGATTTTTCCCCGGTGTATCTGCAGGCTGGATCATTTCAAAGGAAAAATTTTTCAACCGGATCAAATTTGTAGATAACCTTAAACTTCGGGTTTCTTATGGTCAGACCGGTACAGACCGTCAACCTTACGGCAATACTGATGATCCGCTTATTGCACCATTCAGCTATTTGCAGGGTTATGATTATGCCAATGGTGGAGCCGTGTTTAACGGTTCACTGGTAACCGGTGTTTCACCAAGGGGATTGCCCATTACAAATTTATCCTGGATCACCAGTATATCTAAAAATATCGGGATCGATTTTGCTTTATTCAATAATAAATTAACAGGTTCCTTTGATTTTTTTGAACGTAAGCGAACTGGACTTCCGGCTCCGCGATATGATATTTTACTGCCTAGCGAGGTGGGTTATGCTTTGCCAAACGATAACCTGAATTCAGACGCTAACCGTGGGATGGAAGGTATCCTGACGTACCGCAGTAAAATCAGGGAAGTAGAATATTCTATCGGTGCAAATGCCACACTTTCACGCTTGCGCACCCTCGATTATTATAAACCACGGTTCGGAAATTCCTGGGACGAATACCGGAACAGTGGTGTTGACCGATGGGCTGACGTTAATTTTGGTTATCATGTACTTGGTCGTTTCCAGTCGCAGGATGAGATTGATAATTATGCGATCAATAACGACGGACAGGGAAACCGCACTTTATTGCCTGGTGACCTTAAATTTGAAGATACCAACGGCGATGGTATTATCAATTATATGGATCAGCGCCCGATTGGCTATGCACAAGGTGGTTTGCCCTATTTAAATGTAGGTATTAACGGAAGTGTAACCTGGAAAGGGATTACCCTGCAGTTTGATTTTGCAGGTGCCAGCATGCAGACTTTTCAGCGCGAATATGAATTGCAGATTCCGTTTCAGAACAATGGAAATTCACCAGCCTATCTGTTGAATGACCGCTGGCACCGTGCCGATCCATTTAATCCTAACAGTGAATGGATTTCAGGTACTTATCCCGCCTTAAGAAAAGATAACCCAGGCTTATCAAACTTTGCCTACCGCAATGATTTCTGGATCACCAATGTTCGGTATCTCCGTTTAAAAAACTTATTAGTAGGCTATTCGCTACCCAAAAAATGGATAGAAAGCATTGGGTTTAAAAATGTATTTGTTTATGCGAACGGAACCAACATCTTCTCTTTAGACAATTTGAAGGAATTTGAAATTGACCCGGAGATTTCTTCAACTAACGGAGTCATATATCCTCAGCAACGCTTGTTTAATTTCGGTTTTAACCTAACACTTTAAAATTTTGCAATGAAAAATATTAACATTTATATCGGCTTCATCATTTGTACCATCACATTTAACGCCTGCAAGAAAGATTTCCTGGAACGTGAACCACAGAGTATAGTGGTTGAAGATCAGGTTTATGGTGACCCAAAATTGATTGAAGGCGTGTTAGCCAATTTGTATAATCGCATTCCAACCGATGCTTCCTTAACCAATCGCTGGACCGAACACACGGCATATGATGATGCAGTATGGTCTGGAAGCGGAAATGCCGGGGATGAATACCGGAATAATATCATTTCATATCCGGTAGACAGATGGAGACTTTGGGATTATGGCTTTATCAGGGATGTAAACCTCGGCATTGAAGGCGTACAAAAAAGCACCAAATTAACAGCCCAGCAGAAAGCCCAGTTTAATGCCGAATTTCGCTTCCTTCGTGCGTATGATTATTTTGAGATGGTAAAAAGAATGGGCGGTGTACCCTTGGTCACTACCCCTCTGGTTTATGATTATAGTGGAGATGCCACCAATTTGCAGTTGCCACGAAGTAAAGAAGTAGATGTATATGATTTTATCGGTACTGAACTTGATGCCATTGTAAATCATATTGAAAATAATGGCAGCACCTCTCGCGCAAATAAATATGCCGTATTGGCCTTGAAATGCAGAGCGATGTTATATGCAGGTTCCCTGGCCAAATACAATAATATGATGGCCAGTCCGATTACGCTGCCTGGCGGTGAAGTGGGTATTCCGGCACAACGCGCTGCTGATTTTTATAATAAAGCACTCGATGCTGCAAAGCAGGTAATAGCAGGGCCGTATTCCTTGTACAAATCGAATGCAGCAAATTTAGGTGAGAATTTTTATGAAGCACTTACCAAGAAAACCGGTAATCCGGAACTGATTTTAATCCAGGATTTTTTACAGTCTAAAGGATTTAAACATGGTTTCAGTTATGATAACATTGCCCGCTCATTAAGGGAAGATAACCTGGCTTCATCTGCAATTGCACCAACTTTAAATCTGGTAGAGAAGTACGAGTACCTGGATGGTACTGCCGGAAACCTGAAAACCCGGAACGCAGATAATAGCGATTATGTTTATTATACCAATACCCAGGATATTTTCGCGAATAAAGATGCCCGTTTATACGGAACCATCATTTATCCCGGAACAAGTTTCCGCAATACGCCGGTGAACATCCAGGCCGGAGTGGCATTGTGGAATGGAACTACCTATCAGATTATTGAAGGAGATTTAGGTGCCAGGTATACGGATGGGAAACTCCTTACCGGCCTGGATGGACCTCAACGTTCTGCGCTTGACTTATCGAATACAGGTTTTTACCTGCGTAAATTTATAGACAATACGCCATTAGCCAGTACCCGTACGAGGGGTACTGATATTGCCTGGATCAGGTTCAGGTTAGGAGAGGTATACCTGAATGCCGCTGAAGCTGCTTTTGAACTTGGCCAAACGGCAAGCGCTTTAAGCTTTATGAATACCTTGCGTGAAAGAGCTGGATTTGGCGCTAACAGTTTAAGCACGCTAACCATCGATCGCATTCGCAATGAGCGCAGGGTAGAATTGGCCTTTGAAGACCACCGTGTTTGGGATCTTGCCCGCTGGCGAATTGCAGATCAGGTATGGAATGGCAGTACAAATAGTCCTGATGCCATGCTTTATGCTTTGTACCCTTACCGGGTAGTACGTCCGGGTGATGCTGCCCGTCATGATAAATACATTTTTATTAAGCAGGTTGCACCACGCTTTAAAGCACCACGCTTTTATCAGATTGGAAATTACTATTCATCCATTGAACAAGCTGTACTTAATAATAACCCTAAAATTATTCGTAATCCATTTCATTAATCAACTACCATGAAAAAGATAAGTTATATCGTATTATTCTGCCTGATGGCATTTTTCTCCTGCAAAAAGGATAACTATGATGCGCCAACATCCAGACTAACAGGTCGTATCCTTTACCAGAATCAAACGGTTGGCGTTCGTTCTGATGGTGTTCAGCTTGAGCTCTGGCAGCATGGCTATTCACTTTTTACTAAAATTCCGGTTTTTGTAGCGCAGGATGGAACGTTTTCTGCGACATTGTTTGATGGTGATTATAAGCTGGTACGCCTGCGCGGAAATGGGCCGTGGCTGGATAATCCTGATTCAATTGCGGTTAAAGTAAGTGGAAATACCCAGGTTGATGTTCCGGTTGTGCCTCATTTTACTTTTGGTAATGTGTCTTTTAGCAAATCAGGCAATACCGTTAGCGCAACATTTACAGTGCAGCAAGTTACATCCACAAGCGTACTGGAACGTGTTAACCTGTACCTGGGTACCACCATGATTGTTGATAATACGCGGCAGGATGCCAGCGCAGAAAAACTGGCCGCAGATATAGTCATCGGACAGTCAGGTACAATTACAGTGAACATCCCGGCGGCACTTGCATCCAGAAACTTTATGTATGCAAGACTGGCGGTGAAAACAAATGGGGTAGGTGAAGCTTTATTTTCTGCTCCGCAACGAATTGAGTTTAAATAAAGCTAACATATAACCTGCTAGCAAAAAGAAGCTGCAACAGGATTAATTCAGCTTAAATTGGTGATCCTGAGTCTGTCGGAATACCCTTAAGAGTATTTTTTACAAGTCCTTCGACAGACTTAGGGTCACATTTTAAATGACATAAATTTTGTCATCAATACCGGAGAATCTTTTATGAGGTAGGTTACAGCCAGGAAAAAATAATTGAAATCAATAGTCCTTAATCCAGGGGATAACTAAGATCCAGGCTGAACAATTTTAAATGTGCTGGCATCAGCGTTGGAAGCCACTTTAATCGCATTTTTTGACCGTACATCCAGTCGTTTAATCAGAAAGATGAGTTCGATGCTGGCTATAAAAATCAGTAAATAACCATATGTTTCCAATGATTCTTCAGATATGTTTTTTACATCCCGCATGTAGCCGTTTTCCATGGCTGCCATCCAGAATATTCTTCTACCATACAATCTTGAAAAGATATAGGTAGTCAAAACGCCTGATATCATGATGCCGAAAGCAAATAATGAGGTGTATACTTTCAGGTTATCTATTAGTTTTTTACGCCTGATGATGGCAAAATAAATCGGAAAAGGCAGAGACAGGATAACAATGGTTTGCCATGCGCCATCAAAATAATGCAGATCCAGGTAAGCATCCTGTTCGCGCACCAGCGAAATAAAGAGGAATTCAGCTATTAATAAGAGCAACGGCCTCCAGTTTTTATAAATCACAATACCATAGGTTAGGATGATGCCGGAAAAGAGGAGCAATATACTTTGTAATGCTTCCACAGCAGACGCTTCAGAAAATTTCATTCCCTGTTGTTCCCTCGTCACCTGCCACATCAGAAACTGTGCGACACCAACTATGGCGATTCCATAAATGATGAACTTTATGAACATCGTGATCAAACCAGAAGAACTTAATGTTTCAGATTTGAATTGATTTTTAGAATTATACGGGACGTGAATATCGGGCTGACTGATCATGATAAAAATTTGAATCAAAATTCTTTAAAAACTGATCCGCCATCAAGGTCAATATGTAGTGGAAACTGGCCTTTTTGTATGAAAATGCTTTAGCTTTTAAAATATATTTTGATGTGGAAGACGGTTTTCCATTCGGTAAACCGAGGGTGATATTCCGGTATTTTTCTTAAAATACTTTCCAAAAAAGGAAGCATTAGCAAAATTCAATGCCTCTGCAACACTGGATATGTTGTGTGAATAATTGTTCAGCAAGATTTTCGCTTCACCAATTACGATCTCATCAATCAGTTCTCCCGCAGTTTTTCCGGTTACAGATTTGACCACCTGCGACAAATGTCTTGGGGTGATGAATAATTTACCCGCATAAAAGATTACCAGCCTCTCTTTTTTAAAATGTAGGGAAAGCAGATTGAGAAACTTAGTTGTCATTTCAGACTTACTATCTCTTTTTGGCAGCTCAAAATGCTCCCGGTTATTAAAGTTTAGCAATAAATCGTAAAGAATTTCAATAAAACTATTTCTGATAATGTCATTTCTATAGGGCATATCAGCAGCAATTTTTAACTTCTTTTCCAGCGCGATTACATCATGATACAGGTCTTGGTATTCTTCGCGCTTTAAGGAAAATTTATGAATAGCCTTACTTTGAAATATGGTATAATGCTGCGCTGCAGTGAGGAAAATGCCTGATTTAGACAGGTAATCTTTATTAAATGTGATCTTGATAAAGGAGAAGTCTGTATGATCCGTCACTTCATATACAGTGTCAGGAAAAACAAAAAATACATCCTTCTCTTTTAATGTTTCATTTATAAAGTTGGTTTTAATATGAATACGTCCTTTTACGACCAGTATAAACGCAAAAGACAAGGCTCTGAAAGGTTGGTTATTACAAATGCCTTTAGAAAGCTGATCAATTCTGGAAACTTCCAATCCCTCACCATCATCCGGCTTGTAAATTAACCCTATTTTTTGAGGGATATTATGATTTGAAGTTCTTTGCATGAAGGGGTTGATTGTTAATATAGCCTTAACCTGTTATTCAAAAAGCACATATCTTATCTTGATAATTTAGCCTGAACTATTTTCTTAAAAGTTGCCCGGAATATCTGATTTTTTTGACCTCAGCAAATGTAATATTCTACCTCATTTTTTGATTTATTTATTTAAAAAATGACTATCCGCTGATTAGAATTCAATCTTTTGATTAATAATATTTTTAATCAATTCACTGATAAACAGAGAATTGATTGTTTGTGATCGGCAATAAACTCATTTTTAACTGTTTTACTTTTTTGCATTAAAAGTCAGTAAGTCGAAAAGTCAATTCATCTGAATGTCACATTTTGCACATCCCACATTTTGACCAATAATTCCCACATTTCAACCTTTTTTCAGGTGTTAATCTGGATTAAAATTGCGTTATCAAATTGTTTCGAAATGATGTCTTCTGTTGAACATTAAATTCAGCAGTCAGTTCGTACAATCTATTAGAATAAGGTTTTCCAGAATACGTGAACAAAGCAATCATTACCACATAGCATGCGCAAAAAATTAAGAGATAGGATCGACGCATTTAAAGATGCTACCCTGATTAAAGAACAAGGGTTATATCCATATTTTAGGTCTATAGAATCCGCACAGGATACAGAGGTCATTATCAACGGGAAAAAGGTATTGATGTTTGGTTCAAACTCGTATTTAGGTTTAACCAATCATCCTAAAATTAAAGAAGCGGCCAAACGTGCCATTGATAAATATGGAACCGGATGCGCTGGTTCGAGATTTCTTAACGGTTCGCTTGATATTCATATCCAGCTGGAGAACAAACTGGCCGAATACGTATCTAAAGAAGCCGCCGTATTGTTCAGCACTGGTTTTCAGGTGAATTTAGGCGTGATTTCCTGCCTGCTGGAGCGGAATGATTACCTTATCCTGGATGAATATGACCATGCTTCTATTATTGACGGCAGCAGACTCTCTTTTTCAAGAACGATCAAATATGCCCATAATGATATGGATGATTTGCGGAGGAAACTCAGCAGACTGCCGGAAGATGCGGCCAAACTAATCGTTTCTGATGGTATTTTCAGTATGGAGGGCGATCTGGTTAACCTGCCCGAACTCGTGAAAATTGCTGATGAGTTTGGTGCCAATGTGATGATGGATGATGCCCATAGTTTAGGCGTGATCGGTTTTAACGGGTCGGGTACAGCCTCCCACTTTAATCTGAGTGATGGTGTTGATCTGATTATGGGTACTTTCAGTAAATCACTGGCCTCGTTGGGCGGTTTTATCGCAGGTGATGCACAAACCATTGAATACATTAAGCACCGTGCCCGCTCGCTGATGTTCAGCGCCAGCATGCCACCAGCTGCAGTAGCCAGTGTGATCGCTGCACTGGATATCATAGAATCTGAACCGGAACGCATTGATAAGCTATGGGACAATACCAATTATGCAAAAAAATTACTGATGGAATCTGGCTTTGATATCGGCCACAGCAATAGTCCAATCCTTCCGATTTATATCAGGGACAATACCAAAACTTTTATGATCACCAATATCCTGCAGGAAAACGGTGTATTCGTAAACCCGGTGGTTTCTCCTGCAGTACCTTCTGATTCTTCTCTTATCAGGTTTTCACTGATGGCAACACACAGTTTTGAACAGATCGAAACCGCAGTTGAAAAAATCGAAGCTGCCTTTAAGGCCGTAAACATTGAATTAGATGGTGTAAAATTATGAAAAAGGTCATCGAAGTTTCCACTAAAAAGCAACTGGCATCATTTATAGATTTCCCACATGATCTGTATGTGAATGATGTAAATTATGTTCCGGAACTGTTTATCGCACAACGTGATCTGCTTACACCAGGTAAACATCCTTTTTACGAGCATTCTCAAATTCAGCTGTTCCTGGCTTATAAAGATGACAGAATAGTGGGTAGGATAGCCGCCATCAATAATACCAGTCACAATAAAGTTTATGGTGGCAAGGATGGTTTTTTTGGGTTTTTTGATTGCATTAATGATCAGGAAGTAGCGGCTTTATTATTCAGTGCCGCTGAAAAATGGTTAACGGAAAAGGGGTTAACCAAAGTTTTAGGACCAACGAATTTCTCTACCAATGAAACTTGTGGCTTACTGATAGAAGGTTTTGATGGGCCGCCGGTGGCCATGATGCCTTATAATGCCGCTTATTACCTGACGCTCTTGGCGGAGGTTGGCTTTATCAAACATGTGGATTTACGGGCATACCGCTATACCACAGGAAATTACAATGACCGTTCAGTTGGTTTAATCGATAAGATTGAGGAGCGCCTGAAACGTAATGACATTACCATCCGTAAAATCAATATGAAAAACTTCAACAGCGAGCGTGAGGCCTTGCGTGAAGTATACAATAAAGCCTGGGATAAGAATTTAGGTTTTGTACCCATGACCGATAAGGAATTTGATTATACCGCTAACGACCTGAAATTAATTCTTGATCCCGATTTCTGTGTAATGGCCGAGCAAAATGGTCAGATTGTAGGGTTTGCATTAGCCATTCCTGACATCAACCAGATCCTGAGAAAAATTAAACGTGGACGCTTGTTTCCAACGGGTTTAATTAAACTCCTCAGCGGGAAAAAGAAGATTGATGGCATCAGGATTTTATTATTGGGTGTAGTGGATGGCTATCGCAAAATGGGCATTGAGGCCTGTTTGTATGGGCACATTATTAAAAGTTTTACAGCAAAAAACATGAAATATGCGGAGGCCAGCTGGACACTTGATCATAATGAATTGATTAATAAGCCTATTGAAGCGATTGGCGGAAAGCTGTATCGCAAATACAGGATTCTGGAAAAAGCAATATGAAAAAGCGGGTATTGATTACGGGTGCAACAGGCTTTGTAGGTTATCACTTAATCGAAGCGGCCCTGGCAGATCATCTGGAAGTTTACATTAACGTTCGGAAATCAAGTGTAGTGTCACATCTTAAAAAATTTGATATCAACTACGTAGAACTGGATTTTGAATCAATATACCAGTTAAGACAGAACATCGATGAATATAAATATGATTATATCATTCATGCAGCCGCCACAACCAAAGCAAAAAACCGGGAACACTATTTTCATATCAACGCCACATATACCAGGAACCTGGCTGTAGCTTCCTCCTTATCTACACATAAAATTGAAAAATTTGTGTTTTTAAGTAGCCTGGCTGCCCGCGGCCCCATCACAAATGATCAGCAAAACCGCGCCAATCCGGTAACCAATTACGGCAGGAGTAAAGCACTTGCCGAAACGTACCTGAATCAGATCCTGGGGTTGCCCTTAATTGTTTTCAGGCCTACTGCGGTATATGGCCCACGTGAAAAAGATATTTTCATCCTCATCAAAGGAATTAATTCAGGTTTTGAACTGCATGCAGGTGCACAGGAGCAGCAACTGAGTTTTATTTACGTCACTGATTTAGCAAAGGTGATGATTAAATCACTGTTTTCTGAGTTAACCGATAAAACATACCACATCTCTGACGGGCAGGTCTACAGCAAATTTTCGCTTGCCGCTTATGTACGCAAGGCTTTAAATAAAAGGCCATTTGTACTTAAAGTGCCTATGCCGGTTATTAAAGGGCTTGCCTGGACGCTGGAAAAGACCCTGGGCTTTTTTGACCAGGTGCCTGCACTCAACATGGATAAAATTAATGAAATCACCGCCCTGAACTGGAACTGCAATATAGATCAGATACAAAAAGACCTTGGCTTCGTACCCCATTACCAGCTCGAAAGCGGGCTGAATGAAACCATTGCCTGGTACAAGGAAAATAAATGGTTATAAATTAAAAGCTTAAATAAAAATAGAATGAAAGAAGATGTAAAATCAGCTGATGGCAAGCTTGGCATATTAATGCCAGGGCTCGGTGCAGTTGCAACCACCATGATTGCGGGGGTAGCGGCCATTAAGAAAGGCTTGTCTAAACCAATTGGTTCTTTAACCCAAATGGGAACCATCAGAATTGGTAAAAGAACGGAAAAAAAAGAACCAAAAATTAAAGATTTTGTGCCTTTGGCCAATCTCGAAAACCTGGTTTTCGGTGGCTGGGACGTATATGAGGATAATGTTTATGAAGCGGCACTAAATGCAAGGGTTTTAGATGCAAACCTGTTGCGTGATGTTCGTGAAGAATTACAGGCCATCAAGCCTATGCGTGCCGCATTCGATCATAACTATGTGAAAAATTTAACAGGTACTTATGTTAAAGACGCTGCAACCCGATATGAACTGGCCCAGGAAGTGATGCAAGACATCAAAAACTTTAAGGCCACCAACAACTGTGACCGGATTGTTCTGGTATGGTGCGGATCTACTGAAATTTATTTTGAACCATCTGCTGTTCATGAATCGCTTGCAGCATTTGAGCAAGGTTTGATCGACAATGATCCGTTAATTGCGCCTAGTATGATTTATGCTTATGCAGCACTGAAATTGGGTATCCCTTTCGCAAATGGAGCACCTAACTTAACCGTAGATATCCCGGCATTAATTGAACTGGCTAAAGAAACCCATACACCGATTGCGGGTAAGGATTTTAAAACCGGTCAGACTTTAATGAAAACCATTCTGGCACCAGGGTTAGCCGCACGTTCATTAGGTGTAAACGGTTGGTTCTCTGATAACATTTTAGGTAACCGCGATGGTTTGGTACTGGATGATCCGGATAACTTTAAAACCAAAGAAGTTTCTAAACTGGGCGTACTGGAAGATATTTTCAAACCAGAGGTTAATCCGGATTTATATGGTGATATGTACCACAAAATCAGAATCAATTACTATCCGCCCCATGGCGATAACAAAGAGAGTTGGGACAATATTGACATTTTCGGCTGGTTAGGTTACAAAATGCAGATCAAGATTAACTTTTTATGTCGTGATTCTATCCTGGCTGCACCAATTGTACTGGATTTGGCTTTATTTATCGATCTGGCGAAGAGGGCAAATATGTCTGGCGTTCAAGAATGGCTATCATTCTACCTGAAATCACCTCAAACCATTCCAGGTGTACCGGCGGAAAATGACATTTTCAAACAGTTAATGAAACTGCAGAATACTTTGCGCTACATCATGGGTGAAGACTTAATTACGCACCTGGGACAGGATTATGAAGAAGAAGTTATAGAAACGGTATAGTGTTTATTCATAAAATGATATCAACCAGCCTGGGAATCGGCTACATTGGGAAGGGCGCCGGCACCTATGCGGCCATAGCCACTTGCCTTTGCTGGTACTTTTTCCAGGCTGGTTACCAATACCCCGGGCTCAATGCCATCCTGATTACGATACTGATCACACTTCAGGGTATTCGAAGTGCGGATGTGGTAGAAGATGTTTGGGGCAAAGACCATCAGCGCGTGGTGATAGATGAAGTGGCGGGAATGTGTATTACTTTACTCTGTGTGCCGGTAAGATGGGAATATATGCTTTTAGGATTAGTCCTCTTTCGCTTTTTTGATATCCTAAAGCCCTTGTATATTAAAAGGATGGAAGAACTGCCTGGTGGTTTGGGCGTAATGGCTGATGATGTACTTGCCGGTGTTTATGCCAATGTGATCCTGCAGCTGGTGATCATTTTTAAAATACTATAAGTGATGCTCCGGTTTTTTAAAGCCCAGGCTTCATCGCTAATGGCCTCTGCATCAGATTTTTTAGTTACCCTGGCTGCAGTAAAGCTTTTTGGTTTATGGTACCTGGCCGGAAGTATTACCGGAACCATTACTGGTGGTGTGATCAATTTCTACATCAATAGAAACTGGGTATTTCAGGCACATGCCAAAGCATTAAGGTGGCAGGTAGTAAAATATATCATCGTATGGACAGGGAATTTAGCATTGCTTACCTCAGGCGTTTATCTGCTTACACATTTTTATCACCTCAATTACATGCTCTCTAAATTGCTCGTATCAGTTACGGTTGGTATCAGCTACAATTATATCATGCAAAAACAGTTTATTTTTTCTGTTAAATGAAACGTCAGTTTAGTATTCCATTCTTTATCTGCTTATTTTCAATATTAAATATATTGGGTATAGGAAATGTTCTTGCGCAATCTACTACGGTTTCGGGCACTGTTCGTGATGCCGGTACCAAAGAAACTTTACCTTATGTATCAGTTTTTTTTAAAGATACCAAAATTGGCACACAAACCGATCTCAATGGAAATTTCACCATCAGTTCCAATCTGCCACAATCTGCCTTGAGTTTTAATTATGTAGGTTACAGTATATTAACTAAAAATATAACACCTTCCCTCAACCAGACCATTAATGTGGTTTTATCGCCCAGTGCCAATTCGCTGGATGAGGTAATGGTTGTGGGCGGGAAAAAAGTAAGGTATCGCAATAAAGATAATCCAGCGGTTGAATTGATCCGCCAGGTAATTGCACATAAGGATGAAAACAGAATTAAAAGTTATCAAACTGTAGCTTACCAGCAATATGAGAAAATGCTGTTCTCGGTCAGTAATGTTTCAGAGAAGTTTAAGAACAAGAAAATGTTCCGCAATTACCAGTTCTTATTTCAGGAACAGGATTCCACTTTAATAGGCGGTAAAAACCTGTTACCGATCTACATCCAGGAAAGTTTATCTGACCAATACCTGAGTAAAGATCCGCAGAAATCAAAAACAGTGGTGAAAGCACAGAAACAGGTGGAGTTTGATAACCGCTACATTGACAATAAAGGGATGAAAACCTACTTTGACCGGATGTATCAGGACATTGATATCTATCAGAATAATATCTCTGTGATGAGCAACGATTTTTTGAGTCCGATTGCAAATGGTTCCCCCAATTTTTACAAGTTCTTTATTACCGATACATTAAAGAACCAGAAGCCGCAAATGATTGAGCTATCCTTTACACCAAGAAATACAGGCGACATGCTGTTTGAGGGCAAGCTTTACGTAACCAATGATGGTCATTATGCCGTTACAGGTGCAACGTTAGGGGTAAATAAAAATATCAACCTGAATTTTGTCAGGGCAATGAAAATCGACTTAAACTTCGAACCAAATGCCTTAGGAAAATATAACCTCTCTAAAAGTAATTTGCTGTCTGATTTTGGACTGGGAAAAGGCAAGGGCATAGGTTTTACCGGTGAGCGCACGGTTACCTATAAAAATTATCAGTTTGACACCACCTTACCAGATACGATCTTTCAGGGAAAAAATAAAGTCGTTCTGGCTGATGCGGCGAAAAAGAATGATTTATACTGGCAGCAAAACAGGCTGGATACCATATCTGCCAGCCAGTTAAAAATTTATAAGAATATTGACACGCTTCAAAACCTGCCATCGTTTAAGCGTACCATGAAGATTGTCACGCTGCTTTTTGCAGGATACCAGAACTTGGGGCCTTATGAAATCGGACCGGTGAATACTTTTTACAGTTTTAATAATGTTGAAGGGCTTCGCTTGCGTTTAGGCGGAAGAACCACTCCTGAATTAAGTAAACGATACTATTTCGAAAATTATGCGGCTTATGGGTTTAAGGATGAAAAATGGAAATTCTTTCTTTCCGGTACCTATTCCATCAATAATAAATCCATTTATGAGTTTCCACAACATTACATCAGGGCGAGTTTTCAGAGAGACACCAAAATTCCCGGCCAGGAACTTCAGTTTGTACAGGAAGATAACTTTTTGCTATCCTTTAAACGGGGTGTAAATGACATGTTGCTCTACAACGATTTTTACCGGGTAGATTATGTGAAAGAGTTTGAAAATCATTTTTCTTACACTTTAGGACTGAAGAAATGGAGTCAGACACCTGCCGGCGGATTGTTTTATCAAAATGACGCAAACCAACTCGTTAATCGCTTAACCACCAGTGAAGTATCGGTACAACTGCGTTATGCACCCAATGAGAAATTTTACCAGGGAAAGATCTACCGAATCCCCATCGCAGACCGTTATCCGGTTTTCAATTTAAGGTATACTGCAGGTTTAAAAGGTGTGCTGGGCGGCGAATATAATTACCATAACATGATGGGCAGTATTGATAAAAGATTTTACCTTTCTCAGCTAGGCTATAGTGATGTTACTTTTGAAGGCGGCTACATTGCCGGAAAAGTTCCTTTTCCACTATTGGATATTCACCGGGCCAATCAAACCTATGCTTACCAGCTCAATTCATATAACCTGATGAACTTCCTGGAGTTTGTCAGCGATCATTACGTAAGCATAAATATCGATCACAATTTCAATGGCTTTTTCTTTAATAAGATCCCTTTACTTAAAAAATTAAAATTAAGGGAGGTGTTTTCATTTAAAGCTTTGTATGGTGGTTTACGTGATGAAAATAATCCGGCTTTAACTCCGGGATTATATCGTTTGCCTGATTATGAAGATGGCTCTAAACGTACCTATGCCCTTGGCCATGACCCTTATATGGAAGGCAGCGTAGGGGTAGGGAATATCTTTAAATTACTAAGGGTTGATCTGGTTAAGCGATTCAATTACCTTAATCATCCGGAGGTATCAGAATGGGGCATCAGGGCAAGGGTAAAATTCGATTTCTAAAAATTGATTATGAAAGCAAACTTAAGAGACAGTTTACAACTGGGCATTTATAAAGTCATTAATCCTTTTGTGAGGGGATTAATTAAAATAGGATTAACGCCCAATGCGGTAACCACTATCGGTTTAATTTTAAATATCGGGGTTGCGGTTATTTTTGTGATGGGTGCCGAAAAATCCAATCGCGGCGACATGTCGTATGTGGGCTGGGGCGGCGCCCTGGTGCTTTTTGCGGGCTTGTTTGATATGCTTGATGGCCAGGTAGCCCGACTGGGAAACATGAGTTCAAAATTCGGTGCATTATATGATTCAGTATTGGACCGTTACAGTGAAATGATTATGTTCCTCGGCATCTGTTATTACCTGGTATCACATCACTATTTTCTGAGCTCTCTTTTTGCCTTTATTGCCTTAATTGGCTCTATGATGGTGAGTTATACCAGGGCCAGGGCAGAAGGATTAGGGATAGCATGCCAAGGTGGTTTAATGCAGCGGCCGGAGCGGGTGGTTACCATTGGTGTTTTTGCCATCGCCTGCGGTATCACCGGCCATTTTATTGGTGGAGCTTATAAGATCTATGTTCCGGGCATATCTTTTCATGTTTTCGAAACCATGTCCGTTTTCACCATTCCCATTACCATGATGGCCCTTCTAACCAATATCACGGCAATTAAGCGGTTGCAGGAAGCCAAAAAAGGATTGGAAGCACAGGAACTGGCTGAAAAGAAAAGCAGCCACAAAGCTGCAATGATTATTGGCCTTACCTTATCACTCGTTCTAATTGGTGCGGGTGTTTTACCTGCAACAGCACAAAATCCTTCGCCTCTTAGCTTTCCTGTACCGAAGAATATCAGCAATCAGTTGTTTTACCTGCAACGCGACCCCAATACCAACACCATTATCTGCCAGTTAAATGTAGATAAAAACGGAGAAGTGGTGGATCAAAATCCGGTAAATGTGTTCTGGATGCGCTATGGAGACCAGGGTGAAAAAAAGGAACTGGGATATATCCAGCGGAAATTTGCATACGGCATACAGACCAAGAGCCTCGGGAAAGGGCAGTTTGAACTTCGCTTTGTCTCACATAAAAACCTGCCGATGTACCTGAATAAATCAGCCGCCGATAAAAAATACCATGTTTTTGTAACCGTAAATAATAAGAAAGTTCAAATCGAAAGAATTTTCCTCAGAATAGAAGGCGGATCTTTCTGGTTGCCTAATGTAAAATATGTGGAAATTAAAGGTTTGGATGCAAATGATCCTTCAAAAGCATTAACAGAGCGGATTAAAATTTAGCATGATGAAAAAGAATTTTGTTTCAAATTCGCCGGCATCCATCCGGATGTTTAAAAGCGATTTTATGGAAAGCCTTTCGAAGGTAAAGTATTATGTGCCGCTAATCGTATATGTTCCGGTAATTGCTTACCTGTTTTACAAATCCTTCCGGGAAGTAAATATGCCGGTAATCATTTTCGCCGGTTGGTTTTTAGCTGGTTTGGCCATCTGGACCATTACTGAATATGTTTTGCACCGTTTCGTATTTCACTTTGAACCTGAAGCCGAATGGGGTAAAAAAATTCACTTTATTTTCCATGGTGTGCACCATGATTACCCCAACGATGCCAACAGACTGGTGATGCCACCTTCGGCAAGTATACCCATGGCACTTGGATTCTATTTTCTTTTCGATTGGGTATTACCGGATACGAGGGTGTATCCGTTTTTTTCGGGTTTCATATTGGGTTACCTGTTCTATGACATGGTGCATTATGCTTTACACCACGCCAACTTTAAAAGTGGCTTTTGGAAAAGGCTTAAACAGCATCACATGCTTCACCATTATTCAGATGCAACCAAAGGTTATGGTGTAAGCTGGACATTCTGGGATAATATTTTCCAATCTAATTTCGACAAAAAATAAGATGCAGGATGATATCGCCCGTACAAATTCGTTTTTCACGGTTAAAACAATTTATACCACCACACTGCTTTCTCTGGCTTACCTGTTACTATCGGTTGTGCTGGTGGGTTTTAAAGCAGATCAGCTCATCCTGATATTGATTTTTAATTCACTGTTTTACATCTCGGCAGGAACAAGGAAGTTTATTCTTGGCTTTTCCATCTTCGTGGTCTATTGGATTATTTTCGATTACATGAAAGCCTTTCCGAATTATATTTTCAATACGGTTCATATCGCAGATTTATACCACCTGGAAAAAAAACTTTTTGGCATTCATTTTCATGGACAAGAGCTCACGCCGAATGAGTACTGGAAACTAAATACCAGTTCCTTTCTGGATGTGCTTACCGGCCTTTTTTATCTGATGTGGGTTCCGGTCCCGCTGGCCTTTGCCACCTATTTGTTTTTTAAAAACCGGAAGCAGTTTGTGTATTTCTCCCTTACCTTTTTATGGGTAAATCTATTGGGTTTCGTGGTTTATTACGCTTTCCCGGCTGCACCGCCATGGTATGTACAGGAACATGGCTTTCAGTTTATTTACCATACTGCCGGAAACACTGCCGGTCTTTCCCGTTTTGATCATTTTTTTAATATCCACCTGTTTCAGGGGATATACAGCAAAGGTTCAAATGTTTTTGCGGCCATGCCCTCCCTACATTCATCTTATCCTTTGATAGTACTTTATTATGCCCTGAAAAACAAGATGGGTGCCATCAACATTTTCTTTTTCATTTTGGTTATGGGCATCTGGTTTGCAGCAGTTTACAACAGCCATCATTATGTATTGGATGTTTTTGGGGGGATGATTTGTGCCGTTGTAGCCATCTTCAGTTTCAATTATTTAGTAAAATACACCCGTTTTAAAGACTATACCAGGCAGTTCATTAACAAAATCAGCTAATCTGGCTGTTCAGTAATCTGTAATAACAAAAATGCCGCTTTCGCGGCATCTCTAATTACTGAATTTCTATTTGCCTTGAAACGGCTTTAGCTTCTTCTTTTTTCGGAAGGGTGAGTTTCAGAATCCCGTCCGCATAATTGGCCTGAATCCTTTCAATATCGGCACTATCAGGCAAGGTAAATGCCCTGGTGAATGCTGAATAATTGAATTCCTTTCTGGTGTAGGATTTTTCGTGATGTTCAGTTTCTGCACTTTTTTCAGTAGAAATGGTTAACATGTCTCTTTCCACGCTTACCTTAAAATCTTCCTTTTTAAGTCCTGGTGCGGCCAGTTCAATCTGATAGGCATCAGGAGCATCTGCAATGTTTACAGATGGCAGGTTGTTGGTGCGGCGTCCTGAAAAAAATGTGTCTTCCAAAACTGATTCGAACATGTCATTAAAGCCTGGCATTAATACATTGTTCTTTTTCTCTGGATTAAATTTAACCAATGTCATCGTTTTTTCCTCCTTTTAATGTTTAAATGGACTATAAATCAATTAATGGTAGTGCTGCTATACCTGCAAGCACATCAGGGGTTAATCAAGTGCTGTGCCAATGGACTTTTTGAGTAATTAAAGCCTGAATGACTGAAAAAATTTCATTTTTGCTGCAATTTTTTCAGAAAGTAACTGTAAAATTTTCAGCTTCTGAAAGTTATCAATAAGTCCTACAGGCATCTGCTATGATCACGACGAACCTCATCTTAAAAAAATCCTTTCTGGTGAATTATTCAGAAAGGATTTTTTTACTCACTATTACTTTCATCCGAAAGGGAAAGATTGTCATCATTTATCTTTCAGGCTGAACTGCCTGACACAATATACTGATATTTAAATACAAAATCGCCATGTAACGATTAAGATAGAATAGGATAGAACCTTTTACCGGAATCGATTCATATGCCAACAGCGAGGTCAAAGCAAGCCCCGATGTAAAACATAAAAACCAAATTTACATAAATAATACACAATTGTATTGTGTACAATATATATTTGCATCGTAACGATCAATAATGAAAGACCTCTTAAAATTAGAAAATCAAATTTGCTTTCCGCTATATGCCTTTTCCAGGGAACTGACAAATCTCTACAGGCCTTTTCTGGAGGAAATGGATTTAACCTATCCACAATACCTGGTGATGTTAATCTTATGGGCGGAAAAACAGCAAACAGTTAATCAGCTGGGTGAAAAACTTTATCTGGACAGCGGTACGCTTACCCCATTACTTAAAAGAATGGAGTTAAAAGGAATGCTGATGAGAAAAAGAAGCCAAACTGATGAGCGCATGGTGATCATCTCACTGACGGATGCAGGCGAAAAAATGAAAGAAAAGGCCAGCTGCATTCCGGGTAAATTGGTGGAGACATTAGGCCTTTCAATAGATGAGCTTATTCAGTTAAAGGAAATCGTAAATAAAGCGATGAAAAGATAGGCGCTCGGGATAGCAGGCAAAGCATTTATTTACCTTCATAATCATTAAATAATAGAAATGACATTAACAGATCAGCAACAGATTAACAGCATATTTCAAAACCAGAAGAGTTTTTTTGCCACCCGCAAAACACAATCTGTAAGCTTCAGGATAGAACAGCTTAAACAGTTCAGGGCAGTTTTTGTAAAACATACCGATGCCATTTGTGATGCCTTGATGGAAGACCTGGGCAAAAACAGGAAGGAAGCAGAATATGCAGAGGTGCAACTGGTATTGGATGAACTGGATTATTGTATTGCAAATATTGAAGAATGGGCACAGCCGGTTGAAGTACCTTCAAAGCCCCGTCCCGGCGGTGAAAATGTAGTCAGTAAACTTACCCGCCAGCCATTTGGCGTAACGTATATTATTGGCCCCTTCAATTATCCGGTGCAGTTAACGTTTAGTCCGCTAATTGGCGCATTGATGACCGGTAACACGGTTATCCTTAAGCCCTCAGAAAATACACCGACCGTATCAAAAGTTATAGCCTCGATGATTGCAGAAGCTTTTCAGCCGGAATATGTAGCGGTGGTACAGGGTGGAATCGAAGAAAATACACTGCTTTTAACTTTCCCTTTTGATTACATTTTCTTTACCGGAAGTGCAAATGTGGGAAAAATCATTATGGCTGCAGCGGCAAAACAACTGATTCCGTTAACCCTTGAACTGGGCGGGAAATCGCCTTGCATTGTTCACCGGGATGCAGACCTTGATCTGGCCGCTAAACGGATTTCGACAGGGAAGTGGGCCAATTGCGGACAAACCTGCGTTGCGCCAGATTATGTTTATGTACATGAAGAGGTGAAAGGAACATTGATCTCTAAAATCAAATCCTATCTGAAAGAAACTTATCAGGACCAAAGCTTAGGAAAAATCGGGAAAATTGTTTCCCGGAAACAGGTGGAAAATCTGGCCGGTTATATCGCCGCCGCTCCTGAAAAATTGGTTTATGGTGGTGGCTATGCGCTGGAAAGCCGATATTTTGAAGCCACCCTGATGGATGATGTCAATTGGGAAGATGCGGTGATGCAGCAGGAAATATTTGGTCCGATTCTGCCTTTTCTCAGCTATTCCAACATTGATGAGGCATTAAATGAAATTAACGGCAGGCCCAAGCCACTCGCCCTATATGTTTTTTCAGAAGATCAGGCCTTTGCAGACGATGTCCTGAACCGTACCTCCAGCGGAGATGCAGAAATCAACAGTACACTCATTCATGTAGGTTCGCACTTTCTTCCATTTGGTGGCGTAGGTGCATCTGGTTTCGGCAAATATCATGGCAAATTCAGCTTTGAAACCTTCAGCCACTTAAGGGCTGTTTTACAGATAAAAAAATAAATTCACAACAATTTTATAGTCAAAATGAAAGTTTTATATACAGCAGAAGCAACTGCAACAGGTGGCCGCAACGGACACATTAAAAGCGATAATGGTATTTTAGACGTTGAGGTGCGCATGCCAAAAGCACTGGGCGGTGCAGACGATAATTATACCAATCCTGAACAATTATTTGCCGGGGGTTATGCGGCGTGTTTTGATAGTGCATTGAATTTAATCATCAAACAAGGTAAAGTAGCTACGGGGGAAACCAGCGTGAAGGCAGAAGTAAGCATTGGCCAGATCGAAAACGGTGGTTTTGGCCTGGCAGTTAAGCTAGCCGTAAACATCCCGCAGGTGAGCATGGAAGAAGCGCAGGCTTTAGCAGATAAAGCACATCAGATCTGTCCGTATTCTAATGCTACACGCGGAAACATTGAAGTAAGCATTTCAGTTACCAATCATTAATCAGAATCATTATTAAATTAAAACCAATAAAAATGGGATTATTAGAATCATTACAGTGGAGATATGCCGCTAAAAAATACGATCCTTCGAAAAAAGTAAGCGAAGAAAATATAGATAAGATTGTGGAAGCCGCCAGATTGGCACCAACTTCCTCAGGACTGCAACAGTTCAGGGTTTTGGTGGTATCCAACCAGGAACTGAAAGAAAAACTAAGCCATAATGCTTTAAACCCTGAAGTGATGGTGGATTGTTCTCATGTTTTAGTATTTGCCGCATGGGATAATTATACCGAAGAACGTATTGATGCCATCTATGACCGTACCACAGATGAAAGGGGATTGCCGCGCGGAAGGTTTTCCAGTTATACAGACAAGATCAAAGGCATTTATTTAAATGATGAAGCAGCTGAAAAAAACTTCATCCATACGGCACATCAATCCTATATTGGTTTTGCCATGTCAATTGCGATGGCTGCTGAATTGCGGGTAGACAGTACACCTGCTGAAGGTTTCGACAGTGCATTGGTAGATGAAGTATTGGGCTTAAAGGAAAAAGGATTGCGCAGTGTCACACTGTTATACCTAGGTTATCGTGACCAGGAAGGCGATTGGTTAGCCGGAATGAAGAAAGTACGAAATCCGAAATCAGAATTTGTCATCGAGTACCGTTAGTTATGTTTATTGGAGGGAATTTTTATTTTTCCCTCCAATTGGTATTTAAACAGCACATTCGTTAATAAACCGGTCTGATCCGGTTCAGATTTAACCTGTAAAAGGAAAGCTTTGAACATGCTGCCACGGTCCGCCCAGGTACTTCCAGAGGTCGAGACCGGTTGCCACCGCAGTAAAAGGGACAAAGTGATGCTGAATATCAGAAAGTAAGGCCCTGGCCGCTGCAGGTTGAACCTTATTCTGAATGGTGATGTGTGGCCTGAATTTTTGCCTGTCCTGCGGAATCAAATCAGCCTTAAACAGATCAGCAAGATACTGATGCAGCCGCATAATTTCATCGCTGTTAATTTCATAGGCAACGCCGTTGCCCAAATGCATTGGCTTAGTGATCTCCAGCTCAAAAGCTGAACCTTTCAATTCAGTAATTTTTCCAATGGTATTATGTTCATCCGGCAATTGATGAAAAAGTGTAAGGTGTGCATCCAGGTAATTAATCGCCGGTGGAAAATGCTTTTTGCGTTCCCGGTTAAAAAATGCCTGACTTTCAGCATCTAATTGCAGGGTTAAAATGCATACACCTGCCATTATTCATTTTCTCTCTGATCAGGAATAAGATCCGGATGGCGGTATTCCATTTCATCAGCCAGCAAACCAAGCAGCGTTTCATCAAAACCTGAATCATTTTTACAGATATGAAGTACATGACAGCTATCGGGCTCAAATGAAGCGACCTTTTTGCCTTCATAAAACACGGTGTACTTACAGGTTTCCCCATCGCGGAAAGGATACTGAGCCACTACAAATTCATAGGTGTGCTGGTCGGCTTCGTGTTTTATCTTGTATTTTTCCATAATTTCAGGATGCCATAAAAAGCCCTGCATGTAGGGCAGGGCTAAATATTTACGCTCTTGATGTTTTTAAAAAGGAGATTTCGGATAATGCTTTCTGGATGCCGTCTCGTTGCCTGGTTAATAAACCGATATGATCGGCATGTGTTTCCGGATGCCCGATCAAAGCATCATATTTTTCAATGGCTGCTTTTTCACCGGTTTCAACTGCGCCTAAAACAGCCACATCTTCTTTGCTGCTCAAGGCTTCCTTAATGTCGATCCAGGTTCTGTGGATCGCACCTAAAATACCACCCTCATCATTATCTGAAGATCCGCCGTGTGCGGCCAGGTGCGCCTTAAGTTCCAGTTCATAAGCCTTACGTTCGGCAGCAAACTGAAGAAAGATGGCCTTTAAATCTGCACTTTCCGTTGTTTCAGCAGCAGATTCGTATCCTTCTTTTCCATCATTTATAATCGATACCAGGCCTTTAAGGTCACTGATGATTTCTTGATTATTTTCCATTTTTTATAATTTATAGTTATAGGAGAAACTGATCTCTTCCATAATAGTTTGCGAATTTTATAAATAGCTGCATGATAAAATATGAGGAGGGATATTTAAATTGGATGCAATTTTTGCTTTCTGATCAGATCTGGTATAAAGAGCCGGCAAAAAACATGCACCTTTCCTGTTGCGTTAAGCTTGTTTTTCGTGTTCTTCAATATATTTGGCAATGGCTTGCCTGCCGCTCGTACCCGCTGCCTTAGCATATTCCTTATACTTTTCAGCGCTGATGCCGGCTTGCTGTGCCGCATATGAAATATCATTCGGATCGTTAAGATCTACTTTAGCATCATCACGACCATCGTCTTTTCTAATCTTATCCATATCAGATAAACAACATTCTGGACCATAAGGTTTAGCATTATCGCCATTGGGCAGCTATTTTCTGGCTATGTAACCGAAAAGAATCGCGCCGCATGCAAAAAATCCATTTTATCCTGAACAAATGTTAAATTTTTACTGTTGAAATAATAAGTAAGCCGCCGGAGTGCAGCATACTTTCCGGATGGATAGGCCTGGCCAGGTATCGATCCGGATGTTTAAACGGTCACAAAAATTTAACAAAATATGCTTAAGCAAGATCAAAAACCATTGGTAAACCCCTTAAATAGATACCCTCAACCACCCTTTGAAAAACAGCCGCAGGAAGTTCCCGGTCTGGCTTCTAAAATGAATCCTGTTCCGGATCATGGTGAAGAAAGTTATAAAGGTTCAGGAAGGCTCGCCGGCCGCAAGGCGCTGATCACCGGTGGTGATTCGGGCATAGGCCGGGCAGCAGCCATTGCCTATGCCAGAGAAGGAGCAGATGTAGTAATTAATTATTTACCCCAGGAACAATCTGATGCAGATGAAGTGCTGACATGGATAGCAAAAGCTGGCAGAAAGGGTTTTGGGATTCCTGGCGATATCACCAGTGAAGCCTTCTGTCAATCACTGGTGGCCGAAGCCGCGGAAAAATTAGGCGGAATAGATATTTTGGTGAACAATGCCGGGCACCAGCAAGCTGTTGAGTCACTCCTGGATATCAGTACCGAACATTTTGATACCACCATGAAAACAAACGTGTACGCCCCGTTCTGGATCACTAAAGCGGCATTGCCGCTGCTGGCAGAAGGTGCAGTGATTATTGCCACCAGTTCGGTACAAGCCTATGATCCTTCAGAAAATTTATTCGATTATGCCCAAACCAAGGCCGCGAATGTAGCCTTTGTTAAGTCACTGGCCAAACAACTGGGGCCAAAAGGTATTCGTGTGAATGGTGTCGCACCCGGCCCCGTGTGGACGCCCTTACAAACCAGTGGCGGGCAGCCGCAGGATGCCATCGTCAATTTCGGTGAGGTGACGCCATTGGGCCGACCGGGTCAACCGGCAGAGCTGGCCGCTATCTATGTGCAACTTGCAGACAGCGATGCCAGTTATGCCACCGGACAAATTTATGGTGCAGCAGGCGGAAACGGACATCCGTAGTGGAAATTTAGTTATCTGGAAATAGGCCGTCTCATCAGTTATCATGTGACGGCCTATTTTTTTGCCCGTCACTTTTCGTGTTCAGGCAACCACCGGGCAAAAGCACTTATCGCCCTTCGGTGCCGCCATTTCCGGTATACGCCATCACCTTCGCGGCTACCCGACCTGTTGGTATTGCCTTCAATGGAAATGATCCAATCGTGCTGTACCTTTTCTACCAGACCACAATGGGCAATCCTGCCCAGGTTTTTAAAATAGATACCAAATACTGCACCTTTTTCAGGCTGCTGAATTTGTCTTGATCTGGGAAACAGGGCAGGAGACCAGGCCGTTCGCGGCGCGCCATAACCTGCCTGATGGTACACCCAGCTTACAAAAGCAGCACACCAGGGGGCTTCACTTTTCAGCTGCACATCCTGGAGGTATTGCCTGATGGCCTGCTGCCCCCGAGGGCTTGTTTCCCGCACAGCCATCTGAGATTGGGCAATGGCAATAAGCTTATCCGCTGCTGTATGGCGGGTTAGCAAATGGCGGTCAAACTGCCAATGGCCGAATAAACCAGCAAAGCATATAAGGCCACATAAAACACGTATCGTTGCCATACTGTTAATTGATTAAAGGTTTGGAAATAGAAGGTTATTTTTCGTGCGGTTAGCTTCCTGATCAGTATGGCCAGCATCAAGTAAGCGGCACTGACCACAAAGAGCCAGCAGGTAAAGGAGAGCAGCAGCAAAGGCCAGATGTTCGCGTCAATGCTTATGGCTTCCTGGTTAAAAAGCGCTTTCAGATAATGATACAGCCATGCAGCAAGGCCGGGAATAAGTACTAACGATAAAAAATTCGTTATGCTTGTACCTGTATGGTTTACAGGAATTGAGGGGATTGTTTTCATCATTTTTTAAATTATGGCAGGCACCAGATGTGCCTGCCTGTTATTAATCTGTTGTTTAAAGCACGGTTACCTTACCCAGGTAAACGCTGGTGGATGAATCCTTACCGCTTGCGGATAAAAAGGCCATCCAGCCATGCACCACATCGCCCGAGAAAAGGGTTGGCACCTGCAGGGTAAGCGATAAATCAACCCTTTTGGTACTGCCTTGTTCTACTACGTGCAGCTTTTTCGATGGGTTGTAAAGCACCATGATCACCTGATCATCATCGCTGCTCAAACCTGTACCAGAGTTGGCCTGCCAGTTGAAATTGATTTCCGCAACCGTATTCACGGCGACAGTAGCTGCCTTTGGCCCTAATAATTCACCCCTGGATAGCACCACTTTACTGAAATCTATTTCCAGGTTAGGCATTACGCCGGTAATGGCTTCCTGGATGTGATAGGATAGGGCCAGGTTGAATTTTGATTTACTCCCTGAAACACGTCCGTACGTCTTTTCCAGCATACCCTTTAGCGGGGAAAGAAAGTTTACAACCAGGCCAAACTTTTGCCGCTGTTCCAGCTGCTCGTTACTTGGTTCGCTGTTGCTTTTCTTTGGTAAACTGCGCATAACGTCTAATCCACGCCAGCTGCTGCCCACAACCTGACCTACTTTTCCACTGAATCCGCCCAGGATTCCTTTTTTAATGATTCCCATTTTTTTTCTTTTTTAAAGGTTTAAAAATCTGTTATTTACAGCCGGCCGGCTTGATTATGATGTGAATGTACAAGGGAAATTTCAAAAATATTCAGATGGGGCGGGCCATGTCCTGATTTGTCTGGAATTGTCTTGATTTGTCCCGTTAAATACTGCTTTGTTCGGCTGTTGTTCGAGCTTTGTTCAACTCATGGTGCTTTAAAGGCCGTTTTTCCGAAGGATAGTCGAAGCAGTATCGGAGAAAACTCGTCTATAATGCTTATCTTGTGGAAAATGAGCGTATCCCGCATCATTTCTAAAAGCTGGCCCATCCGGTCAGCACGCCCTATTTAATAAGAACATCCCTTTTCGTATCACCACAGCAATACGAACCTTTCGCACGAGCAGGGATTGAATAGTCTTTGCCGCACTATATCGGTTCCTGCTGATTATAGAACCTAAAGGCGTATGGAGGATAAAGACATCCTGGAAACGATTCGTGAAATCAGGTGCATGCAGGACCAGATCTTGCTGCTGCTGGAGCACTTGCATGGCAGGCTGAACCTGGAAACAGCATGGCTGGACAATAACGATCTGTGCCGCCTGCTGAAGGTCACCGATAAAACACTCTATCGCTGGCGGCAAAGTGGCAAGCTGGCCTATGCCATGGTGGGTGGTAAATTTTATTATTCTAAACAAAACATCGATAAGCTGATTGCAACCCAGGGCATAAAATGAATAAAACCAGATTAAAATAAAAAGTTATACTCGGTGCACGTTATTGGGTATAATGTATAAGCGATGAAGTCTTTCTGTAGAAGAAAGCTACATATTGTCCATAAATGCTACACATCTGGAGATGTCATGATAGGAATACAAAAATAATTTTATTTCGAGTACAATTGCTATGCGGTTTAAACATGCGTTTTTGAGGGTGTAGGCGCATTTTTATCAATGGATCGTACGGCTTATCTATTAAAAATGAGTGATATACAATACAATTGGCTTAATTTTTGGTTGATATAAGGCGTGGCTGATGCTACAATTAAACCTATTATTTAACCTTAAATTTAAAACTTATGGCTTTCAAAGCTAGATTGAATTTTTCGGGCAAGGAGTACGATGTACTTCATTGCGCCTATGCGTTAAACCGCGATGTAGATGCTAAAGGAAGACCCTCTTCCGGAGTTTACGGCGGTACCATTGATATTGAGATCGAGTCAACTGAAGACACCTCCATTATCGAAGCGATGGTAAACAACCAGTACAAACCCATTACCGGAACCCTTCTGATTAAGAAAACAGAGGAAGATGCCAAAATGAAGGAAGTGGATTTTGAAGATGGCTACATTGTCAAGTATTCTGAAGGAATCAACATTGTGGGCGATCACCCGATGACGCTGAAATTCCAGATCTCAGCCAGAAAGCTGAAACTCGGAAACGCGGAGCATTTAAACGATTGGCCTAAAGCGTAAAAGAGGTAGAGGGTAAAAAGGTTAAAGGGATAAGGTTAATTAGATACCGGATGCCCAAGACCATGCTCTTCACCACACGCCAACCGCTAACAGCATAATCAGGTAATATTAACATTTCGCTTGAAGGCACATCCGAGCTCAATAATAGAATCTGTTTTTATAATTCCGGGAATTGAATCAATTTTATTATAAAGAACCTCGCGCATGTGCTCATGATTCCGGGCCACAATCTTTATGAAAAGTGTATATCTTCCGGTAATAAAATAACATTCAGTTACTTCCTCTACCTCGCGCAAAGCTTCAATTACCCTAGCTGAATCGTAATCTTTATCCAGCGTAAGGCCAGTAAAACTCCCCCAGTCAAAGCCCATTTTCTTCTCATTTAATACAGGCTTAACCCCACTCAAAACACCCCGTTGTAACAATCTCGAAAATCGTTGATGAACCATCGTATTGGAAACCCCAAGTGACAACGCTACCGTCGAGAATGCGATACGGCCATCTTTCTCCAGGCGTTTCAGTAGCTCGGTGTCAAATTTATCTAAAACCACTGTATTTAAGAATAAATGAAGTCAATTATAATTTATAATACACCAAAAATAAACAATAATAAGCTATTATTGACTGAAATAATTAATTATAATATTTTTGACCAATAAACTAACCAAATATATGATGTCGGAAATCAGCAAAGCATATATCGATAAAGAATTATTATTCGGGGCGCATAACTATCACCCCCTACCTGTTGTTTTAGAGAAAGGAAGTGGAATAAAGGTATGGGATGTTGAAGGGAACAGTTATTTAGATTTTTTATCCGCCTACTCTGCGGTCAACCAGGGGCATTGTCACCCAAAAATTATCGACGCATTAATCGACCAGGCCCGCAGGTTAACCCTGACCTCCAGGGCTTTTTATAATAATAAACTTGGCCATCTGGAAGAGCAATTATCGACAACTTTTGGGTTTGATAAAGTGTTATTAATGAACTCAGGCGCAGAAGCAGTAGAAACTGCGATTAAACTGTGCAGAAAGTGGGCCTATCAAAAAAAGAAAATCCCAGCCGGGAACGCAAAGATTGCATTTGCCTCCAATAACTTTCATGGCAGAACGATATCTATAATTTCAGGATCCAGTGACCGAAGTGCGAAGGATGGTTTTGGTCCATTTTTAGAGGGTATAGTGCAGGTTCCTTACAATAATATTGATGCCCTGGAAAGGATGCTACAGTCAGACCCTTACATTGCCGGTTTCCTGGTTGAACCTATACAGGGTGAAGCTGGTGTCATCATTCCAGATGATAGCTATCTTGCTAATGTCTCCAGGATATGCAAAAAGCACGGCGTGTTGTATATTGCGGATGAAATCCAGACCGGTATGGGCAGGACTGGTCGCTTAATGGCATCTTACGATGTTCAGACTTTGGAAAACAGACCTGATATGATCATCCTTGGCAAAGCACTTTCGGGGGGAGTTTTACCGGTGTCTGCCGTGCTTGCTGATGATGAAATTATGTTGACCATCAAAGCTGGTGAACATGGCTCAACCTTTGGCGGTAACCCCTTAGCAGCAGCGGTAGCCGAAGTTGCCTTGCAGGTCATCATAGATGAAAACATGCCCGCTAATGCGGCTTCAATGGGCGTTATCTTTCGGGATGGTTTGCAGGACATAGCGAAACGCAACAGCATGATTAAACAGGTTCGGGGCAAAGGACTTTTAAATGCAATTGAAATAGATTGCGATGAACATTCGACGATGGGATGGGAAATTTGTGTAAAACTAATGGAGGGCGGATTGCTGGCCAAACCTACTCAAGGTAACAAAATACGATTGGCGCCACCGTTAATTATTTCAAAAGAGGAAGTGCAAATTAGCCTTAAAATTATTGCTGAAGCATTAGAAAACTTTAAATCATAAAGATGGGAAAAGTTATAAAATTGATTAAAAACAGATCAGATATTGGTGCAGGAACACGTGGTTCAGATTTGGGGATTGATGCGATTGAGATTGCAGCAATAAATAAAGGCAGCGAATATTTTAGCCAATATGCATTTTTAGACGTCAAAACCCATAACGAGTCGATTTACAATAAAGACAGAAACGCTTTTGCGAAAAGGATTGCACAAGTGCTAGAACAATGTGAAAGAGTAGCCCAGGCCGTTTCAGTAACATTGATGGATAACGAGTTTCCAATTGTGCTGTCAGGCGATCACTCCTCTGCATTAGGCACCATCAGTGGCATCCGGATGGCAAAGCCTGAAGAAGATTTAGGCGTAGTCTGGATTGATGCACATGCAGATATTCATTCCCCATTTACCTCCCCATCCGGTAATATCCATGGGATGCCATTGGCAGCTGCACTTGGAATAGATAATAAAGAAAATCAGGTCAACAACCTCGAAGATGAAACCATTGAATTATGGAACCGAATGAAGGAAATTGGGATGAAGGAGAAAAAAATTGCTCCCGATAACCTGGTCTATTTTGGTGTAAGGGATATGGAGCAGGCAGAACTGGCACTGATAAAACAAAAATCTATAAGAAATTTTTCAGTTGAAGAGGTAAGGTATCTTGGCATTGAGCAATGTGTTCAGGAAGCATTAAACAGATTGAGCCATTGCAAGATTATCTATATCTCGTTTGATGTTGACAGTATGGACAGCGATAGAATATCGGATGGAACAGGTACACCCGTGCCTAAAGGTTTTGATATATCTGAGATTCTTGAGATAATGGATCGGATCCTGGCATCAAATAAGGTTATCTGCCTGGAAGTTGTAGAGGTAAATCCGTTACTGGACAGAAAAGGCAACAAAATGGCAGAGGCGGCATTTGAAATATTAGAACGGGCTACCAATCAGATCCTGGAAATTTAAGACCGATAAAACATTTTCACAACATGGCATAATATACTGTGATCTTTACGTTATGAAACTGAATATTTACTGTCGTTCCTGGAGAAAATGCTGATAGCTTTTTTACGATACCGTGCTCCATTTGCGTTGAAAAAATTGATATAGAGTTCATAAAGACCCATCCCAATTCCTATCTCTCTGTTTACCTGTTGCGCTGGAAGATTTCTTCTTTAACGTTGGGCGAATCTAAAGCGCTTTATGCTAAACTCGCTGAAAATATAAAGCAAAGTAGTTAACCAGATGAGAGCAAAGTTTTCCGGGTCTGGAAAAGATGTAGAAACAAATAAACTAAAGGATCTAGACCTGTAGGGCTTGAAAATTCCTCAACTTTTTACTTAAACTTTTTAGGCTAATTAAAAATTTCGACATCTGATTAAAAAAGTAAAAACGATGGCGCTCTTAGACGTTTAAATTAAGATTCTTTAGTTGGTTAATATCAACTGTGAGCTTTCGACTTATCGAAAGCCGGCGGTGAGAGCTTGGGCATTTTTATTACACTATGTTGAACGTCTTATAATCAATAATAATTGCGAACTGCAAAAAGCTGAATATTGGAGAGTCTTGGCATGCTTGCCCATCCAATTTCGTAGGCTTTAGAACTCCGATTTGAAAAGCCATCACGCTTTCCATTAACGGTAATTCTAACCCAAATCGGAACTAATCCATCTTTTGAATCCTTTTGACGGTTCAGTAAAAATAGGATTGATAGATCTTAATTTACTTTCATGAGATTTTGTTTAAAAATGAAACGACATGTTTTTAAACTGAAATCAAACTGATACAAGCCACCAGTGTCAATTCGGTAACCTAATTTCTGAAAAACGAATAGGTTACCAATTTACTTGATTTAGATTGAACTAACTTGCATTAAAATTCTTAAGAAGAAGAGGGGGAGTGTTAAAAAAAATGGTTTTCTAAGCTAAAAACCTCGTTTAAACAAAAAAAAACTCTTTTCAAGAGGCTTTTACTTCAAAACGTTGACCTGTTGGGTGGTCTCTGTAATCCCACTGGGATAATATGAGCATTAATTTAGGTAAGCGGTAAACAGTTGGATTGACGGTTTACCGCTTTTTTTATTGAAGTTATGAATCAAATTGATCCTACTGATTGAATTGTAAGACGCGTGTTGAAATTTTCACGGTCTGGCATTTTATTATATTTGAAAAGGGCTAAAATCTGAAGATTGTTATGGGAAAATTTCAGCTAATTTTTTTTGAAGTAAATCATCTCGAAGATTTTTTGCAATAATTATTCCCGATGGGGAGATCAAAAGATTACTGGGAATATATTTGATTCCATAGTAACTTGAAACAGCATTTTTGAATCCCTTTAAGTCAGACAGTTGAGTCCATGGCAGGCCATCTTTTTTTACCGCAGATTCCCAGTTCTCTTTATTACTATCGAGTGAGATGCCTATAATATCAAAATTCTTATTCTTATAGGCATTATAAGCTTTTAGAACGTTGGGGTTTTCTCCACGGCAAGGCGCGCACCAACTGGCCCAGAAATTAATTAGAACATATTTTCCCTTAAACTGGCTAAAAGAAACAGGTTTTCCTTCAATGTTGTTTAAACTGAATTGAATAGCGGCACTACCAATTGAACTTCTTTCCAGTTCTTTTATACGCTCATTAATTTTGTTTCCAATATTACGCTGACGCATTTCAGGAGATAATTTCACAAAAAGGTTTTTTACCTCAGCAACATTTCCATCCAATGCTTTCTGCATCAGAAAGTCAGCACCGACAAAGCTGTTTGGATGTTTAGCAATGTATTCATCTCTAAATTGTTGCTTTTTGGCAAGTAAATTATCTATCTTATGACTTAACTCCACGTTAGAACTATCTTCGGGTAATGATTCTAAAACGGTGTTTAGTACATCAATCTCTTTATTTAACGGGTCAAGCGATTTCTCAAAAAGCTCTAGTTCGTTTTGAGTGTTGCATCCCTGTATCGTGAGAGACTTTTCATCATTGACATTCATTTTCAGCATCATTTTTCCTTTTTCAATAAAAAAGAAAAATCTTAAGGAAGCTGAGTTGAATCTAACCCTTTCTGGCTCGGGGATATTTCCCGCCCAATGGAATTTGCCATTATTCACGAGGATTGAGTCACTTTGGGATCCCTTATTGGTATCATATTGAATCACAATTACGCTATCAGTCAAGCCGGTTATTTCTCCGTAGAGTTCAGTATTGCGAACATTTCTTTGTTCAAAAGAATATGCTACAAAACACAAGAGTGAAATGAATAAAAAAGCATATTTAAAATAGTTATTAGATTTCATAATTCTGTTATTAAGTTTTAAAACAATTTACAATTGGGGCGATTATTATGGCGCATCGCTAGATTTTTGAAAGATTTTCTGTTCGACCACTATTCCCGATGATCGCTAATGGATTTATCAATTAATTGCCGCTCAATTCTAGACAGAACATCCTTTAGGTGGATTATCGTCATGCTATCTTTTACTGCCGGCAGGGAAATCCTGATCTCTTTTGAAATGGATAAAAGATCTGCCTTTACAACGGAACAAATATCTGTCGTTTTAGGGTCTATTGCCTCTTCTAAGTTTTTCCAGTCCTCGATTCGTTCAAATGACTCCGATGACGCCAAACTGCGCTGCAAAATTTCAATCATATTCTGCACATATATTTTCTGCAAATTTCTACGGTAAACCGAGATACTTCCTTTTGAAGATAACTCGTTCCATATGCCTTCATGTAATTTGCTGAACATATTACTGATTTGAAAAGATTCACCGCCAACCGAAGCTGATCGCAATAGTTTCTTGAGCTTGGATTCGTTTAACAGATCATTCAATGCCCTGCGCTGAATAATTTCGATTACAGTTGTTGGCGCAATCCCTGTCAGCTTAAATATCCGATTGTCTAAAATCCATTCCGGTGTTGCAAATACCTGGTCATTTAGGAAATTCATTGCGCGCTGCTGTACGGAGGCAGGTACAATCTTATAGACTGCGTCAGGTCCTTTTTGCCCTTTGGTAAAATCATAACAGCCCCCAATGTTCTTCGAAACATGGCCGGTATATAAAATAAATTGATTCACTAATTCTTTGTAGATGGATTCCAAATCATTGGCACTTTCCGTTTCTGATTTAGTCCATCCGACTAAGTTTGGAAGTATTCGCTTTAAGTTTTCGATTCCAAAGGTGCTCGAAGCCATTGCATCGTCTCCAATATCCCCGCCTTGCATTCTCGGATCATCCTGATTTGATTCAGTTCCATAAAGAAAACGCTTATCGGCAATCTTCTTATCGATTAATTGATTTAAGATAGCTCCCTGCTGCTCCGGAGAACTAGGGTTTTGAATGATTTTATAACCCCACTCGATTGCCCACATATCATAGTCCGATACCCTGGGAATAAGACTGCTTACGTTAACACTATCCTCTGGTTGAGCCACATAATTGAAACGTGAATAATCCATTACCGAAGTAGAAAGGCTATTTTGGTTTAGCCATGTTTTATTCCGTAACTGCGCTGTAGAAATCGCTGTACTGGCTAAAAAATTGTGGGTTAAACCCAGGATATGGCCCACTTCATGTGCGCACATATACCTGACTAACCTACCCATTAAATCATCATCGAAATTCATCTTCCTCGCACGCGGGTCTATGGCTGAAGTCTGAATCATGTACATGTTATGTAACGCACTCATCACATTATGAGACCAATCGATATGCGCACTGATAATTTCTCCACTTCTCGGGTCTGTTATCACATTACCGCCGGCGTTACGTTCTGAAGAGGGTTTGTATTGTAAAACTGAATATCGCCCGTCATTAATATCCCAGTTGGGATCCTCCTCCTTCGATGGTGATTTCTTTCCGTATATAGCATTTTTAAATCCTGCTTTTTCGAAAGCAGGTTGCCAGTCATCAATTGCCTGAATAAAATACGGTACCCACCTTGAGGGGGTTGACGGGTCAATATAAATGATTATTGGCTTTTGCGGTTCAACTAACTTTCCTTTCCTAAATTCTTCAATGTCTTCTTTTTTAGGCTCTAGCCTCCATCTTAAAATTATAGAACGGTCTTTAATTCCTTGAGGATTGCTATCGAAATCTGTAAATGAGCGGCTAAAGTAACCTATGCGTTCATTACTGAAACGCATAGGCATGGGTTTCTCAGGTAATAGAAAAAAAGAGGTATTTAATTCAAAAGTTAAAGTTGGCTGGTCATCAGCTGTTGCATCAGCAAGTTGACTGTAAGTCTTAACTGTCTTAATCACGGTATTCATTGGAAAGGTCTCTATGCCTAAAAGATAAGACCGCTCGGCATGGTATGTACCGATCTTAAAATCCTTTCTTTGCGTACTACCAAAGAAAAACAGGTTATTGTCGTTATTAATTTCGTCGGTAATGTCTATTATTGAGCTTTTGCCCGCCGGGTTTGAATCATTGTAACATTGAGCAATAGGGAAGGACATGACTATAGGCGGCAAGTTGGAGTTCATCACATTTTCAAACATGTCCTGCTGCTCATTTATTGAACGTTCGTTGTAGAACATTTCTCGAATAAATATGTGCTGGTTTGGTCCTTTTTCGAGACGAACCACCGTTTCATTAATCTGATCGCCTGCGAAGCCGCGTATGGATTGGGCGCGTCTTTTCTCGGCAGAACCCTTTTTCAGGCGGCTATGTACCAGGATATCCCTTCCCAGAATGCTATCGGGTATGCCGAAGTATGTCTTATTTTGATTGGTATATACAGTGAACAATCCAACACGCTTCTTCATTGCGACACGATTAAACTGCAAAGGCTTTTCAGATAAAGAATCACTTGCAAATCCCGAATCAACTTGAGCGTTCTTCTTAATATTTTCATTTGATTGCGCAAATCCGCCAAACGAAATTAGGATGGATAGCAATAAAAATGATAAATAAGCTTTCATAAAATAAGTATATATAAACCTCTAGTACCCCGGATTCTGGTGACCCGGTAAATTCGGGCTTTTGTTAATCTCCTTTTCAGGTATTGGGAACAGGGAACCTGTGGTCTTCCAAACACCTCCTTTTTTAGCAGTAGCTTCAGGCATGACCTGGTCGGCAAGTTTCATCCTTTTCAGATCCATCCAGCGGTGCCCCCATTCTGAGAACAACTCAATGCGACGTTCATGCACAACCGAATTGAGAGCTTCAGGCTGGCTTAATGAAGACGAAAGCTGAGGTAACTGCTCATCTATTGGTTGAGTGGAGTCAGTTGCCCGGGCACGGATGAAGTTTAAATCCATTATACCGCCAGACAAATTATTTTGCATTATTTTTGCTTCTGCCCTGATCAGGTATTGCTCTGCTAAACGAAGCACCATAAAATATTCAATGGGTACATTATTGGTACGGCCGATCTTGTATTTATTAGGAAAATAATAAACTTTGCCAGATGAATTATCTTCAACCTTCCCAATCCAATTTGTTTTCCTTAGATCACCGTTATCAAAATCCTGAACCAATGCTTCATTTAAGTAAACCGGGTAATACGGATCATTGACGCTCGGGCCACTGTCTGGTAGGACATACATCTGACCTTCTCCGGTATTGGAATTAACGCCAATACCAACCGTTTGTAGTTGCCAAATGGTTTCCCGGCTGTTCTTTAAAAACACATTGTTAAGATTAACCAATTCATATTGGCTATTTTCTATAACCTTGCTTGACTCCATTTGCGCATTGGTGTAATCACCAGCATACAAATATGCCCTCGCCAATAGTGCAGCAGCGGCAAATTTATTTGGCCTAACCCTCTCTTCTGATCCAGCTGGATAAGGGCGTAAAACATCAGCGGTTAGGTAATTACTGCTCAACAGTTTTTCAGCATTTTTAAGGTCTTCAATAATTGCTTTATACACTTCTGAGACTGGAGTACGTCCCAACAATAAGTTTGTTTGGTAGTCTGTTTGAAGTGACAAGGGAACGTCGCCATAAAGGTTTATTAGATAAAAATAGAAGAAAGCCCGCAAAAAGTAACTTTCGCCAATCAGTTGATCTTTAACCTTTGCTGAAAGCGCTGTTGATTTGGTTAAGCCTTCAAGTGCTGAATTAACCTGATAAATGAGTGTATAGATGTTATACCAATGATTGTTATTCTGAGAAACACGAGGTGTCAGGTCATTCCTGTAATAGGAAAGCAGATCAGTGTTTCCCATATCGAATAAAGTCAGTTCATCTGCCGCGAGACCACAATGAAGAGATATATTGGATAATTTTGGTTGAAAAACCGCTAGGTTATCCTGGCTCAATCTGACATAAATACCGGTTAAAGCAGCTGACGCGGTCAGGTCATTTGTATACACATTACCTTGTGTGAGATTCGTAGTAGGGGGTGCAACTTCAACAAATTTTTTGCAGGAACTGAATGTCGAAAAGACTGCCCAAAGTAAGAATATAAGTGTTCGTGAAGTGTTCATATGAAAAGTTTAAAGCGTGATTTGAATGCCCATTGTGATTACCCTTAAAGGCGGCAAAATTGCATCTACAGAGGGCTGGTCTGGGTTCAACCCATGATATTTCGTAATCGTTAATAAGTTTTGACCTTGCAAATAAACCCTGGCAGAATTTAGTTTATTGATGATTTTTTTTGGAATAACATAGTTGATGGATACATTTTTAAGCCTGATGAAAGAAGCATCTTGCCAAATGCCATCGGATGAA
Organism: Pedobacter sp. GR22-10; assembly: GCF_026239715.1. Lineage (NCBI taxonomy): Bacteria > Pseudomonadati > Bacteroidota > Sphingobacteriia > Sphingobacteriales > Sphingobacteriaceae > Pedobacter > Pedobacter sp. GR22-10. Next base: position 1,275,818 of record NZ_JAPIVR010000001.1, read on the forward strand.
TAAAATGAATCACTCGCCTGGTATAAATCATTTGTAAAGTCGGCACCTACTCTCTGCCTCAAAGCCACATCACCTGGTTGGCGCCACCTATTAAGAATGTTGATATCGGAATTCACCGGACCGCTTCCCGGAGACAGCGTTCCAAGATATTCCGGACCACGCTGCTTGGTAAATTGCACAAAAAACGAAATTGAAAAATTTTTAAAGTCAAACGAATTATTGATGCCCCCATAAAATGTTGGTGCAGGATTCATTATTATTCTTTGAGAATCAAAGGCGGATGGTGAGGAAGTTCGTTCACCATTATTCTTCAAAAATTCGTATAATCCGGTCTGTAGATTAATACCCATGTAACGGTATACAGCAGAACCACCAACGGGTTGTCCAATAACCAGTAAGTTATAATCTGATGAAGTTGCCAGACCTGGATAAGCCAGGAGTTTGTTTCTTGCCACTGAAAAATTCAGACCAGTAGACCAGGTTAATCCATCTTTTATAATGTTTTTTGTATCAATAGAAAAATCAATGCCTCGGTTCATAACAGTAGCTGGAAGATTTCTTAACACACTCTCAAAGCCAGTTACAATTGGAAGTTGATAATCCAGCAACTGGTTGGAAGAAAGATTTCTGTAGTAATTTACACTCATTAAGAAACGGTCTTTGAAAAAGCCTAAATTTAGCTCTGCCGAAAACTTCCTGCTTTCTTCCCACTGAAGTAGTGTGTTTGGCAGATTACTCGCCTGTAAACCCAATGAATTTTGGTAAGGCCGTTCAGGCGTCTGGTTCTCGTACAAAGACATGTACCTGTAATCTCCGATTTGGTCGTTACCTGTTGTTCCAAAACTTCCCCTCAATTTTCCGAAACTCAAAAAGGGTAAATTTTCTTTAACCACTTCATAATCTGAAAATATCCATGCAGCGCCTATAGCAGCAAAATTATTCCACCGGTTATCTGGGCCAAAACGGGAGCTTCCGTCTCTTCTTGCCGAAAGATTTACTATATATCTATCTTTCAAATTAAAATTTAGGCTTCCAAAAACAGCATTGTATGCCTGTACGGCATTATAAGGATTAACAATATATGTATATGGCGCCGCCGATATGTTGTACATTAATTGATCGGTTGCAAATCCATAACCAGCGTTTGTAATCCTGCTAGAGATTTGCTTGTTGAAGGTAGTACCTAATAAAGCACTAATTTTTATTGAATTGATTTGTTTTGAATAGTTTAACTGAGGCTCTATTATCCACGAATTAACGGATCCGGATGAAGACTTATTAAATCTCATGATGTTTGTCCGGTTTTCTGGTCGCTCAGATTCAAGGTATCTTAGCCTAACCTCGTTTGATTCCAGTTTGTTAAAACCGAAACTGCTTTTCAATTCCAGATCATCAATAATCCTGTAGGAGACCGTACCATTGGCTAAAAGGTTAGCAGTTTGAATCGTGTAAGGTGAATAAAGGTAACTCAAAGGGTTTTGCCAGGTTGAAACACCGCTTGCCGTAGGTTCCCAGTTCAATTTACCATTAACATCATAGAGACCGGGAGCATTTGGTGGGAGTTCGAGGGCGGTTTTGATCATGTCGTTACTACCGATAAACATTTTGTTTTTATCGCTAAGGTAGCTGCCTGAAAAAGCAATTTTGAACCGCCTGTCTACAGACTGGTGGTTTATCGATGTATGAAAGGAAGTCTTCAAATCGGCAAAATCACCTTGCAGAACACTGGTTTCCCGATGAAAATTGCCTCCAATTCTAAATTGGGTTTGATCGTTTCCGCCGGAAACTGAACCTTGCAAATCAGTATAGATTGATGTATTTCCAACCAACACCTTTTGCCAATCTGTAAAACGTTTAGGGTCCCAAAGCAATACATCATAATCACCCCTGTCCAATGAAGGAGATATTGCACTGTTTTTAAAGGCTTCAGACCGCAGGTTTAAATATTGATCTGTATTTAGCACATCTAGCCTTTTTGATAATTCACCGAAACCATTCTGGAGATTAAAATCAATATTCGTCTTACCTGCTTTCCCTCGCTTGGTCGTAATCAGAATTGCACCGTTAGCAGCTCTGGATCCATAAATTGATGTAGCATCCGCATCCTTAAGGACGCTTATACTTTCGATGTCATTTGGATTGATAAAATTTAAAGGATTACCGGAACCATCAGTGGCCCTTACACCACCTGAACCGCCAACAAGAAATTCATCGGTTTGTAAGCTTTGGGAAATGTAAGGTATTCCATCAATAACATAAAAAGGGTCATTTCCATTACTGATACTATTTTGTCCCTGAATCCTAACTTTAACTCCGCTGCCTGCGTATCCGGAAGACTGTGAAATGACTAAGCCCGGCACCCGGCCTTGCAAAGCGAGTAGAGGATTGCTTACAGGCTGTTTTTCGATTTCTTCTGATTTGATAGTGGCAACGGATCCAGTTGAAAGCCGGCTGGTGGTCGTTCCATAACCTATAACCTGAACCTCATCTAATTTTGCACTACTTTGTCGTAACCGAATGATACCTAATTCATTTTTGGCATTTATCTCTGTAACTGCATAGCCTATGAAAGAAATTACCAAGATCGAATTTTCGTCGAGCCCGCTCAGGTAAAATTCTCCTTTATTATCTGTTACAGTTGATTTACCGCTTCCCTTTACTTTTATATTCACGCCGGAAATTGGATTGTTATCATTCCCCACCACCTTCCCGTGGACGTCAATTTGCAATTGCCTGATTATGGGTTTAATAATAGAGGCTTCTTCCTTTTTTTTAATGATAATCGTTTTGTCTCTGATAACGAAATCCAATGTAAGGCCTTTTATAGCAGCCTGCATCACCTCGCTAATGGTTGCATTTTTAACGTGAACGGAGATTTGTGCATCACCCTGAATGGTTTTACTGTCATAGTAGAAATCGTAGCCACTCTGCTTTCTAATCTCTTTTAAGACATTTTGCAGCGTTACATTTTCACGGTGTAGCGTAATCCGCTGGCCAAATGTTGCTGCACTGACCTGCATTAGAGCAGCAATAAGTATGACGGTGGTTAATCGCATAACTAGCCAGATTTTATGGTATAACCAATGCGTTATACCCGGTTTGTTGGTATAAATTTTATACATTTACGTTTAGTTTGGTTCAAGCAGTTTGCCAGCGTCCTGAGAAAATGTCGGCATCCTGCGGTAAGCAGTTGATAATATTTTAATTGTTCAAACACAGACCAGAGCTGCTTCAGTTCTGGTTTGCTTTTTATAGGTTAATTTTCCTGTCGTTGTAACTTTGTCATGTCGGGTACATTAATTGATTGTCTTTGATTTATTTATTGGTCTCATTTACTGACATAAACTTTTTTGCCCTCAATCCGGAACTTAACTTGTCCTGATGCTTCAATAATGCCAAGAACAGAAGAAAGCTGTTTATCTCTGGAAATCATCCCAACAGAGCGGATATCATTAGAAACGCCCTGGCTGTAAACCACCTCTACATCATACCATCGTGCAATTTTGCGCATAACGGTGCGGAGTTCTACATCACCAAGATTGAAATCTCCATCCTTCCAATCTGTAACACTTTCTATATCGGAGGCTTTTGATACATTGATGCCTGATATTGCGTTTAGCGACTGTTCACCCGGATGTAGCAGGACTGTTTTACGCCCGGAACTTAACTGAACTGAACCTTCCAGCAGTGTAGTGGTTGTGGCAGGTTCATCTGCATAGCTGTTTACATTGAAATGCGTACCTAAAACTTTTATCTCCTGCCCCTTGCTTTCCAAAATAAAGGGATGCAATTTATCTTTTGCAACTTCCAGATAAGCTTCACCGGATAAACTTACCCGCCGTTCTTTCAATGATGCAAAGCTGGTGGGATAAGTTAAGCTGGAAGCCGCATTAAGCCAAACCATAGAACCATCAGGTAGTTGCACACGGTATGTTTGTCCCTTTGAGGTAGATAGCGTATTGAAGCTAATACCCATACCTGTAGTTTCCTTGACCTCATAAATCAGTTGGCCATCGGCATCTTTTCTAATCAGCACGCCCGACTCTTCGGTTATTTTTCCATTGGCCGCGCTGGTCAGTTTTACTTTTTTTCCATTTGCTAAAGTTAATGTTGCACCTTGTATACCTGGCTTGACATCGCTGGTATAAGCGGGTTCATCCCGACGTGTGCTGGTATTATTTTCAAAATAAAACAAGCCTGCTCCAAAAATTAAAACGGTTACTGAAGCAGCAATGGCAATCCGGGACCATAGCTTAAATAATTTCATCTTGTGTTCCTGTGGCTGAGCGATAACCTCATTAAAAATTCTTTCTTTGCTAGCCGGATTTATCTCATTAGAGGGATTTTCGCGCAGCATAAATTCATTTTCAAGTAATCTCATCAAATGCTGATGAGATTCTGGATTTTCAAGATAAGCATCTAACTCTTCCACTTCGGTCCTTGTTGCCAGTTTAGCGGTAAATCGCTGATATAAGTAGATGATTCTATAGTCTTCCATATAATTCAGGTTGCATTATTATTATATCTAAAGATACCCCCCTTATTATATCAATCCATGAGAAAGAACTTCGGGGGTACGAATTAAAAAATATTTCTATAAAAGTTTTAAGATGACCAAAATCGCGGCCACGTCAGTATGTGCAGAAATGTAACGGCGCAGAAAACTGAGGGCCAGTTTCATATAACTTTTGACCGTTTCTTTTGAGAGACCGAGCTCGCGGGCAGCTTCTTCATATTTGAGGCCTTGTTGGTGACAAAGCTCGTAAACCAGTTTTTGTTGTGGCGGTAAAAGGGCAATACCTGCCTTGAGTACGCCCTTTGTATCTGACAGAAGTATTTGTTCTTCAGTTTGGTTGTGTGTTTCTGCCCAATCTTTCCCTAAATCAAAATTTGTTTTCGCTTCCAGAACTTGTCGCCGTAAAAGTTGAAAACTGCGATTCCTGGTCAAAGTGGCTAGGTAAGCGGCGATATTGGTGTCTTGCTTTAACTTCCCTGCACTTTTCCATAAGGTTAGCATCACTTCCTGAAGAACGTCTTCGGCAAGTAGATCTGATTTTAGAAAATAGAGTGCGCGGGCGTACACACTCTTCTGGTACTGATCATAAAGAATCCTAAATGTGTCCTGATTTCCCCCGGCAACCCTGAGAAGCAGTTCTTGTTCAGAAAATTCTTTTTTGCCAGCCATTAACTTATTAAAACTAAATTAATAATACTGAGCCAGTTTGGACAACAGAATTTATTAAATTGTAAGTACAATAATAATAAAATACTCCAATAAATACCATAATTCCTGCTGCTTGAAAGACCACGATGTATTAAATCTGTTAAAACAATTCTTTCAGCACTTAAATGCTCACTATGAGGTTATCTGCGATAATTCTAATATAATTTCATGTACAGATCGGTTTAATATTTTCACATCGTTTGAGCTAATTTTATTAAATGTCGCTGTTAAACAATGATGCTTATATTAAAAATGGTAGTAAAGAGCCTTGTCAGGTAATGTTTTACTTATAAAGATCAGTTATAGTTACCACCAACGCGACTTTATCCTTTATGGAAACATGACTTCTATAAATCAAAAAAAACACTGATTATCAAAAATGTATTCGTTAAAAACATTCAAAGCAATTAATAATACGCTGAGGTTATCACAAATCTATAAAGCAGATAATTCAAAATTTAAATGTTTTTTTAAATTTTGAATTATTATAAATATTGGTAGTCATCATTGTGATTGAATATGTAACTGATTGTGCCAGCACAGACCACTTTTTGATGTGCAATAGCCGGATTTCCAGAAGATCAATCTTGAATTACTGATTAAGTATATATACAACTTAAGTGGTGCAATAGGCTTATCGTCAGCATTTCCAATAATGGAATTACGGCATAGCCACAGATTCAAAGCTCAAATATTAGGCATTTTGAACATAGTATTGATGAACACAATCTGTGTGTAATTTAATTCCCCAATATGCGTTCGTTTGTTCACTTTTTTGATTCCCATCAAAACTGGAAATTAGATTTGTAATCATGCAATTGTACCGTCAAGATACCAATAGGCACTTTTAGATCTTCCAAACACATTGACAAAGTTTTTATATCCATGCGATCAAGCGCCTGTTGTTCAATAGCTTTAAGCTGTTCAGTAATATCTGCTCTACCAAAGTACGTAAAAGATGTCTTCATTTTGTGGACGGTAGATGCAATCTTATCCAAATCTTTCTGTGACATGGCTTCCTCTACCGTAGATAGCAAAACTGGCATTTGCGAAATGAAGAGATCAATCATGTTCAAAATAAACTTTGGACTATTACCTGACATTTTTTCGAGAAACGAAAGATCCAATGGTTTCGCAATTTCGTTAGTGTTATTCATATTAAGCTAATATTTTTTATACGAGTCGATAACAGCTATTTTATAATAAGGAAATCAGTCGATTTACATCAATCATATTCAGTAAAATAATTACATAAATACCCATTAAGCATATTAAACAATTTAATTAAACAATAGTTTCCTGTTAGCATTCCTTATAAAATATGATAAATATTCTCATAGTCGACGATAGCCCTAGTCATATTAAAATGTTAGAATCTGCTTTTGAAAGAGATGATATCATGAAATATTCAACATCTTCTCAAAATGAGGCGCTGCAAATGTTGATTGATCACTCCATTGATATTGCATTGATAGATATTGACAGCCCGGAACTATCGGGTTGTGATCTTCTTCAGACCATCAAATGCAATCCTTCGACTGGGGGGATCATAGTGATACTCACCGGCGATTCCATGAGTACTTCAGATATAGTAAAGGGTTTATCGCTCGGAGCGGTGGATTATTTGTTTAAACCACTCGATATGCATGTTACTATTGCTAAAGTTGATTCAATTATAAAACTGATTTATCAAAACAGAGAAATAAGCAATAAAAACCATCAACTGATGGAATATAATAAACAGCTACTAGAAGCTGCGTCAATGGCCGAGCAAAGCAAACTGGCAAAAGAAAACTTTTTTGCAAACATGAGCCACGAGCTAAGAACTCCCTTAAACGCCATTTTAGGTTTGATCAACATTTTTGAAACTTCGAAACTCGATAATGAACAAATGAAGATTTTGAGTATGCTGTCTTATTCTGCAAAGCTGTTACTCGGTTTGGTCAATGACATTCTAGATATATCTAAGATTGATGCAGGAAAAGTGAAAATTACCAAGACAGAAACCGACTTAGCAAAACTGATCAATAATATTGGTGATTTGACTCGACCATTGGCAGAAAGCAAGGGACTTATTTTAACCTGTTCTGTTGATAGTGATATACCTGAAGTGATCATGGCCGACACCTTAAGGCTTAATCAGATCTTAATCAATTTGGTCACCAATGCAATAAAATTTACATCTCGTGGCCGTGTCAAGCTATCAGTTGCAATCTCTGAAATTCAGGATTCCCAGGTATTATTAAGCTTCTCCGTTTCAGATACTGGGATTGGGATACCGAATGAATTACTTGGCCAAATATTCGATCGATATGAGAAACTGGATAATACCGCAGAAGATAGTTTTGGATCCACAGGTTTAGGTTTATCAATAGTTAAAAAACTGATTCAGCTAAAAGGTGGAAAGCTAAATGTTGAAAGTATTGTCGGTGACGGCACGACCTTTACCTTCACCAATTGGTACAAGATCCGCAACACACATGAGACTATAGATGGAATAGCTACCGAGAGCACAATAATGAAACCCTTTGCAAATGTCTCATTATTACTGGCTGATGACGACCAGATCAATCGATTTGTGATCTCCCAATTGCTTTCTAATTGGAATATCCAGGTGGACGAGGCTGAAAACGGCTTAGATGCTTTTAACAAGGTTGCATTCAAGAAATATGACATCATACTGATGGACATCCATATGCCTGTCATGAATGGCATCGAAACGACACGAAAGATTAGGAATGAGCTATCTGAATTGAATAGGTCTATACCTATAGTCGCTTTCTCCGCATCCATCATAGAGAAAGACAGAGAGAATGGACGTGCTGTTGGCATAAATGCTTATATTCAGAAACCAATAGAACCAGCAGATCTATACGCACAAATATCAAGGATATTGGTAATGCATCATTCGGTCTAAAGAAACAATATTGGAACCCTGGCCATTAAACTTAATTATATTGGGGTTGAGTTTTAAAATCAGAACGATAAAGCAGCTGAAATTTAAAACAATGAAGCGACCCTAAGTGCCCAAAAAGTATGGGATCAAAAGGTTAATTGTTGTAATCAGAAAACATAGCAAATCATCGTCCTGAATAATGACCAGACTTGATATATCACCAAGCCTGGATATCTATTTACCCGTAGATCGTATCTTTTTGGTTTAAGTAAATATTAAACTGCCTTAACCAAGTATTTTCAATTATATTGGTGTTTACACAAATTAGTTTAACTAAAATAATACATAAAGTTCATCAATACATTATTAAATTGCACAGTTGAAATAATTTTCATATTTTTCAGAACCAGGGTGTGTCCCGTAATGTATGGGAATATGTGGTGGCATGTCTTGACCTGAATAGAAGATTAAACTGCAGCAGGAAGTTGTTCTTTTATCATCCGTTTTGTTCTCAGATTCTGGGGATAGTAGGTACTTTCAAAACCAATCCTGAATATTAAAAGCATTATCCCCTGGTTTATAGTCAGCGTTCATCAATACTTGTAAACCTTGCAAACGGAGAGGATTCGTTTGCGATCTTAAGCCTTGCGCCCACGAAAATAAGTGCTCCAGCCAAGCTGGTAACTGATCCGGATTTCGATCAAATTATTGAACTTGGACGTGCAGAAGTATTGGCCAGACGACATGAGAACGCGAATTTTGAGCATAAATGTATGCTTGGTCGTCACATAGAAGCTATTCTCCGTAAAGGTTTTGAAGGGATATTGGCCGATGAGGTAAAAGAAGATACTAAGGATGTACAGAATGGACAGGATATTATCATTACCCTTGCCGGGAATCCGGTCTACTATATCGAGGTGAAATCGAGGTGGGATTCCGATAATCCAATAAGGATGTCTAAAAACCAGACTAAACGGGCCTTTGAGAAGAAAGAAATCTATGCACTCTATTCTGTCGATCTGGTGCAATATAGTAGTGGGAATGCGCTCGATGTAAAAGATATTGAAGAGATAGCCAATTGCATGTATTTTGAAAGGGATATAGGGGAGAAGGTTAAAGATTTTATCGGTATTATTGAGGAAGAAAGCGTTCCCGACCTGATTAATCTAGAGGGAGATTTCAGGACAAGGGTTCCCATGGGTTATGGGCAAAGCGGGGAAGATTTGAAAAAGTCTAAAAAATATCTTTTGGGCTATATTTAAGGACTGATAGGGATTTAGGAATCAAAAAAAGGTTAATTAGCGTCTGGATATCATGGAAAAATTACAATAGAAAATATGAATCAAATCATAAGTGCATATACCGTTGCAGAAAAGGACTTTTTGGGTAGAAAGGCTTTTGGGTTACAGATTGTCAATCGTCTCCACACATTTTTTGGCGATCAGAAAGATAGTCTGATGGTTGGGATTAGAGGGAAGTGAGGATCAGGCCAATCGATATAAGGTGCTCAGTTTTAACAGTTGGGGATTATTTCAAAAATGTCAAGAGCTGGAAGCAAAAATACTGTAAGGGGAAAGGATCGCATGCTTGTATGATGTATAACTGGTCACTTTCGGATTTTCTTCAACATAAGGTAGGATATTGCTTCAATCTCTCCGATAAAAACTCTTTGCCCGCGATATGAGCCAACTCCTCTTTGTTCAGATAAAAGCGGTCGACGTTCTTAGTTTTGCCTTTATAGGCTGTAAATGGCGATTTGTCTATCCATTCATTCTCCATACAGATGCGAAGAATTTTACCGAGGTTTTTGATGTTTTTTACCACATAATTATTCGCACAGTTCCTATCAGACCTTAGATAATGATCAAGTCCGTTCAGAAATGCCTGGTCGATAGTTCTAATATCCATATCGGCTACACCATATTTCAAGGGGATAAAAACCTTAGGTGTCTTTCCAAGACTTTATAACGGTTCAATGTGCCACGTACATAATCTTTACCTACAAGCTGTTCCATCTTTAAATTATGGTCGGCAACCGCTTCCAATAGGGTATGGGAATTGGTGAGCGTACCAAGGTAACTAGATTTAATTGCATCTGCTGTAATCGGCAACCCCATATCGAAAACACGTTGATGGGCATAATAAATGGCATTCTGCAACTGGTCAAGATGGGTGTTCAACACCTTGATCTCTTCTTTGGAGCCGATGGCTCGGCTGCCCTTAGCATTCCATCGCTTAGGGTCGCAATCCCGATTGGTGGCAATCTCTGCACGATTTCCCTCTACGGTAATCTCATGTAGATCGGCACATTTCCATTCACATAGTTCTTTTGCTTTTTCAGATAGAAAAGCAGGCTAAAATTGGTCTTCATAATCTCTCGATTTAGTTAAACAAACATAGCTTTGCTTCTTAAAATACACGAGATGTTCAGTCTGTAACAACCTGTACAATAATTGATTATGTACAATTCGGTGAGTCAATTTTAACCGTTTTGCCTTACTCACCGAATCACTCACCAAAGTTTTGTGAAAACATGCGAATTTTGGCACCTCCCTAAAAGCAAAAACCCTGCTAATCGCGCGATTGCAGGGTTTTATACATTTTGATAGTCTTTGGTGTGATCCCGCTGGGATTCGAACCCAGGACCACTACATTAAAAGTGTAATGCTCTACCAGCTGAGCTACGGAATCATTTCCTTTTGTTTAAGGAGGTGCAAATATAGAGATAATAATTAATCACGCAAATGTTTTTTGAAATTAATTTTTAGTCATACATTTATGATAAAAAATCATAACTATAAATAGTTGATTTCTAATTTTATAGCAAATCAGAACACCCAAAAATTATTTCACAGTCTTCGGAATAAAATTTAAAAAAGACTGAAATTGTGCCTTATGTTTGTTTTTATCCAGTTTAAAATAGAATGCGCCGCGTCTGGAGTTTGATTTATCTTTCTCAGTCTGCTTGATCAATAAACCACTGGCGGTAATTTTCCGGATGAAGTTCCGATTGTCAATCGGGGCATCATAAACCTGTTCATACAAAGCCTGCAATTGTGGGATGGTGAATTTTTTTGGCAAAAGTTCAAAAAGGATAGGGTGCAGGGCTGCCTGATAACGGATTTTATCCATAGCCGCCTGTACCATTATGTTGTGATCGAAGATTAATTGCGGTACTTCTGTCACATTAAACCATTCTGCATGGTACTGATCGTTGATTTGGGTACTGTACTTATTGATGTCAATTAAAGCAAAATAAACCACTGAAACGGTACGCTCAATAGGGTCACGGTCGGGGTGACCATAGGCATGAAGTTGTTCCAGGTAAACATCATGTAAGCCGGTCAATTCCAGTAAGATTCGCTTGGCTGCGCCATTTAAATCTTCTGCTTCACCGATAAAACCACCCATTAAGCTCCATTGATCTTTAACCGGTTCGATGGCTCTTTTAATCACCAGCAGCTTAAGCTGTTCACCATCATAGCCGAAGATGATGCAATCTACTGCCACCAATACAGGTTTTTGATTGATATATTTTGCCATTTAAAAAAGCGTATTTAATTTAGGGTCGTTGTAATTACTGATAAAAGTAAGGATATTGGAATAATCTTCAAATTCGTCTAGAGTATGCGTAGTCGTTAACACGATGCATTTCATTCCCGCAAGCAGGGCCGATTCTACACCTTTCGGTGCATCTTCAAAAACCAGGCAATCTTTAGGTTGAATCTGAAGTGCTGCAGCAGCTTTCAGAAAAGTTTCCGGGTCAGGCTTGCTAACTGCGACATCATCGGCACTGACGATCGCGGAAAGATAATGACGGATATTCAATCCATCCACCACAAAGTCGATATTGAAAGGAATGGCTGCAGAACCAATCGCCATTTTGATATTTTTGTCTCTGGCCCTATCCAGAAAATCAGCTAATCCGTCAATTAAGGCTAAATGGGGGAGATATCCTTCCTGATATCGTTTTTCCTTATCGAAGGAAAGTTTTTTCACCTCCTCATCACTGAATTTATTTTTACCGAAAACACGCGCTAAAACCTCATGGTTTTTTCCATACATCTCTTTTTTTACGACATCGTAATCCAGATTGGCACCCAGATCTTCATTCATCACGGCATGCCAGGCCTTGGTGTGGTATTCCATATCATTGATCATAGTGCCGTTTAAGTCGAAAAGAAAAGCGCTGGGCTTAAAATGAAAATCTTGCATATCGCCGTTAAATTATATGATTTATTTTGCAGATGTATCAAGAGGCACATCAATAATCTTACAATTATAATTATAATCGTCATGGCAAGGATAATATATTTTCTTAATTTAGCCCTAACCAAAATAGATCTTTATGAAAAAAATAATGCTTAGCGCGGTACCATTGGCAACATTTTGTTTAGCTGTGGCGCTTTCTTCCTGTAATCCAAAGGCTGATAAGGCTACAGAAACCATTGCGCAAACAGATTCCTTAAAATACAATACCACCATTGACGGTAAAAAGGTAAGTCTTTACACCTTGAAAAATGCAAAGGGTGCCACCGTTACCATTACCAATTATGGTGGGCGGATTGTTTCACTTTTAGTGCCTAATAAGGATGATAAATTAACAGATGTGGTGTTGGGCTACGACAGTATTGGTGCTTACCGCAAAAAAGGAGAGCCGTTTTTCGGAGCTTTAATCGGCAGATACGGCAACCGGATTGGCAAAGGCAAATTTACCTTAAATGGAGAACAATATACTTTACAGCTGAACGACGGGCCAAATACCTTACACGGTGGAACCGATGGTTTTTATTCGAAAGTATGGGATGCAAAACAGGTAGATGGGCAAAAGTTAGAATTAACCTATACCGCTAAAGATGGCGAAGCCGGATATCCAGGTAAGCTGGATGTAAAGGTGCTGTATACTTTAACAGATGATAATGCTTTACAGATTGATTATACAGCCACTACTGATAAGGCTACAGTGGTAAACCTGACCAATCATGCTTATTTCAACCTGAACGGTGAGGGAAATAAAAGTATCCTGGATCATGAACTTACCATCGCGGCAGATTCGATTACCCCAGTTGATTCTACTTTAATTCCGACAGGTAAATTATTAGCTGTAACCGGAACTGCATTTGATTTTACCAAAGCTAAAACCATTGGGAAATCTATTGAAGAAAGCAATGAGCAACTGAAGTTTGGAAAAGGCTACGACCATAACTTCGCACTGAATAAACATGATGGGAAAACACCTGTTGCTACGGTGAAAAGTACTTCAACAGGAATTAAAATGGAAGTATATACCACTGAGCCTGGCTTACAGTTTTACAGCGGGAACTTTTTAACAGGAGCTGATCAAGATGGTAAGGGGGGTAAATCTTATCCGCACCGCTCAGCAATTTGTTTGGAAACACAGCATTTTCCTGATGCACCAAATCATCCAAACTTTGCTTCTACAGAATTGAAACCCGGAGAGACGTATAAAACGAGTACGACGTATAAGTTTTCAAAATAATAAAAAGCGCTCCTGCGACTGCAGGAGCGCTTTTTCTTTTGCCGTTGATTTACAATTTTTTTGGCTTAGCTGCAGAAACTCGGAAAGAAAGGAAACAGCAGCATGTATTTTATCATTCGCAACACTTGGGATATTTGGTCTCCTGACATCGGACTTCATTTATACTTTCAGCAGCCTGTCAGGGAATTGCGATATCTTCTCAATGGTTAATTGCTGCATGATCTGGTAGAGGTGCGTTTTGAACATGTTAATGGTGTGTTCGCCACCTTCATCACCCAGGGCACCAACGCCATACATAAACGGACGACCCATAAAATTGAATTCAGATCCAACGGCATGCGCCCTGGCTAAATCGACTCCTGAACGAATACCACCATCCATCATGATTTTGAGTTTTGATTTATAAGCCGGATTTGCCGCTAACTTCATTAATGAATTGATGGATGATTCACCTGCATCAATTTGCCTTCCACCGTGATTTGATACCATTACACCGTCTACCCCAATCTGTATAGCAACCTGCATATCTTCATCGGTTGTAATACCCTTCAATACCAATGGCCCTTTCCAGATTTCGCGGATGGCAGAAACCTTTTCGATATCAACTTTGCCGGTAAAAGTCCTGTTCATGAATTGTCCTAATTGCGACATATCCATAACTTTTTCCATGTATGGCTTTAATGTAGCAAAAGATGGAATGCCATGCTGAAGTGTTTTAATACCCCATAACGGACGGGCAAAAGCCTGCAGGATGTTATTGATCGACATTTTAGGTGGAATGGAAAGTCCGCTTTTGATTTCCTTGTACCTTAAACCAAATGCCGGAACATCAACCAGTACGACCAAAACCGGGCACTCAACCGCCTTCAAGCGATTTAATATATCATCTCTCAGTCTGTTCTCTGTAGGATGATAAAGCTGAAACCATGCCTTCCCTTCAGATACCTCGGCAATGCGCTCGATGCTGCTGGTAGAAACAGTACTTAAAGTGTAAGGGATATCGTGTTTGGCAGCGGCCCTAGCTAAAATTTCCGGTGCGTTTGGCCACATTAAACCTTGTAATCCTATCGGAGAGATGCCAAACGGAGCACTGTACTTACGCCCGAAGAGTTCTATTGACATATCAATATCTCCACCAACTCGTAAATAATTTGGTTTAAGGTAAATATTATCAAAGTCGTTCTCGTTACGGGCTAAGTTCAATCCTTCATTACAACCACCTTCTAAATAATCAAATGCGAACTTAGGGATTCTGCTTTTCGCTTTGCGTCTTAAGTCGGCAACAGAGGGATATTGAGAATTATAAGGAAAGGTAATTTTTTTACTCATTATTTAAGCTATTGTTTTTGCCAGATGCCTTTTAAAATTGAAAACTAATACTATATATTAAGTTCTCCATCCTGCACTATCTGTTATATTTGGTTTATTTGAGCATTTACCTGATTCGAAACCTTAAAAAGGCCTGATAGTTATGCTTTAAAGCTTATAAAAAGCTTTCGCAGTATTTCCGAAAATTAATTTCCTTTCTTTTTCGCTAAACCTTAAAGCGTATTTATTAATCAGGTTAAACCAATCCTCATAAGGGCGACTTACCAACACAACCGGCCAGTCGCTGCCATACATCACCCGCTCTACACCAAAATTTTCAAATACCACATCAAAGCAATTAAAAAGTTCTGCTTCTTTCCAGTTTTTCCAATCTGCTTCTGCTAACAGGCCTGATACTTTACAGGTAACATTTGGATTTTCAGCCAGCAGTTTAATGTTTTCGCTCCAGGTTTTTAAATCCTGGGTTTTAACATCCGGTTTTCCGCAGTGGTCAAGAACAAATGGTTGATCAGGAATTTGATCAACCATTTGTATAATGCTTTTCAGCTGGTTATGGTAGCACAATAAATCATAAGTGTAACCAAATTTTTTCAACTGTTTAATCCCATTGATAAAAATAGGATCAAGAATGAATGCGGCTGTTTCAGCCTGAAGAACATGTCGCCAGCCCTTAATCTTTTTAAAGTTTTTATAATAATCAAGCCTGCTTTCTAAATTTGGATTTTTAAAATCGATCCATCCGACAATACCTTTGATCATATCATGATCATCAGCCAGGTTCAGCAGAAATTCATTTTCTGCTTCAGACTGATTGGCCTGAACGGCTATGCAACCTGTAATCTGAAGATCTTGATATATCCGGCTTAAGTTTTCAGGAGCGAAATCATTCCGGATCGCCCGCATGTCTTCCGTTATCCAGCTGTCTCTATCAGGTTCGAAGTTCCAAAAATGTACGTGGGTATCTATCATGGGTTATAGCTTGAAAATTTTATCCATCAACCGCCATTTTTCTCCCGGCTGAGCGCCGGGAAGGGCCTGCTGGTATTTCCACATTAGGGTTTCCCATTCCTGTACTCTGGGGTTCTCAAGGTCGGCTTTTGCTTTTTGCTCAAAAGAGAAATCTTCATTCACTTCCATTATCATAAACAGTCTGTTTCCGCTTAAGTAAATTTCCATATCAAGCACGCTGGCCGATGTGATGCTTTCCTGTATCTCCGGCCAAATTGCTTCATGATATTTTTTATATTCAGCAATCAAAGATGGGTTGTCAATCAGATCAAGAGTGAAGCAATATCTTTGCATTATTTTTCTGTGTAAGCTTTAACTTCTTGTTTACTGCTGCCTAAACCATCAATTCCCAACTCCACCACATCGCCTGCTTTTAAATACCAGGGTTCTGGTTTTTGTCCTAATCCAACGCCGGCAGGTGTACCTGTAGAGATTACATCACCAGGCAAAAGTGTCATAAACTGGCTGATGTATGAAACGATAAAAGGCACATTGAATATAAAATTAGCGGTATTACCATCCTGCAATGTTTTTCCGTTTACGGTTAGCCACAGGCGAAGCTTGTGCACATCTTCAATTTCATCCGGCGTAGCAATAAAGGGACCGATAGGAGCAAAGGTATCACAACTTTTACCTTTTACCCATTGTCCGTTGCGCTCAATCTGGAATTCACGTTCGCTGTAATCATTGTGTAAAGCATAACCCGCTACATGGTTTAAGGCATCCTCTTCTGAAACATAACTGGCTTTCTTGCCAATAACAATTGCCAGTTCAACTTCCCAATCCGTTTTCCTGCTGTTTTTAGGAAGGATCAGGTCATCATTAGGGCCAACAATTGCTGATGTGGCTTTAAAGAATAAAATGGGTTCTGTCGGAATGGCAGCATTGGTTTCGGCTGCATGGTCCTTATAATTTAAACCTACGCAAACTATTTTAGACGGACGTGCTAAAGCTGGTCCGAGGCGTACACCTTTATCTATTTCAGTTAAGCTTGCTGATGTAAGATCCTGCTTTAATTTTTCCAGGCCATTGCCGCCAAAGAATTCTTCATTGTAATCCTGTACCAAACCAGAAACATCATAGTATTTATTATCTATAATAATTCCTGGTTTTTCTGCGCCTGCCGCTCCAAAACGTATTAATTTCATGTTGTTTTATTTAGTATTAAATGTCAAATACAAGATGTAGATTATTAATTATCAAAAACTTTCCGCATTCCGCTTTCTGCTTTAAGCTTTTCGCTTCCGCCTAATTATTCAAAGTAGTAAAACCCCCATCAATAGGGTAGTCGCAGCCTGTAATAAACGAAGCCTCATCACTGCATAAATAAAGGGCAAGGGCTCCTACTTCTTCGGGTCTGGCCATTCTGCCAATCGGCTGTGTTTTAGATAATTTCTGAAACATTTCCGCTATATGATCAGGATAGTTGTTTTTTAAAAATCCATCAACGAATGGCGTATGTACGCGGGCCGGCGAAATGGAATTACACCTGATGTTTTCACCAATATAATCTTTCGCCACACTCATCGTCATGGCTTTTACCGCACCTTTTGCTGTGCTGTATGCAAAACGATCAGGTAAACCTACTAAAGATGCAATAGAGGCCATATTAATAATGACTCCACCACCAGCAGCACGCAGGTGAGGAATTGCTGCATACAAACAATTGTAAACACCCTTTACATTTACCCGCATTACCCGGTCAAAATCAGCTTCTTCTGTAGTATCTGCCTTGCCAATATGTGCAATACCGGCATTGTTCACCAGGATATTGATTTCCCCGATCTGATCAAAAATGACTTTAACATTTTGATGGTCAGACACATCACAGGCATAACTAAAAGCTTTACCGCCCTGATTGCTTATTTCTGCTAATGTTGCTTCTGCCTGCCCGATGCCCAATTCTAAAATATGGACTTCAGCACCCTGCTGTGCTAAAATGATCGCTATAGCTTTCCCGATACCACTTCCGCCGCCAGTAACTATTGCTTTTTTATTTGTTAATGAAAACATCCCTTATTATTTATATATAATTGACAGTCGAAATATATGGATTAAAATTAATTCCAATGTTAATATGATATTCAATTTCATTGATTTTTATGGTATCTGATACTGCATTTGTTTTGATTAGAATGAAATACAAATAAAATAAATAATGCTGATAAAAATTTTATCTGCTGATCTAAATATCCATCAAGATGTTTAGGCCTTAGTGATGAGTTGAAAAACAGTTTTCTCTGAACCAATTTTTACAAGTTTTTATGACTACGTTTCCCCATATTTGATTCTTATTAACCAATATTCCAGTGTATTCCCATTCAACGGATTTTACTGTTAACGCCAACTTAAACGAGAAAATTGCTTATTACTTATAAATTATAAAGATCACCGTATGATGAATGCCCATATTTTTGATGAACCCATTTATCTTAGATACTTCATTCTAAATGGTAATTTATGTCGTAAAATACCGGATTGATAATCCACAAATGACTTAAAGAAGCTAATCCAGTATATGCTTTAAAACCATTTTATCTTTATGGTCTCATAATCAGCAACCTCAAGGGGATCGGGCCGATTATAGTATATTCTAAATGTTTTTTACTAATTTCAAAATTTAAAACCTATTGATTGAAGCCAACTGGATAACATATAATGATCTATAGCTTGCATTGGCTTTGAGAACAGATGAACTGATGGGCGCAATGGCTTATCTTCAATGAGCATAGAAGAGGCCATTTGGTTCTTTTTTCAGGCCAGCATTACCATAATAAATAAAACCAAATATAATGAAGCACAACACCGCACCAGAAATTATAACAACAGGAGATCCCTCATCAGGTAAGAAATACGTATTACCATTTATACTTGTAGTAAGTTTATTTTTCCTTTGGGGAATGGCCCACAACCTGGATTCCATATTAATACCGCATTTAAAAAAGGCATGTAACTTAAATAATAGGCAATCTACGCTGATAGACACATCCGTTTTCTTTGCCTATTTTTTAATGGCGATTCCGGCCGGAATGATCTTAAAAAAATGGGGGTATAAAGCCACTATGATTTCAGGCTTACTTGCTTTTGCATTTGGTGCATTTTTATTTGTTCCTGCTGCTAATAACCTTTCTTATGTGACATTTTTGGTCGCTCTTTTTATCATTGGCTGTGGATTAACGATGCTTGAAACATCAGCCAATCCTTATGCAGCAGTTTTAGGCGACCCGGCTAAGGCTACGAGCAGGTTAAATTTGGCTGCATCATTTAATGGCCTGGCCGCAATGGTGGCTCCAATGATTGGCGGATTATTTATTCTGTCAGGAAAATCGCACACGAAAGAAGAACTCGCAGCAATGTCAGAAGGGAGCAGAAACCACTATTTTCTGGAAGAAGCTGCTTCTGTTAAAATGCCTTACATCACTTTGGGTATTATTTTACTGGTTATTGCTGTGATATTTTATTTTATTCACCTCCCTGAAATTAAAACTAAAAGTATTGATGGCGAAGCCAAAGGAAGCTTTTTCGGGGCATTGCGACATCAGCACCTCAGGTGGGCAGTGGTTGCGCAGTTTTTTTATGTAGGCGCGCAGGTATGTGTAACGAGTTTTTTTATCAGGATGGCTCAGCAAGGTGGTGGCTTTGACGAAAAGACAGCAGCATCTTACCTGGCTATTTACGGTTTTCTCTTTACCGCAGGCAGGTTTGCAGGAACTGCACTTTTACAATTTATTGCTTCTCATCAGCTTTTATCGATTTATGCTGTTATTTCTGTTTTATTGTGTTTACTGGCCATTACAGGAAGTGGTGTAATCGTGGTTTATGCACTTGGCGGACTAGGTTTTTTTATGTCTATTATGTTCCCCACTATTTTTGCTTTAGGGATTGAAGGAATCGGGGATGATACTAAACCAGGTTCTTCGTGGCTCATTATGTCCATTGTAGGTGGTGCAATTTTACCATTCGGAATGGGAACATTAATTGATATGTATGGAGATCATATTCAGGTGGGTTATAGTATCCCATTGGTTTGTTTCGTTGTGGTGCTGTTTTTCGGATTAAGAGGCCATAAAATTGCGCATCGCTAACCTGTTCCAGTTTTATATTAATGAGATGGTCAAATAACTTTATGATCTCGTATTTTAACTTTAACTGCCATATAAAACGAAAGCGGCATCGGCATGGAAAATAAAAAATGAGGAATTTAAAACAAAACACTACTAAAATTTAGAAGAAAACATTTCAAGCAATTGGAACGGATTTCTGAATAAAAGAATTGCAAATGGCATTTACATTCACCATTGCTATTATTTCTAATTAAAGAATATGAATTTAAACTTAAAAGAAAAAGTCATTATCATTACTGGTGCCGCAAAAGGCATTGGACGGAGCATTGCAGAGGTTTTTGCAAAAGAAAATGCAATTGCGGTTATTGTTGGCAGAAAAGCAGCGGATAATCAGCAAGTAGTGGATGCAATTGTGCAGAATGGCGGTCAGGCCGCGCAGTTTGTAGCGGAACTATCCAGACCGGAAGACTGCAAAAATGTGATTCGCTCAATTGTTGAAAAATTCGGAAGAATTGATGGTTTGGTAAATAACGCCGGCGTTAACGATGGTGTTGGTTTAGAAAGTGGAAATTATGAAGATTTTATGGCTTCATTGCACAAGAATTTGGTTCATTATTACCTGATGGCACATCATGCTTTGCCTGAATTGATCAAAAGTAAAGGTGCGATAGTCAACATAACATCCAAAACGGCCGAAACCGGACAAGGAAACACTTCAGCCTATGCGGCAGCAAACGGTGGCAGAAATGCGTTAACCCGCGAATGGGCGGTTGAACTATTAAAGTACGGAATCCGTGTTAATGCAGTGGTAGTGGCCGAATGCTGGACACCGGCTTACGAAACCTGGATCGAGACCTTGGCAGATGCGCAGTCAAAGCTTGATGAGATCACCTCTAAAATTCCTTTGGAAAACAGGATGACAACGGCTGAAGAGATCGCCAACATGACAGTGTTTTTGATGTCGGATAAATCCAGTCACACCACCGGACAGATTATTCATGTGGATGGTGGTTATGTACATTTAGACAGGGCTTTGGCAAACGCATAGAAAAATAATTAGAGAATAATAGAATTAGAGAATGATAGAATTAGAGAATAATAGAATGAATGGCTATAAATCGCTTTACATATTCTTTCATTCAAAACTCAATTATTCTTGCATTCAAAATTAACTAATTCAATCATTTTCTCATTCAAAATTCATTCATTCAAAATTCACTCATTTATTCAATTATTGAAATATATGAAAACCCTTACTTGCACTACACCTGGCACTTTTGAATATTCAGAAACTGAAAAACCTGAATTAAAGAAAGACCATGCCATTATCAAAATCAAACGAATCGGAGTCTGTGGAACTGATTTGCATGCTTTTGAAGGTACTCAACCCTTCTTCAATTACCCAAGAGTTTTAGGTCACGAACTATCCGGGGAGTTAGTAGAAGTAGATGGTGCTGAAGGATTTACAATAGGAGAGAAGGTTACTTTTATTCCCTATTTTAATTGTGGCGAATGCATTGCCTGCCGGATGAACAAACCCAACTGCTGTGTAAAAATGCAGGTTTGCGGTGTGCATGTAGATGGTGGGATGCGAGAGTATCTGCAGGTACCATCCCGAACGCTTTTGCATGGCGAAGGTTTGAGTTATGATGAGCTGGCCTTAGTAGAACCTTTGGCTATCGGAGCACATGGCGTTAGGCGGGCTGATGTTCAAAAAGGTGAGTTTGTATTGGTAATAGGGGCCGGACCCATTGGATTAGGTACAATGGAATTTGCGAGAATTGCCGGTGCAAACGTGATCGCTTTGGATATTAATGAAGACCGGTTAGCTTTTTGTAAAGAAAAATTAGGGGTTGCGCACGTCATTAATGCACTGGATGCCGACGTGGTTCAGCGGCTTAGCAATATTACCAATGGCGATATGCCTACAGTGGTAATCGATGCAACAGGAAATCAAAAGGCTATTAACAATGCGATCAATTACATGGCGCATGGTGCAAGATTTGTGTTAATCGGCTTGCAGAAAGGTGATCTCATATTCAACCACCCCGAATTTCACAAACGCGAATCCACTCTAATGAGCAGCAGAAACGCCACTATCGAAGATTTTGAACACGTAATTAAATCTATGAAAGCTGGACTGGTAAACCCGACCAATTATATTACCCACCAGGTTACTTTTATCGAAGTTAAGGAGCAGTTTAAAAGTTGGCTGGATCCGAAAAACGGGGTGATTAAAGCGATGGTAAGTATCGAGTAGATTTCTTTTATTTCTGCACTTTGCAAATGGAAAAAAGCCGATAATTTTTAATTATCGGCTTTCATATTTAGTAGTTTAAAGAACTATTTATAGAATACCTCGTTCCAGTGCAATTCATTTCTGAACTGGTTGATTTTAGTATCTGCACCAATATTTACATATTCTAAACCTGCAATACTGGCGAAGTCTAATAAATGTTCAGTAGTCAGATTCTGGCTATAAGCCGTATGGTGTGCACCACCGGCATAAATCCAGGCAGCACAACCTGTTTTCATATCAGGAAGTGGTTTCCAAAGTACACGAGCTACCGGCAAATTAGGTAAATCATTTTCAGCTTCAACTGCTTTTACTTCGTTCACTAACAAGCGGAAGCGATTGCCCATGTCAATTAAAGATGCATTTAAAGCATCGCCACCTGAAACATTAAAAACCAAACGGGCCGGATCAGCTTTGCCACCAATACCTAAGGGATGAACCTCTAAACTTGCCTTGCCTGAAGCTAAACTGGCATCAACCTCGAGCATGTGCGAGCCTAACACCATCGAGTTAGCCGGGTCAAAATGGTATGTATAATCCTCCATAAAAGCATTACCACCAGCTAGTCCGGCACCCATTACTTTACAGGCACGTACCAAAGCTGCTGTTTTCCAGTCGCCTTCACCAGCAAATCCATAACCATCGGCCATTAAACGCTGAGCGGCAATTCCCGGAAGCTGAATCATACCATGTAAATCTTCGAAAGTATCAGAGAAGCCTTTGAAACCACCATCTACCAGGAACTTTCTTAAACCTAACTCAATCTTTGCAGCATCATAAACCGATTGATGTCTGGCACCACCAGCCTTCAGGTCGTCAGCCATGTCATAAGTTTCTTCATATTCTGTCAACAAAGCCTGAATCGAATCTTCACCTATTTCATTAATTACAGCTACTAAATCGCCTATGCCATAAGTGTTTACTGAAAAACCAAATTTCATTTCGGCCTCCACTTTATCACCATCAGTTACAGCTACAAAACGCATGTTGTCACCAAAGCGAACAAACTTTGCACCTTGCCAATCGTTCCATCCGGCAGCAGCACGGCACCAGGTATCAATTTGTTTTGCTACTTCTTCATCTTGCCAGTGACCTACCACTACCTTACGGTCTTTACGCATGCGCGAAACCATGAAGCCAAATTCACGGTCTCCGTGTGCACTTTGGTTCAGGTTCATGAAATCCATATCAATGGTATTCCATGGAATATCGCGGTTAAATTGGGTATGCAAGTGAAGCAAGGGTTTTTGCAGAACATTCAAGCCTCTGATCCACATTTTAGCCGGTGAAAAGGTGTGCATCCAGGTCATTACACCAATACAGTTCTCATCAATATTGGCTTGTTGCAGTGTTTCGAAAATTTCTTCAGTAGTTTTCACAATGGGTTTGTACACTACCGAAACCGAGATATTTCCGTTTTGGTTTAATGAATCGGCTACCTGTTGTGCATGCTCAGCTACTTGTTTTAAGGTTTCTTCACCGTACAAATGTTGTGTGCCAGTGATAAACCAAACTTGTAATTTTTTTAAATCAATCATTATTTATTTTATTTAAATGCTAATAGTTTTATTGTTAGTTATATGATTAATCGATTGAAAACTTCAGACTAAGTATTCAATTAATGTTTATCAAAATATTGTTTACCCGGAAGTCGGGGCAGGCTGTTGTGCCTCCCCGGAATAACGAATACGAGGTGACTCAAGACTCGAAACTCCCTCAAACCTGTCCGTAATAAGCGCCCGCACCGTGCTTACGCTCGTAATGTTTTTCAATTAATGAATCTTTTAACTTCGGTGCCTGTGGATTGATCTGCTGTGTTAACAGCGCCATTTGTGCCACGGCCTCCAGTACTGCGCTGTTGTAAACAGCTTTCTCTGCATTTTTTCCCCAGGTAAATGGTGCGTGGTTGCCTACCAGGATCATTTCGACCTCTTGGTAACTTAATCCTAAACTTTCAAAATGGTTCATAATCTGGAAGCCGGTTTCGTATTCATAATTGCCTTTAATCATGGCATCATCCATCGGCGGTGCACAAGGAATATCAACAGTTAAGTGATCAGCGTGTGTGGTTCCATAAATCGGAATGGCCCTTTGTGCCTGTGCCCAGGCAGTTCCGTAAGTCGAGTGGGTATGTACCACGCCGCCAATATCTTCCCAATGCTTGTATAAAACAGCATGCGTTTTAGTATCTGATGAGGGACGTAAATTTCCTTCAACGGTATTCCCATCGAAATCCACGATCACCATCTTATCAGGTGACAAATCCTCGTAAGGAACACCACTTGGTTTAATGGCAAAAACGCCTTTAGCACGGTCGGCTGCGCTCACATTTCCAAAAGTAAATAACACCAGACCTAATTTTGGCAATTGCATATTAGCCAGATAAGCCTGCTCTTTTATATCCTGATAGTTGCTCATGACAAATAAGGTTTAACATCCTTTTTATTATATTTTTCCAGGTATCTACCCAGGCCTAAGTAAGCCTGATAGTGTTGGCGATACAATTTCTGCTTTTTAATATCTGGGGTATATTCTTTTTCAAATCCTGTTCCCATGGCGGCCATTGCGGCTTCGATATTGGGGTAGATACCAGCAGCAACTGCGGCGAACATGGCTGCACCTAAGGCGCAGGTGTGCTCAAAACGGTGGATTCTGATTGGCATTTCTAAAACATCAGCCATCATTTGCATAATGTAAGATGATTTTTTGGCTACTCCGCCAATGCCAATAATTCCTTTCACCGGAACGCCTTGTTCTTTAAAGCGATCTACAATGGCTTTTGCACCAAAACAAGTGGCAGCGGCCAAAGCACGGAAAAACCGGGGGGCATCGGTACCTAAACCAAGCCCTGTGATGGCACCTTTAAGCTCCTGATTGGCATCCGGTGTTCTTCTTCCATTTAACCAGTCGATGGCTAACTCAGCATAATCATCATCATCCAGCGCATCAGCCTGTTTGCTCAGGTTAGCAATGATTTTGCTTTCCAGTTCATCTTTCAAAGCGATTGCCGTAGCTTCATCAATTATATTAGATTCGGTAAGTAAATGGTTTAAAGGCCAGCTGATTAAATTTTTAAACCAGGCATAAACATCGCCAAAAGCAGATTGACCGGCTTCTAAACCCGCCATACCCGGAATTACCGAACCGTTCACCTGTCCGCAGATTCCGCTAATCAATTTACCATCTAAATCCTGATTAGGTGCTACCAAAATATCACAGGTACTGGTACCCATCACTTTACTCAGGTAATAAGGTTCAATCTGACCGCCTACGGCACCCATATGTGCATCGAAAGCACCAACGCCGATGACCACATCCGTTTTTAAGCCAAGCTTATCTGCCCATTCATGGCTCAAAGTTCCTGCAGAAACATCGGAGGTATAAGTATCCGCAAAAAGTTTTTCTCTAAAGTCAGCTAAAAGCGGATCCAGGCTGCTGAAAAAACTTTCCGGAGGTAAACCATCAAATTCTTCTGCCCATAAAGCTTTATGTCCGGCAGCGCAGCGGCTGCGTTTCATGGTGGCGATGTCATTCCCTCCGGTTAGTAAGAAAGGAATCCAATCACAATGCTCTACCCATGATTCGGTACTGTTTTTAACGGCAGCATCTATTCTGAAAATCCGCAGTAACTTAGACCAAAACCATTCTGATGAATAAATTCCACCAACATATTTTAGATAATTGACCGGAAAATTTTTAGCGTGATCATTAATTTCAGCCGCTTCTTTAACTGCGGTATGATCTTTCCAAAGCACAAACATGGCATTTGGATTTTCTTCAAAACCCGGTGTTAAGGCTAAGGGAGTTCCTGATGCATCAACAGCAACCGGGCTAGATCCAGTTGTATCAATGGAAATTCCTTTCACTAAATGTGCAATTTCAGCTCCTCCTGCTTTTGCCAAACAATCTTTAATGGTGTGGGTTAAGCCTTCAATATAATCTAAAGGATGTTGTCTGAATTGATTGATGGACGGCTTACAATATAAACCTTTTTGCCATCGTGGGTAAAGAAAAACGGAAGCCGAAATCTCTTTTCCATTAGCGGTATCTACTAAAACAGACCGAACAGAATCCGTCCCGTAATCAACCCCAATTACATAGTTTGCTGTGCTCATAACAATAAATAATCGTCTAATTAACGTTTATTTATCCGGATTATAAAATTTTATGAAAATTTGTTAAAAAAAATATAAGTAAACATTCAACAGGTGGAAATAACAATATTGAAAACGACCCGGATTTTAGGGAACAATTACATCTTCATCCATTAAATGGTTTACTTATATCTATTAATCTTTTAAAAAATGGCTGATTTAGACCGAAAAATTTTATTGCCCTTTTCCTATCCAGCCTGAACTGGTATGTTTGAAATTATCTGAAAACTTTAGTCCGTAACCCAACATGCGGTCAAAAGATGAATGTGCGGCTAATAGTAAGCCTATTGAAATAAGAATATCCATGTGCATCATAAAGCCTGCCGCCAGCAAGCCTATTGCTACAGCACGGTGGTGGAACAAGTTGTACGTGAAAGCACCTATGCGGGAATTTACCAGATAACCCAGCATTGAAAGGTCAGGTGCAAAAAAGAGCAATACCCAGAGCCAAACAGATAATCCCAGATGATATTTCGTTAAGAAATAAATAGCAACCGCGGTTATAGCTGCTTCTTCAATTTTGATAACGACAGCCATCGTTTTTTCGTGATTCATGACAATGATTTTTGATTCCCTTAAATATACAACTGAAACTTCGGCACTGCGCTTGACAAAAATCAAGAAACCATTTTTCTGCGTATACGGCTAAAGGTTTCAGGTGTCATGCCTAGCATGGACGCCAGATATTGAAGCGGAACCTGGTTAAAAAGCTCACGATTTTCACTAAAGAATTTTTGATAACGCTTCTCGGCAGTCATGGAGATAAGGTCTAAAATACGATTCTCCATCATTACAAAACATTTACCCATGAACAGTTTTTCAAATTCATGCCATTTGGACACCAGTCTTCCGATAGTAACGTATGTTTCATAATCAATTGTGTATAAATGCGTTTCTGTTAAAGCCTGGATATCAAAGCGGGATGTTTCGCGAAACATGAAACCCCGGAGATCGGTCATAAAATATCCAGCTGTACCTATCCACTGGGTAACTTCTTTGTCTAATAGGTTCACAAAAACCCTTAAAATGCCGCTTTTTATAAAACTAAGTTTATTGCAGGACTTCCCGGTTTGTAAAAAATAGCTTCCCTTTTCCACTACTTCCGGTTTAAATAATTCGCTCACTTTTTGGCATTCATCAGCACTAATGCCGAAATGGTGATTGATATAACTTTCAAGTTCGTTCATTTATTTCATTTAAGTGATGATAAAGATCGACAATATGGGCTGATACTAAACAGCTAATTAGGTAAAATATGTTACATGCCAAAAATGGAAATTCCTAAAACCAGTTTCCTTATAAAGGTATGCTAAGTCTTTCTATAATAATTCTTTGGCGGTTCAATGTTTACACGCGTTGGTTGATCATCTGTTATTTTCTTTACGCTTAACGATAAATAGGTTTTGAAATATTTAAAATATAGTAGCTCTTTTTATCTTAGGAGAGAACTTAAGAAACTTAATGCACTCATCTATCTGTAATTTTATGATGATTAAACTAGTGCGAACAGACGTTTTTCAAAATTCCTCAGCTTTCACAAACAAAACCATTTCCTTACGCTGTTGTTTGAGAGAAGAGGGAAAGTGAATTCCCGCAAAATAAATAAATTATGAATTCAGGAATTATTGAATATGTTAACCTCGAGGAATTATCTAAGGGCGATTATAAGTTGATTGATGGTGAAACGGATATTACAGGTTGGTCGGTAAAGGATGGAAATGATAGGCAGGTTGGTAAAGTCAGAGACATGTTATTTGACCCGGTGCAAAATGCTATCCGATATATCATCATTGATCTTGACCAGTCAATTTCTGGTGATGATGAAAAAGCAATACTGATTCCCATTGGTTACGCAAACCTCACAAATAATAAAAAAGAAGTGATTTTACCGGAAATGGTGGAAAGCCAATTTATTGCTATGCCGCGTTATATTATCGGTGAGGTAACCAGAGATACCGAAATGCAAATCAGATCAGCAATAGCAGGTTCGCCTGTATTAGATATGGAAGAAGAACCAGTTGAGACAGTCCATGCTGAGTTTTATCGGCATCATCATTTCGATAGAGGCAATGTTACCGCTATGCCTAATGCTACGGAAAATACAACTATGAATGAACTATTTACGCAACCTACAGCAGAAGCAGAGACTATTCCTGAAATTACTGATACAATTGAAACGACAAATATTTCAGAGGTGGACAATGAAATACATTCAGCTACTACACTTCAGGAGTTTTCAATTGATACTCAAGATGGAACTTTTGGCATTGAGCCCCAGGAAAATGGCACCTATCGAATCTTTGATAAGGAAAAGAAGATTGGTTTAATATATGCGGAACCAGGTGAGCAGGGTTTACGCTGGCGCACAATGGATCAGTTAGGCGACCGATTTGTTACGATGATTGGCGAGGCAATAAGAGTACATAACGATTCACAAGGTAATTTATAGGCTTAGATTTAATGGCAGCTGAGAAAAACAGTTGCCATTAAATAATGACCAAAATTATGATAACAGGTATTACATATAAATTAACTAGATAAGCTTTTTTATCCATATTATACATTAAATTTCGACTTTACCACTTTCAAAGCTTTATCTAAAATTAATCGTCTGTTGCTGACTTCATATCGTTAATCTCAAATTATTTCTCATCATGACAATATTTAAGTCTTCACTTATAAAGCTGATTTTCAGTGCCGCTATTGTATTTATGTACAATTTGTCCTTTGCCGCTAAACCTGCATATTATTATCAGATTAAGATTTATCATCTCAAAGATGCGGCACAGGAAAAAACAGTCGACCATTATCTGGAAAATGCTTATTTGCCTGCATTACACCGGCAAGGAATTTCAGGTATCGGCGTATTCAAACCCATTCAAAAGGATTCTGCTGAGCTACTGATTTACGTATTGATCCCGTTCAGGAAAATTGAAAATTACCTGAAAATAGAGCAGGCATTGCAAAAAGACCAGACTTACCTCAGCGCAGGAAATGACTATTTAAATACAGCATTCAATCAGGCGCCTTTTTTGCGTATAGAATCAATTATTTTAAAAGCTTTTGAAGGTATGCCTTCTCCTGCGGTACCGAAATTAACATCGCCCAAAGCAGAAAGGGTGTACGAACTCAGAAGTTATGAAGCCAGTACCGAGAAACTTTCATTAAATAAAATTGCCATGTTCAATGAATTGGAGATCAGTATTTTTAATAAACTTAATTTCAATGCGGTATTCTACGGTCAGGTCATCTCTGGAAGCAAAATGCCCAACCTGATGTACATGACAACCTTTAATAACAAGGCTGATCGCGATAATCACTGGACTGCATTCGGACCGGAGTACAAAAAGATCAGCGGATTACCACAGTATCAGAACAATGTCTCAAAAAATGTAACAACCTTTCTTTATCCAACAGATTACTCCGATATCTAATTTATAACCTACTTATTTTCTAAAATCTGGAAAATGCGATACAGCATCCGGATTTGACTTAAACCGATCAGGGAGATAAATTTTAATATCAAATGGCTATTCTTTTTTTTGAACAATTTAGTTAGCTGATTGCAAGTCGTTAAGTGCTTCAATCTTTAAGTTGATCAAAGAGAAAATACGGATTTTCTTTAAAATGAATAAAATCACGTTCCAGCAGGCTTTTTAAATGTGTAAGTTCAGCCTGATGAGCAGGGTCTACGGCAACATTTTTCCTTTCCAGCGAAATCACATATTCGAGCAGATTTGCACAGGTGGTAAACTGCCCGGTGCTGACAATTTTTTTAAGCACGTCACCTTTCACCTGAATGGCATCAAACCAGAGGGTGGTATCAGCTGAACGGGCGATTTCGGCTATGGGATTAATTTTTTCGAGACCTTCCAGCAGGAGCTGTTTATCAGCCGGTGTAGGCAGCCATTTTAAACGTTTTTGGTTTTTAAACCGGTTGTGCCTGGCGGCTATATTATAAGTACTTAACTCGTAAATAAAATTGGGCACCCGCCTGTTATCCCATCTCGAATCTTCGAAAAATATCTGGTAAATCAGCCGCCTGACCTGCTTTAAGTTAACGTCTGATACCATCGTCACTGCGGAAGTTAACCTGGCTTTGATCATTTGCTCAAGTACATTCAATCGGGTGAACTGCAGGTAACCAGCCAGTTTATCGGTAATAATGGCGGAGAAAAACTTTTGAAGGCCGAGTTTAATGTAAAGCAATTCCCTTAAATCAAAAGTAATGAGGCTATTGATCAGTTTTTTACCTGTTGATGAATATACCATCATACTACTTAGAACAGTGAGAGTAGCGGTAGCACTGGCTAAAATGATCAACAGTAAATTTATTTCTGAATGTTTGAAAATCCATCCCATTGCGGCCAAAATGATACAGGTAAAGCCAAACAGCAGGGGATAACGGTTAATGTTTTTTGCCGTCTTTTTAAATTTGTTGAGATAGTAATTCAGGCTGTTTTCTCTCCAGCCCTGCTTTTGTTCGATCACCGGAGACTCATAACTGTCCATAAAATAACTGGCTACATCGGTAACGATGATCAGGTCGAATGGGTCAGGTTTTACCCTGTTACGTCTTTTTTTATCAGCCAGCATCAGGCTGGAAAGTCCCTGGTTATCCGTGATTCCGCCATCCATCAATGCTACAGTGTTGATATGACTATCCTTTTCCTCTTGAGCAGTTAGGCCACCTTCCGGTACAAACGACAGCGGGAAGCTTTTTTCATTATAATTTTCATAATAAAGTGCTGATCTTAATGCTGCTGTATTTAATGTTTTTTCCGGAGAATCAGCATAACTGAAATCAGACGGGTAAACAATGGGTTCAAAGCCAATTGGAAAACAGGAAGAAGCGGCCAGCACGTCACCTAATTTGATCTTTTTAAAGGTTTCCAGCTGCTTATGATTAAACCAGAGGTAATTATTCCCAATGACCTGATGTGGATTGTCTGTTCCATCCGTCTGAAAACGAAAACTAAGCCCCCGGTAAAATTCAGTACTATTGAAGCAAACTTCCATCTTTTTCCTGTAGCTTTTTTCAAAAAAAACAGATAGGGTTTGTTGTTTGAAAAAGATCTCATCATAGGCCTTTGCAAAAGAATTGATCAGGTTTCGCTGTTTGAAGTCAGCACCAGCCTGCCATTGGCTATCATCATTCAGGGTAGTCAAAGCAAGTTCCACTATGGCCTCGCCGTTAAGATCATGATAAAGCTTCCTGTAAAAATCGATAAATGGCTGATCCTGATGTACACCCGCAGCATAAAGCATGGAGGCAATTGTTCCGCCGGAGGCTGAAGAAATGAAGCTGATTCTTTCTGTCAATGATTTTCCATTGCTTTCGAGGTGATTCAGGTAGCTTAAAGTACCCAGGCCGTAAGATGCAGCGCGGAATCCACCGCCTGAAAAGGCCATGGCTATATTTTTGAATGGATTTAATGTGATGAGCGTGTCATTCGTCATTTTAATAAGAAATTGAGTAAGCGTTAATATTTTTAAATAACTGAGAATACATGGATATTCTTAGAACTAAGATAAAAAAATAAGTTGTTTTTTTTGCTGCATCGATAGCTTACATTTTATATTTCATGTGCCGCTATAATTTTACTGTAACCTAATGCCAGGTTATCTGATTGTTTAACAGTTCTTTAAATTAATGGAATAAGGCAGGCTTACATTGTCAATGCATGTATTGCCCATTGACATTTGAATAGAGTATAAGTGATCATAGATATGCTTTATTGATATCATTATATACCAGAAAATAAGTAGAAAAAAAACAACAAATACTGGTATTTATTTACGGGATTTCTTCATCTAGCTTTGTCTCCAATTCATCGTACCATCTAAATTGTATTTAAAATGATTGTCTATCCGGAATTTAACAGATCAGACCTCGGGTGATGCTGTTTGATCGTAAGCTGAAGCTTGTTTTCATCATCTTTAAAACCTATAAATAAAGATTACAAAATGTATAAATATTAATCCTATGAATTTAAAAAGTTTTGTTTTAACCATTGCGATCATTGGTGGTGTTGCCTATCATTCTCTGGCACAGTATAAAGAGCCTGAAGAAAAAGATAAAAAGCAAATCTTCTACCCTGAAGTTGTTTTTGACTCCCTGCAGGCAAAAAAAATGCTGGCTAAAGGAACTGCTACCATAAAAGGTGTGGCTTTTACAAAGGCAAAAAACAATATGGGCTTCAGAGCCGGTGCAAGAATTCTGGCCAATCAGATTAAGGTCGTCTTATTACCGGTTACCCCTTATTTTGAAGCCTGGTACCAACTGAGGAAAGACAAAGAGAATTTTAGAAAGAGGCGTTATGTCTACCTCTCGACAGCGGCTTACATGTACAGGCTGGAAGCCATTACGAACAGCGATGGTAAATTTACTTTTCCGGAAATGAAACCAGGTAAATACTTTTTACAGGGATTTTTAGACTGGACCTCCAACGGCTATTACAATGAGTATACAGGTTCGGGTTACAACAGTTATGGCGGACAAACCAATTATTATCAGCAAAAAAAATATACAGTTGACCACCAGGACAGGATTGAAGAGTTTGTAGAAGTTAAAGAAAATGGAGAAATCGTTAAAGTAAGGTTGCATTAACCTATTTGAAATTTCGCTAAAGAAGCGTTTCTCTTTCTGTAATTCTGATCATCCAAAGGCTTTCATAGTTTTGGATTGATTCAGATATTTTATTTCATTTTGAGATTTTCTGACCAGTTTCTGATTGAGAACTTACCAATACCAGGTTGCCCGATGGCCAATAACATCGTTTTTAATAATTCAGCTCTCAACATCTCTCTGATAACTATTTTGTGCCTTTAAAAATTAGAAATACCCTTCATAAATATTCATTAATTCTTCATTTGATATGTTGAACTTTATTAAACAATCAACAAGATTTATAAACCCATAAATAAAAATCAACATGAAAGCAATTAAAATTTTAATGATCGCCCTGGTAGCTACATTTACATTTAATGCAGTAAATGCGCAAACCAAAGAACCTGTTAAAGCTAAAACCGAAAAAACTCAGGTTAAAAAAGTATCTGCCAAAAAACACCACAAAGCAAAAAAAGCTGCTGTTAAAAAATAATGCATAGCATCAATTTTTAAAGTAAAGCCGTTTCGAAATTAATTTTGAAACGGCTTTTTTATGTGCAGCCCACTCTCACAAGCGACCATTATATTTATATCTTTTTTAAGGTAAATACTGATGTAATGATTCGAGATTAATTTAATAAGGCTTTTAAATAGCAGGTATGCTGCATTTTAGTTTTTTAAGTATGTTCAGACGTTTTTGAAATTCTTTAGATCCAGTGGGAGGGATGAGGATTTTGGAAAATCAGGACAAAAAAAAGAGGGTCTTCGATAAAAGACCCTCCCGGCGGAAAGCGAGGGATTCGAACCCCCGGACCTATGACAGTCAACAGTTTTCAAGACTGCCGCATTCGACCACTCTGCCAGCTTTCCGGAGGCAAAAGTACGAACTCCAGCTAAATCTGCAAACTATGAGGTTGTTTTTTTTATATTAAATTGATAATTGCTTAACACAGAGGAAGAAAAAATTATTTTTTCCGGAAATTTTCATCAATGGGATCACTTTTTTTAAAGAGATTAAAGGTGGGGCGAATAATTTTAACACTGCGCTTACTCACATCAACACTGGCATTCAGCTCAAACCCGATCAATAGAATAAAAGAATTGAGGTATAGCCAGATCATCACTACAATTAAAGTACCAATGGAGCCATAAACCTTGTTATAAGAGCCGAAGTGATTAATGTAAAATGAAAATCCCCAGATGGTAATAAAAGCTAAAATAGTAGCCAGCCATGAACCGGCACTAAACAATCGCCATTTTTTTGCATGAGAAGGGCCGTAACGGTATAAAATCGAAATGGTGATAAAATATAAACCTGCCAGTAAAGCCCAGCGTGTAAACTGAATGGCATAAACCGCCAGGCTAGCCTTTAAATGAAGCTCATCTTTAATGTACTTTAAAAGTACTTCACTTAAAGCCATGGCTGTGATACAGGCGATAATAGACAGGCAGATAAATACGGTTAGTGCCAGCGCAATCAACCGCTGTTTAATCCAGCCCCGGGTTTCGATAATCAGTGACGATTTATTAAAAGCCTTCATCAGGTTTTTCACGCCGTTCGTGGCAAAAAAGATAGCCGATAAAAAACCAAAGGACAATAAACCCGTATTCTGGTTTTTAACAATATCATTCAGCGTAGATTCAAAGGCTTCATATGCATTATGCGGCAAAACAAGCTCAATCAGGCTTAATAACTGATCCTGGAAACCTTTAATCGGAATAAATGGGATCAGTGTAAACAGGAAAATAATACCTGGGAAAATAGCCAGCATAAAACTATAGGCAAGTGACGATGATTTATTCACCAGCGTATCTTTACCTATCTCTTTAAAAAAGAAAGTGGCTACCGTATATAAGGGTAAGGGACTGAAACCAGGCAAAACACAGTTCTTCGTCCACTCGATAAACTTCGCGTAGATGTTTAAATGTAATAACTGCCGGTGTAACCATTCCATTTAATTATGTTGTAAAATGAGGTTGAATCCCATCCATAAAATTCTTTGGCGGATGACAAGGCCTTCTCGTTTCTTTATCTACAAACACCAATGTCGTTTTGCCAATGTTGATCAGTTGTTCAGCTTCATTGTAAATTTCATATTCCACATGTAAACGTACAGTTGGCAATTCTTTTACCAGGCATTTGACGGTTAAAACCTGATTATAGAATGCAGGTTTCAGGAATTTTGATTGTAGTTCCAGTAAAGGAAGCATCACGCCATCAGCTTCCATAGACTCATAAGTAATGCCTGACGAAGCCTCGAAACATTCCGTACGGGCAATTTCATAATACAGGGCGTAATTACCGTGGTGAACCACACCCATCTGATCGGTCTCTGCATATCGGACCTTCACCTTTGTTTCATGTACAAACATTACCTATAGATATTTTTTTTGTTTAATGCCTCACGGTATTTTTTGGCATTGATTTCATGCTGTGCCTTTGTTTCCGCAAAATTATGGTATCCTGAAAAGTCTTCTTTTGCACACATGTAAATGTAATTGTTCTGTTCCCGGTTCAACACTGCATCAATGGCATTAATACTGGGCATCATTATCGGTCCCGGGGGTAAACCAGCATACTTATAGGTATTATATAAAGATTGTACCTGCAATAGCTTTCCGGTTACCCTTTTTACGGTAAAGTCGTTATTGGCAAAAATCACAGTTGGGTCTGCCTGAAGCAAAATACCTTTGTTCAACCGGTTTAAGTAAAGACCAGCGATGACTGGCATTTCTTTGTCGTATAGCGCTTCGGCATCAACAATAGATGCCAAGATATAAACCTGAGTGGGCGTAAGGTTCAGGCTTGCTGCCTTTTGCTTGCGTTCAGGTGTCCAGAATTTTTCATACTCCTTGTGCATCCGCTCAAAAAAATCAACCGGAGCTATATTCCAGTACATTTCATAGGTGTTCGGAATAAACATCGTATAAATATTGTCCTGGTTAAAGCCATATTTGGTAATCAGATCTGTAGAATCCAAAACATTGATAAAACTTAGTGAATCTGCCTCTAAATTACTGGCAAGATAAGCGGCAAAATTTTCTTTCTTCCTGATGTTCTGAAACTTCAGTTTCACTGGTTCCTGGTTGCCCGCTTTAATCAGGTTCACTAAAGTCCGGTTGGTCATGCCTTTTTTAAGGCGATAGCGGCCAGGTTTTAAATTGGCAGCCAGGTTCATTTTCTCCGCGGCAGCGGTAAAAGAAGAGACGCTCTTTAAGATGTTCTTCTTTTGCATTTCAGCGACCAGCTGATCATAATTGCTTCCGGTTTTGACGTATAAATATTTTTGATTCTCAGTAATGTTGGGAGAGAAGTATATCTTGTAAAAATTGAGTGCAAAATAGGCAGCAACCAGCACGATGGCTGCAACGACGGCTAGTATGATTTTTTTTCCGGTACTCATCTTCTTTTTTTCTATTTCAGTCATTTTTTTATAAAGCGTGTTTATGGTTGCTTATTGGATAGCGTAACATTAATTTTTGTGCCGATGGCCACTTTCGTTAAAGAGTCTACCGGCATTGGGTCTTGTTTGATAATAACCGCGTTAGCACTGTCGGTAATGTCGCCTTCATAAAGAATATTTCCTAAAGTTAGGTTAGAACCTTTTAAACTAAACTTAGCTTCATCAACGGTTAAACCTGTTAGTTGTGGAATATCAACCTCTTCATTACCACGACCGTCGCCCAGCACCAGGTTAATTCTGGAGCCAACAGGAACAATATCGCCAGGCTGTATAGGTTGTCCGCCAAAAGTAGCTTCCAATACCACATCCCGGCTCACATCGGGTTTATAGGTGGTATCACCTAATTTAAGTCTTGAACTTTCAATAACGGCTTGTGCCTCCCTTAAGGTTTTAAAGGCAATATCCGGAAACTTGGTGTTTGGAATCTTACCAGCATTGATGGTTAAATAAATGGTCCGGTTGTCTTTTACAAAAGTATTCGGATCAGGATCCTGGTCAATCACAATCCCGGCCGGCTGATCCATAATAAATACAGAATCGACCTCATATTTTAACCCGGCATCTTCCAGTTTACGTACGGCCTGTTCAAAAGATAGACCTTTAACCAGCGGAACATTCAAGCCTTGGCCATGTTTGGTATAGTACCGCAAACTGAAAAAAGCAACGAGCAGGAGGCCCACAACGGTTAAAAGTGCAGCTATAATGTTAGTCCTGAAGGATTTGGTTTTTAAATATGCTATAAATTTAGACATGAATATTAAATTCTGGTGTTTGCGTAAAAATCAAATGTAATCATTAAAGAGTGAATGAATCTTTCCGGCGTTTTGAAAGCAATAATCACACCATTAATCCTTGATTCAATTCATCAATTATTAAACTTTGCACAAAGATATTTATATTTTTGGGGATATATTTAGAATCAAATTCAATTTATACTTAAGAATTTCCTCATGAAAAAAACGATTGCCTTGTTAACAGGCGGTACCACAGGCGAATGGGTTGTTTCTGTAAAAAGTGCAGCCACTATTTCGCATCATATTGATGCTGATTTATATGATGTTTATAAAATAATGCTTAATGACCATGGCTGGTTTTATGAGCCGGCCGATTCTGTTAAAATTGAAATTGACCGGAATGACTTTTCGCTTAGCATAGAAGGGAGGAAGATTAAATTTGATGGTGTTTTCATTGCCATTCATGGCTCACCGGGTGAGGATGGAAAATTACAGGGTTATTTTGATATGCTTCATATTCCTTATACCACCTGCGATGCTTTAACGTCTGCCATCACCATGAACAAAGGATATACAAAAGCCGTTGTTCATGATATTGATGATTTGTATACCGCTAAATCTGTTCAGATTTTTAAAGGCAGTCATTACGATCTTGGCCAAATCAGGCAGGATTTAAAATTACCATACTTTGTAAAACCAAACAGTGGAGGCAGCAGCATTGGGATGAGTAAGGTAAAACGTACGGAAGATCTTGAAGATGCGGTAGAAAAGGCCTTTAAAGAAGATCCCCAGGTATTAATTGAAGAATTTGTGAGTGGCAGGGAATTTTCAATCGGGGTATACAGTGCCAAAGGTGAGGTAACCGTATTGCCTACTACCGAAGTGATACCGGCCAATGAGTTTTTTGATTTCGAGGCCAAATACACGCCTGGTGCTGCTGAAGAAATTACCCCAGGAAACATGAATGAAGAGGAATATTCGAGGGTTCACCGCATCATTAAAGCGATATATAAAAAACTGAATTGCAGGGGAGTGGTTCGGATAGATTATTTCCTGGAACATGAAACCGGTAAGTTCTATTTTATTGAGATCAATACCATTCCCGGACAAACGGCTACCAGTTTCATTCCGCAGCAGGTTG
The DNA here is from genome assembly GCF_026239715.1 of Pedobacter sp. GR22-10. Taxonomy (NCBI): domain Bacteria; kingdom Pseudomonadati; phylum Bacteroidota; class Sphingobacteriia; order Sphingobacteriales; family Sphingobacteriaceae; genus Pedobacter; species Pedobacter sp. GR22-10. Next base: position 1,314,238 of record NZ_JAPIVR010000001.1, read on the forward strand.
CAGCAATGGGTATATCCCTGAAAGAATTTTATACCGGCCTGTTAAAAGAAACCATTGGTTAGGTTAATCTTAAAAGAATGATCTGATGGAAATCCAGAGGCTTACAGACAAAGGCTTTCCCACAAAAACCTTCCAGAAGGATGCCATCATTTATGAACCCGGCATGCAACCGCGCTACGTCTATTTCATTCAATCGGGCGAAGTGCGGATGGTGACCATCAGCGATGATGGAAAGGAATTTATTCAGGGTGTATTTAAGGCCGGTCAGTATTTTGGAGAACCTGCATTGCTGATTGACAAGCCTTACCTGGCTTTTACAATTGTGAATAAGGTTTCACGGATCATCCAGGTGAACAGGCAGGATTTTTTTGCTTTAATTGAAAATGAACCGGATTTCAGCATGTCACTAATTAAAACACTGAGCAGGCGTTTATTCTATAAATCGATGATGCTGGAAGAACTGGCCAATGAAAAAGCAGAGCATCGATTGTTGACTATTATTAATTACCTGCTACCTGATGTAGTTGTTGGCGCACCGCTAAAGGTTACAAGGCAGGAACTTGCAGACATGACCGGACTAAGGGTAGAAACTGTCATCAGAGGTGTAAAACTGTTATCTAAAAAAGGATTAATTTCATTGTCTCGCGGTAAGATCATACGATTAGAGTAACATTTTTATCAGGTCGCTTTAGGAATATGATGCAGATCATAAATCGGGGCCGATATTAGCTTTAAATTTGTATAATTAATAAATACAATATGGCTGATTTAACAAGTTTCCAGGCTTTTAGACAATGTAAGTGTCCACGTTGCCGCAAAGGAGATATCTTCACAGGCAGTGCTTATTCGTACAAACTACAGAAAACCAATATTTATTGCCCGCATTGCAATCTCAAATTTGAACGTGAACCAGGCTTTTTTTATGTAGCGATGTTTGTGAGTTATGCGATGAATGTTGCTGAAATTATTACCATTGGCGTAGCGTCTTATGTATTAGGCCTTCCCCTAATTTATGAAAACCTGTGGTATTACGTGGGATTGATCCTTTTTGGGGTATTGCTTTGTTCACCGATTAATTACCGGTATTCGAGGGTGATTTTACTTCACTACCTGACTCCCGGTTTGCATTACGTTCCCGGAAGCGGTGATTTAATCCAAAAGGTATAAACCAAGTCTGGTTATATTGAATTTACTTATGGATTTAAATTTTCAAGTTGTGTAACCAGTTCTCTTACTTTTTCTTCAGCCGTTAATTCATATTGATATTCATCTTCAATACTGCCCATTTTAGCTGTTGTATTAAGGTATGCCATCTTACTTTTTACCCATACTTTGGCTGAAGCATGAAATTCGGTAGCACCTGTTCTGGCATAAAGCTCCTGAATATTGGCAGCATGAATACCCGCACCAGGCATGATGGTAATCCTTCCATTTGCCTGTTTAACCAATCTGGCCAATTGATCCATACCGGAAAAAGCAGATGCGGCACCTCCGGACGATAGTACCCTCACAATGCCCATTTCAATCAGATCTTCCAGGGCCTTCTCCATATCATTACACATATCAAAAGCCCTATGAAAGGCTACCTGCATCGGCTTGGCCAGTTCAATTAATTCCCGGCACCTGGATAGGTCTATACTGCCATCTGCGTTTAGTATTCCGATTACGATCCCCTCACAGTTTAATGATTTACAGATTAGGATATCCTCCTTCATCAAATTAAACTCTGTTTGGGTATACAGAAAATCACCACCCCGCGGACGTATAATTGGCCATATGGCAATATTTAGTTGCTGTTTTGCCAGTTTAATCTGTCCATAACTTGGTGTAGTACCACCTTCAGCTAAATTATCGCAAAGCTCTACCCGTTTGGCACCACCTAACTGTGCAGCCAGGGCAGAGGTATAAGAGTTTGCACAAACTTCTAAAATACCAGGCATGTTTTTAAGGTTATGCTTCATTTACCGGACCAAGAACCTTCCATCCGGAAGCAGATTTATAGGTATTTAATTTTTCAACTGATACACCTCCATCCGGAAACCAGCAAACCTCTGTAATGGTATAATGGGTATCATCAATTTTGTCTCTTATTGGAAATGCATGTTGCAAATCTGAGAAATTCGGAAAGCCATGCTCCTGAATATGATTGATGAACGAAAGCTCCAGTACCTCGGCGGTATTGGCAATCATTTCTTCATCAGTTTCCATAGATAATTTGGACAGCATCATTTTAGCTTCTTCGTAAAAATCTTTACAGGCAAGTGCGGCATCCAGATTCTGATTGTTATAAGCTTTTTCGAGCGAAAGAATAGCGCCTTCCGGGGTATTAAAATCAGTTCTGAAATGGTCAACACCTTCATCTATATACAAACCAATGCTTTCGTCAAACTGTGCTTTATCCACATCTGGGATAGAATCTCTGATGGCCCGGATGGTATAACCACCAATCAGCCTGCCCTGTTCGATAATCATCCAGTCTGAAATATAATTTCGATCAACGCCTATTTTCTGGTCAGCCTTTACAGTTTTCACATCAACAGGTACATTACCTACCACGCCAAACAAATTACCCGATTCATCGAAACTGGGATCAGTAAGCCAGATATGCTCGCTTATTTCGCCATCCAGAATCTGCACTTTAATGGAAAAACCGGATTGATCACTTTTTGGCTGATTCAGGCTCTCTTCAAAATACCAAAGTGTAAGGTTCGCTTTTTCAATGGCCCATTTCATGCCTTCATCAGCATCAGGAATATAAACCATGCCAGGCTCACCTTTTCGTTCTGCCACATTTTTTTTGCCGAAAATTTTAGATAGGAACCCCATTCTGATAGGTATTTTAATAATTTATGGTATTAATAATAACTTTTGCCCTTGATTAATAAATCTTGTTTTTCAGTATTACATACGGCGTAGCTGAATCCTTTCTGAATGGCATAAGCACCATATTCACCTTTTTTATTGATCGCTAAGAAACCTACCTGAATATTTTTAGCTGTTTCGGGTTTCTTTTTGATGATGCGCATCACGGCTTCTTTACAGGCCGCTTCCGGAGTATAACCCTGACGCATGAGTTCAACCACTAAAAAGGAACCTACATTCCGGATTACCTCTTCTCCAACACCTGTTGAAGTTGCTCCACCTACCTCATTATCTACAAATAAACCTGCACCGATAATCGGGCTATCCCCAATTCTGCCATGCAGTTTATAAGCCATGCCGCTGGTGGTACACGCCCCCGAAATGTTTCCTTTTGCATCAATAGCCAGCATACCAATAGTATCGTGATTATATTGGTTTCCAGGTAATTTTTGAGGTGCAGCCTTATCATATAACTTGTTCTCAATATTCATTACCGGCTCATATCTAGCAGTTTTTAACCATTCTTTCCAGGCTTTTTCACTGGATGGCGTGAGCAGGTTTTCTTTCTTGAAGCCTTGTTCAAGTGCAAACTGCAGGGCACCATCGCCAGCCAGCATCACGTGCGGCGTTTTTTCCATTACCTTACGGGCAACAGAAATAGGATGCTTGATGTGCTCTAAAGCCAGCACAGCACCACAGTTCCCCAATTCATCCATGATACAGGCATCCAATGTAACCTTGCCATCCCTGTCGGGCAAACCACCATAACCAACGGTTTGGTTTTTTTCATCGGCTTCCGGAACCCAAACGCCTTGCTCAACCGCATCCAGAGATCTTCCTCCATTTGACAATACTTTCCAGGCATCAGCGTTGGCTGCAATACCAAAATCCCAGGTAGAGATCACAATGGGCAGGTTTTTTGCCTTTGCAGGTTGTGAAGGAATGGCATTGGCCATACTGGTTTTATCGATGGCCAGTAAGCCTGCAGAAAGGGCAGAAGCTTTTATAAATTTACGTCGGTTAAACATGATGCTATATTAGAGGTTGTTTTTATAGGATAGTGAATTGATCTGCATCTCTTAAAAAAGGAAACTGACGCCTGATTTTGGCCAGTTCTTCGTAATTGATGGTAACGGTATACATGTCTTCATCTTCCGGCTTATAATAAACAGTATTGCCATATGGATCAATGACCATCGAATGGCCACCATGATAAACCTGGTTACCATCATGTCCTACACGGTTTACGCCAATTACGTAACTCTGATTTTCGATGGCCCGGGCAGGAATCAGTGCTTTCCAGTGTGCAGAACGCCGGTCGGGCCAGCTGGCTACTAAAAGCAGGATATCATATTCTTCATTTACATTGCGTAACCAAACCGGAAATCGCAAATCATAGCATACCGCCAGCCTGATTTTCCAGCCCTTCAGCTCGACAATCAGTTTGTTTTCACCGGAACTGAAATTTTCATCTTCATCACCCATGCCAAATAAATGGCGTTTGTCATAATGCTGGTGTTCGCCATCTCTATTCATCCAGATTAAGCGGTTATAATAACGGCCATTATCTTTGATAATCAAACTGCCGGTAACCACGCAATTGTATAGTGCAGCTGTTTTCTGCATCCATTGCATCGTCGGACCACCCATTTCTTCAGCCAAAGTTTCGGCATTCATGCTGAAACCACTGTTAAACATTTCTGGTAGAATAATCAGGTCTGTTTTTTCCCGAACACCCATAGATAGGCGAAGTGCCAGGTTAACCAGGTTTTTTTCTATATTTTCCCAAAAAAGGTACGCTTGAAAAATGGTTACTTTCAGGTTTTCTATTTGCGTGTAGATAGGTGCTTCCATATGTTAGGTTTGCAAATGTTAAACATTCATTAATTTTTCTGCCGCTAAAGCAAGGGTTTCATTTTCTTTAGCAAAACAGAAGCGGATAATTTTATGGTCAGTTGCTTTTTGATAAAAGGCCGAAACCGGAATACTGGCCACACCAAATTCTTTAATGAGCCTGATGCTAAAATCAGTGTCCTTTTCATCGCTGATCTGATCATAACTTACACATTGAAAATATGAACCTTTGCAAGGGAGCAGTTCAAAACGGCTTTCAGCTAATAATCCCCTAAAATAATTACGCTTTTCTTCAAAAAAACGGCCGATTTCAGTATAGCTGCCAGGTTCATGGATATAGTTTGCAATGGCTTGTTGCATGGCACTATTAACGCTGAAAACATTAAATTGGTGTACTTTTCTAAATTCCTTCATCAATAAGGCCGGAGCAAGGCAATAGCCCAGCTTCCATCCGGTTGCATGCAAAAGCTTTCCGAAAGAGGCCACTATAAAGCTTCTTTCCCGTAATTCAGGGTAAAGCATCACACTGTTGTGTTTTTCTTCATCGTAAATCAGGTGTTCGTAAACCTCATCGCTCAGAATTAAGATATCTGTTCCACTGATCAGCTTGATCAGCGATTTCATGTCTTCGTCAGATAGAATACTGCCCGTGGGGTTTTGAGGAGAATTTAAAATGATCATCCGTGTACTTGACGTGAACAGTTTTTTAACCATGTCCCAGTCGATTCCATAATGCGGAGGAGCCAATTCATAAGTCTTAACTAATCCACCTAAAAGCCTGACGGTTGGGGCATAGCAATCATAAGCCGGTTCGAAGATAATGACTTCATCTCCCGAATTAATGATGGCCGCCAGTGCAGTAAAGATAGCCTGAGTACCACCTGCTGTAACCGTTATTTCAGTCTCCGGATGATATTTTACCTGATATAAGCTTTCTACTTTTTGTGCAATGGTTTCATTTAGGAAATGATTACCAGGCATGGGTGCATATTGGTTAAATCCGTCTTTCATGGCCTGGTTAACCAATGCTACAAGTTTTGGATCGCAAGGATAATCAGGAAAACCTTGTGATAAGTTGATGGCCTGATGCGCTGTCGCAAGCTGCGACATGACCGAAAAAATGGTTGTCCCAACGCCAGGGAGTTTTGATTGTATATTTAACATGTGATAAGCGAAAATAGCAAAAAAAGCTTAAAAAAGCAGTTCTATTTTAGCTTAAGACGTTGGAGGTATTGTTTAAATGATTTGAAATCAATGTGTTGTCGGCGGATATTGATGCCTGCTCTTTTGCATGATCCTGCCTGAATTAGCAGGATTAATGTGCCATAACCGCCGCATCTGCTGACGCGTCAACCTCACTTTTAATCAAACTTCTTCCAATCCATAAACAAAGCATGGCGATGAATGCAGCTACCGTCATGACCAATGGCATGGGCACAACAGAATGTTCACTAAATAAACTCACCACCACTGATGCCAAAGCACCAAGTCCCATTTGAAAGGCACCCATCAGGGCCGAAGCACTACCCGCATTTTTGCTAAATGGAGCCAGTGCCAGCGCTGCTGCATTTGGATTAATGAAACCTAAGCAGGAAAGGAACAAAGCGATGAAGCCCAGTGTCAGAGATAAGTTTAACCAGTCATTCAAGGCAAAAACCAGGAAGATTAAACTAAATACACATTGCGCTATTAATGCCCAGGTGACTATCTTTTTACTGCTGAACCATTTTAAAATTAAACTATTTAACTGGCTGGAACCGATAAAGGCTACTGAAAGCAAGGCAAAGATCCATCCATAGCCTGTTTTGCTTACCTCATAAATTTTCATAAAAACCGTTGGTGATGATGATACGTAAGCAAATAAACCAGAAAAAGTTATGGAGCTGATGAAGGCATAAGTAGAAAACTGCGGTTCTTTCAGTACCATGAGGAAGCTATTTAAAATCGGTTTTGGCTTCAGCGAGTAATTCGGATCTGGTTTATAGCTTTCCGGTAATTTGAATATGGAAGCCAGCAGCATCAGAATCGCCATAAAACCCAAAAAAACGAATACATATTTCCAACTGAGTGTGGAAATTAAATAACCACCTGCAGTAGGGGCCAGCATGGGCGAAACCGCAATAACAAGCATTAAAGAAGCAAAAACTTTCGGGCTTTCTTCAACGGTAAATAAATCGCGGACCATGGCGATGGAGGCTACAGCGGTGGCGCAACTGCCAATAGCCTGAACGAAACGTAAAACAATAAGTTGATTTACATCAGTTACGGCAAGGCATAAAAATGAAGAAACGATATAAAGTGCTAAACCGAAATAGAGTGGTTTCTTCCTTCCAAATTTATCAAGAAGTGGTCCGTAAAGTAATTGACCGGCAGAAATACCAATAAAAAATGCTGATAATGATAGGGCTACCGACGATTCATTTGTTTTTAAGTCTTTTGCGATATCTACAAATCCAGGCAAATACATGTCGATAGAAAAAGGGCCAAGCGCTGCCAGGGAACCCAGAATTAAGATAAGGTAGATTTTTTTTGCTGAGCCATAATCATGAATAGTTTTTCCGAGGCGCAAAGATTGTCAGATTTATGCATTTAACCTATTTTTGAGGTCGAATGATTGTAAAAAGATAAATGGTTAAAAAAATTAACACGAAGTACAGTAATTCTGATTTGAATTATTTTTAGATTTATGCACTATGACTTTTAAAACCAAAGAAAGCCGGCTATTTCTCGTGTTGGGATGTTTTTTTGTCGCGAATGCGATATTATCAGAGTTTATTGGGGTGAAATTATTTAGCGTAGAGGAAACTTTAGGGATTAAAAAGTTTGACATCAATTTATTAGGCGTTAAAAACCTGTCTTTTGTGATGTCGGCTGGTGTGTTAACCTGGCCGATTATTTTTATCATGACCGATATTATTAACGAGTATTTTGGCGTAAAGCAGGTTCGCTTTCTTTCCATACTTACTTCTATCCTCATTGCATTTGCCTTTTTAATGGTTTGGGGTTCCATGCATTTAAGTGCGGCAGATTTCTGGGTTCACCAAAACATCAACGGGGAAGATTTAAATATGAACAACGCTTTTGCAGGGATATTCGGTCAGGGGATGTGGATTATTGTAGGCTCTATCATTGCCTTTATTGTAGGGCAGCTGGCTGATGTTTTAATTTTTCATCGTATTAAGAGGGTAACCGGAGAAAAGGCTTTATGGTTGCGGGCAACAGGTTCAACACTGGTTTCCCAGCTCATCGATAGCTTTGTGGTCATCTTTATTGCTTTTTATCTCAATCCACAATATCATTACAGCTGGAAAATGGTTGCTGCCATCGGACTGGTAAATTATACTTACAAGTTTATTGTAGCCATTTTAATGACCCCGATTCTGTATATCGTTCATTTGATTATCGACAGTTACCTGGGAAAAGATTTGGCTAAAAAACTCACAGAAATGGCCGGGCGGGGTTAGTCTCTTGCTGGCTGTTAAGCATGAAGAAGAATATGCTTATTCAAAAAGGGGGGAAACCGATTAAATGGACAAAAAGGCCGGAATCGCTCCAGCCTTAATGCTTAACAACAAAACAAATAAAAAAATTAACCTTAAAATTTACAGGGAAGCCAGTTCTTCCGCGAACACATTTTCCGCAACCTGCTCCTGTTTGTAGATCTGTCTGCCGGTATAGGCAATAAAAACGTCTTTTTCCAAAAGTAAATCACGGTTTTTAATCAGCTGTTCTAACTTAACTGTGCCGATCACATATTTATAGTTACTGGCTGCATAGCGTTCGCTAATTTCATCAAAACCCAGCAAGGTCACTAAGTCTTCATCCGCATAACGCAAATAAACCTCCAGCAAAATATCTTCAGTGTGTTTAACACCATTTTCTGAATGATATTTTTTATACTCATAACGATAATCATATCGTAAAGCTGCAATATCTGAGAGTACGGCGGCACCGGTAGGATGACCACCGGCACCTTTTCCGAAGAAGAATTGTTTGTCGGCAAATGCCGCCTGAACCGTTACGGCATTGTATTCATTCTCAACATTATACAGGAAATCATCTTTGGCAACAAGCTTAGGCAATACGTAAGTCACGATATCCTTGGTATTTACTTTCCGTGCAGTAGGAACCAGCTTAATTTTGAAATTCTTTTCACGGGCATATTTGATATCGTTAGCAGAGAGGTTTTGAATACCAATATTTAAAATAGCATCCGGATTCACAAACAAGCCGTAGGCATGGGCTGTGGCAATCGCCAGTTTATATTTGGGATCGTAACCACCTACATCTAAAATCGGATCGGTTTCTGCAAAGCCCAGGTCTTGCGCTTCTTTTAAGGCTGCATTGTAACTTTGATTTTCATTAAAAATCTTCGATAAGATGTAATTGGATGAACCATTAAAGATGCCACTTAAGGCATGAAAAAGCTCATTGTCATAATATTCTTCCAGATTCCTGATGATTGGAATACTACCGCAAACCGCACCTTCATAAAGTAATGATGTACCATATTTCTGCTGCAATTCAACCAGTTCTTTTAAATGATTGGCAATCATTTTTTTATTGGCAGAGACAACATTTTTGCCGTTTTTTAAAGCAGTGGTTACAATTTCATAAGCGGCATCAGCATCATTAATCAGTTCCACTACTGTATTGATTTCTGAATTATTCAGAATCTCATGGCGGTCTGTCGTAAATAAATGTTGATCGAGCGTACGTTTTTTCTTTGGATTTTTTATAGCAATTTTTATGATTTCCAGGTTAAGGTTCTGACTCTGGATAATATCTAATAAGCCCTGGCCTACCACTCCGAAGCCAAATAAACCGATTTTTAAATTTTTACTCATGGTGTTTTATAGTGTATTAGGTAGCGAGTATCAAGTATCAGGACTTGTGCTCAAAGCGCTTTTCGCTACTATTTTTTTTGTGAACTTCTATTTGATACGGAAACACAGATTTTCACAGAATTAGATTCCTTATTTCCATGATTCAGTGTTTTCGCGTCTGATTAATATTTTTTAATTTGTTTAGCCTGGCTTTTATTCAATCTTTTACCCTCTACTTTATCAGGCCGTATGCTGTAGCTTAATAATTTTCTTATCCCTGCTTTCTCTGATAAAGTTGCCGATGATGTTGGTTAAGGCATTGGTTTCAATTAAAAAACCATCATGACCATATTCAGAATGAATCACCGCGAATGTTGCATCATTGATCTGATCTGCCAGGTATTTTTGCTCTGACACCGGAAAAAGAAAGTCATTTTCGATACCAATAACTAAGGTATTTGCTTTGATTAATTTTAGAGCTTCAGCAATACTCTTTCTGTTGCGCCCTACATTGTGGCTGTCCATAGCTTTGGTCAAATAATAATAACTGTAAGCATTGAAGCGTTTAATCAGCTTCTCACCCTGATAATTCTGATAGGAGGAGGCCCGGAAATGATCCGTTTTATCATTTACACTTTCCACCTGTGTACTGCCATAAGCATGGTAGGTTCTGTAACTCAGGAGTGCAATACTTCTGGCGGTTTTTAAACCTTTACTGCCGCCATCGGGCTGGTTGGCAAAGAAAGTCCTGTCTGTGGTAATGGCCAGTCGCTGACTTTCATTAAAGGCAATGCCCCAGGGCGAATGTACCGCGTTGGTGGCCACTAAAATCAGATTTTCAATTCTGGAAGGTTCGATAATTCCCCATTCCACAGCCTGTTGTCCGCCCAATGAACCACCAATCAGTAATTTAATGGAATCGATGCCTAAATGCCTGGCCAGCAACTGATGTGCGGCAACAAAATCGCGGATGGTAAGTGGTGGAAAAGATAAATAGTAAGGCTGGCCGGTTACCGGATTAATGCTTAACGGATTGGTTGTTCCATAATTCGAGCCTAAAACATTGGCGCAAACGATATAATGATCTTCTGGGTTAAACAATGCATTTTGTCCGAACAAACCTTCCCACCATTCAAATACATCAGCATTGGCTGTCAGCGCGTGACATACCCAAATCACATTGTCTTTATTGGCATTTAGTTTACCATATGTTTGATAGGCGATTTGCAGATTCCGAATTTTTTTCCCGTTTTCCAGCTTAAATGGCTTGGTATGATGATATGTTGATGCAGTGCTCATGGTAAAATTGTAATGTTGTAAAATGACTAGGTACTAAGCTTACAGGGATTCCTGACTGATTTTTGATCCAATAGCCGCAAAAGCCTGTTCAAAATCTGCTTTAATATCATCAATATGCTCTATACCTACAGAAACTCTTAGTGCATTTGGTTTAACGCCGGCCGCCAGTTGGGCTTCATCACTTAATTGCTGGTGTGTGGTGGCTGAAGGCTGGATAATTAAAGTTTTAGCATCACCTACATTAGCTAAATGAGAAACCAGTTTCAAACTATCTATAAGCTGAGAGGCATTTTCCTTGCTTCCGTTCAATTCGAAAGATAAAACGCCACCAAAGCCGTTGCTTAAGTATTTCTTGGCCAGGTTATGGTATGGACTACTGGATAAACCAGGATAATGTACTTCTTTAACCATAGGATGATTTTCCAACCAGGTAGCCAGCTCAAGTGCATTGTCTACATGACGTTGAACGCGGAGTGATAATGTTTCTAATCCCTGTAATAAGAGGAAAGAATTAAAAGGAGACAGGGCAGGTCCCAGATCCCTTAAGCCTTCTACCCGGGCGCGAATAATAAACTGGATGTTACCAAACGGACCTCCGATACCAAAAACATCGTTAAAAACTAATCCGTGGTAACCTTCTGATGGCGCTGTAAACTGCGGAAATTTTCCATTGCCCCAGTTGTAATTTCCACCATCAATGATCACACCGCCAATGCTGGTACCATGACCGCCGATCCATTTAGTAGCAGATTCTACTACAATGTTTGCTCCATGTTCCAGTGGTTTAAATAAATATCCACCTGCACCAAAAGTATTGTCTACAATAAAAGGAATATCATGTGTTTTGGCAATGGCCGCAATTTTTTCAAAATCAGGGATGCTGAAGGCCGGATTGCCAATGGTTTCCAGGTAAATGGCTTTGGTTTTCTCTGTGATTTTTTGTTCAAACTCTTCAGGAACATCCGGGTTTGCAAAATCGACGTGAATGCCCAGACGTTTAAATGCAACCTTAAACTGGTTGTAGGTTCCGCCATATAGATGTGATGACGAAACAATCTGATCTCCGGCCGTTAAGATATTATGCAGGGCGATAAATTGTGCCGCCTGGCCTGATGCTACCGCCAGTGCGGCTACACCACCTTCCAAAGCGGCGATTCTTTTTTCAAAAACATCAGTTGTAGGGTTCATCAGCCGGGTATAGATGTTTCCAAACTCTTTTAAAGCAAACAGGTTAGCACCATGTTCCGCATTCTTAAATCCATAAGAGGTGGTCTGATAAATGGGAACCGCTCTGGAACCTGTTGTAGGGTCTACTTCCTGACCAGCATGCAACTGAAGCGTTTCAAATTTATATGATGTTGACATAATTTTCTAATAATTAAGGTTAAAGTAATGAGTGGAATGAACGGACAAATCAGAAAAGTAAATTATCCTGCAGGGCGTATCCCGGTTAACCGGGACCTTCCAATTTGAAAAGAAACAAGAGAGGAAGATTTTTAAATTACCGTATGCAACAGCACATACGGGACATATACATCACATTAGAGCACACCAGCAGTTTAATGGAAACATTTGCTGTTTGTTGTTTCAGACTAGTGCCGTCGTGAGATAGAAGATTTAAAGTATTCATCAGTTTAAATTTATATCACCGGTTAACTCCATGTTATCCGGTCAGGAATTGGCACCTTCTCTTTCTGAGGGTTGCCAGTGGGTCACGGAGCCAGTCTCTCGCCACTTCTTTATAAATCAATCCGATTCAGATTGACTTTTATTTAGTGATCTACCAAATAATATTTCAAATGTCTGAAATAATTTTAAAACAACAAAATTTAATTCTGATTTTTTATTAAATAAATCCAATTACATGTTGTAATCACAAAACGATTGTTCAGGTAAGTTTATTTAACATTAAAATTTTATGTTTGTATAACCTATCTCATCTATATGAAAAACGCTAAAATGATTTGTCTGGCCCTTTCACTCACCATGGCAAGTTTTACCACAGTTAACGCACAATTCGGCGGATTAAAAGACAAATTATTAAAAGTTGGAACTGCACAGGGGGCTAAGGCTTTAGGTGTGGATAAATTTCTGAAACAACCCGGTGCCATTACCACAAGTTTTGAAGACGTAAACCGCGAGGGAGAAATGATGCCAGATTTTAAGGCCATACTCAAGGCACAACCACTATATCTCTTACCAAAGAATCCGGAAGGAGGATACCTGCTTTGTGAAGGACTTTATGAAATGACGAATAAAAGTTATTGCTTGATGGCTGGTACCTTCGCCCCGTCAAAAGGAGATGGCTATATGTTTGCTCCGGTATTGGGCTCAAAAGAAGATGTTGTGATTGCGATCATTAAAAGTGCAGAAAAGCACCCTGAAGTAGAACAACATGATATTCAGGCTTTATTATGGACCATCATAGCACGCACTAAATTTACAAGTTACAGCGGACAGGTAAAAGTTACCGCATTAAAATTATTGACGCCAAAACAGATCACCATGTTAGAAGGCGGCGCATTAGGTGTGCTGCCCTTTGATGTAATGGAAAAAGCCAAAGACCAGTTGCCATCTGGTTTAAAGGCAGTTTTTGAAGCTGAAAACAATATTCGCCAGCTCGTTTCTTCAGGAAATTATACCTATGCTGATCTGGAACGGTATGCAATTATTGCAGGTATGGCCCCGCAAAGAGCAGATGTGCCCAGCGGTATCTGGACCAAACATCCTGATGGATATTATGTACGTTATTTTCCTTCGGGCTATTCTACCACACGCGTACAGGTATATGTGCCAAAAGAATTGCTTGCTTCGGGAACAAAATTGGTTTATGATGCAGCTGGTGATATCGCCTGCCCTGCAAATACAGGTGCTCAACGTTTAGCACAAACCAATGAGCCTTTAAACGCAGACTATGCGAAGAAGTTGGTTACTGTTTGTAACCCAAAATAGGTTTTTAGTTCTATAAGGTTTAAAACCTTATAGAACTGTAGAATTTAGGCCAGCGCCTGTGCTAAATCGGCTATAATATCGTCAACATGCTCCAATCCAACAGAAATTCTTAACAGATTTTTTGGTGTTTTACTGTCTGGTCCTTCAACAGAGTAGCGGTGCTCGATTAAGCTCTCCACACCGCCCAGACTGGTAGCTTGCGCAAATAATTTCACTTGATTCACTACTTTACTGGTTGCGTCCACGTCGCCCTTAACTAAAAAAGACATCATGCCGCCAAAGTCTTTCATTTGTTTCTTAGCAATTTGATGTTGCGGATGAGTCTCTAATCCCGGAAAATAAACCGCTTCTACTCTTGGGTGACTAACCAGATAATCTGCCACTTTCTTTCCGTTTTCGCAATGCCCTTTCATGCGATATGACAGGGTTTTGATGCTTCGGCATAATAAATAACAATCAAAAGGAGAGGGAACGGCACCGCCCGTTTGCTGGATGTTTTTGATTCTCTCCCATAATGCATCTTTCCTGCCTGTAACCAAAATGCCACCCAGAATATCACTATGTCCGCCGAGGTACTTTGTACTGCTATGCATTACGATATCAGCCCCTAATAAAATCGGATTTTGTAAAACCGGAGAGGCAAAAGTACTGTCGCAAACCAATGTAAGGTGATTTGCTTTTGCTATTTTTGAAATTTCTGCAATATCTGTAACCTTCAGTAATGGATTGGATGGTGTTTCCATCCAGATCATTCTTGTGTTTGGTTTAATAGCGGATTGAATGAGATCCAAATCAGTTTGATCAACAAAATCAAATTCCAGAATCTCATGATAAATGGTCAGCAGTTGTTTTTTAATGCCCCAATACATATCATCCGGTGCAATAATGTGACTGCCCGGTTTTAAAGCCTGAAATAAGGCCATACCACAGTAATTTCCCGAAGAAAAAGCAGCTGCATCTTCACCATATTCTAACTTAGCCACAGTGTTTTCTAAAGCAGACCGGTTTGGATTACTTACCCGGCTATACATATGACCACCCGGATAGCCGCCGTTTTCATCACGAAAAAAAGTAGTAGAAAGATTGATGGGTGGCGTAACATCTCCAGTTGAATTTTTAAGAAGATTAGAAGCGTGAATAGCAAGGGTTTCTGGTTTCATCATGATTTTTATTAGGGTACTTTAACCGTGAGGCAATTTAACAATTTAACGCTAAATTAAACTTGATAATTGTTTTGGCAGGATTTATGTATCTGTTTTCACAAATTTAAAAAAACTAAAATGAAAAGATTATTTATAGCTATTGCGATAGCATGTTCTACTTTGATGATGTTACAAAGTTGTTCTTCCACAAAAAATGCTTCAACAGGTATCAATGGCGGTAGAGGTACCATTACCGGTACATGGGTGTTAAACAATGTATCGCTGGAAGGTCTTCCTGATCAGGCTGTTCAGGGTTTGTTCGGAGAAAAATCTTACAAATGTTTTCAGGGAAGTACCTGGAAATTAACCAATAGTGGAAATGGTTCTTACACGCTACCAGCATCAAGTACCTGTGGTCAGGTAATGCAAACCATTTTCTGGTCTGCAACACCTTCAGAAGAAACATTTCAATTCAAAAAAATATTTGAAGGCGATAAAGCTAAAAATGTAACAGAAGGTTATCGTTTGGTGCTGACACAACTTTCAAAAGGTAATATGGTGATGAAATCACCAATCGAATTTGGTGGCAAAACAGCGAACATTGTTTTAACCTTTTCACCGGCAACAAATTAAACACTAATTACCTGCGAAAAACATAAATTGAGAGCACTTCCGAAAGGAGGTGCTTTTTTTTATTGGTTCAATGGTTCATTAATTATTGATTTATTAGTCAGAACTCAGTAAAATGCAAATTTTCTTTCATTTTTAAATTAAAATTTAGGCGTTTGGTTTAGGCACCCTGACAAATGACTGATGAACTAAAGAGCTATTAAACCAATAATGTCCGTTTGTTACAAGAAAATGATTTTCAAATCGCCTCAATATTGTATTTTTGTTCAAAATAATCAGGAATGAATACAACTGAACAAGTTGAAAAAATATTAGCTGATACTTCATTATCAACTGAATTACAAAACATAGCACATAAAGTACTTCACCAGGAACGAATTACGTTCGATGAAGGCGTTTACCTTTACGAACATGCAGAATTGGGTTATCTTGGTGTTTTAGCCAATTTTATCCGCGAGGAAAGACATGGCGATAAAACCTATTTTAACCGCAATTTCCATTTGGAACCCACTAATCTTTGTGTTTACGATTGCAAATTCTGTTCTTATTCGCGATTAATTAAGCAAAAGGAAGAAGGCTGGGCGTTAACGATGGAGCAAATGCTCGATATCGTAAAAAAATATGATGACGAGCCAGTAACCGAAGTGCATATTGTGGGCGGCGTTTTGCCGCAATATGATGTTGCCTTTTATTCGGCCTTATTTACAGCGATTAGAACACACCGTCCGGATTTACATGTCAAAGCTTTAACACCGGTTGAATATCATTATATCTTTAAGAAAGCGAAAATAGATTATGCCACCGGCATGAAAATGATGAAAGATGCTGGATTACAGTCTATGCCAGGCGGCGGTGCTGAGATCTTTCATCCTGAAATCCGTGAGCAGATTGCCAAAGATAAATGTACCGGAGAACAGTGGCTCTCGATACATGAAGAATGGCATAAATTAGGCATGAGGAGTAACGCCACCATGCTTTATGGACACATTGAAAAGTTTGAACACCGGGTTGACCATATGGAGAAACTTCGTGAATTGCAGGATAAAACAGGTGGTTTTCAAACCTTCATTCCGCTGAAATTCAGGAACCAGCACAATCAGATGAGCAATGTGCCTGAATCTTCTGTAATTGAGGATTTAAGAAATTATGCCATTGCCCGGATTTACCTGGATAACTTCGATCATATCAAAGCTTACTGGGCCATGATCAGCAGGGAAACTGCTCAATTATCACTTAATTATGGTGTGGATGACATTGATGGTACCTTAGATGATACCACTAAAATCTATTCTATGGCCGGAGCGGAAGAACAAACCCCGGCAATGAGTACCAAAGAGCTGGTTAACCTGATTAAACAGGTAGGGCGGAAAGCGGTAGAACGCGATACTTTATATAACGTGGTTACCGATTTCGAACATGTTGTTTTTGAAGAGGAAAAGAAACCGCAATATTATAAGTTACCTGTAGTAAATTAATTTTGAATGAATGAGTTTTGAATGTGTGAATATTTCGCGGTCCAAAATTCTGCCATTCTTTAATTCAATTAGTAAATGAAGCAAATTTATATCATCAGACACGGTGAAACGGAACTTAACAAGCAGGGAATAGTACAAGGCAGGGGTATAAATTCTGATCTGAATGATATGGGCCGGGCACAGGCAGAAGCTTTCTATCAGCAATATAAAAACATTTCTTTTGATAAAATATACACCTCTGATTTGAAACGTACCTGGCAAACCGTACAAAAATTTATTGATTCAGGTTTGCCATGGGAAAAACTTTCGGGACTGGATGAACTGGCCTGGGGCATTTGGGAAGGTCAGCCCAACAGCGAGGCCGCCCGTGAAGCTTTTCGAAATATGCTTGGAACATGGGAAAATGGTGATTATACGGCGCATTTTGAAGGTGGTGAAAGTGTTCAGGATGTATATGAGCGGCTTAAGCACCCCATGGAAATCCTATCCAGCCGGCCAGCCGAAAAAACAGTTTTGCTTTGTATGCATGGTCGTGCGATGCGTGTTTTTTTATGTTTATTGCTTGGAAAGCCTTTAAGTCAAATGACCGAATTTCCTCATCAGAATACCGTTTTGTACAAAATGGGCTTTGAGGATGGAAAATTTTCAGTTCTTGAGTTTAATAACGCCATTCATCTGGATGATTTGGTCATTGGATAACTTGCTAAATGCTTGGCAAAAACATTAACATATTACTTTGAATAAAATTAAAATATCAGCTGTTGCCTATACCAACACGAAAGCTTTTATATACGGATTAGAACATTCGGATATCATCAATAAAATCGATTTAAGTTTAGATATCCCTTCAGATTGTGCTGCTAAAGTAATTAGTGGTCAGGTAGATATCGGTTTAATGCCGGTCGCTGCAATTCCATTGGTACCTCATGCCAACATTGTTGCTGACTATTGCATCGGAAGTGATGGTGCCGTAAATTCTGTATTTATTTTCAGTGATGTTCCGGTACATGAAATCAAAACACTAAAAATGGATGTACATTCCAGAACTTCCAATAACCTGGCGAAGGTTTTGCTGAAATTTCACTGGAAGAAAGAGGTTGAATTTGTTACAGATCAGTCCGTTAAAACAGATGCCCTGGTGTTGATTGGCGATAGGACTTTTGGAAAGAAGGGCCATTACGCTTTTGCCTATGATATGGGCGAAGAGTGGAAAAATTTTACCGGTTTGCCTTTTATGTATGCAGCCTGGGTAGCCAACAAGGAAATTTCAGCAGAATTTAAAACTGAGTTTAATGCAGCACTAAAATTTGGCCTGGAACATCGGGATGACGTTTTAAGCGATTTACCAGAAATATCAAACTTCGATTTGAAAGATTACTTATATCATAAATTGCAGTTTGAAGTAACAGAAGACAGGACAAAAGCATTAAAAATGTTTCTGCAGTATATTAATGAACTTGAAAAAGTTAAGGCATAAAAAAAGGCAAATAAATTGCCTTTTATATGTTAGTGTGCTTTCAGCTTTCCAGCGATGGTTTCCAGCTTACTTTTTAATTTACTGATAGCCCCGTTAAGTGCTAAATCATAAGTGTTACCGAGATTGGTTACTGCGATGGGTTCTTTACCAACTATTTTCGCTTCAAGGAGACAACGCTTATCATCTAATCCGTCTTTACTTCCGTTTTCATCAGACAAGTGTACTTCGATCCGGGTAAGTAAATCATCAAAACGGCCTAAACCATCAGTAATGGCACCTTTAATTTTTTCTTCGTATTCCTGGTGTATGGTTAAGTTTTTGTCGGTGTTCAGTTGAATTGTCATAATGTTAATTTTAGGTTAAATCATATTGTTCTAACAAACGGCACAACAAAACGTTTTAAATAGCTTCCGTATAATTGTAACAGGTTGGTTTTCAGATTTACTTTTTTAATCCTTTCAGTGATCATTGCTTTAGTTTCTACATCATAATGGCATACTACATATTTTCCGTTTAAACATTCCAAACATTTATTCAATTTTTCAACAAAACACCCTTGCATTGCAGAATCATGCTATCTTTATGGCTTTTGCAAATTAATTTCAGTTTTGGCTAAAGACACGAATAAAGAAACCCCGTTAATGCAACAATACAACGCCATTAAAGCGAAGTATCCGGGTGCATTATTATTGTTCAGGGTTGGAGATTTTTACGAAACCTTTGGCGAGGATGCCATAAAAACTGCTCAGATCTTAGGCATTGTTTTAACCAGGAGAGGTACCGGACCAAATGGTGGCGCGCTCGAACTTGCCGGTTTCCCGCACCATTCTCTGGATAACTATTTGTCTAAATTGGTCAGGGCTGGTCAGCGGGTGGCCATCTGCGATCAGTTGGAAGATCCTAAAACGACAAAAACCATTGTTAAGCGTGGTGTAACTGAATTGGTTACACCTGGGGTAGCTTATGGTGATAATATTGTAAATCAGAAATCAAATAATTTCCTGGCCTGTGTTTTCTTTGATAAGACACAACTGGGTGTTTCATTTCTGGATATTTCTACGGGTGAATTTTTAATAGCGCAGGGTAACAGCGATTATATTGATAAGCTTTTGCAGGGTTTTAAACCCACTGAGGTCATTTTTCAAAAATCTAAAAGGCAAACATTCACCGAGAATTTTGGAGACCGTTTTTACACTTTCGGTTTAGACGACTGGCCTTTTACTGCTGATTACGGGAATGAAACTTTAATGAAGCATTTCGATGTTACTTCCTTAAAGGGGTTTGGTGTAGACAGGCTTCAAAGCGGCATTGTGGCCGCTGGTGTCGTACTCCATTACCTGGGTGAAACAGAACACCGTAACCTGCAGCACATCACTTCCATCAGCAGGATCGAAGAAGACCGCTATATGTGGCTGGACAGGTTTACCATTCGTAACCTGGAACTGGTAAATTCACCAAACGACAATGCGGTAACTTTATTTGATATCCTTGATCATACCTGCACGCCAATGGGCGCCCGTTTATTGCAGAAATGGATCATTATGCCCCTGAAAGAACTGAAACCTATTCAGGAACGCCTGGGGATGGTGGATTACTTCGTGGCCAATACAGTATTACAGGAAGAATTTCTTACCCACATCAAACAAATTGGTGATTTGGAACGGCTGATTTCCAAAGTAGGTTTACAGCGCGTCGGACCAAGAGAACTGGTAGCCTTAAAAAGGGCACTTTACCATATCGAATCTGTTAAAAAGCTTGCTGCAGATTCAAAAAATCCTTTTCTAATTAAAATTGCCGATCAGTTAAACCCTTGCCTGGCCATTCGTGATCGTATTGAAAAAGAGTTACAGCCAGAACCTCCTGCTGTTTTAATTAAGGGCAATGTGATTGCGGATGGAATAGATGAAGACCTCGACCGTTTGCGCAAAATTGCTTTTGGCGGTAAGGATTACCTGGTTCAGATTCAAAAACGTGAGGCCGAAGCGACGGGAATCCCATCTCTGAAAATTGCCTTCAATAACGTTTTTGGTTACTACCTGGAAGTTACTCACACGCACAAAGATAAAGTTCCGGAAGGCTGGATCCGTAAACAAACCCTGGTTAATGCTGAACGTTACATTACGCCTGAACTGAAGGAATATGAAGATCAGATTCTGGGAGCCGAAGAAAAGATTCAGGCGATTGAAATTCGCTTGTATAACGAATTGATGTACGAAACTGCGGGTTATATAAAACCTATTCAACTCGATTCATTTCTGATTGCGCAATTAGATTGTTTGTTATGCTTCGCCCAGCTGGCTGAAAAAAATCATTATAATAAGCCGAAGGTAACTGATCATAAAGTGCTGGATATTAAAGGTGGACGCCACCCGGTGATTGAGAAGCAACTCCCTGTCGGACAGGAATATATTACCAATGATGTTTACCTGGATACAGATTCACAGCAAATCATCATGATTACCGGTCCCAATATGGCCGGTAAATCAGCAATTCTCCGTCAAACGGCATTAATTGTGTTAATGGCACAAATGGGTTCATTTGTACCTGCAAAAGATGCGGAGGTAGGAATCGTTGATAAAATTTTCACCCGTGTGGGTGCTTCTGATAATATTTCGTCGGGCGAAAGTACATTCATGGTCGAAATGAATGAAACCGCAAGTATCCTGAATAATATTTCGGACGACAGTTTAATTTTGCTGGATGAAATCGGGCGTGGAACCAGTACGTATGATGGAATTTCCATCGCCTGGGCCATTGCAGAATTTTTACATCAACACCCAACAGCGAGGCCAAAAACGCTTTTTGCCACCCATTATCATGAATTAAATGAGCTGGCGAATACCATGCCACGCATTAAAAACTTTAATGTTTCTGTAAAGGAAATGACTAATAAGGTGATCTTTTTGAGGAAGTTAATTCCAGGGGGAAGTGAGCATAGTTTCGGTATTCACGTAGCTAAAATGGCTGGGATGCCTCCTAAATTAATTGGCCGGGCAAATGAGATTTTAAAGAAATTAGAAATCGATAGGACAGAGGGACAGAGCATTAAAGACAGTATTAAAAAAGTACAGAACCAGGCTTATCAGTTACAAATGTTCGCGATTGACGATCCTGTTCTGGTTAAAATCAGAGATACACTCAATAATTTGGATGTAAATGCATTAACACCAGTAGAGGCTTTGTTGAAACTGGATGAGATACAAAGGCTGATAAAAAATTAAGTTAGTGGAAACTACAGACTAAATTTTGCATGTTTAGCGTTTACTTGTCGAATAGCAGATAACAACGATATGATGAAAACGAAGTACTCTTTCTGGTTAATTTTAATGTTCTCCTTAATCATAACAGCTTGCGGCTCGAGAAAATATACCGTTAAAAGTGATACCAAAGCATCAAAAGCTGCCGATGCGATGGCCAATTTAAAAAGTAAGCAACTCTATAGATTTATAACCGATTGGACAGGCGTAAAATATCGTTTTGGCGGGTTGGATAAAAGTGGTGTTGATTGTTCAGGTTTTGCATTTTTACTGGAGAAAGAAATCTACGGGGTAACGCTGCCACGGGTATCACGAGACCAGGCCAGTGTAATTAAACATAAAAGCATTGACAATTTAAAGGAAGGCGATTTGGTGTTTTTCTCCTTTGGCGGAAATAATGTTGATCATGTTGGCGTGTATTTAAATAATGGCTTTTTTGTACACGCGAGTACAAACCGCGGGGTAATTGTAGATGATTTAAATTTACCGGCTTATCAAAGAGTTCTGGTGAAATCAGGCTCAGTAAACTAAATATTGTCTTAATCAATTCTGATTACGCCATGTGAATAACCTGGCTCCAATAGCTTAATACAAAACATGCGCATTATTATTATCTTTTGTTTATTAATCATCACCTATTCAGCTGATGCTCAGGTAAATTTGCTGACATTAGATGATTTAGATAAACGCCTCAGCAACGGAAAGGATACCACTTATGTCATTAATTTCTGGGCGACCTGGTGCGCACCTTGTGTTGATGAATTGCCTCACTTTGAAAAGTTACGGCTGGCCAATTTAAAGAAACCAGTGCAGGTACTCCTGGTCAGTCTGGATTTTAAATCAAAATTAGAAAGAGCGGTAATTCCATTTGTGCAAAAAAATAATATTCAGGCAGAAGTTTTCCTTCTAAATGAGCCAGATCAGCAACAGTATATCAAAAGGATTGATGAAAAATGGTCAGGTGCCATACCCGCAACTTTATTTGTAAATCAAAAAGTCAGGCGTTTCTGCGAACAGACATTTACAGAAGCGGAATTAAAAAGCAAGCTGGCAAACTTAAATTAAGAAAGTTGAAAAAATCAGGAAGCGATATGACTGTCCCTTCCTGATCATGAATTAAAATGGTGTTGGTTTATACTTTGACCTCATCAAAATTAGTTGCGGTTGCCAGCGAATACCAGTCTTCCATATCTTTCTGTAGGTCGGCAATCTTGGTATTTGCAACGGCATAAGCATCGGGGCCTAAAAATAAATGTAAAGGTGGGTTTTCGCTATCTGCAGCTGCAATGATTACCTCGCAGGCTTTGGACGGGTCGCCGGGTTGCTGGTTATTGATGTCATTTTGGTGCGCAGCTTGCGATTCACGAACTTCCTTATAAGCATCAATCGGATTTGCCGGAACTGCCAGTGAGCCTGACGTCAGGAACTCGGTCCTGAAATAACCCGGTTCAACCACCGTGGCTTTAATGCCTAATGATTTAACCTCTGCCGCAAGTGATTCTGTAAATCCTGACACGGCAAATTTAGTCGCACAGTAAATTCCAAAACCAGGAAAATTGCCTGAGAAGCCACCAATAGAGGAGATGTTGAATATATGCCCTGATTTTTGTTTTCTTAATTGTGGCAATGCCTTTCTGATCACATTTAGAGAGCCGAAAACATTTACATCAAAGTTCTCACGGGCTTCCTGGTCGCTTAACTCTTCCAATGCGCCAAGCATTCCATAGCCGGCATTGTTAACCACTACATCCAGTTGTCCGAATTTGCTAATGGTCTGGCTTATGGCTTCCTCCACGCTGCTTTCTTGAATCAGGTTAACTGAAAGAGGCAGAAAGTGTTCATGATTTCCGACAGCTTTTTCCAGATCAGCGATGTTTCTGGAAGTTGCAGCAACGTGTTCACCGCGGCTTAATAATTTTTTTACTAATGTAAGTCCAAGTCCTTTTGAAGCACCTGTAACAAACCATACTTTTTTATTTTCCATGAGTTTTGTGTTTAAATTTTTATAAATGGTGATGGTTGCTGATTAATCAAAATCAGTTGAAATTGTTATTGCCTTCCAATCCTGATATTCTTTTATCAGTGCGTCAGTTTTTGTAGTTGCCCGTTGCAAAGCATCATTCCCTAAAAGTAAATGAACAGGCGGGGTTGGCATACTTGCCAGTGATATCATTGCTGCAGCGGCTTTTTCAGGATCACCGACCTGTTCACCATCCATTTTTAAATATCTGGAATGCACGGCACGAACATCTTCATAGTCGGCAATCGGATTTTTTGTCAATACCAGTGATTCGGATGTGAGAAAACTTGTTCTGAAAGCACCTGGTGCCACAACGGTAACATTTACACCGAATGCTTTCAGGTCTTCAGCCAATACTTCTGAAAGAGCAATTACCGCTGCTTTTGCTGCTGAATAAACTGCCCAGCCGGTGGCACCCGCAATGCCTGCAATGGAAGCAATATTAATAATATGACCGGATCGTTGCACTCTTAGATAAGGACTTACTTTTCTGATGACATTGAAGGTTCCGAAAACATTTACATCAAAGCTGTTTCTGGTTTCTTCATCCGTAAGTTCCTCAATACTGCCGCCAATGCCATAGCCGGCATTGTTGATGACAATGTCAATTCTTCCAAAGTGTTTAACCGTAGCTTTTATAGCCTGTTCAACACTTTGCTCATCTCCCAGATTTACTGACAACGGGAGAAATTTTTCAGCATTTGAGTGTACTGCAGCAATCAGGTCGTTTACATTTCTGGAAGTTGCCGCAACGGATTGACCCGCCTTTAATAACTGGTTCACTAAACTTAGTCCTAATCCTTTAGATGCACCTGTTACAAACCAAACTTTTTTAATTCCCATAATTTTATCCTTTTTGTTAAGACAAAATTACAGCAAGAATGACATGATGGTATTACAGGATTCAAACTGATGATTACGAAATTCAAACAATCCGGAAGGATGTAGGGGTATGGTTGGTTAATTTTTTGAAAAAGTTATTAAAATGAGTAGGTTCTTCAAAACCAAGGCAATAGCCTATTTCGGCGATATTCCAGTCGGTATGTTTAAGTAGTGCCTTTGCTTCGCTAAGTAAACGCTCTGAAATATAGTGTGTGGTTGTACGTCCGGTAGTTTCCTTAATTGCCCTGTTCAGGTGATTCACATGAACAGAAAGTTGCCTGGCATAGTCTTTTGCAGAACGCATGGTAAGCCGCTGCGAAGTATTTTCAATCGGAAATTGCCGCTCCAGAAGTTCGGTAAAAACAGCCGTAATCCGTGAGTTGGCATCGGGATGTTTATATAAGGCTTCTGAAGGATTGCTTTTAAGTGCAAAGTGTGTGATTTCGGTGGTATAATTTCTCAACAGGTCATATTTGTAGATATAATCACTATTGATCTCTTCCAGCATTTTCTCAAAAACAGATGAAATCAGTTGATCCTGTTGCTGATCTAATACATAAGCCGGCTTTCCACCCAAAGCGAACATGGGTAAATCTCCAATATGGCCACGCATTTTTTCGTTAAAAAAAGCCTCAGTAAAAATGCAGAAGTAACCACGTACGTCAGCAATGTTTCCGCTTGCGAGCTCCCAGGTGTAAGGTACCTGCGGATTAAAAAACATTAAAGCCGTGCCGTTAATCTCTACGCTTTTATCAGCATAATGATAAATGTTATGCCCCCTGTTCAATGCAATTTTATAAAAATCTCTCCGACTATAATTCATAGGTGGTTTATCATCCCCAAGACAGTCTTCCAGTTTAAAGACATTGAAATGGCCCATATCTTTCTGCAGATTATCAGGGAGGAAATCAAATTTATTCTGATAGAATTGTTCAAGGCTTTCAATTGTACTCATGTGACAAAGTTACAAAATTCAAACTAATAACCGCAGTATTCATGATCTGTACCATTTAGAATCGTCACCATGGCATCAAACCCACTATAGTTGCTGATGCGTTTATAAGTGCACTCGAAAAAGATGAGTTTGAAATTCGTGTTGGAGATACTGCAAAATTTATGAGTTGTTCAGGCAATCACCTTTAGCGGCTTTAGATGTATGAATACGAGTAGAAAAGTATGATTGGATACTAAAAGATCAGTTGCTTCAGGCGGTTAAGAAGTTTTACGCTTTACATACCATAAATAAGCACAGGAATTGGCACCTTTGCGGCGTTAAGTAAAAACCATTGCATTGAAATTTTAGATTGATGCCTTACCTGTACACAGGAGAAAATTAAAAAAAATAGAATGAAACGAGTAGTTGTAACTGGATTAGGGGCCATAACCCCACTTGGAAATACGATAGATAGCTTTTGGAAAAATATTTTAGCTGGCAAAAGCGGAGTGGGTCCGATCACTAAGTTTGACACCAGCAAGTTTAAAACCCATTTTGCTGCTGAGGTAAAGGACTTTGACCCCACTTCATTTATTGAAAAGAAGGAAATTAAAAAGTACGATTTATTTACGCAGTATGCAGTTGCCTCAACTGATCAGGCCATTGCCGATGCAGGATTGGATTTTACTATCATGACAGATGATCAGCTTGCAGAAGTCGGGGTTATCTGGGCTACCGGAAATGGAGGGATTTCTACCTTCGAGCAACAGCTGGCCGAATTTCACCAGGGCGATAAGACACCAAGATTTAATCCGTACTTTATCCCGAAAATGATTGTTGATATTGCTGCAGGAGTGGTTTCTATCCGTCATAAACTCCGCGGGCCAAATTATTGCACGGTTTCGGCTTGCGCCTCCTCCAATACGGCTATTATCAGTGCTTTTGATACGATTCGCTTAGGTAAAGCCAATATCATGGTTGCCGGAGGTTCAGAAGCAGCTATAACTGAAGCTTCTGTTGGTGGTTTTAATGCCGCACAGGCACTTTCTAAAAGAAATGACAGTCCTGAAACGGCATCAAGACCATTTGACGAAACACGCGATGGTTTTGTAATGGGAGAAGGTGCCGGAGCATTAATTCTGGAAGAGCTGGATCATGCCATCAATCGTGGTGCTCATATTTATGCTGAAATTGTAGGCGGAGGAATGGCCGCCGACGCTTACCATTTAACCGGAACACCTCCCGATGGTTTAGGTGCTTCATTGGGCATGAAAAAAGCTTTACATGATGCAGGCATCACAGCGGATAAGATTGATTATATTAATGCTCATGCCACATCTACAGGTTTGGGTGATCTTAGTGAATTAAATGCGGTAAAAACAGTATTCGGAAATTTACCTGTGATCATCGGTGCCACCAAATCAATGACAGGCCATTTACTGGGTGCAGCAGGTGCCGTTGAAAGCCTGATCAGTATATTGGCCATCAGGGATGGAATCATTCCGCCAACAATCAATACCGAAAAACTGGATGAGAAAATCCCCCAAGGTCTGAATATTGTTCTTGCAGAACCCATTAAAAAAGAGATCAACTATGTACTTAACAATACCTTTGGTTTCGGTGGTCATGTGGCGAGTACAATTTTCAAAAAATACGAAGGATAATTATTTATCCATTAAAAGGTTAACCAGTTCTTTTAATTCTTCGAGTTCTTGCTCTAGTTTTGAAATACGATTTTCCAGTTCTTCATTGGACTGGAAAATTGTTGCTTGAGGAGCTGCCTGTTCAGTCTCCTGGGGTTCGGCTTGGTCTCCCAGTAAATGTACAAACCGTGCTTCTTTCTGACCGGTTCTTTTAGGCAGTTGTTTAACAAATGGCTGCGTTTCTTCTGAGAGTTTTTGCAACTGCTCCAAAACTTCCTCAATACTGTCAAATTCATAAAGCCTGGCAGCATTGCTGTTTATTTCCCCAGGTGTCAGTGGTCCGCGCAACATCAACAGGCACAGGATAGAAAGCGCAGCCGGCACCAGCGGATATACAATTCCAAGGTTATGTTTATATTTAATTGTTCTGCTTGAACCTCCTGTTACAGTAGAAATTAAACCTTTTATTTTAAGTGAATTCAAGGTCAGCGTAATGGTTTCTTCATCATAATTCACCACAGGGTTTCTGGCGCTTTTTTGGTTACAGGCCGCAGTCAGGCTGTTTAATGTCATGGGATAATAATCAGGAGTGGTTCTGCTTTTTTCAATCAGTGAACCTAATACGCGTTGTTCTGCTGCAGATAAATCAGGCAGTGCTTTCATCTCTTCCATTGGGTAAAAATAGAAAATGGTATCAGATTTTATGAAATCATTTAACAAATAGTTTTTTCTGAATTTTAAGCATCAGGTGAAAGGCTGTTGATTTCAATCTAATATTTAACAGGATTAAGATCAGAACATTCAAAGACGCATCGAAACATAAATATTACCGGATAGAATTATTCTAAATTCCTGATGAGGGTAATTTTAAGATTAATATTCCCGATATTTAAAACTGCACCATTTTTACAAAACATATTTTATGCAATCATCTGATTCTAAAAATAATCAGGGCAACAGCAGGAGGGATTTTCTTAAAAAAAGCTCATTGATCACTGCCGTGGCCCTTACTCCAACAATAGCTTTAAAAGCGGCAGAAGGCCAGGCTGATGAACGTTTTGCCGAACTTTTTGAAAGAATTCCCTTAAATCTTACGGTAAATAATCAAACTTACCAGGCTTCTGTTGAGCCCCGGGTTACATTGCTGGATTATCTTCGTGAAGAACTACATCTCACCGGTACCAAGAAGGGTTGTGATCATGGCCAGTGCGGAGCCTGTACGGTGCATGTGGACGGAGAACGGGTCAATTCGTGCTTAAGCCTTGCGGTGATGAATGAAGGTAAAAAAATCACAACCATTGAAGGCCTGGCTAATGGCGATGAACTTCATCCGATGCAGGCTGCTTTTATTAAACATGATGGTTTCCAGTGCGGCTATTGTACGCCCGGGCAGATTATGTCGGCGGTGGCCTGCGTAAATGAAGGACATACAAATTCACGTTCAGAAATCAGTGAATATATGAGTGGAAATATTTGCAGGTGTGGTGCTTACCCTAATATCGTTGATGCCATTGTTGAAGTATCGAAAGGAGAAAACAAAATATGATTAACTTTCAATACTTAAGAACAACGACTTCAAAATCTGCACTGAGCTTAATATCAAAGGATAAAAATGCGAAGTTCCTGGCTGGTGGTACCAATCTCATTGATCTGATGAAACGTGGAGTAGCTACACCAGAAAAACTGATCGATATTAACCATGTACCGCTGAAACAAATCGAACTGGTGGGTGATACCATTATTATTGGTGCACTGGCCTCTAATACGGCTGTTGCGGAGCATCCGCTAATCAAAGAAAAACTTCCCTTGCTGGCCATGGCATTAAATGCAGGTGCATCTGCTCAGTTGCGTAATGTGGCCACTGTTGGCGGAAACATGATGCAGCGAACCCGCTGTGGCTATTTCTATGATACTGAAATGCCCTGCAATAAACGCCAGCCGGGTTCGGGCTGTGGGGCTATAGGTGGTTTCAACAGGATGCATGCTATTTTTGGAACATCAGAAAAATGCATTGCTGTTCATCCAAGTGATATGTGCGTGGCACTAATTGCTTTAGATGCGATAGTTGTACTGGCTAATCCGAAAGGAGAGCGTAAAATATTATTTCAATATTTTCATCGCCTGGCAGGAGATACGCCACAGCTGGACAATAACTTAAAGGCTGATGAAATGATCATCAGATTGGAGATTCCAGTTAACCAACTGGCTAAAAATTTCCACTACCTGAAGGTGAGAGACCGGGCATCATACGCCTTTGCACTGGTTTCAGTTGCAGCGGCATTAGAAATTTCAGCCGATCATAAAATTACTGAAGTGAGGCTTTCAATGGGCGGAGTGGCACATAAACCCTGGCGTTTAACAGCATCAGAAAACTTCCTCAAAGGTAAAGAAGCTTCTGTTACCAATTTTGAAGAAGCCGCAAAACTGGCGATGAAAGATGCAAAAGGCTTTGGTGAAAATGATTTCAAAATCAGGATGACACCCAATTCAATTATAGAAGCGTTAACCGTAGCAACATCAAAGGCTTAATCATGGAAAAAAGAATTTTGAAAGATGAAAATGACCGTGTCGACGGAATATTCAAAGTAACGGGAAAAGCTAAATATTTTGCAGAGTACGCGCTTCCAGGGCTCACCTATGGTGTACTTGTCACCAGTACGATCACCAAGGGTAAGATCACAACGCTTAATACAAAAGCTGCTGAGAAGGCCCCAGGGGTAATGGCAGTACTTTCTCATTTAAATAAGCCATCGGCACCAGGTTATGAGCAAGATGGCGGTTCTCCGCTGAAGATCTTTTATACAGATAAAATCTTTTATAACGGACAACCTATTGCCATGGTGGTTGCCAATACTTTTGAAAGAGCTACTTACGCCGCATCACTGGTTGAGGCAACCTATACAAAAGAACAATTTAATACTGATTTTGATAAAGCTGTGGCTGATGCTAAAGCCAAAAAACTGCAGGGACAGCCTGATTATAAACGTGGTGTAGAGGATGCCTATAAAACTGCTGAAGTTAAAATTGAGGAAAAATATCATTTGCCTATCGAAACGCATAACCCGATGGAATTGCATGGCATGATTGCCGATTGGCAACCAAACAATCAGTTGACCGTTTATGCGAAAACCCAGGGCGTAAAGGCCACTCAGGGCACTATTGCCAACGTTTTTAAAATCCCTAATGAAAATATCCGGGTGAATTCAGAATTTGTAGGTGGGGGCTTCGGTATGGCATTGAGGACCTGGCCGGTAGAAATCGCAACCATAATGGCCTCCAAACATCTTGGGAAGCCTGTTAAACTGATGCTGACCAGAATGCAGATGTTTACGATGGTAGGGAATCGCCCTGCAGCCATTCAAACGATCGGTCTGGGGGCTAAAAAAGACGGAACGCTCACAGGAATTACACACCGTGCTTTTGGTGAAACTTCCGTTTACGAGAATTTCACTGAAGGGGTGGTGAATATGGCGAAATTTATGTATCAGTGCGATAATGTGAATACCCAGTACACGGTTGTGCCGGTGGATTTGGGTGTGCCCATCTGGATGCGCGGACCTGGAGAAGCCACAGGTGCATTTGCATTGGAGAGTGCAATAGATGAAATGGCACATGCACTGGATATGGACCCGCTGGAATTCAGGATTAAAAATGATCCGGAGCGGGATCAGCAAAGAAATCTGCCCTTCTCCGATAAAAATATTAAGGAAGCCTATCGCATCGGTGCACAGAAAATTGGCTGGAACGAAAGAAAAAATAAACCTGGAAGCCTGATTGAAGGCCAATGGAAAACAGGTTATGGTGTAAGTATAGGCGTTTTTAACGCCAACAGGGGAAGAGCCAGCGTGAAAGGAATTTTAAAAGCTGATGGCTCCTTAGTACTGCAAAGCGCAACCAGCGATATCGGGCCTGGTACAGGAACCGGCATGACATTGATTGCCAGCAAATTAATGAATATTACGGCCGATAGAATTACTTTTGAACTGGGCGACTCTTCTCTGCCTCCCGCACCAAGTCAGGGTGGTTCTGCTACGCTTTCTACTGTAGGTTCAGCCGTGAATGATGTTTGTGTAGCGTTGAAATCTACTATAGCGGAGTTAGCTGCTAACGCGAATATGGATGCCACCTCAAATTTTGTGGAGGTATTGAAAAAGAATAATTTGCCATCTGTTGAAATGACCAAGCAAAGCCAGGCAGGAAAAGAAAGGGAAGCTTATTCGATGTATTCATTCTCCATTCATTTCGTTAAAGTAAAAGTACATGGCTTAACCGGAGTAGTGAAAGTGGATAAAATTGTGTCTGTTGGCGATTCCGGAACCATTGTAAGTCCGAAAACAGCCCGTAGCCAAATGGTGGGCGGTGCTGTGGGTGGGATTGGAATGGCTTTAACTGAAGAATCCGTTATTGATCACCGCTATGGAAGGTATATTAACAATAACTTTGCAGACTATCATGTGCCGGTGAATGCAGATATTCCCGAAATTGAAGTTCATTTTATAAACAAACCTGATCCTTACATTAATCCGATGGGAGCTAAGGGAATGGGTGAAATTGCACTGATTGGTTTTTCTGCCGCTGTGGCCAATGCCGTATTCAATGCCACCGGGAAAAGAATCAGAAACTTACCGATTACGCCTGATAAAATTCTGGCTTCAACTTAAATGTAACTGATGGTTGTGCCGCTCTGATTGGGCAACCTCAAGAAAAAAGGGGCGGATTTCAATAGAAAATCCGCCCCTTTTATTATGCGATGAACTTATTTTGCAGATGATTTTCCACTATATGTTGCCGCTAATTTAAGTGCTTCATAAGCATTTACTACACCGCCACTGATACATAGATCAGAGAAAGGGACAGAAACATTTTCTGCATTTTCATCATCACTTTTTTTGTATGATACATTGTGGTTAACCTTCGTTACTGATTTTACAATGATTTCCTTTACCTGCGCAGCAGATAATTTTGGATAGTAAGAACGAATTAATCCGGCTAAACCAGCAACCACAGGAGAGGCCATACTGGTTCCGTCCAAATCCTTGTATTTAGACCCGGGAACGGTAGAATGGATTTTAACGCCGGGTGCAAACACATCCACCTGCGTTTTACCAAAATTAGAGAAACTTGCTTTTAATGTTTCATCATCCTTCGGGCCAGATGCACCAACCGTTATCCATGAGGCAATGGTTTTCTCATCTAAATCCTTGTGGTTAGGGAAGTTGTTCTCCGTATCGATGTCTTTATTTTCATTACCTGCAGCCTGTACAATCAACACATCTTTTGAAGCCGCATATTTCATCGCATCATTTACAATAGCTTTATCCCAGCTATAAGCTTTGCCGAAACTCATGTTGATCACCTTGGCA
This sequence comes from Pedobacter sp. GR22-10, assembly GCF_026239715.1. Classification (NCBI taxonomy): domain Bacteria; kingdom Pseudomonadati; phylum Bacteroidota; class Sphingobacteriia; order Sphingobacteriales; family Sphingobacteriaceae; genus Pedobacter; species Pedobacter sp. GR22-10. The sequence continues at coordinate 1,346,854 of NZ_JAPIVR010000001.1, forward strand.
CCATTATCTACTGCATAGCGGATCCCATTGGCTACATCTTTATCACGCTCATCACCATTGGGTGTACATCTTACGCCCATAATGGCTACATTATCGGCAACACCCATGATCCCGATATTATTGGTTCTGTCAGCCGCAATAATACCGGCCACGTGTGATCCGTGCATGGCATCAGGTCCGGTTACATCATTATTACCATAGAACTTTTCTTTAGGGTTATCGGGATTATCACCGACAATCGCTCTTGGGTTGTAATCTAAATTCAGGTTGTATTTAGCCTGACGGGTGTAATAATCCACACCTTCCTGAATCTGGTTCTCATAAAAATCTTTAAAGCTGCCGCTTGCCAGTTGCTGTAGCATCACTCCCTGGATACGTGTTTCAATATCATTGGCAGGCTTGAAGTTTTTGAAATCTTCGGCAGTTGGGTTTTCCTTGCCAATTTTCTTCACCACTCCATCCAGAGCATTTTTGAAACCAGAAATCCCTGCCAGGCCTTGTTTTGCTTCAGCCAGTTGTTTTTCCAGATCAGCCCTCATGGATTTAAAGGCTTCCCAGTCTTTTTTATCTTTTTCTGCAACGTTAGCATCGGTGGTATTGGCAAAACGTGCCTGATCACGGCGAACTAAACGGGTGAGTTCCAATGTCTCAAAATTCACAGACTCTTTCGGACCTCCGATAAAGTTCCAGCCATGAATATCATCTATGTAGCCATTCTTATCATCATCCTTACCATTTCCGGCAATCTCTTTGGCATTTACCCACATGATGCGCTTTAGATCTTCATGCATTGCATCAACACCACCATCATTTACGGCAACAATAACTTTTGTTGATTTTTTACCTTTAAGCAATTCTTTATACGCTTTCTCTGTACTGATTCCAAATGTTGAATCGGTTTTCAGATCAAGATTTTGCCAGTTTGCCTTCTGCGCACTGGCAAATAAAGGAACCGCAATAACAAATGCACCAGTTAACAGCACATTAAAAATTCTATTCTTATTCATTTGTGTTTTTTTGATTTAAACGGTGAAAGATAATTTTAATTTTTTTCTTTCACATAAATTATGCTAAAAATGATTTTTTGCAAACTTTATAATTAAAAAAAAATCCCAAGTAAATTGGGATTTTTCTGATACATGCCATTTGGCAAATGTTATTTTAAACCTAAGGCAATCTTTTTAGCCATCTCATCATGTTGTTCAATAGTGGCCAGTGTTTTAGTTGCCCAGGTTTTCAGGCCAGAATCTTTATTGGAAATACCTTCTTTAAATAAGGCAATGGTTTTCTCATGATCGGTAACCATCATGCCCATATAATGTTTATCAAATGCTGCACCTTTAATTTTTTTCATCTCATCAAGATGAATCTGATCATCTGCAGGTAAGGCATCAGGTGTGATTACTTTTTTCTTAACCGCAAATTCTTTTAGTTCTTTATTGGTTTTAGTGTGGTCTTCCAGCATTTTCGCAGCGAAATCCTTTACCTCCTGGCTTGAAGCATTTTTTTGTGCAATTTTGGCGGCCTCCACTTCCATAATACCACCCACTGCGGCTTTTCTCAAGAAATTCGCACCAGCCTCATCAATACCGGATTCTACCACTTCCGATCCGGCAACATGATTCCCATTAACCATAGTGGTATCACCGCTAACGCTGTCTTTTGTGGTAGAAGATTTCTTGTCTGCGGTTTGGCAAGCCTGAAAACTCATGGACGCTGCAACTATCGTTGATAAAATAAATATCTTTTTCATGTTAATCTATTTGTTTTTGATATTTAACTTAACAAGCGTTGCAGGAAAAGGTTTGCTATGCTGGTACAGGATCGGTAGCGGAACCTTCTTACAAAAATGATCACACTAGATGAATCCTCTTTTGGATTGGCAATGGCCTGAAGCAATCTCTTTCAAAAAAAAATTAATAAAGAATCAGTCGGCTAGAGCCATACTGTACGAAGATACCTTTAATCGTCGTCATTCCTGAGGAAGGCTTTTCAGCTAACGAAGCAATCTTTTTTACGGTCTCTTCGTGTAAGATTGCTTCAGCTTCGCGATGACGATCGTTAATCAGCACAATTTATCCCGCAGATATTAGCGGAAAACGTACTCAGTTTAAAATTAGTTCCTCATATTGATAAACTGTAAAGGCTGATCGAAATCTTCAGACCTGCATAAACTAATTACGGCCTGGAGGTCATCTATCTTTTTTGCTGTAACCCTAACCTGATCATCCATGATGGATGGCTGTACCTTTAAGCCACTAGCTTTAATCTTCGCCACTACCTTTTTGGCGGCTTCCTTATCTAAGCCTTCCTTAATGGTAATTTCTTTTCGGATCATATTGCCGGAAGCGATGGTTTCCTTACCAAAATCCATACTTTTAGGGTCAAGATTCTGCTTCATCATCCTGGAAATAATTGAACCTTCTATCGCTTTTAACCGCATATCATCTTCGGTCACAATGGTTACAATATTCGTTTTTTTATCCAGATCGACAGTACTTTTTGAACCGTTGAAATCAAAACGGTTCAATATTTCTTTTTTAGCATTGTTTATGGCATTGTCAAGAGTCTGCGCATCAACTTTACTTACAATATCAAAAGAAGGCATGGTTTTAGCTTTAAAGTAAAAAATTAGTAGATTTAAAAAGAAATAAATCGGTTTCACAAAAAAACGAAAAATAATATGAAAACCACTAAAGCAAAGTCTCAAAAAGTAACTAAAAAAGATGCAAAGAAACAATTAGAACAATCGTTAACCGCTCAATTTTTAGAGGTGATTATGAGCCTCGGCCATGATGCATCAGAGATTAGTACCGAAGTGGCCAAAGCAAGCAAACGTGTGGCAAAAAAATTAACCAAAAAATTTACGGTAATTAAAGCCGATGTTGGGCATAAAATTGATGGCATCCTTCATTCATCTAAAGAAACAGCAGCCGAAATTAAGACACCGGTAACAAAGGCAGCAAATAAAGCAGAAAAAAGTGTAGCGAAAGTGGTTAAAAAAGCTGTCGCCAAAGCCAAACCAGTGGTACAAAGTGTTAAGGTTGCAGCCATCGCTACAGAAGAAAAAGCAGAAAAGGCCATTGCTAAACCAGTTAAAGCAGTGAAACCTACGGTAAAGAATATAGCGAAAGTTGTTCAGCCAAAAATTGAATCGGCTAAAGAAGCGGTTGCTGAAGCTACAGAGCAGGCAGCAGGCACCGTTAAAAAATCAACAAGAAAAGCAACCGTTACGGCTAAAGATGTAGTAAGTGAGGCAAAAGAGAAGGTTGAACCTGTAGTTAAAAAAGTGGTAAAGGCTCCGGTAAAAAAATAATGAATTAACGTTAACCTGTGTGTGAATTAACATGGACTTAACAAATTAATATGCAGTTTTGAACATCCCTGTTTCGGCAGGGATTTTTATTTTTTTAAATGAGCAAGAAGAAGATACCATTTTTAAATCGTGAAATTAGCTGGCTTTACTTTAATGACCGCGTATTACAGGAAGCTGCCGATGAAACTGTGCCGCTTATCGAAAGAATAAAGTTTTTATCCATCTTTTCATCCAATCTGGAAGAATTTTACCGGGTAAGGGTAGCTACAATGACCCGCTTAACCAATCTGAATGATAAAGCTAAAGCACTTCTGGGTTTTAATCCGCGTAAAATCCTGAATGAAATCAAAAATATTGTGGTGAAACAGGAGCGGAAATTCGATCAGCTTTTTCAGGCAACTTTGATCAATGAGCTCGCACAAAACAGAATCTTTATCTTAAACGATACCCAGCTAAACGTAAGCCGGGGTGAATTTGTAAAGAATCACTTTCGTGATAAAATCCTGTCGAACGTGGTTCCCATTATGCTGGATATGGACAAACCTTTCCCGGAACTGAAAGACCGGTATCTGTATTTCTTTGTCAAGCTTTCCAAAAAAGATACCAAGATCAGAGAGAAGTATGCCCTAATTGAGATTCCACCTAATTTACCCCGGTTTCTGGTACTGCCTGAAACCAACGATCTGAAATTTATTATTCTGGCTGAGGACATTATCAGGTACTGCCTGGATGATATTTTTTATGTATTTACGTATGATAACCTGGAGGCTTATTCCATTCAGCTCACCAGGGATGCCGAATTGGATATCGACAAAAACATTAACGATAAATTTATTGAAGATTTAAAAAGTAGCCTGGAAAAACGGAAAAAGGGTAAACCTATGCGCTTGCTCTATGATTCGGCCATGCCACTCAATATGCTGACGGTTCTGGTGAATAAGCTGAAGCTGGAAGCCGAAAGTTTGATTCCCGGCAACAGGTACCATAAGTTCGGTGATTTTATTGCTTTCCCCAATGTGGGGAAAAAGGAACTGGAATATGCGCCTAATGTACCACTTAAGGTGCATGAATTGCATCGCACACAGAGTATGTTCAATAAAGTTGCGCAACGCGATTACCTGGTTAATCTTCCATACCAGTCTTATGACTACATTATTCTTTTCCTCCGTGAAGCGGCCATAGATCCGAAGGTTACCGAAATTCAGATTACTTTATACCGCCTGGCTGAAAATTCAAAAGTAATTAATGCCCTGATCAATGCCGCAAAAAACGGAAAGGCTGTATCGGTATTACTGGAATTAAAAGCCCGTTTTGATGAACAGGCCAATATTTTCTGGACAACCCGTTTAATGGAAGAGGGCGTTAAGGTGAACTATGGCTTAACAGATTATAAAGTACATTCTAAAATCTGTCTGGTGAAAAGGATTGAAAAAGAAAAACCGGTTTATTACGCCAATCTGGCAACGGGTAATTTCAATGAAAAAACAGCCGGATTGTATTGCGACCACAGTATTTTCACTGCGCGTAAAGAAATTACCAATGATCTGGTTAAGTTGTTTGACGCTTTAAGCAAACGCACGGTAATAAAGGGGTATAAACATTTAATTGTATCTCCAATGGAAAGCAGATCTAAACTGGTGAATTTTATTAACCGGGAGATCAGAAATGCAAAGGCCGGAAAAATTGCATACATCATGCTCAAGGTGAACAGCCTGGCTGATGAGGGCATTATTTCCAAACTTTACGATGCCAGCAATGCAGGCGTAAAAATACAACTGATTATCCGCGGAATTTGCTGTCTGGTACCAGGGGTGAAAGGCTTTAGCGAAAACATTACGGCCATTAGCATCATTGATAAATTTCTGGAACATGCCCGCGTATATATTTTCAGTAACAACGGTAAAAATGATATGTATTTATCATCTGCCGACCTGATGAGCAGGAATTTCGAGCATCGGGTAGAAGTTGGCTTTCCGGTTCTGGATCCTGATGTGAAACAAGAAATTCAGGATATTATTGATTTGCAACTGCAGGACAATACCAAGGCACGTCAAATTAATGCATTAAACAATAACAAGTATCATAAAAACAGATTGAGTAAAAAAATCAGGGCACAAGTTGATACTTATAACTACTTAAAAACCAAGCACCAATCATAATGTTAAGATACGCAGCTATAGATATCGGTTCTAACGCGGTAAGGCTACTCATTGCTGATATCAGCAAACACGATGGCGAATTCAAATACAAAAAAAACACCTTAATCCGTGTGCCACTTCGTTTAGGTGATGACGCCTTTCTGGATAAACAGATTTCAGAAAAAAAAACCGGAGACCTGATCAAAACCATGGCAGCTTTCAAAAACCTGATGGATGTTTATCACGTATCTGAATACCTGGCATGCGCTACTTCAGCTATGCGAGAGGCCAAAAACGGTGCAGAAATTGTTAAATGGATCAAAGAAAAAACTGAAATTAACTTGGAGATTATAGAAGGGCAGCGGGAAGCCAATATCATTTACGCCAACCACATTGAGGCAGACCTTGATGACAGCAAAACGTATCTGTATATTGATGTGGGCGGGGGTAGTACAGAACTTTCTGTTTTTGTGAAGGGAACACCGCAGATCTCCAGATCTTTTGATATTGGTACCATCCGAATGCTGGATAACCAGGATAAGGAAGAAACCTGGGAAGAAATGAAGGAATGGGTGAAAGAACATACCAAGGGCCATAAGCATCTTGCCGGAATTGGCACCGGCGGCAATATCAATAAGCTTTTCAGGATGAGCGAGGAGAAAGACCATGCACCACTTTCACTGCAAAAGCTGAATGCGCTTTATAATAAACTTACCAGTTATTCCTTAAAGGAAAGAATTAATACCCTGCACCTTAATCCTGACCGTGCTGATGTGATTATCCCTGCGAGTGAGATTTATTTAACGCTGATGAAATGGACAGGCATCAAGCAACTCTATGTTCCAAAGGTGGGAATGGCCGATGGAATTATTAAGTTATTAATTGAAGAGAATTTAAAGCCGGCGCTTTAAGTTCAACTTACGCCAAGTATAAATAAACCAACCCATAAGGTCTTCAAAACCTTATGGGTTAATAGTATTAAATGGTTATTACTCTTCCAGTAATCTGGTTGCAGCTTCGTCGGTAAACCAGGTCAGTTTCCCATCAATCGGATCAATTAACTGTGAAGGATACAGATCGAAATTTTTCTCCTCATCATTAATCACATGTTTTAAAGCTTCTGCCTTATTTTCTCCAAAAACCAAGAAAGCCACATTATCTGCCTTATTAATTAAAGGAGCAGTGAAACTGATGCGGTAGGTATTTAATTTTTCAACAAACACGGCGGCCACATCAACTTCCTGATCTTTCACTAAAGTGGTATGAGGAAAAATGGATGCCGTATGCGCATCATCACCCATTCCTAAAAGGATAAGGTCGAATGCCGGATCTTCTCCGTTAAAGTGCTTGTCAATTGATTTTTTATATTCAATGGCTGCCTTTTCAGGTGCCAGTGTGGTATTTACATAAAAAATATGGTCTTCCTTAATTCCAAGTGGATCAAGCAAAGTCTTCTTTGCCATCAGGCCGTTGTAATTCTCATCTGTTGAAGGAACATTTCGCTCATCACCAAAAAAGAAATAAACCTTCTCCCAGTCAATTCGATGTTCACATTCCGTAGCCAGAAGGTGGTAAAGTGCCTTCGGCGAACTTCCACCGGTTAAAACAAAATTAAAGCGATCGTTTTCTTCAATTGACATTTCGGCGATTTTGATCACGTAATCTGCTAAATCCTGATTTAATTCTTCGAGAGTTTTGTATATCAGTAGGTTCATTATTTTAAAATAGACGTCCTTGCGAGGTATGATGCTATTCAATGTACAGAGGCATCATACCTGGCAAGGACGAGATAAAAATATTATTCTTTATTCTTTAAGGGCAGGTTAAACCAGTGGAAACCATCGCGGGCAATTAAGGCCTCGGCTTCTTCAGGTCCCCAGCTGTCTGCCGGATAATTAGGAAAATTAATTGATTTTTTACTTTCCCAGGTATTTAAAATCGGCATCACCAATTCCCATGCCGCTTCTACCTGATCGCCACGCATAAATAGGGTTTGGTCACCCATCATGGCATCCAAAAGCAAGGTTTCGTAAGCCTCGGGGGTGTCGCCATCATAAGTGCCTTTATAGTCAAACACCATATCAACCGGATTTAAAACCATATCCAAACCAGGCCTTTTTGCCTGAACCTGTAACCTGATGCTCATCTCTGGCTGAATGCTGATCACCAGGCGGTTTTGTTGCCAGTTTTCGGTTACACCAGAAGAAAAGATCTGATGGGGTACATCCCTGAACTGAATGGTAATCAATGAAGAGGTTTGATTTAAGCGTTTTCCGGTTCTTAAATAGAACGGAATGCCCTGCCATCTCCAGTTGTCAATGTGGAATTTTACTGCGGCGAAAGTTTCTGTATTAGAATGTGGATCTACACCTTTTTCCTGGCGGTAGCCAGGTACTTCTTTTCCTTCTACCCAGCCTTTGCTGTATTGGCCCCGAACGGTATGAAAACGGATATCTTCAGCAGAGAACGGACGCATGGCTTTTAAAACTTCTACCTTACGGTTTCTGATTTCATCCGCATCAAAGTTGATCGGTGCTTCCATTCCAATTAAACAAAGCAATTGTAATAAATGATTCTGAATCATATCACGCAGCGCACCCGAACCTTCATAATAACCACCACGATCCTGAACACCTAATTGTTCGGTTACAGAAATCTGTACATGGTCAATGTATGTCCTGTTCCAAAGCGGTTCAAATAAAGAATTGGCAAAACGGAAGGCCATCATATTCTGAACAGTTTCTTTCCCAAGGTAGTGATCGATGCGATAGATCTGTTTTTCGGTAAAAATAGTTCTTAATAGCGCATTTAACTCTTTTGCAGATTCTAAATCATGACCAAATGGTTTTTCGATCACAATCCGGCTATTGTCTTCATCTTCCGTCAGCTTATATTTGTGCAGATATTCTGCAATAACCGGAAAGAAATTAGGTGCTACAGCCAGGTAGAAAATAATCTGTGTATCTGGTCCGTATTCCTTTTGGTATTTTTCAACGGCATCCTTTAAGTTTTCAAAAGTCTTTGGTTGAGCAAAATCAGTAGGGCAGTAGTGGATGGTATTTCCAAAGTTATCCCATTTGTCTTTTTTTACCTTTCCGGAGCGAGAAAATTCATTTACTGCATCTTCCAGAGCAGCTTTATAGCTATCATCTGTAAATTCAGTTCTGCCGGTACCAATAATGGCAAACTTTTCAGGCATGTAACCTTCTATAAATAAATTATATAAGGCAGGAGCTAATTTTCTTTTATTTAAATCACCTGTACCACCAAATATGACAAATATCGTTGGGCTTAATGCGGCTTTAGTCTTCATTTTATGTTTGACTTCTTGTAATTAAAATTTATGATAATTTATTCCAGTCGGCATGGAAAACACCTTCCTGATCAATACGCTCGAAAGTATGTGCGCCAAAAAAGTCCCGTTGTGCCTGTATAAGGTTAGAAGGCATCCTTGCCGTTGTAATGGTATCAAAATAAGTCAGTGTTGAGGCAAATGCCGGGATACCAATACCTGCGTTGATGCATGCTGAAATGGTTTTACGGGTTCCTGTCAGTGTATCTTTAATGATGTTCTGGATTCCGCCATCGCCGAATAAATGTTCAAGTGCGTTATCTTTATCATAGGCCTGATAAATATCTTCCAGAAACTTAGCCCTGATGATACATCCACCACGCCAGATTTTAGCGATTTCCTGTAACTGTAAATCATACTCATATTCTGTAGAGGCCTGAACCAATAAATGCATGCCTTGTGCATAAGCACTGATCATAGAGAAATAAAAAGCATCTTCCAATTCATCAACGGTAAGATTAATCTGGCTTTCTTTTTTGCCAAAAGCCTCTTCCAGTGATACCCTTAATTTTTTAAATTTGGACAAATCGCGGTTAGAAACGGCCTCATTAATGGTCGGGATAGGTAATTGTAATTCCATTGAAACTTCTGAAGTCCATTTTCCTGTACCTTTAGAACGGGCTTCATCCTTAATCTGATCCAGCAGGTCGTTTTGGGTATCGGTATCTTTAAACAAGAAGATTTCAGCTGTAATTTCCAGCAGAAAAGACTGCAGCCTGCCTTCATTCCATTTTTTAAAGACCTTATAAATTTCTTCATTAGAGTAATTGAGGCCATTTTTCAATACACCATATACTTCTGCAATGAGTTCCATAATGGCATATTCAATGCCGTTGTGCACCATTTTGACAAAGTGACCTGATGCTCCGGGACCTATATAGGTAACACATGGATCAGCGCCAACTTTAGCCGCAACTGCATCGAAAACTTCCTTCACCACATCGTAGGCTTTTTTATCGCCACCCGGCATCATGCTCGGACCGAAACGGGCACCTTCTTCTCCGCCGGAGATTCCCATTCCGAAGAAATGCAAACCATCTTTTTCCAATTCAGAAACCCTGCGGTTGGTATCGGTAAAATGTGAGTTACCGCTATCAATGATGATGTCACCTTTACTGAGCAAGGGTTTTAATTCTGTAATAACGCTATCTACTATGGGGCCGGCGGGTACCAGCAGAATCAGTGTTCTTGGCGATTGCAAGCTGTTAATAAAGGCTTCAATATCATTGAAACCCTTTAGCTCGTGTTTCTGCCCTTCTTCTTCCAGCTTGGAAATCATTTTCTGATCCTTATCATAACCGGTTACGGCGAAACCCTTATCTGCCATGTTTAATAAAAGGTTGCGGCCCATGGTTCCTAAACCGATCATCCCCAATTTGTATTTTTTTGACTCGTTATCTGACATTTTTAATTTTTTATAGTATTCAAAATTAGAACTTACAAATGAATATAGTTGATTTTGATGTTAAAAGATTGTAATAATTAACAACAGTACATAGTGTAAGTTTTACACTTTTGGATGAACAGTAAAAATATTGTACTTATCAGCTAGTTTCCAAAGTTTTGCACCACCTTTAATACCATCTCTGTTTGTTACCAATGTAATGTTGCTGTCCAGTTTAAAATCAATCTGTTTTGAATTTCCGCCACCAATATAAAGCGCATCGTAATTAAAAACAGTTTTATAGATTTCGATGATTTTCTTTAAACGTTTGTTCCATCGTTCTGAACCAATGTCTTCAAAAGCCTTATTGCCGATGTAATCGTCGTAGTCTTCATCTTTGTTGATCGGGAAGTGTGCCAGTTCCAGGTGTGGTAGCAGTTCGCCGTCAAACAGCAATGCGGTTCCAAATCCGGTACCTACAGTAAACACAATCTCAAAACCCTTGCCTTCCACCACGCCCAATCCCTGCTGATCAGCATCATTTACCAATCTTACCGGCTGATTTAAAGCATCAGCTACGCGTTGGGCCAGGTCTACATCTGCCCATTTATTTTTAGCCAGGTTTGGTGCGGTCTTCACCATCCCGTTCTTTACATATCCCGGAAATCCGATAGAAACGCGGTTATAAGTTTTCGGAATGGGTTTAATCAGATCCTGTATACCTGAAACAATATCTTTTGGTGTTGCACCCGCAGGCGTTTTACTTTTCATATATTCTGACAGCATATTTCCATCTTCGTCCAGTAAAACTGTTTTGATACTTGTTCCGCCGATGTCAATGGATAGGATATTGGTTTGTCCGACTTTTTTTTCTGCTGCCATATGAATGTTTTTATATAAACTGATTTCTGCAAATTAATAGAAACAATAAATATTAAACGAATAGAATGGCAACTAATTTAAAATAGTAAACTATATAATCTATATAATTAGTAGATTATTTATATGTTTGCGGTATTGATATTCAAGAAATGTAATCATCATGACTGTAAACTACCTCGCATTTGCCATTCCTGCTTTTTTTGTTTTTGTGTTCATTGAGTATAAAGTTGCGCAGCAAAGAAAGCGGAAAGAGGTATTTAAGTATGAAAGTTCCGTTGCTAATTTCAGTGTAGGTATCGCCGAGCGGTTATTGAATTTATTTATTGCAGCCAGCTTTTACCAGGTATATGAATGGGTTTATCAGCATTATGCTTTATTTCAGATTCCGAATAAATGGTACATATGGTTGCTTTTATTACTGGCTACAGATTTTGTCTGGTACTGGTATCACCGTTTAGGGCATGAAATTAACATTCTCTGGGCTGCACATATTGTACATCATCAAAGTGAGGAATTTAATTTTACGGCTGCCGCCCGGATTACCACCATTCAGGCCATTTTCAGGAATGTTTTCTGGTGCGTCCTGCCACTGATTGGCTTTCAGCCGTCGATGATCATTACCATTCTGCTGGCACATGGTGCTTATTCCTTTTTCACCCATACACAACTCATCGGAAAGATCAGCTGGCTGGAAAAGGTGTTGATCACGCCCTCACTCCATGGTGTTCACCATGCTTCTGATGAAAAATATCTGGATAAAAATTATGGTGATGTTTTTGTTTTCTGGGATAAGCTTTTTGGTACTTTTCAGCAGGAAGAAGAACCACCTCAATATGGATTAACGCACCCCATTAAAAGCTATAGTTTTCTGTGGCAGCATTTTCATTATTACCTCGAAATAACAGCAGCTTACCGGCTGGCACATGGCTTTAAAGCAAAATGGAATGCCTTATTCGGAAGTCCGGCATTGATGGATCAAAACATCAGGCCGGTTCTGGAAGCCCGCTATTTCCAGGATAAACAAAAGAAACGATCTACTTTTAAATTTAAAAAATACCTCAATATGCAGTTGGTTGCGGTGGTTGCCACTCTAACGCTTGCCACGATGTTTTTCCCTTATTTAAGTGCTCTAGACAAATGGGCTATCCTGGTCTTCGTTTTAATCACTTTAATCAATATTGGCGCTTTACTGGAACAGAGAAGATGGATCTGTTACCTGGAGGCTTTCAGGTTAATAGGATTAGTTGCCTATATTTTTTATGTGCTCCAGATTTTTACCTGGGTCGTTTTACCAATTATCCTGCTGGTTGTTTTAGAGAGAACTTATTCTTTAAGAAAACTTTACAATAAGTATATATTAAGTTATAATGGTTAACTAAATTGGGTTTCTTTATGTTTCGATATTTTATATCATTAAAATGTTACTTAATGTTATTGAATTAATTTGAACAGGCAGATCATGCCTGTAAATTTCCAATAGCCTACAATTTAATCCTACAATTGTTCCTTAAAGATGTCTGTGCATCGATATTTTTAGTTTCTCTTCTGATTACCACCTTTCTTTTTTCTTACTGATCGATATTTTTAATGCAAAATTCCATTCGATTTCGGTAGTTATTGACAGTCAATGTTTGTAATTACTGTTATTCGTTATTACTTTCGTTTTACGTTAAAGATAATATTTCGAAATATAATGTAATTAAAATAAAACAATTCGAAATTAATCAAGACCTATTGGTATACCTTAATGTGCAGTTAACATATTTTTAACGTGAACAGGCTTACTTTGCTCCTGAATTGGGAAGGGGTAAATCGAATTAGATGATACTTACTAACCGAATATAACGAATATGATTAAAAAATTTACTCGAAAATTTTACCTGCCGCAATGTCTTGCACATTTTAAGGAATGTAATCCGAATAATGGTCTCAAATTCGAAAAAAAGAGGAACCGCTTTCATTCAGGATGTAGACTGTTTGCTGCTATCATGGTTTTACAACTAATCTGCTTTAGCCATGCGTCTGCTCAAATTAACCCTGCCAACATCATTGTAAAAGGAACGGTTCTGGATGATGAGGACGGACAGATTTTAGTAGGTACTACCATAACTGATGATAACAGAAAGGTTTTAGGGGTGACCAATGAAAAAGGAAACTACGTTATTAATGTTGCTAAAGGCACCAAGGTAGTCTATAACATGGTCGGTTACACCACTGTCAGCCGCGTTTTTAACAACAACGAAAATAATGTAGTCATCCGTTTAGCTTCTTCAGCCAGTAACCTGAATGAAGTGGTGGTTACAGCCTTAGGGATCAAACGTGATGAAAAGGCATTGGGTTACTCGGTTACGCAGGTGGATAGTACTTCCTTGACAAATGCCGTTTCCAGCAACTGGACAGAATCACTCTCTGGAAAAGTAGCTGGTTTAAATTTGGTGCGTAACAGTGGTCCGGCAGCTTCTAATAAAATTATTTTACGTGGTGAAAATAACCTTACCGGAGACAATGAAGCGTTAATTGTAATTGATGGGGTAGTAGCCAGCAGTTCTGCCAGGCGTACAGCAGGTTCATCAGGAGGTGTTTATGGAACATCAGGTGATGTGATGCCGGCCGATTTTGGTTCAGCACTCAATGACCTTAATCCTGATGATATTGAAAGTGTTACCGTTTTGAAAGGTCCGGGCGCTTCGGCATTATACGGGCAGCGTGGTGCAAATGGTGCCATCATTATCACCACCAAATCAGGCAGGGCCAATAAGAAGTTGAACATTACCTTTACGTCAAATAGTACCTGGGAGCAGGTGAATAACAGCCCTGCAGCGCAAAATCAGTTTGGTCAGGGTCAGTTTGGTGTACCTTACTTTTCTTACGGTGCAACAGAAGATGGGCCCAGCACCAATGGAACCAGTTCAAGCTGGGGTGCACCATTTGGCACAGGCGCCAGTTTTTACCAATATGACCCGGCTACCAAGACCCGGGGCACCACCCGCACACCATGGATGGCCTATCAAAACCCGGTAGATGCCTTTTTTCAAACGGGTTTTGAGTCGTTGAATTCCCTGAGCCTGGATGGATCATATAAAGGTGTAGGGATGAGGTTCTCCGCCAGCCATGGCAACAATGAGTGGATTGTACCCAACACCGGACTGGATCGGACTTCAGTTTCGTATTCGGCCAATACGGATGTCAATAAAAGATTTAGTGTATCGTTTAAAGCCGCTTATAACAACAGGCACAGTGATAATCTACCCGCAACCGGTTATGGAAACCAGTCGTTGATGTATTGGTTTATGTTTGCCCAACCCAACGTGAATACAGATTGGTACAGGGATTACTGGGCACCCGGGAAGGAAAATGTACAATTTGTAAATATTACCACGACCAATCCTGAAAGTCCTTATGCCATCTCCGAGCAATACATCAACAAGCAGCGGAGAAACGGAATTTTGAGTAATATTCAGGCTACTTATAAGATTTCAAAAGAATTGAGTTTATTATTAAGGGGTTCAATTGATTACAATAAAGATATCCGCGAAACGCAACGCCCCTGGGATGCGGCCGGAAATAAGTTTGCCCAGGGATCTTACCGCGTACAGGACATTAACTCCTATGAAACCAATTTTGACTTCCTGTTGCGGTACGATAAAAAAATCAGTAACAATCTGCACCTGAATGCCAATGCAGGTGGCAGCCAGATGCGTAATGAATATAAAAAATCTGAACTGCGTGCAGATGGATTGGTTGTGCCGGGAATTTACCAACTGGATAACAATTTGAGCCCGCTGGTTTCTGTACCCGATACAGCAAAATACAGGATAAACAGTTTTTATGCAGCATTATCTTTCAGTTTCAAAAATTACCTGTATTTAGATTTGACAGGCCGTCAGGATTGGAGCAGTACTTTAGCTACGCCATCCAGAACAGATAACGTGGGTTTTTTCTATCCATCGGCCAGTACCTCATTAATCGTGTCCGATTTGTTATCTCTTCCCAAAGTGATCAGCTTCTTTAAATTAAGGGCATCGGTTTCTCAGGTGGGAAGTGGTGGTACCACACCATATCGTACGGCTTACAATTATGGTCTGGCTTCAAATGGTATATATCCCGATAATGCCATGACCAACCCCAATGTGTTGCCGAATCCGAATTTGAAACCACTGAAAACAAACACTATTGAATTGGGTACGGAATTACGCTTATTTAAAAACCGACTTAATTTTGATTTTGCCGCTTATCTGGGCAATACCAAAAACCAGATTTTAAACCGGATTATCGACCGGTCTACAGGTTATAATGTGGCCGTTTTCAATGTCGGCCGCGTGCAGAATAAGGGAATTGAAATTGCGGTAAACGGTACACCTGTTCAAACCAAGAAATTTAAATGGGAACTTACCGGAACGTTTACAGCTAACCGAAACCGGATTGAAGAACTGGCTGATAGTTCAGTAGTGCTGCGCACAGGCGCATTAGGCGGCGGACAAATCGTTGCAAATGTAGGCGGCAGCATGGGTGATTTATACGGACGAGGCTACATGAGATCGCCGGATGGACAAATTATTTATGATTCTGCTACAGGTAATGCCAAAATCAGTACTTCTGATCTCATTTATCTGGGAAATACCATGCCTAAATTCAGGTTTAGTTTTGGCTCTACCTTTACTTATGATCATTTCAGTATCAATGGTTTGTTTGATGCTCAGTTAGGCGCAGTAGCCCACTCTTTAACATTTTCACGAATGGCTTCCCTGGGGAAATTAGACCTTACCTTACCCGGACGTTATAATGGCGTTGTGGGTGATGGGGTAGTGCAAAATGCAGATGGTACTTACCGCAAGAATGATGTGGTGGCCACCAACCTGGAAAGTTTCTATACCTCACTTTATGGTTCAGATCAGGCCGAAGGCAGTGTATTCAGAACCGACTACCTGAAATTCAGGGAAGCAAATATCACCTATGCCTTTGGTCCGGCTTTCTTAAAAAGAATCGGTTTTACCAGACTTACCATTGGTGCTTATGGCAGAAATTTATTTATATGGTCGCCATGGCCGGCATTTGACCCGGAATTCGGCACATTATCCGGTAGCGACATTGTGCAGGGCTTTGAAACAGGTCAGTTGCCTTCTACCAGAAGTTATGGTGTACGTTTAGTGGTGGGTTTATAAAATTATAGATAATGAAGACAAAAAATAAAATAACCAGTTATATATTATTATCAGCACTCTGTTTATCAGCCCTTTCCTGCAAGAAAGATTTTAATGAGGTCAATACCGATCCGATCGGTCGTACCAATACTACAGCAGGGCAGTTACTGGCGCCCGCGCTCGTTAATGTATTATCAACCAATATGGTGCGTAACCGCAATTTCAACAATGAGTTGATGCAGGTTACGGTCGATATCAGTGATGCAGAAGGAAAAGTTTTCAGGTATGATGTTCGCCGGAACTGGGCAGATTACACCTGGAACAATTGGTATCTGGAATTAACCAACCTGAGGGATATTTATACCATTGCAAACCGTCCGGAATCTCTGAATGCATCCTATAAAGGGATATCTTTAATCACACAGGCCTGGGTTTTCCAGCTGTTGACAGATGTTTATGGTGATGTGCCTTATTTTGAAGCCAATAAGGGTAAAGAAGGCATAATAGAACCTGCTTTTGATAAACAAAAAGACATTTACCTGGATTTGTTAGATAAATTGGAAGAGGCCAATAAACTGTTAGCCACAGGCACAACGATTTCAGCCAATGCAGATCCGGTTTATCAGGGCGATATCAATAAATGGCGCAGATTTGGCAACTCACTTTACTTAAGGTTACTGCTTCGCATTTCAGGAAAGTCTGATGTAAGTGCCCGGGTAATTGCTAAAATCAAGGAAATTGCAGATACCAATAAGGCCAATTATCCGGTTATGGAGAATAATAGCCATACGGCAAAAATTCTATGGAACGGAACCAATAGCAGTACAGCCGTTTATTCTTCTCCATTTATGATCAATGTAAGGGCCGTTGATTTCAGAACACCGGCCATTACCGATTTTTTCCTGAGCAACCTGAGTGCTTGGGCCGATCCGCGCATTAATCCCCAACTGGGTAAAAATAATGTAAGCAGGTTTGGAATTGCACCCGGACCAGATGGATATGTGGGCGTACCCAGTGGGTATGATGCAGGTAATTCAATCAAAAAACAATCTTATTTTTATTCTGATGCCACCAATGCTCCATATACTTTGCAAACGGACCGCTATACGGGAATCATTATGAATTGTGCCGAGGTTGATTTTATTTTAGCCGAAGCAGCAGCAAAAGGCTGGATTAGCGGCACGGGTGAAGCCTATTATTTAAAAGGAATAGCTGATGCCGTAAATTATTGGATGCCTGAAAGATTTACCAGTGCGAGCAGTCCGGAGGTGGTGAGTTATGTTAATGCTGCCGATATTGCCTGGAGCAATGCTCTGCCATTGGAAAATCAGGTGCGCAACGCACCAAGTAAGATGCAGTTGATCCACATTCAGAAATATTATGCCCTGTTTATGGTTGATTTTCAGCAATGGCTGGAATATCGCAGAACCAAACATCCTTTTTTACAGGTGGGTACAGGTCTGGCCAACGGTGGAAAAATGCCGGCAAGGTTAAATTATCCGCTGGTAACACAATCTACCAATCCAACTTCTTATCGAAATGCCGTTGCCGCTCAGGGCGTTGATGATATCAATACACTTGTTTGGTGGCAAAAACCCTAATCCTTAAATAAGATGAAAAAAATAATATATTACATGACTGCGCTTCTTCTTTTGGGGAGCACTTTCATGAGCTGCAAGCGCGACAGTGATTATGTATCGGTGAGTCCAAGTCCCTTTATTGCGAACTTTGATTTACGCAAACTTTATAAGAATACAGAAATACAATTAAATACCACCAACTTATCGGGTGCAAGCAGCATCAGGGGTGTGGTCATTTCCGATCAGGCCAGCGGAAATATTCCTGCAGGATTATTGATTGTTCAAAATAGCCGGATTACCGGAAGTGGTATTGATTCTTTAAGGGGAATCGCCATTAATATTGGTACAGCCTCTGCAAATTATGTTCCTGGTGATTCGGTTCATGTTAAAATAGACGGAAGCACCATGAAAAGGGTTGATGGGATTTTGCAGCTTACCGGCGTTAATGCAGGTGAAATTAAAAAAATCTCCTCAGGCAGAAGTGTAAGAACGCAGGCAGTGAATACCGCCACACTGATCAGCCGTCCTGATTTTTACGAAAGCACGCTGATCACGATTAGCAAAGGTGTAACAGCACCCGAGCCGGTTACCGGTGATACCTTTTCAGGAAACAAAGTGATTAATGATGGTTTTGGAAAAGCGACCATTCATACCGAAGCTACTGCTCAGCTGGCTAAATCTGCCATGGTTCCTTTTGCTGATTTTACCGGAATTGTTTTCAGAAATTCAGACGGTTTGCAGTTATGGCCAAGAACTTTAGAAGATATTTACGAACTAGATGTCATCAAAGTATCGCCATTGGTAGTGACCGGATACCTGACGGATCCCGATGGATCTGATGCCAACAATGAATATATACAGTTTAAAGCCACCAGGGATATAAATTTTGCCGTTACGCCGATGTCAATTGTAACGTCTAATAATGCCGGGATTACGGCTGCCCCAACCTTAGGATGGGCAATGGGCGGCGTGCGGACGTATAAGTTTAACATCACCACCGGTTCAGTTAAAAAGGGGCAGTTTTGTTACGTTGGCGGAAGCAATAAGAAAATTTGGGGCTCCGCATCAACTGACATCAGCAATGCTGTCTGGATTGCCGCCAAAGCCTATTCTACATTAAACGGAGATGATTTTGGTACAGCTACCACTAATTTACTGGCGAACAGTGGTAACGTTGCAGGTATTGCTGTGTTTGATGGCACAACGGTAAGTGCAAGTTCGGTTCCATTAGATGTGGTCATGTTTGGTGGGGGTGGCAGCGTCTATACAGCCGGACCACCCGAGGTAGGTTACCGCATCACCAATACCGATAAATACAGTGTCATCCAGAATAGAAAACGTGTCAACTTTTACGGCGGTGGTACCAACACCAGTAAGTATGCATTTCCGGCTACCAGTAACTTTACCATGCTCGGTGGTATTTATGATGCCACAACCGGCTTATGGAGCACCGGAAGAGTAGCCAAAAATGTCGAACTAAAGTCGACCTCACAACTTTCAGAAATTCAACAGGCCACTGGTTTTACAGTTATCGTTAATTAATATATTCAATCAAGCCATTCGTTATTGGTGGCTTGGTTGATGAATTTAAATCCTCCTATTATGAACAGAAGATCTTTCATCCAAAAAACAAGCCTGTTAACCACAACCCTTTTTGTTAGTCTAAAATCTTTCCCTTCTTCCCTTTTTACGGTTGATGGCGTGGTAAGCGGTTTCGTTACCAGTAAAAGCAAAGCCGTAGCTGGTGCCGTCATTTCAGACGGGTACCAGGTTGTTCAAACCGACAAAACCGGCCATTACGAAATTAAATTGAATGATCTGGCCCGCTTTGTCTGGATCAGTACGCCGGCTGGCTATGAGTTTAAAACAGAAAGCAGTATTGCCAGGCATTATTATAAGCCGGATACTGCCGGAAAATTGAATTTTGACCTTAAGGCCCTGAAGCAAAATGATAACAGGCACAATTTCATTATCTGGGCTGATCCTCAGGTTAAAAATAAAAATGATGTGCAGCAAATGATGGAAACTTCAGTTCCTGATACTAAAAAAGTAGTTCAGGGAATGGGTAAAATACCTGTTCATGGTATTGGGGTTGGTGATTTAGTTTGGGACAATTTTGATTTATTCCCGGCTTATGATGAAGCAATCGCACAAATTGGGATTCCTTTTTTCCAGGCATTGGGCAACCATGATCAGGATTACAGACAAGGTGGTGATGAAACATCCGACAGGACTTTTCAAGCACATTACGGCCCTACTTATTATTCTTTCAACAGGGGCAAGGCACATTACGTGGTGCTGGATGATGTCAGGTACTTAGGTACTGAGCGAAATTATGATGGCTACATCACCCCAACACAATTGGATTGGCTGGCTAAAGATTTGCAATTTGTACCGAAAGATGCCTTATTGATTATCTGTCTGCATATCCCGGTACATAACGCTGTAAAAAACAATGATGATTTTTATGCCGTAATTAAGGATTATCCAAATGTTCACATCATGTCTGGCCATACCCACTTTAATAAAAATGTAATTAAAAATGGTGTTTTCGAGCATAACCATGGTACCGTTTGTGGGGGCTGGTGGACGGGGCCAATCTGTGAAGATGGAACACCCCGTGGTTATGGTGTTTATGAAGTGGATGGAACAAAACTGAAATGGCATTATAAATCTACTGGTCGTGATAGAAAAGAACAGCTTGCTGTTTATGTGGAGACTTTAACCAACCAGAAAAGGTTGATAGCCAACGTATGGAATTATGATCCGGAATGGAAGGTAGAATATTTTCTGGATGGGAAAGCAATGGGTACACTGGCCCAACAAGATGGATTTGATCCCCTGGCTGTGAAGTTATACAAGGGTGATAAACTGCCTAACCCAAGATCTTTTGTGGAAGCTTGTTCAACAGATCACTTATTTATGGCACATTTTGATCCTACAGTGCAAAAAGTGAAAGTAGTAGCCACTGACCGGTTCGGAGAGCAATTCGAAGCGGAAGTAACTGCCTGATCACCATTTGTAAAATTATCAGAACATTAAACAATTCAATAAACATTAATTCACAGCAAATGAAATTAGTTAGGTCAGCAATCGTAATTACGGCAGTATCCTTTTTTGCGCTACATTCTTACGGACAAAAAATCATCTCATTTCCGGCATTTAGTGCAGAGGCACATCGGGGCGGGAGAGGGCTGATGCCCGAAAATACAATTAAGGCCATGATCAATACGTTGAACATAAAAGGCATCACCACTTTGGAAATGGATACACACATTACGAAAGATGGACAGGTGGTGGTTACGCATGATGATTATTTGAGTCCCGCATTTATGCTTACTCCTGATGGACAAGATATCCCTGCCACTGATGCAAAGAAATATCCGGTCTTCGGGATGAATTATGCAGCATTAAAGCAGTTTGATTTGGGGACGAAATACTACGATTTGTTTCCGACACAGCAGAAAGTGAAAGCTTATATTCCTTTACTGGCAGATTTAATTGACTCAGTACAATACGATATTAAGAAAAATAAACGCCGGCAGTTTTTTTATAATATCGAAACCAAGTGTAGTCCGCAAGGTGATGGCCTAACCAACCCAACACCTGAAGTGTTTGTGAAATTATTGATGGATGTGATTGAAAAGAAGAAAATTTCGCCTTTTGTGGTGATCCAGTCTTTTGATAAAAGGACCATTCAAATCATTCACGAGAAATATCCGAAAATAAAAACATCCTTTCTCGTGGCCAATAAAAAATCTTACGAAGAAAACATCGCAGATTTAGGCTTTAAACCTTTTATTTTGAGTCCGGTATGGCAAATGGTTACTGCAGAAATGGTGACTAAAGCACATGCTGATGGCGTTAAAATTATTCCATGGACAGCCAATAAACCAGAAGACATTCAAAAATTAAAAGCACTGGATGTTGATGGTATTATTTCTGATTATCCGGATGTGTTAGTTCAGGCAAAATAATTAAGTTTGAAAAAAAGGTTGTCATGAAATTATTTCCATTCCGTAAATGCTTTACTGCGTTCAGTTTATTATTCTTCATAACGGTTGCTGCCAATGCCCAGACTGTTGCCTGGGACAGTACTTACCGGCCTGGTAAATATGTAGAACTGGTAAAAAAGTTTAAAGATGATCCAAAGTCAAAAAAGGATATTGTTTTTTTAGGCAACAGCATTACAGCCGGAACAGACTGGGCAAAACTACTGGATTTACCACAAGCTAAAAACCGTGGCATCTCCGGTGATATTACATTCGGTGTTTTAGAAAGGCTGCAGGATGTGATTGACGGAAAGCCCGCTAAAATTTTTATTTTGATCGGGATAAACGATATTTCCAGAAATATTCCCGACAGCATCATTCTGAGAAATTATAAAAAGATGATTGCAAGCATCAGGAAGGGATCAAGAAAAACACAAATTTATTTCAATACCCTGTTGCCGGTAAACAGTTCATTTGAAAAATTTAAAAATCATTATGGTAAGGATGAACATATTCTTTATCTCAATGAAGAGATCAGAAAGTTTACATCAAAAAACGTTACCGTGGTTGACCTTTATCCAAATTTCACTGATGAAAATCAGCATCTAAGGGCAGCATTAACTAAGGATGGTTTACATTTATTGCCTGCGGGATACCAAGTGTGGGCAGATTTTTTAAAAAGAAGTGGCTATTTAAATTAAAAAGGTTCATTCGTATTAGCTTTCACCATTCAATTTGACACAAAAAAAGTACGGAATTGAATTTCCGTACTTTTTTTATCGAATATTATTTTGCTGCCTTTATCCTTGAGCAGGCGGATTGGATACTACAGGCGCTTTGTCGGAGCGGTCGCCGCGACGAAATCCTTTACGCATCTTTTCACCTTTTTCTCTTGCCTCTGTGCGGAAAGCTTCCATTTTGGTTTTTTGATCTGCGGTTAAGATGGCATCAATTTTTGCCTTTTGTTCACTCATTGATGTTTTACGTTCAGCCATTTTATCTTTCCTATCGCCATGATCGGCTTTTCTCCAGGCCTCCATTTTTTTAGCGTTTTCCAATTCTACGGCATACACCTTAGTTTTTTGATCAGGCGTAAGCGCCAATTGTTTTTCCAGCCTGGAAGTTACCTTTTCTGCCCTTTGTTCTGCAGTCATTGTAGGCATTTGTCTTCTTATCTTTTTGGTACTGTCTTGCGCAAATGCGGCAGTAAAACCCATTACTGCTATTGCGATGGTTAAAATTGCTTTTTTCATGTTCTGATTATTTATGTGTTGGTATAATAGAGCTGAAAAGCATCATACAGTTTAATCGGGCATAAGTTAAAAAGTGTTAATTTTTATTCAGCTGTGAAATAGATTTTTGCATTTGTGCCATCATCTGGGTTAAGGTTTCCATGGTTGGGTCTGGTGCAGGTTCAGGTAAGGAAGTGGATATATAGGCTTTGGCCTTCCAGATTTCCAGGATATCGTCTGCTGCTATCGTGTAGGCATCATATACTTTATTATCAGAAATGAGTTTCAAATCTTTATTTTCTTTAAAACGATTTCCGGCTCTTTTATATACTACGCCTTCGTTTTTGCTGATGATCACATAGGTTTCACCAGTTTTCACTTCATTCCAGTTGTCCAGGTATTCGCCAATAATTACACTACCGGGCTGAACGGGTAACATACTGTCGCCCATAATTTCAAAAGCCCTGAATGTACCCTGGCGAAGCGCAGGTATGGGCAACTGAAACTTTGGAAGATCGCTGATGTATTGCGGATCAGAAAAGCCATTAAGGTAACCGGCACTGGCCTTAACAGGTACCAGTTCAATGTTCTCCCTGTCATTCTGGTCTACCGAAATACTCAACACCCTTAAATTAGATCCGGAACTTTTAGGCTTAGGTTTCCAGCTGTCGCTTATCTTTTCGTTAATAAACTCATCAATGGTTAAGTCAAAATATTCTGCTATTTTTTTTAGCAAATCGTATTTTGGCTCGGCTCTATCTTCCTCATAGGCCCCAATCAGTGATCTCTTAATTTCCATAATATCAGCGAAATTCTGCTGTGTATGGCCCTTTTTCTTTCTGAGATACTTTAAGTTATTTGAAATATTCGACATAAAAATAAAATTTGAAATAAATTTGGAATTACTAAAATAGTTAGTAATTTTATGCTCATAAAGTTAGTAATATTATTTTGAATTGCAAGAAGGTATACTAATTAGTTTAGTTAATTAATATTTTGAAGATTATGAAAAAGTTTGTTTACATCGTTACCGACAGAAATCGCACCAGCATGCACGTAGGCATGAGTTCTGATTTAATTAAAACATTGGATTTCTATAAACAGATGCCAAATTTGTTTTTTGATAACGGGCAACAGTTAACACGTTTGGTATACTTTGAAGAATTTAAAAGCGAAGCACAAGCATTGGCACGTTTCAAAATCATAAGCCGGTTCACCAGAATGCAGAAAGAGCGTTTGGTCAGATCCTGCAATCCGGATTGGATAGATTTAACGATAGGCTTAGACTTTGAAAACATATTGTTGCATAGAAATGTAACCAATCAGATTAACCTGGCCTTTACCAGCTTATCTTAAATTCAAATCCTTCCTGCACAAAAAAAGCGCTCCAATTGAAGTGGAACGCTTTTGAGTGAGGTCAGATACAGATTACCAACCAGGGGCAAAGGTTAAACCAAATACGCCGCCTTTTACATCTTTACGCTGGAACGGAATGGCATAATAAGGTTCAAGTACAAAATACCCGAAAACGTTTACCCGTAAAGAGATCCCTACGCTCATGACAGGCACCCGCTCAGTGGTTGACTGAAATGTAAGTTGTTTTCCACTGCTATCTAAAACCGGATTTCCATTAACATCTTTTAAAGTCTCCGTTACATATGTGGGTTCGCTTTTAAATTTTACCTGCGTATCATTTGTCCAGGCTAAACCGGCATCAAAGAATAGATTTAAATCGCTGAAAAGGAATTTAGATGGTATTGCAGCTAATTTCTTAGGTCCTGTAAATGGTAACCGGAGTTCGAAATTAAAAACAGCAATTTTGCTACCTGTTAACTGATTGATATCAAAAGATTCTGAAGATTGAGCGGAAGTGGTTTTATAAATCGAATTTGATTCATAGCCCCTTACTAAATAGGGGTAACCCACATACATAGGGTAAAGTCGATCTGCATCTTTGCCAATTCTTAAGGTATTATAAGTTCTGGCCGCTATGGTTACTGGTTTTAATCTCCAGTACTTTCTTAAATCTGCAGTTACGCCCGAGAAATTATACGTCCCAAAATATTTTTCTGCACTTACCCGGTATCTGAAACCATCTAACGGACCAGTAAGACCGAAAATAGAATTATCGCCAACAAAGCCTGCATTCAATTGGTAAAGCGTAAAGGAATTAAACGGAATACCATAATCCTGTGAAGCCAATTCATTGGAAATCCTTTTCCGGTCAGCACCAATATAGCTACCTGCTGTATTATAATAATTGCTGTATCTGTCAATCCTGTAACTGTAACGCGAAAATGCGCCACCTAATTCAAAACGATGAATTTTACTGAATGGGTATGCCGCAAAAAGCTGTACCTGATCTTCGAAAGTTCTGATGATATCGGTATTTTGTGCTACCGCATCAACAGTGGTGTTATTATCTGCCGGCAATTTTTCATAGCTAACGGAATTAAATCCTGAAACATAAGGAATGTGAGAAATGGCGGCACCCCAGTTAATTCTGCTTTTCTGGTTAATGTATCCTACCAAACCACCGGCATCATAAATCTGCCCGTTAACAGAGATATTGGCAACGATTTGATTTGTTCCTAAAATATCACTGAACATGCCCACAATTCCACCTGCAACGCCGGTGCCAAAACGGCTTGATGAAACACCAACACCACTATTGGCCAGATAGTCTAACCTGAATTTTGGTTTGTAAGCTACCGTTTTTAAAGAATCTGCCACCACCTTTTCAAACCTGTCGAAATTGTTTAAATTGGAGTTTACAATGTTTACACCTATATTTTCCATAGGCGGCAGTATGGCTGCATCAAAATTTTCATCCTGATTCCCTATTCTTTTGGGTTTGAAGCTATTTAACTTTGCATTGTATAGTGTGTACCGCTGATAGCGGTAATAGCTGTATACAATGTCATCGGTAGTGGAAACGGAAATTGCAGGTGAGAACTCTGTAATACCGCTAATCCCTGTAAAATAATCGGTAAGCTGATCAACGCTGTTATCAGAGAAATTGTATTTATAAAGGTTTCTGAAGCCATCTCTGTTGGATAAGAAATAGATATTCTGGCTATTTCCTGAAAATTGTGCGTTTAAGTTATTGGCGCCAGGAAATACATTTAAATTGCTGACGGTTTTATTTTCAATATCGTAAATGGCTAAATTGATCGGGTTTACGGCCGTGATATTATTGCTTTGAATGGCTGCCCGATCAGAAGAGAATACAATCTTTTTACCATCCGGAGAATAATTGGGTGCGTAATCAGAATAAACATCATTGGTTATCTGAGTGATTTGCTTCGTATCTAAATTGTAAGAGAAAATATCACTCTGTCCTTCTACCATTCCTGAAAATGCAATATCCTTTCCATTTGGAGACCAGGTAAGATTGCCGAATTGTTGTACCTGCTGCATAGATGTCTGGGAAGTGGTTGCTCCGTTTGATACATCAATAATCATCATCTGGTTTCTGCCATGACTGAAAATACTGAAGGCAAACTGCTTACTGTCTGGCGACCAGGCACCGGCAGATTCAATAAAATTAAAATCGTCAATGTGGCCGTTACTGATCTGGCTGCTGAGCTTCCTGATTATTCTTCCGGTTTTGGCATCAGCCAAAAACAGATCAATGCCAAAAAGATCTTTTTCAGACATGAAAGCCAGATATTTTCCATCCGGGCTCAAGGCAGGCGCAACGTTCATATTTCCCGCATTTTTATTATCTATAATTTTGGTTCCTGTAATTTTGATCTGTGAACTATCCGACTTTAACATGGGTTTATAGTGTGCATCAATCGCATTTTTCCATAAGCCGGATAGCGTCTTGTCATCATAACCAAAAGTATATCGAATGGCATTTTCATAGCCATATTTTGCCGTGTTCTTAAATAAGGGAACAATGGTCGTGTCACCATATTGAGATCCAATATACGTCCAGAATGCCTGACCATACCGATAAGGAAAGTATTTATTGGAATTGGTTAGGTCTTTCAATGAAGGGATATCCCGGTTCAGCATGGCATCGCGCATCCACATGGAAGTAAAGGCATCCTTTTTCCCGATAGAAAGATACTCTGCCATTCCTTCAACCATCCAGAGCGGCGTCTGACCCACATTTTCAAGACTGATCGAATCTTTTTCCAGCAGCGTATGGTATTGAAAAGCGTGTACCAGTTCATGCCCCAATACATGTCGTGTTTGACTGTTTAGTTCCATTACCGGCATAATTACCCTGTTTTTAAGTGCTTCTGTCACACCACCGGTACCAATACCGATTTCACCCTGAAGGGCAGTCGTTTGCTGAAAATCAGAATGATTGTTATACAGGATGATTGGATTTTTCTTTAAGAAAGTATCCCTGAATACTTCCTGATGCATCTTATACCAGGTTTCTGCCTCCTGAGAAAATTTCTTTAGTAAGGCTTCATTTTTTATGTAATAATAAATTTCAAAATGCGGTGTCTGCAAAACCTTGAAATCAAGCTTTTTATACCTTACTTTATTTTGCCCGAAATACTGTGCCTGAACCGAAAAAGAAATTACAAGTAAGAACAACAGGGGAAGGTACCTCCTTATTAAAGTAGAGCCTTTTTTCATATATATGTTTAGTGAATGTCGGTTTAACATG
Organism: Pedobacter sp. GR22-10; assembly: GCF_026239715.1. Taxonomy (NCBI): domain Bacteria; kingdom Pseudomonadati; phylum Bacteroidota; class Sphingobacteriia; order Sphingobacteriales; family Sphingobacteriaceae; genus Pedobacter; species Pedobacter sp. GR22-10. The sequence continues at coordinate 1,374,504 of NZ_JAPIVR010000001.1, forward strand.
CAGAAAATTGATCTATCAAAATTCCGGCATCAAAAATAGTTAATCTTTAAAATATTATTTCTTATTTAACATTTCAGCAACTTATCAGGCTTGATTAGGCAAGGCTGGTCTTAATTATTCTCGTTTTTTTTCTTTTCTCTTTCTTCCTGGCGTTGTTTTCTTTTCAATTCACGTTCTTCTTTTCTGGTTAAGGGAACCGTTTGTACAGGCTGAGCAGGATCCGGATCTTGTTTCTTCTCCTCTTTTTTCACTTCCTGTTCAGTAGGCGTTACCGGATTAACAGGATCAGCCGTTTCTGGTACATCAAATTGAGTAGAATCTACCGCGGCAGTATCTACTGAGGTGGTATCTCTTACATATTGCGGGCTCGGACAGTTATAACTTCTGGTAATTTCTACAGTTGCTTTTGGAAATGGTCCGTAAGAATATCCACTGGATGGATCTAAATATACCTTTTCCATAAATTTAGCAAAGATTGGCAAGGCTGTTCTTGATCCTTCGCCTTGTTCTCCGTTTTTAAAGTGTGCAGTTCTTTCATCACAACCCACCCAAACACCGGTAACCAAATCCTTTGTTAAACCCATATACCAGGCATCTACATAATCAGATGAAGTACCTGTTTTACCACCAATCTGGTTGTTCTTTTTAAATAAATCTGGCCACTCCCATAAGGCCTGAGAGGTTCCTCTTGGCTCTTCCATACCACCACGAAACATATACGTCATTAACCAGGCAATTTCTTCGGTGAGTACACGCTTTGTTTTTGGCTTAAACTCATCAATCACATTATTATCCTGATCGGTAATTTTTTCAACCAGGATAGGATCAGTTTTAACCCCTTTATTCATAAAAGTACTGTATGCCTTTACCATTTCATAAACGGTTACATCATTTGAACCTAAGCTCACTGAAGGAACTGATTCCAGGTGACTGTCAATGCCGCATTCATGTGCAGACTTAACCACATTGTCCCAACCCACTTTTTCCGTCACCTGGGCCGTAATGGTATTCACAGATCTGGCCATGGCCCAGCGCAGGCTCATGTCTTGATAAGTCACACTGTAATCGGCATTTTTAGGTTCCCAGTATTTGGTTTCTCCCTTATCCTGGTATTTAATTTTAACCGGTTTATCAGTAAATTTATCACACGGGCTCATGCCTTGCTCTAAAGCAGTCAGGTATGCAAAGGGTTTAAAAGTAGATCCGGCCTGGCGTTTTGCCTGGTTAACGTGATCATACTTAAAGAATTTATGGTCAATGCCACCCACCCACACTTTAATTTTCCCACTGGCTGGCTCCATGGTCATCATTCCGGTATTTAAAATCTTTCCATAATAACGGATCGAATCCAAAGTTGAAAAGGAAGTATCGCGATCACCTTTGTAGGTGAAAATCTTCATGCGCTTTTTCCTGTTGAAATAAGCCTTAACCGAATCAGGCTGACTGGAGAATTTCTTCATCAGCATGCTGTATACCGGTAAGTTTTTCATGGCCCTTTCCGGATAATCTACTTTATTCTTTTCAGAGTCATACCATGGGTCTTCATTTCCCCAAACACTATAAAACCTGCGTTGCAGGGTTTTCATTTGTTCTGCAACAGCTTCTTCCGCATATTTTTGAAGCTTAGAATCAATGGTAGTATATATTTTTAACCCATCCTCATATAAATCATATCCATTGTCTGTACACCATTTTTCCAGGTATTTGGCTACTGCGGCCCTCAGGTATGAATCACCATCACTGCCATCTTCCAGTTCACCTGCCTTTAGTTTAACCGGTTCCTTTGACAATGCTGTTAAGCTATCATTACTTAAGTATTTATACTTGTTCATTTGCCTTAACACTACATTTCTCCGTTCCAGTGCCCGTTCCGGATTTTTAGTTGGGTTATACATGGTGGTCCCCTTCAGCATGCCCACCAGCATGGCTGCATCCGTAACCCCCAGGTCTTTGGCATCCTTATCAAAATAGATCCTGCTGGCAGTTTTAATGCCATAAGCATTGTTACCGAACGAAACCGTATTCAGATACATGGTGATGATATCATTTTTAGAGTAATTCGATTCAATCTTAACGGCAGTCATCCATTCTTTCAATTTAAAGATCACGGTCCGGACAACCGGGACTTTTGCAAGCAGCCCCTGCGATTTATTGTACCTGGTGCGGTAAAGATTTTTTGCCAGCTGCTGGGTGATGGTACTGGCACCACCTTTTTCGCCTAAGCCGATCACCGCACGGCCAACCGCCTGTGCATCTACCCCCCAATGCTTATAAAAGCGAACATCTTCCGTGGCCACCAGGGCATTAATCACACTGGGTGCTATTTCATTGAAATTGACCGGTGTCCGGTTTTCTTTAAAGTACCTGCCGATGAGTTTACCATCTGCGGTATACAGTTCAGATCCTACACGCAGGGTAGGCATTTTTATATCCTTTGTACTTGGAGAATAACCAAATAGCCATAAAAAATTAAGTTGAAGCGCAGAAAAGAAAATTATTATAAAGAATACAAATATTGCAGAATAACGTAAGTACTTGTTTTTTATCTCTTTAAACATATTGGCTAAGATGGTATTTGATAAATGCTATGGGCGTTAAATATAAAAAACTCTATATGCAAATTAACGTTTTTAATTTACTTATTTTTTAGTTCTATATTTAAAAAAATGGATACACTGAATTATCTTAAACATACATAAGAATGAAAAACGAATTTAAAGCGCTAATTGTACAGGGAGATAAAAAATTTTCTTTAAAGAAGGTAGAAACCGATTATACAGGCACATTTAATAAAGAAAAGGCAAAAGATGAACTGGTTAAAACTAAAATTGAAATCAGCCACCTGCAGGAAAAACTGTATGCAGCCGGCACACACTCCGTTTTAATCATTTTTCAGGCCATGGATGCGGCAGGAAAAGACAGTGCCATTGCACATGTCATGAGCGGGCTAAATCCTCAGGGCTGCCAGGTATTTAGTTTCAAAGTACCTACCGCTAAAGAATATGAGCATGACTTTTTATGGCGGCATTACCTGGCTTTGCCAGAAAGGGGTAGGATTGGGATCCATAACCGCTCTCATTACGAAAATGTACTGGCTTGTAAAGTCCATCCGGAGTATATCCTGAATGAGAAAATCCCTGGCATGGAAGAGGTGAAAAAAGTAAATAAAGACTTCTGGAAAAAACGTTATGAAAGTATCCGTAATTTCGAGTCACACCTTTGTGCTAACGGAACAGTCATCTTGAAATTTTTCTTAAACGTAGGTAAAGCCGAGCAGAAACAACGCTTCCTCGAAAGGATCGAAGATCCGACTAAGAACTGGAAATTTTCATCCGGCGATATTAAAGAAAGAGGGCACTGGGATGATTACATGTCTGCTTACCAGGAAGCTATTAATGAAACCAGTACGGAAAGTGCGCCCTGGCATATTATTCCGGCTGATAAAAAATGGTTTGCCCGCTTAGCCATCAGCGAAATCATTTTAGACAAGCTGAAAAAACTGAACCTTGATTTACCAACAGTAAGCGAAGAAGAAAAAGCTAAATTAGCTGAAACGAAATCGATTTTAATGGCCGAATAGTGAACTAACCATTGAACACTTATAAGAATTAATCAGCCTCAATTTTACTGTTTTACGAATAGCTTTATTTTACTACTTTTGCAGCGCTTTTGGTTTCCGGCGTTTTGTGCCGGAATTAAAAGGGAATGCAGTGTAATTCTGCAACTGTCCCGCAGCTGTAAGCTCTGTAACGGTTTTTAATTCTATGCCACTGTTTTTAACTGAATGGGAAGGCTAAATAACCGGGAGTAAGTCAGAAGACCTGCCACAAGTATATAATTTCATAGCTTTCGGGGATTGAAGCTAGGATTGGAGTACTTAACGGTTTCGTATTTTCATTTCCTTTTCTATCTGTTGGCTGTGGGCAAAACTCACAATCAAATGAACAAAACAAAATTTTTAATTGCGGCAGGCATTGGCCTTGTGCAATTTGGTATTGGCCAAGCCAATGCCCAGGACACCTTAAAACTAAAGGATGTGGTTATTTCTGCAACTAAAAACGATCAGAAACAATCACAAACAGGTAAAGTGGTCAGCATTATCAGTCGCGAAACTTTAGACCGCAGCAATGGAAAATCACTCCCTGAATTAATCAGCGAACAGGCAGGTATCATTGTAGCCGGTTCAGGAAGTAACCCGGGATTAAACAAATCGGTATTTTTCAGAGGGGCAGGAAGTGCCTATGCGGTGGTGCTGATTGATGGTATCGTGCAGAATGATCCTTCAGGAAACGGCGGTGCCTTTGATTTACGTTTATTTTCCATTGATCAGATCGATCATATTGAAATTTTAAGAGGTGGCCAGTCTACAATTTATGGTTCTGACGCCATTGCCGGAGTCATCAATATTGTAACTAAAAAGGGTGGCCCCAAAGGGAATACGGTTTATGGCGTAGCCAGTGCCGGAAGTTATGAAACCTATAAAGGAACGATTGGTTTAAACGGTGCCGTTGACGGGTTTACTTATAATGTAAATTATACACACCAAAAAAGTGATGGCATCTCAGAAGCGGCTACCCCTGCAGGAAACAATACTGAATTTGACAAGGATGGTTATAAAACGGATGGTGTAAGTGCCAATTTCGGAATACAGCTGGATAAACACTTCTCCGTTAATCCTTTTATACGTTATTACAGAGGAAATTACAAAATTGACGAGGGTGCTTTTGCTGACGGATTAGCCGCAAATAACACCACCCTTAAAAACTTCAGCGGCGGACTGAATACCAAATACGATTTTGGCTCCGGTAAAATTAACCTGAACTACAGCTATCAGAACACCTCCAATAATACTTTAAGCAGCTTTAGTGGGTTTCCTTACACCAGCATGGGTTCCGGCAGTATCAGCCTGATTGATTTATTTTACAACCAGAAGCTGGGTGAGAAATTAAATCTGTTGGCCGGAATCGAAAACAGGGAAATGCATTTAACTTCTGGTGCCAACCGCCCTGAAACTAACATTTTTGCCGCGTATGGCTCTTTATTTTTACATGATTTGAGTGTTTTTAACCTGGAAGTTGGCGGACGCTACAATAAACATGAACAATATGGCGAAAACTATACCTATACCATTACCCCGAGCATCAACATCATCAAAGAAATTAAATTATTCGGAACCGTTTCAACAGCATTTAAAATTCCAACGCTTAATATGCTGTTCGGGCAGTATAGCGCAAATTTAGACCTGAAACCTGAAAAATCACAGAATTACGAAGCAGGCGCAAACTTCAGCTTTGCAGATGATCAATTTTCTTTACGTGTAGCTGGCTTTAAAAGAGACTTAACTGATGCCATTATTTATACGCCTGCTCAATACATCAACCAGGAAAGTCAAAAGGTTAAAGGTTTTGAAATTGAACCAGCCGTGAAGGTCTGGAAACTTGACATCAATGGTTATTATTCCTATGTAGAGGGGAACGAGTTCAATAGCATTAACAGCAAAGTTGAAGACTTCTTGTTCAGAAGACCTAAACATACTTTTGGGCTAACAACAGGCATTCAGGCCACTTCAAACCTGTATGTAAATGCTAACTTCAGGTATTTTGGCACCCGTACCGATGGAAATTTCGCCACCTATGCGGTAGAGCATTTACCGGGTTATAAATTACTGAGTGCTTATGCTGAATATGCCTTAGCCAAAAGAAGGGTGAAAATTTTCTTTGATGCCAAAAACATCTTAAACGAAAAATACAATGAAATTATCGGTTATAACACCTTAGGTTTCAACTTTAATACCGGGGTAACTTTTAATATCCGGTAAGAAAATATAACTTTGTATTGTTAATTTACCATAAACGAAATGTCTAACTTAAAATTTAATCCCCGCAACGTTATCCTATTGCTCATGATATTGGTCATTACGGCCTTGCGTTTGCTGATCACCTTTAATTCTGACGCACTTCAGTTTGCCAACTTCTCTTCTATAGGCGCTGTGGCTTTGTTTGGCGGTGCGTACTTTAAAGACCATGTAAAAGCATTTGCATTTCCATTGCTGAGTTTATTTTTAAGTGATTTCATTTTGGCGAATACGATTTTTAAACAATACAGTAATGGATTTCTTTACGAAGGTTGGTACTGGACGTACATTGCCTTCGCTTTAATGGTATTGGTTGGCCGTGTATTATTACGTAAAATAAATGCGGTATCCTTACTAGGTTCTACTCTTGCCATTACTTTAATTCACTGGATCGTCACCGATTTTGGTGTTTGGTTTAAAAACCCATCCTATACACAAGATGTTGCCGGTTTTTGGTTATGCTTAGAAAGAGCCATTCCTTTCGAAATCAGGTTTTTAGAAGGTACATTAATCTATGGCGTGCTTCTTTTTGGTGCCTATGAAATATTAAAATCAAAATTCCCGGTATTAAGATTACAAACGCAAAAGTTATAATTAAACCTATTTTTATTGATAAATCCTCTTTTGATTCCGGTCAGAAGAGGATTTTTTTTATCTTTACTTTTCGCTTTTTGAATTTTGATCAACTGTAAAAAGCAATTCCATCATCATCCTAACGCTAAACATACTGCACCATGAAAGTTGTTTCTTTTTTACCTGCTGCCACTAAAATGATTTATGATATGGGTTTACAGGAGTATCTTTACGGCGTCACCTTCGAGTGTCCGAAAGAAGCTGCTGATCAGCCCAAAATTGTGCGGTGCATCCTGGAAGGTAAAAATTATACCAGTATCGAGATCGACCGGATCTTTTCGGCGTCCAAAGCCCAGGGCAAAAGTTTGTATTGGGTAGATGATGAACTGTTAGCAAGCATTGCACCAGATATTGTGTTCACTCAGGATATCTGTGAGGTGTGTAATATCGATACCGTTTGTACAGCAACAGCAGTGATGAAACTCAGCAAGCAACCTGCGCTGGTTCCATTATCACCGAACAACCTGCAAGACGTTTATGAATGTGCCATAACCATTGCCAAAGCGCTTGGTAAAGAAGAGGTGGCTTTGCATTACCTGGCTAATCTTCAGCAAAAAACCGATGCCATTCTGGATACCTTAAGGGCAAACAGAGCACCACTGAAAAGGGTGATGCTGATGGAATGGATTGAGCCTGTGTACAATTGCGGACATTGGATTCCATTTCAGATTGCAGCTGCAGGTGGCGTGGATATGCTTTCCAACCCGGCGGGAGATTCTATTGTGACCCCCTGGGATAAGATCTTAAAATATAATCCTGAAGTTTTGGTTATTGCGCCATGTGGTTTTGATATCAGCAGAAGTCGGGAAGAAATGGATTTATTAACCTCCAAAAGCGGATGGGAAAACCTCGAAGCCGTAAAACGAAATCAGGTTTACCTTGCTGATTTTGATATGTTTACCCAACCCAGTATAGGTACGCTGGTTGAAGGCATTGAGGCTTTAGCGTGTATGTTTCATCCTGATTTGTTTGTTCCTAATGAACAAATCAGCCGTAAATTCATTAACCTCAGCAGTGCTGTGTTTCTTCATCAGCCAGTTTAAATTTATTTATGAAATTAGTCGTGTTAACGGGGGCAGGGATCAGTGCAGAAAGCGGATTAAAAACCTTCCGGGATAGTGATGGCCTATGGGAAGGATATAACATATATGATGTAGCTACGCCCGAAGCCTGGAAGCGAAATCCTGAACTGGTACAGCAATTTTATAATGAGCGTAGGCGTCAGGTACTTGCGGCACAGCCTAACGCCGCTCATTTGGCATTGGCTGCCTTGGAGCACCACTATGATGTGGAAATCATTACCCAAAATATCGATGATCTGCATGAAAGGGCAGGTGCGACCAAAGTGACGCATCTGCATGGCGTGATCACCAGGTCTCAGTCTGATCGGGTACCCCACCTTACGTATCCCATTCGGGGTGCGGAAATAAAAATGGGCGAACTTTGCGAACACGGGGCTCAGCTGCGTCCGCATGTGGTGTGGTTTGGCGAGCCTGTACCTATGATTGAAGTTGCGGCCGAAATTTGCCGGCAGGCTGATATTTTTGTCCTGATTGGAACATCCCTGGCCGTTTATCCAGCAGCCGGATTAATTGATTTTGTTCCTGCCGGTACCACTAAATACATTATTGATCCTAAAATACCTGATGTAAGTCGCTATCAAAATGTGGTCACCATTGAGAAAGGTGCCGTAGCAGGAATGAATATGCTTAACGCCATATTAGCCGGTGGATAAGAAAGTCTGTATTTTTAACTGGAGTGGTGGTAAAGACAGCACACTGGCCCTGCATTATGCTTTGCAGGATCCTTCCATCGAAATCCGTTACCTGGTGACTACACTAACCGAAAAATATAACCGGGTTTCCATGCATGGGGTGAGGGAAGCTTTGCTGATCGCCCAGGCAAAAAGCATTGGTATTCCGCTGTATCAAATTCGCTTAGGAGAGATGCCGGATATGGAAACCTACGATACCACCATGGCAATTCACCTCAAAAAATTTAAAAGAGAAGGCATTACACATGCTATTTATGGCGATATCTTTCTGGAAGACCTTCGTACTTACCGTGAAAGCAAGCTAAGGGAAGTTGGCCTGCACGCCATCTTTCCACTCTGGAAGAGAAATACAAGCGAGTTGATTGCAGAATTCTTACAGCTGACCTATAAAACCATCATTGTTTGTACACAAAGCAATCTTGAAAAGATCTGTGGAGCAGTAATCACCAGTAGCGTAATTGATGCACTTCCGCCAGCCGTTGATCCTTGCGGAGAAAATGGAGAGTTCCATACTTTTGCTTTTGAGGGACCCATCTTTCACCATAAAATCAGTTTTAGCCTTGGAGATAAAGTATTCAGAACTTATCCTGCACCAGTGCAGAAAGATGATGCTGCCCACGCATCAAAGGCCAAGCCTGCCGTTTCTGGCTTCTGGTATATTGATTTAGTATAGTAAATTGGTGTATGCAAAATTTTTGGCATCATTTTTTCTTAAGTACTGGTAATTAACTAAATCACACACATCAATGAAACCTGCTTGTATGGTTAGGGTACCAGAGTAGATTCATTTAAAGGAAAACGTTATGAAAAAGATATTTGTAGTTATCGCATTAAGTTCAGTAATGTTTGCTTGTAACAATAAGGCAAAAGAAGAAGCTGAATTAAAACAAAAGGAAGCTGAAAAACAACTGGCGGTAAAAGCCGTGAAAGACAGTTTACGTTTGGATAGTTTTAAAAGGGCTGAAGTAGCCAAGGTTGAAGCAGAAAAAGAAGCTAAACATCAGGCAGAATTGGCTGCAGCAAGAGCTGCAGGTGCCAGATCATCAAGATCCACAAGGTCATATGCAAGTACCGGCCGCAGTTCAGGTGGAAGCTCCAGCTCCTATGGTGGTACTCAGCCTACAGCAAAGAAAAAAGGCTGGAGTGATGCCGCAAAAGGTACAGTAATCGGTGGTGCGGCAGGTGCCGTGGGTGGTGCCTTAATTGATAAGAAAAAAGGTAGAGGTGCCATTATCGGTGGTTTAGTTGGTGCTGGTGGCGGTTATTTAATCGGCAGAGGCGAAGACAGAAAATCTGGTCGTGTGCAACCTAAAAACTAGATAGCATTATGAGTAAAGGAAGCGGTTATTAAAAATAACCGCTTTTTTTTGTACCCATCTTTTTGGCTTTATTGCTCAGGCAAAAGTACTTATCGCTCTTCAATGCTACCAAACCTGTTGGTATTTGTCTGGAATTGTCTGACATTGTCCGGTTAAATGGTGCTTTGTTCGACTGTTGTTCGAGGTTTGTTCTCTTCACAATGCTTTAAAGGCCGTTTTCCCGAAGGATAGTCGAAGCAGTATCGGAGAAAACCCATCCTTAACTTTTATGTTATGGAAAATAAGTATATCCTGAGTGGCTGAAAATTTTATCATTCAAAACCAATTATAAGTGTCTTAAAGTCGCTTTTTTATTTTCCACTGTATTATGCCCCGAAGATGGCATTTTTTGAAGTAGGGGATGGGCACGCGTATCTTAGTTTGAGTATTGGCGTGACTGTTGCATAATGCGTATGTTTTTTAACCATTGCTGCTAAAGGCTTGCTTGCCGATTCCATCTTTGTACCAACTGTCAATACCTTCTCTTTCAGTGATCGGATACCTTCTTCCTGCCAAAAGCAGTACGATCTGGGAAAATTTAACGGTATTTTTTTACGAATACCCGTTGTGCCGTATCAGAAATATAAAACCTTCATGCCTAAAAAAATGTCTAATGAATGAAACTATATCATTAACCATTGCCAAAACATATGAGGATCGGAATTATCGCTCACTTAAAACACCCCATAATTGCCCCGTTTGCAGGCGGACTGGAGGTATTTACACATGAAATAACCCGTAGACTGGTATCTCGCGGTCACGATGTGATCCTATTTGCCAGTTCAAGTTCTGATGAAAATCTTCCTGTTGATCCGATTCTATCTGATGAACATTATGATCAGCAAACAGGGATGCGGATCAAAAAAAGGGATTTGCCTTCAGAATATATCGCTGAGCATCATGCCTATTTTGGTTTGATGTCGAAAATTGATGATTATAACCTGGACATCATTTTCAATAACAGCCTGCACTATATCCCGATTACCATGGCCAATCTGTTAAACACACCGATGTTAACCGTTTTGCATACCCCACCATTTTACGAACTGCAACTGGCCATTAAGGCAGAACAAAAAAATCCTGTGATTCAATACGTTACTGTGTCTAAGCAGAGTGCAGCGAACTGGAGCAATATTGTTTCCAGTTGTGAGGTGATTGAAAACGGAATTGATCTGGATCAGTGGAAGGTCTATGCGGAAGCAAGTGAAGAAAAATATGCCGTTTGGTTTGGAAGAATCCATCCGGATAAAGGCCTCCATTTGGCTATACAGGCTGCAAAGCTAGCCGGCATTCCGCTGAAAATTGCCGGTGGAATTGCGGACCAGAAATATTTTAAGGAAAAGGTAGCCATACTGCTGGATGAAAGCACAACGCTATTAGGCCTACAGGACCAAAAATCATTAAACGCCCTGATCGGAGGAGCAAGCGTATGTATTGTGAGTCCGTGCTGGCAGGAGCCATTTGGTTTAGTGGTTGCAGAAGCATTGAGCTGTGGTACGCCGGTAGCTGGTTTTAAAATGGGTGCTTTATCCGAAATTATAGCCACAGGAACCGGTATCCTGGTTGATTATCCTGCCGTTGATGATTTGGCCACTGCTATACAAGACGCCATGAAACTAGACAGAAAGACGGTGAGTAATTATGCCAGGCAGCGGTTTGATATTGAAAAAATGGTTGAAAAATATGAAGATATGCTGGCAGCGGTAGCTGAGGGTAAAATCAAGAAAAATCTGGTAGCCATATGATCACAGATACAACCGAAGTATTTCACAAAGCAATCAGCAAGCCTTCCATTGATGAGGTGTTGAAAAGAATTGCGGAAAGTGCCGCGGCTACAGAGCATCAGCCTGATGGTCCGGTAGCAGAATTTAAATGGCTGCATGAATGCGGGGCACTATCCATTGTGCTTCCTGGTCATGAACTGGATTTTAATCTGCCTAAAACACCCCAGTTGCTGCGTCTTCTGAAAGACATGGGCAAAGCCAATTTAGCTGTAGGAAGAATCTATGAAGGGCATATTAATACCCTTTACCTGATCCATTTATATGCTGCACAAGCACAGCGTGAGCGGTGGTACAAAGAAGCAGAAGCAGGCCTGTTGTTTGGCATATGGAATACCCAGGCTGCAGATGGCATTTCGCTTGAAGCAGTTGATTCGGGATTTCGCGTTCAGGGAAGCAAAACCTTCTGTTCTGGCGCTGCCATCATCAACCGTGCACTGATTTCTGGAGATATTCACCGAGATGGTGAAAAAGGCTGGCAATTGCTGGTCATCAATATGGAAGATTTGCCACAGGATAGAATTGACTATGATAGCTGGAAACCTTTGGGCATGAAGGCATCTGGCAGTTACAAAGTAAATTTTAGCGATTACCTCATTTACGATGAGGATTTACTGGCCCGCCCAGGTACTTATTTAACCCAGCCGTATTTTAATGCCGGAGCCATTCGCTTTGCAGCCGTACATCTGGGTGGTGCCGAAGCCATTGCAGCGCATACCCTTTCTTATTTAAAACAGTTGAAGCGCACAGATGATCCTTTCCAGCAGATGCGCATATACCATATGATGAGTGAACTCACCACCGGGCAATTGTGGTTGAACCGTGCCGGTAAGTATTATGATCGATGGGTTGCAGCAGGTACACATGATGATGCATTGATTGCTTTTGCCAATATGACCCGTACGATCATTGAAGAAATCTGCTTAAAGATAATGGATGAGAGCAACCGTTGTGTAGGTGCACGAGGATTAATGGAGCCTTTTGAACTGGAACGCCTGCACCGCGACCTGACATTCTACCTGCGCCAGCCCGCACCGGATGCCACCAGACTGAAGGCTGCCGATTTTTTTATACAAAACGATTTTTCTTTCGACGATGATATTTGACAAAAAAGCCTTCAGGTCATCAGCAACAGGCGTGGAGGAAAAATTTCTCCTCACGATCAAAAGATGCCTGATTTTAGCACCACATCCTGATGATGAATCTTTGGCTTGTGGTGGTTTAATTCAATTGCTGCTTCAGCAAGGTACCGAAGTGCGGGTGATCCTCACCACTGATGGAAGCCAGTCACATCGGTCAGCTACCTATCCGCCTGATCAGCTGGCTGCATTGCGGTATGGAGAAATGATTACTGCACTGGATTGTTTAGGCATAGATCCGCAACAGCTTAAAGGTTACCAAAGTAAAGATTCTGCTATGCCGGCTAAAGGTGAACCCGGTTTTGAGACCTTATCTGAAAGGCTTCATGCTGATCTTTCTCATTTTCTTCCGCAACTTATTTTAGTTCCTTATGAACTTGATCCACACCGCGACCACCGGGCAACCTTTCAATTGCTGTTATCCGCGTTAAAAAATGTAGCCAATTATAAGCCCGTGATCTGGGAATATCCCATCTGGCTTTATGAAAATGCCAGTGAAAGTGATATTCCGAAACTGGAAGCCGGAGAACTTAAGTTTTTAGACATCCATGGTTATCTGCATAAAAAAGAGAAAGCCATTCAGGCACATCAATCTCAAACCACCCAACTCATTGATGATGACCCATCCGGATTTAGGTTAACAGCAGAAATGATGGGAAATTTTTTAAACGGGAAAGAATATTTTATGCAGCGCAACAAAATCAATCCGGCCGGCACGCTTTCTAAAGACTACTTCGAAACACTTTACAGCACGCATTCAGATCCATGGTCATTCGAAACCAGTGCATATGAAAGCCATAAATATGCGGCTACCATATCGGCCATCCCGGATGGACAATACCAGAAAGCGTTGGAGATTGGCTGTTCCATCGGCGTGTTAACACAAATGCTGAGCTCCAAATGTGACCATTTGACCGCAATGGATATCAGTGAAATTGCGCTGGAAAAAGCCAGAAAGCGTATGGAAGATCAAAAAGCAGTCGCCTTTATTCAAGGTGGAATTCCGGCCGATTTTCCGGATGAAAGTTTTGATCTCATTGTCATGAGTGAAGTAGGTTATTACCTTTCCAAAGAAGATCTTCTAGCCACCAGGGAACTTATTTTTAATTCATTATTACCTGATGGTATTTTGGTACTGGTACACTGGACACATTTTGTAGCTGATTATCCATTGAGTGGCGATGAAGTGCACCATTGTTTTGACCAGGCTAACCTCAGACATTTGAAAGGCAGCAGGACGGCAGATTACCGGCTGGATGTGTACAAAAAGCAGGAATAGATTTTATGAAATTTAACCTTGCTTTTTATGTTCACCATCATGGTGCCGGTCACTTCACCCGAACCGCACAAATCATCAGGCATCTCCATGGTTTCCATATTACTTTGCTTGGTAGTAATTTGAAACCCTACCAGCATTTACTCCCTGAAAAGACTAATGTCATCCATCTTCCTATGGATACGCCGGATCAAAATGATGTATACCATAGTAATGGAAATGCAGTTGATGCCTTTCACTATGCGCCATTGAATATAAAAGGAATCAGTGAACGGGCAGCCATGATGACCAACTTTTTCCAATCGGCCTATCCCTTATTGCTGGTGGTTGATGTATCGGTAGAGGTGACCCTGCTGGCCCGGTTAGCGGGTATTCCAACCATTTTGATGCGTCAGCACGGGCTTCGAGATGACCTGCCACACCTGATGGCCTATCAGAGCGCTGAACTACTGATTGCTCCTTTTCCTGCTGCCATATCCCCCAACTCTGCAAAATGGATCACAGATAAAACCAAATATGTTGGTGGTTTCTCGCGGTTTGATAAAGGCAATTCTGCAGCAGAAAAGCCGCGTCATGTTGCTGTCATTGTAGGAAGTGGTGGTACCTCCATCGATGCGGATTTTATAGGATTCCTTACCAATGCTGCCCATGATTTTCATTTTTACATTATCGGAAAAATTGACGGGAAAGCTATAGTACAGCCTCATGTCACCTATTACGGACATCAGGATGAACCGGGAATGCTGTTAGCGCAGTGCAGCATGGTAATTGGCAATACCGGTCACAATACCGTAATGGAAATGGCCAGCCTGAATAAGCGATTTATTGCCATTCCGGAATCACGTCCGTTTGATGAACAATTGGATAAGGCCAGGGCCATCCAGTCCGTTCCCGGCGTAATGATGATTTTACCCGAATCGCTTTATGAAACCAACTGGAACGAGGTTTTGCACCAGCTGCAAGCTCAACAGCCTGTGTGGGATGGTATAATAGCGGAAAATGCACTAGCAAGTACCGCAGAAGCAATTGTGGCTGTAGGCCGAAAAATATATGGTTAACTTATTTTTTTAAGGCAGCAATGATTTCCTGCTCAGCAGGTTGCCGCTTCAGGATAATCCGGGTTGGATGCCATTCTATTAAACCTAAATCGCTGAAGGCCTTCAACCAGCCTTCCATGGGCCATTTTTTCCATTTCTGATAGAAACGGTTAGCATTGCCAACGATGTCTTTGAGGTGGTTAAGCGGCGGTGAAAAGCTTTCATGGTACTGGTGGTAGGCGATGGCCGGAATATGTTTTAGCGGAACATGCATTTCTGAGGCTGTAAAGGAAAAATCAGTATCCTCTGCACCGTAGCCTTCATAGCCTTCATCGAATCCGCCAATGTGATGGTAAACGGATCTGGCACAGGCAAAATTTAAAGACCAGAAAAGTGCATAAGGTATCTCATTCATTTCACCCCGAATCGGATCAGGATCGCTCCAAAAATCCATAGACGTTAAAAAACCATCTTGTTCAGTAGCGTCTTTACGAAGATACCTGACTGTTCCACTCCACAATGTTGTTGCGTTTTGATGTCGCTGATAGTCGGCAATAAGCGTGGCACCCGGAATACAATCAACATCTAAAAAGATGAGGAAATCGCCATTTGCTTTCTCTGCTGCCAAATTCCGGGCTGCAGCAAGGGGCAGTTGTCCATTCTTGAGGATAGTATGGCAATGCACCGGGAAGGGCAGTGCCGGGATGTTCCTGATCGGCTCGTTCATAAAAACAATTACCACTTCATCAGGTAGAACGGTATTCATTTCCAATCCTTTAAGCAAGTTGATCAATGCATTTGCCCGTCCTTTTACAATGGTTAAAACAGATATCATAAAACACTTTAAACGGCGATACCCTGCAAATCATCTGCTTCAGTGATGATCATAGGGGCAGGCATAGGTTGTCGAATGGTTTTTGAAAAATATTGTCTCACCGAACTGATGGCCTTAGAAATAGGTTCCATGATAATCTGCTGATGTCCGGAAGATAAAAGATGTTCCTCCATCTGTTCCCACAAGCTTTCAAAATACTGATTGTTTTGTACAGCCATTTTAAGTGCATGAAAATCAATGGCCAGTGCAGCAGCCATTTCCTTGAGTTCCGTATAGAAGGCAGGACATTGTTTGCGGCTTGTCCAGAGTTTCCGGAGTGAATTTTTAGTGCTTAGTTTAAAAATCAGTGTTTCCAGTGATTCCACTAACTGTTGCTCTCCCTTGGTACTCATATCCTGCCATTGTTGTAATTGTACCGAAAATCCAAATTCCACCCTGCCATTAAGCCTCGAGGAAGTATAGATTTTCACTTTTGGAGAATGCCTGATTTTGGCATCTATTCTTTTTAAACGTTTTCTGAATTCTTCATCTTCGAGGTATGGGATGGCTGGTAATCTTCCCGAACGATCATACATTTCACAAGTAACCGCCAGGCTTGGGCCATAGCATTGGAAGTGCCTTGGCCATGGATTGGATATACATGGATCAAGAACGGATTCCAGCCGGCTTGTAAACAAGCGGTACGTCACATCACGCAGGTGGTGCAATTTAGATTGAAGTGGTGTATCTCTGGGTAAAATTCTACCACCCACAACATCCGCACCGTTTTCCATTTCGTCCATAATGTGATATAACCATTGCGGATCAGCCTGGCTATCACCATCTGTAGAAACAATGATACCACGGTATCCGGCCACTTCTATCAGCCGTTGATAGGCGGCATCCATTAGTAATCTCCTGGCTGTGCCAATATGAGCCGCTTTACCTTCCAGCGTGATTGCTGCCACATGCAACCTCAGTTCAGGGTATTGAAGCTGATAATTCCGGCAGATTTCAAAAGTACGGTCAGTACAATTATTGGCCAGCACCAAAACTTCAAAATATTTGGGTGGAACAGGGATTCCAGATGGATCAACCTGCATACGGATGGCATCCAATGTATGGGCAATACAAGCTTCCTCATTTTTAACCGGAACAATAACTGATAAACGCAAAAAGGGATCTGGTGATGTGGAGAAAAGAATAACGTTTTTTTTAGATAAGGATAGAATCATAATGCTGGTTAAGACATGTTTCAAGGAGAACAGTATTATTGAAACAAAAGTTCTATAATTCTGTCCGCCCGTATCATGTATATAAACAAAGTAGTGCTTAAAGCCTGGAAATGAACTTGTCAGGAATAAAATAAATTAAATTGCTCAGCCTGGTTATGCAGAAAGTGCACTGATGATTGAGTTGGAATAGACCGGTAGTGTTATAGAAGGCTGTGGTGTGAGCGGGTTTCAATTTCGGCAATAATCTGATTGATAACAGGCGAATGCAGGGCAATGTGGTGGCTTTGCGGGGCAAGATCACTTTCGAACAAAGAAACCTTTTCAATCAATTCATCCAGTGGAAGCAATTGCCAGTCTTCGCCCGGAGGCCTCAATGCCGCAACAATATGCCCCTCATGGATAATCTCAAAAATACCATCTGCTTCGCTGACGGTGATACTTGTATTTTCTCCATCCAGAATGACTTCAAGGTTGAAAGATTTCATATTTAGGCAACAAATTTTAAAAGTAAAAAGTTTTGGAAGTGTAAAAATGATGACCATGGCCAAGGGCAATCTGCTTTCCGGGTGTCAAAATTAATAGCTCTCAATTTCAATAATTTAGCATCAGCCATTTGCAAAAGTCGATTATCCCTATAAATTTGCGGCATGACTGTGACTGTGCTGGCCATCCCGGAGACTGATTTTGTTCCGGCTAAACACCTGGCTAAAATCATGAATGAGCGTTTAAAGCGTGCCGCAAAGGAACTTGCTGAAGTACACCTTAAAGCATTAACCGGAAGTGGCTTCTCAAAGGATGACCTGGTAATTTATATCAGTTATAACCCTAAATTTAAAATACGTTACCGCATCGTAAATGATGTGCCTGCCAATGTGGAATATTTTGTGGCGGCATGTTGTGGTCGCCTCGGCTACTTGCTCTGGCGAACCAATCTGATTAATACTGATCAGTAAATTTACCCTTCCTGGCATAACATCTTTAAAACGCTTTTAAGCAGGAGCCAAAACAGAAAACACTTCACCCGTTTTTCCTGTCAAGATTAAAAGGAGGTTCAGTTAAATTGTGGTCATTCTATTTCACATTGTTTGCTATATTTGCAATCACCATACATTTAAAAGGCATCATTTTATATGAGTTTAGGGACACCCGAAAGCAGATACGAGCTTGTTTCAGGATTGGAAATACATGTTCAGTTAAATACCAATACCAAGATATTTTCTGCTGACAGTGCATCTTTCGGGGCTTTACCGAATCAACATATTTCTACCGTATCCCTGGCTTTACCAGGTGCTTTGCCGAAGCTGAATAAAGAAGTTGTGGCAAAGGCTGTACGCATTGGCCTGGCCTTAAACTGTACCATTAACCAGCTGAATCATTTCGACCGTAAAAACTATTTCTATGCCGATTTGCCAAAGGGATACCAGATTACGCAGGATAATCAGCCCATTTGCATCAACGGATTTTTGGAGGTGGAATTAAATGATGGTTCAAAAAAGAAAATAGGTATTAACCGCATTCACCTGGAAGAAGATGCAGGCAAAAGCATCCACGATCAGGATGACCAGTATTCACTGGTTGATTTAAACCGTGCAGGTGTGCCTTTAATTGAAATTGTCACCGAGCCCGATATCCGCAGTGCGGAAGAAGCATCTGCATTACTGAGCGAAATCAGGAAACTGGTTCGGCATTTAAATGTGAGTGACGGCAATATGGAAGAAGGCAGCCTGCGTTGCGATGCGAATATTTCCATCCGTGAAAAGGGTACCAGTAGCTTTGGCACACGTTGTGAAGTTAAAAACCTGAATTCTATGCGAAATGTACGCAGGGCCATGGAATTTGAATTTGGAAGACAGGTTAAGGTGATCAGTGAGGGTGGAAAAATTATCCAGAGCACTTTGAATTTTGATGCCGATAAAGGTACCACATCACCCATGCGCACCAAAGAAGAGGCCAATGATTACCGGTATTTTGCTGATCCGGATCTGTCACCCATTTATATTTCTGATGAATGGCTCTCCGAAATTAAGGCCGCCATGCCAGCTTTGCCAAATGAGATCTCCACTCAGTTAATTGCTGAATTTGGTATCAGCAAGGCTGATGCGACTTTATTTGCAGAAGACACGGATTTGCTTCATTATTTTAATCAAACCTTACCCGAAGTAAAGATCAAAAAAACACTGATTAATTGGTTAATTGGCCCTATCAGAGCAGTTTTAAGTGAAAAGGGCATTGCCATTGGAGCCTATAAAATTAAGCCGGATCAGCTCGCGAAAGCCATCAATCTGGTTGATGATAAAAAATTAACCCAGCAAATTGCCATTCAGCAGTTATTACCGGCAGCTGAAGAAAGTACTGGTGTTGATGTTGCTGTTTTAGCAGAACGCCTGAACTTACTGATCAGTGAAAACAGCAACGAACTTGATGGATTTATTGATGAAGTATTGAACAAATACCCGCAACAGGTAGAAGCTTATAAAAAAGGTAAAAAGGGTGTTTTGGGCCTTTTTGTTGGCGACGTCATGAAACTGGCAAAAGGCAGGGCGGATGCCAAAAAACTCAACGAATTAATATTAGAAAAACTGAAATAATGAAATTGAAAAACTTAAGCCTGATCATATTGATCGCAATTGCTTTCACGGCATGTAAACCCAAGGATAGTTTTACTATTGATGGTATCTTCAAGAACCCCGGAACTGAGAAAAAAGTGTTTCTCTTTGGCATGCAAAACAGCCAGATGGTGGCCATAGATTCAACCAATCTATCAGAAAAAGGCGAATTCAAATTTATCAGAAAAACACCATCTGTTGATTTTTTCAGGGTTTCTATAGGCAATCATGAATTTATGCTGATTGCCAAAAACGGAGATGACATCAAACTGGAAGCAGACCTTGCTGATAAAACAATGGCCTACAAAATTTCAGGAGCCAATGAAGTGGAAAAATTATCTGAACTGAATGCACTTCGGAATAATTTTGCGAAACAGGTAGAAAAGCTGCAGGCAGATTTTGAAGCAAAAGTTGCCAAACAACCACAAAACAGGGCGGCTGTACTGGAAGAAATGAAACCCCAGTATGAATCTTACATCAACCAGCTAAATACTTCCATCCTTAAATTTGCAAAGGATAACAAAGGTACGCTGGCCAGTTTTTATGCCATGAATACGTTAAGTCCGCAGGAATTTGAAGCAGAACTGGTTACTTTCGCTGATGAAATTAAAGACCAGATTAAAGGAAATGCTACAGTGGATGCCTTTATCAAACAAATGGCTTTGTTAAAGGCCGTTCAGGTAGGCCAGGTTGCTCCGGCATTTACCATTAATACCGCTGATGGAAGGCCAGTGAGTTTAGCTGATTATAAGGGGAAATACGTCTTGGTGGATTTCTGGGCTTCATGGTGCCAGCCTTGCCGTCAGGAAAACCCGAATGTGGTAAAGGTGTATAATAAATACAAAGGTAAAAATTTCGACATCCTGGGCATTTCTCTGGATACCGATAAAGCAGCCTGGCTGGGTGCGGTTAAAGCGGATGGTTTAATGTGGACACATGTATCAGAATTGAAAGATTTTAACGGCGAAACGGTCAAAAAATACCAGGTTCAGGCCATTCCGGCTTCCTTTTTAATTGATCCTTCAGGAAAAATTGCAGCTAAAAACTTGCGTGGAGAGGAACTGGATGCTTTTTTAGGAAAAACATTACGTTAAAAGAAATTCAATGTTAAACTAATTTAAGTCGTTAACAATTTATTAACTTAGGCTTAACGAAGAGTTACATCAGAGATACTACTTTCGTAACAAATATTTAACTATGAATAATCCAGGTCAGAAAATATTAATTGTTGATGATGAACCAGACATTGTGGAACTGATTGAATATAACCTGAAAAAGGAAGGCTATCAGGTTTTTACAGCTTCAAATGGTCAGGAAGGAATTACGGTAGCCAAGAAAGTTCATCCTGATTTGATTATCCTGGATATCATGATGCCTAAGATGGACGGCATTGAAGCCTGCCGCCTGATGCGTGCTATTCCTGAATTTAAAAATACATTTATGGTGTTTTTAACCGCCAGGAGTGAAGAGTACTCAGAAATAGCCGGTTTTAATGTTGGCGCAGATGATTACATCGCCAAACCGATTAAACCACGTGCTTTAGTCAGCCGCATTAATGCCATCCTCAGAAGAAATTCAGGCACAGAAGAAATTTCAGAGAATAAACTGGAAATTGGGGATCTGGTAATCGACCGTGAAGCTTATCTGGTATTTCAGGGTGGTAACAAGGTGGTGCTGGCAAAGAAAGAATTTGAATTGTTATATCTGCTGGCTTCTAAACCGGGAAAAGTGTATACCCGTGAATCTATCCTTAAAAATATCTGGGAAGATTCAGTAGTGGTAACCAACAGAACCATTGATGTGCATATCCGTAAACTCAGGGAAAAACTGGGTGAAACCTATGTGTCAACCGTAAAAGGCGTGGGCTACAAGTTCGAACTTTCTTAGATAGTTATTCACGTCTGAAGTCAGCAACATGGACTGACCACAACGAAATTAAAAGCCGCAAATTCGCAGATGACATTCAGCGCGTTTGCGGCTTCTGTTTTTTATATATAGGACATGACGGCAAGTGCTATCGTCATTGCGAACTAAGCGTTAGTGTGAAGCAATCTCTATCGTAAAAACGACAAAACAGATTGCTTCGCTGGCTGAAAAAGCCGCCTCGCAATGACGAATTCACCGTAAACCGTCATTGCGAACTGAAGTTGCGGGCTGAGCGACGGTGTGAAGCAATCTTTCTTTTCACGAGTTTAAAGCATTAAAAAATAAAATTGTATTTTTGCGGCGCATTAACCAATACACAATTTGAAGTATCCCAATTTTAAAGACCTTATCCTATTCGAAGACGATAATTTTATCGTGATCAATAAACCTCCATTCCTGGCTTCACTTGATGAAAGGGGCGGTTCAGGAGAAACCAATGTTTTACGCCTGGCCAAACAATACAGTGATGATGCACAGGTTTGTCACCGGTTGGATAAGGAAACCTCTGGTGCTTTGATTATTGCTAAAAATCCGGAAGCTTACCGCCATGCTTCCATGCAGTTTGAAAGACGGAAAGTCAATAAAACGTATCATGCAGTAGTAGATGGCCATGTGATCTTCGATCAGTTATTGGTTGATTTACCAATTCTGAATGATGGAAACAAAAACGTAACCATCGATCGGGCTGAAGGCAAAAGGGCAGAAACCATATTTGATTCTTTAAAATATTATAAACACTACACCCTGGTAGAATGCAAGCCCATTACCGGAAGAATGCACCAGATCAGGATTCACCTGGCTACGCAAAGGGCTGCCATTGTAGGTGACGAGATGTACAAAGGAAAACCTGTTTTTCTCTCTTCCATCAAACGCGGATATAAGCTCACTAAAGGAGAAGAAGAGCAGCCGGTAATGAAACGTTTTGCTTTACACGCGAGGCATCTGGTATTTAAAGGCCTGGATGATCAGGATATTACCATCGAGGCACCCTATCCGAAAGATTTTGCTACCCTTATCAAGCTTTTGGATAAATTTGACGCTTAAATAATGCATTAAAAGTTGACCTGATAATCACTTTTACCTACATTTGGAACATTCGCTCTATATTAAAATTCAATAGAATGTATATCCGCTTTGTCAATTACCTTGATAACATTAATCAGTACCGAAAATCAAAAATATCAAACCGTAACTTCCTCATTATACTGGCCGTAATTGTTGGTGTTCTCGCCGGACTTGCGGCAGCGGCAATTAAAAGTTTAACCCATCATATTGAAGAATTTCTCCAGTCAGACTGGCATTGGAAATACAAATATTACCTGTATTTTATTTTTCCGATGATTGGTATTTTTCTGACGGTTTTATACATCAAATATTTCATTCGTAAAAGTAAATTTGAAACGGGTTTAACTCCTTTACTTTACGCCATCTCCAAAAAATCAAGCCGGGTAGAGGCACATAATATTTATTCACAAATTATCACAGCGGCCATCACAGTGGGTTTTGGAGGTTCTACAGGTCTGGAAGCGCCCATTGTCACCAGTGGTGCATCGATAGGGTCTAATCTTGGTCGCTTTCTGGGCTTATCTTACCGGGAGATTACCATGCTGGTAGCCTGTGGTGCCGCGGCAGGTATTGCCGGTGCTTTTAACAGTCCGGTAGCCGGAATCGTTTTCGCCATTGAAATTTTATTGCCAGAATTTACCATCCCAGCTTTTATTCCGCTTTTACTTTCAGCAGCTACAGCAGCGGTAGTGGCCCGGATCTTTTACACCCAGCAATTATTTTTCCTGGTAACCGAAGGCTGGCAGATCAATGCATTATTTTATTATGTGCTACTGGCTGGTTTAATTGGCCTTTTTTCCATCTATTTTACAAAAGCGAATTATGCGGTAAAGGGATTGTTCTATAAAATTAAACATCCCTACACCAAAGTAGTGGTGGGTGGTTTAATGCTTGGCTTTCTGGTATTTCTTTTTCCCACCTTGTATGGAGAAGGTTATATCACGATGAAGAATCTGCTGAGGGGAGATTATCTGGCTGTCATTAACAACAGTATTTTTGAAAGTTACAATTCCATTCCGGCCATGGTGGTGTTATTTACGGTGGTTACGATCTTTATGAAATCACTGGCTACCCTCATCACGCTGGGTGCCGGCGGTAATGGTGGTACCTTCGCGCCCAGTTTAATTATGGGCGGATTAATCGGTTTTATCTTCGCCTACGTGGTAAATCTTTCGGGCCTGGCACATTTAAATGTATCTAATTTTATTGTAGCGGGTATGGCTGCTGCATTAGGTTCTATTATGCATGCGCCGTTAACGGGCATTTTTCTGATTGCAGAAATTACTGGTGGATACATCCTGATGGTTCCTTTAATGATTACTACGGCCATTTCTTATGCCATAAACCGCAGTTCACAAAAACATTCTATTTACACTAAGGTACTGGCGGATAAAGGCGAACTATTGTCTCATGAGGATAAAGACACTACGGTTTTGAACCAGATGAAACTCAAATACCTTATTGAAAAAACGTATCCCCAGTTACAGATGAACGATCAGATTGCTTTAAAGATGAACGAGATTGTGCAGTCGCATAAAAATATTTGTGCAGTGACGGATGAAACCGGAGATTTTAAAGGAATTATCTATATAGAAGAGCTTTTCAGTCAAATGGTTAACCATCCGGATCAGGAAAACCTGCTGGCTACCAACCTGGTGCAGGCAGCGCCAAATACTGTGATTGAAAATGACGATTTAAAAGTGGTTTTGCAGAAAATGGAGCAAGATAATGTATGGGTTTTACCGGTAACGGATGAGGCCAATCATTATAAGGGATTTGTTTCTAAAACCGCCATTTTTAATAAATACAGGGCACTCCTGATGCGGCAGAATGATTACATGAGTTAATTCAATGTTTTCAGGCAGGGCTTATTGTTACTACTCATGAACAACCAACCTGCAATCTACCATGATCTTCTGGTATTCTGAGTGGTCAATTTCTTTATTCATCAGTTGAAGCAGTAGTTTCACCGCATTTTCACCCACGTCCTCCGGCTGTTCTTCTACAGAGGCAACAGGCGGAATATCCAGGTAACTGATAAAGGCATGATTGCCAAAACCTATAAATTCCATATTCCGAAGGTGGGCATAATTTACAGCGCGCAGGTATTTAATTGCATCAAACAAAACGGATTCTTTAAACGCCACCAGGGCTGTAGGTAAATAATCGGTATTCGAGAATAATTGCTGTATAGCTGCTATCGTACTCTGCTGATCAAAATCCGTATAGGCCACCAGATCGGCATTAAAAGGGATGGCATGATCTCTCAGGGCATGAATATATCCATTAAAGCGGTCGTGCGTAAAACTGATCATTTTAGGGCCGCCGAGGTAGGCAATCTGCCGGTGCTTTCGCTGGATTAAAAAACGGGTGGCCTCATAACAACCCTGAAAAGTATTGCCCAGCACTTTATGACAGCTTAAATTGAAACTTGGATTTCTGGCATAATAAACCACAGGTATTCCCAGGTTTTCGAACTGGCCCAGGTGCGCAAAATCTTGTGTATTTTTAGAAATGGCAATAATTAATCCATCCACCCGGCTTTTCAGCAGCATATCTGCAGCCTGAATTTCCTTTTCCAGTTCATCGTGGGTTTGTTTAATGATTACGTTATAGCCGTTTGCGGTGGCAAATTGCTCTACACCATAAATGCTTCTGGTAAAAAAATGATCTAAAAGATTGGGCAGGATAATGCCAATGATCCGTGATTTTCTTTCCTGTAAATTAATGGCTGATTTGTTTGGGGTGAAGTGCAGCTCCCTGGCCATTTCCTGAACGCGCTTTTTGGTATAGGCATTAATGGTGGGATAATCGTTCAGCGCTTTAGAAACGGTAGATACCGACATTTTTAGTTTTTCGGCCAGGAATTTCAGCGTAACGGGTGTGTTGCGAATCATCTTTTAAATCTCTACGCATAGTTAAGCAAAATCTGCAATTATTTCAAACGTTTGAAATGGTGATGGAAACCGATTTACTTTATTTATATGCTACTTTAATCAGATCCTGTATGAAGCTTTTTTAAATTCGTTCTGCAAATAATAACCTATGATCATTATTTTTTCTATGCCCGGAATTTTATCCATAACCGAATCTTTCCAACGTAATACATGCAGTTGATCAGCTATAATAATGTATCATTTGCAGGGGAATAAGTGGAATGGTGATATCAGAAAAAATAATCAATTAAAGTCTTTTAACATAAATTTTCTTCAAATTACCTCCCTTTTGGAAACACCGTCTGTTAATTAATTGTTAGTTTTGGATCAGTTCATTACACATTAAAGAAAAATAATTATGCTTAGATCAGGTTATATCATACTTTTTGTTTGCTTTTCATTTATCGCCAATGCCCAGGTTAGTGCTATCCAGAACATTCAGGGCAGAAAAATCCAGAGTTTAAATGGTAAATGGAATTATATTGTTGATCCCTATGAAAACGGTTATTACGATTACCGTCATCAGCCTTTTGATGAATCTAAAAGTGGAACGGGAGGGTATTATGATGACCGGGTACAGAAAGACAAAACAGAATTAATAGAATATAATTTTGACCTCTCGCCACAGATGAATGTTCCCGGAGACTGGAATTCTCAATCAGAACAATTATCGCTTTACGAGGGTAATGTTTGGCTGCGCAGAAAATTTGATGTTAAGCCAGAAAAGGGAAAAAAATATTATGTGTACTTCGGAGCTGTGAACTATGAGGCACATGTTTACCTGAATGGTAAAAAGCTGGGCATCCATAAAGGTGGTTTTACGCCTTTCCAGTTTGATGTTACAGCTGGTTTAAAGCCAGGTGAAAATACACTGATTTTGAAAGTTGACAATATCCGTAAGCCTGATGAAATCCCTACGGTGAATACCGACTGGTGGAATTATGGTGGAATTACACGCGATGTTTATCTGGCCGAATTTCCGGATCATTTCATCAGTGACTATAAACTCCAGCTTGTAAAGGGAAATAATAACCTGCTTAATTTCTCTATGAAACTGTCTGACGCGACAGCAGGGCAGGACATTACCCTGTCTATCCCAGAATTAAAGCTTGAAAAGAAATATAAAACTGATGCCGAAGGAAAAATCAATGATGAATTTACCTGGAATAATTTATCCCTTTGGACGCCTGAAAGCCCGAAGTTGTATGGCGTGAATATTAAAAGCGATAAGGAAGACATCAACGATAAAATCGGGTTCAGAACCATTCAGGTAAAGGGTGATTCTATTCTCCTGAATGGTAAAAGCACTTTCCTGCGTGGTGTTTCCATTCATGATGAAAACCCATTGCTGGCAGGCCGTTTGCGTTCGGAAGGTGATATGAGGATGATGCTGCAATGGGCAAAAGACATGAACTGCAACTATGTTCGCCTGGCACATTATCCCCATAACGAAGAAATGCTGCGCTTAGCCGATGAAATGGGATTAATGGTGTGGGCCGAAGTGCCGGTGTACTGGACCATTAGCTGGACCAATCCTTCCACCTACGCCAATGCGAAACAACAGCTGACCGATTTAATTGTAAGAGACAAAAACCGTGCAAGTGTAATCATCTGGTCAATTGGAAATGAAACACCACTGAGCGAAGCCCGCCTGAGTTTCATGAGAAACCTGGCCGAAACAGCACGTATGCTTGACGACAGTCGACTGGTGGCTGCAGCATTGGAAGTTCACCGTGAGGGCAATACCATGGTTTTAAATGATCCTTTGGGTGAAGTCATCGATTTGGTGAGCTTTAATGAATATGCAGGCTGGTACTGGGGCGGCACACCGGCAGAACTGTCTAAATATACTTTTGATATCAAATATAAAAAACCAGTAGTCATCAGTGAATTTGGCGGAGATGCTTTGGGTGGATTTCACGGTGATGAAAGTACCCGCTGGAGTGAAGAATACCAGGAAGCACTTTATAAAAATCAGTTTAGCATGTTAAGTAAAATCAATGCATTGCGCGGGGTAACACCATGGATTCTGGCTGATTTCAGGTCGCCGAGAAGGCAGCACCCTGTTTATCAGAATTTCTGGAACCGCAAAGGGCTGATCAGTGAAACCGGGAAGAAAAAGAAAGCTTTTTTTATTGTGAAAGATTTTTATGATCAAATGCAAGCGAAATATAAATAATTAAAATTTATCTTTTTAAGGGATAGCCTGTTAGGCGGTTAACAGACATCATCCATAAAAAAGATACGTTAAAATGATGTTTGCCTGGGTAGAATCAATGGTTTTATCCTGAAATTCGGCAATCATTCACCTGAGATCTCTTTGAAGATCTAAACGTAAATTAAAGAAATAATAATGAAACAACATTTAAGTGTTTTACTGCTTCTGGCAACAGCTTTTGGTACATCGGCACAGCAAAAGAAACAGATAACCAGGCCCGCCGCAAACTATAGCATCGGAAATAAAAAAGTAACTGTTTACACCACAGCTGAAAAGTCTGAATACCGGATCAGTAAAACAGAAACATTAAATTTCATAGAAAATAAGCAACCTTTTGAAACAGAACCCTGCATTTTTGTAGACCCCACGGTAAAGTATCAAACCATGGTGGGAATCGGCGGTGCCTTAACTGATGCCTCGGCTGAAACGTTTGCCAGGCTATCTAAAAAGAACCAGCAGGAATTACTGGAAGCCTATTATAATAAAGATAAGGGAATCGGCTATACACTGGCCCGGACCAATATTGCCAGCTGCGATTTCTCCAGCGACAGTTATACTTATGTGAAAGATGGAGATAAAGATTTAAAAACCTTTAGTGTAGCACATGATGAGCAGTTTAAAATTCCATTAATCAAACAGGCCACTGCTGCCGCTGGCGGTAAATTAACTTTATTTGTAAGCCCTTGGTCGCCACCCGCCTGGATGAAGGATAACAACAGCTTAATTAAAGGCGGACACCTGCTTCCTAAATTTCGCCAGAGCTGGGCTAACCATTATGTAAAGTTTATTAAAACCTATGAAGCAATGGGCATTCCGATCTGGGGTTTATCTGTTCAGAATGAACCCATGGCTAAACAGATCTGGGAATCATGTGTATATACAGCTGAAGAAGAACGTGATTTTATCAAGAATTTCTTAGGTCCAACTCTGCAAAAATCAGGCTTGGCATCTAAAAAGTTAATCGCCTGGGATCATAACCGTGATCAGATTTTCCAGAGGGCAAGTACCATTCTAAACGATAAAGATGCTGCTAAATACGTTTGGGGCATCGGTTTCCACTGGTATGAAACCTGGACAGGCAGCGGCATGCAGTTTGGTAACGTACGCCAAACACATGAGGCTTATCCGGATAAGGCATTGATTTTTACTGAAGGTTGCAAAGAAAAATTTGATGTAAATAAATTGGATGACTGGACTTTGGGAGAGCGTTATGGCTATTCCATGATCAATGATTTTAATACCGGAACTGCAGCCTGGACCGATTGGAATATTCTTTTAGACGAAAAGGGCGGACCAAACCATGTGGGAAATTTTTGTTTTGCACCTGTGCATGCAGATCTTAAAAAAGATAAGCTTATCTATACCAATGCTTATTATTATATGGGCCATTTTTCCAAATTTATCCGTCCTGGTGCTAAAAGAGTAGGCGTAGCTTCCAGCAGAGATTTATTGCAATCAACTGCTTTCCTGAATACCGATGGCAAATTAGTGGTGGTGGTGATGAATCAGTCAGATGAGAAATTAAAATATAGTTTGTGGATTAAGGGAGAGGCTGCGAATACCACCAGCCTGCCACATTCCATTACCACATTAGTGGTAGAATAAACCAGATAAAAACCTAAACATGATCAAAAAAATCGAAAATCTTTTCTCTTTAAAAGATAAAGTAGTGGTGGTAACCGGCGCAACAGGCGTACTGGGTGAAGCATTTCTTCAGGGCCTGCATGCCGCGGAAGCAAGTCTTGTGGTTATTGGCCGAAATGAGGAGGTAGCGAAACTCCGTGCGAAAGAAGTAACCGATGCCGGTGGCAAAGCCATTTATATTATCGCAGATGTGCTGGATGAGCAGGCGCTCCTGGCAGCCAAAACACGAATCATGGAAACCTATGGCAAAATAGATGCTTTGGTGAATGCAGCGGGAGGCAATGTAGCCGAGGCCGTAATCCAGCCGGGAAGCGACATCTTCGACCTTAACATTTCAGCCTTGAAACAGGTTTTCGATTTAAACTTGTTCGGAACCATTATCCCAACTCAAATTTTTGGTCAGGAGATTGCTAAAAATGGGGGCAGTATCGTCAATATATCTTCGGTTTCTGCCACACAGGCCATCACCAGGGTATTGGGGTATTCCATGGCTAAATCTGCTGTTGACAGTTATACCAAATGGATGTCGGTAGAACTCGCTAACCGTTATCAGGATAAAATCAGAATCAATGGCATCGTACCCGGATTTTTCATTACCAACCAAAACCGGGCATTGCTCACCAATCCGGATGGCTCATTAACTGCCAGAGGTAATGCCATTATTACTAAAACGCCGTTTAAACGTTTTGGTGCACCTGAAGAATTAATTGGGGCGCTGGTTTATCTTTTAAGTGATGCATCGAAGTTTGTCAACGGAGAAAACATTACCGTAGATGGTGGTTTCTGCGCATTTTCTGGTGTTTAATTAAAAATTTCAGATTTAACGCAAGGCTCTTAAAGGATCGGATAGATTAACCAAATATAACATGAATTATAAAAAATTAGAACAAACCTGGCGCTGGTATGGTCCTGCTGATCCGGTAAGTTTGCAAGATGTGAAGCAGGCAGGCGCAACGGGGATTGTAACAGCACTTCATCATATTCCCCATGGTGAAATCTGGCCATTGGCAGACATTGAAGAAAGGAAAGCCATTATTGAAGCAGCCGGTTTGACATGGTCTGTAGTAGAAAGTGTACCGGTACATGAGGCCATTAAAACCCGAAGGGCAGATGCAGATCACTACCTGGAGAATTATAAAATTTCCCTTCAAAACCTCTCGGCCTGTGGAATAAAAATTGTGTGTTACAATTTCATGCCAGTGTTAGACTGGACCCGTACACAGCTTGATCTGGAAATGACAGATGGCTCGAAAGCTTTATATTTCAACTGGATTGACCTCGCCATATTTGACCTGTATATTTTAAAAAGGGCAGGTGCCAGAGAGGACTATTCCGAATCGATTTTAAAACGTGCAGCAGATAAATATGCCACAATGGGTGCACAGGAACTAACTGATCTGCGGATTAACGTTTTAATGGGCATCCCAAATGAAAAGGAAATTGAACTGGAAACCTTGAGGACCAGTATTGATGAATATGCTGCTATCGGAACGCAGGGTTTAAAAGAAAACCTGAAATATTTTTTAAATGCTATTGCCAATGTATGTACAGCAGAAGGCATCAAAATGACCATTCATCCTGATGATCCGCCTTATCCGATTTTAGGACTGCCACGCATCGCCAGCACGCTGGAAGATTTTAAATATATCATAGAAGAAGTTAACCAAGCATTTAATGGCGTATGTTTCTGCACGGGATCATTAGGTGCCGGAATGAAAAACAATGCCCTGGAAATTTTTAACCTTGTAAAAGACAGAATATATTTTGCGCATTTACGCAACGTGAGTAAAGATGAAGATGGTAGTTTTTACGAAGCGGACCACCTGGGCGGCGATGTAAATATGTACGAAATCATGAAAGCCCTTTCGGCAGAAAATGCCCTGAGAGACCGGTCAATTCCATTTCGTCCGGATCATGGCCACCAGATGCTGGATGATCTGGCCAAGCAAAGCAATCCTGGTTATTCGGCCATAGGGCGATTAAGGGGACTTGCAGAATTGCGCGGACTGGAAGTAGGGGTGACCGGTAACTATTAAACATTGGTCGTGTAAAATGAGGCTCAAAAGGCCTCATTTTTATTTAGGAGTATCATAAAATCTCCTTCCACAAACGCTATCAGTACATCTAACTTTTTTGTTATTTGATCCTATTTTAAATGCATCTTTGCTTGTGGCTTGAAATTTGCCCTTTAATCATTATGGAAAATAACCTGCATCCCGAAAAAAAGATTTTAACGCCTTCCGTTATTCATGATGACTTGCCAGAGGTAAAAAAAACAGAACATTTAAGGAAAACGATTCCGAACCACGAGGATATGCTACCTGAAAATCCCGAACGCAATTATCACCATGAAGAATTTAAATCGGCCACATCCAGTCATGATGAAATTAAGCAAGCTGATGATGATGTATGGAATGGTGAAGATGCTTAGCATTTAGCGATAAATTCAAACTCCCGTTTATTCCTGATTGATTTTAAATAAATATACTTCAGTTTTGTAGCGTTTTATGATCTTATAACCGTTTATCATGTAAACTAATAAAAATATGAAGCATAAATTACGATCAATTAGCGGGTTGCTACTTTTACTTTCTTTGGTCATCGTCTCTTGTAGGAAAGACAAAATACCTGCTGTACCAAAGGATGTCTTAACCGGGGCATGGGAAGAAACACCTCAAAAAGCATATAGCAGGAGATTGCTTTTCGCAACAGGAGGTCAATTCTCCATGCAAATCAGAGATCAGAATAATCAATATTGGCAAATGGAAGTGATTGGGAAATATACGATTTCCGGAGATCGTTTAATTGTGAATACTGCGAGTAACCTTGAGAAATCTGCTACGGGCAAAATCATCACGAATACCCCGGTAAATTATATTTTATTTGATAGCGGAAAGTTTTCCATTGATCAGCATAAGCTGACCATTCATTATACCACTTACCCGGCGGATGCTCCGGTAGCTACCATGGCCGTATTTAACCAGTTGATTGCCATAGATTAGCACCAACAATAATTAATTTAAAAGAAGGGATAAATTCATCAATTCTTCATTTGATATGTGGAAATTTATTAAACAATTAACAAGGTTTATTAACCCCTAAATCATATCAAAATGAAAGCAATTAAAGTTTTAATGATCGCCCTGGTAGCTACTTTCGCTGTAAATGCAGCAAATGCTCAAACCAAAGAACCTGTTAAAGCAAAAACAGAAAAAACACATGTAAAAAAAGCGCATACCAAACATCATCACAAAGCTAAAAAAGCTGCTGCGAAAATGTAAGGTGTAATTAGGTTAGGTAATTAAGCCACTTCGAATTATTTCGAAGCGGCTTTTTTATGTTCTATAAAAGCGTTAGCGAAAATATCGTATTGGACATAATAACGGAGCCAGAGAAAACCTGAAAAGTTCTGGTATAAAAAAAGGTCTTTAGCAAACTAAAGACCTTTAAATGTACCCCGGAAGGGACTCGAACCCCTGACCCTCGGTTTAGAAAACCGACGCTCTATCCAGCTGAGCTACCGAGGCTCATTTTTTAATGAGCTGCAAATATAGAAGTTCTATCTATAAAGCAAAAATATATTTTAAAGAATTTTCAATGATTTTAAATTCGCAGGAATAACCAATTCATAGCGAATTAATTAGCCTTATTGCAGGCCTTGCAAATTCCCGAAACAACCAGATTCATATCTTCAATTTTAAAGCCTTTTTCAATTTTTAATGACGGAATCTTCACCTCATCCAGGCAATAAACCTGTAAACACTTGCTGCAGTTGAAATGCACATGCTCATCATGGTGGTCATGTTCCGAACAGGAATTGGAGCAGATGGCATAATTAGCCGTACCCTGATTATCTAAAACGCGGTGGATAATGCCTTTCTCTTCAAAAGTTTTTAAAATCCGGTAAAGGGTTACCCGGTCAATTTCCTTGCCCACCACATTTTCCAGATAAGGCTGAGAGGTGGCAGAATCACGGTGAGATAAAATATCTAAAACCTGTAAGCGTGCGCCTGTCCTTTTCAGTCCGTTTTTAACTAAAAGATCTTCATATTGCTGTGTTTCCTTCTGGTTCATAATGTAAAATTAACGAATTACTTTGGCATTCTTAATGGATACAGGCGGTTCATAAGTGGCGTTGGTATTGGCCAGCTTCAAAATTCCTTTTACCCGGATGGGTTTATCGGTAAAATCAACCGGATCACTGAGTTCCACCATAATCATAATGGGCACACCATTCTGCCCGCAAAAAAAGCATTGATTGATGGGTAGGGTAGCCAATAAAAACCTTTGTTGTTTTTTACCGCTTTTGACCGGAATCAGGTAACCAGTCAAATCAAACTCTGCATCCTTAAAACGATTGATGGTCGGTCCGTAAATCGGGAGGAGCTCATTTTTATCGTTCAGTTCAAATTTAACGCTACCAATCACATCCCAGTTTAGCGACCGCAGTTCATCACCCGGCCGGTGCGGTTTCTGTTGTGCCGAACAAAAATTTACATAAAAAAATAAAATAATTACAGTCAGCTTTCTCATGGGATTTGTTTAGCACCTAATAAAAAGAATTCAGAACGGTCATCTCCAGAATTATTGATCACAAATTTCCCTTTTATTTTAATCGGCCTATCTGTAAAAGGGATGGCTGATACCATTTTCACCTCAATCATGGAGGGAATATCTCCACTGCCGCAGAACGGGCAAGATTCTATAGGTACAATAGACAGCATAAACTCTGAAAATTTTGCGCCCACTTTAGTAGGGTAGATGTAGCCCGGCAGTTCAATCACTTTGTTATTTAAGGCCATCAGTTCAGGAGGGAAGACACTTACCCATTTTAAGTGCTCTACCTGCTTGTCATAACGCAAACCGATTAAATTCCAGGTGGGTGTACGCATATCTTTATGTACTTTTACCTGGGCACGAAGTCCAGCGCAGCTGAAAAAAAAGAAGGCAATCAACAATACGTATTTCATTATTTATCTTTTGAAAGGGTACTGGCAATATCAACCCTGTAGGTTTGTATCGCCGGAATAATCGCTGCAATAATGCCTATAGCCATACCTGCGCCTATGAGGTATAATTCATCAGCCACAAAATAGGCACCAGTAAGCCGTGCCTGGGCAGATTCCTGGAAATGACCAATCATACTTAAAGCCACATGGCCGATGACTAAACCCACTATAGCTCCTGTTAAGGTAATCAGCAAGCCTTCCAGCATCACCAGAAAAAAGATTTTGATTCTGGAAGCACCAAGGCAACGCATAATAGCCAGGTCGTATTTTTTCTCTTTCATGGAATTAAATAAGCTGATGAAAACACTCAATGCAGATATGGCCATAATCAGAATGGCAAACCATTTCAAGGTATCAATACCCACACCAATCAATGAAAATAACCTGGCGCTTTCCATAGCCGGAGAAGCCGCCTGCATATTTGTACTCTGGTTTACCATTCTCGGAAATACCACTACCGACATGGGCGAACGGTACTGGATCAGCAAGGAAGTAATTTCCCGGTTGTTAATTTCCTTTTCCTCTTCGCCATGATGCGCTTTTTCTTCTTCATGACTGGGTTCGTGCATTTTATAAACACTGCCAATATTGGTCAGGATAAGATTATCCGTTACGTTACCCTGGGGTGCCAAGATGCCGGTAACTTTATAGGCATGTTGTTTATGCTCATCGTCGGAATTAGATAAACCGTGCGCCCCGAAAAATTTATCACCAACCTTTAATTTTGATTCCTGTGCTACCGCACTGCCAATAGTGGCATCAAGATCTTTATTCCAGAAAGTCCCTTCAGCTATTTTTAAACCATATAAGCCTGTAAACGTAGAATCTGTGCCCACGATCCGGTAACCCTGATAATTATCACCAAGTGCCAGCGGAACGGCACGTTTTACCATCGGGTTCTGCATCAGCTCCTGCGCATCTTTAGCCGGAATATTGCCTGTCGGAAAATCAATATGATAAATGCTGCTTAAAATGAGCTGCAGCGGACTGCCTTTCGCGCCTACCACCAGATCAATATCTTTAGAATTGCTTTCCAGTTTATTGCCGATTTGTGTGGAGGCCAGAAAAAGTATTGACAAAATACCTACTCCAAACGCCACCAGGATGATATTTAAAACGGTAGTGAGCGCATTTCCGGATAAGTTTTTTGTACTTAGTTTTAATATGTTCATGATAATAGATATTCTTGACTTAGACGGTTTCTCACTCTGTTATCATGTGTAGCCACAATTAAAGCCGCGCGGCTTGATGCAGCCTGTTCTGTTAACAATGATATCACATGTTCAGCATTTTCGTCATCCAGGCTGGAGGTTGGTTCATCAGCAATCAGCACCGAGGGATGATTAACTAATGCCCTTGCGATAGAAACCCGCTGCAGCTGCCCCTGGCTTAACTCACTTGCAAAATTTTTGGCTTTGCCAGCTAGCCCCAGCGTATCCAGCAACATCAGAATCCGCTTTCCGTCCACAGGTAAACCTGCAAAGGAAGAAGCAATAGCAATATTATCATAGATGTTTAAAGTCTTGATCAGGTGTGGCCGCTGGAAAACAACACCTATTTTCTGCCCCCTGAACTGATCGGTTTTTTTAGGAGACAAAGCATACAGATTGGTACCATCAATTTGTACATGTCCGCTCTTTGGTTTCAATAAACCAGCCAGGATATGAAGTAAAGTTGTTTTTCCGCTACCAGACGATCCAAGTAACAACCATTGTTCCTGATCTTTAATTTCCCAGTCGGGAAACTGCATCGATGGTGCCTGGTGATATTGATGAACTAGAGATTGGATGCTGATCATAATTTGTGGCGTGAGATTAAACGGATATTTTTAATGGCATAACGGCGATAAATTTCCTGCCCGTCGTTGGTTGCGTGCCGGCAGGCGGGGTTCATCATGCAGATTGCGCTCAGGGCAGTGATAAATAAAACTTTAATCTTTCTGTTCATGGCTGCAAATATATTTTGTTTTCTTTTTAGAAGGACGTTAAATCGAAATTGATACAAAAAATTAATGTGTACAACTCTTGCTCAGTCTGATGTTCAGAAAATGCGCAAAGGCAATGGCGAAACCTCCGGCCGGAATCAGTATGGGTTCCAGCACATCTATTCCCGCAAAATGCCCGGTAAAGATGAATATAAAACCCATGATCAGGATTATAATGGGTAGTTTCCGGCGATGCGTATTCCTGTATGATTTACTTAAAGACCATATGCCTAAAACCATCGAAAATAAAATCATGGAGATTTCAATAATGGGATGCGCCAGAAATTCCAGTCCCCATAACGGCAATAAGGTTAAAATAAAAGGAAGCAGTGCACAATGTATGGCACAGGCAGTAGATGCGGTAATCCCGAGTTTATCGAGGTTTATAGCTTTGATCATTTTCATAAGTGATTACTGATACAAATATAAAAGCAATATTGTTGCATTATTAAAATTGTAGTTATATTTGCAACTTAATTGCATTATTATGATAAAGAGATTGCCTGTAACCGTATTAAGCGGTTTTTTGGGAAGTGGTAAAACCACCTTACTTAACGCCATTTTAAAAAATAAACAAGGTTTGAAAGTCGCGGTGATTGTAAATGACATGAGCGAAATCAACATCGACGCGCAACTGGTTAATCGTGAAGGAAGTTTATCTAAAACAGAAGAAAAACTGGTGGAAATGAGCAATGGCTGCATTTGCTGTACCCTAAGGGAAGACCTGATGCTCGAGGTGGAAAAACTGGCCAAAGAAAACAGATTTGATTATTTACTGATTGAAAGCAGTGGCATATCCGAACCGATTCCGGTTGCACAAACTTTCTCTTTTGTGGATGAAGCATCAAATATCGATTTGGGCAGGTTCAGCTATCTGGACACCATGGTTACGGTGGTTGATGCATCTAATTTCTACCGGGATTTTGGTACCGCCGAAATATTGCTGGACAGAAACTGGGCCGATGATTCGGCAGATAAAAGAACCATTGTTAACCTGTTAACGGATCAGATTGAATTTGCAGATGTCATCCTGATCAACAAACTGGATCTGGTAACAACTCATGACGCCAATTTAATTGAAGCTTTAATTAAAAAATTAAACCCAAAGGCCAAAATTCACCGGACAGTTTTTAGTGAACTGGATCCGGCATGCGTTTTAAATACCAATCTGTTTAATTTCGAAGAGGCTTCTGCAGGTACGGCCTGGAAAAATGAACTGGATCAAGTTCATGTGCCTGAAACAGAAGAATATGGCATCAGTTCCACTGTTTTTACAGCAAAAAGACCTTTCCATCCGGAACGATTCTGGAATTACCTCAACCAGGAGTTTCCGACGAATATTATCCGTTCAAAAGGTATTTTCTGGATAGCTGCCATGCGCAATGTGGCCATCAATTTCTCGCAGGCCGGCGGTTCGTTAAGAATAGAATATGCAGGTGCCTGGTGGGCAAGCATGAATGAAGCCGAAAGAAATAGTCATGATGATTACCTTGAAAATAAAGAAATGGTTATTAGCAACTGGGATCCGATTTTTGGCGACAGGCAAACAGAGCTGGTTTTTATCGGACAGGAACTTGATATTGACGCTTTAAAAAATGAATTGCAGAAATGTTTAATTACCGATTCAGAAATCGGGGCCTACCGAAATAATTTGCTTTTTGAAAATCCTTTTGAGCAGGTAATCTGACATACCGACTAAATTCTAAAAATAAAATTTGCTTAGTTTAAAATTAAATTTAGATTTGTCTAAATTTAATTTTAGATAAACTGAATTATGAAATTTATACTGTCGCTGCTCTTTACCCTTTTTTCTACATTGGTCTATGGGCAAACCAGAACCATTAGTGGCCGCATTACCAGCGAAAAGATACCATTGGAAAACATAACAGTTAAAATACAGGGTACCGGTCAGTCTACAAAATCAAATCATTTGGGTCAGTACACACTTAATTATAAAGGAAACGAAGCGGTATTGGTTCAGTTTTCTGGTGTTGGATTTCAGTCTGAAATGGTGAGACTATCAGTCAGCGGAAACAGCTTTCAGTACGACATCAACCTGAAAGCCCAGGCGGCTGATTTAAACGATGTGGTCATTACCGGCGTGAACAGGGCGACAGCATTGCGGAAAAGCCCGGTACCGATTGCTGTTTTATCCAAAAAAAACATGGATCAGCAGGTAAATACCAATTTAATAGATGCCATTGTTAAGGGAATTCCCGGCGTTACGGCAGTAACCACCGGGCCAAATGTTTCCAAGCCATTCATTCGCGGATTGGGTTACAATCGTGTACTTACCCTGTATGACGGACTGAGGCAGGAAGGCCAGCAATGGGGAGACGAGCATGGTATAGAGGTGGACGAATATGGGATTTCGAGAGCAGAAGTGGTAAAAGGTCCGGCCAGTTTAACTTATGGATCTGATGCCCTGGCTGGGGTGATCAATATGATTCCATTGAACCCTGCATTGGAAAATGAAAAATTGGTGGGTGATTTCACCACTAACTACCAAAGCAATAATGGGCTGGTTGCCGCCTCGCTGGGCCTGGCTTATAGAAAAGAAGACTGGAAATATACCTTCAGGGCCAGTGGAAAAACCGCACATAATTACCAGAACAAGGTTGACGGACTGGTTTACGGAACAGCTTTTAGAGAATATAATTTATCAGCAGGCGCAAGGGTAGATAAAAACTGGGGCTATTCCAAAACGGCAGTTACATACTATGATAACCTGATGGAAATTCCGGATGGGAGCAGGGATTCACTCAGCAGAAAATTTACCAGACAGATACTTGATGATGGCGATGACATCAAGAACCGCCCGATAGTACCTGAAAGCGAATTAAATAGCTATACGATCAACCCTTTGCATCAGCATATCCAGCATTTCAGATTGTACAACACCAGCCAGTTCAAGCTTGGTAACGGTGATTTAAATGTGCTTATTGGTGGCCAGCAAAGTATTCGCCGTGAATATAATCATCCAACAATGTCTGGCCAGGCTGGTTTATATGTGGTGCTGAATACCTTTAATTATGATCTTAAATATAACCTGCCAGATTTTTCAGGCATTCAAAGCACTTTAGGCATAAATGGAATGCTCCAGGGCAACAGGAGTAAGGCGGCGACCGATTTTCCCATTCCGGACTATGACCTGTTTGATATCGGTGCCTTTTATTTTGCCCGTAAATCATTTGGAAAAATAGATATCTCAGGTGGCTTAAGGGTAGATCGGCGAAATATCAGCTGGAATAATTTTTATGTGGGTACGGATCCGCAGACTGGTTTTGGTAAAAAAGTTACCGACACTGATCCCCATGGCGATTTACAATTCCCTGCATTCAGTAAGAATTATTATGGCCTGTCCGGAAGCCTTGGACTTACCTACAATGTATCAGAAAAACTATTAATCAAAGCCAATATTGCCCGTGGTTACCGCGCGCCGAATATTACCGAAATCGGCTCAAACGGACTTGATCCTGGCGCACACATTGTTTACCTGGGCAACAGAACATTTAAACCAGAATTTAACCTGCAACAGGATCTGGGTATCATTGCCTACCTGAAAGATGCTGATCTGAGCCTGGAAGTATTCAATAATGATATTCAGAATTACATTTATCAGTCGCGCTTAACAGATGATAATGGCAACCCGGTGGTGATTGTGCCCGGTAATTTAACGTACCAGTACCAGCAATCAAAGGCCAGGCTTTATGGTGCTGAGTTCAGCATCAATCTTCACCCTTCACAGTTTAAATGGTTAAATTTTAATAATAGCCTGGCTTATGTGGTTGGTTTGAATAAAAATAAAACCTTGCTAGATCTTCACGGTCAGGATGCGAAGTATTTACCTTTTATTCCACCCCTGCAAATCCGTTCTGAACTGAAAGCAACTGCTCAGCATCCCATCGGTTTTTTAAACCAGCCTTATGTTAAGATAGATGCGGCTATTTTTGCTGATCAAAACAGGTTTTATGCATTGGATAATACCGAAACCTTTACCAAAGGCTATACCCTGATTAATCTGGGGATCGGCTCTACCATCAAATCCAAAAAGGAAAAAACACTGATGGATATTTTTATACAAGTGGATAACGTATTCAATGTGGCTTATCAGTCACACCTGAACCGCCTTAAATATTTTGAATATTATAACGCCACGCCAGGTGGAAGATCAGGCATTTATAATATGGGCAGAAACATCAGCTTTAAAATGATTGTTCCGT
The DNA here is from genome assembly GCF_026239715.1 of Pedobacter sp. GR22-10. Lineage (NCBI taxonomy): Bacteria > Pseudomonadati > Bacteroidota > Sphingobacteriia > Sphingobacteriales > Sphingobacteriaceae > Pedobacter > Pedobacter sp. GR22-10. The sequence continues at coordinate 1,415,016 of NZ_JAPIVR010000001.1, forward strand.
TTTAACTGAACTTGAAATCAGCAGCATGAATATGTTGCCGATTTTTCTATATTTATATCTTATGGAAGAATCATTAAGTGAACAGAGACTGGCTTTTTTAAGGCAATCTGTTGGAAAAGTCATGACCAATTCACCATCAAACTATATGAACTGGCTGGCTCCGGTATTGGTTAAAGCAGAAAGTGGTGTGTTGGTTTGCAGGTATACCATTCGAAAGGAAATGACAAATCCGTACCAGATTTTACATGGCGGTGTAACTGCCGGAATTATTGATGATTTAATTGGTGCAACAGTGTACACCATGGGCCTGAATGATCGGTATACCACAGTAAATAACTATATAGATTACTTTGCCCCGGCAGCAGAAGGCGATGAGATTGTGGCCGAAACAGCAGTTGTTAAACGGGGGAGAACCATTTTAAATTTACAATGTGAAGTGTTTTTACCTTCAAGAAAACGGCTGATTGCTAAAGGCTATTCCAATATGTTAAACATAGGTTAACTTATTCCTGCAGGCTTTGCGATTATTTATTAATTCCTTAAAACTGATGAAACATTCATTGTGATTTCTTGTTGTATCTTAACCAGAAATATAATGAGCCATGTTAGAAAATTATTCATCCCTGCAATTCATTGTGAGAGGCAAGATTTTTAAAGGATTTTGCATGCGCATTCAAGACGATTTTCATGAAACTTATGCTGTTGTTTTAGACGGTTACCATTCTTTTTGTATCTGGTTAGACCACAAGACAGAAAAATGGTGTGCTTCTAAACATATAGCAATTGAACCCGATGCGATTGATGAAATTATCAACAGAATTTCAGTTCCGCCGCAAGTTTCTTAAATCCTGACCCGTAGTGCTCATCACATAAAAAATCTCTGACCCATACCGGATCAGGGATTTTTTATTTAATACCTTATTAAGATGGAGTGCTACGAGCTGAACTGATCAAAAAACAATTTAGCATTCATATGCAAATCATACTGTTACTTAACCAAAAAACAGGTAACAAATGCCAATCGCTGTACATACTCCAACCAAGTCAGCAAGTAACATTGATCCGATGGCGTAGCGCGTATTTTTAATCTGCACGGATCCAAAATAAACCGCAACAACATAAAAAGTAGTATCAGATGCACCCTGGAAAATACCGGATAACCGGCTTGCAAAAGAATCAGCACCATAGGTTTCCATGGTACTCACCATCATGCCCCTAGCAGCACCGCCACTCAAAGGCCTGATTAATGCGGTAGGAAGTCCCTCTACAAAACGTGTATCCGTTCCAAAATAAACAAAAACACTTTTAATGGCATTGATCACCACATCGAAAGTACCACTGGTACGCAGTAAACTGATGGCCACCAGCATGCCCACTAAATAGGGAATAATATTGATTGCCGTTTTAAATCCATCTTTCGCTCCCTCAATAAAAGCATCAAATACATCTATTTTTTTATATAAGGCTCCCAATACAATAACCAGAAAAATCAATAAGATTAAGCCGTTGCTTAATATACCGGAGAAAGACTGAATACCAGCGGCATCCAGTGACCTGATGTAAAGTACCAGGCTGGCGATAACGGCAGATAATCCGAAAATCCAGCAGATAACCACCGGTTGCAGGAGGTTAATTTTCTGTTTAAATGAAACAATAAGCATAGCCGCCATGGTACCTACAAAAGTTACAATGAGGCAGGGAATAAAAACATCAGTAGGATTAGAGGCATTTTGTGAAGCCCTGATGGCAATTACACTTACCGGAATTAAACTTAAACCAGCTGCATGCAGGCATAAAAACATAATCTGTGCGTTGGAAGCCGTATCCTTTTGCGGATTCAGTTCCTGCAAACTTTCCATCGCCTTCAATCCGAAAGGTGTTGCGGCATTATCAAGTCCCAGTAAATTGGCAGAAAAGTTCATGATCATGTGGCCCATGGAAGGATGTCCTTTTGGAATATCCGGAAATAGCTTAGAGAAAAATGGCCCAACAATTCTGGAGAGCAACCTGATGCCGCCTGCCTTTTCGGCAATACTCATCAAACCCATAAACAATGCCAGAATACCAATTAATTTAAGACAAAGTTCTACCGCAACCCAACAGGTTTGAATGATGCCATCCAATTTGAGTGGATTGGCAGCATCATCCGCTTTCCCAATCACCATCCAGCTGAAAATGTCAGTTTGCCCTAAAAAGAAACACTTTATACCAGCCACTACAATGGCAACGATAATGAATGCAGACCAGATCCTACTTAATGCCATTGGGTTTGTTTAGTTTATTTTAACGGGATGAAAATAACTTTTTTAAATGAAAGTATAAAAGGGAGTTTAGAGTTTTTAGTCGGGAGTAGTGAGTTCCAGGTGCATAAAAATCAAAAAGCCCATCATCTTTAACTTTTCAAGCAAGGATGATGGACTTATATTCGGCACTGATACTTTTAACTCTGAACTAACTTACGGTTTATTGTCTGTTAACTCGAAGCCCCATGTTTTGCCTTTTTCTGTAGCAGGGATTCCGCTGGCCATCCATACCGGCGCTTTCGCACCTTTTAGATAATGATCAAAAAATTGCTGCTCACGGATCTGAATATCTTTACGGTTTTGACGCTGAACCAGGTTATGCGCTTCGCCATTGTAATTTAACATCCAAACAGGCTTGCCCAGGCGGCGTAAACCTGTAAACATTTCAATTCCCTGGTACCAGGGCACGGCTCCATCCGCATCATTCGCCATGACGACTACGGGTGTATTTACCTTTGGAAACATAAAAAGAGGCGAATTTTCGATGTATAATTCAGGTTTTTCCCAAAGTGTTGCCCCGATACGGCTTTGCGTTTTCTCGTACTGAAACTGGCGGTTCATCCCGGTTTCCCAACGGATTCCACCATAGGCTGAAGTCATATTTACTACCGGAGCACCTGCCCATGCCGCTGCATACATGTTATTTTGCGTAATCAGGTAAGCCACCTGGTAACCACCCCAGCTTTGTCCCTGGATACCAATTTTTGTACCATCAACCCAGCTGCTTTTCTTCAGGCTTTCTACACCAGAGTTAATGTATTCTACAGCTGATTGGCCAGGATGTCCATTATCGTAATTGATATCCGGTGCAAAAACCAGGTAGCCGTTGCTTACAAAAAAGGAGATATTCAATCGGGAAGGTGTAGGAGCAGGTGCCTGATAATTGTATAAACCATCTGTTAGCTTTTCATAAAAATAAGCAATCATCGGATACTTTTTATTCGGATCAAAATTTTCCGGTTTATATAAAATACCTTCTGCCTTAAACCCTTTAGGCGTTGTCCATTTAACCAGTTCCGCTGTACCCCAATTGTAGTTTTGCTGTTGAGGATTGGTATTGGTTAATTTTGTTTCGGTTTTAAAATCAGTAGTTACATAGACATTTGGCGATGCTACATAACTGGCCTTATCATAAATGTAAATTTCAGCATCCTTAGCTTTAGCCAGGTTAGAATATTTGAATTTATCCATTACAACTGGTTCAGGTGCCTTCACTGTACCCACATTGGTACGGTAAAAACCATTTTCTTTGGTTACATTATTAAAGGCGTTTAACCAGATCACTTCATTAGATTTTATAAATTTATTATCTGTATTTCTTTCCTGCCTGCTTTCTGGCAATACCCTTTCATAACGGAAAGTAATCTGATTGGACCTGCCGAAACCTGCGGTAATGTTTTTAGGTTCCGATTTTCCATCAGGTGAAAACGACCAGAGGTCGTACCGGTCATTTAAGATAACAGCCTTGTCATCTGCGGTCCAGGTAGCTACGCCGTAAGCAGAAGGCAGATCAGGCACATCATTATCCTCATCTACAAATTTCACATTTAAACGTTCAGTAAGTGCGGTGGTTTTTGAAGTTAAGATACTATAAGTGTACCAGTTGCCACTTTTCCTGTCGAAATACAATACATAATTTCCACCCGGAGAAGCCATGGCATAACCATTCAGTTCGGTAATTATTTTTTTACGCTGACCTGTTTTCGTATCAACAAGGCAATAATCTTTTGAAGTTGATCCACTCCATTGCGATTCAATTCTATGGCCATAATCTGTATAGGCCAGCACAGCATTGGCATTTCCTTCGGCCATCAGGTTCGCATCAGGTACTGTCAGGTCAGTTAAGGGAATCACTTTAGGATCGCTGCTAAACACATCAATGACGGATAAATAACTCTTTTTGCTATCGCGATCTGCATTTTTAAGCTGCATGGGCTGCAGGTAGTCATCCTTATAATTCCATACATCTACCTTAGCTACTTCAAAATCAACAATACTGGTATCTTTCGGACTTTTAACCGGAGCAATCCCGAAAAACAATTTTTTCCCGTCTTTGCTAAAGGTTACTTTTCCATCGCCATTTACCGTCCATTTGGCAGGGATGCCCGGCATATCGTAATCCACGATGATCTGCGCGGTATCCAGGCTCAGCGAGTTGTAATAAACATTGTAATTTTTAATTTCCTGTTTTTCCGGACTTTGTTCACCCACAAATGCCAGGTGCTCACTTTCCTCATCAAAAATGAAATTTTTAAAGCTTCCTTTGCCTTTGATCAAGGTTTTTAAGGTTCCTTTTTCGGTATTCCATAAATAAACACCCTGTGGAGCAGTTTTATCCTTTTTGGATCCGCTGCAGCTAAAAACCAGTTGCTTGCCATCTTTACTAAAGGCATAATCGGTTACAAATTTATAGGTCTGATCAGTTCCTGTGCTCAGGTTTTTAATTACCAGATCGGTTCCTTCTTCCGTTTTGCCCTTACCTGCGGGTTCATCGGCAACAAAATCTATCGCGTCATCTTTGTTTTCTGCTGGTTTGTTAACTTTTTTAGCGGTATCAGGCTTCTCTGTCAGATAAGCCATCACTCCTGAACCTTCTTCAGGAAATTTAAAAGATTTGACACGGGCAATTTTGGTGATTGCATTGGTGGTCAGATTGGCGATCCCCAGTGAATCTTTTGGCATATCTTCTGGTTTTTTCTTTTTGATCTTGGCCTGACGGAGATCTTTATTAAAAGGGCGGATGCTAAATGCCGCAAATTTGGAATCATTGCTAAACTGTGCGTTCATTCCTCTTGGTATCCCAAGTTTAGCATTGGTTTTAAGATTATTGATGAACAATTGGGCATCACCTTCCTGCTGTAAAACCCCATACATTGCCCACGTGCCATTATTTGATAATTGCTTACTTCCAATTGATTCCCAGGTATCATACACCGTATGATCTAAAGGTTTCTTTTGCGCGTAAGCAAAATTGACAACTAAAAAAAGTATAATAGATAGTCTTTTTTGCATTTTTTTTAATAGATTAATTTGTTGGTTTTGAATTCAAGCATCTAAAATTGGAAAATTCTGCCTCATTATGAAACATGTATGCCAAATATTACATTATCTCAATTTGGTGAAATAAAAAGAATGAGGTTTAATATTTTCTTTTGTAAAAAACTCATTACATTAGAGGCTTCAAAATGAAGTGTAATATTTAATTAATTATTATTTACCTGATGATTTGCACGGTTTAATCCGGCAAAATATAAAATGATTAAAACGCAACTTTTCTGTGTTATAGTTATTTTCAGATTCCGTACCTGTTATGTATAAAGCGAAGTCGTTTTTATCCCGGTTAGTTTACAATAAGTTTTTCTGGCAGTTTTTCCTGGCTATTTTTATGCTGGGTACCGCTATTTTTTTTATCCGTGCACAACATGTGGAAGTTTTACAAATCAGGGCGCAGTTAAATACAGCCGTGCCGGTTTATATTGCTATTGGCATACTACTTACTATTTTATACGTCGTTGCACAAGGACAAATGTACGTGTATAGTTTTAAAGCATTGAACGTGCCTATCCGTTTGCAAAATGCCATTATACTGTTTCTGAAGCGGAACCTGATCAGCATTTTTCTCCCGGCAGGAGGGTTTTCATCATTGGTATTTTTTACCAAAGGAATAGAAGAAGAGGGCATCTCTAAATCCAAAATCCACCTTTCTTCAACGCTTTTCGCCTTCTGTGGCATTCTTTCAGTCGTTATCGTAGCTATACCTGTATTGGGGATCGCAATTTTAAGCACCAAACTCGGTTTGGTAGAAATTTTAAGTTTTGCCTTTCTGCTTTTACTGACGGTATTTTTATTTGTTGTGATATATTCCATATCTAAAAAAGGCTGGGCATATCAATGGCTTTCGAAGTTAAGACCATCTTTATCAACTGTATTGGATGATATGATCGATGAACGGATCAGCCGGAAACATTTCTGGCTAACCTTGTTCACCTCCATCGGAATAGAATTTATTGGCATTATACATCTTTATATCTGCATGCTTGCTTTGGGCTTTCATGCCAGTATACCTGCGGCCATCATCGGATATATTGTAATGGTTATTTTGCTGATTGCTTCTCCCTTTCTACGTGGCCTGGGTACCATAGAAGTTTCATTAACATTTATCCTGAGTCAGTTTGGCTTTCCGGTAATTGCTGCTGCTACCATTACCTTAATGTTCAGGTTCTTCGAATTCTGGCTTCCGCTGATCGGAGGTATCATCAGCTTCATTACCAGAAAAGACAGCATTGTTTTAAGAATCATGCCTGCATTTATTATCCTGATCTTGGGCGTAGTTAATATTATATCATCTATCAGTCCGGCGATACCAGCCCGACTTCGTTTAGTGAAGAATATTTTTCCGGAAGACCTGATTGTGACCAGTAATGCCATTGTTTTAATATTCGGGCTTATCCTGGTCATGATCAGCATTTTCTTACTCCAGGGTTCTAAACGTGCCTGGTACGTAGCCGTGTCATTAACATTGATTTCTGTTTTAGGACATTTATTTAAAGCTGCAGATTATGAAGAAGCCATTTTAGCTTTAGTGGCTTTTTTATCCCTTTTTTACACCCGTGCCAATTACAAGCTTAAAACACATTCCAAATTGATAAAGGTAGGTTATCCAATATTTCTATTTGCCATTTTAGCTGTTTTTGCCTACGGTGTCATTGGCTTTTATTTTATTGATAAGCGCCATTTTGGTGTGGAATTTCAATTTATAGATTCGGTTAAAGCCGTGTTGAAAGTCATATTTTTTATAGATGATAAAGCGCTGCATCCTTTAACCAGGTTCGGATCACATTTTGAACAATCCATTTACTGTGCAAGCGGGCTCGTAATCTTATTTATTGTGTTCGATTTGTTTAAACCTTATTTCTTTAAGCCATACAATTCTGAAGCGGATTTTGCAGATGCCGAAAGCCTGCTGCAGCAGAAAGGTATATCGGCCCTGGATTACTTTAAAACTTACCCGGATAAGTTTATTTATTTCAATGAAGACCGGACGGCCTTTATCAGTTTTAAAATTACCCGTCATTTTGCTATGGTACTGGAAGATCCGGTTGCTGAATCAGTAGAACAGAAACTGGAGATGATTAAGAAATTTGAGGCGCGTTGTGAAGAAAATGGCCTTATTGCTGCTTATTACCGTGTTCCGGAAGAGTCGCTGCCTTTCTATAAATCCATAGGAAAGAAATCTATCCCGGTGGGCGAGGAGGCCATTTTAAACCTGGAAACCTTTACTATTGATGGAGGCAAAATGAAAACCACCCGAAGTGCCATTAACCGTTTGGGTGGAGAGGGTTTTATCTTTAAGGTTTATCACGGACCGCAAAAGGAGGGGCTGTTACAAAAATTACAAACTGTATCTGATCACTGGCTCCGGGAACTGAATCAGAAAGAGGTAGCCTTTACACAGGGCATATTTGATAAGAACATTTTAAAAAATCAAACCATTTTAACCATCGAGGATCAGGAAGAAAAAATTTACGCCTTCTTAAACCTGGTTCCTGATTATGCCCCGGGAGAAGCCACCTATGATATGATCAGGAAAGAAACAGATGCCCCGAACGGCATTCTGGATATGCTGCTGGCTAAAACTTTTTTATACCTTAAGGAGCAAGGTTATTCCAGTGTAAACATGGGACTGGCACCATTATCAGGCATTGACGGGGTTGATGTAACGCAAAAAACCATTAAATACGCTTATGATCATTTAAAGATATTTGCCCAGTTTAAAGGTTTGCGCCGTTATAAAGAAAAATTTTATCCTACCTGGAAAAAGAAATATTTGATTTACAGTCACCATTATCATTTATTACAGGTTCCGCGTGCATTAAAAAGAATTTCAGAAGGTAGCTAAATTTAGATTCCGGTTAAAATGGTAGCTACTACCTTGTGGATATCATTATCATATTTGTGTGACCCGGGTATTAAGGTTTTATTCAGGTTTTTACGGTCTTTCAGCAGTTTATAAAATTCGCTGTCTTCCTCCTTACCAAAAATGCAGTACGTTGTAGAAGTATGTTTATACAACTCAGGCAGGGTTTTGTATTTGGCCTCTCTGCTTCCAAATCCTATTAAATCGCTTACCCTCACCACAAAATCAGTAGAAGATGAGGGCGACAGTAAAACAGATGACCTGAGCTTTTTAAACAACTCTTTCGGCAATCTTGGGACGCTGAAAGCAACCGCATCCGCACCAAAGGAATAACCTACCAAACTAAATTCTTCCTTACCATAGGCTTTTAGGTAGTGCTGAATGATTTCTGAAAAATCATGAGCCGTTTGATCAGGACTTTTCTGCGCCCAGAAATATTTCCGGCTATCCAGGCTTACCACTGAATAATTTTTCTGCACCATTTCATCTACGATTTTTTGAGAGAAACTGTTCATGCCACCATCTCCGCTAATGTAGAAAATCAATGTTTTGGCATTGCCTTTACCAGAGCCGCTTAATGGGTATTGAGATATATCCTGAGCGAAAATAAATGCAGGCATAAGCAGCAGGATCAATAATGAAAAATGGCGCATGGCTTGTTGATTACTTTTGAATGGGAAGCGCAGAAATAATTTTATCATAACTGCTTTCTTCATAATGGTGATTGCCTTCCAGGCTGTCCAGCTGAAAATTAGGAAGGGAAATATTTTTCAGGTGCTTTTCATTTTCAGCTTTACCATAAAAACAATATACCGGAATGGTGATTTCTTGTACTTCCAGATCAACCTTATAACGATAATGATCTGATGAAATATTTGTGAGGTCAAAAAGATGAACTGCAAAATCCGTTGTGGTATAAGGCGAGAGCATTTCTAAAGCCTTAATATGCTTTTTGGCGCGGTAAGGCAGTCGGTTATAAATGAAGGGAATCACATCTGCCCCAAAAGAATAACCACATAGGTAAACCTGGTGGGCATGATATTTAAAGGCATATTTTCTGATGAGTTGAAGCACATCCTGTTTAGTCTGTTCAGGTGTTTTCTGTTTCCAGAAATAACTCCGTGAATTAATGCCAATGGTTTGAAAACCATTTTCTGCAAACTTTAAGGATAAGCTATCTTCAAATTTCATCCAGCCACCATCTCCCGAAAAAAATATTAGCAGTCTTTTTGTAGGTAATTTTTGAGCGGGATACAGAAAAACAGGCAGGTTAAATTCTATGGTTTCAATTCCCTTATTTTCACTGATTCTATTGCGCTTAAATAGGGCACAGCTGCTTAAGATTAAACATACGATTAAAAGAAGCAGCTTATTTTTCATCCTATTAAATAAAAGTAAAACCAAACATGAAGGATAAGCCATGGGGGTTAATATCCATGGCATTGGTACTCATTTTATAACCCTTAAAGCCGATACCTACAAAAGTACTGGTGCTGGAACTCAGCGCATATTTCGCCCCAAAGCCCAGGTAAACATATACTCCCCGCTCTCGGTTACGTGAAATTTTGTCTGGTCTTTCATCATGTGCAATATGGTATTTGTTAAAGGATACACCAACAGAAGTTTCTGCAAATGGTTTTATTTTCTTAGAAGGGCTAAATTGATATTTCAGGTTTGCATAAACAGGTATAAACCAGAGCTTATGTAAGGTATATCCGTTATCATGATGTATGCGGGTAGCGGAATATTCTACACCAAAACCTGGCTCCAAGCCATTTTCCAATAAATAATTCACTTTTAATGATGAGGCATAAAACAGATTGCCATGTGTAGACCTTAAAAGTTCAAATGCCGGTGAATAGGTAAATTTCGAAGTATCGATCATTTGGTTTTGCGCGAAGCCTATAAGAGGACTGAATAGCAGTAGCACAATAAATTTAGGCAATTTCATTTTGATTGCAGTATTTTTTTAATGGGATGAATATACGTAACGAAAATGTTATGTTAAAATTGAAGTCAAAAAAAAGCACCGTTTTTCAGGTGCCTTTTTTTTTATTTTTTAGCTTGCTGCTGCTGGCGCATATAGTCATCCAGGCGCTGCTGAAATTTAGATTTTTTCTTTTTCTCATCTGCCGGCCTTGCTTTATTCTGCTGAATTAAAGCATGAATTTTATCATCATCAACCATTTTACGAATTAAGATCTGCTGACCGAAAGTCATTAAGTTAGCCAGGAAATAATAATAATTTAAACCCGCCGGATAACTATTCAAAACACCCAGGAAGATTACCGGCATGACATAACCAATGTATTTCATCTGGCCGGTAGCACCCGAGGTCTGATTATTAAAATAAGTCATAATCAGCGTAGAGATGGTCATCAATACACACATCAAACTTAAGTGATCACCAATAAAAGGTAATTTTACACCAAATTTGATAAACTCATCATAAGTAGATAAATCTTTCATCCAGAGAAAGCTCTCTCCACGCAATTCAAATAAATTCGGGAAGAAGAAGAAGAAAGCCATCACCAGTGGTAATTGTAAAACCATAGGTAAACATCCACCCAAAGGATTTACGCCTGCCTTTTTATATAGTTTTAAATATTCCTGTTGTACCAGGGTAGGATTATCTTCACCAACCTTTGCTTTAATTTCATCCATTTCAGGTTTTAAAACCCTCATTTTAGCCATCGAAAGATATGACTTGTAGGTAAGCGGAGATAAGGCCACTTTTAACAAGATGGTTAATACCAGGATGATTAAACCAAAGTTCCAGCCAAAATTATTCAGGAAATTAAATACCGGCAATACAATAAAACGGTTGATGTATTTTAAAGGCCAGTAACCTAAATCCACTTGTTTTTCCAGATCGTAACCCTGATCTTTTAAAGCAGAGAATTTATTTGTACCGAAATAAAATTCCATATCATATGCCTGATTTGCCGTATGGGCATATGGCAATTGCATATTGGCATCATAAAACTTCACCAAACCAGGTTCCGTTGGAATCTTTACTTCCAAACTGCCTTTTTCAAAAGGTTGCTTGGCAATCAGCGAAGCAGAGAAAAAGTGTTGTTTAAAAGAGAACCACTGGATTTTACCTTTGGTTAATTCTTCTTTCTCTTCCTTCGATACGCTAAGGTGGTCAACATCACCATCAACATATTTGTAGTACGGAGCAGAATAGCGGTGTTCGCTTTCTATTGATTTTTCCTGCTGTAACAGGGTCGTCTGCCAGTTCAAACCGATGGTATTGCCTGCAATTACTTGTTGTAAACCCACCAGGTTAATTTTAAAATCGACCTTATTGCTTAAGCCTTTCAGGTTATATACATATTCTATATATGCATCAGAACCATAATCGGCACGCATAGTTACCGTATTTCCGGTTTTATTGGCGGTAAAATATAAATCATTGGTATTGATGATTTTTCCGGCAGCATTCAGATTTAAACCAAACTTATTCTGGTTGCCATCAAATAAAATAAGGGGCTTTCCGGTATAAGTTTTCTGCCCTTTCACCTGAACGGAAGAAATCCGGCCGCCTTTATTACTTAAAGTGATCAATAGATTTTCATTTTCCAATGTAGTAGTGGATGCCGTTCCGGTTAATGCAGTACCAAACGGACCTTTTAACGCAAGCGAATCTACAACGGGACTATTGGTAACTGCAGTTTTGGCGACAGTATCTTTAACAGCAGGCGCAACACCGGCTTTTTTCAAAGAATCTAAACGTTCGATTTCTTTGTTTTTTTTAATTTCAGCCTCGCTGGGCCTTAAAAAATAAAATGATCCTGCCAAAATGATCATGATCAGGAACAATCCTGTGAAGGTATTTCTATCCATTATACGTGTTTGTACTGCTTTTAATTCGTTTTCTTTTTCGCAAACTCCATCGCAGCGGCGACAAATTTAACAAAAAGTGGGTGAGGATTAGCAACTGTTGATTTTAATTCTGGGTGAAATTGTCCGCCCACAAAAAACGGATGATTTTTAAGTTCCACTATTTCGACTAAATTGGTTTGAGGATTAATTCCTGAAGCCATCATACCGGCATCTTCGTATTGCTTTAAATAGTCGTTATTAAACTCATAACGGTGGCGGTGGCGCTCATTAATATGTGCCTTACCATAAATGCCAAAAGCTTTGGTACCCTTTTTAATATCGCATGGGTAAGAGCCTAAACGCATGGTACCACCCATGTTTACGATGCTTTTCTGCTCTTCCATCATATTGATCACCGGGTTTTCAGCTTCAGGATCAATTTCTGTGGTATGTGCACCCTTCAGTCCTAAAACATTACGGCCATACTCAATCACTGCACATTGCATGCCCAAGCAAATGCCAAAGAAGGGCACCTGATGTTCACGTACATACTTAATGGTATCAATTTTACCTTCAATGCCTCGGCTTCCAAAACCAGGTGCCACCAAAACACCTTGTAAGTGCCCTAACTTTTCCTGTACATTATCAGGGAAAATGCTTTCTGAATGAATATATTCTACCCGTACTTTACATTCGTTCTTAGAGCCTGCATGTACGAAAGATTCGATAATTGATTTATAGGCATCAGGTAATTCCACATATTTACCCACCAAACCGATTTTAACTTCGGCTGTTGGATTTTTTAATCGTCCCAGGAAATCTTTCCAGCTTTCCATATCCGGATCATTCTTGGTTGGTAATTTTAATTTGGCTAAAACCGTTTTGTCTAACTGTTCCTTTAACATCAGCAATGGCACATCATAAATAGTGGATGCATCCATCGATTCGACTACGGCATTGATGTTAACGTTACAAAACAAGGCGATTTTTTTTCTCAGATCCTGACCCAGGTGATGCTCAGTTCTGCAAACGAGGATATCAGGCTGAATACCGTACTCTAATAAAGCTTTAACCGAGTGTTGAGTAGGTTTGGTTTTTAATTCACCTGCAGCGGCCAGGTATGGCACTAAGGTTAAGTGAATCACAATGGCATTTGAGCTTCCTTCTTCCCACTTAAACTGACGTACAGCTTCAATAAAAGGAAGTGATTCAATATCACCAACGGTACCACCAAGCTCGGTAATTACGATATCATAGTCGCCGCTATCCCCTAAAATACGCATATTGCGTTTAATTTCATCAGTGATATGCGGTACCACCTGAACCGTTTTACCTAAATATTCACCTTTTCGCTCTTTGCTGATCACATTTTGATAAATACGACCAGTTGTGATGTTATTGGCTTGAGAAGTTGGAACATTTAAGAAACGTTCGTAATGACCAAGATCCAGATCGGTTTCGGCACCATCCTCAGTAACAAAGCATTCGCCATGCTCATAAGGATTTAATGTTCCCGGATCGATATTAATGTACGGATCGAATTTTTGAATGGTTACACGGTAGCCACGTGCCTGTAAAAGTTTAGCTAAAGATGCGGAAATGATGCCCTTACCCAATGAGGAAGTAACACCGCCCGTAACAAAAATATACTTAGTCATGTTTGTGATTTTTTACGGCAAATGGTAAATATTGCCGCTTTTTGTACGGGATACAAAGGTATGAAAATTCCTCGTTTTTGCTGTTTTAATGTTTAGATATTTTAAAAATGATAATGTAATGTTTATCAGAAAATTAGCTGCTATTTAAGATTTATTTATTGTTTTGTGAAAAGCAAAACCGGTGTAAAGGTTGAATGTTAGTCCTTTTCCGCTAAATCTTTTTTGCGATCAGTTGCACTGAATGATAAATACTGCAACAAAAAAGTATATCGCTCCAACCAGGTTTAGCTAACTCATTTATAAGCTTTATACATCAGTTGCGGTAACACTAACATGATTCCTGGTAAATACTTTCTTTAATTTATCAATCCGTCTTTTATTTTCTTGCTGTAATAATGAGGGATATAAATTCATCAATGTATTCAACATCATCATGATGAATGCCGGTAAGTACTTCCCCTTAAAAACCATAGATAAAGCAAAAATAGCCACAGCAATAAATGCAATTAAATGATTGATTTCTGCAAGTGTCATTTCGTTACGCAAAATATTCAAATCATTTGGCTCAACTTTATTATTTATCCTAAGCTTAGGATTGAAGAATTTGAAGAAAGTATTTTTTACAGTCCATTTAATCAAAACAATTCCGATAAGTTTGTTGATTTTTTTGCTCTTAATAAAATTTAAATTTGTTAATTTTTCTTGATAGCGTGTTGTTTTGATCAGAAAGGCATTGATTATCATTCCAATAATCCATGAAATAAATACAATAGAAATACCGTTGGTAAGATGTCTGATCACTTTAATATAAGTGGGTTTTAAGAAAGTCGATTAACAACATTTATAATAGATCTTCACTTTCTGCTCCTTTTCGCTCCAGGCAATATACACGTTGTTTTCTTTGCCTAAGCGATACTTGAAACCATTTAACCGGGATTTTTTGAGTTCCTCATATAAAGCCTTATCTGGCACATAGTTATCTGCCTTATCTTCAGGTAACACGGCAGGTTCCAGGAAATTGTCCTCCGCAAAAAAGTTATCAGCAATCGTTTTTAAAAAAGTCATCTGATCTTTTTCTTTAGAAAGATCCAGATTGGGATCAGTATCTCCAATTAGATCACTTCCCTTCAATTGAACATGATAAATTTCCTTCCCACCTGCTTTCTTAATGTTAAACACCAAAACCATGTTTTCAGGCTTTCTTCCGTTTAATTCAATTTTGAAGGTATCTTGTGCATTTAAATCAGAGAATGATTTGGTCATTTGCTGATTCACATTCTTAAAATTAACAGCATCGTCTTTAGCTTTGTTGCCTGGTTGGCAAGCCAAAAACAAGGTACTTATGGTTATCAGGAGCAATAATTTTCTCATTTCCGAAAATACAAATTTTAAGCTTCTGTTAAATACTTAAATCCTGATTAGCTACTTATTTTATTTATTTAAATTGATATGATTTAATATTGCCGTTGAATGATACAAATATTTGCATGGTTTATGAAATTAAACATTAGCACATTACATTTATGCGGTCTTTTACCAATGAACATTGGTCCATATGGGAAGTTACATCGAAATCAGATTCAAACAAGTTATGACAGCACACAAAAAATACAATAATTTACAGGTTGAAATTGTAGATTATAAACCAGCCCATCAGGAAGCATTCAAATCATTAAATGAGGAATGGATTTCGACTCATTTTACAATGGAGGATTCTGACTACAAAGTGCTTGATCATCCACAAAGTTATATTTTAGATAAGGGTGGTTATATTTTGGTGGCCGTTTACAACAGTGTGCTCTCAGGTGTTTGCGCTTTAATTAAAATGAGCGACGGGGAATATGATTTCGAACTGGCTAAAATGGCGGTTGCACCCGCAGTTCAAGGCAAAAATATCGGGTTCCTTCTGGCTACTGCCATCATAGAACGGGCAAAATCTTTGCATGCTTCAAAAATTTACCTGGAAAGCAATACGGTTTTGAAACCAGCAATAAATCTTTACCATAAACTCGGTTTCAAAAAAGTAGCTGGCAAACCCACACCTTATGCCCGGTGTAATATTCAGATGGAACTGGTGTTAAAATAATCGGAATAAGATTGTCCTTTTAAATCATGAAACCGCTAATAAACCAGTGGATTAATTATTTTAACTTTAAGGCTTCAAGCAGATGATTTAATTTCAATAAGTCGTCTGGTGTATCTATCGCAACAGTTTCAAAATCAGTTACTTTTGTCTGAATATAAAAACCATTTTCAATCCAGCGCAATTGCTCCAGGCTTTCTGCAATTTCCAGAGATGACGGTGGTAATTTGGTAATGGCCGATAAAGCTTCTTTCCGATAACCATAAATGCCAATGTGCTTATAAAACTGATGCTTTTCTGCCCAAACACCGGGTTCGCCGTTTCTGATAAAAGGAATCGGACTGCGGCTAAAATACATGGCCCTGCCGTTTACATCAATCACCACTTTGGGGCTGTTCGGGTTATAAATACTTTCCTGGCTTTGAATGGGTTTGATCAGTGTAGCCAATTGAACTTTTTCCTCCTGAAAACAACTCGCCAATAAATCGATTTGATCAGGCTCGATGAAAGGTTCATCACCCTGAATGTTAATCACGATATCAAAATGGGGGTATTGCTCACTCACTTCCGCACAGCGATCTGTTCCGCTCTGGTGTTGTGGCGATGTAAAAACAAATTCACCGCCAAACTTTTTTACTTCATCCGCAATCCGCTCATCATCAGTAGCGATAACCACCTTCGATAAGCTTTTTGCTTTTAAAGCCTGTTCATACACCCGCTTAATCATTGTTTTACCTGCAATATCAACCAATGGCTTCCCCGGGAACCGGGTAGAAGCATAACGTGCAGGAATGATGCCTATTACCCTCAAATCCACTAAAGGAGACTTTTCCTTTCCATTGTTCATATATCGTTTTTAAAAAATTGAAACAGTGTTAAAGAATCTTTGCCTTCACACCAGGATTTAATTAAAATCTCAGCACATTAAAACATTCTTATACAACTTTGCTTTTCCCTCTTGCCTTTAGCCTCCGTTCAGGGGGCCGGGTTAAAACAGCCCGTTTATTTCTGCTTCTATCGACTGGATTACCGTACCCAGATCTTCAGGATTATTGGTGAAATCTAATTTGTCTTTGTCTAAAATTAAAAGTTTACCTAAGTTGTAACCTTTAATCCAGGCTTCATATTTTTCATTCAGCTTGGATAGGTAATCAATCCGGATGCCTGCTTCATATTCACGGCCGCGGCGTTGGATGTTATTAACCAAAGTAGGAACGGAAGCCCTTAAATAAACCAATAAATCAGGTGGTTTAATAAAGGAAGTGATGTTATCAAAAATGGCCCTGTAATTATCGTGGTCGCGGGTGGTCATTAATGCCATATCATGCAGGTTTTCTGCAAAAATATGCGCATCCTCATAAATGGTCCTGTCCTGAATTACATTGCGCTTATTTACCTCGATATCGGTAATCTGCTGAAAACGACTGTTCAGAAAATAAATCTGAAGGTTAAAACTCCAGCGCTTCATGTCGCTGTAAAAATCTTCCAGATAAGGATTGTTATCCACGGCTTCATACAGCGCCTCCCATCCGTAATTTTTGGCCAGTAAACCTGTGAGTGTTGTTTTTCCGGCACCGATATTTCCTACAATTGCAATGTGCATTTTTTATTATGTTTTGCGGTGAACGCGATGTGACGAGCGTTATGTACGCTAACCGCATGGCACCTAACGCCAGTTAAAAACTTTTAAAACCAATTAATTTACGAACTTCCCTGATGGTATGCTGTGCGCTTTCACGTGCTTTTAACGCACCATGTTTGGCTACCTGCCTAAGGTAAAGATCATCTTTGGATAGTGCCTCAATGCGTTCTCTGATGGGTGAATTAAAAACAATCATATCTTCGGCCAATTGCTTTTTCATGTCGCCATAACGGATCTGCATTTTATTATATAAACCATCAAAATGCTCCAGTGTATCAGCTGTAGAAACAATCTTCATTAAATCAAATAAATTCTGAATGGCTTCCGGCTTTTCCTGGTTTTCCTCTGTCGGGCCACTATCACTCACCGCTCTGGCAACTTTTTTACGGATAACCTCCGGACTGTCTGACAGATAAATGCAATTTCCATCACCATCTGATTTACTCATTTTTCCTTTTCCTTCCAGGCCTGGTACTTTGACCAGGTTTTCGGCATAGTTGAAGGCAAAAGATTCAGGAAAAAAATCCGACTGGTACATTCTGTTGAAACGGTTGCCAAAGTTACGGGTCATTTCCAGATGCTGTTCCTGATCTTTACCTACCGGAACCTTGGTTGCGCGGTGAATTAAAATATCAGCAGCCATTAAGGTGGGATAGGTTAATAAACCAGCATTTACATTATCCGGGTTCGATCTGATTTTTTCTTTGAAAGATGCACTGCGTTCCAGTTCGCCCAGGTAGGCATTCATATTCAGGTATAAATAAAGTTCTGAAACTTCAGGTACATCACTTTGCACATAAATGGTTGTTTCCTCCGGATTAATGCCACAGGCCAGGTATTCTACCAAAACGTGGCGTACATAACCATGTAAATCGCCAGGAGTGGGATGCGTGGTTAAAGAGTGAAGATCGGCAATAAAAAAATAGCAGTTATAATCATACTGCATTTTTACAAAATTGGTTACCGCACCAAAATAATTTCCTAAATGTAGCTTTCCTGTTGGCCTGATGCCACTCACCACGGTTTCTTTCATAATGGCACGAAATTAAAAATAAAAACCAAGCAATGTACAACATCGGGTCAATTTTATATCCACAGGGTTTAATTATTTCAAATGCGCTATATGCCATTAAATCTCACCGGCATAATTAAAAATTAGCTTCTGCAATTGTAATTGTCTGGCTATTTTATATTTTTGAAGCTTATGATTAAACTTTTAAGGCAATTTCACAGAATATGGTATCTTTTCTGGATTGTATTTTTCTTTGCCTTGTTTTATCCACTTTATTACCTGACTTCCAGAAATGAAAAGTATTATGGAATACTTAATTTTTGCCGGAAGATCAATAGTTTTTTATCCAGTTGCCTGTCAGGCATATTTTTTTCTTTTACCTACGAAGAAAAGCTTGATAAAAACCAAACCTATATTTACTGCGCCAACCACAGTTCCAACCTTGATATCATAATTTTCTGTATCATGGGGCAGGGGAAATATCATTTTATGGGAAAAGATGAATTGCTCAAAAACCCGGTACTGGGCATCTTTTTTAAAACAATTGATATCTCCGTGAACCGCGACAGTAAAATTTCAGCTTTCCGGGCATTTAAAAAGGCTGGTGAAAATTTAAAAAAAGGAATGAGCCTGGTGATCTTCCCGGAAGGCAAAATAGATGTGCATTATCCGCCTAAACTGGGCGAATTTAAAAACGGTCCCTTTCGTCTGGCCATTGACCAAAATATCCCATTGGTTCCGGTGAGCATTACCAATGTATGGAAAATTAGCTGGGATGATGGTTCGCAGTATGGAAGTAAGCCCGGAATTTGCGATATTTACGTCCATAAACCCATTAACACCGCTGCTCTTGTGATAGATGATGCTGATGTTTTAAAAGAGCAGGTTTTTCATTTAATAGATAGTAAATTAGTAAAATGAATTTAGACGCCCAAACCATACACAAGATTGCCGATCTGGCCAGGATCCATATTGATGAAAAATCAGTGGATACCCTTATTCCGGAAATGAATAAGATTTTATCTTTCATGGAAAAATTAAATGAGCTGGATACCACTAACGTAAAACCATTGGTATACCTGAATGAATCTACCAATGTTTGGCGGGAAGATACTGTTAAACAGGAAATTTCTACTGCTGACGGATTAAAGAATGCGGCCAAGCATACTGATCAGTTTTTTATGGTTCCGAAAATTATAGAAAAATAAGGTTTAAAGTCATTTATAGAAGTTCGTTTCTGCAGGTGCTTCGTATTTTTTAATGCATCCTGTAACATCTTAGCCCTAAATCCTGTCTAAAAAAGAAAAAACATGGAGAAACCACTCATTACCATTAAAGAAATCGGGCGTAAGTATGTCATCGGATCTGAAGTTATCCATGCCCTGAAATCGGTTTCTCTGGATATCAATAAAGGGGAATTCGTAGCTTTAATGGGTCCATCCGGTTCTGGTAAATCTACCTTAATGAATATTCTGGGCTGTCTGGATACACCTTCAAGCGGCACTTATATTTTGAATGGAACCAATGTAAGTCAGATGACTGATGATGCATTGGCAGAAGTCAGAAATAAAGAAATAGGGTTTGTGTTTCAAACCTTTAATTTACTTCCCCGTTCTACTGCGTTAGACAATGTGGCCCTGCCACTCATTTATGCCGGCACCAGCAAGAAAGACCGCCAAAAGAGGGCAGCCAAAGCACTTGAAAATGTAAACCTGGGCAACCGGATGGACCATAAACCCAATGAATTGTCAGGCGGTCAGCGCCAGCGTGTAGCCGTAGCCAGGGCACTGATTAATGATCCTTCCATTATTCTTGCGGATGAGCCTACTGGTAACCTGGATACCAAAACCTCTATTGAAATTATGGGCCTGCTGGAGGAAATTCACAGTAAAGGAAATACCATTATTTTAGTTACCCACGAAGAAGATATTGCGCAACATGCGCATAGAATAGTGCGTATGCGTGATGGTTTAATTGAAAATGATTACCTGAATACTGACGTTAAAAATGTTTCACCTCGTTTACAAGCCCTAAAAGACAGCGGCAGCGACTGGGAAAAAATTAATTAACCCCCTAAATCCCCTGAAGAGGACTTAGGACTCACAAAATAATTTCCCCTCAAAGGGGAGAGCAGTGGTATGAAAATCTACACTAAAACCGGCGACAAGGGGCAAACCTCATTAATAGGTGGTACCCGGGTGCCTAAGTTCCATTTGCGCATTGAAAGTTATGGCACCGTGGATGAATTGAATTCCTACGTGGGATTAATCATGTGCCAGGATATTGATCCGCAACATAAATTATTGTTAAAAGAAATTCAGGATCGCTTGTTTACCATTGGATCCTCACTGGCTGCAGATCCTGAAAAATCAAAAATGAAAATTCCTGATTTGCATGACGCCGACATTGTATTGTTGGAAAATGAGATAGATGCGATGAACGAAATCTTACCCGCCCTGAAACATTTTGTGCTGCCAGGTGGAAATACTGTCGTTTCTTACTGCCATATTGCTAGGTGTGTATGCCGGAGAGCAGAAAGGTTAACAGTAGCACTTGCAGCAGACAGCTTTGTAGAAGAGCGTGTTACCGTATATTTAAACCGTTTAAGTGACTATTTGTTTGTTTTGGCACGAAAACTGAATATGGATTTTGCAGCGGAAGAAAATATTTGGATTCCCCGTGTTTAAAAGTGGAAAAATAAGTTTGTTTTGCTCAAAAATTTTAATATACTTTGCGCATTATAAAGAATAAGAATTTAATTGAATTGAAGATATGTATTGGACATTAGAATTAGCATCGCACTTGGAAGACGCACCATGGCCTGCAACTAAAGATGAATTAATTGATTATGGTATCCGTTCTGGTGCCCCTGTAGAGGTAATTGAGAATTTACAGGCACTGGAAGATGATGGTGAGCCTTATGAAACGATAGAAGAGATCTGGCCGGATTATCCGACTAAAGAAGACTTCTTCTTTAATGAAGACGAATACTAGGATTAAAAGAATATAAGCCGCTTCCTCATACGAAGCGGCTTTTTTGTAGGTTTAGTTTTTTACGACTTATGTCTTCCTGTCAAATCTGACCAGATTTTAGTCTCCTGATTCAAGAGATTACGAATACTTTAACTATTGAAAAGCAAGTATTAGGGTTGTGATTTTAAAAATTATTTACATTTTTTAAACAAAATTATAGCCACCGTGTTAATACATCAACATTTACTTAAAAAATTAACACTATGGGAAATTTATTGTATTTAGTCGCAGTCGTTTTGGTTATATTATGGGTCATCGGATTTTTATTCCACGGCTTCGGAGATGTAGGTAACATCATCCACGTTTTATTAGTCATCGCAGTAATTGCAATCTTGCTAAAAGTCATTGGCAGAGCAACCTAAGATACATGAAGAAATATTTACCTTTTTCTAATCAATTAGATAGGATAAATTAAAGAAAGGCATTTCATTTTTATGGAATGCCTTTTTTGTAACTTTATTTTTTCAGTAACAGTTCCGCTAATTCCAGATCAATAGGATAGGTGATTTTAATATTGTTTCGTTCGCCCTCTACAATATGAATTTCTTCATGAAGCGATTCGACCACACTGGCATCGTCAGTAAAACGCGTAGAAAATTCCTGCTCATAAGCAGTCTTCAGTGTTCTTAAGCTAAAGGTTTGTGGTGTTTGTACCAGATAGATTTCATCGCGATTTAAAGCAGATGATTGATTGTTCCTGAGCATCCTCACACTGTCGCTTGATTTCACGGATGCGATAGCATTTCCATTTTCTTCAGCTTGTCTAAAACAGTGATCTATTAATGTTTTTGTAACTAAAGGACGTACAGCGTCGTGAATGGCAACAAAGCTTTCCTCCTTAATGTAATCAACTGCATTTTTAACAGAATAGAAACGTTCAATGCCGCCATCGATGATCTCGTGTGGAATACGAAAGTTGAATTCTTCACAAAGCCTCCTCCAGTATGCCTGTTGTTCTTTGTTTAAAACCAGTAATATTTTAGGTTGTGTATCGCTTTGTGCAAAAGCTTTAATGGTATGCATCAGAACCGGGAGGTTCTTTAGCAGTAAAAATTGTTTCGGGGTTTCCGTCTGCATCCGATTGCCAGAACCGCCTGCTACAATAATAGCGTAGTATTTCATCTTTTAAGATATGAGATTATAGATATGAGATAGGAGATCTGATTAACTCAAATCTCATATCTCATTACTCAAATCTAGATAATTAGCATGGCATCGCCGTAGCTGTAAAATTTATATTTTTCTTTTACGGCCACCTCATAAGCGTTCATTACATTTTCATAACCACCAAATGCACTAACCATCATTAACAAAGTAGATTCCGGGGTGTGGAAATTGGTAATCATTGAATTGGCAATGCTGAAATCATAAGGCGGAAAAATAAACTTACTGGTCCAGTCATTAGCTGATTTTAAAGTCCGGTTAGCTGAAACAGCTGATTCAATGGCACGCATGGAAGTGGTTCCCACCGCACAGATTTTCCTTTTTTCTTCCAGGGCTTTATTTACGATGTTTGCATCTTTTGGCTCAATGATAAACTGTTCAGAATCCATTTTGTGCTTCGTTAAATCTTCCACCTCAACCGTTCTGAATGTACCAAGGCCAACATGCAAAGTAACTTCTGCAAACTCAACACCCTTAAGTTCAAGGCGTTTCATCAACTCGCGGCTAAAGTGTAAACCAGCAGTTGGCGCTGCTACAGCACCTTCATGTTTCGCGAAGATGGTTTGATAACGTTCTTTGTCTTCAGCAGTTGCTTTACGTTTAATGTATTTAGGTAGTGGTGTTTCACCTAAAATTTCTACGTTTCTTCTGAATTCTTCATCTGTTCCTTCAAACAAGAAACGAATGGTACGTCCGCGTGATGTAGTATTGTCTACTACTTCAGCTACTAATAAGTCGTCATCGCCAAAATAAAGTTTATTACCTACACGGATTTTACGTGCAGGATCAACCAATACATCCCACAAACGTAATTCTTTGTTCAATTCACGTAGTAAAAAAACCTCGATTGTAGCACCGGTTTTCTCTTTGTTTCCGTATAAACGGGCAGGGAAAACTTTGGTGTTATTTAATATCATAACGTCTTTGTCATCGAAATAACCGAGTACGTCTTTGAAAATTTTATGTTCAATTTTACCACTGTCTTTATGTAAGACCATTAAGCGGGCTTCATCGCGTTGTTCAGCCGGATTGTTGGCCACTAATGATTCTGGTAAGTTGAATTTGAATTGTGATAATTTCATTCTTGATGAATTTTTTGAGGTGCAAAAATACGAATTTAATTTTTCTTTTCCGTATTTTATCAAACGCAATTAAGTATATTATGTTTTTGAGCAGCTATTATTTACTTTCAGCACTGATTTGGAAATCCTTTTAAACAAAATTCATTAGATTTGATATTCTGCTGTAACCTTTTATAGTCTATAGCATCTAATTAACAATTATGATTATTTTTAGGCTAATAGGTGAAAGTTTCCGTTTTGCATTTGATGCATTGCGCCAGAACAAGTTGCGTACCATGTTATCCCTGTTAGCGATAACCATTGGTATTTTTACCATCATCACTGTTTTTTCTGCAGTAGATACTTTTCGCGGCAAACTTCAGTCAAGCGTAGATAAACTGGGCTCCAATACCATCTTCATACAAAAATGGCCATGGAGTTTTGGCGACAATTACCCATGGTGGAAGTATATGAATCGCCCTCAGCCTTCATTACGTGATTTTGAAATGTTAAGAACACGCATGGAAAACGCCCAGGGAATTACCTTTGAAATATCAACAAGCGATAGAACCATCAAATACAGGAGCAGTTCTGTGGAAGGCATTACGGTATCAGCCGCTTCTCACGATTTTGACAAGACCTGGAATTTTGAACTGCAGGCTGGTCGCTATTTTACCGAAAGTGAGAGCAATAATGGTTCCCCGGTTTTATTAATGGGCGCGGATATTGCCGAAGGCTTATTTGGATCAGAAGATCCGATTGGGAAACAAGTGCAGATTTTAGGCCGTCGGCTAACCGTTATTGGGGTATTTAAAAAAGAGGGGGAAGATATGTTTGGAACGACCCTGGATAAAAATGTGAATGTTCCGGTAAACTTTGCCAAGGGGATCTTAGACATTCAGAATGAACGTTATAATCCGCAGATTACCGTTCGTGGAAATGACCAGGTATCGCTTGAAGAAATTGAAAGCGAGCTTCAGGGCTTAATGCGGTCAATCCACCGGATCAGACCTGGCCAGCAAGATGATTTTGCGCTAAATAAGACGACTATTATTTCCAATCAATTAGATTCTATGTTTACCATGGTGAACTGGGCAGGATGGATCATTGGTGGTTTTTCTATTCTCGTTGGCGGATTTAGTATTGCGAACATCATGTTTGTATCGGTAAAAGAAAGAACAAATATCATCGGCATCCAGAAGTCTTTAGGTGCTAAGAATTATTTTATCTTACTGCAATTTATTTTTGAGTCGATATCACTTTGTATTCTCGGAGGTTTATTAGGCTTGATACTGGTATATCTGCTGGCCTTATTAATTGGTTTGGCTACAGGCTTTAATATCATTTTAGGATTAAACAATATTATTCTGGGTATCGGAATCTCCATCATCATTGGTACCATATCCGGATTCTGGCCGGCTTATTCAGCATCCAGGCTGGACCCGGTTGAAGCGATCAGAAGTTAGTTTACTTTTTATACCGCATTTATCTTTGTTCATAAACCTTATTGAAGTGGAAAGCCCGCAAGCCTGATCTTTCATCAGGTGCGGACTTGTAACGGAAAGGAGGGCTGCAAGATTCGATGAAATACCGGCTTCCATTTTCAAAAAGCTATGCTGTGCCTCATGATTTTTTGCTGTTTATTATTAATGATGCTTTTTCGATATAAAACAAGAAACCCTGACTAAAATGAATTAATCAGGGTTTTGATATAATTTGCAATCAACTAAGATGGCTTAGGCCAATTTACCCAATGCTTCTTTAATTCTTCTTAAAGCTTCAACGAGGCTTTCATCAGATGCGGCATATGATAAGCGGATATAATTATTATTGCCAAATGAATCGCCGCCCACTGTTGCCACATGACCAACGTTTAGTAAATATAAGGCCAGGTCTGAAGAATCCTTAATTACATTTCCATCAGCATCTTTCTTTCCAAAAAAAGCACTGATTTCCGGAAAAAAGTAAAATGCGCCATCAGGAAGATTGGTTTTTACGCCGGGAATCTCATTTAACAGGTTGTATACCAATTCTCTTCTGCGCAGGAAAGCTTCTTTCATTTGCATTACACTTTCCAAACCCTGATCATAAGCTACGATGCCTGCACGTTGCGCAATGGAACAAGTACCCGAGGTAGTTTGTCCCTGTAATTTATCGTTGGCTGCTGCAATTTCTTTATTTGCAGCAATATAACCCAATCTCCAGCCCGTCATGGCAAAAGCCTTAGAGAAACCATTTACCACAATCACGCGGTCTTTAATGCTTTTAAACTGGGCAATTGATTCATGTTTATCTACAAAATTAATGTGTTCGTAAATCTCATCTGATAAAATATAGATTTCAGGATGCTGCTCAAAAACCTTCACCAATGCGGCAAGTTCATCTTTACTGTATACTGAACCGGTTGGATTGCAGGGTGATGAAAACATAAACAATTTAGATTTGGGCGTAATGGCTGCTTCTAATTGTTCAGGGGTTATTTTAAAATTACTTTCAATATCTGTATCAATAAAAACCGATTTTCCTTCGGCAAGTGTTACCATTTCTGAATAAGAAACCCAGTAAGGGGTAGGGATAATCACTTCATCTTCAGGATCAATCAATGTGAGGATCACGTTTGAAAGGGACTGTTTTGCACCCGTCGAAACTACAATCTGTGAGATGTCATAATCCAGATTATTTTCTGTCTTCAGCTTCTTAACAATTGCCTGGCGCAGGTCAGGGTAACCTGGAACAGGGGAGTAGCGGGTGTAGTTTTCGTCTAATGCTAGTTTAGCGGCATTCTTTACGTGATCTGGCGTGTTAAAATCAGGTTCACCAACACTTAAACTAATGATGTTAATGCCTTTGGATGCTAATTCGCGACCAAGTTTCGTCATTTTAAGGGTTGCAGATTCTGACAGATTGTTGATTCTTCTGGATAAGGTGCTCATGGTTAATTACTTTACAGGCAAATATATAAACCAAATATTATTCTGCACTAAAAATCACATCTTTTTATCATTTAATTTAAGTGATAAACGTATTTTTGTCAAAAAAAATCGTGACCATTAAGAAAAAAGCAATAGCCATTTCACTTGCAATGAGTGTATTATTAATGTTGGCTAAATTTGTAGCCTATTTCATTACAGGCTCTAACGCTATTTTAACAGATGCAGCCGAGAGTATTGTGAATGTAATAGCAGGTAGCTTTGCATTTTATAGTATTTATTTGAGCACCCAGCCCCGGGATGAAAATCATCCATATGGTCACGGTAAGGTAGAGTTCTTTTCAGCCTTTGTAGAAGGAATCTTAATCCTGATTGCAGGGGTAATCATTATCTTTAAATCTTCTTATAACCTGATTTATCCCCACGCAGTTGGTAAACTCCTGGAAGGTACGCTTATCATCGGTATTACGGGTTTAATTAATATGATTGTAGGCTTAAAATTGATCAGTATTGGTGAAAAAGAGCACTCTGTAACACTTAAAGCAGATGGTAAACATTTATTAACCGATACCTATACCAGTGCGGCCATTGTAGCCGGCCTAATTTTGATTCAGCTGACCCATATTATCTGGCTGGATAGCTTGCTTTCGGTAATGGTTGGCTTTTATATTATCTATTCGGGCTATCAGCTTACCCGCGGCTCAGTTGGTGGACTGATGGATGAAAGTGATTTTACTTTGGTGGAAGAGGTTGTTGATGTTTTGCAGAAAAACAGGCACAATCCGTGGATTGACGTACATAACCTCCGCACCCAGCAATATGGTCCTGAGTTTCATATTGATTGCCACGTTACTTTGCCTTACTATTTCGACTTAAACCAGGTTCATCGTGAGATCTCACAAATAGATGAACTAATCAATAAAAACGGATTCAGAAAGGCTGAATTGTTTATTCATGCTGACCCTTGTTTACCCGAATGTTGCCACTATTGCCATATGAGCGAGTGTAAGGTGAGGGCAGAGGCTTTTAAGCACGAAATTGTATGGACACCTGAAATTGTAATTAAAAATAAAAAACACTTCGAAAATGAGTTACTTTAACGTCAGGGTATATGGTTTACTGATCAATCCGCAAAACGAAGTCCTCGTGAGTGATGAAGAGGAGTATGGTGTTCGTTTCAGCAAATTCCCGGGCGGTGGACTGGAATTGGGTGAGGGTTTATTAGACGGACTTAAACGGGAATTTATGGAAGAATGTCAGGCAGAAATTGATATTATCCGTCATTTTTACACCACCGACTTTTATGAAAAATCTTCTTTTAATGATAGTCAGCTAATCAGCATTTATTACCTTGTTCAGGAAAAAGCACCATTGCAGCTCGCTTTTAAAACTAAAGTTTTTGATTTTGATTCGGAAGGTGAAATTCTACAGGCTTTTCGCTGGGTAAACATTGCAGATCTGGTAATAGATGATATTACTTTTAAAACAGACCAGGTGGTTGCCCGGATGCTTAAAGATCAATTTGCAAAATAATCCAGACATTCAATTGCTTACACTTAACCCAAAGGCATTTTACTGGTATCCATATAGAGCACACTCCAGCGCTGGCCATCTAAATCAATAAACCCGCAACCGTACATCCAGCCATCTTTATAAGCGGGTTCGCCATAAACGGAACCTCCGGCTTCAATTACCTTTCTGGCGAGTTCATCTACTTCTTCAGGACTTTCGGCATCGATTGAAAATAAAACTTCTGCACCATTCAGGTGGGCTGGAAGATCCACCCCGGCAAAACCCTCATAAGAAGACCTTTCAAAAAGCATAACTACCAGTTGACCATCACCTACCAGGAAAGAAGCGGAATCATCGCGGACACCATAACTGGAATTGGGTGTAAAGCCAATATGCGTGAAAAAAGCTTTTGATTTATGCACATCTTTAACGGGCAAATTAATCCAGATTGATCTGATCATGGTATTTTGGCTTTAATAAATAATCTAACTGAGATGGAGGAAGCTGTATCATAAATTTGAAATATCATCATGAGCTTGTGGAAGGATTTGTGAAAAATTACCATTAACGGTGTTTCGACAAGATCAACATGATAAATATTAATCTAAATTAATGATTATGATACAGCTTTATTATATTTATTTTTTGGTCGCTTTCTTTTTATATTTTTTGCTCAATTCTTCCGGAGCTACCGTGCAATATGATTTGGTTAAAGCATCTTTTAATGTTTCCGGTTCAATAAATTTAATTTCAAAAATGGTCCAACCTTGTTTACCCCATCCAGCCTGGGCCGGATAAATGGCTGAAGGATCTAAATCAGAAAATTTATTCTGGTCTTTAGGCGTTAACCTGAATACTGCCTTTAAGTTTAAATTATCAATGGTGATAAAAATTTTATCGTCTACTTTGAATGAGTTTTTATTTGCGTTAGGTGCTTCAGCAACATTTTCAAATGATAGCGCAAGATCTCTGAAGGAATCTGGTGTCATATTATTAGGTTTAATTTAATCGATCAATAGAATGGTATTCGGATTTGATTAGGCAAACTTACATCAATTTTGATATTTTCATGGTATATAAAATTCATGTATAGCAGAATGATCTGCTTTTAATCTGTTTAAATCAACTTTTTACATTATACAAAACTTAAAAGGCAAATCTAAATTATAATTGATATAACTTTTGCGGAAATTGTTCGGCATGATTCAGGATCAGGTTTAAAATGTAACTATTTGACTGGTAAACAGCCAGGTCATTTTTAAGCGGATCGATACCATCTGAAAGGAAATTTTTATTTCTGAAATAGCCCATGCCATAAAATTTTCCTTTTTCAATGAGTAAACAACTCATTTCATCTTCTTCTCTGCCTTCATCTACCAAAACAAAACTGGGCTGCAGCTGCTGAATTTCTTCCAGTGCAGTATTTAACTTCTTATTATAAACAGATACAGTTTCTATGCTGCTACAAGCACCAAAACACTGACCATTTTCATGAGCCTTACACCTGCTAGCTGTTTTCTGCAGGTAACAAAGCCGGTCGCAAAGCTGATATTTTTCGATCATCAGGTTCAAAAAATTATAACCATCCAATAAACTGTTAAAACTTTGTATGGCTTTGCGGTTTGGCTGATGTTTGTCAATCCCCAGGCGCAGGTAACCGTTCTGATCTTCGAAAACACATAAATCAAATTTATGCTCATAACGTTTCATGGCCCTGTTATTTTCTGGCCAGAGCCGTTTGATTTCGTTAGCCTCCAGGATTAAAGCCATTAATTCGGTACCACAACGTACATAATCAATGTGGTGAATATTCTTCAGAAAATCCTGCCTTTGCTTATTGGCCTTATTTCCTGAAAAATGACTGGCCACCCGTTTTTTAAGGTCTTTGGCTTTCCCTACATACACAATTTTTCCTTTAGCATCCTTAAAATAATACACACCTGGCTGATTGGGCAAACGTAAAAAAGAGGCTTTATTAAGGTTTGGTGGTAAAATCTGTTCCTTAGATGTTTTTTTAAGCATCTCACCAATCACGCCTTCCTGATCGTGATCCAGAAGCAGGTTAAAAAGAATGCTCGTGGCATCGGCATCACCCGCAGCGCGGTGGCGGTTTTGAATGGGGATATTCAGGCTGCTGCACAGTTTACCTAAGCTGTAAGATGGTTTTCCGGGTATTAGTTTCCGGCTTAACCTTACCGTACATAATTTTCGGCACTGCAAATCAAAACCTGCTTTATCCAAATGATGTTTAAGAAAAGAGTAGTCGAAATTCACATTATGGGCAACAAAAACCTTATCCTGCAACAACTGATAAATTTGCAAGGCAACATCTTCGAAAGCAGGTGCATCAGCCAGCATTTCAGCATCTATTCCCGTTAATGCAGTAATATAATCAGGGATAGGAATGCCAGGATTAATCAGTGTGCTGAATGATTCCACCACCTGATTGCCATCATGAATATTAATGGCAACTTCTGTAATCCCATTTGCTGACGCATGGCCACCAGTGGTTTCAATATCTACAACTGCGTATAACATTTAGGCTTGATTGAAATACAAATTTATACTAAAATAATTAGTATTCCAATGTTTGGGCTTTTTATTGCGCATAAAAAAAGCGGCTACATACTGTATAGCCGCCCGTATTTTATTTTCTGACTGTTAAAGTTTATTTAATAATTTACTCAGATTGGGCTTAATACCAATGGAAATGGGAACAGTATTGAAAGTTCTGTCCTGAATCTTTTTGAATCCATACATATAACCTGCCTCAACAAATAAATTTGCCCCGCCAATATTATATTCAATTCCTGCACCACCTTCGGCAATCCCTAAACTATTTGATCTGTTATTCATTTCTACCTGCAATGTTCCCGCATTCACCGCAGCCTGTGGGGTAAGAATAAAACCTCCGCCGGCACCTGCAAAACCATAAAAAGCCCACTTATCTACAATTTTACGATAACCCAGGGCTATATTTAACAGATAAGTAGTCGACCGGCCTTTCTGGATGGTATAGGTATATCCGGGATCTGGTGTAATCTGATTAAAGGTAAAAGCATGCAAACTCACTTTAGGGTAAAGAAAAAGTCCGCTATCACCCAAACCCAGATTGATCCCCAGTGAGGTGGAAAATTTAGGCTTAAAATAATCTGAGGTCTGTCCCATAGGAAAGGCAAAGCCAATACCACTCATGCTGTAAAGCTTGTCTGGTCTGCCCGTTTGTGCACTCGCATTCATAGATAATGCGGCACACAGCATTATGATCGGTGTTAAAAATCTGATTTTCATATATTAGTTATTTGTTAGTTTATTTACTTTTTGCAACATGTCTGTCATGTTAAACGGTTTTTCCAGGTAATCATCCGGGTGATACTGTTGCGAAGTGATATAATTTTCATCATATCGTGCTGATGCTAATATGACTGGTATGTTTTCAGTTTCCATATTTAAGCGGAGCTCTTTAAATACCGCACGGCCATCCATTCCGTTTAACATGATATCTAATATAATCAGATCGGGCTGGTATTCTTTAATCGTTTTAAATATATACCTGGGTGATAATAAAGGGTAAACATCATATTGTTCTGCCTCTAATGCAAGTTGAAAGACTTCCAAAATATCAGGATCATCATCTACAACTAAAATTCTTTTCAAAATGGGTAATCGGATTAATAAGTAACTGGACTATGCTAATACAATTTTTCGCTAAGAATGTTTTGGCAGGAAAAGAAAATAACAGCCAGGACTATTCCATATTGGGTGGATGAATAACACACAACATTCGGAATGATAAGCAGATTAAATAATCCTATACGAAAATAAATAAAATAACTATATTTAATATATTGAAATACAATATTTTAACTTTAAAATAACCTATATAATCAACAGGCTTTAATCAATTACCTAATCCCATGAAAAACAAAATTAATCTTTTAAATATTTCCATTACCAATAAGGTAATTGAACTTCAGGAGCGCGGATATGACTGTGATTTCCTCTTACTTGCAAACGGAAGCTTACTCTGCATGCAAACCAATACCCATCATACCATTAACAGTGTATCTATCCGAATGCTGGAACATGGCTTCGACTTCTTTGGACAATGTTATAAAAATGTACATTCCATTGAAACCGGAAACGGTGAACGTGGGGTATTGCTTACGGAAACGATCTTATAAACGGTTATGATATCACCTGTCATTATTTCTTACATCAGATCATTCTGCTTCTAACCATTTAATGATAAAAACAAATAAGCATTCCTGTAAGTTTTGACAGATAGGGATTTATTTTGTAGGTGAAATTTTATATCTGTTTATTCTGGTAAAATTATTTTAGCTTTTCAGCTGATATAGAGTTACTTTATCCTATTGTCACAATATTTAAACAATTCAGCACCTCTTTAGAACCTGATTTTATTTCATGTTTAAGTTTTATTAAATATATTTAAGCAAAAATGAAGTATACTTTTATTGCAAGAGGTGAGTAGTTAATTCTACTTATTTTCTGATCAGGAATAATCGCATTATCTCAGTATAAAAAAACATCAGCCGCATCAATTGTGTTAAACCTCTTGGTGTATTTTAATAACACATCCAAAGCGCAGCATCATTACATGAAAGAAATATTTGACCGGCTATCTGACGACTTTAGTAAACTCACTACTCAACGTTACAGTACCAGTTTTTCATTAGGCATTTATTTCCTGGGTAAGGAATTACGTCAGCCCATTTACTCCATTTATGGTTTTGTGCGCCTGGCCGATGAAATAGTAGACAGCTTTCATGATTTTGATAAAAAATATTTGTTGGATAAATTTAAACAGGACACTTTTGAAGCTATCGAGCTGGGAATCAGTTTAAATCCCATTTTAAATGCCTTTCAGAAAGTGGTGAA
Source organism: Pedobacter sp. GR22-10 (assembly GCF_026239715.1). Taxonomy (NCBI): domain Bacteria; kingdom Pseudomonadati; phylum Bacteroidota; class Sphingobacteriia; order Sphingobacteriales; family Sphingobacteriaceae; genus Pedobacter; species Pedobacter sp. GR22-10. Next base: position 1,448,061 of record NZ_JAPIVR010000001.1, read on the forward strand.
TCAGTATCAGATTGATCATGAATTGATTTCACTCTTTTTAAACAGTATGGAAATGGATCTTCTGGAAAAAACCTATACACCAGAGTTATACGGAACATACATTTTAGGCTCTGCTGAAGTGGTAGGCCTGATGTGCTTAAAGGTTTTTACAAGTGGTGATGAAATAGAATATCAGCAGCTAAAACCTTATGCAATGAAATTAGGCTCTGCATTTCAGAAAGTTAATTTCCTGCGGGATGTGAAAGCTGATTATCAAAGTTTAAACAGATGCTATTTCCCGGATGTAAACCTCAACAAGTTCTGTGACCTTGATAAAAGGGCCATTGAAAAAGAAATAGAAGCAGAATTTGCCAATGCGCTGATTGGAATTAAGATGCTGCCTGCAAATTCCAGAAATGGCGTTTATCTTTCCTACGTCTACTACAAAAAGTTATTTTCTAAAATTAAAGGTTTAAGTGCAGAGAAAATCATGATGGAACGGATCAGAATTTCGAACCATCTTAAAATCGGTTTAATGTTTGATTCCATGATCAGACATAAATTAAATGTGATTTAAAATTCATGAAAGAACAGGTTATTCTTGTCGATGCAAATGATTTTCCGGTAGGGGAAATGGAAAAACTGGAAGCCCATCAGAAAGGTGTACTTCACCGTGCTTTTTCTGTATTTATATTTAATACAAAAGGAGAATTGCTTTTACAGCAGCGTGCCTTAGATAAGTACCATTCCGGAGGTTTATGGACCAATACCTGCTGCAGTCATCCACGGCCGGGTGAAGATAATCTTGATGCTGCCAACCGCCGACTTATGGAAGAAATGGGCCTGAAAGCCAATTTAAATTATGGGTTTAATTTTATTTACCGTGCCGAATTTGAAAGTGGCTTAACAGAGTATGAGCTGGATCATGTTTTTTTTGGACAATCTGACCTGCTTCCGGTGATAAATCAGGATGAGGTGGAAAACTTCAGGTATATTAATTTAGAACTGCTCAAAGAAGAATTGGTTCATCATCCCGACGCTTATACACCCTGGTTAAAAATATGCCTGGATAAGGTCATTGAGCATGTAGCAATAGAATATAAATAAAAACGGGCATACAGCCTAAGCCATATACCCGTATCTAAATTAACGCTCTCGGCAGCAAATATACGTTCAGAATCTGTATAATTCCAAATGATTTAATATTTCTTTTACTTTAAGATTATATAAAAAAATATTAAGATCAAGTTAATATGATATAACCATTTATTAATTAGCGAGTTATTAAATAAATAATAGTCATATTTTTTTTAGCTTAAGCTTCATTTTTTTTATCTTACTCAAAATAAACCCTACCAATTTTTTCATTATGGTTATAAATGGTCTATGACTAGATAATCTCTAAAGCTAAATGAGATTGGAGAAATGAGATCAATTCTCAACTTTTTCAAACTTAAATCTTTTCTTAATGTGATAGTTGAAATATCGCCCTTTAGATGTGGCTGCCTTAAATAATTTAAAAGTTCTTTCCGGAACATCCAGGTACTGATAAACCAATCCTGTTACAAATGTGATGGTGAGTAATTTTAATGCTGGCTGTTAGCTAAAATATTTGATTACGGACGATGGCATTATTAACCTTTTAATTAATCGTTCGCGTGCAGCTCAGATTCCTCTTTAGCTGCCCTTATCTTTTCTTTCTTCAGGTCTATCCTGATGATGTTATATAAACTCATATACACATTAGCGATCCATACAATAGCGAAAAAAGAAACGATATAACCACGCCAGTCTGGATAAATCAAGGTATATTTGGTGATAAAGAGGATGATCAGGGTAACGTAATGACTAAAACAATATTCGCAAGTAAATACATAGAAAAACTTTCTTTTCACCAGGCGATTACAGTTTTTAGAACGGTCAACGCAAAATTCTCTGGCCTCCCGGAATATTTCTTCTTTGGTAACGGTCCAGGCAATACAGGCAACCGGTAAAGCCAGTACGAAAAGGTAATAAATAGGTGATTCCATAAGGGGTAAATAGTTTCGCGGTAAACGATTTCAATAATAATAACCTGAAAATTGATTAAATGTTTAATGCGTGTATTAAACATTTTTATCCCTCCATTGTTAATCAGCTAATCAATATTAAAATATAATGGAAAGATCAGAAATATTAGACCTGCTGGAAGTAATCAATCAACAGGTGAGTTCTTCAGTTTTGGGTGGCCGGGACGACGATTATCAGGAACTGGAAAGTATGGGATTAATTACCATTAACAGGGATGCCGCACAATGGGCAGCAACCATAACACCTGCAGGAATTGCTTATTTGGGACACGATTAACTGGATCCGGGTGTATGAAATTAAACCGATTTATAGATTAAATCTTTTAGATTTGTGCTAAGTTTAGAAATCAGGCAGATCGATAGATGCCGATTCTGCTTACACTTATGAACGATTTTCAACTCCGAACGGTTAATGTAACCAGATACGTTACGCCTCTGCGCGAAGGTGGCTCTATGCCGGCCATTGCTGAGGCAGATGACGGTTTTTTATATGTATTGAAATTTCGTGGTGCCGGACAAGGGCCACGTGCGCTGATTGCAGAACTGATTGGTGGTGAAATAGCCAGAATACTTGGCTTTCGGGTACCAGAACTGGTTTTTGCTCAGCTGGATGAGGCCTTTGGCCGCACAGAACCAGATGAAGAAATTCAGGATTTACTGAAGGCCAGCGTAGGTTTAAACCTGGCCTTACATTACCTCTCAGGTGCCATTACTTTTGATCCAACGGTAACTGTTGTTGATGCTAAGCTGGCTTCTCAAATTGTGTGGCTGGATTGTTTTCTCACGAACATGGACCGGACTTGCCGCAATACCAATATGTTGATGTGGCACAAAGAACTCTGGTTAATTGATCATGGTGCATCTCTATATTTTCACCATTCCTGGCAAAACTGGGAGGAGCAGGCCATCCGGCCGTTTTTCTTAATAAAGGATCATGTGTTGCTTCCATGGGCATCCGAACTGGAACTGGTTGACCAGGAATTTCACGCTATTATTAACGCAGAAAAAATTGCCGCCATCATAGATTTAATTCCTGATGAGTGGCTGGAGGGGGAAAGCAATTTCCCGACTAAAGAGGCCCATAGAAAAGCCTATGCTTATTTCCTGCAAACCCGTCTGAATAATTCGCAAATGTTTTTAAAAGAAGCACAGCATGCCAGAGAGATTCTTATTTGAGTATGCTGTGATCCGTGTGATGCCAAGGGTAGAACGCGAAGAATTTTTGAATGTGGGCGTCATTTTGTTCTGCGCAAAGAAAAAGTTTTTAAAAAGCATCTTTTTTCTGGACGAACTTAAGGTCAGGACATTTTGCAAAAAAATTGACTTTGAAGAATTATCTGCGAACTTAACTGCTTTCGAAAGAATCAGCGTGGGCGCAAAAGGATCAGGTCCAATCGGTGAATATGATCAGGCTTCCAGGTTTCGCTGGTTAACAGCCACCAGAAGTACAGTGGTTCAATGTTCAAAAGTTCATCCTGGCTTTTGTATGGATGCGGAAGAAACCATGATCAGGTTACATCAGGAGCTGGTACTTTAATTTCCGCATTAATAAATCTATTATACCTAAGCACATTCCCTTGTCAAAAGAATATTTCAAAAACCTTCAGGATTTGCTTCATATGGAGCGTGAAGAAGATTTACAATCGTATTTAAAACTTACTCAAAATACCTCAGCTGCAGACCGGAGAGCCCTCGGATTAACCTGGTACCCCATAGCCATCAGGAATACAGAAATTGGAAAAGGTGATTATTTATCAGTAGAACTGGAACGTACCACGCATCAGGAGCTGTCTCATCAGTTCCGGTTTGGTGCTGCCGTGGTTATATTTTCCAATCATGATCCGAAAGCAGACCAGGTGGAAGGCATCGTCACCCATCAAAGCGGGAACAGGATGAAAGTTAGTTTTCGGATAGATGAACTGCCAGACTGGACGAGGGATGGTAAACTGGGTGTTGACTTACTTTTTGATAATAATAGCTATGATGAAATGCAACATGCATTGAAGCAGGCTACAAACCTTACAGATGAAACTGCTGAAAATAAGCTCATTAAAATCATCACGCTTGGTGAAAAACCTTCATTTGAACAGGAAGTAAAATTCACCATTCCAAACTTGCTTAACGCCTCGCAGCAACGTGCTGTACATCAGATTATAGCTGCAGATCACCTGGCTATTGTTCATGGTCCGCCAGGAACAGGCAAAACCACTACCATTGTTCAGGCGATAAAGTCACTTTTCAAACACCATAATCAAAAAATTCTGGTCGTGGCCCCTAGCAATACGGCAGTAGATTTACTGACGGAAAAATTAGTACTTGAGGGTTTACATGTAATCCGCATAGGAAATCCGGCACGGGTTTCAGAAAAACTGCTATCAGCAACTTTAGATCATCAAATGGCGGATCATCCGGAAATGAAAATGATCAAAGCGCTGAAAAAACAGGCCAATGAATATAAGAACATGGCACATAAGTATAAGCGCAGTTTTGGAAAGGCTGAGCGTGACCAACGAAAGGCACTTTTTGATGAAGCGCATAAAATTGGCAGAGAGGTAGAAAAGACCGAAGCCTACATGATGGATCAGCTGTTTAATAAAGCACAAGTCATTACAGCTACATTAGTAGGTGCCCATCACCATACAGTTCGACACCTTAAGTATGGTACCGTGGTGATTGACGAAGCAGGACAAGCACTAGAACCTGCCTGCTGGATTCCGATTTTAAAAGCCAAAAAATTAATTTTAGCAGGAGATCATTTTCAATTACCACCAACCATAAAATCTACAGAGGCAGGAAGAAAAGGATTAAGTAATACTTTGCTGGAGAAAATGGTAAGTCTTCACCCTGAATCTGTTGTGCTTTTAAATGAACAATACCGAATGAACAACAGCATTATGGGTTATTCATCAAAAGTATTTTACGAGGACCGTTTAACTGCACACCCGTCCGTTTCTGGCCAATTGCTTTTTGATGGTGACGAGCCGATAAAATTTATTGATACTGCGGGTTGCAGCTATGACGAAAAGCTGGAAGGCACCAGTACCATCAATCCGGATGAGGCCGCATTTTTGGTCAGACAACTGATTCATCTGCTCAGCCGATTGGAAACTAATTATACTATCCCAGATTTTCCAAGCATTGCGGTCATTTCTCCATACAAACAGCAGATCCAGGTTTTGAAAGAATTACTTTCAACAGAAACATTATTTTTGAAATACCAGCATAAGATTGCGGTGAACACCATTGATAGTTTTCAGGGGCAGGAGCGTGATGTGGTATATATTAGTTTAACCAGGAGCAATACAGCAGGAAGTATCGGCTTTTTAGCTGATACCAGAAGAATGAATGTAGCCATGACGAGGGCTAAAAAGAAATTAATCGTGATTGGCGACAGCTCTACACTGTCGAAGGCTAAATTTTATGCAGATTTTATAAATTATACCGAAAAACGCAATGCTTATTCCAGTGCATGGGAATTTATGGACCTATAAGAAGATTTATGCATAATGTCATTTTTTTATAGTCGTAAATTATTATTTTTGAACTGATTACGCTGGATTTCAATTCATTAGGATTTTATACATTAAGGCAAAGTAAGGTTGATTGTAATCCATTTGAATCCGCGTTCGGGGATTTAAATATCACAGCATCTAAATAATCTGTTTCAATGAATCAAGGCCTGAAAATTTTAATTGTGGATGACAGCGAATTAATGCGAATGGTTATCAAAGGTTTTTTAAAGAAGTTTCTTTCTGGATTCGAAATTTCTGAAACGCCTGATTTATCAGAAACTTTTAACCTCCTTGCCAAAAAGGATTTCGATTTTGTTCTATTAGATATCAACATGCCCAAAGGAGATAGTAATCCGGATACTGTAAGAGAAATTCTGTCCATACAGCAGAATATTAAAGTCTGCATGTTTTCAGGCAATGATAAAAGCACACTCGAACAGGCTTATCGCAATGCCGGTGCTATCGGTTATATCCAAAAAGACAACAATATAGCGACATCACTGAATGAAGTGTTAACCAACAACTTCTAACTTTTGATCTTCCAGTTTTCCTGAAATGGAAGCACCGGCAATCAGCAGTTCATTGGTAATCATTTTGGTATATTCCGTAATTTCAGTTTTAAAATCTTTGACAGATGAGCCGGACCTGATTTCCTCCAGTCTTTTTTCCCACTGACCGGTAAGTTCTGCCTGTGCAATCTGCTTGTCTTTTACTACCTCGTAAACGGCTAATCCTTTGGTAGTAGGGACCAGGTTTCTTTTTTCACGTGTAATATAGGTTCGGGTAATGAGCGTTTCAATAATGGATGCCCGTGTTGCCGGCGTACCTAACCCACTGTCTTTCATCGCATAACGCAGCTCTTCATCCTCAATTTCTTTACCACAGGTCTCCAGCGCTTTAAGCAGAGATGCCTCATTGTACATAGACTTTGGTTTAGTCTGTTTTTCCAGTAAAGATTTTTCAGTGATGGGCAATTCTTCACCTACAGCTACCTTCGGCAGGGCCGCATTATCCTCATCCTTTTTATCATCGTCTGCTTCATTGAAAACAGCACGCCATCCTGCTGAACGTATAACTGTTCCGTTGGCCAGAAAAGTTAATCCAGACTGAATGGTAATTTTAGTAATTTCTTTCAGACACTCCTGGTGAAAGGCCTCAATCATTCTGCCTACCACCATATCATAAACGGCCTGCCTGTCGCTACTTAATCCATAAGCTTCTACACCAGTAGGTAAAACCGCATGGTGATCAGTCACCTTCTTTGCATTTACACTTCGTTTATTGAGTTTAATGGTTTGTAAAAACTGTGCCTGTTTACCAAAATCCGGATGATTGGTGAATTTATCAATTAAATCCGGTACGCCTGCAAATACGTCATCTCCAATATATCTCGAACCAGTACGCGGATAAGAAACCAGTTTGCTTTCATATAAATTTTGTAATATGCCCAGTGTCTGATCGGCAGTATAACCTTTCTTTTTATTGGCTTCCTGTTGTAAACTGCTGAGGTCGTGCAGCAACGGGGGCGGTTCTTTTCTGGGTTTAGCCTCCACAGCCGTAATTCTTCCACCAGCAGGAAAGCCTGAGGGAACATCTTCCACAAGCGAAAATAATTTTTCAGCTTCTTCTTTCTCTTTATAATTGGTGGTTGAAACCGCTTTAAAAACCTGTTCATCCTTCACCAGCAGAATACTGATTTGATAGTAGGTTTGCGGTATAAAGTTTTTAATTTCCAGAAAGCGGGCACAAATCATGGCCAGAGTGGGTGTTTGTACCCTTCCTAAAGATAAAACCGTTCTGTTCCCGGCCGAAATACTGAGCGCCTGCGTGGCGTTCATGCCCACCAGCCAATCTGATTCGGAACGACAGTGTGCAGAATTAAACAATGTGTCATAATCCGTTCCAGGCTTTAAATTCCTGAATCCATCTTTAATGGCTTCATCAGTTTGTGAGGAAATCCAAAGCCTTTTAAAGGGCTTTTTACATTTCAGGTAGTAGTAGATGTAACGGAAAATCAATTCGCCTTCGCGTCCGGCATCCGTTGCCACAATGATCTCAGTGGCCTCATCAAAAAGTTTTTTAATGGTATCCAACTGTTTTCTTACCGCCGGATCTTCTACAAAACCATCTTTGGTTTTGATTTTGCGAATAGCCAGTTTAAATTTTGCCGGTAACATCGGTAAATGCTGCCTTCTCCAGCCAATAAAGCCATAATCCTGCGGTGGGGCCAGTTGTAATAAATGCCCAAAAGCCCAGGTAAAAGAATATCCTTTACCTTCAATGTATCCATCTTTTCTGGTAGTGGCCCCGAAAACTTTAGCAAGTTCACGACCAACAGAGGGCTTTTCTGCAATTACAATCTTCATGAATGGGGCTTATTTTTCAAACCCCAAATATCGCTAAAATAAGTCATCAGCAGCTTAATTTTTTACTCACACTGTAAAGTCTTGTGCACTAAACATTTTGCTGCTTTGCGTGTTAGGCCCATATATTTTTAGTAACAATTGTGAGCCTTATTAATCTTAGCATATGAATGGAAAAACAGTATAACCTATTTAATCATGAAATTCTGGTCCATTTTGAACCAAGGTTAGTCAGGGTATTTAGTGATGCTGCACTTTGGGCATTCCTGGAAAATGATACAGGTACACGATTTGAGATTTTAGTAAAAACCATTAAAGCAGATTACCTGACACATTACGGGGAAGCATTAAAGATCAGCAACGATTCTCTGATTGTAGAGATTCTGGTTCACGTGTATTGTGATTATATTGGTTTAAGATTTAATCGTGTTGTGAAAATTAAATACATTCAAAATCTGGTCAATAAGTTATTGGAACGTGCCGAGGTAGTAGACTGCGGGGAACGGAGTGTAGACAGTAATCGCTGGGTTTGGGATCTGCTTGCACGATATAAAACGGCTTTTATCAAAATACTACCCAAAAACTTAAACAGGAGAAAATTAAAATCTTAACGTATGGCTAAAGTTCTTTTGCCAAATTCACCAGGAAGCCCTTTAGTTTTTCTAAAGAATCAATAATCTTTTGATTTTCCTTCACATCTGATTTATTGTGCTTTAAATGTTCCTTAGCGCCCTTTAAGGTAAAGCCTTTTTCATCCACTAAATTAAAGATGATTTTAAGGTTTTCAATGTCTTCCGGTGTAAAAAGCCGGTTGCCTTTCTTGTTTTTCTTGGGCTGAAGGATATCAAATTCCTTCTCGTAAAAGCGGATTTGAGAGGCGTTAACATTAAACATTTCAGTCACTTCGCCCATCGTATAATACATTTTATTAATGTCTCTTTCTTTGTACGGCATAACTTGTGCTTGATTGTTAAGGGTTTACATCGATTAATTAAAGCTTTCAAATGTAGCTCGATTTTTCCTGATTAACGCAATAAAATTTTAATTTTGTTCCTCCAACATTTAAAATAATGACAGCTAAAGAAATAAGACAAGCCTTCCTTCATTTTTTCGAACAGAAACAACATCATATTGTTCCGTCGGCACCCATAGTGGTTAAAAACGATCCTACCTTAATGTTTACCAACGCCGGGATGAACCAGTTTAAGGATTTGTTTTTGGGTGAGGCTGCCATTAAATATGCAAGAGTTACAGACACACAACGTTGTTTAAGGGTATCAGGAAAGCATAATGATCTGGAAGAAGTAGGGATTGATACCTATCACCACACCATGTTCGAAATGCTGGGCAACTGGAGTTTTGGCGATTATTTTAAAAAGGAAGCCATTGCCTGGAGCTGGGAATTATTAACTGAAGTTTATAAAATACCTAAAGCGCAATTATATGTGACCTATTTTGAAGGTGATGAAAAGGAGGGTTTAGCAAAAGATCAGGAAGCTTACGACCTTTGGAAACAATACGTGGATGAAAGCCATATTTTACCCGGGAATAAGAAAGACAATTTCTGGGAAATGGGTGAAACCGGTCCCTGCGGACCATGTTCTGAAATTCATGTAGACTGCCGTACGGATGAGGAAAAAGCATTGGTCAGTGGCGCTACTTTGGTCAATGCCGATCATCCGCAGGTCATAGAAATCTGGAACAATGTATTCATGCAGTTTAACCGCCTGAAAGACGGTTCGTTGCAAAGCTTACCCGCAAAACATGTTGATACCGGAATGGGTTTCGAACGTTTGGTACGCGTTTTACAACAAAAAAATTCCAATTACGATACGGATGTTTTCCAGCCAATGATTCAGTTTATTGCGGAGAAATCAGGTATTCCATACGGTGCTGATGAAAAAACGGATATCGCCATGCGTGTAATGGCCGATCATATTCGTGCGATCTCATTTGTGATTGCCGATGGTCAGTTGCCATCCAATAACAAAGCGGGTTATGTGATCCGCAGGATTTTACGTCGTGCAGTTCGTTATGCCTATACCTTTTTAAATTTCAAAGAGCCATTTTTGAATCAACTGGTACCTCTGCTGGCTGAACAGTTTAAAGGTGTTTTTGATGAATTGGTTGCACAACAGGATTTTGTGCAAAAAGTGGTTTTGGAAGAAGAAGTTTCTTTTTTGAGAACTTTATCAGCAGGTATAAAAAGATTTATTGAATATATTAATCCCATACAAAAAATGGGTATCGTAAGTTTTCTTGGTCCAAACACTGAAAAATATCCTGTAGATGAAACAAAAGTAAAAAATCATGAATCGAAGGTTATTTCTGGATTATTTGCATTTGAACTTAATGATACTTACGGGTTTCCAATAGATTTAACAGAGCTGATGGCTAGAGAAATAAATTGGAGTGTCGATATGGAAGGCTTTAATAAGTACCTTGGTGAACAAAAAAATCGTTCTCGTGCAGCCACAGCCATTGATGCTGGTGACTGGATAATTGTGAATACCGATGATCAAAGTGAATTTGTGGGTTACGATGAGCTGGAAATTGAAACAGAAATTTTAAAATACCGCAAGGTTAAAGCAAAAGGGAAGGCGCAATACCAGATTGTACTGCGCCAGACACCTTTTTATGCTGAAAGTGGCGGTCAGGTGGGCGATACAGGCCGCTTAGAGGATCACAGCCGCCAATTTTGGGTAGACATTACAGATACTAAAAAAGAAAATGGGTTAACGGTGCATTTTGCAGATATCCTGCCCGATAACCTGGAAGGGAAATTCTGGGCAGTGGTAGATGAAGATAAACGTGTGCTCACTGAAGATAATCACTCCGCAACCCATTTGTTGCATGCGGCTTTAAAGCAGGTTTTAGGTCAGCATGTGAACCAGAAAGGTTCATTGGTGAATGCCGATTACTTACGTTTCGATTTTTCTCATTTTGCTAAAGTAACCGATGAAGAACTGGCGCAGATTGAAGTCATTGTGAACCAGAAGATCCGGGCCAACATCAAACTAAAAGAACAAAGAAACGTACCTTACCAAGATGCTATTGAAAGTGGCGTTACAGCATTATTTGGTGAAAAATATGGTGATTTTGTTAGGATGATTACGTTTGATGACCATTTCTCCAAAGAACTTTGTGGTGGTACCCACGTAAAAGCAACCGGGCAAATCGGTTCATTTAAAATTGTTTCTGAAAGTGCAGTTGCAGCAGGTGTACGCCGGATTGAGGCCATTACTGCCGACAAAGCCGAACAATATTTTTTAGATCAGCGTAAAGAACTTGGCCATTTAAAGGCCTTATTAAATGGTTCAAAGGATTTATCTGCCGCTGTTCAGGCTTTGCTGGATGAAAATGCTAAGCTAAAAAAGGAAATAGAAAAAACCACTTTAGAGCGCGTTGGCAATTTAAAGAATGAAATTGTGCATCATGTGAGGGGCATAAACGGGGTAAACCTGATTGCCCGGCACCTGGATTTACAAAGTGCTGATGCGGTTAAAAATCTCGCCTTCTCACTAAAGGATATGGTTGATAATCTTTATTTGGTATTTACGACCGAAATTGACGGCAAGCCAGGTATTACGGTGATGTTATCTGATGGACTGGTAAAACAAGGCATGAATGCATCCAATATCGTTCGTGAATTAGGAAAGGAAATTCAGGGAGGAGGCGGTGGTCAGCCGTTTTATGCTACTGCCGGTGGTAAAAACCCTGCAGGCTTAGCCTCGGTACTGGAAAAAGCAGAAAGTTTCATCCCACAAGGTTAATTTGCCTGCTGAACGAAGTATAAATTTTAATAAATCCATTTGCTGAAATTGCCTTAACCGATAAAATCGATTGAGGCAATTTTGTGTCTGATATGATTTAAGAGAAAATTAATTCGTTGTTTCTCTTTGCCATGACGCCCCTGAATGAACTACGGGAATAATTTATTAATGATATTTCCGCAAGGCACGAATCGCAATGAAGAGTCCGATCATAGTTAAAAATGCACTTAAGATAAAAGGTGCTCCTGGAAAATAGAGGGGAGTCCCGTCCTGAATAAAATAGACGAAGATATGGCTGGCCAGCCAAGGACCGATAATCGCTGCCAGGCTTTGCAAACTGGTGGTGATTCCCTGAATTTCGCCCTGCGCATTTTCAGGCACCTGGTTAGAAATAATACTTTGCATCGCTGGTCCGCCGATTCCGGCGAGGCAATATGGAATAATAAATAACATCATCATGGTTCCATTTTTGGCAAAAGCAAAACATACGAAACCTACTACATAAAGCATCAACCCAAAATAGATCGCTTTTCTGTTCCCGATTTTTGGAATGATAATCCGGATCAATCCACCCTGAACCAGCGCAACCATTATTCCAACCACTGCCAGCGAATAACCAATCATGGTTGGTGTCCATTGAAATTTTTCAATCACATAATATGACCAGTTTGATTGTACGGAATGACTGGCGATATAAAGAAGTAACAGCGTAGCAAGCAGGCCTAAAATGGCAGGATATTTTGATGCATTGATAAATGAACCTACAGGATTGGCACGTTTCCAAGAAAATTTTCTTCTTTTGTCTTTTGATAAAGATTCAGGCAAGATGAAATAACCATATAACCAGTTGATCAATGACAAGCCTGCCGCAACCATGAAAGGAACGCGTAAACCAAACTGACTAAGCAAACCGCCGCCTACTGATCCCAAAATAAAACCCAGGCCAAATGCCGCACCAACTAAACCAAAATTCTGTGCCTTTTTTTCAGGCGTAGAGATATCGGCAATGTAGGCCATTCCGGTTGTAAAACTCGCTCCGGTAATTCCGGCTATAATTCGTCCAATAAAAAACCAAAAAATAGATGGGGCGAAAGAGAGGAATAAATAATCGATTCCTAAACCAAACAAAGAAAAAAGCAATACAGGCCGCCTGCCATACTGATCACTCAAGCCGCCCAATATGGGAGAAAAGATGAATTGAGGCAGTGCAAAAGCCACCATTAAATAGCCGCCATAATCTGCAGCAACACTTGTACTTCCGCCGGTAAATTCCTTTATTAAATTTGGCAGCACCGGAATAATAATTCCGAATCCTGTACAATCAATCAAAAGCGTAATCATGATGAAGATCATCGCCGATTGTTTCTGCTTAGCCATAAGTTTGCATTATATACAAAAATAGAATTTTGAAGTTAATCTTTTAAGTGTTATCATTTTAATGAGGAAAAATAAATTAAATGGCTTGCATAAAAAAAAAACTTATTTAAATACGACTGTAAGAACACCAAAAAAAACTTTCATCTAAAAACCTTTAGCTACAGCCAAAACTTTTCCACAATGCCTTATTTCGGCATATTTTTGCTAAATTCGCAAGGTTATAAGAATAGCTTTTTGAAACATCGTTTTTGATAACGAGAATAATAATTTATGGCAGAAGATTTAGAAAATCAACAAAACGACAAAATCATCCAGATTAATATAGAGGAGCAGATGAAATCGGCCTACATTGACTATTCAATGTCGGTAATCGTATCAAGGGCTTTGCCTGATGTACGTGATGGATTGAAACCGGTACACCGCCGTGTTTTATATGGCATGCTTGATCTGGGCGTTACCAGTAATAAACCACATAAAAAATCTGCCCGTATTGTTGGTGAAGTGTTAGGTAAGTATCACCCACATGGTGATGCATCCGTATATTTCACCATGGTTCGTATGGCTCAGGACTGGAGTTTGCGTTACCCGATGGTTGACGGACAGGGAAACTTTGGTCACATTGATGGTGACTCACCAGCTGCAATGCGTTATACAGAGGCCCGTTTCTCTAAAATTGCAGAGGAAATGCTAGCTGACATTAATAAAGATACAGTAGATTTCCAGCTGAACTTTGATGATACCTTACAGGAACCAACAGTATTACCTGCTAAAATCCCTAATTTACTGGTAAACGGATCTTCAGGTATTGCAGTAGGTATGGCCACGAACATGGCACCGCATAACTTAACTGAAGTAATAGATGGCGTTGTAGGCTATATTGACAATCATGATATCACGATTGAGGAGTTGATGAAGTTTGTTAAAGCCCCTGATTTTCCTACAGGCGGGATCATTTACGGCTATACCGGGGTAAAGGAAGCTTTTGAAACAGGTCGTGGACGTATCGTGATGCGTGCCAAAGCCGAAATTGAAAGCATTAAAGACCGTGAGGTGATCATCGTAACCGAGATTCCTTACCAGGTAAACAAAGCACAGATGATTGAGCGTACGGCTGAATTGGTTGGCGAGAAAAAACTGGAAGGTATTTCGAACATTAAAGATGAATCCAATAAAGATGGTATCCGGATCGTTTACGAAATTAAACGTGATGCCAATGCTTCAATCGTTTTAAATAACTTATATAAGTATACTGCACTACAAACTTCTTTCAGTGTAAACAACATTGCATTGGTAAAAGGGCGTCCGCAAATGTTAAATCTGAAAGATTTAATTGTACATTTTGTGGATCACAGACACGATGTGATTATTCGCCGTACCAAATATGAATTATCTGAGGCTGAAAAACGGGCACATATTTTAGAAGGTTATTTAATTGCTTTAGATCATTTAGATGAAGTAATTAAATTAATCCGTGCATCAGAAACTCCGGAAGAGGCTCGTTTGGGCTTGATGGAGAAATTTGGTCTAAGTGATCTTCAGGCACGTGCCATTCTGGATATGACGCTTCGTCGTTTAACAGGACTAGAGCGTGATAAAATCAAGGAAGAATATGCAGAATTAATGAAAACCATCGAGTATTTGAAATCTATTCTGGCTGATGAAGGTTTGCGGATGCAGATTATCAAAGATGAGCTGGCAGAAATTCAACAAAAATTTGGCGATGAGCGTAGAACAACGATTGTTCACTCTGCCGAAGATATGAGCATGGAAGATTTCATTGATGATGAAGAGGTAGTCATTACCATATCTCATGAAGGTTATGTAAAACGTACGCCTGCAACTGAATTCAGGGCGCAGGGTAGAGGTGGAAAAGGATCGAAAGGAAGCACATCCAGAAATGAAGATTTTATTGAACATATGCTGGTGGCCACCAACCACAATTACATGTTGTTCTTTACCGAAGCAGGTAGATGTTTCTGGCTGAGGGTTTACGAAATTCCGGAAGGTTCCAGAACCAGTAAGGGAAGGGCGATACAGAATATCATCAACATTCCGAAAGACGAGAAAATCAAGGCTTACATTAAGGTGAAAAACCTGAAGGATCAGGAATACCTGGAGAACAATTTCATTATTATGTGTACTAAAAAAGGTACCATTAAGAAAACTTCTCTTGAAGCTTATTCACGTCCGCGTGTAAATGGTATTAATGCCATCAATATTAATGACGGAGATGTATTATTAGAAGCTTGTTTAACTAACGGACAGAGTGAAATTGTCATGGCTTTACGCTCTGGCAGAGCCATTCGTTTTAATGAAAGTACAGTTCGTCCGATGGGCAGAACAGCAACTGGTGTGCGTGGTGTAAGGCTTGCGCACGATAAAGATGAGGTTGTTGGCATGATTGCTGTAAACAATCCGGAAGTTACGGTGTTAGTAGTATCAGAAAAGGGATATGGAAAACGGACGGACATTGAAGATTACCGCGTAACCAATCGTGGTGGTAAAGGTGTAAAAACGATCAATGTTACCGAGAAAACCGGGCAATTAGTATCCATTAAAGACGTTACAGATAGCGAAGATCTGATGATCATTAACCGTTCAGGTATTGTAATCAGGATCCCTGTTTCAGCATTAAGGGTAATGGGACGTGCCACGCAAGGGGTACGATTAATCTCGCTGAAGGGTGATGATGAGATTGCATCAGTAACAAAGATCGATCATGAAGAGGATGAAGAAGAAACAGTTGATTTAGACAGCGTACTGGTTGTTGATGGTGAAGAACTGGAAGCTGACCCTGCTGCTGAAGAAACGGAAGAGGACGAAGATGATGCCGATGAAACAACAGAAGAATAAGTTTAACTAAAATAAAAATTAGAATAAAAATTATGAAAAGAGTATTTCTAGGTATAATTTTAGCAGGAGCGGTAAGCGCTGCATTTGCTCAGAAAAGTGAGGTTAATGAAGCTAAAAAAGCATGGGGAATTTTTCAGTTAACAACACAAGGTGCAACACCTTTAGATAAAAAACTAGAATCAATTAAAACCGGTCTAGCCCATACAGATAAAGCCATTGCAGATGAAAAGTCTAAAGTAATGCCTGAAGCCTGGACATATCGTGCATTATTTGCTTCTTCAGCTGCCATTTTAGATACCGTGAATGCAGCTAATGCAGACGCGAATTTAAAAATCGCTCAGGATGCATTGGTAGAAGCTAAAAAGCTGGATACCAAAGGCTCAGAAAAAGAAAACATTACACTTGCAGAAACCAATGTGTCAAATGCGGTAAGAAATGCCGGTGTATTGGCATATAATAAAAAAGATTATAAAACGGCTTATGCTAAATTTGTTCAGGCTACTGTAATCAATCCTGCAGATACTTCTATGTACCTGAATGCGGGAATTGCTGCAAGAAATGTGGAAGATTATCCAGGCATGATTCAACAGTTTAAAAAGGTGATCTCTTTAAACTCTCCACAATCTAAAGATTTGTACAATGAATTGGTTGATGTCACGTTAAGAAAACAAAAGGATACTACCGCTGCGCTGGCTTTAATTGCTGAAGCAGTAGCCAAATATCCTGATAATGCTGATTTGATCAAAACCGAAACACAGATTTATATCGACAGGGGAGATGTAGCGAAATCTGAGCAGATGTTAAATACTTTAGCCACAAAAGAACCAAATAATGCCAGCTATCAGGTTTTATTGGGAAATATTTATTTCTCTCAAGCATTGAAACTTCAGGCAGACCGGAATAAAATTGACCAGAAAAAGGTGAAAGAATTTAACGAAATCACCACTAAAATGAATGGCTTACTGGATAAATCATTGCCATTTTATAAAAAGGCCTTGGAAATCGATCCGAAAAATGCTGGTGCTTTAGAAACGTTAAAAACCATTTATGCGTTTAGAAACGATACTAAAAACTATAATGATGTAAAGGCAAAATTAGATGCCTTGCCAAAGCAATAGTTGAAAGCTAAAATTTAAAAAAGAGTCCTGATTTAAGTCGGGACTCTTTTTTTTTGCTTAATTTTACCGAACTAGCATTTTTTATACCTATCAATATTTGATTTACTATGCATAATGGTTTTAAGCTATTCACAGCAATTCTAGTTTCCGCCTCACTACATTCTTTTGCACAGAAAAGTCAGATTCTCATTGCCCGAAATTCGGTTGGGAAACTTCAGGCTTCCATAGCCAATAAGGATGATGAGAAGAAACAACTTTCCATTGTTGCGGAAGGCTTAAAAGCTATTGAATCTGCAGAAAAGGATAATAAAACAAAAAACTGGGCAGAAACCTGGTCACTGAAATCATACCTGACATCTTATGCCGCAATTATTGATACCGATGCTGCCAATTCAGATAAATTTTACGAAGCCGCAAATGCTGCCATTAAACAGGCCAGAGGTTTAGATAAATATGAAGATAATTCTGGTCTGATTAAGGCTTCCAACCACAATATCCTGATCAAAAAACAGGAGCTGGGCAATGCTTCTTATTTCAATAATGATTTTAAGGAAGCTTATGATGATTTAAAAGAGGTTAGCGACAGTTTTCCTGCCGATACTACCTTGGCCTTAAATACAGCCATTTGTGCACTGAATATTCAAAATTATGATGAGGCGATTAACTATTTTAAAAGGGCTAAGGATAACGGCATTCGCAATGCATCAATGTTTCAAAAGCTGGCTCAGTTATATGCATCAAAATACGACAATGAAACAGCCATTAAAACCCTTGAAGAGGGGTTATTGAAAAATCCGTTTCATCATAATCTGACCAATGAGTATATCAATTTGCTTTTAGATACAGAAAATTACGCCAAAGCAACCAGTTTGATTGAAGGCAACCTTAAAGTTGAAAAGGCGAACAAACTGCTTTATTTCTTATATGGATATCTACAACAGGCCGGTGGAAATAATTCGACTGCAATCCTGGCTTATGACAAAGCGCTGGCTACAGATCAAAATTACTTTGATGCTTTGTATCAGTTAAGCCTGGCATATATCAATACGGCTAATGAAACTTTGAAAAAAAGTGACCCTGAAAAAGCAGCTAAATATAATTCATTAATCAACCGTGCACAGTTTGCTTTGCAGCGGGCAAATGAAATTAATCCCAACGATAAAAAAACGGTTCAGCTATTGGCAGATATCTATTCCCGTAAAAAAGATACGGACAAAGTACAGGAACTAAACCGCAAACTTCAGGAATTATAATAGGACTCAAACCGCAAGAAAAGAGGAAGCCTTTAAATACTAACTTAACATAATATTAATTATGAGACTAGTATTATTATTTATTAGATTGTCTGTTCGAACATCATCACTTCTTTAAACTAAACATACTTCAAGGTCTTTTATTAATACTTTAATAATCCTGGATTAATAGATAAAAAGATTTTTTTTATGATCTTTATGATAAACTAAAACCATTTATTATGAAAAAGATCATTTCAATCTGCATGCTGGTATTATGTATGGTTTCCTTAACCACCTACGCTACACCAGAAGTACCAAAACCAGTTAGCACTACTAAAGCTAAAGTAACCACTTACAACATCCGTTTAGGCTACAGAAATCTTGATGGCAGCTTAACCACTTCAGTATCCACAGAATCGCCAGGATTTACTGCTTATAACCAGGAAAGTGGTGATGAGTATTATGGTGAAAATGGACCATCTTCATTCGGCACATTTTTACCTTATCAATTGCCGGGGATAATGACTGGTTTACCTGAGGGAACCTATGAGTTCTCAGCTGAACGTGGCCAAGGAAACTGGACGGGTTATGGATCTGTCACCGTAACCTTATCTCCGGAAATGATTGACGCCGATGGTTATGTAACCGTTTATGTTCCCATTGCCTGGGTAGAATAAAATTCCGTAATTAGTTTATCACTGAGCAGTCTTAATATTTAAAGCTGCTCAGTGATAAACATTCCGAAACTTTCCGTACGCAATCTTAGCAGATTTGTACAACCAAATACTTCATTTTTTGTTGTGCTAACATGTATGATCATTTCACCTTTCCTGAAGCTGATGCTTTACAGATCGCCTTATCCAGGCAACTTATTTTTAAACCTCTTCAAGCCATTCATACCATTGCGGGTGCTGATATTTCTTTTGATAAAGGCAGTTCAACCATGTATGCCGGAATAGTCATTTTAAGTTTCCCGGGAATGGTGATTCAATCATACGCACTCGAAACCTATGAAACTACTTTTCCTTATCAACCTGGATATTTGGGCTTTAAAGAAGTACCTGCGCTCTTAAAAGTATGGGATTTGATTCCGGTAAAACCTGATGTTGTGGTGCTAGATGGTAATGGCATTCTGCATCCCAGGCGAATGGGTGTTGCCTCGCATTTTGGCGTGATGACCAGTCAACCCACCATTGGCTGTGCCAAGAGTATTTTATATGGCGACAACCATTTACCGGAAAGATCTAAGTTCAGTACGGCAGAAATTAAAAGTCATGGTGAATTATTGGGCTATGCTTTAAGAACCAAAGATAATAACAAACCGGTTTATATCTCTGCAGGGCACTTAATTACCAATGAACAGGCTTTGGCCGTAATTAAAAAATGTATTGGAAATTACAGAATACCAGAACCAACCCGGTTGATTCATGATATTGTAAACGATTTCAGGACAGGTAAATTAAAGGCTGGCCATCATATTCAACACCAGCCCCTTACCCTGTTTTAAATCCAGTTGATGCCTTTTTTGAGCAACTGTAAAGTTTGATACTCTTCGGAGCCAGCTTCTGGCTGAATATTATATCCCCAATTGGCCTGTGGTGGTAAACTCATTAAAATCGATTCAATTCTGCCATTGGTTTCTAAACCAAATTTAGTTCCTGAATCATACACCAGGTTAAATTCCACATACCGGCTTCTTCGTTGATACTGCCATTCCTTTTGAATATCCGTAAATTCCTTATCACGGTTCCGTTCCAGCAACTCGGTATAGATAGGTAGAAAAGTTTCACCAATATTGGCAGAGAAATCTAAAATACCATTCCAGAATAAGTTTGTATTTTCGGGCTTTAGTCTATCGTAAAAAATGCCACCAATACCGCGTGTTTCTTCCCGGTGTTTGATAAAAAAATAATTGTCGGCCTGTTCTTTAAATTTTGGATAAAACTCAGGATTAAATTCATCACAGGCATTTTTCAATTTATGATGGAAAAACCTTGCATCATTTTCGAACACATAATGAGGTGTCAAATCTATTCCGCCACCAAACCAGCGGGTTTCTTCATTGAGTTCAAAATAACGAATATTCATGTGGATAATGGGAACCAGCGGATGATTGGGATGAATCACAATGGAAACTCCTGTGGCAAAAAAATCATCTTCCGTTACTTTAAAAGCCTTTTTTATCGGCTCAGGTAATTTGCCGTGAACAGCCGAAAAGTTTACGCCACCTTTTTCAATGATAGAGCCATTTTGCATGATCCGGGTACGGCCACCTCCCCCACCATTTCGCTCCCATAATTCCTCTTCAAATTTTCCTTTGCCATCTGCCATCTCTAATCCTTTGCAAATTTCATCCTGAATCTGCCTATAACGCGATGCTACCTCTTCTTTAAATATCATGATCGTATTTACCTTTACTACAAACTTAAGGCTATTCAGTCAGTGATATTGATTTATCTGCAGATAGTACATTTTATTGACACAGTTATTCTTCCAGGTAATTCAAATCTTTGTAAAAGCTTTCTTTCAGAGATGCGACAGAAATCATCGCAATAATGGTAACCATTCCCATGACGATAAATCCTGCCGTCACAATACTGTATTGATGAACAAAAAATTCAAAAATCAAGGTAATGGGTATCAAAGCACCACGTACAAAATTGGGTGCGGTAGTGGTTACGGTAGAACGGATATTGGTACCAAACTGCTCAGCAGCAATGGTGACGAAAGTAGCCCAGTAACCCACCGCAAAGCCCATAACCAGACAAATGAGAATGAAGCTGCTTTCTGTTAGATTATTGCTGGTGAGGTAAATTATAACAGCAACCACAGATAAGCTTTGAAAAATAAGCACTGTTTTTTTGCGTGATCTGAGCATCTGAGCCAGGAAACCACACACCACATCCCCTATGGCAATCCCAAAATAAGTATACATAATGCCCGTACCTGCATTCAGCACTTCTTTAGCCCCCAATGCCTTACCAATTTCTGGTGATTGTGTCACAAGGATCCCCACAATAAACCAAAGCGGTAAACCCAGGCAGATACAGGCCAGGTATTTCAGAAACCTTTTCCGGTCTGAAAACAACATGAAGAAATTTCCCTTTGAAACATGTGCAGATTGCTCTGCATGTTTGAACATTCCTGATTCAAATGTTCCGACACGAAGCAGCAGCAGTAATAAACCCATACCGCCACCCACGAAATAAGAAGTTTGCCAGGTAAAGTGCTTACCGATAGTAGCGGCAGCGGCAGCCCCTAATAAGCCAATTCCGGCAACCACCATGGTGCCATATCCACGCTTTTCCTTATCCATGGTTTCAGTAACCAAAGTAATCCCGGCACCCAGTTCACCTGCCAGGCCAATACCTGCAACAAATCTGATCATGGCGTAGGTGTGCACATCTGTGGCAAAACCATTCGCAATGTTGGCCAGAGAATACATCAAGATGGAACCAAATAACACTTTAATCCGGCCAAATTTATCTCCGATAATGCCCCATAATAATCCACCGAGAAGCAAACCAAACATCTGCATATTGATGACATACTCGCCATCAGTTCGCATATGTTCTGGTGAAACACCAATATCTGAAAAGCTTTTTAGCCTGACTACTGAAAATAAAACGAGATCATAGATATCAACAAAATAACCCAGGGCGGCTACTATAACTAGGAAGATAACATTTCGGTTGTTTGATTTGGTTTGGGAATCCATTTAGCTATTTGGTTTAATTGCTGAAAGTACAAATTAGGCCAAATAAAAAAAACAGAAATTAAAAATAAAAGCCATCCGGTTTGGGATGGCTTTTATCTCTCCTACATTGGAGGTGTTTTTGTTGTTGTATCCGGTGGTGTTGTTTTTGAAGTATCCGGAGGTGTAGTTGTTTTTGTTGTATCCATTGGAGTCGTTGTAGTTGAATCCATCTTTGTACTGTCTGAAGAACCAGCCATGTTTTTAGACGAATTGCATGCTGAAGTGGCAATCATGATCGTACCAGCAAAAGCAAGACTTAAGATTATTTTTTTCATAGTTTCTTATTGTTATCTGTAATCTCTAACAATGATGTTACCATTTGGTTTTATTTTTTGGCTCAAAATAGTTATATTTTTTTTCAAAAAACTGTATATCAATATATTAAATCAATTAAAATCTCGATTTTTTGAGTGTAAAACATACACTAATACATTTATTTTTATCGTAAAACGGTATCTAAAACAAGATTGTTACCTTCAAAATTACCTCTAGGGCAATAATTATTTTACTGATATTAAAATTCCTCCTGTCTAATGAATCCCTGTTAAAATAAATAATTACAGCTGTTGAATCAAGCAAATAAAATATGACTAAAACATCACCTGAAAACTTTAAAAGGTGATAAAACTTTCTGATATTAGTGATATATGATAATTTCTCCAAACACCCTTAAATGGGTAATGCGCCTTTATCCACCATTGTTCTTTCAACGCATTTGGGTTCAGAAATTCGGAGATGACTTTAGAAGCTGTACGGTAAAAATTAATAAGAGTTTTCTGAATAAAAACTATAATGGCTCTATTTTTGGCGGAACCATTTACGCTGCTACAGATCCTTTTTACGCCTTGTTATTTGATCAGCTGATGCAGCGCAAAGGATTTAAAGTCAGGGTATGGTTAAAAAGTGCCTCCATTCACTACTTGAAACCTGGCCGATCTCACTTATATTTCACCATTGAAATTACCGATGATATGCTTGCTGAAGCAGAACAGGCTTTAAGAACAGCAGGTAAGTTTGTAAAAGCCTACCCGATGGAAATTACCAATAAAAAAGGTGAGTTATGTGCCACCGTAATGAATGAAGTTTATATCCGAAACCTGCATCAGGGCGAATGGCCTACCGTTGCTTATTAATTGATGATATGCCGAGCATTAAAAGTTTGATTTTTCAGGGTGAGGGCGTTCAGCTCGACTTTAAAAAAACCATTACCAATACAGAAAAAATTGCAAAAAGCCTGGTTGCATTTGCAAACAACAGAGGGGGGCAACTTCTTATTGGTGTAGCCGATGATGGTCGCATTAAAGGAGTAAAGTCAGAAGAAGAGGAAAAATATATGATCTTAACTGCTGCACACCAGTTGTGTAAACCGGCAATAGAGCCCTCCTTTGAAGAAATCTATGTGGATGATAAGCTGGTTCTGGTGGTAAACATCCCCGAAAGCGATACCAAACCTCATTATGCTCTCGATGACCAGAAAAAGTGGTGGGCCTACATCCGCATTGATGATAAAAGTGTACTCGCCAGCAAGATCATTGTGGAGGTTTTAAAGAATAGCCATAAAGACAAGGGGGTGCTGATCTCCTATTCAGATAATGAAAAAAAACTGCTGGAATACTTGGACCGCAAAGAAAGAATTACCCTCAAAGAACTGAGTAAATTATTACGTTGTTCTTACCGGAAGGCACAAAAAATACTTGTCGACCTGATTATTACGAACGTGATTAAGATCCATACGACTGAAAAAGAAGAGTATTTTACGGCGGTGAAATCAGTGTAGTTTTGAACAGTTAATCTTTCTCCGTCATTGCTGAGGTGGCTTTTTCAGCCAACTCAGCAATCTGTTTTCATGATAAAGATTGCTTCACGCCATCGCTCCGCCCGAGACTTCGGTTCGCCATGACGGTTTACGATGAATTGCTTTTGACGACTCACCTGAATTAAAATTTATTTTACCTGCTTTGATTGAGATTTAAAAACCCGACCTTTGCGAACGATGTTTTCTAAAATCTACGCCAAATACAAGCCATATTATAAAGAAAATCTGCTTTTAGCCCTGCCAATTGTGGGTTCACAAGTCGGACATACTTTGGTTCATATGGCTGATAGTGTAATTGTTGGTCATTTTACAGATACCACTCAGCTGGCATCCGTTTCATTGGTGAATAGTATTTTTATATTGATCATGGTAATTGGGTTAGGGATTTCCTATGGTTTAACGCCTTTAATTGCGCAGGAAAACGGCCGGCAAAATCATGAAGAATGTGGAAAGCTATTATCCAACAGTTTAATTATAAATATTATTATAGGTATTTTCCTGTATGCTTTGGTCCATTTTGGTGTGTTATTGGTCATCGATCACTTAGACCAAACGCCTGCCGTTGTGGCCTATGCTAAACCTTATTTGGGCTTACTTTCAGCTTCTATTGTACCTTTGCTGGTCTTTCAGACCTTTAAACAATTTGCTGAAGGTTTGGGATTTACCAAGCAGGCCATGTTTGTCTCCATTTGGGGAAACCTGTTAAATATTACCCTCGGAATCATTTTTGTAAAAGGCATGTTCGGCATTAAACCAATGGGTGTAAGTGGCGTTGGCTTAAGTACTTTAATTGACAGAAGTTTAATGGCTACAGTTATGGCTATTTATGTTTTAAAGTCAAAGCATTTTAAAAAATACCTGGCTAGCTTCAAAGCCACTTTCATTGATAAAATCAGAGCCGGAAAAATCATAAAAATCGGTGCGCCGGTGGCGATGCAATATTCTTTCGAAATCAGTGCATTCAGTGGTGCAGCTATTCTGATTGGTACCATCGGTGCCGTAGAACAGGCTGCGCATCAGATTGCCATTGGTTTGGCCGCAATGACTTATATGATGGCCAGCGGGATAGCTTCTGCAGCCACCATTAAAACCGGAAACAACTTTGGTAAAAACAACTTTGCTGATTTACGTAAATCAGCCATAGCCAGTTATCATGTGATCCTACTTTTCATGTCATGCACTGCCATTATCTTTATGCTGGCCAACAACCTGATGCCTTTTATTTATACCAGTGATTTAAAAGTAGTGGCTATTGCCTCGCAATTACTGATCATTGCAGGATTTTTTCAGCTGTTTGATGGTACGCAGGTAGTAGGCTTAGGTGTCCTGCGGGGAATTGGTGACGTCAATATGCCAACCTTCATTACTTTTCTGGCCTATTGGGTAGTGGGAATACCTGTGGGTTACCTCTTAGGCTTCTATTTTGGCTTAGGCGTAAATGGCATCTGGTACGGATTAACGTTAGGTTTATTAACAGCTTCTATCCTATTGTTCTTAAGATTTCAGAATAAAACCAAATCCCTGAGCATGAAACCAGAACCTTTCTCATCATAAGGATCATATTTAGATCAGCTGCCAGTTCAGGTTAGGCAGCTGATCTGTAAGATGTTTAGTATTATTTTCCACCCACATTCACCACGACACCAATAGTGAAGATAGAATTACCGGCCGACATGTATTTACGGCTTTTCAAGCCGATATTACTGCTGGTGGTATATTGAAGCTGAACCACCTTACTCAGTGCCATCCTGGTAAAGAAAATCGGTTCAAAGAAAATGTTATCTTCCTTAGGCTGCACCACACCATTCAGAAAAAAACGATCCATTCTCACATGGCTTATGCGCAATGCTGTTCCATAGTTAATGGGGAAATCTGTACCGAATAAGCGGAGATTATTCTTCTTTTTTGAACTATAATTGACCTGCAAAAAGGATTTTCTGTAATCAACCTCCTGCAGTTCACTGCTGATCAGTACATCGTTTTTATAATCCCTGTAGGTGATATCACTCCAGCCCTTTCCTACGCCACCATAAATTTCAATGATCCTGTTGTTGTCTGGCCCAAAAGTATCATAATAACCACCGCCAATTTCAATAAGCTTATGGCCAAAATCTTTGCTCCGGCGATCGTTGTTCATGGCAGAACCGCTAAAAAGTACGCCAATATGATTGGATACTGCATAGGCCCCGTTGATGCTGGCATTTCCTTTTAAGGAGATATGTCCGCCGCCACTAAATTCACCCTGTTTACTTAGCATCGGGGTATTGGGCACATTCGGCATGTAGACAGAAGAACAACTAGCAGCAAAAAGCGCCAGTATTGGAAGGATAAAACGTAAATATTTAAGCATAGATCTTTTAATAAACAGATTTTTCAGGCAAAAATTGTGTTAAAGGTGAATATTCATAAAGTCCATTACCCTTTTAAATTCGTCGTGCAGTGCTGCTTTTAAGTGAATGGATTCGGAAGTAACGGGATGCGTAAATGTTAATTCTGATGCATGAAGAAGCATGGTAGACATATTCCACCGCTCCAGGAAAAATTTATTTTGTTTGTTACATCCATGGGTACGGTCGCCGATAATGGGGTGCAATATGTGACTGAAATGCCTTCTTAACTGATGCATTCTACCGGTTTTAGGTGTTGCTTCCACCAGGGAATACCTGGAAGTGGCATGTTTTCCGAAAGGAACATTTACCTCAGCATGCTGCAAGGTTTTAAAAGAAGTAAAAGCATCCTGTATCGTTCCGTTTTCCTTCGCAAGTGGATAGTCAATATCCATGCTTTCTGGTGCAAAACCCCGTAGAATAGCCAGATATTTTTTAATCGTTTGCGTATTCATAAACTGCTGATGCATAGCAATTTCAGTTTCTTTATCAAAAGCAAACAATAAGATTCCGCTGGTTTTTCGGTCTAAACGATGCACCGGACTCACATGCCTGCCTACCTGGTCGCGAAGCATTTGCAAAGCAAATTCCGTAGCATCTCTGGCAATTGGTGATTGGTGAACAAGCAAGCCGTGTGGCTTGTTAATGGCAATTAAATGATCGTCTTCGTAAATAATCTCCAGCATATGGCCGCGAAGATAAATGATCTGGCGCGGATAATACAGCCCTGAAGAAGATTATCTTCCAAACATGACAAATTTTTAGGGCTTTCCTTAATGGTAAAGATCGAAAGCAACTTTGTATGTATTGCAATGTGCATCAACAATATCCCGGATAGCGGTAGAATATCCCCCGCCCATGCTGATTTGTAAAGGCAATCCCTTAGTTTTACAAGCCTGAATGACCATCCGATCCCTTTCTTTACAGGCAGCCTTGCTGAGCGCAATTTTGCCCAGCTTATCGGTTGATAATACATCTACTCCTGACAGATAAAAAACAAAATCCGGCTTAGCTTGGTCAAAGGCCATTTGAAGGTGATTACGCAATAAATCTAAATATTCTTCATCTTCCACACCATCATCAAGCGGAACATCCAGATCAGACTGTTCTTTCCTGAAGGGAAAATTTTTATCACCATGCATGGAAAAAGTAAACACCCTGCTCTCTTTGCTAAAAATTTCTGCGGTGCCATTTCCCTGGTGTACATCTAAATCGACAATTAAGATACTCTTACTTAAATTATTATTTAATAGGTAATTAGCCGATATCGCCTGATCATTTAATAAGCAAAATCCTTCACCCCAATTACTGCCAGAATGATGAGTGCCACCTGCTACGTTAAAAGCAATTCCATTTTGCATGGCATATCTGGCACCATCAATGGTGCCTTGGGTAATCCTCAGTTCTCGTGCTAATAATTGCGCATTTAGCGGAAAACCTATTCTTCTCTGTTCCTTTGCAGGTAGCGTCAGGTCTCGGAGCTGTATCCAGTAGTCAGGATGATGGGTCCATAACACAATCTCTTCACTTACAGGTTCTGGTTCAAAAAGATTTGTCGGGGCAATAATTCCCTCATGCAACAGTTGTTCCGGAATTAATTCATATTTCAACATCGGAAAACGGTGTCCTTCGGGTAAGGGATGTGCGTATAAATGATGATAAGCTATTTTGATCATCAGCTTAAAATCTCCTCTACATGTTTTTCAATGTTATTGCAGATGGTATCAACGGGTAAATCATTGGCATCTAAACCAAACGGATCTTCTATCTCTTCAGCTATGAGTTCTAAACTCGCTAATACATAGAGGATAAAGGGAACAATAAGTACCAGATAATAACCCAAACTAAACACCCAGCCAATGGGAATCGTCAGCACATAAATAAAGATAAATTTTTTGATGAAGGCACTGTACGAGAAAGGAATTGGTGTATTTTTGATCCTTTCACAGCCTCCGCAGATATCAGTAAACTGATTTACATCCTGAGTTAAAACAATCAATTGTTCCTGAGAGATCAGCCCTTCACGCACTAAATCATAAAGGTGGGTGATTAAACTGCTGGCAATTTGATTGGGAATATGCTGTCCGTCTTTTACTTCTATCAGAAAACTGTTTTTCCCAAAATACTTCTTCTCGCGGAGGTGTTCTTTCATGGCGAAGGCATATTTTGGGATGCCGTATTCAAAGAAACGTAAATGTTCATCCGGTAATTTCAATGCCTTAATTTTCATGGCAAAATTCCGGCTCACGTTAGTTAGTGTGCCCAGTAGTTTTCTGCCATCCCACCAGCGATCATAAGCGGTATTGGTGCGAAATACCAGCAACATAGAAATCACAAAGCCCAGCAGGCTATGCATCATACCAATATTGCTCACGTAATCGCTTTTTGACAGTTTAAAAACGTTCAGTTCCAGGAATGCAATACCTGCAGAAACCACTGAAACACAAATCATCAGCGGCCAAAGCTTAATAAGTGTATCGCCTTTATGGAAATGAAATATAAAGGTAAACCAGTCTTTTGGATTGTAATTGATCATAATAAACGAACTATAATACAGTTTTGCACACCTTCAGCAAGGCCTCACCAGCCAGATAGATGTCTTCAAAGGAATTGTATAAAGGCACCGGGCTAAGCCTGATCACATCCGGCTCACGCCAGTCACCGAGTATGTGTTCGGCAACCAGTCCGTCAAATATGGCCTTTCCTTTTTCAGCGGCAATAATAGAAAGTTGCGCACCTCTTTCCAGTGGATTCGCTGGCGTAATGATCTTAAATTGCTCCTTTCCAATATTTTTATTAACCTCATTTATAATATATTCCAGATAACCCGTTAAATGAATACTTTTATTTCTTAACGGAGTTAAAAAACCAGCTTGCTCAAATATTTGCAGCGATGCGTGGTACAAGGCCATAGGCATTACCTGTGTACAGCTCACCTGCCACCCATCAGCACCAGCTTCAGGCATAAATCCCTTTTCCATTTTAAAACGTTTATCTTCCTGGTAGCCCCACCAGCCGGCAAAACGATTGAGTTCCTGGTTTTGGAAATGCTTTTCATGAACAAATATACCGGCAATCCCTCCAGGACCAGAATTTTGATATTTGTAAGAACACCAGCAGGCAAAATCAACGTCCCAGTCATGAAGTTTTACAGGAACATTTCCCGCGGCATGTGCCAGGTCCCAGCCTACCACTGCACCGGCGGCATGGCCTGCCTTCGTAATTTTCTCCATATCATACCATTGACCAGTATAATAATTAATGCCACCAAACAATACCAATGCCGTTTCTTCAGCATTTTCATTGATCTTAGCTATAATGTCGTCTGTACGGAGTGTATCTTCACCTGCCCTTGGAAAAACCTCTATGATAGCATCATCCGGATTTTGGCCATGAAACCTGACCTGGCTTTCCAAGGCATACTGATCAGAGGGGAAAGCGCCACCCTCCATAATAATCTTAACACGTCTGCCTTTGGGTTGATAAAAGCTCACCATCAACAAGTGCAGATTTACGGTCAGCGTATTCATTGGGCAAACCTCAGCTGGTGAAGCACCAACCAAAGGAGCCATCAGATTTTTTAATTCTTTATGGTAATACATCCAGGGCTGATCCCCTTCAAACCAACCCTCTACTGCCAGATTTGCCCAGTTGGATAACTGCCTGTTCAATACCTGAAATGCTGCTTTAGGTTGCAGCCCTAACGAGTTTCCACACAGGTATATAAATTCTTGATCATGATGTTTAGGAAATAAGAACTGCTGCCTGAAACCTTTTAATACATCAGCCTGGTCCTGCGCTTGAGCAAACGCTAAATTGTTTTCAAAATTCATTAGCCAATATTACAAAAAAAGCAGGTATTGTTTCCAATCCTGCTTTTTAAAAATAGTTTTTTATTTATGATTTAGAATTTCATCGTATCATGTTTTCCCATATCCGGCGTATCGCCGGTAACAACTGCTTTGAGTAGGCTAAACAGGACTACAATTTTTGAAGATGAGGCATCCCAGTATTCAGCTTCCTCAGGTGTCACCTTAATTAAAATTAACCTGGGGTCTTCTACGCCATCCGGAAACCAGGCTTTCACAAAAGGCGAAAAGTAAGCTTCTTTCCTTACCTGATCATCCACCAGCTCTGCTTTGCCTTTTACCGTTAAATAAGTATTTTTTGAAGGGTCACTGTAAGCCAGTAACACATTATTTTCCTTCGAAATCTCTTTTGACTTTAACGAATACTCATTGGTAAAAAACCAAATGCTGCCATCTTCTTCAATCTTGGCCGTACCCATTGGTCTGCTGCCCAACTCGTCACTTGCAGAAAAAGTAGTGAACATACAGGTACGTACACTTTCTGCCATTTCTTTTAAAATCGATATGTTTTTCTCGTTTTTCATTGCTTTGGTATTTATTGAAAAACAGGATAGCCCCTAAAATGTTTGACTAACTACACCTTATTTGGCTTACTGACATAGGGATTACCCTTAACAAAAAAACGCCAGGGTAGTAAGGCATGTTCCTGTGCATAGGCAATACCTATACGTGGGCAGGCAATAATCTCTTCATCCATATAGCGGATCTGGTGATCTTCGATCCATATTTCATTGCCTGACAGGTCTTTCTGGTTAAAAGTACGATCGATGCCCAATGCTTTCGCGGCAGAACCCGGTCCTGATGAAACAGCAGGCCTGGAGACTGGCATCCCCCTTCTTTCTTCCATAAGTTCTTTCCCTATCAAGGGTTCAACAGCCCGGATCAACACCGCATGCGGATCATCTTTCACCGAACTTACAACATTAAAAAGATGGTGCATGCCATAACAAAGATACACATAGGCCACACCACCCGCGCTGTACATCGTTTCTGTACGATTGGTTCTTCTGCCGCCATAGGCATGTGATGCCTTGTCTTTGATGCCATAGTAGGCTTCTGTTTCTACGATAATGCCAGCACTGATCTGACCATCAATATGGGTATATAAAACTTTACCCAGCAAGTCTTTTGCCAAAGCAATTACGTCCTCATTCTGATAATATTCCGGCGTTAATTTCAATATCAATCTAAATTATTTGTTTAGCAAAAAATGAATAACTTGCTCTAAATAAGCCTGGTCTATACTATCGAAATGATCAGGAAACTCGCTGTCTACATCCAATACGCCAATAACCTGGTTATCTTTAATCAATGGCAATACGATTTCTGATTTAGATGCTGAAGCACAGGCAATATGCCCTGGAAATTCATCTACATCGGGTACGATTAAAGTTTTTTGTTGCAACCATGCTGATCCGCAAACCCCTTTTCCTTTTTTAATTCTGGTACAGGCCACCGGTCCCTGAAATGGCCCCAATACAAGTTCTTCATCTTTCACCAGGTAAAAACCCACCCAAAACCAGTTAAACTGTTCTTTCAGTGCCGCAGAAACATTAGCCATATTGGCTACAAAATCTGTTTCTCCAAACAATAAACCTTCTATTTGAGGAATAAGTGATTGGTATTGCTTTTCTTTTGGAATTGCCCTGTCTATCGTTAAATCTTCTGCCATGTACCAAAGTTAAACAGGATTTAATTCATTTTAATTTAATAATTTGATAATGACATTAAATTGAAGGTGATGATCCTGTTAAATTAATTAGTTTTGATGCCTTAAACACCTGATCACATGATTGCAGCTTTAACCATTACCAAATACCGCGGATTTAGTATTCCATTTGCATTTCTCGGTATGGCTATACTCCGGCTGCCGCTTTGGCTCAATCGAAATTGCAGGTTCTGGAAGTTAATGGGGAGTGGCAAAAACGCGCAGGTAGACCTTGCTACGGATTACAGGCACTGGGCCATCATCACCACCTGGGATGACGAAGAACTTTGCGATCAATTTTATGCCTGTTCTTTTCCGATAAAATGGTTTAGGTTTTTTGGATATGAAGAATTTACCATTTTATTAAAGCCTTTAAGTAGCCATGGTTTATGGTCAGGTAAAGAACCTTTTAAGTCTAGTATGAATCATAAAATTGATCAGGGTAGAATTGCCGTCATTACAAGGGCAAAGATTCGTTTTAGTAAATTAAAAGAGTTTAAGCAAAACATTAAAAGAGCTGCCGATCAAATGAGGAGATCAGAAGGTTTTATTCTATCAGCCGGTGTGGGAGAAAATCCTTTCCTGGATCAGGCCACCTTTTCTATTTGGGAAAATGCAGAAAGCATGAAAGATTATGCCTATAAATCATTTGACCATGCTGATATCATCAAACTTACCAGAGAAAGAAATTGGTATGCTGAAGACTTGTTTGCACGTTTTGAAATCCTGAAGATGGAAGGTGTTTTTAACGGAAAATCAGTACATGAATATCAGCCATTCCATCATTTAAATCATTAAACTAATTAAATCCAATGAGAGTTATTGCAGAGTTACCACATCCAGAATGTAAGATCACCATCTTTTCGATGAACCAAAAGTATATTGTAAAATTTGAGCAAGGTACCTTTGAACAAAGTTATAAACTGGCAGAAGTTGATCTGAGCGGTGGCGGCGTAAACGATGTATTTGAGATTTTAGATGAAGAATTTATCACTACCGTGATCAACCGGTTTAAGCTCATGAGAAGTGATTTTACTTCAGCTTATAACAGACATCAATTCTAATCAAATCATCGTCTTAACTCACTGAATTATAGTATTTTATTTTTTGTTTCAGAATTTAATTTGGCTTTTGCGATATAAAATAATATAAATCTGAATTTTTATCTGTTTAAAGATATTAGGCTATGACACTTAACTATTTGATTAATTTAAACTTATGTACTGTATCAGAATATAATTTGGATAGTTATTTTTGCCAAATAAATGAAATCCATGCCTTTTATTTGAACTAAAACATTAAACAAAAATTCGATTCATAATTGAACTTAGCTTGCTCATGCGTGAATCAATGCCCCTCCTACATTTTTTTTGTATCGGAGTAAATGCTCAAGATATGAATCGAATTCAGGTTGTAAGGCATAGAAAATGATCTAAGAAATCACGGTATCGTGAACCACTACCCTATACCAGTTTGCAGAAAACTTTTCAATAGCGGCCAGGTGTACCGGATCTTCCTGGTAAGCATTATGATCTTCCATATTGTTAAAAGTGACCGTTAGCGAATAGGTAAACGAGTTATCGGTAACAGGACGTATTGGGGTATTTGCCGCAAGGCCATAACTTAGCGTTTTTACATATTTACTTGCACGCAGGTGCTCAAAGAAATTTTTGAAATTTTCTATTTCAGCTTTTGTTAATTGTGGCTTCAGCCAAAACATAACGAAATGCTGTATTGGACTGCTATTGGAAACTTGATGATCTGACATACTGTTCTTTTTTATTCCAAGGTAAAAAAAATAGGCTAAAAAAGAAAGCAGCTATAAACTGAAACCCAATGCCCCCCGTTTTTCTTACTGATTATCAATTTAACAAACAATTGGTCTTTAATCATGTTTATTAGCTATGGCATTTAAAGCAGCAATCATCGTAGGCGTAACAATAGGCCTGATCTCGTTTTTTGGAATTCGCAAGATCGTAAAAGATCAGCAGGTACCCGCTGTGCAGTAACTGACATCGATCATGTCATCCTGAACCAGCAGAAAATAAAAAGCAAAAGATTAACTTTTTGTTAATTTTTATTCCCATCCGGTGGGAAAAATTCGGTATTATCATTTTTCTGATCAGGTTTGTCTTTGCTTTCAGCAGTCATTTGATCCAATAAATCGTCAAATTCATTACTTTCAGGTTCGCATCCTTATATTCACCATTAAAAAAAAGGATCAATTAAATTGCATACCTACGAAATGTGTGTCGAAAGTCTTAACTAGATGACCGAGGAAACTATACTCATCCAAATCCCATCGAGTATAGAAAACAAAAAAATTGAATGGGAAGAAATAGATTAATATGCTTCAAATCTCCAATCAATTATTGCAGGAAATTTGAGGACAAATTATACTTTTGAGTGGTCTGAAAAACAGGGTAGCTTACAGCCAGTCGGACAGGAATGCATTTCGGAATAAAACGCACCCTGTCCAATTGGGTGAAAAACCCTCATAATTTTAAGTTCCATTTAACTGAAGGTGTTGAAGTCGGTTTGTTATCTTTAATTTCTACTGCCATTAATTTTTAAAGATTTCAGCCAGTTTCTTTGAAAGTTCTTCTCCGCGCAGGTCTTTTCCAACGATCTTTCCCTCCGGGTTAACAAGAAAATTCGTAGGGATGGCTTTAACTTCATAGAGTACTCCGGCCTCATTTTCCCAGCCTTTTAAATCACCAACTTGTTTCCAAATCAGTTTATCATCTTCAATAGCCTTTAGCCATTTGGCTTTATCTGCTGCTTTATCCATTGAAACGCCTAAAATTTCAAAACCTTTTGATTTGTATTGCTCATAGTTCTTCACCAGGTTTGGATTTTCCCGTCTGCAAGGTGCACACCATGAGGCCCAAAAATCTACAAGCACATATTTCCCGCGGTAGTCAGATAGCTTTACCATCTTTCCATCTACGTCAGGTTGAGAGAAATCCGTAGCCTCAACACCTTCCTGTGTTTTCTTTGCAGTTGCAATTTTTGCTGCCACTTCTTTTCCGAGATAGGATAATCTTAAATCCTCGTTAAGACTTAAAAACGTTTTCTCCATGGCCAAAGCATCAAAATCCGGCCCGAGCAATGAATTAAGTGCCATTACGGCCATATATTTATCCGGGTTCTTGCTAATATAAGACATCTTCGCTTCAAAAATTTCCTTTTCTACAGCTTTTGCACGTGTCTCTAAGGTCTGAATATATGCCTTATCCTGCTTTTTTGCTTCTGGTTGTGCATTATATTCTGCGTCTAACGATTTGTATTTATCGTATATCGGTTTCAAATAAGCCGTTACCTTATCATTTTCTGCATTGATTGCCGATCCTGTAATTACGGACTTAGAAATAGAATCTTTAGCTGTAAGTATAATAGATTCATTAAACAACAATAAAGGCTTTATGTCATAACCAGACCTTTTTGCAGGATTATCCGGTGTAGCATCATGTTTCACCCTTACACGTGCTTCCGTTGGAGATTCCATTTTTCCGTTAAATTCGAATTTTCCGTTAACTATTTCTGTTGAATCTGTTGATATACGATCAGCATACTTAATCATTAAAAAAGCTTTCGCCGGAGCATTTAGTTTTCCTATTTGCCCCTTAATGGTGTATCCCGTTTGCGCCTTAAGGTAAAAAGGCACTATTCCTGTCAATAAACATAAAATTATCTTTCTCATTTTTTCATTTGTTAATGATGTACTACTATTTCTTATTCTCTTTTTTAGATTTCCCATAGCTACCTAGCAGGCGATTATATAAGGACTGGTCTTTTAAAACTTCAACTGCCGCATTTAGGCTTTCATTCGCTTCGTTACGTACGCGCAGCTGATAGTCAGACCCTTCATACAGCAGGGCGGCAATTTCCGACTCAAGTTCTACCGCAAGGCTCTTCCGGGCTGCAGTATCAGATTTCCCCGGCATATTTTTAATATGTTCCTTCGCTTGCTCCATAAACTTGTCAAGCACTGCATCATCTACTTTAAAATTCTTAATAAACGCTTGAAAATCGGGATACTTTTGTAATAAAGCAGTCCTGTTTTGCTGTACAAAATCAAAGCCTACCTTAGTTGTCATTCCACTGTTCATGATTAAGGTCATCCAGTTGCTGTATAAATTTGTATCAATCGGCACAAAACGGTCTGGCATGATTCCTCCGCCACCATATACAGTTCTCTTGTTGTTTAAGGTATTAAACTTCAATGAATCCGGAAAATTGAAATGACCGGGTTCTTTTAGTTCGCCTGAAGCCAGTCTACGGTTAAAGTCTTCAAAATAGTCGGCTTTTCCTTTGGTGTAAGGTTTCTGGATGGATCTTCCGGAAGGTGTATAGTATCGGGCACCGGTTAGGCGTAGCACCGAACCATCTGTCATAACCAATGGCTTTTGCATAAGCCCTTTACCAAAACTACGGCGCCCGATAACTACTGCACGATCCCAATCCTGCAATGCGCCGGTTACAATCTCACTTGAGGAAGCCGTTGATTCGTCAATCAACACAACCAGGTCTCCGGTCATAAACTGCCCAAAGCCACCTGTGCCAAAATAATCCTTACCGCCGTCATGACCAATGGTATAAAACACAGTACTTTCTTTCGGCAAAAATTCATCTGCTACACCAATTGCCGCTTCTACATATCCTCCACCATTACCCTGGAGGTCTAAAACCAGTTTTTTCATGCCTTTTGCTTTTAAAGCTTTAAGGGCAGCATCCATCTCCCTGCGTGTAGATTCACTAAATATCGCAAGCGAAATGTAACCAATTTCCTTGCTTACCATGTAACTGGCACGAATAGACAAGTCTGCAATTTGCTCACGCGTGACTTTAATCAGCATTGGTTTTGTAGTATTGCCACGCATCATTCCCAGACTCACCTGCTTACCTTTTTCGCCGCGGAGCAACAGCATTACTTGCTGATTTTTTAAACCTTTACCTAAGATCGGCTGACCATCAACACTGATGATTTGATCACCCTGACGCAGTCCTGCTTTAAATGCAGGCCCATCCGGGTTTACAGCAGTGATAAAAGTACTGTCGCTAACCATCGCAAAAGTAATCCCTATTCCAGCAAAGCTACCCGACATAGATTGATTCATCTCCTCTGCTTCTTCCCTACTCATGTAGCTTGAATGCGGATCAAGGTCGCTGATCATGGCCTTGATTGCTACGTCTACAATTTTCTCATCCTGAACAGGATCCACATAGTTATCCTGAATAAGCTTTAAGGCTTCCTGAAGCTTTACTTTTGGATTCATCTGCGCCTGCGCCTGTAACAGGCTTATCGAAGCGACTACTACTGCCAGCGCTATTTTATGTATCTTGTTCATTTGCTTATTTTTCTGTTCTTATGATTTCAATAGCCATTGATAACTCATCCATGAGCTGACTAGGGCTACCCGAATAGCCTTCGGAGCTATACCTTACTTCACCATTTTTCACAATGATCTTACGGGGAATCCCGGATGACTGGAACAAAGGAATCAGACTTCTAAATACCTTATTTTGCTCACCATTTTCACCAATGGCATCATGTAATAAGTTAAACCGGAAACCCTGGCTCTTAACAAAGTCAACTGATTTCTTTTTGTAGTCGCCAAATTGCATGGTGCCAATCATGTATACGGCAACCGACGGGTCCTTCGCATATTTATCAATCAGCAACTGCATTCCCGGAAAAGCCATAATACACGGACGACACCAGGTAGCCCAAAAATCGATTACCACGATCTTGTCTTTCCAATCGCTGGAGTTGACCATTTTGCCTTCAGCATTCTCCAGGGAAAAAGGAATCAGCGGATGCTTTACCATATTTTCCATTACGTGAACGCGCATTGCATCCACGGCGTCTGAAGAATTTAATGAAGCAAGGTATTTGTCATAATCTTGAGTGCTCCCGTTGTGCTCTGCCAAATAGATTGTCTTGAGGCGATCAAACATCAGCGGGGTTACAGCCATGTTTTTCACACTGGCCTCCAGTAAGGGTTTAATCTTATCTGTCTGTTTTAATTGGTCAAGAAGATACAAATGGATCTCGTTTAGTTCTGCACTGGCATAACGTTTCTGATCTGAAAGATATCCAATATATTCCAACCCTTCATCGTAAGCACCAGCAGCTTTACACAAGGACACATGGCTGAATATACGTTCGCTCAATTGCTGCGCTACATTGTTATTGATCAGGGAGTCATTGCCGCTAAAATCTTCTGCATAAGAACCATCATTTTTTAATTTAAACAGCACAGGCATAATCTTCCGGCTCAAAGGCAGAACAGCTTTCTTCTCAGCCTCAGAACCTATCATTTCCATCTTGGTTACATTGAAGCGGTAAACCTCATTTGCGGTTTTAAAATCGAAATCATTAAATAAGGCAAGAAATTTATCGTATGCTTTCTGCCTAAAATAAGCAGTTGCTAATCCACGGTATACCTCATAATAAATGTAAGCCTGCCCGTCCGGATTTTTGCGCCATTCCACGATTGGAAATTCTGCCAGAAATTGCTCTAAGGCCCCTGTCATTTTTGCTT
The DNA here is from genome assembly GCF_026239715.1 of Pedobacter sp. GR22-10. Taxonomy (NCBI): domain Bacteria; kingdom Pseudomonadati; phylum Bacteroidota; class Sphingobacteriia; order Sphingobacteriales; family Sphingobacteriaceae; genus Pedobacter; species Pedobacter sp. GR22-10. The sequence goes on from NZ_JAPIVR010000001.1 coordinate 1,486,425, forward strand.
TATCGGGTTCCTGTAAAGCCTGCTGATAGCGAATAAACCTTGCCATTTTACCTTTCGGGAAACGGCTTAGGATCTCCGATTTCAGTTGTTCAGACCGCAATTCGTCCTTAGCTATAAACTGATAATAGCGCTGAATGTTGGACAACTGATCCTCCTTAAGCTTTGCGCCCGGAATTTGTGATTCCTTTTTCAATAAAGCCTCGACGGTTGCAGCATCATTTTGAGGACTAGCAAACGGGCTTAATTCCTGTTCGGCCATATAGAGCAGTGCCTCTCCAAGGTAGTTACCTGGCACAACTTTCTTTTTAGGACTCAAAACCCGGCTAAAGAACCCCTTTCCGTTATTATTATCTTTCGCATCCGGATGGTCTGCGCTTCCCTGAAAAAATCTTAAGGCGAAAAAGGAAACTTCTGCAGGCAATAGCAAACTGCCTGTCCAGGACCCGTTTACTTTTTTAAGCGTCAGCGGCTGTGCTTTCCATTGCGAAGCATTTTGAAAAAGAAGCGCTACGGCCGATACTTCATCACTAAATTCAAGGTCGGTTCCTTTGGCACTATAATTTATAGATACGGGTTTACCTGCAGTAGGTGCAGCAGGGCTTAATGTTAAACCATTACCCTGTTGTGCATAAGTAAATATGGCAAACAGGGCTAATAAAGCAGTAAAAAGTGTTTTTTTCATTTATCTGGGACTTTGTTGTATTTCAGGATTGAGATTAAGCACAGCAGGGGCAATCGGGTATATAAATCTGTTGCTACCCGGACTTAAAGTATATTGCTGCCCCTGGAAGGTACGCACATAAGGCTTTGCGAACTCAGGGTCGAGGTTTAACCTGCGCTGATCGAACCAACGCAACCCCATTCCCATAAATTCCCTCCGGCGTTCGTTGATGACAGCCGGAAGAAGATCAGCAGGATTTGAGATCACCAGATCCTGGTAATCTGCGGCTTTTATCCTCGTTTTTCTAAGTTTGTTTAACCACTCCAGCGTTTTGGAGGTATTACCCGCCCGGGCATATACTTCTGCATTGATCAGCATCATTTCTGGTACAGACAGACCGGTCTGGCAAGAAAACTCGTTAAATTGCGGACGGATGTATGCAATGCCCGGCACATCATTACTGGTACCGGTAAACAGTTCCAACCTTGCATCTCCTGAAGGAAACAAGCTGAGGAGTTCCGGGTTCAGCTCAGACATAAACGTACCGGCAGAAATCTTCGATAAAAGAATTTCCGGATCATCCAATCGTCTTGGAAAGCTTACTGTATTACCAATGTAATTTTCCAGCGTCTTGAGTGAGCTGTTTATCGCCAGGGCTTTATCAGCATATTCTCCTGCAAGCGTGAAGTTTCTCATATACAAATACGTTCTTGACAATAAGGCATATGCAGAAACTTTCGCGGCGTGGCCATTATTCGTTGCCGTAGCGGGCAATGACGGGATAGCCTCCTGAAGGTCTGATAAGATCTGCTTATAGACAATATCCAGGTTGCTCCGGTCTAACTTTAGGAACAGATCCGGGGTTTTCAATAAAGGAATCCCGACCTGGGTTTGAGCTTTCGACGGATCATAAACCTCGCCGTATTGATTCGCCAGCATCAGATACGCAAACGCCCTTTGAACTAAAGCATCTGCATAGATTTGTTTCTTTTGCGTTTCAGTCCCTTTAAGACTAGACATTACACTGTAAATAACTTCATTACAAGTGTATATGGTTTTATATAAATTGCCCCAGCCAATGTCTGTCTGGGTATCACCATAGTAATTTGATCCCCATACATAGGCGGCCTTAAATTCAGCGTTTAAAGAGTTTTGATGGTTTTCATCAGTAGTCGCCATGTCATCGTTGCTCACAAATGGAAGAATATAAGACTTCTCCATAGTGGACCTGTCATTCATGACGAATTGAAAATCATCTGTGTATTTTAAGGTACGCTGACCGAATTGTTCTACCTCAACATACTTTCTGCAAGATGAGCTGACTGTTAGGATAAACAATGCAACCCAGATTTGATAAGTTAATGCTTTCATTTTAAATATTTTGATACGTTTGTTAAAACGATGTGTTTACACTGATAAAAAATGCTTTCGCAGGAGCCAGGTTATTGTAATTGCTGCTGGCCAAATAACTTGGATCAACTCCGTATTTGTTCTTGCGCCAGATCAACCCCAAGTTTCTGACACTTGCATTGATTGAAGCCGACTTAAAAGGTGTCTTTTTCAACAGTTCATTCCTGAAAGAATAACCTAATGAGACCTGTTGAAGCCGAATATAGCTTCCACTCATGGTCAAAATATCTGAGTTTTTATACCTGTCTATACTATTGGATGAAATGTCTTTCAAGCCCGGAACATTGGTAAGCTTTTCATCACCAGGCTGACGCCAGCGTAAAGCCAGATCAGACTGCATGCCTATGGATCCCTGGTAAGGTGAATAATCCGGATAGCCTTCTACAGACGGTTTTCTAACCACGTTGCCCATCGAATAAGCAATTCTGACACCCAACGTAAACTGCTTATACCTAAAGTCGTTATTAAAACCGCCAAAATAAGGAGGTGTAGTCCTGCCCATGTATACCAGGTCATCCGCAGTTAATTTATTGTTTCCGATGTCAGTGCCGATGATGTCTCCATTTTTATTATAGATCTGTGACTGACCTTTGTCATCCAGTCCAGCCCATCTGTAAGCATACATATAATCCATAGGTAAACCAACCGTAGGCGTAGAAGAACCAACCAGGTTACTGGTTACAGCCTTTTTTAGCCTGTTGTCCGTAACTTCATTTGTATTATAAGAGAAATTAAAAACCGAATTCCATGAATAATCCCTTTGGCTAACTACATTCACCTGCATGCCTAATTCAAAACCATGACTTTTCATACTTGCACTGTTGAATTGCAAAGAAGTCCAGCCATAGGTTGAGTTGTAAGGAAAGGTATATAAAATGTCTGATGTGTTTTTATTATAAGCGTCGATGCTAAAGGACAGGCGGTTTTGTAGCAGGGCAAAATCCACCCCAAAGTTCAGGGACTTCACTTTCTCCCAGGAGATCTGGTTATTTGCAGGACTTGAAATCTGTGCAATCGTCTCATTTGTTTGGTTGTCGGTGCTGGTATTAATCACCACAACGTTACCTGATCCGGTAGGTAAAGTTCCGCCCACACCATAAGTTAACCTGAAATCCAAAGCATTCAGCCAACTAATGTCCTGAACGAAATTCTCCATTTTGGCATTCCATTTTATACCGGTAGACCAAAGTGGCTTTGCCCGCTGATTACGTGCAGCTCCCGTAATCGTAAAATCATCAAAGCGAACACTTCCCGATGCTACATATTTCCCTTTCAGAAAAGACAGTCCAACGTTCGAATAATAGGACAATGCCCTCTTAATACCCTTTTTCAACGGATTATCAGCATTAATTGTGTTCGTGTAATCTTCAACTGTATTGTAGGGCACAGTTGGGTTAAAAGCCTTATCCTGATAAATATCCTCATTAAATCCGTAACGGTACTGCTCAGAAGACTGATAGCTGTTCTGCCGGATCTCTGCCCCTCCCAGGAAAGCAATGTTCAAAAGGTCTCTAATGTTCCGGTCTACATTCAGCTGAGACCTCAATGTATATTCCCAGGAATTATAATTGATAAGCCCCAGTTTTCCGCCATAAGGAATACCGTATACAAGCTTTCCTTCATCATTGATGGTTGTTGCAAAATTTAACAGATCACGAACGTCATAACTATCTGCCCGGTCCAGATTTTCCGTATCTTCGATATTACGCTGCAACATTCCGGATACGGCGAAGTTGACTCCATTAACAATTCTTGTGTCGACACCCATATTGAACCTTAAGCGGTTGGATTGCGTATTGTAGTGCGTTTTATCCAACTCGTCCAAAGCAGAATATGTCCATGGTAGATAACCTTTATTTAAAAAGTCCTGCATGACTTCATCCCTATATTTGATGGATCTTGCAATGTTATTTCCATTGGCGTCGCGAAGTAACTGGTATGGCTTTAATCCTTTCATTCCATTCCCCATTGCGTTCTGCGCAGCTGGATTGTTTAGTGTGCTGGAGTAGTTATAATTCAACCCGAAAGTAAGGTTCACCCTGTCATTAAACAATTTATTGCTCAGATTGGAATTCACAAAGAAACTCTCTGCTTGATTTCCTCTAAATACAGGCACATCTTTAGTGTAGTTGGTCGATACATAATAACTGCTTTTATTGGCTCCACCTGATAAAGACAGGTTGTATTGCTGGGAAACCGCCCTTTGCAGCAGGAAATCCCTGATCTGGCTTTTATTATCAATCTGTCCGAGCGCAGCCAGCGCAGCATCACGTTCTCCCACCGTTGCCGTTCCCCGGTCCACCTTAAACATCCACTCTAAGGCCTCGCTTTGCGGTGCGTTGTTATTAAAACTCATCCAGCTTGGCGTATCGGCCGGATCCAGGATAAATCCCAGCCCTTTTAGTTCACGTTCCAGATCGATATACTGCGCGCTGTTCATTGTCTTTATATTGTTCAGATCAGCGGGAGACGAAACACTAAGGTTGGTACTAAAATTAATTGAAGGGGGTGTATTTCTCCCTTTTTTAGTTTCAATCACAATTACCCCGTTAGCCGCCTTGGCACCCCATATTGATGAGGCTGCAGCATCCTTAAGGATCGTAATGCTTTCGATATCATCAGGGTTGAACCTGTTCAGTACTGCCCCTGCACTGGTACCATTTCCTGAAGAGACCTTCGATAACTCACCACGGCTGTCCTCATTTTCCATTAAAGGGAATCCATCAATTACAATTAAAGGACTCTTTGGAGATAAATTGCCGAAGCTGTTATTGCCACGAATACTAATGCTATTGGTTCTAAGATCAACCTGAACGCCTGGTGCCATTCCCTCCAGTTTTTCAAGGATATTCACGGAAGGCACCTTTTTTATATCTTTAGCTTTAATCACCTCAAAAGCACCAGTCGCACGGTCCTTAGGTAATTTGGTATACCCGGTAGACACTACTTCCACTTCATCCAGTGTATTATTTTCACTATAAAGTACGGCGTTTACTACATTACCTTTTCCCAACGTCATTTTTTGTGGTTGCATGCCCACATAGGTAAATACAATGGCGTCGGCTTTTTCAAGTAAACGCAAGGTGTAACTTCCATCACTGCTGCTAATTACCCCCACCCTTACTGACATTCCTTCGGGAAACACTGTTGCCCCAATCAGTGGCTTTCCATTTTGATCTGTAACTTTTCCAGTTATAATTCTGTAATTAGGCGCTGGTATCTTTTGCCTGGCAGCTTCTAACTGCTTTTCGTCTTCCCGTAAATCCCTGACAATGGTATAATAATTCTCCTGAACATACAGGAAAAGCAATTTATTGGGGTAAAGTATCGCCTTCAGTACGCTATCCACAGTTTTCGATTTTGCCAGGGGAAGTTTTAGGCTTACCATCTTGTTATCCACCAGGCCTGCCTGGTAAGAAAATTTAGTGCCATAAGTTTTCTGAACTTCAGAAAGTGCTTTCTGCAGGGTCATTTGCTCCTGCGCCAATACAGAACGCATGGAGGTTACAATGAGCAGAAAGCCCAGGATAAATAGTAGTTTTGTTTTCATTTAGTTTGGTTTGGTTTAGTTTGTTGAGGTTAATCTATTTCATACGGTAAGGTCTATGTCTACTCATGCGTAATCAGGAGTTGATTTTTATTGATGATAACTTTTACATCAAATACTTTTTTAATTACAAAAAGGATGTCTTCTGCACTACCTGAAGGGACTGCGCCCGAAAGTCGTTTACCTTTGAGATCATCAGCATGTATGGTCACCTCGTAACCATAGGTATCTTCGAGTATTTCGGCAATGTCGTTTATCGTATAGCCTTCCACATTGAGCTCTTTTTTTGTCCAGGACTCACTTGCAGCCGCAACTTTTTGTGTTTCTTTAAGAATCTGTTTGCCATCGTATACCAATACATCGCCCGGCTTCATGATCCTGGAGAAAGCAAATGGTCCCTTCTTTTCAATTCTCAGGCCTCCAGTCAGCAAAGCGATCTCCGTACGACCTCGTCTATCTTTAATGTTAAACTTAGTACCCAATACAGTCAGCTCTAAACCGTTTACGTGAACCTTAAATGAGTCGGCCTGCTGAAATCTGTTTTTTAGCGCCACGTGCTTCACTGCAAATGCAGCTTCACCCTCCAGCCATATTTCCCTAGGTTTATCAGAACGCCAGTTGCGTATATAGTGAATCCGGCTATTACCGTTTAACATCACATCAGATGAATCGGGAAGTGTCGCACTGCGCAATTCTCCGTAATCAGATCGGACCACCTGTTTTCCTTGCTGCATCAGTTCAGCGATAGTAAAATAAACGGCTAAGCCTGCAGCGATGGCAGACATCCATTTGCCTGCACGTTTAAGCGGCATCACATAAGAACGTTCCAAATGATCGTGTCTCGCAATCCTTTCGCTGATTTGTCCCCAGATGGATTCAGCACTATTTTGAGCAGTGTATATTTGCTGACCATGTAACATCAGTATCCAACTTTCCGCTTCTGCCATTTCTTTTTCCCTGTCGGGATGTGCCGATACTACCTTTTGCCAAAGCATTTTACTGGCTTGGTCAGGATGCAAAACGTATTGTATGAAGTTTTCATCGTCAAAGAAATCCAGCGCACTATAGCTGCTGTAATCAGTTGCTTTCAAGTTATTCATGATTTATTAATGTTATATACACATAGAATTCACATTTTACCCCAAGCAACTCATTTATTTTTTGAGTGGAGTAAAAGAGCTGGTAAGTGCAGTTACTTTCTGGAGAGATTCAGCAGGTAAAGTATCAGTAAGTAATCAAACCTTGGCAGGTGTTGCTTTAGCGAATCAATCGCCCTGTAAAGTAGTTTGTAGGTTGCTTTTGTAGAAAGTTGCATCACATCCGCAATTTCATTAAAATCCATTTCCTCAAAATAACGAAGGTGAATAACCTCCCGCTGGCGAGGCGTCATTTTATCAAGTGCAATTGCAAGATTTTCCTGAATCTTCCTGGTTCGCTCAGCACTGATCATGCGATGATCATGGCCCAGTTCAATATTAAAGGCTATTTTTTCTTCTGTCGCAGGAAAAGCCATAATCTTTGGTAAATAATCCAATTTTCGGATTAAACGCCTTCTGAAAGCCTTATAAATATAATTTTTTACAGAATTTGTAGCATTGATTTTTTCTCTGTCAATCCAAAGCTTAACAAACAGATCCTGTATAATGTCCTCTATAAGATGATCGTCTGGTGTAAATTTATGACCATAATTAAAGAGCAATTCGTAATAAGCATCAAATATAAATTTCAACGCACGCTCATCACCGTACCGAAATTCATCCCATGCCTTTTGCTCACTGGTCATATTTTAGTTGGCTGTTTATAAAAAATAATCGGAAGCATATTCAAAGATGAAAAAATGTTTTGAGGAACAATTAAAAATCAAAAAATTGTTTGCAAACCAGCAGGAATGACCTCGATAACTGCAACCATAGATGGATACGAAAGGGATAGGTCAGAAAAGAAGCATCAGTTGGCTACAACTCTTCTAAATTCAGCATCTATCAAATCCTTTTTAATAAAGTATCTACGGCTCCCAAAGTACGGGAGATCATACGACAACAAATTCTTTCACGGAAGATATGTGAACAGAAAAGCAAGAATAATTGAAAAGGCAAGCGGAATACCGTTTGCGGAATTTGTGATTAAAAATATAGTTAAATCATTGAAGATGACAAACTCCGTATTGGCAATAAAGAGTTCGCCAATAATGCCAATCTATTCGATAGTCTTGGGAAAGCCTATCATACAAATAGGTAATACGAATTGGCATTAAATGGCTACGGGCAAGCCATAAGTCTCGGTGAGGCAACTGGAAATTCAGGAAAAACGGCAGAGCAATTAAGAAAATTACAGGTAAATAAGTATTGTCTGGTTTCCATTCAAAGAAACTAAAAACTAATGTGAAGGTGCCGTATAAGCAACCTCGTCTTTAGTTGGTTTCCTGTGCCAATAAGAAGCAAGCAAGGAACCTGTAATATTCATTAAAGGACCGAATACTGCAGGAGCAAGTCCAACAGTGGCCATTTTGCCCATCTCTTTGGCTATGGCCGATGCTAACCCGCCGTTCTGCATGCCCACCTCAATAGCCATAGTTCTGCAGTCACGTTCCTCCATTTTAAATAACCTCCCTGACCAATAACCTAAAACATATCCGGTCAGATTATGAATCAGTACAAGTAATATTAATTTGAACCCTATATCCAATAAACTGTTATGCCCTGCAGCTGTGATAATCATGATGATAAACGCAATCCCAGACATAGATATTAAAGGCATAATTTTTTCAACCCACTGTTGCTTATGCCGCAATAATCGATTAAATATTAAACCTAAAACAATCGGTACAATCACCATCTTGGCAATATCGAACATCATATTTTCAACATTGATGTCAATAAATGCTCCCGCAAGCATTTTCATCAGTAATGGCGTTATCAATGGTGCCAGTAATGTTGAAACGGCTGTGATCGTAACCGACAAGGCAAGATTGGCCTTTGCCAGGTATGATATCACATTTGAGGCCATTCCGTTAGGCGAACACCCAATTAAAATAATCCCGGCAGCAATCTCAGGCTTAAACCCGCTTATACTGGCCAAGGTCAACCCCAGTAAGGGCATGATTAAAAAATGACTGAAAACACCAATGAATACTCCTTTAGGCATTTTTAATACGTTTACAAAATCTTTCACATGCATAGATGTCCCCATACCAAACATAATGATTTGGATCAAGGGAGTAATGAGCAATGCAAATTTAAAACCGTGATATGAGATAAAATAGTCAGGATAACTTAAAGATGTCGTCACTGCTGCACAGATCAGCAATGTAAAACTAAAGCCCTTTAATAAGGTAAAATTCCTAAAGCCAATCGTCAGGAATAATAAGGCAACAATAATTTCCGGCACTGCTGTCCGAAAACCGGAACTAAAGCAAATGATCATGGCCATAATTAACAAGGAAGCCGCCATAACCAAAACGATCCTGGAAAGATTTGGTTTAAGGCCTTTACCGTCGATATGTTTACTGTTCCCGTGTTTTTCCATATATTTTTAGAAGACTGATGGCCACGCCACAAATTATCTTTTTTGAATACTGAGATTCTATTGATGCATGCCAGTGACATCCTTTAACATCATGGATACAAACGAAATAGACGCAACAATGTTGCCCTCAGATATGGCATGGCAAAATTATCTTTTTAGCAAAAGAAATGAATAGTTATGGTTGGCACCGGAAATACCATTTACACGACATTTATTCAACCGCAACCAACCACCGGAGCCAAAGGCCGGCAATAAGCACCTTGCCGGAAAGCTGTGGAAACGATGAAATCAAAATTGAAAGACAGCCCCTGATACAAAAGGTCAGAAGACCAGACCTTCCAAAGGTACTGTTCTGGGACTTTGATTTCGAGAAACTGGACTGGAGCAGGAGTTACAAAACAGTTATCGAACGGGTGCTTGATAAAGGCGATACAATGGATTGGGAGGTGATGATCAGGTTTTATGGTAGAGAAAACGTAATCCGAGCCCTCAAAGAAGACATCACCTATCTTTCTGATATGGCCATGGAGGCCGTTTGTAAATATTTTCAGTTGAGCAAAGAAAAACTCAGATGTTACACAAAGAAACAGTTACACCAGGGACACTGGATCTGATCCAGACACTGATGCAAGACCATCAGCTCAACTCCTTTTACCTTGTTGGAGGTGCCGCACTATCTTTAAGGATTGGCCATAGGGAATCCATGGATATCGGACTTTGATGGTGACGGACTCGCCGTACATTTTAGGAACACCTATGGCGCAGATGTAAAACGCCACAAGGGCAACTATGTAAGTGTTAGCATTGGCAAAGTTGATTTTGATTTTATCCCGCACAAGTACCCGTCTCTCAGGCGAATAGAAACAATCGAAGGCATAAGCATGATGTCCAATCAGGATATATCGGCCATGAAAATCAATGCAATTGTGAATAGCGGACAAAGGATCAAGGATTTTATCGATATGCATTACCTGTTAATGGAAATGCCTTTGAATGAAATATTTGATTACTACTGCCAAAAATACCCAATGTAAATCCTAACACTGCTAAGTCGTCTTAATGTACCATAACGATATCGACTTTAATGTTCCAGTAAAACTAATAGACACAAAGCTAAAATGGCGGGATGTGCAGGGAAGTATTTCAAAGGCGGTACATGAATATACCCGTCTATTAGAAAGCAGGGAATTATACCGTAAGCTTCAGGAAGCAAAAAATAGCCAGAAAAATGACCGTGGCAGAGGGATGAGTCGCTAGATTTGCACAAGATAGCTTATCACAATTCGTGATAAGCTATCTTATCTTAAGGTACCAAATCGGCAACTTAAGATATGAAGTATTTTAATTGGCTCAAAAGACAAAATGAGTTGCGGTTGACGGAGTGTAATTTCCGATTTTTACTATTTGCTATTATTACTATTTAGATAATTCTCAAATACCTCCTCAATTATTCGGTCGATATTTGTCCTGTCTGCACCATCCCAGTACCATTGTACCTCTGACCTATTAAGGTCATCTTTTGCAAAATACAGCAAATAAAAGTCCATGTATTCTTGTTCCATATCCAGTGCTATACATATGTCCTTAATATCTTTTAAGGTCGAAAGGTACTTCGACGGTTCATTTTTGGTAGACGAAATAATGTAATAGATATAATTCCTAATCATCTGCGGCTTATCTTCATAGTCGAGATCAAGATCAGCCAAAACTTTATTTGTTAGTCTTTGAAGTTCAAACTGATGATAAGGCCTGGTTATTCCTGCAAGAATATATAGATTATCTGATTCGTAGCCTGCTTGGATCATTTCTAAAGCCCAATCGACCCAGCCCTCATCAATGTCCTCGTTAAAAGCCTTTTTCATCAAGACCCTGTAAGTTGAAATAACCTTGTGGGGAAAATTAGTCATAGGTTATATTACTTGTAAATACACATTCTTGTTCGTTGGTCTGCTCATCAAATATGCTTCCGTTAACACGCACAGTATAATATTGATGCAATGGTTTAAAGGTTTCGTTCTCAATACTTGGTGTTAGCATCAAGATATCGCTGAAAAATCTTTTTCCTTTAATTCTTCGAGTAAGCCGAACCTTAAGCTTGTTACCATCACGTTCAGAAATGATTTCACCAAAGAGATTGCCGGCATTCCATTCAACTGGTTCGATAACCACTATTTTTACAGGCCTGCTCATTTTTGTGTGTTATCACTTTGTTCTATAATTCTTTCTGGGCAAATGCCCTCTCTTCTATCTTTAAAGTCACTCCCCTGGTTAAAGGATTTCTGACAGTCTAAACAAACTATTTTGTTTCCCATTATATGAAACTAAGAATCTTTTAATTAGTGAAATGCCTTTGCAAATAACTTATCTGCAAAATTCAGATTTTAAGGTTTTATTATCAGTCGTTTAGTGTATAACTTAAGCACTATTTGCTGTGCTTAGATTTATTTATGCTGATTTTGCTTATAATCTTCTTCTCGGTTTCTGTCTGTATCACATTGATGATCAGGTTTGGGTCAATATTAAGTATGTAAGCTAAGCGCAACACTTCGGAAACGGTAAACTTTTCAGGGTCAGCTAACTTCACAGAATACCTTTCTGAATTGATACCTAAAAGTTTGATTATCTTAGTTGGGTACAACTCAGAAATATCGTATATCTTTTTGATTTTGTTGGTTTCGAACATTGCGCTTATTGACGAAAGGTCTTTCTCGGGACTACTATTTTTGTTCTTCCAATTAGCCATAATAATGCGTTTATAACTAAAGTCGTCAATAGATTACTATTCATTTATGTTTATATTTTTCCAAAATTCATTTATGTCTGGTACCTTAACAGATACCATCAGGTTTTCGGCGAACGCCTTATTGTCGTATTGTTGTAATATAAATTTACAGTTGCCATTTCTGAAACCAACAAGGTCTCCGCCGTCCCATTCTATTTCAAAACCCAGTTCTTGAAATAGCTGTTTTGATTTGTCAAAGTCTTGTCCCGAAGGAATAAACGGCTCAATAGATAGATAACTCATATTTATATAGTTTGTCTCCTAATTGTTAGGTCAAGACCTAATGTTTTTATCATTTTTGTTTTGTTGTCAACTATGTCTCTGTTATTTGCAGAAAGTTGTCTTGCAATTATCGCTAACGGCTTGCAGCTTTGCGAATTTTTGGTTTACCTGCACCAATAATCCACAGCACTAACTTAATAATAAATACCTAAACCCGCAAAGCGCCCGTCGCCAAAAGATTTTTAAAACTGCGGTTACGAGTAGTTGCAATGGCCGGAACTTTGTTATTGATCTCATTGCTCAGTATTTGCGATATTTTATTGATTTCAGACTATGATAATTTTGGTCGATTTCCCCATATTTGCTGGATTTTTTAGGTCAGCATTAAAGATTATTTAATTATCCTGTCATTGCAATTTTAGGTCAATTGAAACCCCAATTTCGGAATGCGATTTATTAGGTCAGAAAGTTTTTTTCGCCGATTTTACGTATGTTTTTTTTCTTAAGTCTACCAGAAATTTCGCCCATTTGGTCAGCAGTTTACGATAGGTCAATCTTGCCTTTCATTAACCATTGTGTTTTTGGTCGGGCAATTACTAGTAATGTTTTGGCGCTTGGCGAAGAAGCGGATTTCGAAGCACAAAACTGTCAACCCAGCACAAGAGTTGCTACGAGGTAGAATGTTCAATTAACCACCGAACCCGCTTTTTTGCCAAATGCCTGTTAGTTTATTTTACTTTTTCAGCACCCCACATTTCTGCTAAGCTTTCATTGACCTTCCGTTGGGATAGTGCCTTACCAATTGAATTGGTAAGGCGCCTGTTTTAGACCAATATTGCCATCAAAATGACCTTTTTTATCCATTATATAACGTCCAATTTTGTATGTAAAGGTAGTTACTAATATATCTAAAAATATGGATCAAAAATATGATTATATAGTCCTGGGAGCTGGCTCTGCGGGCTGTGTTCTGGCAAATCGACTGTCAGCGGATAAAAGCAACAGGGTACTTCTGGTTGAAGCTGGCCCCGAAGATAATACGATGTTCATTAAAATACCTATGGGTTTTGGTGTTCTCGTGGGGAGTGAAAAATATGCCTGGCATTATCGCACCAAAACCTTCGGAAAAGCCAACATTTATGAGGAATGGGCTCGTGGTAAGACGCTTGGCGGTTCCAGCGCGATTAATGGAATGGTTTACAACAGAGGAACACAGCCGGACTGGGATGGCCTTGCAGCAGCCGGAGGTGCAGATGACTTCGCCTGGAAACATATTGTTGAACACTACAAGAAAATAGAAGACAATCGTCTCGGAGCTACCTTTACCCGCGGAAAAGGTGGCCCTTTGGGTATCGGCCCCGTCTCGGATCCCGACCCATTGATGGAAGCTGTAGTTGAGGCAGGCACAAAAGTTGGATTGAAGAGGCTTGTGGATGTTAATGAATCTGATGAAGAAAGAATCGGGCATGCCATGTGCAACATCAAAAATGGTCAAAGAGTTAGCGCGGCCCATGCATTTCTGGATCCGGTGCAAAATAGAGAAAATCTGACTATTGTTACTGAAACTGTGGCAGGAAAATTAATTTTTAAAGGGAACAGAGTGATTGGTGTACAAGTATCACACAAAGGGAAAACGGAAGAAATATTTGCTGAAAAAGAGGTGATCCTTTCATTAGGTGGAATAAAGTCACCTAAAATACTGATGAACTCCGGGATAGGTCCGGCAGAAGTTTTGAAGAAGGCCGGGGTAGAAGTAAGACTTGATCAGCAGCATATCGGCCGACATTTGGTAGAGCACAGAAATCTTATTTTAAAATACAGGCTTAAGGAAAACCTTGGAATGAACAGACATATTAATAATCTATTCGGACAAGCCGTTTCAGGACTTAAATATTTTATCTCTGGAAAAAAGGGCATTATGGCGAAGCCTGCCTATCAGGTAATGGGGTTTTGTAAATCAACTCCAGAAAAGGAGCGTGTAGATGCGCAGATGCTATTATCGCCTTTTACAGTAAACGAATATGCTCCGGGGCAATCACCAACAATAGAAAAATGGGGAGGCGTACAGGCTATAGGTTATCCTTTGCGCCCAACTTCAGAAGGATATCTGGAAATCACTGGAAAAGATGTTCATTCTGAATTATATATTGATCCCAACTACTGTGCTACTGACCACGATAAAGACATTCTTGTAAACCTTTATTCCAGACTTCGGAACTTGTTCGCTACACAGCCCATTGCAGACTATCTTGATCATGAAACACTGCCAGGCGTAGGTATGGTTTCTCCAGAGGATCTTATCAATCTGGTCATTGACAAAGGTTTCTGTGGATACCATGCTATTTCCACTTGTAGAATGGGTCCTAATGATGACGATCCGGTGGATGGAAAACTTCGCCTGAGAGGTTTTGAAGGAATCAGGATTATGGATTGCTCCATACTTCCAACTATGGTATCAGGCAATGGAAACGGTCCGATGATGGTAATGGCTTCCAGAGCAGCAGAGATCATTTTATATGATAAATAATATATAATTAGTTTATTATCTAGTTGTAAATGTCCTTCCATTTGAGATATTCAAAATCTAACAAATGAAGGGACGTTTATTTATTACCGAAAAAGACTGGTTACTGAAATTCAGTTGACCGGATATTTCTGCCACATTTACGTTTGTATTGAACAGTAGGTCTCTGGGATACCTCATTACGGATTCTTCGATTATGTCAGGGGTTGTCAAGCCTTGGGTCGATGTTACAGTAATTGGCATGCTAACAACATCATAAAGATCTTTCCCGTTTGATCACATATTTTCCGGAAATGAGTTTGAACGTGGTGAAACGTTCTTTTTGCTGCAATTCTTCAACATTCATGTCTTTTTCATTCAGTAACTTCTTGTTCACATATACCTTCGAATCCGAGGGCAATCTTATAATGGCTGTTGTACCCATCGGAACAGTAACATTCATCCGAAAGCCATCGGCATTATTTTGAAATGAGGTACTGATCATCCCTTTAATCGTTGGTACGGTAAGGTTTGCTGAGGTAAAAGTGGCGGGTTGAGGTGCTATCCAAAAAGTTTTATAACCGGCATCAAGGGGTTTAACGCCAAACAAATATTGCGCAATAACGATTTGAGCCCCCCCGCTCCAGGCATGGTTGGTTGTGCCACCTCCAAATCCATTTTCGCCAATGCCCCAACCTTCAAATAAGGTGCTATAGTTAGGGTTGTTAACCATTTCTGCAAAGCGTTTTTTGGTTCTGTCCATGGCATATTTTCCCTCGCCCATAACAAACAGTGCCTCCATTACATATTTTTCCATATAGGGGCTTGCATGTAATTCTGTTTTCAACGATGATAAAATATCAGCGTATTTTGACGAATCGGCTATACCCGCGATAACTGCTAAGGCTTGCACCCGGTCATCGGTTTTTTCATTGTACAAAGGATGGCGGTAAGCGTGCCCATTCCAGCATTTATTGTATCCGGCCTTCACCCGGTCCATAACCTGCCGATAATCTGCGGCATCTTCACTATACCCAAGCACATCTGCCATTTTGGAGGCGCCATCCAAAGCAAGGTAATGCCATCCGGCCATAATCAGCCTCAAGTCTTTGTTATCGCCCCAGTCTCCCCAAAGCCAACCGCCATTACGTAAAACGGTAAGGCCGGTTTCGTCCGTTTTCCATAAATCCAGGTACTTTTTTACAGCCGGGTAAACGTCTTCTATAAGCTTGCGGTCGCCAGTGTTCATATAGTAATTCCAAAAGCCGTAATGGCCAATACTCGTAAGCATCTGGTCGGGCAGTTCCTGATTAAAATTACCCGGAATTGGCGCAAATAACTCACCTCCGGGACGCTGCCATGCCGCCAGTTCACGTATAGCTTTGCGCATCAATGCATGTGTGGAGGTTGAATAGGTATAAAAACTTTCGCCCATCAACAAAACAGCATCTCCCCACCATTGTGCACGTTCCCTGTCAGGGCAATCAAAATAATTATCGCGCATGTTAAGGTATAAAGTACGCTTAGCCTTTTTCCAAAACAGGTTATAAAACTCATCACTGCAAGCAAAAGCACCCTCAGGTTCTGCATTATAGCCGGTTTCGCGATATTTAACTGATATTACCTTTACGCCTTTCGGAACAATGAGCAGTATGTTCTCGCCGTTTAACCATCCGTAAGATTCATATTTCTGAAAACCTTTTGCAGTGATATACTCCGCCCTTATATTGTCTGTTCCACCGGCTACACTATGGTCAGTATTAATTTTAATTAAATGCCCTCCTTTATCATCCAGAACCGAGATTATCGGGGTCATTTGCATATTGTACGGCAAAGCGCCTACAATTGTATCTGCGCTGGCCCCCTCATGGCGTTCAAATTTAATTTCCTTTATACCAAAATCCTTCCATTGGGGTATAGGGCGTTCAACCAGTTTATTCCAGGGTGCATCGCCCGGGAGGCCAATTTTTTCTGCAGCGCTAAAGCCTTCCAATGAATTTAACGGTGCCGTTTGCCAGCCTGCAATATCCTTGCGGGCATCAAAACGAATATTTGATTCCGCAAGGCGGAAATTGGGTAAAGGGATATCTGTGTCCCCGTAAGCAGGATGAATACGGCACAACCATTTATCGTCACTATTTAATTCTGACTGCTTTGCATTCATACTAAAATAAAGCCCGGCACGCCCGCTGCCTACGTGCGAAAAACCATCTTTACCAAAGTACCAAAGTAGTACAGCAATTTGGTTTTTGCCTTTTTTTAGGTAGGTCCCAAGGTTTACTTTATCGCAATAGGTATCATTAGGATTAGGCCCGCGTTTTAGCCCACCTTCAAATACCACAAGTTTGCCGTTTATCCAAAGCCAATATTTGGTATCGGCAGCAATGGTAGCTAAGACCTGTAGCGGTTTGTTTTTGATCATGATATCCCGGCGAAACGCCATCCAGGTGTTGGGTTTGTTTATCCCCTGCTGTGCTTTAGAAATCCAATAACCTGATGTTCCTTTTTCCTGCGCGAATGCCGGTTGGCTTACCATGATCAGTAGAAAAGCAATAAATAAATAATTTCTATAAACCCTGGTTATCAGTTTTTTTGATGGCGATTTTAGCTTATTTTTCTTCATATTATGATTCTGGTAATTCTACGGACGAACACCCGCCGTTCATTTGATTACCGGCATGGCATTAAGAATTACTTTTTATATTTACTATTTAAAGAAACAGTAAATATAAGTAGTATAATGGGAATGCATGTTACTTATTTTATAGCCTGCATGCTGTGCCAACTTTGGATTAAGGCGCATTTCCGTATTCGGGGTTAGAAGCAATAACCTGAATCTTTGGATTCAACTAATATCATTACATATAGGAAACGAACTTAGAAATTTTTCACTTGTTTATATTAGTACTTCAGTGACTTCAACTGAAATATAATATGCTATTAAATATCAAATCAATAACTTATACATGTTTATACAACAATTGTTCTTTCAAAATTAGTTAAATCATGTCAAAATAACTGGTGCCCAATATAAAATGATTATTAGCTATTATTTATAACTTGCTCATTTATATCATCTGGCTTGCAGGTTGTTCATCCGATTTTATAAGCGCAGTAAGCTGGGAGAAATGTTCTTCTGAAAAATATGTCTTTATCAGTTTCAGAAAATCACCTGTAAACTGAGGATTGAATTTTGGCCGGCCCGCATCGGGATTATATGGGATTTTTGGGGATAGCAATGCCGTAGCATCTTCAACTTGGTCAGGGCTTTTCTGTTTGGCCTTCCATTCCTCGAAAGTTTCACGGGGATGTAGAATTTCATCAATTTCATTGACCAGCTCGCTTAAGAACTTGTCCCTGATTTTCAGAGAATCATTCAGGCTTTCTACAAACTCATCGCCTATATAAATATCTTTGTAGTCTGATTGCAGGTTGTTAACGATAAACAAATATTGAAGCTGTATCGAAAAAATAAAGTTTCTGGGATATTCATCTTTAAACTCATTATAATGCTCATGGAAATTTGTCCATATTAGCTTAAACATTTCCTTTAATTTTTTGATCTGTTCAAATTCTCTTTTTAAACTGGTGTCGTTAAGGGACAGCAGGTCAATTAAAGCCATTTCTTTTAATACCCTGATTTCACTTTTATAGGTAAAAGAATCATAATAGTGGGTTTCGTGCACAAGGCTGTAAGCTGGCTTATTTCCATCTTGGTTTATTGGGCTCTTCAGTTCACTTTGTTAATGAGAAGGAGATTAAAGGTTCGTAAACGAGTTAAAAAATTCGCTAGATTCTGCATAATTGAACAAAATTTTGGCGCTTATTCTTAATATATATTGATAATTTACGCCATTATGTTAATTTAGTATCATAAGAAATTAAGCATTTTTTATGAATACAGATTGGCAGCTTCTTTTTGCCTTCTGTATGATGCCAGGAAAATTTTCTTTTAGGCCCTATGGATTTTTCAGGACATGTCCACAAGAAAATCAATTAACAGGCCTCTGAATAAAATATAGTTTAATTAATTAGGATCCATTTTTTCTAAAATTATGTGAACCCCATCGACGATTAGCTTTGCTTGGCTAGGCATTTTTTTTCCATCTAAGTGGACAAGCTGATTTCTAACCGACATCCAATTTTTTATATTCATGTAGTCATTCTGATCAAGCAAATTGTATTCTGTGGCATATTTTAACAATTGGGTTAGTGGTACTGTCCTAATCGGAATTTTTAAAACGATGTCAATATTGTTTCTTAAACGGGATTCCAATTGAGTAATTGCTGATATGATTGCAGCTTTGTACTCACGTTTATCAAGCAGGCGACGCGATTCTGATTTAAAGTCCTCCTTAAATTCACTTGACATCACTTCAAACGCCTGTTCGAATTGTTCAGAAAACTCATCAATATTTTTGAAAATATCAATGTTTTCAAGGATAAAATCCATCTGTTTGGATCTTAGAGAATCTGGAAAAGCTATGTTTGATACTACAATCACTCTGATCTTTTTTCCCGTTCCTCTAATTGACAATGCCATATTTAATTCAAATGAAGGATTGAAATTGTCTATGTGAACAACAACCATACTTGAACGTTCTATGAGTGCAACAACTTTAGCGGCATTGTTCTGTGCGTTTGGGCCTAAGATATCATCTGATGTAATCGGCGCGAACCCTGCAGCTTCAACAATGGGAAAGATATATTTCTTATAAATTGAAATTAGATCACGTGGCAACGAAAAATAAACTAATCGACCATTTATGGATCCATCACGACTTGCTGAAAATTCCATCAGTGGATCTTCTTCTGTTATTGTTGCAATAGCTGGAAAATTGGCCACCCAATAATGTCGAAGCTCTTCAAATACTTCTTCAAAAACGGTAGAATATGATTTACCTGGTAGAAGGGGAATGTTAATTACTTGTACATCACGGCGGTTGAATCTAGCTGTATCTTGTCCAGAGCTACTGATTCGCAATGTATAAGCTTTTCTTTTTAAGCTACCTAATCTATCTTTTACCATTTGAAATACTTGTCTGAGATCTGGATCATCCAAACTATAACCAATAAATATGATGGTTTTAGAAATAAATAGATTAGCTAAATACGTTGAAAGCATTGGGTATCGATTCAAGAAACCATCGTAATCCTCTTCGGTCGCAACAATTCTTTTAGGATGGTGAAGATCACCATGTATTTTAAAAAGAGCAATCTCGTTACTATCACCGTTGGCAATGGCTAACTGCTCCTCTTCTATTACTGGCCTGCAATATCTCTGTAATAAACTGTAAGCCTGTTCAAGCAAAAAATCAAAATTTGTGGTAGCAACCGTCTGAAATGGCAATCTGCAAAACGCTTTATGTGCATCCCCGGGTTTAATCTCCCTGGTTAATAGAAGTTCTGTTAGCTTCTCAATCATTCTTACTCTTGAAAATTGATATTGGTAGGCAGAAATCGCATCTATTGCGCCATTGTAATTGTAGCCAGAGATTGAATCCGCGAACTCTCTGCCTAACTGATCCCAATCAGGTATGGATTTACCTGTTGGAAATATAGCATTTTTAGAAAATCCAGCGCCAATAATTGGCAAAACACGACCATAAATAAGGACTTCTAAGAAAGGTCTAGGAAAAAACTTAAGGTATTTATATTCTGAGTTCATTGATTGCGTTTTTTTATAGAAATAATTGGTTAGGTGCCTCATCGAAATAGTTTACCAGCTCATTTTTAATCCTTTTCCATTTTTGTTGTAAAAAGTCAATGTTTTTAATTTCCAGTATTTCTCCAGACTGATTAACAACAGCTTCAAACTCATCATATAACTTTTCAAGTTGTCTGGTGACCAAAAACATTTCTTTGAAGCCCTGATTGTTACATAAAATCATTTCTTTATCATAACTAATCAGGTTTAAAAGAATTCTCCATTAGTATAAACGTCTTTCAAGTGGAAGATTAGATTATTTTCAACCTTGCTCTTAGTGTTCATGGAGTTAATCTGCAATTCTCCTACTAGAGTGATTTTGTACTTTTGGATTCCTGTTTTCCAAAAATTTATTGTTTTTCTTAAAACATCGCTTTCAGATTTTTTAGATGCATTATCTCCCGGAAGATTGTCGGTATTTTGGTCATCTTTATCATCAAAAAATAGAAAGCTGAATTTCTTTTCATTTGGTTCATTCATATTCTTTTTTTTAATTGATTATAATTTTTCCCCCTGCCCAGTTACCTTTTCCTTTTATTTGTATATCACTTCCACTAATTTCAATATTGGAGCTTAATAAGGAAATTTTATCAGCTGTAATCTCAATCATTGATCCTGCTACAATGAGGGAGATATTTGTTTCTCCGGTAATTGTTAAATTCCCGTAGATATGCTCCCAGGAGCCTTTATTTTATGCAGAAATTGAAAAATTATTCCCGAAAGCCAGTTGCGAAAAAAGCTGATCGAAAGATCAGAACGGCCAGTTTGCCCCGAAACAGGTGGTCACTTTAAAGCGAAATGGAGTGACAGTTTATATGCGGAGCGGCTGGCCATTTTTGCCGAAATGCCCAGATAAGGCAAGATGTGTAATTTATAATTTTAGAATATGCTTTCAAGGTGACATAAACAGAGATGCTTTATGGTTTTGTGTAAAATTTAAAGTTCCCTTTTTATTCCATTGGTTCATCCCTGTATGTTTGGGAAATCGTTTTCTCACTTAGGATATTTAAATTAACAATGAAAAAATTAACTCTCTTTAAAGGCATAGCTATGGCTTGCCTGGTTCTCATGTGCCTACTCCTGGCGCAAGGTTGTAGAAAAGACCTCCTACAGCCAAATTCTAACGTTCTACAAACATCTATCTCGTTTAAAGAAGCCGAACATTATTTTAACAGCAACTTATCCAAAGTTAAGGACGATCCTGATTTAAACCCTTATCTGAAGACTAAAAAGCCCAATTGGGATAGAGCCTAATATTATAACGACAAAGGAAAATTAATGGTCAAAGTACCAATATCCTTTGATCATATTTCATGGGGCATTGGTAAGTCGCATAGGGGTAGGATAAATTACGATCAATCTAATTACCTGCTATTTTATAAAGATTCGCTGCAAAATACTAAGGTAGAATGGGTGGCACTATATCCTGATTCCGCATGGGCATACGGTAGCAGAAAACAGTTCATGGGTGACATTCTGATTAAAGATTGGGATGGTAAATTAAAGAAATTAATACAATATAAACCGGCAAAGAGCCCCATGATGTACATGCAGGCTGAACAGCTGCAAAATCAAATTACATCTAAAACATCAGGTGGCAGTGGAAAGCTGATGACAACTGGTAATAAATTACAAATAGATGGTTCAAATTACCAGATTTATTGCACATATACACCCGTTTACCAATGCGTTCCAGTAGTTCAAACCAGCCCAAGTAATGGACAAACCTGTTCAGTACCCGGTGCGACACAGAATAAACTGGTTGGTTACGATGCTAACTGTGTTGTATTTGAAGGTAGTGGAGGAGGCGGAGGTGGCAACGGCCCGATTTTAGAACGCCCACCGGGGAAAAATCTTGATCCTTTTTTTGTTCCGATAGATTTAGATTATAGTGGCGGTCCTCCCCCAAATGTCTATCCACCATCTGGTGCTTGTGTGGATCCCAATCAATATAGTGGGCCAAATACCTCTCCAACACCTGAAGGGCAAAATCATCAAGAGCAATGTATAAACCCGGTTACAGAAAATGAGGAAGGGGAAGAAATAAGAGCCATAGATTTATTAAGTTATAATCTTCACCTAAACTTTGCAGAGATCTCCTTTCTACGGACTAATGAACAGATAAGTCAAACACTTGCCAATTATCTGATTTCAAATGGTTTTTCAGAAGACAACAAAGAATTTGGCAAATGGGCGGTTGGATATTTAAATGAGAACCCAAGTGAATCCAATTCATTTATCAATGATATTTTGGGTATTGAGGAGTTTATTAGTGATAGCGATTTTGATAGCAGTAATTTAAATTTCGATATAAATAATAATGGAAATGCTTCTTTTAACTGGAATAACATTCAGTTTTTCGGTTTTCAAAATCAGGTTGAGCCAGATTATCCGCAGAATCATCCAGTCTCTCAAGTAATCGAAAATTACAATCCTTGGATTTATTGGGCATTCGCAGGGGCAAATAACACTAGCATAAAACATTTTCATCAAACAGCGAAAGGAATGTCTGGTATTGATGGGTACAGCAAAGCTATTGGTGCAATTGGTGAAGGGTTGTTTGTTAAGAGATTAACCAGTGTCCCAACATTTCCTCCTGCTGATGTGGTAATAGGTAAATATGTAGGTACGACACATATTGATGTATTCCTTCAAAGAACCTTACCATCAATTGGCAATGTAGGGTTTGAGATAGCTATAAATTACAATACGGTGGATGGTTCCCCTGCTGTTAATAAGATTTCACATCCAAAAGGATTAACATTTGCCGGTCAAACGACAACAGCTGTTGCTTATGAAGTAAAAACATATAATGCTGATAAAAATACTGCACAAAGTTTATTTAAAGCATTTACAGAAGGAGTTAAACAGGTAAAACATAGAGCCAATCTACCTGGTATAGGCGCTGCTGTTTTAGTATTTGATGATAAAGCTTGGAGCAAGCTCAAAAATTCATCTTATGGTGCGCAGGTTATCACAACTATGAATGAAATAACTGCGATAACCAATTTACATGGTGAACAGATAATCTATTTAAAAATTGAAGAAGGATTAAGCCGAGATGCACAGAAAGTATATTTTGATTTAAAGAATAGAATAAAAAATTTATAATATGAAAAAGCTTAGCGTTCTTGTTATTTTTGTAATTTTATTTTGTACTTCTTGCAATAAATCTATGGTTCTAGACATTTCAGTAAATAACTTCAAGGACGGATACGAAAAAACAAATCCAGGGTCTCTTGATGCGACAACAATGTTGATTAGAAATGAAAAAACAACAGTTTATCCTCCATTTAATAAGATGCCCCCAGATGCTACGTACTATATGGTTCCAAGTTCGATAAAGTTTTACAAAAAAGTTGAGAACCTTCATCTTATTGGATTATTCGTTAAACAACTACCTCTGGAATTAAAGGAGTTACCAAATTTGGAGAATATTTCTTTTTCAATTGGCAATGCAAGTTCCATACCTGAAATTATAGAAGTTTTAAGGTCCTGCAAACGCCTCAAAGCTATATTTTTGATGGCGGCTATTGTGTCAGATGCCCAATTGAATAATTTAAAGAAAAGTTTACCTAAAATTGATGTTTCTATTCATCCTTAACTTAAAACAAGTTTTAATCATCAAAGGCTGCCTCTATAATCTAGGCAGCCTTTGATATTTTTAGTCTTTAAAACATTTTTCCCTTCAACTCAAATATGCTGGTGGATTACAGATTATATAATCTACAATATTAATTACAGGTAATCATGAAGTTTCAAAAACCCAAAGTTCATTATTAAATGTAAAAATAATTAAAGTATGTTTTTTGTAATCCTAGTGTGATTATTTCTTAAATAAAGAAAAAAAGATTAAGCGATAGATCTCAAGTTCTTTTCACTACCTGATGAGTCCCATCTGTATCCCTTTGCGGACAAGTCCTGCAGCGTTTTTAACGCCCAGCTTGAAAAAGAGGTTGGTGCGGTGATTTTCTACTGTACTCAGGCTGATGAATAGTTCGCCTGCAATTTGTGGGTTTGTTTTTTCCTCTGCAATCATTTCCAGTATTTTCTTTTCCCGTTGGGTAAGCACAGGCACCATTCCCGATCTGCGGCCTTCAACCAGTTCAAATGCAAGTTGTTCTTTCAAACTGATGTCGATATACTGCTGCCCACGGCTTACCGTTTCTATTGCCGATACCAGGATATTTTTGGTGGCGCTTTTAAGCAGGTAGCCCTTTACACCACTTGCAAACATATTGCGTACATGAAAAGGCATATCCATATTGGTCAGCGCCAGTATCGCAACACCAGGGTATTTAGCGGTGATGGCCTGCGCAAGCTCATCGCCCTGCATGCCCGGCATCTGGATATCAAGGAGCAACACGTCCGGCAGTTTTTTTCCAATCCTTTCAATAGCGCAGTACCTTCATGGTAAATGCCATCAAGTTCAATCAGCGGGTGGTCTTTAAGGATCTTTTCTATCCCGCTGGTCATAATGCTATGGTCGTCTGCTATACTAACTTTCAGTTTCATGTGTTGTAGTTGTGGTGGCTGCCTGTTGGGTTCCTAGTGCAATATCAATGTTGATGGTAGTACCCCTGCCCGGTGAAGACTGGAGATCGAACTGTCCATTCAGGTGGATACTTCCCTGTCTCACATGTTGCAGGCCCATACCCTGATCTGATTCCAGCAAGGTGGTATCCATGCCCTTTCCATTGTCTTCTACAGTAATGGAAAGCATCCTGTCGTGCTGGCTCAGCTGTACGAGGCATTTACCGGCAGCAGCATGTTTCACAACATTCTGAACCAGCTCCTGTATACTTCGGTAGATCAGCAGTTCAAGGCCTGCTTCGAGTTTTTCGATGTAACCGATATACTGGTAGTCGATAACCAATCCGGATGCACGCTGAACATTTTTGCAGAATATACTAACAGCTTCTGCAAGGCCAAACCTCAGCAATAGTCCGGCATCAAATGATGCGCGGTATTACGGACTTCGTTTAAGGTATGGTCAAGGAGTTGCATGGCCTCCGTGTAATCCTGTTCATTCAGCAGGTCTTCATGTTTTTCCCGGATACTGCCAAACCACATCTTTACATTCGATAGTGAGCCGCCGATATTATCATGCAGTTCCCTGGCCAGCCTTTTCCTCACCTTGTAGTGTGGCCTTCCAAACGCTAATTTCGGTTCCCTGTTTTTGGATAGCCTGTTTTTGCTGGTAGCTGCGCGAGATGAAAACAAGTAATAATAATAGCAAAACACAACCTATGCTTACACCGACAATAACTAAATTTTTACTGTTTATCTGTTGGTGCTGCCGGTTTAGCAAAAGCTGCTTTTCGGCAATTTCCTTTTCCTTCAATGCTGTCCGGTATTTCCATTCAGCATAGTTGTGTATTTCGGTGAAAGTGACCCCTCTGTTTCGGGCCAAACTGGCCACCAAATTGATTACCGGATGATGCACATCTAAGTTCCTTTCCCTCTGAACAAATACACACTTCGGATCCAAATCCATTTTCCTCAGGACTTTTCGGTTTAATCTATCTTACTGCCGGATTTATCCTCAATTCAGACCTTTCTAGCGATAAAAATCCATTCGCAGGTACTGGAACGCGTAAAAAAACGCCATACCCCCTTCAAAACAGCGAAGTGACCGTAGTCCATCCCGAATAGTAGATATGCTCCCAGGAGCCTTTATTTTATGCAGAAATTGAAAAATTATTCCCGAAAGCCAGTTGCGAAAAAAGCTGATCGAAAGATCAGAACGGCCAGTTTGCCCCGAAACAGGTGGTCACTTTAAAGCGAAATGGGGTGACAGTTTAAATGCGGAATGGCTGGCCATTTTTGCCGAAATGCCCAATCGATTCACTCAATGGAATGATTTAGTTCATTGAAATCTGTCAACCTTTCGAAACTTACATCAACAATGTGATAAACTCTGGTAAGAAAAAAAACTCCCTATTTTCATACTGCTTTTTTAAACTTTTTTTTTTGCTCGTTCTGAAATTTTGTTAACTTTATTTAATAAGAAATTGTTCTTTCAAACCTAGTCATATCATATCAAAATAACTGGTACCCACATTGAAATGATGATTGTATAATTTTCACAACTTGCTCATTTAGTACCGATTGGATTGATAAGTCATTATCCCAGCGGGATCACACCAAAGAGTATCAAAATGTATAAAACCCTGCAAATCAAATGATTGCATGGTTTTTGCTTTTAGGGAATTGCCAAATTTAGAAAATAGCAGATATAGAATCTAAGATTGCTAAGAAAGAAAAGGAAATTTTTGATTACCAAACCAAAATTGAGAAAGAACAAAGCAACCTCGGTAAAAAAAGAAATGCTGAAGCTGAAAAAATCATTAAAGATCAGGATAGAAGCTTAAGAAATATAAATTCGACGTTATAACAACTCTCCTGGGTATTGAAAGATTCCCTCATTAAAGAATTGGAGGAAAGTGAATCTCCTGCAGAATTTATAAAGAGTCAGATTGAAATGGAGCCTGACTTTGATTTAAGTCATAGTTGAAATTCAACGAATCAGATTTTTACATTGATGGAGACGCCACAGGTGAAAAGCGGGCTTACCTGGATTATAAAATATTATTTAGGGATTAACAATCCCAGAATCGCTGGGAGATTTTCGGAGCGCCAGAAAAAGTAATAACAAAGAACCCATATCATGATCAAAGCGACAGATATTAATTTCGTAAAAAGCGTGAAGCGGATAATGGCACCGCTTGGGCATTCTACGATCAAGGATTTGAAAATACATACTCATTGACCTTTTCAAAAACTCAGGTAAAGGGAGCTAGGGAATTATAGCCAGTCGATATTATCCTCTTATTTCAACAGGTGGATAACCATCCTCTAGGCAAGTATTTTGAAGGCGAAAATAGTCTGAAAAACGGTTTACCATCCGTGAAATATATCAGCACAACATTAAAGCTATCCCAACGCTATTTAAGTGATATGTTGAGTGCATTAACGGGGCTGAATACACAACAATACATTCAGCATGCAATCATAGAAAAAGCCAAAGAAAAATTGTCAACTACAAATTTATCCGTTTCGGAAATTGCTTATGTGTTAGGCTTTGAACATCCACAGTCGTTCAGCAAAGTTTTTAAAACAAAGACAAACGTTTCACCTCTTGAGTTCAGGCAGTCATTTAATTAAAGACGTGGGAATACCAATGGCTGCTTCTATCCAGCTATTTGTCATAGCTAACATTTGTTATGTTCAGATACCCTTCCTTTGGTCATATTAATGATTGTTTTTCGGTGTTCGATTCCCCAGGCGGCAATTCCATCAATAACAGGTTTAAGGGAATATCCGTAACGACTCAGTTCATATTCTACAGTGATCGGTTTAGTATTCAATACGGTTCGTGTAACCAGACCGTTAACTTCGAGATCCCGCAATTCTTTGGATAACATCTTTGCTGCAATACCCTCAATGCCACTCTTGAGTTCCATAAACCTTCTTGAGCCGAAGCTGAGCATACCGATAATACGGATCTTCCATTTACCATTCAAAATATCCATGGTATCACGTATGGCCATATGGTGTGCTCCGCATTTCTCATGATCAAAATCTTCTTTATTTAATTTGATTGACATAGTTTACTCCGGGTAACTGGTTTCTTTTAGTAAACCCATTACAAATATATACTATTATGGCTGTAGTTTTGCCTTGGTAAATCAATACTAATATCAATGAAGTCACTAAAAACAATCTATTGGATCTCCACAGGCCTGGTCGTTCTAGGCATGCTGGCATCCGTGATTAACTACACTTCTAATCCGGCACTAAAAATTGCCTTCGCACACATCGGTTTTCCTGACTGGTTCCGTGTAGAATTGAGCATAGCCAAATTGCTTGGCGCAATAGCTTTGGGTATACCTGTAATCCCTGCCCGGGTTAAAGAATGGGCTTATTTCGGTTTTTTCGTCAATTTCTTTTCGGCATTGCTGGCGCACTTCTTTGTCCATGATCCGGTATTCAATTTAATCGCGCCATTACTATTTCTTTCACTGGTATTAGTGTCTTATATCAGTTTTCATAAGTTAAATAATAAGTAATATGAAAGAACAAATATTTGATACTCAAATGACGAATGCGCTCATTTTAGCTGCTCCTGGACGCGAACATCCGCTTGAGGTGCGGTTAACCGCACCTGTTACCGGTACGGAGTTGCCTTTGATTCTTTTTGCACATGGCTTTGGCTCGTCTGCTTACGGGTATGATCCCTTGGTAAATTATTGGGCTGCGCGGGGATTCCTAGTCATTCAGCCAACTTTCCTGGATTCCAAAACATTATTGGGTATACCGGATGCCAGCCACCAGGATGCGATCAACGCCTATCTGGCCAATCCCGCATCATCCTTCATTTGGCGGCAAAGACTGACTGACATGAAACTTGTCCTTGATCAATTGGATACCATTGAAAAGGCGATGACCGGCATTGAGGGGCACTTTGACAGGAACCAGGTTTTTGCGGCAGGCCATTCATTTGGCGCGCATACCGTAGGACTACTATTGGGTTCAAGGGTTAACGGTCTAGACGGAGCATTGGGTGAGAACTTGCGTGACGAGCGTATAAGGGCTGGAGTACTGCTGAGCGCGGGTGGTCGCGGCGGCGACGTACTCAGCGAATTTGCCAAGAAACATTTTACTTACCTGGATCAGAACTATGACGAACTTTTGACCCCAACGTTTGTAATTGCTGGTGACAATGATCATTCGCCCCTTACGGTGTTAGGCCCTGAATGGTTTACGGAAGCCTACTATCTTAGCCCGGGAGCTGATGCCCTGCTAACACTGACAGATGGCGAGCATATGTTGGGCGGTATCACCGGATACGGTGCCCAGGAGACAACCGATGAAAACCCGGAAAGAGTTCGCTTAGTTCAAAAAATGAGCTACGCTTATTTCAGGTCAAAACTTTATCCTGAAGATACATTCTGGCGTGATGCAATTAAAGCGCTTTCAGAAGATTCAGATAAACTTGGGAAAATTGAAGAAAAATAGCAGTTTGGTATTTTTGATAAACAAAACCAAGTGCTGTAATCAAGCCTTTTTACATTATTCCCCTTTTTGGCTAAGTCATTCGGAGAATCGGTTAATACATCCGGTTTATTATTATTTATTTTTATATTTTAATTACCACAAGCATTTAACAGTAATGAAGTTGTTTTCCTTTGATCATGTTTTCGATTATATGATTCGTCTTAAAAGGAGGGATTACAGAATATTACCTCTTTTAGTAATTGTATTTGCGCGATCTTTTAATAGTAGTTTTTTTCAGATTTTAATAATTAAAAAGAACACCTTAACCCTTTAAAAAATCCATCTTATGTATTATAAATATGTTGTAATCATTATCGCTTTAGCTATTATCGGTCTGGGATGCCGTTTTATATTTGCAAGTGACGCTATACTCAAGGAATGGGGGCTGGAATCAATAGATTCAACCGGGGTTTTAGCCCGGCGACTTGGTGCCATTTACCTTGGACTTTCAGTTTTATTATTTCTATCATTGACAGAGATGTCAAAAGAACGGACCATTATAATTGGGGTTTCTGCGATCTCAGGATTCCTGGCTATTTCTGGTATTTTAGATCTATTGACCGGGCGGGTTAATACGGGTGTTATCCGTTCAGTTGTGGCAGAGCTATTTTTATGTTTGGTTCTTATTTCAACATTTTTTATAAAACGATAGCGTGAACAATTCAAAACTGCATGTTCTTAAAAGTATATCCGAATTTCATCGCTTGACGGGACTGCAAAGACCTGAACATCCATTATTAAGTGTAACCAATTTTGATGCTTTTATACAAAGGCCCTTTAATGAACCGTTAAGTTTTATATTCGATTTCTATTCCATCTATCTTAAACGAATCTCCAATGCAAAATTCAAATATGGCCAACTGGAGAGTGATTTTGATGAAGGCGTATTATTTTTTATGGCACCTGGTCAGGTTTTCAGCATTGAGGTAGAAAGAGGTGAATCACTCAAACCTTCGGGCTGGATCATACTGATTCACCCTGATTTCATATGGAATACGACTTTGGCTAAAATCATAAAGCAATATGAATTCTTCAATTATTCAGTAAACGAGGCTCTACATCTTTCCATTAAGGAAGAGAAAAAAATTGTAAATATAATTAGGAGCATCCGGCAGGAATATCAGTTTAATATTGATCAGTTCAGCCAGCAAATTATCATTTCGCAAATTGAGACACTGCTCAATTTTTCAGAAAGGTTTTATCACCGGCAGTTTATTACCCGGAAAAAAAAGAATCATCAAATCTTAAGTCGCTTGGAAAATGCGCTCTCAAAATATTTCAGTAATGATGATCTGATTGCAAAGGGATTACCATCTGTTCAGTTCATTGCAGATGCGTTAAATATTTCACCCAATTACTTAAGTGATGTATTAAAAGTATTGACCGGCCAAAGTACACAACAGCACATTCATGGTAAACTGATAGAAAAAGCAAAAGAAAAATTATCAGGTACCGATTTATCAATAAGCCAGATTGCTTATGAACTCGGCTTCGGCCATCCACAATCGTTCACCAAATTATTCAAGGCAAAAACCAACCTTTCTCCTTTGCAGTTCCGAAACTCATTTAATTATTGAGGTGTTCTACAATTTGCCATTGCAATAACTTCCACCATTTTCCCTTCACCAGCCTGCTGTAATGACAGATCATTGATCCCCAATCAGAGCCAAATGACCAGTTTGGATGTTCAGTTTAATTGGATATTAACGGACCAGTTTAACAAAACATACAACTATACCTTCAATCTTGCAAAGGCTATAGTTTTAAGTCCATTACGGAATCAAGCCCTCTTTTAAAGCCCTTGAAAGTTCCAACCTTCTCAATCGCAAGTAGTGCGCCTTTAACATATGGTTCTGCACTAGTTCCAGAATCATGTCTTAGGGTTAATTTTTCATCTTTTAATCCAAAGATAGCTTCAATTGATATCACATGACCTGGAAGCCTGATGGAATGCACTTGCACGCCTTCCAGATCAGCGCCCCGGCTTGCTTTTTCCCCGACCAATTCGTCTTCGGAAACATGAACATTCGGTCTGCGTTGCGTTGATAAACGATGTGCTAATTCCCTGGCCGTACCGCTTGGGGAATCAATTTTGTCTTCGTGTGCATAATCAAGAATTTCGAAGTTTGGAATATAATTGGCTGCGATCTCCGCAAATTTTTGCAGCAGGACAACGGTAATTGCAAAGTTTCCTACGGCCAACACAGAAGCGTTGTTTTCATCCGTTGCTTTTTCAATCTCGACATAGTCATCGGCGATCAATCCTGACGTTCCTATCACTACGCTTTTACCTTTCTTTATTGCTGCGGTTATATTGATCTTAGCCACCGCCGGTGTGGTATATTCTACAAGAACATCAAATTCGACTTCTTGAAGTGCGGTCTCCATATGATCAAAAATAGGGATATGTGCTGTACCCAAATCAAGCATTTCTGCCAGATTTTTTCCTGCATGCGTACGAGATAGTACACCGGTCAATCGCATATTTGGGTGCTTGAATACCGCTTTGCTGAGTTCAGAACCAGCCCAGCCCGTTCCTCCTGCTATAAATACTTTAATCATGATGTCCTTTTTGCTTATTTAATTGCATATTTCTCCCTGAATTCAACAGGTGTCAGACCATTATGTTTCCGGAAATACTTTATAAAATTCGTAGGCTCTTCAAAGCCAAGGCTGTAACTAATTTCTTTAATGCTTTTAGCAGTGTGCGATAACAAGCGCTTAGCTTCCAGAACCATGCGGTCGTTGGTAACAGCTTTTGCCGTTTTCCCTAATATTTTTGATGTGGCCTGGTTCAACCGTTTTTCGGTTACAAACATTTCCCTGGCATAATCACTAATCAATCTGCGTTGCAGAAATCCATGTTCCAAGAGATCCTTAAACAACAATACGAGTTCATAATCCGGGCCCTTAGCCCTTTCACTGGTAGGTTGATGACTCTGTTCACGTTCCGCAAGCAGCAGGAAGTTATGCAGAAAATTTTGTATAATTTCTGATTGTCTGGAGTCTTTACTTTTTTCAGCTTCTTCGTTCATTAAAACAATAAGCTCGTTTAACACCTCAACCAGCTTACCCTCAATATGGATCTGGGTTGTGCCATGAATGGCATTAAAAAGTACTGAACTTTTTAAAAATCTGGCATCCTGTTCGTTTCTGCAATAAAAACCATCCGTAAATAAGATCATCTTTCCCACAAAGTTTCCTTCAGGATCAAAGCAATGCACAATATCTTTATTGAGAAATAAAATGGTATTAGCCGAAACATGAACAGGATTGAAATCAATCAAATGATCAGCCTCACCCCTTTCAAACCAAATGATGTGATAGAAACCAGTCCGGTGCGGTACGGTTAATGTATCAGATGCAAAATGGAATACCGTTTCCAAATCCAGAATTTCAAATTCATGAGGTAAGCCTTCCTTGAATTCATATTTTTTTATAGTTGCCGGCATTGATCGGGATTCCTTTTAATCTTTGATCAAAGATAGCCGGCAGGATGTTTTTTTCACATCATTATAAATAATTTATGCTAAAGAAGGCTTACCACTGCGGTTATTTCCATTCCATTTCGCCTGTGCTCACCTTTGCGCTCAGTTCCAGCGCGCTTTTATTCTCCAGATTTGGGTATTTTGCTTCGAGTGCGGTAATCAACGATTGCGAAGTTTTATTTGATTTTAATAACTGGTTATAGGTTTGCAAATAAGCCTTCGTGAAATTTACCGAAGCTAAATTTAATTCCGCTTTGTTGCCAAAGTGTCCCGGAATGACGATTACCGGCTTATAACCCGCTATTTGATCCAATGCTTTTATCCAAAGGGCACGCTTAGCAGCCGTGGCATCATCGGCGGTCCAAACATGAATGTCATTACCAAATACGTTGATGCCGCCGATCACTGCTTTTTCCGATGGAATCCAGATAAAGCTGCGGTCAGGCGCACCTGGCACTTTAACGATCTCCAGCTTTTTACCTTCAAGGGTCAGTTCGGCCTTGGTATAGACTGTTGGAATAATGGCTGTTTTGGGTGCGGCATCTTTATACAAGTTTCCCCAGTAGGTTAACTTTTCTTTGTAAGTAGCTTTAATGTGTTCAATGATCGGCGCTGTTGAATAAACAGGCACATCAGGATAACTCTTTTTTATGACTTCAAGACCGAAATAATAATCGGGGTCACCGTAAGTGATAAAAATCGCTTTTAGGTGCTTACCGCTTTTTTTAATTTCAGCGGTCAGCCTTTCCGCATCGGGCACCGAAAATTGTGCGTCAAACAGGATCGCATCAGTTTTACCGCTGACAAGTACGGAGCTAACACCAAAATTGGCTTCGGTAGCACTATAGTAGGTAAGCTTCAAGTCTTTACGATTAAAGCTTTTAACAGTTTGTGCCTGAACTGAAAAACAGGTTATGCCTGCGACCAAGCTTAACGTTGCAGACAGATTTTTAAATGTTTTCATTATGAAAGGATTTAAAATATTGATGTTCATCTTGTTATTGTTTTAACCAGACAAAATTGCATCATAATGCCTTTCCGAAAAAGGTTGAAACCGGCGATTCAATGATACTTTTCCGCCGTTAAATGAGGAGGATATAGAATTGGTTAGAAAACAATTATTTATTAACATGTAATTGAGAATTTTATGTCATAAGGGAATATAACTTTGTTGCAGCACTATTTGGGAGGCTGAATGATAGTTGGCCAACACTCGATAATTTGAGGTACAAGTTGTTTAGAATATATCGTTGCTAACGATTGACCATTGAACTGTTAAATGGAAAACCTACTCAGAATTCATTAACCAATTTAGACATTGTGCGCTAAGACTGGGCTTTAGGCAAATATCAGGCATTAGGGAAGATGATGAGGAAGCATTGGACCTAGGGCGGGGCTCTGGCGATCACAACCTCCATTCGTTATTGGATGCAAGAGTTTCTTTGAGCGCTCTGGAAAGGCCTGCCGGTGCAGATGTTTTAGGTCGATGGGATTAGATCGCAGACAAGTGCTTTGGAAAGTATCTGTACTAAAAGACAGACCTATGGCACTGTTTGAAGGCCAGCCCTCAGAATCGGACAAAGAACAACAGATCCAGCTTCCGCTGATGAGCAAAGGTGAACACATTATGCAGTATTACGCCTCTACTCC
Organism: Pedobacter sp. GR22-10; assembly: GCF_026239715.1. Lineage (NCBI taxonomy): Bacteria > Pseudomonadati > Bacteroidota > Sphingobacteriia > Sphingobacteriales > Sphingobacteriaceae > Pedobacter > Pedobacter sp. GR22-10. The sequence continues at coordinate 1,520,980 of NZ_JAPIVR010000001.1, forward strand.
ATTTTCTTTGAAAGCACATCCGTTAAGTTTGGTCCGTGAAAAGCTGAAACTCTCCAACGTCAAATTCTCGCAGTAAATTCACAATATCGAAAACGGAAGAATGGCGAAAGTAGCGGCTGGTGATCGTCAGACAGCGACCTGGAACAGCTGGTGGTGTCTGCTTTTATCACCACCGAGGACGAGACCGGGTTTTCAAATCTTGTAATGTTCGAGAAGCTCTTTGAAACATACAGAAAAGAAATCCTTCATTCACGCCTGTTGATGGTTGAGGGAAAGGTGCAAAAAGAAGGCAAAGTGGTACAAGTGATCGTATCCAAATGCTTTGATTTCTCCAAGCGGCTTAAACGGCTGACTATTAAGGACGACACCTCCAGTCTCACTCGACCATAGTGGGCTGGTTGAGAAAATATGGTAAATTTGATTGGGAGAATCAAACCCCGTCTCATATGCCTAAGATACCCGAACAGAAAATACTGGAGTTAGAAGCCAAAATTAAGCTTCTGGAGAAACAAAGGCCTTTCTAGCTGCTCAGAATACAGGAGCTGATAAAAAAGCAATTATATTCGATATGATGATCGATATTGCAGAGGAGGAATATAATATCGAAATCCGAAAAAACTCCTCACCCGAACAGTTGAACAATGCCAAAAAACCTACAAGGAAAGCTTAAGTGCTATCTGTGGATTGTACGGGGTTAGTAGATAGGTCTATTCCCGGAGTAAGAAGAGAAGGATTAAGAAACAGGATTTATCTGCAAAGATTATAAAACTGGTGATGGATGTGCGCATGAAAATGCCCCGCATTGGAACCAGGAAACTTTATCATATATTAAAAGAATCACTTGAACCCCTATCGGTTTGAAGAGATAATCTCTTTCTGATATTAAAAGCGAATCATTTTTTAGTTAAACCAAAGCGCAGTTACCATATTACCATAAAATTCTCACCATAGGTTTCGCAAACACAAGTACCTGTGGCTGAGCGTGTAATGGAATTCCAAAGCAAGAGTTACTTACAATAAGAGAAGGGGTCAAACTCTCAGAGATGAAAAAATAGTTTCTGAAAGCATTAATATTTACAATAATATTAGGCCACACCATGCATGTTTAATGAATACACCTAAATATATGCACAGACAGAGTAAAATCAAAATCAGGACTTATAAATGAAAAAATAGCAGCCGGAATGAACTGACTACTATTTAAATTGTAATTTTATTTAATTATTAATCCTGTATCAAATTTTCAGGACTAGTCACATCATCTATAAATGTTAAGCGCCTTTTTTAGATCCGAGGCTTTGCATTAACTGATCATACAAATCATCACTTGATGCCTTTTGTGGCTTCATTTTTTTCACCGTTGCCCGCTTGCCTTTTGCCTTGGCTTTTATAATTTTAAGCAATTCATTGCTGTAATCGTCTTTAAATGAGCTCAGGTCAAATTTAGAACTGTATTGTTTGATCAGCGCCAAACCAACATCCATCTCTTTTTTGGTTATGGTAATATCGTCTGCCTTATTGATCTCATCTAAGCTCCTGATTTCCTGTTCAAACCTGATCTTCGTGATAATAATAACATTCTCCATTGGATGTATAACACAAAGATTTTCGGTATTTCTTAATACAAACCTGGCTACACCTGCTTTTCCTGATTTCTGGAGTGCTTTCAGTAATAATGCATAGGCCTTTTTACCCTGTTTTTCTGGTTCGGTATAATAAGAGGTTTCATAGTAAATGGGATTAATGTCTTTAATATCAACAAAGTTCTCCAGTTCGATAATTTTGGTTTTTTCAGGCGCAGCTTCTTCAAAATCATGTTTTTCCAGAATAATATATTTATCCTTAAGAAAATACCCCTTTACAATCTTTTCATACGGTACCTCTTTGTGCGTTTTATCATTTACACGCTGATAACGGATTTTTTCATGGTCACGTTCATCAAGCATATCCAAATCCAAATGGGTAGTTTGTACACCCGAGAATAATTTAACGGGTATATTAACCAAACCAAATCCTATTGCGCCTTTCCAAATTGATCTCATTATGTCATTTATTTATCCAGACTAACAAGCCCTTAATTGATATTGTTTGTTTCAAAATTTCATAAATGATGCCGAACCAAAACCATTTTAGCTATCCGTGCGTTATAATAGGACATTAACTTATATATTAATATGAAAATCGCATATATTTCAACTTATCCTCCTCGCGAATGCGGTCTAGCTACGTTCAATTACAATTTAATCAATGCGTTAAGTATCAATCCATCTTACCAGGCAGATAAAAGTTTTGTTATTGCGATGAACGAATCTGATGATCTTAATGAACATGCTTATCCTTCAGAAGTAAAATTCATCATCAGGCAACAGAATCAGCAGGATTATATTGAAGCTGCTAATTTTATTAATGATAGTGATGTAGATACTTGTATCATTGAACATGAGTTTGGAATTTATGGTGGCAATAGCGGCGTTTTTTTGCTTTCGCTCATTAATAAGCTCAAAAAACCTTTTATTACCATTTTGCATACGGTATTAAAGGAACCAAATTTTATGCAACAGACCATCATTAAGGAAATTGCATTAAAATCGTCAAAAATTGTGGTAATGAGTAAAAAAGCGGTGTTATTTTTAACCAGCATTTACCAAATTCCTTCAACCTCTATCAAATTAATAGAACATGGTGTTCCTAACCTGGAACCTATTGCGAACAATGAAATTTCGCGAAGCGAATTGTTTAAAAACAGAAAAGTACTGTTTACATTCGGGCTAATTAGCCGCAATAAAGGCCTGGAAACAGTGATTAAAGCCTTACCAAGCATTGTTTCGCAACATCCGGATGTTTTATATGTGATTCTGGGCAATACACATCCCGGAGTTGTTAGACATAACGGTGAAGAATATCGTGATAGTTTAAAAGCACTGGCTAAAGATTTAGGCGTAGAAAATAATATTGCCTTCGTCAATAAGTTTGTATCTGAAAATGAACTTCACCAATATTTAACGGCTTGTTATTTATATATAACGCCTTATTTAAATGAAGCACAAATTACAAGTGGTACATTATCATATGCTGTTGGTGCAGGTGCTGCTGTTGTCTCTACACCATATTGGCATGCAGAAGAATTACTGGCAGATAACCGGGGCAAATTATTTGATTTTAAAAACGATAAGGCCCTGGCCAACATTGTAAATGAATTGCTATCAGATGAAGCTAAACATCAAGAGCTTAAATCAAATGCTTATCAATATGGCTTAAAACTAAGATGGCCAGCAATAGGCAATGTATATCTTTCTACTTTACAGCAAGCCATAGCAGACGGAGAAAAACCTGAAAGGGTAACCCCTCCTATTATAGATGTGGAAAGCATGCCGGCACTCAACTTGAGTCATATTAGCTTGCTTACAGATGATACCGGAATTATTCAACATGCACGTTTTGGCATTCCGAATCTGAAAGAAGGTTATTGCATTGATGATAATGCCAGAGCCTTAATTATGGCTTTAATGGCTTATGAGCAAAATAAAAATCAGGCAGCATTAAAGTTGATGCCTGTTTACCTGAGCTTTATTCAATACATGCATACAGAAGATGGAAACTTTAGAAATTTCTTAAGTTTTAACCGCAATTATCTGGACGAAATTGGTTCTGAAGATGCTTTCGGCAGAACAATATGGTCTTTAGGTTATTTAATTGGTGTTGCGCCTAATAATTCATACCGTGAGTTTGGAAGGGAACTTTTCTTTAATGCAGTACCTCATTTTAAGGGCTTAAAGCATTTGCGTGGGATGGCAAATACACTCATCGGAATTTCCTATTATTTACTTGCGCATCCCGGCGATAAACCGATTATAAATGAGGGAAACCAGCTGGCAGAAAGTTTGAAGCTATCTTATCAAGCCAATAAAGATGGAGACTGGCATTGGTTTGAAGATATACTGACTTACGATAATGCGATTTTACCTTTGGCATTATTACATCACTATGAAGCAACTGGCGACAATGAATCTTACCAGATAGCGATGGAAAGCATTAATTTCCTGAATAGTTTTTCTTTTGAAAATGGTTATTTAAACCCTGTTGGAAATGCGGGCTGGATGAGGAAGCATGGAAAAAATCCAATTTATGACCAGCAAGCCATTGAAACCATGGCAATGGTACTGCTTTACGGTAAAACTTATGAAATTACCAAAGACAGTAAATACCTGAGTTTAATGTATACCAGTTATGAGTGGTTTTTAGGCAAAAACAGTATGCACATTCCTTTATATGATTTTGAAACACATGGCTGTGCGGATGGCTTACAGTTTAATAGTGTAAACAGAAATCAGGGTGCTGAAAGTACATTAGCCTATTTTGTTTCTCATCTTACTGTTTTGAAAGCGGCAGAGGCTGAATATGAAACGCTTTCCCCCTCGCTATTTGAAGAGGAAGAAGAATTTGTAAAACATCAAAATTCAAAATAATAAAGAAGGGCTGATTCAAATGAATCAGCCCTTCTTGTTTCATAATAGAAAAGTATCTTATCCTATTTATCCCTTCCCGTTTTCAAGCAATTTGTTTAGCAACAATTCCAAGTTTACAGTGGCAAAAGACGAACTGTAATCAGATAATCCATAAGGAATTATCAGTTCGCCATTGCTTATAATCGAACCACAGGAATACACTACATTTGGCACATAACCTTCACGTTCATCATTGTTTGGAATAATCAGCGGCTCTTTTAAATGCCCGATTTCTTTGCTCGGATCTTCCAGATCCAGCAATACCACTCCAATACAGTACCGTCTCATTGGACCAACCCCATGTGTAATTACCAACCATCCCTTTTCAGTTTCTATTGGTGAGCCACAATTACCAATCTGTACCAATTCCCAGTCGTAACGCGGTTGTTTCAGCAAAATAGGATTTTCCCAAACATTTACCTTATCAGAAAACATCAGGTAATTGTTCCATCCATCAATTCTGCTCATCATCACGTATTTTCCATTTATTTTGCGGGGAAAAAGAGCAAGGTTTTTATTTTGGGCACCATCTCCATATAAAGGGATTACTTTAAACTCATAGAAATCTTCTGTTTGCACCAACTTTGGTATAATAAGCGAACCATCAAAAGCAGTGTAGGTGGCATAATATAATACCTTCCCGTCATCTTTAACAAATTTTACAAAGCGTGCATCTTCAATCCCCTTGCGTTCGAACTCCGAAATTGGAAAAATTACCCGGTCTGATATATCGGTATCTTTAGAAAAAGAAATGGTATGATAAGTATCTGATAACCAAAGCACTTTATCATATTCTACCAGGCGTGAGGGATTTTCATTATGCAGGCTTTTTGAATCTTTAATAATATTACTCAAACTGGTGTATTCAAAACGATCATCCAGTTTTGCTTCTATTTCTTCAATAACAGATGGATCAATCTGTGCATAGGCAGCTTTCTTAAAGAACAATTTCTTTACATAAATTGCATTCTTCACTACCTCTGCCTCATCCACATAATTGCCTACCGGCAAAACCTGTATATTATTATTCTTATCAATCAATGCCCGACGGAAAACGATAGATGAAATGTGTCCTTCACCTACTGCCCTGAAACTGATGATCACCCTTTTCTCTCCTTCTACAAGATCAGTCTGATCGGGATCGTCAACAATACTTGGATTAAAAAACGCCGCCGATTCAATAGAATATTCATGCGTAAAATACGCACCAATAAGTAATCTGGTATATGGATCAAGGTCTTCTATATCCGTTCCAAGTACAGCAAATTGCTTTTTCAGCTTTTTACAATGCCGGTTTAAAATTTTCGTAATGTTACGGTGTCTTTTAGAATACTCCTGTAAAATCGGAGAGATGAGTGAAAATACTTTATCATCAGAAAACTCCAAAACTTTTCTGATCACTTCCAGTGCTCTTTCTTCTCCGTTAAAAAAAAAACGGGCAATTACACGTTTCGTATCTGGATTAACCTTAACGGGCTTACGTTCTATATATAATCTCATTTTTGAATAATGTTTTGATAATTAAAATGTTCATCTTACGATGACATTAGCTATAGTAACTAAAGTTACAACTTAATTGTTTATATTATTTATCCTTTTAATGAGAATCTTTACCTTTAATCCATTACCCACTTTAATCATACCTTTAAATGCATTTACATCAGGTTTCAGATCAAAATATATGTTTTAATGAAGAATTGCATATGCAAAAATTATATGAATATGAGATCTTAAATACACCTGCTGAAGAAAGCTTTAACAACTTTGCAAAACTGGCCGCTGAGATTTTTGAAGTAACTGATGCCGCTATCGGATTTTTTGACAAGCACGGTACTTTCATAAAAGCTTTAATTGGTAAGCATGCAGCGCCAGAAATCAATCCATATCTTTTTAACCTGATTAAAACAACGGATGAAGATGTGGTTACCGGCAATGCATCGGAATTTGTACATGCCAATGATCAATCTTTTTTATTCCAATTTTTTGCCGGAGCAGTGATTAAATCTGCAGAAGGACAAAATCTGGGTGCCATCATTGTACATGGCCAGCATTTTCAAACTGCTACTCAAAACCAACTGAACATGTTAAACAGGCTGGCCGTGATGATATCAGAAAAACTGGAAACGCGGATGGCCTTCAGAAAAACGCTGAGGGCGCAGGATGATCGCCTGCATGTGCTTATCCACGACCTGAAAAATCCGATGACCACCATATCCCTTCAATCTGAATTGGTAAGCAGAATGCCTGGTGCAGATGAAAGAACTATAACTATCGCAGAAAAAATCAACAGTCAATCTAAAAGGATGGTTGACAATCTAAACCAGATACTAAGTTCAGCCAGAAGGGAGACCGGGTCTTTCAAACCGCAGAAAAATAAAATAAATCTCCGCGAATTGTTATCTAAAACCGTAAAAGATCTGAATGTTATTTCTAAAAATAAAAACCAGGCATTTACCATCAATATTGATACACCGGTAGAAATTTTTGGTGATCAGATTAAACTGCAGGAGCTATTTTTCCAATTGCTTCATAATGCGGTTAAATTCTCTTATGCAGATAGCGAAATCCGGATTTCTCATCAAATGGCAGAAAACAGGGTAACCATTGCCATAAAAGATCATGGCGTAGGTCTGAATGAATCGGATCTGGAAAGCTTATTTATGAAATTTTCCCGATTAAGTTCTGCGCCAACCCAACATGAAAATGTTAATGGTTTGGGATTAATTACCGCAAGGATGTTTGTGGATATGCATAAAGGCCGCATCTGGGCAACAAGTGAGGGCAAAGATAAAGGAACAACTTTTTTTATAGAACTGCCCCTTAAATAGCATCCAGTAAATCAGCCAGCTTCATTTCTTCCAGTAAAACTCTTTCCGGATCACCTGATTTTTGAAAAGACCATTTAATTAACCGGATCATACCATTTTCAATTTCGATACCTGTAATATCACCATCGCTGAAACAGCAACAGCCGCTATTGAAATAACCAGGCTTGTATGCTTTAAATTCAGGTACCTCATCTCCTTTTTTTACTCTTTTTTTTAGTTCTTCATTTAATTTATCCATTACAGGTTGATCATGCGCAATAGTTGCATTTTTAAGTTTTAAATAAACTCTTTCCAGGTGAGTAAGCGATGCAAATACAGGCTGGTGTGTGTGGCCAGTAATTAGTGCCGTATCTTTTTGTTCTGCCTGCCAGCTATACATCATGCTGTTGTGCATGGTTTTTAGCTGGTTATCATAAGCCGGTGTATTGGGATTAATTTTTAAGAATGATTGCAGTGGTGCCCATATAGTGCTGACAAACCATTTACTAAACCAATTCCCATCGCTTTGCAAATCACCCTGATGACCATGGGTGAGAAAGATATTCAGCACTTTATGCTGTAACTTTACCTTTAAAATTACGCCTTCATAAATCGGAATCTTTTTACCGTAAATGCGATTCAGGTTAAAACCGGCCAACGGATCATTGTCCCAGTAGAGGTCATGATTTCCAAAAACCTTTGTGAAAGCATTGCGATGAATAAATAATTTTTCTCTTTCAAAGGTTTGCTTATGATGCTGAATTACAGATTCCAGCAAATTCTCCCAAAGTTCTTCACTATCTCCCAGGTTGATGTAATGGAAAAAACTGGCATTGTAGTATTCAAGTGCCTGCAGATAGTTTTTTTCCGCCAGCGTAAAGTCGTCGGCATCATCACGCGCACCCTTATGCTGATCCGAAAAAATAATAAATTTATCTTTTTCCGAAATTTCAAACACCAGTCCACGTTTTCCGGGCTCCTTACTTATAGTGTTAAAAAGCTTACTTAAAGCTTCATGAATACGGTGAAGATCAGGTCTTGAACCAAATTTGTTTGACATTCGAATTACCCAATCCCCAAATAAGTGCTGTAAAAATTTTCGCATTAATCGTGTTATGCATGAAGGTTTAAAATTAATCAAATATAAGATCAAACCCCGACTAACTATTCTATATATTTACCTGAATGAAACGCCTTGTCATTTTTCTATTATTTTTTTATACCAGCACTCAGGCTCAAAAAATCCTGCCAGATACCTCCTTTAGTGTATATACTACCTACCTTAAGGAGCATAAAAAGCGGCCATACATCAGTATAGCACAACCATTGGTTAAAGGTGATTTCAAAATCAAAAGTAACATGGTATACGCTAAATATCCAACAGGTGATTTATCTCTTGATGTTATTTATCCAAAACACAACCGTAAACCATTACCGGCGGTATTATTTGTTTTTGGCGGAGGCTGGCGATCAGGTCATCGCAGCCAAAACATTCCATTGGCACAGAAAATCGCCCAAGGTGGTTATGTTTCTATTACTGCCGATTACAGGTTATCTACACATGCACAGTTTCCTGCCGCTGTGTATGATTTGAAAAACACCATTCGATGGATAAAAGCGAATGCTTCAAAGTTTAATATCGATACCAACAAAATTGCCATAACTGGATTTTCGGCCGGCGGGCAGCTGGCAGCTTTAATTGGCACTACAAATAATGATCCTCAATTTGAAAAGGAAAAAATTAATAAACACTCTAGTAATGTTCAGGCTGTAATAGATGTAGATGGCGTATTGGCTTTTGACCACCCTGAGTCTGCTGAAGTCAGTACAGATCCAAACCGGAAATCTGTTGCTGCGATATGGCTTGGTGCTGATTTAAAACAAGCCCCTGAATTATGGCACAATGCTTCTGCACTTTATCATGCCGGTAAACAAACAGTCCCCATGTTATTTATAAATAGTTCTTTACCACGATTTCATGCCGGAAGAGACGATTTAATTGCCAAAATAAAACCATTCGGAATCTATTCAGAAGTTCATACATTGCCTGATACACCCCATCCTTTTTGGCTATTTAACCCTTGGTTTGAACAAGTTCATACCCTCATGATTAACTTTTTAGACAAACAGTTTAAACCCTTGAATTAAAGCAGAAGCCGGCCTATCCAGGTGTTTATGGTGAGTGCAACAATAATGGCTATACCAAAACTTAATAAGGTTCCGATTAAAACATATTCTGTTAACTTTAAATCATGCGCCTCTTTTAAATCACCAAAACGAAAGATGGATTTTGCTGCAAGTAAAAATCCTACTGCTTCAAAATGATTGGTTGTAATAAAGATAAAAATTAATAACCGTTCTAAAATTCCGATATACTTTCCGGCATTTTGCAACGATTTAGGGCTTTCATCATCACTTTCGGGTAACCATTTTGCAATAATTACTTTCATAATAATGGAAGTGGGCATAGTTAAAAACAAAGCACAGGAAATTAAAATCCAGAACCTAATATCATGAAGATAACTCACATCCAGGTGTCCTTTGAAAAAAAGATGCCAGACTAAAATAATGGATGAAAAATGAAATATCTGATCAATAAAAAATAGTGCGCGGGCATTTTTTCGAGTCTGGAAAAGACCTTTCGCTCCATCAATAAACAAATGTAATAATCCTATTGAAAGTGCTATCTTCCATATACTAAAACTCAAAAAGACGAAAAAAATCAATGCTATATGTACTGCTACATGTATATATAGTTTTCCTGATTTTAGTTTTTTAGTCGCCTTATCCTTCACCCAAGAATTTGGTTGCAAAAAGAAATCGCCTATTAAATGTACAAGGATGAGCTTAATTAGATAGATGTCCATCAGTTAGCAAATATTTGATTCAATTTTTTACGATACAGTTTATCCATATCCATTAACTCAGCATAATGCGCACGCTTTAAAGCCTCACTAACAGATGATTGTGTTCTACCTGAAAGTGTAGCCAACTCACTTTGCAATAGATTTTCATGTTCCAATGCAAGTTTTACCATCTCTGCAGCAACAATTCCCCAGCTATCCATCGCAATTAAGGCAAGCCTAATCATGATATTAATATCTTCATCAAATCCTGGAAAATCAGTTTTGATAGCCAAATTGACTTTTGCCTGTTTTAAGCTATCAAAAGCAATTCCTGAATTCACAAATACATCCCCATTTGATTCAGAAAGCTTTTTACGTTTAATTTTAACCTCACCAATTCCTATGCCCATTCTAACATCAGCTGGTTTATTAATCCTGATGCAGGCTTTTAAATAAGCTGCTGCTTTGATTGCATTTTCAGGTTCAACTTCTATCTGAAAGCTATCTCCCCGGTAAATCTCCCATTTATATTGTCCTGCAATCACTTTCAGTGCGCTTTTTAAGTTTGACAACCAACTATCCTTCACTTTTCTGGAACCTACAATATCACCCGTTATAATGCAAATCATAATACTAAGATATTTGAAATTATTCAATTTAACAAAATTATCGGGTAATTACCCGATATTTCATTTTATCGGCTAATTACCCGATATTTCATTTTATCGGACAATTAGCCGATATTGTTTCAAAACTTAAATTCTGATTTATTGTTTACCTACTATGGCACTAATCGAATTTACGAAAAGGGGTATTTATTGCAAACAGGGAGATTTCTATGTAGATCCCTGGTGGCCTGTAGATTATGCCGTAACTACACACGGGCATAGCGATCATGTTCGTTTTGGTAATAAACATTATTTATGTCATACATTAACCAAACCAATCATTAAGAGGCGCATCAGTGAAGATTTAAATGTAGAGACACTAAATTATGATGAAAATATCATCCGGAATGGTGTAAGCATTTCATTCTATCCGGCAGGTCATATTATTGGTTCTGCTCAGGTCCGTTTAGAATATAAAGGGGAAATATGTGTCATATCAGGTGATTATAAAACCGAAGATGATGGCATTAGTGATGTATTTGAGCCTGTTAAATGCCATTCTTTTGTATCAGAAAGCACTTTTGGCTTACCTGTTTATAAATGGCAAAAGCAAGAAGTGGTTTTCAATGGAATTAAAAGCTGGGTGAATGATAATATTCAGCAGCAAAAAACAAGTGTATTAATTGCCTATAGCCTTGGTAAAGCACAGCGCCTGATCAAAAACCTTGCGGGCGACGTTCCTATTTATGTTCATAACAGTATTGCGAATTTAAATGAAGTAATTATTGATGCTGGTGTAAACCTTCCTGAAACCATTAGAATTACACCAGAAACTACAAAAGATGAGTTGCAAAAAGGAATTGTTATTGTTCCGCCAGCCATGAGGGATAGCCGCTGGATTAAGAACTTATCTCATCCTGTAACAGGAATCTGTTCAGGCTGGATGCAGGTTCGCGCACATCGACGCTGGCAAAGTGCCGATGCAGGTTTTGCCTTGAGTGACCATGCCGATTGGACGGGCTTAATGGATGCCATCACCGCAACAGGTGCAGAAAAGGTTTATGTTACACATGGCTTCACTGCTGCTTTTAGTCGGTTTTTAAATGACGAAGGGATTGAATCAGAAGAAGTAATGACCAAGTTTGGGCAGGAAGATGATGAGGAAAATAAAGTTGATTTGGCCGATGCTGAAAATCATCATGTTGAAACAGAAAATAAAAAGTCAGAATGAAACGTTTCTCAAAACTGATTCAGCAACTCGAACTGAGCAATAAAACCAATGATAAAATTGCTGCATTGGTAGATTACTTTAATTATGCTGACGATAAAGATAAAATCTGGGTAATTGCTTTGTTTACAGGTAAAAAACCTAAGCGCCCGATCAAATCCGCTTTACTCAAATATTGGGCAATTGACATCACACAAACACCTGAATGGTTATTTTCAGAAAGTTATTCTAACGTTGGTGATTTAAGTGAAACCATTGCACTGCTCCTGCCCCCTGCCGAAAACACATCTGATTTTCAATTGCATAAATGGATTGAAGACCTGCATGATCTGGAAGGCAAAGATGATGAAACTAAAAAAGGGTTTATTTTAAATGCCTGGAACCATCTGGAAACCCAGGAACGTTTCATTTTTAACAAACTTATTTCAGGAAATTTTAGAATTGGTGTTTCAAATAAAATGCTGGTGAATGCCCTGGCTAAACAAAGCAGTTTAGATAGTGTACAAATCATGCATAGCATTATGGGGAAGTGGAATCCTTATGAAATTACTTTCCATGAGCTGATTAATGGTGTTCATGTCAATACCGATAATTCCTGGCCTTATCCTTTTTGCCTGGCTTATGCCTTGGAGCAGGAACCGGAAAAATTAGGTGATCTATCTGAATGGCAGGCCGAATGGAAATGGGATGGCATTCGTGGGCAGATAGTGAAAAGAAATGGTGAGCTTTTTATCTGGAGCCGTGGAGAAGAACTGGTTACAGAACAATTTCCGGAGCTCCACTTTTTAATTGATGTTTTGCCTGACGGGGTTGTACTAGATGGAGAAATTCTGGCCGTACAAGATAAACAGGTTTTATCTTTTAGCACACTACAACAGCGATTAAACCGTAAAACGATTAATAAAAAACAGCTGGAGGATGCACCAATCGGCTTTTTTGTTTATGATATTCTCGAATATGAAACCCGTGATTTTCGCGATCATCCTTTAAGTGAGCGAAGAGCCGTTTTAGAGCAGTTATTTGAAAATCTGGACGAAAGTGCAGTTATCCTCTCACCCGTTATCAAGTGCAAGAATTGGAAAGAACTAGCAGATTTAAGGCAAACCTCGCGTTCCATTAATAGTGAAGGTATTATGCTTAAAAAACTGAGTTCTCATTATCATAGTGGCAGAAAACGCGGCGACTGGTGGAAATGGAAGATTAATCCCTACACGGTAGATGCTGTCATGATTTATGCACAGAAAGGTAGCGGCAGAAGAGCAAATTTCTTTACCGATTATACTTTTGCCGTTCGCGACGGAGAAAATTTAGTTACCATTGCCAAAGCTTATTCGGGTTTAACCGACAAGGAAATAAAAGAAGTAAATTCATTTGTCACCAGAAATGCAATAGAAAAATTCGGACCGGTACGCACGGTAAAACCTGAACTTGTCTTTGAAATTGCATTTGAGGGCATTGCCGAAAGTAAAAGACATAAAGCTGGCCTGGCACTTCGGTTTCCGAGGATTTTACGCTGGCGAAAAGACAAAAAAGCAATAGAAATTAATACATTGGAAGATTTACGCCAACTGCTGGAATCGACATTTATAAATGGTTAGATACCTATAAGTTTTTTCAAAACCTTTTATAATAATACAGAATTATACATGGATCAAACCAAAACCAAAGGTTATAAAAAGATAAAAGCATGGCTTAAAGCCAATAAGCGTAAGCCTTTTCAATTTCAGGAAGATGCCTGGCAAAATTATCTTAATGGCTATAGCGGTTTAGTAAATGCACCAACTGGTTTTGGAAAAACTTTTTCTTTGTTTCTTGCTGTGGTAATTGAAGCTTTAAATGCATCAGAAGCCAGTAATAAGAAAGCAAAAGACCGCTTGCAGCTCATCTGGATTACACCTTTACGTTCACTGGCTAAAGATTTAGCGAGGGCAATGCGTGAAACCTTACTGGAATTGGAATTAGACTGGCATGTTGGAGTCAGAAACGGCGATACTTCACAAGCCGAGAAAGTTCAGCAGAAGAAATCAATGCCTGAAATTTTATTGATTACACCTGAAAGCCTACACCTGCTATTGGCGCAGAAAGGCTCATCAACCTTATTTAAAAACTTAAAATGTATTGTTGCAGATGAATGGCATGAACTGTTGGGCAGTAAACGTGGCGTATTGGTAGAACTTGCCGTATCCAGAATAAAAGGTCTGCAGAAAATTGAAAAAAATCAGTTTTTAAGAGTTTGGGGGATTTCCGCAACGATTGGCAATATAGAACAGGCACTGGATGTTTTAGAACCCGATGAGGAAGCCAAAAGAATTATAGTAAAGGCAGATCTGGAAAAGAAAATTATCATCAAGTCTGTCCTGCCGGATGATATTGAAACCTTACCATGGGCCGGTCACCTGGGTTTAAAACTAGCCTACAAACTTTTACCCATTATTGAAAAAAGTAAAACGACTTTAATTTTCATCAATACACGCGGCCAGTCTGAAATGTGGTACCAGCATTTGTTAAATATAGAACCTGAGCTGGCAGGCCGGATTGCCATTCATCATGGTTCTATAGATTTCGAACTGAGAAACTGGATTGAAGATGCTTTACATACGGGGCAGCTGAAGGCTGTAATTGCAACTTCATCTTTAGATTTAGGTGTGGATTTTAAACCTGTTGATACAGTGGTGCAGGTAGGATCTCCCAAAGGCGTAGCCAGGTTTCTTCAACGCGCCGGACGCTCAGGCCACTCTCCTCATGAGGTTTCAAAAATCTATTTTTTACCCACACATGCGCTTGAACTGGTTGAAGCTGCAGCAATTAAAGAAGCGGCAAAAACCAACAACATTGAAAGCAGAGAACCCTTTATTATGGTTTTTGATACCCTGGTACAATACCTTGTTACCCTTGCCATTGGCGACGGTTTCGACGATAAAATTATTTATGAAGAAATAAGAAATACACATGCTTTTAAATTAATCCTGCCTGAAGAATGGAACTGGGTGATGCAGTTTATCACTTCAGGTGGCGACAGTTTAGGTGCTTACAATGAGTTCAAAAAGGTTACCAAAGATGAAGATGGTCTTTGGAAGGTAAAAAGCAGGCAGCTGGCCATGAGGCATCGCCTGCATATCGGCACTATTGTGAGTGATGCGATGCTAAAAGTAAAATTTCTGTCTGGCGGCTACATCGGCATGGTAGAAGAGTATTTTGTTACCCGTTTAAAAGCAGGCGATAATTTTAGATTGGCAGGCCGCGTTTTAGAATTTGTGCATGTAAAAGACATGACGGTGATTGTGAGAAACAGTAAACAGCATAATGCCATTTCACCAAGCTGGAACGGTGGCAGATTGCCACTTTCTTCAAATTTGGGTTCTGTTTTAAGAAAGAAATACAATGAAGCGCTGGATAAAACGCATCAGGATGAAGAGCTGGATGCTGTTTATCCGCTGTTCTTATTGCAGGAAAAGCGTTCTCATGTACCCAGAAATGATGAGTTATTAATTGAACTGATCAACAATAAAGAAGGTTTCCATCTTTTTGCTTATCCTTTTGAAGGAAGACTGGTCCATGAAGTTCTGGCCGCATTGGTGGCTTACCGCTTAAGTAAGTTATTGCCTATCAGTTTTTCTATTGCCATGAACGATTATGGTTTTGAACTGCTCAGTGAAACCGAAATTCCAATGGACGAATCCATAGCTTACGAAGTGTTTTCACCAAAAAACTTAACCGAAGATATTACTTTAAGTATTAATTCAACCGAAATGGCACGCAGGAAATTCAGGGATATTGCCTGTATTTCTGGTCTGGTTTTCCAGGGGTATCCGGGTAAATATGTCGCCAATAAACACCTCCAGTCATCTGCAGGTTTGTTTTTTAACGTTTTTAGCGATTATGACAAACATAATTTACTTTTGCGTCAGGCCTATGATGAAGTTTTCTACCAGCAATTAGAAGAACCCAGATTGGCTGCTGCCTTGGAACGTATTCAAAACGGAGCGGTCATCATCACCAATCCTAAAAGCTTTACGCCACTTTCGTTCCCAATAAAGGTTGATAGTTTACGTGAAAATATGAGTTCAGAAGAATTGGAACATCGCATTGCCCGGATGAAAGCAGAATCAGAGAAAATAAAATAATTTATCCCTGACTATATGAAGAATTATAGGGTTGAAACCCAATAATTCACATGTCTTATATAGTAAAACTTTATAGATACAAATGACCATTACAAGCCACGGAGAAGAACTGATATTAGATAAAGAAAGGGCTTTATATTTACCGAAACATCAACTTTTAGCCATTAGCGATTTGCATTTGGGTAAGTCGGCTCATTTTCGTTCGGCAGGCGTTCAGGTACCATCTACTATAGCGCAAAATGATTTGCAAAGATTAGGCCTATTGATTCAAAAATACCAACCTCAAACATTGCTGATTAATGGTGATATGTTTCATCATGGCTTGAATACCGATGTTGATGATTTTTCGGAATGGCAAAAGCAGTATCAACATGTAAACCTGCTCCTGGTAAAAGGAAATCACGACAGGTTATCTGATGCCGATTATGCTTCCATGAATATTAAGATACATGACACCAGTTATTGCCTTGGCCCATTCTGTTTTATACATGATGCACCGAAATGTACAGAAGAAGAGTTATACCCGATCAGCGGACATATTCATCCTGGGGTTACCATAGTTGGAAAGGCAAAGCAACGGTTAAAATTTCCATGTTTTTATTTCGGAAAGGACTATGCGATATTACCTGCTTTCAGCACCTTCACAGGGTTATACAATATCTACCCTAAAACAAATGAACAAATTTTTGCCGTAACACCAAATACCGTTGTTGAGGTATAATTATGCATGTGTATCAATTATCTGTTTCAATTGTGAAGCCTGTAATACCCCGCTTTGCCGCCATACCTGCTTTCCATTTTTGAATAGCATTAATGTTGGCACACTTTGAACACTATAAGCGGCGGCTGCGGCCTGATTCTTATCAATATCCACTTTGATAATCGAAACAGTATCGCCAACCTGCGATTTCAATTGTGACAAAATAGGTTTCATCATTTTACAAGGACCACACCATTCGGCAAAAAAATCGACCAAAACAGGCTTATCGCCATTTATTAATTCTGAAAACTTAGCCATAACTTTAATATTAATGTTATTAAGAAACAAGTGATGATAAGTTTGGTTTTAACTGAAAAGAGTCAGGTTTTAAAAGCCTGACTCTTTGTAAGTAAATATTGATTACGATTAAATCTCTCTGTTAAAATCCCAGTTCTCCAGGTAATCAGCCACTCTGCGTACAAACATTCCGCCCAACGATCCATCTACAACCCGGTGATCATAAGAAAGGGAAAGGAACATCATATGCCGAATGGCAATCACATCACCATGCTCTGTTTCTAAAACAGCCGGTTTCTTTTTAATGGCGCCAACAGCTAAAATGGCTACCTGCGGTTGATTGATAATTGGCGTACCCATCACATTTCCAAATGAACCTACATTGGTAAGCGTAAATGTTCCACCTTGTGTTTCATCAGGTTTTAACTTTGAATTTCTTGCTCGCAAAGCCAGATCATTAACGGCCTTGGTTAAACCGACTAAATTTAGCTGGTCGGCATTTCTGATCACCGGAACAATCAGATTTCCGCTAGGTAAGGCAGCTGCCATACCAATATTTATATCACGTTTTTTAATAATTTGTGTGCCACTTACTGAAACATTAATCATAGGAAAATCCTTGATCGCCTTTGCCACAGCCTCTACGAAAATTGGAGTAAAGGTTATTTTTTCATTCTCCCGCTTTTCAAAGCTATTCTTTACCTTATTGCGCCATAACACCATATTGGTTACATCAGCCTCAACAAAGGAAGTAACATGCGGTGACGTAGTTTTACTCATCACCATATGGTCGGCAATCAGTTTACGCATCCTGTCCATCTCTATGATTTCATCTCCGCCAGAAACTGAGGTGGTTGATGTTTTATTGGGTATTGAGGATACAACCGGAGCAGCTACAGGTTTATTTTCAATTGGTGCAGCGGCAACCTCTGTTTTCACAGCTTGCTGTCCGGAATTTTTATGGGCGATATAACTTAATAAATCATCTTTATTTAAACGACCATCAGCCCCCGTGCCTTTAATATCATTTAGTTCTGAAATAGAAATATTTTCCTGAGAAGCAATACTTTTAACAAGCGGAGAATAGAAACGCACTGAAGATGAAAAATCAGATGGAGTTGCTTTGTTTTCTTCCGGAAGTTGTGCAATACCTGGAATGGATTCAGCCTTTTCTTCAGGAATTGAAGCGTCAGGATGACTATCTTCAATCTTTGGATCAGCACTACCTTCTGTTTCTATGATAGCAATCACGTCACCTACCTGGGCAACATCATTTTCTTGAAATAGCTGTTTAACCAATTTACCAGCAACCGGAGAAGGCACTTCAGAATCAACTTTATCTGTCGCTATTTCTAAAATAGTATCATCTAAACCGATTGCATCACCTGGTTGTTTTACCCATTTAATTACCGTTGCTTCGGCAACGCTCTCCCCCATTTTTGGTAACAATAATTCGTATTGAGCCATATTAAATTAAAGTATATTATATTGGTATTGCGACAAAAATACGCTTTTTATTCTTTCAACCCGTCTTCTTTAAGTAGATTTAAAAGCATGGTGAAAG
Organism: Pedobacter sp. GR22-10; assembly: GCF_026239715.1. Classification (NCBI taxonomy): domain Bacteria; kingdom Pseudomonadati; phylum Bacteroidota; class Sphingobacteriia; order Sphingobacteriales; family Sphingobacteriaceae; genus Pedobacter; species Pedobacter sp. GR22-10. The sequence continues at coordinate 1,539,659 of NZ_JAPIVR010000001.1, forward strand.
CAGAAGCTGCCGAGCGCTCGATATTTTGAATGCGCTTGTTACTGAAAGTAAATACTTTAGCTACCGTTTTATTTTTATTTGATACCGCAATCCAGACCGTACCTACGGGTTTATCTGCCGTGCCGCCATCTGGTCCGGCTATTCCGCTTACTGCAATGGCATAATCAGTTTTAAATTGTTTGATTGCGCCTTCTGCCATTTCCGAAACCGTTTCTTCACTCACCGCGCCAAATTTATTTAAAGTACTTTCCTTTACACCCAGTATAGATTCTTTCAATTCATAGGCATAAGCTACTGCCCCGCCCCAATACACGGATGAACAACCCGGATGTTGCGTAATTAAATGAGCAATGTATCCTCCTGTGCAACTTTCAGCGGTAGATAGGGTAAGTCCGCGGCTGTTCATGATATTTATTACAGCTTTTTCAAAAGGAATATCCTCATCTACCACCACAAACTTCGGAATTTTAGCTATCATCAGTTTTGCGTAAGATTCAACTTCCATTTTTAAAGCTGTTTCATCACTTCCACTAGCTGATAAACGCAAACGCACCTGCCCTAACTTGGGTAAATAAGCTAATTTAATATGTTTGGGCAAGCGGTCTTCAATTTCCTCAATCTCTTTTGCCAGAAAGGATTCTCCGATATTGGCTGTAAGAATAGTTTTATGCACAATGAATGGTAAAGTAAATTTTGATCTGATTCTGGGAAGAATCTCATCATCCATTAAATACATCATTTCATAGGGAACACCTGGCATGGATACGAAAATTTTGCCATTACGCTCAAACCACATGCAGGGTGCTGTGCCGTTTTTATTGACAATGACCTCACAACCATCAGGAACATCAGCCTGTTGAATATTGATATCCAGCAAAGGCCGGTTATATTTTTTAAAAATTGATGTAACCATTTCCAGCGCGCCTTCATCCCTGCGGAAACCCATACCAAAATATTTCGCTAAAGTTTTTTTGGTAATATCATCTTTGGTGGGACCTAAACCTCCTGTAATTAAAATAAGATCAGCACGTTCTTCAGCTTGTGCAAGCGAAGCCAGAATATGATCTTCATCATCAGAAACTGAAGTGATTTGTTTGACAAATACACCTGTTAAATTAAGCTGCTTAGCCATCCAGGCTGAATTGGTATCAACAATCTGACCGATGAGTATTTCATCACCAATGGTTATAATTTCGGCTAACATAAGTTTATTGGTAAGTATTGTAAAAACCTTGTCTCTTGCTCAGTTTTAAATCCTGGAGAATAGACGCCTTCACTTTTAATGTTAAAGAGTAACTTTTATAAGCACCAAATGGTACCCAGTTTACACTCATATCCCAGCAATGCAAATCGCGATAAATGCCAATGTTCATTGGTGTTAAACCATTATTCTGAAAATCATACCCTGAATTATAGGTAATCTTCCATTTTGGAGTAAGATTTAAATCGCCATTAAAGTTTAAGGTATTACTGGTTCTGCTTATACCTAAATCATTTGAGTACTGAAAGCTATAGGAGAATGAAAAGTTCCATGGAATATTAAAATCTACAAAGGCATTCGGATCACGGCTGATGGCTGCAAGTTGTTCGGATTGTATAGGTGATAATCCTTTATTCTTCGCTTCATTAAGCTTATCATTTGCCTCATTTTTCTTTTTTAATGCTTCCGGATTTAAACTGTAATCGAATGAAAAGCCAATCGAAGTTAATCGGGGAATTAGATTGCCTCTCTTCCAAACGAAGGTATTACTTCTGGTATAGATCCCTGTAGCAGGATCATAATCCAAAGCATATGCATCAAAAGTACCATTATAGTTAATGCCCAGCTTATCCGTAAATTGTGAACGTCCGCTGAAGCCAAGTGTTGAAAGCTTATTCCTGGTGGCTAAAAAATTATAAGAACCGCTGATGCTTAATCCCTGGATAATCGGAATTTTCCGTTCGCCTGTACCGGTAGTATCTTTGCTGGATTTCACCTTTAATTCAACGGTATTTTCTAAGCCAAAACCAATAGATGCTGTTTTACCTGGGAAAGAGCCCTGATAAGCCATTCCCTGAAAAACAGAATAAGTTAAAGGAAGACCATTCGCATCTCTGATGATTTTCTTGCTCCCATCACTCTCAAATTCATTTTCTGAAACAGCAGCCAGAAATGGTCCACTACCTGCCTTTGTAAAATCAGGAGAATAACTGAAAGACATATTCGGTGTCATTACATGCCTGAGTGCCTTAATATTGCCCAGGTTTTTAAAAACTTTTAATCCATAAATTTTTGTAGACATGCTGGTGGAGAGGTTATAACTCCCTGCCCTTTTAAATCCGCTAACTGTATCAGATCTGATTGTAAAGCTATTATCCGCAAAAGTAGTGTAACGATTTCTAATGGTTTGAAAGTTCCAAACCTCGTTATAAGTTCCACCCAAAGAGAAGTTTAGATACTTCAGCGCAGTGAATGACATGTTAACAGGTATGTTATGGGAGAAACCAGACTTCAATCTTTTTAAACCATCATTCTGAAACAATAAGCTATCTTTAGTATCAATGGCATTGGTTCCCTGTAAAGCATATCCCACGGTAATCTTTTGGTACCATTTCTGTTCACCAACCCTTGTTTTAGAATCAAATGGACTAAAAGTCGGTACGTTGAAAGTTAACTCAGGTAATCTGATTGAAACATCCCTGGTACTTAAAGTTTGATTACTCGTCATCGATAACGAGTAGTTCATATTATTAGAAAACGTTCTGGAATAACTGATACTACTGTTGGTGGTATTATTCGCTATTGCCCTGATATCATATGATTGATTGGCTGCCGTATTTCTATAGTAACTGCTTGAAGTGATATTTACACTCGCACTAAAAGTAGTTCCAGGGTTTGCATTGGCATTTTGAGAATGTGACCACCTGATGCTAAAATCTTTTTTTGGATTATCGAAAGCTTCAGTTCCTTCCAGGCCATTTTTAACACTGGCATAATTAATACCAATGTTACCGGAATATTTATATCGCTTAATATATTGCGAATTAACACTGGCTTCATAAGAGCCATTGGTGTAAATACTACCTAAAAGTTTGGCATCCCAGTAATCATTCAACCCCAGATAATAACCACCATTCTGCAGAAAGAACCCCCTGGTAGCATCTTCTCCGGGTGAAGGTAAAATAATGCCCGAAGTACGCTTGTTGGGCTTTGGAAAAAAGGCAAATGGTAAACCTAAAGGAGTAGGAATATCTTCAATAATCATATAAACCGGACCAGTGATAATCTGCTTCTCTGTTACAACACCTTTAGATATCATTAAACCAAAGTGCGGATGGGGCAGGTTACAGGTACTGTACATTACATTTTTAATGTGCAGTTCATCATCAATTTGTTTCTTACTTTGTCCGCCAGAGAAAAATCCGCCCTCCTGCTCTGAAAATACGCCGAAAACTTTAGCTCGGGTGGTTTCTGAATTATAATAAATAGAATCGGCTATTGCAGATCCCTCCGGGCCAGACTTAAAAATTGGCTTCCCTACATATTTATTTGTTTTCGGATCCGTTCTGCCACTGGCAAAAATTACTTTCTTTTCAGAATCATACCTGATATAATCTGCATCAAGTTCAAAATCACCATAAAGCACCCTGGCGTTTCCGTATAAATAAATGATACTCTTATCTTTACTGAACTTCATGGAGTCTGCCTTGTACTCCACTTTTTGATCCAGTCCACTGTTGTTTTTTGCTGCTTTTTTAGAAGTATCCCTTTTAGAAGTATCCTGTTGAATAATTTGCTGCAATGAAAAACGGGAAAACGCGTTAGCTTTACCAACACTATGTGTTAATAAAATGACAGAAATGAGTAAAATAGAGCTCTTAAGAAGTTTCAAATTCGTATTTGAATGTTATTTTTGCACAGATGTTTAATCAAAAACGTTCAAAATTAGTGAAAAATATACCATTGATGTATCTTAAAACCATTTTAACATTCATTATTTACTTTGCGCTTGTTAATACAATTGATAATCAGGCAATTGCACAGGGATATAAAATTAAGACAATTGTAATCGATGCAGGACATGGCGGTAAAGATGGCGCCACACATGGCATTTATTCAAAAGAGAAAGATGTTGCCTTGAAAACAGCATTAAATTTAGGAAAGGCACTTCAGGATAGTATTAAAGATATCAAAGTGGTATATACCAGGGAAACTGATGTTTTTATTCCTCTTTATGAGCGGATAAATATTGCAAATAATGCAAAAGCTGATCTTTTCATCTCTATTCACTTAAATGATATGCCTGTAAGGGTGTCAAGAGTGGTGGATTATTATAAAAAAGTAAAAGGAAGAAGTGTTCCTGTTTACAAAACCATCGCTGCCAAAAGCACTTCAACTAAAGGGACAGAAACATTTGTTTCAGGAACCGGCCGCTTAGGCGAACAGGATGAGGTGATCAAACGGGAGAATGCATCCATGTTCCTGGAAGATAACTATCAGAAAAACTATGAGGGCTTCATTGCCAATACCCCTGAAAATGATATCATGTTATCCCTCATGAAACAAACCAACCGGGATAGAAGTTTAAAGTTTGCATCATTGCTTCAGCAGGAATATGTAAATGCAGGCAGAATCAACCGTGGTGTACAGGAGAAAAGTCTGGCCGTGCTCGCTAGAGCGGCAATGCCTGCCGTATTGACTGAAATTGGTTTTGTCAGTAATCCTGATGAAGAAGACTACATGAATTCACCTGAGGGTCAGAAGGAAATTGTTGATGGTATTATTAAAGCAATTAAAAACTATAAACGCATAGCAGAAACCTCATTCTAATATCCTATAAATGAAGATTAAACGTGCAATAACATCAGTTTTTATCTTAATCCTCTTTTCTGTTCAGGTTTTATTCGCACAGGGATATAAAATCAAAACCATTGTGATCGATCCCGGACACGGCGGAAGAAAACCCGGTGCTTCAGGAAGTTATTCAAAAGAAAAAGATATCGCACTTAAGGTGGCTTTAAAACTAGGCGCAAAACTTCAGGAAGATATGCCTGGGATCAAGGTTATTTATACCCGTACAAAAGATGTGGATGTTGACCTGTACAGGCGTGCTGAAATTGCCAATAACGCAAATGCTGATTTATTTATTTCGGTGCATTGCAATTCCATGCCATCCGGAAATAAACATGTAAAAGGAACAGAAACATTGGTTGCTGGTTCTCACCGGTTGAAAGAACAAGATGCCGCCATCCGGGAAAATGCGGATATTAAGCTGGAAAAAAACTATAAAAGCAAATATGATGGCTATGATCCAAATAAACCCGGAACATTTATTTTAATGTCATTGCTTAAAAACACATTCAGAGATAAAAGCATTAAATTTGCCAAACTGGTGCAAAACAGTTACGTAAACCGTGATAAAAGAAGCAGCAGAGGCGTTAAAGAACAAGGCGTTTTGGTTTTACAGCGTTGCGGAATGCCGGCTATATTAACTGAAGTTGGATTTATTTCCAATCAGGAAGAAGAAAAATACATCAACTCCAGTAGCGGACAAAGTGAAATTGCCGATTCCATACTGGCTGCTATTAAAAAATACAGGAAAGATGTTGAAGTTGATTAATATTAAATATTATTCAGCTTATTGTTAAAATAATAACAAATACCAAACAAAAACGTTGGTGCAAACATTATGTAATTATAATACCTTTGCATTACAAAAATGATAGCGCTCAGGCAAATGATGAATACAAATCATATTTGCAGCGAATAAATAGAAACACATGAAAATTAAGAACGAAACCAAAGTCGGTATTTTAGCTGCATTCGCTATTGCTTTATTAATTATCGGATATAATTTTTTAAAGGGAAATTCCATATTCTCCAGTGAAACAACCTTGTTTGCAAGATATACCCGTGTAGATGGTTTAACCGTTTCCAAACCCGTTTTAATCAATGGTTATCAGATTGGCCGCGTGGCGAAGCTACAATTGGAACCGGGTGGAACAATCCTGGCTACCTTAAGTATTAATAGCAAATATGATATTCCTGAAAATAGTGTTGCACGGTTAGAAGGTACTGACCTTTTAGGAAGTAAAGCCATCGTAATGTCGCTTGGAAATTCAAAGAAAATTGCTGAAGATGGTTTTACCTTAAATGCTAATGTTGAAAAGGGTTTGATGGAACAGGTTCAACCTGTTCAAAAGAAGGCTGAACTGATCATAGGCAAAATGGATTCGATCCTGAGCAGTGTAAATTCGATATTAAATCCGAATTTTCAGAAAAATGTAGATAAAAGTTTCAATAGTATTGCCGGAACACTTGCTTCATTGGAAACAACTTCAAAAAAAGTTGATGGTTTAGTGGGATCTGAAAGTGCCCGTATCGAAGCTATTTTTAAAAATGTGGAAGGCATTACCGCAAACCTGAATAATAACAACAAAAAAATCAGTGATATTTTAACCAATATTAATACGGTAACTGATAAGTTTGCAGCAGCTAATTTTAAACAAACCTTAGATAATGCCAATAACGCCATTGCAGATTTGCAAGGTGTGATCTCCGGTATTAAAGATGGCAAAGGCAGTTTAGGTTTATTGTTAAATGATGATAAAATGTATAACAACCTGAATAGTGCTTCAAAAAATCTCGATGAGTTGATGATCGATTTAAAAGCCAATCCTAAACGTTATGTACATTTCTCTGTATTTGGCGGTGGGAATAAAAAAGATAAGTAATTTGATTTTATAAATTTGAAGCCTTGTAATTGATATTGCAAGGCTTTTTTTATGCCTTAATTTTACTTATGCGCGTGATAAAGGAATGATTTAAGGATCATTAATAATAAAAGCACTTATTAAAAAGTAAAATACATCAACAGGCAAATCCGCAGTAGAGACTTGTTTAACCCGCTAAATTTCAAGAACTTTACGATTAAAGCAGAATAAATTTAAAGCTGAAAGGTTCTACCTTCTACTGCTAATTCTGTATTTTCAAAAACAGATTGTGTTTCTTCAAGAAGCATTTGGAGCGTTTTATAACGCGATGAAAAATGGCCGATCAGTAACTTGTTTATTCCATTGATACTGGCTATTTCGCCTGCCTGCTTTGCGGTGGTATGATGGGTCTCATTTGCCCTATCCAGCAGTTCGTGCATAAAGGTAGCTTCATGATACAAGGTATCACATCCCTTGATGGTTGCAAAATAGCTTTCATCATACATGGTATCTGAACAATAAGCATATGATCTTGGTGGCTCGGCAGGTGTTGTAAAGTCTTCGCTTCTTAAAATTTCACCATTAGCCTGCTCTACATCCTTTCCTTTTTTTAAGGCTGCATAGTAAGCCATGGGGATATGTTCAGTTTTTTCCTTGATTAACTTACGTTGTCTTGGTTTTTGCTGAAATATAAATCCGGTAGTTGGAATACGGTGGTTTAATATTACTGTTTTTACAATCAGGTCCTGGTTTTCAAAAATTTGTCTGGACTGATCAGCCTCAATTGGAAAAAATTCGATAGGATACCTTAAGTTGGTATCAGAATATTTAAACTGAATTTCTAAAATCTCCAGAAGTGGTGCAGGAGCAAAAATCTGCATGGGTTTAATCCGGCCATTTAAATGAAGGCTGGAAAGTAAACCAATCAAACCAAAGTAATGGTCGCCATGCAAATGGCTGATAAAAATATGATCGATCCGTGCAGCCTTAAGATTGTATTTGGTCAGCTGCTGCTGGGTGCCTTCTCCGCAATCAATCAGGTAATACTTTTCGTTACAATTCAAAAGCTGTGCAGAAGGATTCCTGTTGAAAACAGGTGTCGCCGAACTACTTCCTAGAATAGTAACTTCAAATTTCATAATGGTATGATATAAAAAACCTCGTAGGTTTTCGTACTACGAGGCTAAATGTTGAATTAAAACGTTGTTTATTTATCGCCTCTGAACTCTTTTTCCAATTCATCCATAAAGATAAAATCGGTCGCTTCTTCTATTGTATTAACAAACGTTACAGATTGAAATATGTTTGACAATTCTATAATCGGTTCGAGCTGATCATTAATACCTGTTACAATAAATAATCCTCCAACCGACTTACAAAGCCTGTCGCCAACCAAGAGGCAGCTAAGATCCTGTGCATCATTGCATTCCTGTACATCACTCAGGTCGACAATAATATTTTTAAATCCTTCTGCATTAAGCAAATACAATTCAGATTTTACGCCAGGTGCATTATCATTGGTGAATTTAGGCTCTTCTAACTTTAAAGTAACGTATTTATCGTGTTTATCTACTGAAAATTTCATTTCTGTTCTTCTTGTTTTACTAAAGTATAAATTCCATCGATTTTTAGAGTGATTGCAAAGCCTTGATCACATTGGCTTCAATGCGACTGGAAATGGCATCGGCATCAGCTTTTATAAAAGACTCTCCAACAATCTGTTCATAGAGTTCGATATAACGCGCTGATATGGAATTAACTATATCTGGTGTCATTTCCGGAACAGCTTGCCCATCTTTACCCTGAAAACCATTTTCTATTAACCACTTTCTTACAAATTCTTTTGAAAGTTGTTTTTGTGGTTCATCAGCATTTTGACGTTCCTGATATCCATCTGCATAGAAATAGCGTGAAGAATCTGGCGTATGAATTTCATCTATTAGGTAAATAACACCATCCGCCTTACCAAATTCATACTTCGTATCCACTAAAATCAATCCGCTTTTGGCTGCGATTTCAGTTCCCCTTTCATATAATGCGTAGGTATATTTCTCCAATTGTTCATAATCAGAGATGGACACAATTCCTTTGGCTAAAATATCTTCCTTTGAAATATCTTCATCATGCCCTACTGATGCTTTTGTCGTTGGCGTAATAATAGGCTGAGGTAGTTTATCGTTTTCTTTCAAACCATCAGGTAGTGAAACACCGCATACTGAACGTTTACCGGCACTATACTCCCGCCAGGCATGACCAGCTAAATAACCTCTGATTACCATTTCAACTTTAAAGGGTTCACAAATGCGACCAATAGTCACCATTGGATCGGGAACATCTAAAACCCAGTTTGGAACAATATCCTCCGTAGCGGCTAAAAATTTAGCAGCGATTTGATTTAAAACCTGTCCCTTAAAAGGAATGGCTTCAGGCAAAACGACATCAAATGCAGAGATACGATCTGATACCACCATTACCATTAACCTATCGGCTATGGTATACACATCACGTACTTTACCTTTATAGAAATTACTTTGATCTGGAAAATTAAAACGGGTTTCTTTTAGTGCTTTCATGAGGGGATAAAAATAAGTAAAAAAGTCTAAAGTCGGAAAGTCTTTAGTCAAGAGTCAATTTAGACCATAGACTACCGACTCAGGACTCACCTACTGAATATCGCCGTAAGCTTTTAAGATATCTTTCACCAATTTATGGCGAACCACATCCTCTCCGCTTAAATAGATAATATCTATGCCTTTGATGTCTTCCAGGATTCTTAAGCCATTGAACAAGCCGGACATCTGTTTTTTAGGCAAATCTATCTGTGTCACATCACCTGTTACAATAAATTTAGCAGTTGGTCCCATACGTGTTAAAAACATTTTTAACTGCATATCCGTGGCATTCTGTGCCTCATCAAGAATTACAAAACAATTATCTAACGTACGGCCACGCATAAATGCAAGGGGTGCAATTTCTATGGTTCGGTTTTCGATATAGAATTTCAACTTCTCTGCCGGAATCATATCATCCAGCGCATCGTAAAGCGGACGTAAATACGGATCAATTTTTTCTTTTAAATCGCCCGGTAAGAAACCGAGGTTCTCCCCTGCCTCTACGGCAGGACGTGTTAATATAATGCGTTTAATCTCCTTATTCTTAAGCGCACGAACAGCCAATGCTACTGCGGTATACGTTTTACCCGTTCCTGCAGGACCAATCGCAAATAGGATATCATTTTTAGCAATACTGCTTACCATTCTTCGCTGATTGGCCGTTCTGGCTTTCACTAAAAGACCATTAGTACCAAAAACAATCACCTCTCCACCTCCGCCGGTTGGCTGTTCTGCATCTTTTTTTGCTACACCATTGGCCTTTGCGCCTAATATGGTTTCTACATCATTATTGGTTAGTGAACTATATTTTTCCAGGTGTGCCACCAGCTGACTGAATTTTTCTTGGAAGGCCTTAAGTTCCTGTTCATCACCGAGAACCTTAATTTCACTTCCTCTTGCCACCAGCTTTAACTTAGCGAAGGCACCTTTAATCATTTCGTAATTCTCATTATTTGCTCCCCAGAAGTGAGCAGGATTTACGGTATCCAGAGTTAATTTTAATTCGTTCAAACTATAGTATTTTAAAAAGTTATCGGGGTATATTAATTAAAATTTGAATATTTGCAGACGCTTAGGCCTCTACGCAAGAATAAGCAATAATAATGAATTTTTAATGGGGATAATTACTTTAACAACAGATTTAGGTTCGAAAGATTTTTACCAGAGTGCCCTTAAAGGTAGTCTGCTAAGTCTTATGCCTAATGTTAATTTAGTTGATATTACCCATGAAGTTCCTGCTTTCAATATTTCATATGCAGCATTTGTTTTAAAGAATGCCTATCCATATTTCCCAAAGAACACTGTACATTTAATAGGGATTGATTCCGTTTACAGTGAAAACACTAAATACATTGCCATCAGGCACCGTGATCATTATTTTGTAGGGGCTGATAATGGTATCTTTTCTTTGCTTTTTGATGATATACCTGAGGATGTGGTAGAACTGAATATCATGCAGGATTTAAAATATCTTCATTTTCCCCTGGTTGATATTTTTGTTAAAGCGGCCACGCATCTGGCTAAAGGTGGCAGGTTAAAGGATATTGGTTTACCTGTAGCTCAAATTGAACAGAAAATGCTACTTCACCCTGTAATTGAACGGGATATTATTCGTGGAAGTGTGGTTTACATTGATACATTCTGCAATGTAATTACCAATATCACAAAAGATCTTTTTACGCGCATCCAGAAAAACCGTGATTTCACCTTATATTTCCGCAAGAGTGAAACCATTACACAATTGAGCTGGCATTATAATGAAGTGCAGGAAGGTGAAAAACTTTGCTTGTTCGGCATCAGTAACCATTTAGAAATTGCCATCAACAAAGGTAAAGCCAGTGGTTTATTGGGCCTGCATCTGGGCGATATTGTGAGGGTTGAGTTTCATTCTTAAAAAAAGCTAAGCTGAAAGCTGCACCTGATTTCATAATCTAATCCCACACTTTCTATCTTTCAGTGGCAAATAAAACAACTTCCACTATTTTCACGTTTATATCTCATGAAAAAATATTTTTATCTGCTTGTCGTCCTATCCGTAAGTTTTCAAACTTACGCCCAGCAGGATACCACGGCTTATGCTGCTCAACGGGTTAAAGTAAATGCTTTACTGGCAGAGCGAAGTGCAAAATTCGGACAATATGATGAGAGCTTAAACCAACGAACCGGAATATTTGGCTGGCAAACCAAAAAGGATATCAAAAATTCCAATGAAATTCTTCGTGAGGTGGTATTGACAGATAATAATATCTTTAAGGAATTAAAAGTATTAATGGAATATAAAGACCTGCAGAATCAACAAAAGGTTGCGGTTGCAGATCACTCTCAAGAAAGGATTGAGGGTTATATGAAAACCATTAAAAAGCTACAGGATCAGAATGAAATACTTCAAAAAGAATCGAATAAAAGTAATTACGGAATATCTACTTACATTATTATCCTGCTGATTCTAATCCTAGTAACTATGTTTTATTTTTATAATAAGAAGATTCAAAAATATGAAAAAGGCAATATTTAAAACTTTAGCAAAGATAAACAAGGTAGTTTTACCAAGTTTGTTTAAAAAAGATCCAAATAGGCTTACCACTTTTCAGAAAGCAATATTGGGTTATCGTTATTGGGTATTAACGAATGCTTTGGATTAATCAAAATATCATGTTAAGCCTGTCGAAACACAGTTGTCCTTCGACAGGCTCAGGATGAAAAATTTATTACTTCTTAAAATGCTCAATTATCAAAGTCGCCAATTCGGTACCGATACGTTCCTGCGCTTCATTGGTTGATGCACCAATATGCGGTGTTAAAGAAATTTTAGGATGTGTTAAAATCTCTGCCAAAGGTGTTGGTTCATTATTAAAAACATCTAAACCTGCAAAAGCAACTTTACCTGAGTTTAAAGCTTCAATCAGCGCCGGTTCATCAATAGTTCCTCCACGTGAACAATTTACTATCCCCACACCATTTTTCATTTTAGCAAACTCCTCTGCGCCCAAAATAGGTTGATCAGCAAAAGGCGTATGCAAACTAAAAAAATCACTTCCGGCAATTACTTCATCAAAAGAAACGGTTTGAATGGGAATGTTCACTGATTGCCCTCCCTGAAATTCCAAAGTTATTTCAGATGAAGAGGGATATAAATCATAGGCCAGTACTTTCATGCCTAATCCTAAAGCCACTTTAGCCGTTGCACGACCAATACGACCGAAACCAATGATCCCAATGGTTTTTCCACTTAGTTCAGTCCCTTTAGCATAAGCTTTTTTAAGATTATTAAATTCTGTAGAGCCATTAACTGGCATTTTACGGTTAGCATCCTGTAAGAACCTGATCCCCGTAAATAAATGAGAGAAAACCAATTCTGCTACTGACAATGATGAGGCAGCAGGTGTATTTACCACCGCAACACCTTGACTACGTGCGTATTCCACATCAATATTATCCATACCAACGCCTCCTCTACCAATCAATTTGATATTCGGAACGGCATCAATTAATTCTTTTCTGACTTTTGTGGCACTACGTACCGTAATGGCATCATAATTTTTTAAAGCTTCCGCCAACTGATCCTGTGGAATGGTTTCTGTATCTACCTGGAAACCTGCTTTTTCTAATAGTTCTTTACCGATAGGATCTATTCCATCATTTGCTAGTATCTTAATCATTGTTATTTATGATTGCACAGATTACCAGGATTATACTGATAATCTGTGATTATAATTTAATTAATTTGCTTTCGCTTGTTTTTCTTCAAAAGTTTGCATGGCATCAATTAGGGCATGTACACTTGTAATAGGCAATGCATTGTACATTGATGCCCGGAAACCGCCAACGCTTCTGTGACCTTTAATACCTACTATACCCTGTTCTTCTGCAAATTTCAGGAATGGTTTTTCCAATTCAGCATTTTCCATCACAAAACAAATATTCATCCTGGAACGGTCTTCAACTGCACAGGTTCCTTTAAATAAAGGATTGCGGTCAATTTCCCTGTAAAGTGCCTCAGCTTTTTGCTTGTTTTCTTTTTCAATTTCAGCTACACCACCTTTAGATTTTAACCAGCGAAGATTAAGCAAAGCCACGTAGATAGAGAAAACAGGAGGGGTATTATACATGGAATCATTATCAATATGAGACTGATAATTAAGCATTGATGGCACTTTGCGTCCTGTTTTACCTAAAATTTCATCTTTTACAATCGCGATAGTTAAACCTGCAGGACCAATATTTTTTTGTGCTCCGGCGTAAATTAAATCGAATTTTGAAACATCAATAATGCGGCTCATAATATCTGATGACATATCGCAAACCACGGGAACCTTCGTTTCAGGAACGTCGAAAAGCTCTGTTCCATAAATGGTGTTGTTAGAGGTATAATGGAAATAAGCACTATCAGCAGGGATTTCGTAATCTTTCGGAATAAATGTATAGTTTGCATCTTTTGAGGAAGCCACAACATTTACATTTCCTACAAATTTAGCTTCCTTTAAGGCTTTAGTAGCCCAAACGCCCGAATCTAAATAACTGGCCGTTTGTCCATCACCCAATAAATTCATGGGAACCATTGCAAACTGCAAACTCGCGCCGCCTTGTAAAAATAAAACGGAATAACCCGATGGCACGTTCAGTAACTCTTTCACCAATTTTCCAGCTTCAGCAACAACGGCCTCAAACTCGGTTGTTCTGTGTGAAATTTCTAAAATTGATAATCCATCGTTAAAATCTAAAACTGCCTGTGCAGCTTGTTTAAACACTTCTTGAGGTAAAATACAAGGGCCTGCGCCAAAATTATGCTTCATCTTATTATATAATGTTTTATGGCCGTAAATGTAAAATTTTTAAAGGAGTTATATCCATAAAATCGTATCATAAAAAATTAAATATTGTTAAAAAATGTGGCCATATTGATGATTTTATTAACGTTTTTGCAATTATATAAAATGGTAAAATAGTGGTGTATTAACAATTTGAAAAGGAAAGCAGTCTCAGTTGAGTTAAAGCAATCCCGCCATATATGCGTTAATCTTTTACAAAGATTGGTGCAGCTGACCAAAAAGCAACTTCAGCCTGCTAAAAACAGTTGTTTCATCGTTTGCCGAAGATTTTACCCAACATGAATTTAATTTAAAATTGCTACAAATAAAAGGTATTTCTGCTCTTTCTTTAAATTAATCAGATCCGATATTATCAGGATTTCTACAATATTTAATGCTGTTTTTTAAGTTTTATTTTTCAGCTTCACAATCAACTTCAAATTAAACTGCCTTCCGGTTAAATAGTTCGGAATTGCATATTGTACATTATCAACATCATTCAACCACAGGTAAGATGCGGTATTGTTAATATTTAACATGTTAAAAATTTCAAAAAACAGGATCACCGAACTAAAGTTCTGATCTAAAAATTTAGGCTTATGTATGGCAACATCATCTAGAAAATCTTTAGAAAAACCGATATCTAAACGCTTGTATGAGGGAATAAAAAATTTATCCAGATATTTTGGTGTTTGTGGCGGTCCGATGGGTAAACGCGAACCATACATTGCAGTTAAATGCACTTTATAGGTTGGGCTGTTTAATAACCGATCCTGGAAGAAAATGGAAAAATTCAGTCTTTGGTCGGTAGGGCGTTTCATATATCCGGGATAAATGATTTGTCCGTTCTGTATATAACGATCTCCGATAATATCTTCGCTGGCCTGCATGACCGACATCCGGAAATAGGAAATTAAATCTTTTACAAATTCACCTCCAACACTAAAATCAGCACCATAAGCATATCCTTTTGATACTTCATTAGCCAAATACCTGATTCTTAAATTATCAATTTTATAAGGAATTAACCGATCCGAATACTTGAAGTATGCTTCGGCAGTAAACTTTAAACGAGCCCCAAAGGCATCAAATGCATAGTCATACCCAAGTGATGTATTATATGAACTTTGTGCTTTCTGGCTGGTATTCAGTTCCCCGGAAAAATCCCGGAGTGTACGGTATGAAGGTGGTTGCTTATATACACCTGCGGCAAACCTCAGGATTTTGTTGTTGGAATTTGGCCGGTAGGCGATTAACATTCTCGGGCTGATGATCAATTGACCGCTTAAGGTGTTGTATCCAGCACGGGTGCCTAACTGTAACTCTGCATAGTTTGAAAGAGAATAACTATCCTGAATATAAGCGCTATAATTTTTTATACTGATATTATTTTCTCCCTTAACTATATTATTGAAAGCCTTATTGTTCGCGTTTAGCTGGATGATGCCTGATGAGTCGGTATAACTGTATTCATTTAGTTGATCTTTATAATGCGACTGATCCAGCTTTAAACCCCAGGAAAATAAATGGTTATTAAAGTTTTGATCAACCTTAAGCTCAGTAGCAAAAATCTGTGTATTCAGGTTATTTTTTCCGTAGTTATAATAAACTCCTGTGCTTTTATTCTGCTCCGAGTGATTAAAAAGTCCCTGGCCAGTTTTACCAAAAACATAGTTGCTCGTAATATCAAACTGTTCCCGCTCGATGGTATTAAAGTAACTATTGATTAACTTAATCACCAGATTGGGTTGTGGGGCGTAGGTTGCCGTAACTGCGGTACCAAATGTCTGATAGTCATCAATTTCCTGGCCTGTATAATCCATATCCAGTCGAAGGGCTGTGTTCAACGTTCCAAACTGGGTTTCACGGTTGGTAGGTAAAAGTTTAAACCGACCCAGATTTAAATTACCTAAAACACTGATGCTTAATTTTGGAGAAAACTCATATTGATACAGGAGTTGTACATCGGCAAAGTGAGGACTGTAACTCCCTTTTTCATCTTGCTTAGTCAGCACACTTGAATTATTTTTATACCTAAAACCTGCTAGGAAAAAACTCCGTTTAAAAATCCGTTTTGTTGCTAATGAGGTATTTAGAAAACTGGCGCTCAGAATGGTCTGGTTACTATCAGGCTTATCATACCTGATGTCCAAAACTGAAGAAAGTTTATCTCCGTACCTGGCTTCAAATCCACCAGCAGAAAACTTAGCCTTACTTACCAGTTCGGCATGAA
Organism: Pedobacter sp. GR22-10; assembly: GCF_026239715.1. Classification (NCBI taxonomy): domain Bacteria; kingdom Pseudomonadati; phylum Bacteroidota; class Sphingobacteriia; order Sphingobacteriales; family Sphingobacteriaceae; genus Pedobacter; species Pedobacter sp. GR22-10. The sequence goes on from NZ_JAPIVR010000001.1 coordinate 1,556,005, forward strand.
TAGCGCTCAAGCCCTCCTGCTGCCCGTTACGAATTAAAACAGGCCTGTTAATTTCTATATCATTGATATATATTAAATTTTCATCAAAATTACCCCCCCGCACACTGTATTGCGCACTTAATTCATTATTGGTAGAAACGCCCGGCAAAGTTTTTAATATCGTTTCAAAATTACCTGAAACCATTGGCATAGAAGTTACATCGGCGATATTGATGGTGGTGGTATTGCTGAGCTGATTTTGTTTGTTTGTGATATTTACCTGCTCCAGCTCATTAATATTGGCAAACAGGTTTATATCTTGTGTTAGCCGTACACCTGAATGTGTATTAAACTTTAAAACCTGTGGCAAATAGCCCAAGAGGGAATATTTAATGCTAAATGATTCTGATTTTGAATAGACAGTATACTTGCCCGATTCGTCGGTAACTGTTGATTGCGTCTGCCCCAATACAATAACCGTAACCTGCGATAAAGGCAATTTACGCTCATTATAAACAACCCCTGAAACCCTTACTAAAGGCTGTGCAACTGCAATGCCGCAACAAGCCATTAACATTAAAAGGGTTAGCCTAATCTGGAGCATTTTTTAGTATCAAGATGAAATTATCAGGCATTAGAAATTTCGAGCGATCAACCTGACCAAAGCCAAAGGTATGCTTAAACGCTTAAACTATTTTGCGTCAGACTTTTCATTTTAGAAATGGTTTCCTTAGGATTATCTGTAGCAAAAATTGCATTTCCGGCCACGAAAGCATTAGCACCTGCTGATACTAATGTAACAATATTTTGTAAACCTACGCCACCATCAACCTCAATAATTAAATCTTCGTTAATGCCTTGAATCAATTGTTTTAAATCACTGATTTTTTTGTAAGTGTTATGGATAAATTCCTGTCCGCCAAAACCCGGGTTTACTGACATGATCAATACCAAATCCAGGTCTTCAATAACATCCTGCAACAAAGTAACCGGTGTATGGGGATTTAAAGCCACACCAGCCTTACAGCCCGATGCCTTTATCAATTGAATAGTTCGGTGTAAATGTGTACAAGCCTCATAATGAACCGTTATCCGGTCTGCACCAGCAGCTGCAAATTCCTGTACATATTTATCTGGATCGACGATCATCAGATGAACATCTAAAGGTTTAGTTGCATGCTTTTTAACTGCAGCCATGACCGGAAAGCCGAAAGAAATATTTGGCACAAAAACACCATCCATTACATCCACATGAAACCAGTTGGCCTCACTTTGATTAATCATTTCGATATCGCGTTGTAAATTACCAAAATCGGCAGAAAGTATGGATGGGGCAATGATGTATTTCATTAGTGTATTTATAACAGTTTTATATTATACTATTTTAGTTTAGGATTTCAACTAAAAGCGATCGTCACCCCTGAATTTATATCAGGGACTTAATTACAAGAAAGGTGCTGAAATAAATTCAGCATGACGAATTGGACTAACGCTTTCCTTAAAAACATAATATGTTAATTAGTAATGGCAAGTTACAAAATCATTTCAAACAAAATTATATCTCAACAAAAAACCCTTTCAACATGAAATTGAAAGGGTTTGAATTATATCTCCCGACTTCTGACTACAGACTTCGGACTCTTTAACTACGCTTGTGGCGCAGCTGGTTTCTCTGGTCTTGGCAATAAAACCTTACGGGAAAGTTTCATTTTACCTTGTTTATCGATATCCAATAACTTAACCTCGATCTTATCACCTTCTTTCAATACACCATCCATAGTCTCTAAACGCTCCCATGAAATTTCAGAGATGTGTAATAACCCATCTTTACCTGGCATCACTTCAACGAAAGCACCAAATGGCATGATCGATTTTACTTTACCCTGGTAAACTTCACCAATTTCTGGTTTAGCCACGATGTTACGGATACGGGTAACAGCTGAATCGATAGCTGCTTTATTATCAGCAAAAATTTCTACGATTCCTTTACCATCAACTTCTTCGATAGAGATGGAAGCGCCGGTTTCGCGTTGCATTTCCTGAATGATTTTTCCTCCAGGGCCGATAATTGCACCGATAAATTCTTTCTCAATAGTTAAAGAAACGATACGTGGCGCATGTGGTTTATAATCTTCATTCGGCTGACTGATGGTTTTTTTCATCTCATTTAAGATGTGTAAACGACCTTCTTTAGCCTGCAATAAAGCTTTAGTTAAAACTTCATAAGATAAACCATTGATTTTCAAATCCATCTGACAAGCAACAATACCATTTTCGGTACCGGTTACTTTAAAATCCATATCTCCCAAGTGATCTTCATCACCTAAAATATCAGAAAGAATGGCATATTTACCAGTTTTTTCATCAGTGATTAAACCCATTGCAATACCGGAAACCGGAGATTTGATTTTAATACCTGCATCCATCAATGCTAGTGTGCCAGCACAAACAGTTGCCATTGATGATGAACCATTTGATTCTAAAATATCAGAAACGATACGGATGGTATATGGATTGGCATCACCCTGTGGCAATACTTTTTTCAATGAACGTTGCGCTAAGGCACCGTGACCAATTTCACGACGGCCAGCACCTCTGTTCGGTCTAACCTCACCTGTTGAGAAACCCGGGAAGTTATAGTGCAATAAGAATTTCTGGTAACCGTTGAAGAAAGCACCATCAATCATCTGCTCATCATCTTTACTACCTAAAGTAACTGATGTTAATGATTGGGTTTCGCCACGGGTAAACACCGCCGAACCGTGAGCAGCAGGTAAATAACCAACTTCACTCCAGATCGGACGAATTTCTGTCGTTTTACGACCGTCTAAACGAATACCTTCATCTAATAACAGATTTCTAATCGCATCGTACTGCACATCATGGTAATAATGTTTAGCCATTGCTTTGGTTAAATCTGCAGTATCTTCTGGCATCGCCTCGAAAAACTCATTGATAATCGCTGTAAAGCCAACTTTACGCTCATCTTTATTTGAACCGGATTTCGCTACTGCATAAACCTTATCATAAGTATCAGCAAAAACCTTGGCCCTTAAATCAGCATCATGGTCTTCATGGCTATATTCACGTTTTACAGTTTTACCTGTTGCTTCAGTTAATTCAACCTGAATCGCACATTGAACTTTAATGGCAGCATGTGCAAATTTTAAGGCTTCAACCATTTCATCTTCCTGAATTTCATCGCACTCACCTTCAACCATACCGATATCGTTTGCAGAACCTGCAACCACGAATTCTAATGTGGCACGTTCTAAATCACTTGCATATGGATTGATCACCAATTTGCCGTCAATTTTAGCTACACGTACTTCAGAAATCGGACCGTTAAAAGGAATATCTGATACAGCTAATGCAGCTGAAGCAGCTAAACCGGCTAAACAATCAGGAAGGATATTTTTATCAGCAGAAATTAATGAAATCATCACTTGCGTATCAGAGTGATAATCAGAAGGGAACATTGGGCGTAAAGCTCTGTCTACCAAACGGGAAATTAAAACCTCATAATCTGATAACCTTGCTTCACGGCGTAAAAATCCACCTGGAATGCGGCCGGTAGCCGCATATTTTTCCTGATAATCAACTGATAATGGTAAGAAATCAGTTCCTGGTTTAGCACCAACAGTTGATACAACAGTTGCCAACAACATGGTATCGCCCATTTTCACTACTACCGAACCATCAGCTTGTTTGGCTAATTTACCAGTTTCAATTTCAATTGTTCTGCCATCGCCCAAATCGAACGATTTTTTTATTACATTCATTTAATTAGAATTGTGGTGTGTTTTCCTCTTTCTACACACCGTTGTTTATATATGTTTTTGTTTTTGCAAACGAAGATAAGATTAAAAAACCCTATCTATAATAAATCCCGTCAAAATATTTAACAGGAAAGTAAAAAAGCCATTCTAGAGAATGGCTTTTAATGATAAAATTACGCTTATTTTTGTTTAATGATATCACGAAGCGATAAAGCTTTGATGATAGCACGATAGCGCTCAATATCTTTTTTGTATAAGTAAGCCAAAATACCGCGGCGTTTACCTACCAATTTTTGAAGTGACAACTGGGTAGAGAAATCTTTACGATTTTTCTTTAAGTGTTCTGTTAAGTGCGCAATACGGTATGTAAACAACGCTACCTGACCTTCAGCAGAACCCGTGTTGGTTTCTACTTCGCCGTGTGTTTTGAAAATTTCGGCTTTCTTTTCTGAACTTAAATACATTCTTGAATAATATTAAAGTGTATAAAATTAATTAATAATGCCGCAAAGATAAAGATTTTTTACATAGTAGCAAAGCATTGTTTAATTGCTGGATCGTTAAATCATTTCAAAAGTAACGCTATTTCTTAGTTTGTTACTTCAGTGCCACCCTCCCTGCAATATTTTTGCCTGTCTTAGTTCATTTGTCATATTTGCGAGGAGGAATAACGAAGCCATCTCATTCTGAAATTGCGGCAAAAGGATTTCCGCTAAATCGGGTTTAGAAAAATAAGATTATGTAAAAAAATTAGTTTTTCTTATTAATACGCTCCAGTTCTAAAACATCTAATTGATCTTTCGGTCTATTCGTAGCGCGTTTGTTATCAAGGAGATGGTTATAATGAAGAAATCTGGCTTTGATCCCATTTATTTCATCCACAGTTGCCATTTGAAAATACTCATCAAAATTATCTTTATCCAATCCGGGAATATCTGTCATTAAATCTGCATACATCCCATCATCCATCATCACTTCGCAATACCCTGCAATAATCGGAACATCCAATAACATGTCGTATTTGCCATAACCCATTTTATCCAGTGCATAAATTAAGTTTTGCCTGTTTTCTTTTGTATCTTTTAAATATATATCCAGGTCTCCTGTAGTACGGTTATAACCATAACGGTTTACAGCAAAGCCACCTACAATTAAATAATGTAAATCAAACTGTTGAAAAGTTGCTAACAGCAAAAGCATTTCTGGGTTTTCTTTATCAAAAGCCATATACGGAAATTATATGGCTGGCTTACGAATGACCAGGCCTTTGCCTTGAGGAGATTTTAAAGGCCTACCGCCATTCATAACCATTGAAATGTGATTGAGATGCAACACGCTAAGAAAACGTTGCTCCGGAGTATGACTTAAATAAACACTTTCACGCTCTTCCGCAATTATTTCGCGAGAAGTTGAAATATCATATAAAATTAGCTTTCCCATTTCATATCAAAAATACGAAAAAGAAACTAATACTTTACATTGGAACGGTTATTTAATACTTTTGCACAAAACACTTTTACCCTTGGAAAAGAATCAATTTAGCATTTTCGAAAGCGAACTTCGCGTACGCCCTGACGACATAGACATGTTTAATCATGTACATAACAGCAAATACCTGGATTATGTATTGGCAGCCCGTTATGAGCAAATGGAAAAATTTTATGGAATGCCTTGGGAGCACTTCACTAAACAAGGTTTAGGCTGGGTAGTGAGCCATGTAGACATTAACTTTAAACGCCCGCTTTTGATGAATGATTTAATGTTGATCAGAACAGGCATATTAAAGATGCATGATAAAGGTTGTGCTGTTCAGTTCGAAATTATCAATAAAAAAACGGGCAAAGTTGCATCCGATGGAATTTTCGATTATGTCTTAATTGATTTAAACACCAGTCGCGGAACAAAAGTGACTGAAGAAATGATTAAAGCGTATAGTATTTAGTTGGGCGTCAGAAGACCGAGGTCCGAAGATTTAGTTTTTCACAAATATATCCTGAGCCTCAAACCTAATCCAGCATTCTCAACTCAATGATATAATTAAATGTTTTCAGTGGTTCTGTGGCAATAAATCCATCAAACTACTAAAAATCAACCATTAAAATTTGACAGACAGGAAATTTATTTATCTTTGCCTTATCAAAAAGAACAGAACCATGATAGTATCTGCGATCCGTTTGAGGTTTTAGTTAACCGAGGATTTCCCTCCCATTTAAAATTCACGAACATACGCTTAGCCGCGTTTCATTCATTTATTCATTACATTTTATATTATTACATATGTCACAGTCAATAAAGACACGGGGCAAACTATCTTCCTTTTTTGAGGTATTAGTACAATCCTTAAAGGGAAATGAAGTGGATCTAACCTCAATCAGTATAAAACGGGCAATTATTTTATTAGCCATTCCAATGATGCTGGAAATGGCCATGGAATCTATATTCGCTTTAGTTGATTTATATTTTGTAGGTCACCTGGAAAACAGCAGCCATGCTATACAAACAGTAGGCCTAACTGAATCCGTTCTGACCATCATTTATTCTTTGGCAATAGGTTTAAGCATGGCTGCTACAGCAGTAGTATCACGAAGAATCGGCGAGAAAAATCCGGAAGCTGCAGCTCAGGCCGGAATACAAACCATTATTATAGCGGTGGCTGTAAATATTTTAATCAGCATTGCCGGATTGATTTATGCAAGGGATATTCTTTTGCTCATGGGCGCATCTGCCGAAACTGCTGATCATGGAACAACTTTTATCCGCATCATGATGGCAGGAAGTATCATCATTGTTTTGTTGTTCTTAATCAATGGTATTTTCAGAGGCGCTGGAAATGCTGCCATCGCCATGCGCAGTTTATGGATCGCCAATATTGCCAACATCATCCTCTGCCCTCTTTTTATTAATGGATTTGGTCCTATTCCGGCGTTTGGATTAACAGGTGCAGCCATTGCCACAACCATTGGTCGTGGTTTAGGCGTAACCTATCAGGTTTACCATTTATTCAATGGTAAAAACGCTTTGAAGATCAGAATCAGTCATTTCATTCCTGATTTCGAACAAATCAAGGCCATTGTAAAAATAGCTGCCCCTGCTATCTTCCAGTTTGTTATAGCAAGCTGCAGCTGGGTATTTTTAGCAGAATTAGTGGCCACAACTGGCGGAGATGAAGGATCAGCTGGCTATCAGACCGCACTGAGATTAATGATGTTTTTCTTATTACCAGCCTGGGGATTGAGTAATGCTGCCGCCACTTTAGTTGGCCAGAACCTGGGTGCTGGTCATATCGATCGCGCTGAAAAATCAGTTTATCAAACCATGAAATACATCCTGGTTTTTATGGCGGTGGTAAGTGTACTTTTCCTAACCTGCGGTCATTTATTCGCTGCGTTTTTCACATCAGATGAAAAGGTTATTGATATGGCCAGCAGGGCACTAAGGATTTTAAGTATCGGTTTTGTTATATATGGGATGGGAATGGTGCTGACCAGTGCTTTCAATGGTGCAGGCGATACCTGGACACCTACTAAAATTAATATTTTTGCATTCTGGCTGTTCCAGATTCCGTTTGCATACTTCCTTGCTAAATACCTGGATATGGGGCCAACAGGTGTTTTTATAGCCATCCCCACCGCTGAAATTGGTATTGCTATTGCCGCTTTTATTCTATTCAAAAAAGGTAAATGGAAGAAAACGATGGTTTAAAATCAACTTAACCACCAATAAAACCAGCCACCGAAACACGGATTGCACAGAAAACAAAAAAAGGATTACTGCTCTGAGCTACATAAACCTGATGAAGTATATTGCGTTTTTTTCATCAGGAGCAGCAAAAAGCAGAACGACCTTCACTTAAAACTACTGAATTTGCTTTTCAAATATTTAAAAAACCAGCCATTTTTCCATCTTACAAATTCCATTAAAAACTATATCTTTGCGCAAAGATGAAGCATATACGTAATTTTTGCATTATTGCACATATCGACCATGGTAAGAGTACTTTGGCTGATAGGTTATTAGAATATACAGCGACGATTTCGCAGCGTGAAGCGCAGGCGCAATTGCTCGACAATATGGATTTGGAGCGCGAGCGGGGCATTACAATTAAAAGTCATGCCATACAAATGAATTATAAAGTTGGAGATATTGAATATAACTTCAACCTGATTGATACCCCCGGACATGTCGATTTTTCGTATGAAGTTTCGCGTTCAATTGCAGCATGCGAAGGTGCTTTGCTTATTGTTGATGCTTCTCAGGGTATTCAGGCACAAACCATTTCGAACCTATATCTGGCTTTAGAGCATGACCTTGAAATCATCCCGATTTTAAATAAAATGGATTTACCAGGTGCCATGCCAGAAGAGGTTAAAGACCAGATTATTGATTTAATTGGTTGTAAACGTGAGGATATTATTCCCGCATCCGGCAAAACTGGTATGGGTATTCCTGATATTATTCAAGCCATTGTAGACCGGGTTCCAGCACCTGTCGGTGATCCGGAAGCACCGCTCCAAGCATTGATTTTCGATTCTGTTTTTAATTCATTCAGAGGGATTATCGCCTATTACAAAGTAGTTAACGGTGAGATTAAAAAAGGAGATAAAGTAAAATTTATTAACACAGGCAAGGAATACCTGGCTGATGAAGTGGGTATTTTAAAACTGGATATGGCGCCACGTAACGTGGTCAAAACAGGCGATGTGGGTTATATTATCTCAGGAATCAAAGAAGCCCGTGAAGTGAAGGTTGGAGATACCATTACCACTGTTGCAAGACCATCGTTAGATGCTATTCAGGGTTTTGAAGAGGTTAAACCAATGGTTTTTGCGGGTATTTATCCTGTTGACACTGATGAATTTGAAGAACTTCGCGAAGCGATGCACAAGTTACAGTTGAATGATGCCTCTATTGTTTTCGAACCGGAAAGTTCAGCAGCTTTAGGCTTTGGTTTCCGTTGCGGATTTCTGGGCATGCTGCACATGGAGATTATCCAGGAACGTTTGGAGCGTGAATTCGATATGACCGTAATCACTACGGTTCCTAACGTATCTTACATCGCGCACACCACTAAAGGCGATGAAATTATTGTTAACAACCCCTCCGACTTACCAGATCCAAGTAAACTGGATTCGGTTGAAGAACCTTATATCAAAGCCAATATCATTACCAAAGCTGAATTTGTAGGGCCTGTAATGTCGCTTTGTATACAGAAACGTGGTATTATCGTGAACCAGTCTTATTTGACATCTGATCGGGTAGAGCTTATTTTTGAGATGCCAATGGGTGAGATTGTATTCGATTTCTATGATAAACTGAAAACAATTTCTAAAGGTTATGCTTCTTTCGACTACCACCAGACCGGTTACCGTAAATCAGATTTGGTTCGTTTAGATATGTTATTGAATGATGAACCGGTTGACGCTTTATCATCTTTGATCCACCGCAGTAATGCTTACGATTTCGGAAAAAAAATCTGCGAGAAACTGAGAGAATTAATTCCCCGTCAGCAGTTTGAAATTAAAATTCAGGCATCTATCGGTGCTAAAGTAATCGCACGCGAAACGCTTAGTGCTTTGCGTAAAGATGTAACCGCTAAATGTTATGGTGGCGATATTTCACGTAAACGTAAGTTGTTAGAAAAACAGAAAAAAGGTAAAAAACGCATGCGCCAGGTTGGAAATGTAGAAATTCCACAAACAGCGTTTATGGCAGTTTTGAAATTGGATTAAAATAGATTGGAGATATTAGATTGGAGATTGGAGATGATAACCGTCTAATCTCAAATCTAATATCCAATATCTCACATCTCATAAGAATGAAATTATTAGACGGCAAATACGTATCAGAAAAAGTTAAAGTTCAGATTGCAGAAGAGGCTGCAGAATTTTTAAATAAAAGCGGACGCAAACCTCATTTGGTCGCTATCTTAGTTGGTAACGATGGTGGAAGCGAAACCTATGTAGCTAGTAAGATGAAAAACTGTGAAAAGGTAGGTTTTGAATCTTCACTACACCGATACGATACCTCGGTGACAGAAGCTGAATTGCTGGCAAAAATTGAAGAAATTAATCAGGATGAGGATGTGGACGGGTTAATTGTTCAGTTACCTTTACCAAAGCATATAGACCCTGAAAAAGTTACCGAAAAAATTGACCATAGAAAAGATGTGGATGGCTTCCATCCTGTTAATCTGGGTAGAATGATGCGTAATTTACCGTGCTTTATCCCGGCAACACCCTATGGCATTTTATTGATGCTGCAGGAATATAACATTGACACCACCGGGATGCATTGCGTTGTGGTTGGTAGAAGTAATATTGTAGGCAGTCCGATGAGTATTTTAATGGCGCGTAATGCTAATCCCGGAAATTGCACCGTAACACTCACACACTCCCGTACAAAAGATTTGAAGGAGCAGGTTTTACAGGCAGATATCATCATCGCAGCCATTGGTAAAAAGAACTTCATCACTGCTGATATGGTGAAACCAGGTGCAATTATCATTGATGTAGGTATTAACCGTGAAACGTCTACAGAAACAAAATCAGGCTTTAAGCTTTATGGTGATGTAGATTTTGAAAATATAGCGCCGATTTCATCTTACATCACGCCTGTTCCAGGTGGCGTTGGTTTAATGACAATTGTTGGCTTACTGAAAAATACACTCGCCTCAGCAAGGAAAGAAATCTATAACTAGGTAGAGGCTATAAAGGTTGAGGGCGTAAGGTAAAATCTCATCATTATAAAATCACAAGGGCAATTCAAACATTTGAGTTGCCTTTTTTACGTGTAAATACTTTTTATTATACGTAAAGCAATTATATTTGTTCGTAAACATGATGTTATGGATTCGAAACTTACCTTAAGCTTTAACCGGGATGTGGTTACAAAAGCTAAAAAATATGCTGCTGATCATAACATTAGCTTATCCCGCTTAATTGAGCATTTACTAATCCAAGTTACATCCGGTGATTATAAATCCCTTGAAGATTACCCCATTTCTGAGTGGGTAAGTATGGTTGCAGAGGGAGAAGTAGAATATAAAAAAACAGTAAAAGCTAGCCGAAAGGCATCAAAAGATGAATTCTTTTCTTCTAAAAAGTAATTGATAAAGATATTTTTGGATGCAAATGTGCTTATTTCCGTTTTAAATAAAGAATACCCGCTTTTTACATATTCTTCGAGGATTTTAAGTTTGGCATCACATCCAAAATTTGAAGTTTACACTTCGCCGCTTTGTTTGGCAATTGCTTTTTACTTTGCTGAAAAGAAACATAAACCTCAATTGGCGAAGCAGAAAATCGATTTGCTCTGTCAACATATTAAAATTGCAGGAAATACATCAAAAGGTATTTTTGATACATGATCAAATAAATCCATCCACGATGTTGAAGATGGCCTGGAATATTATGCAGCGGAAGCAGTTGGTTGCACCTGCATCATTACAGAGGATATTAAAGATTTTTATTTTGCAGAACTGGAAATTTTAAATTGCCAGGAGTTTTTTAAAAAACATTTGCGGTAGGAACAAAGGTAAATGAGCAAAGATCAAGGATTCAAACCAAACCTTCTCTTTTATTTGCTCCTTGTTCTTTTATTCATCAATCCCAAAGCTTACTCCACCAACTCTCCTCAAAACCAATATATAATCCATCTTCCCGAAGCTCTGTTGGATAAAGATTAATGTAATCTCCTTGCCCTTCTGCTCCTCTTCCACTTTCTAAATCATATTCATAGCGATGAATTGGACAAATCAGATGACCATTTTTGCACCAGCCACCAGAAAGATGACCACCAGCATGCGGACAATGAGATTGTGTCGCTGTAATTTTATCATCATTATTAATGATACAAAGCTGTTTTCCATTGACTTCAACGGTTATAATTGAATCAATAGCAGGAATTTGAACTTTATTCAACGCTTTAAACCACTTCATTGACCTAAAATAAGAATTTAAATATCAGTGTTATTTCATCTTTGCATTAATTTTTAGATGAGGAACATTTCCACCATATTTTTTAGGATATTTGCATCCTCAAAAATGAAACAACAGATACCAGAAGACGGCACATTACTTCCTTTAATGGAAGAGTTCTACACGATACAAGGCGAGGGATTTAATACTGGCAAAGCGGCTTATTTCATTCGCCTGGGTGGCTGCGATGTGGGCTGCCATTGGTGTGATGTGAAAGAAAGCTGGGATGCCGAAATGCACCCGTTAACACCTGCTGATGTGATTGTTGAACATGCAGACAAGTTTCCAGGGAAAGCGGTGGTTATTACGGGTGGTGAACCGTTAATTTATAACCTGGATTATTTAACTAACAAGCTAAAAGAAAGAGGCATTTTAACTTTTATCGAAACCTCTGGTGCTTACCCCCTTTCCGGAAACTGGGATTGGATTTGTTTATCGCCAAAGAAATTTAAAGCCCCACGACCAGATATCACCCCTTTTGCGCACGAATTAAAAGTTATCGTTTTCAATAAAAGTGATTTCAAATGGGCCGAAGAATATGCGGCAATGGTATCTCCAACCTGCAAATTATACCTGCAGCCGGAGTGGTCGAAATCAAAAGAAATTACCCCATTGATTATTGAATACGTAATGGCTAATCCAAGATGGGAAATTTCACTTCAAACGCATAAATTTTTAAATATCCCTTAAAAAACAATACATTAGCTTAATAACCAATATGTTGTTTATGAGGCTTTACTTTACCCTTCTTTTCATTGCTATTAGTCTCCGTGTTTTTTCTCAGGCTTCAAATCATAAAAAAGCGCAGCAGTTATTTGAAAATGCTGGTCCGTTTATTGAAAAATCAGATTATGCTGAAGCAGAACGGGTACTTAAAAGTGCTGTAGATGCTGACCCATTATTTCAGGAAGCTTATATTCTTCTGGCCAATGTGCAGAAACTGCAAAAAAAATATGTGGAAGCAAAAGCGGCGTATCAAAAGTCGGTTTTAATTCATAAAAACGTCGCTCCGGCAGTGATTTACAACCTTGCTGAAACTGAATTTGCAACACAGGAATTTGAACAGGCGAAAATACATTTCAATGCTTTTTTAATGTTGGATGCTTCTTCAGACAGGGCAAAAAAAGCGAGAAAATACCTGCTTGACTGTGATTTTGCTTCCTTAGCCATTAAAAAACCTGTAAACTTTGTTCCTGCCAATCTGGGTCAGGGGGTGAATACGAATAATGCTGAATATTTTCCTGCACTAACGGCAGACGGAGAAACATTAATTTTTACAAGACAAATAGGCGGCAATGAAGACTTCTGGACTTCGCAGTTTAAAAATCATACATGGAATGAAGCAGTACCATTATCTCCTAAAATTAATACTTTAAAGTATAATGAGGGCGCACAGACCATATCTCCCGATGGAAAATATTTATTCTTTACAGGCTGTAACCGCCCCGATGGATTAGGCCGATGTGATATTTACGTTTCCCATCGGGAAGGAAATGATTGGGGCGAACCATACAATTTGGGAAAGCCTGTTAACTCAGAATATTGGGAATCACAACCTGCCATCAGTCCGGATGGAAAAACACTGTACTTTATCAGTAATCGCCCTGGTGGGTCGGGCGGATATGACATCTGGAAATGCAACATTACTGATGAAGCAAAATGGGGACCTGCTATTAATCTGGGACCAAGCATCAATACACCTGATGATGAAAACACACCATTTCTGCACGCGGATGGCCGGACACTATACTTTTCATCAGATGGCTGGCCAGGCTTTGGCCATAAAGATATCTTCTACAGCAGGATGAATGAACAGGGACGGTTTGAAAAGCCTGTTAATATGGGGTATCCGATTAATTCATTCGAAGATGAAAATGGACTTATTGTAAGTGCAGACGGCAGTTTTGGCATGTTTTCTTCTAATTTAAGCAATGGTTTCGGCCTTCAGGATATTTATCGTTTCGGAATTCCGGAAACTGCAAAACCCCTGAAAGTTTCTTATGTTAAAGGAATTGTAAGAGATAAGGACACCAAAAAAACAATTGAAAGCAATGTTCAGGTAATTGACCTGAAAACTAACCGCGCTGTTTTTGATGATGATACAGATCCCGAAACAGGTCAGTTTTTAGCCGTAATGCCTGTTGGGAGCAATTACCTTTTTAACGTAAATGCAGAAGGCTATCTGTTTTATTCAGAAAATTTTGAGTTAAAGCAAGGTGATATGAGCAAACCTTATGAGGTTGAAGTTTACATCGAAAAAATTAAACCTGGAGGAAACGTTACGCTCAAAAATATCTTCTTCGATACAAACAAATATAATCTCCTACCAGCATCCATACGCGAATTGAATTTATTGATTGATTTCCTACAGCAAAACGCAAGTGTTCACATCGAAATCCAGGGGCATACGGATAATGTTGGCGATAGTAAATTAAACGAAAAACTATCCTTTGACCGGGCAAATGCTGTATATAATTACCTGATTAAGAATGACATTGGAGCTGATCGCCTCACTTTTAAAGGTTTTGGGGCTGACAAACCGCTTCAGGATAATAAAACGGAAATGGGTAGGAAAAGCAATCGACGTACTTCTTTTTTAATTACTAAAATTTAAATGAAACAGGTGTCATCAGGCATTCCGATTAAAATTTCTTTCCTTTCATGACCCTGATTTCAGATCCTTCAGCCAGCATCACTGAATTCGGTTCGGCACCATTTAGAAAAGCAAAATCCTCACCGTAATTTGCCTTAAAATCTACATGTATAGCATAATGTTTAATCGGGTAAACTTCCCAGCGGGGATGTTCCACGCCATATTCAGAAGTTTTATCCGGACCAATTTTGGTATAACCCCAATAGTGTTCAGTAATAAATTCTTCTTCACTACCCATCAGGATATCTACTGTTTTTGAAGATGCTGTAATAGAGAAACTATTCCAATTTTTAGCCTTCCAGAGGTACTCCACCTGAAGCTGATTTTCTTTAGCTGTCCAAACATGCTTCATGGGCAGAGTTTGATAATTTTCCTTGTAAAGGGTATTCGCAACAAAAGTAATGGCGGGCAAGGGAACAATTTCCTTGATAAAAACGACACCCCGTTTCCATTCATTACCATCTTTAAACTTGACGTAAAATCTCAGATTAACTTCTTCAAAATTGGTATGAAAAGGAATATTTAATCCACGCAATTTTACGTCTACAAACATAAAACCTACCAGGCTAACATAGAATTTTCCCTGCCAGTCATCCAGTATAGTATTTGGTGGCAGGTATTTTTCAAGAATCGCCTGATCTACCTCATACTGTGCCAAAGCAAGCTTTCTCCATTCTGCGGTAAGGAATACTTTAGATTTACTCAAAATTATAAAATGGCTTGTCTGATACGAATCAGCTTAACTAATGTTTCTTCCAGTAAATCTAAGTGCAGCATGTTCGCACCATCTGATTTTGCATTGGCCGGATCAGGATGCGTTTCAATAAACAAACCATCAGCACCAACTGCAATTGCCGCTTTAGCTATGGTTGATATCAATTCAGGCTTCCCTCCTGTAACACCACTACTTTGATTGGGTTGCTGTAAGGAATGTGTACAGTCCATCACTACCGGAACACCAAAACTTTGCATTTCAGGTAAACCACGGTAATCCACAATCAGATCCTGATAGCCAAAAGTATTGCCCCTATCCGTTAATATGACCTTATCATTTCCGGCTTCTTTAATTTTTTCTACTGCAAATTTCATAGAGCCCGCAGAAAGAAACTGACCTTTTTTTACGTTAACCACTTTTCCGGTTTGAGCAGCAGCAATTAACAAATCAGTCTGGCGACAAAGAAATGCGGGAATCTGCAATACATCTACATAAGCGGCTGCCATTGCGGCTTCATCACTTTCATGAATGTCTGTAACAGTTGGCACACCAAATTCACGGCCGATTCTTTCCAAAATCCGAAGGGCTTTTTCATCTCCGATTCCGGTAAAAGAGCTTCCTTTACTTCTGTTTGCTTTACGGTATGAACCTTTAAAAATATAGGGAATCCGAAGTTGATCAGTAATGGTAATTATTTTTTCGGCAATGCGCATGGCAATGTCTTCGCCTTCGATAGCGCATGGACCAGCCATTAAAAAGAAATTTCCGGAATCGGTATTTTTTATATTATCTAGATAGTTTATCATTTTTGAGATGTGAGATGTGAGATGTGAGATGTGAGATGTGAGTTTATCTCAAATCTGGCTTCTCCTATCTCACATCTATTTTTTAGTTTCCTAATTCTGACATAAATTTAATTCGCATCAACTGAATTTCTTCGCGGGTATAATCTGTTTCACCCAGCTCATTCAGTGCCTCATCAATTGAGTCACTTTCGGCTGCCCTGAAATAATCATATACTTCATCCTGCCGGTCATCATCAATCACTTCATCAATGAAATAATTGAGGTTAAGTTTTGTCCCGGAGTTTACAATAGATTCTACCTCTTTCAAAATTTCTTCATAAGTAATCCCTTTTGAATCGGCAATGTCTTCCAGACCAATTTGACGGTCAATATTCTGTATGATGGAAACTTTCATTTGCGATTTATTCGCCTGCGTTTTAATAATTAGATCAATCGGCCGTTCAATGTCATTATCCTCTACATACTTTTTGATCAGCTCAATAAAAGGCGTACCAAATTTCATGGCTTTACCGGAACCAACGCCGGATATTTGTTTGATTTCCTCCGTAGTGATGGGATAGTGCGTACACATCTCTTCTAAAGACGGATCCTGAAAAACGACAAATGGCGGAACATTCTTTTGCTTGGCAATTTTTTTACGCAAATCTTTCAGCAACTGCAGTAAGTGTGTATCCAAAGCACCGGAACCTTGTTTTACATCATCGTCATCATCGTCTGTACCTGTTTCAATAGGTTCATTCAGAACAAACTTTAAACTATAAGGATTGATAATAAAATCTTTTCCCTGTTTGGTTAGTTTTAATAATCCATAATTATCAATGTCTTTGAAAAGGAAGTTATTCAGCACGGCCTGTCTGATCACAGATTTCCAGAGCAATATCCCTTCTTCCTTACCAATTCCAAACTCAGGCACCTTACTATGTTCATAGGCAATAGTTTGCGCGGTTTCCAAGCCTAAGAAAACATTTAGCAAATGCGCATCATCAAACTTTTCTCCGGTTTTTTCAATAAATTTAAGCAGGGTTGTAAGTTGTGCTTCGGCATCAAATTGTTTTTTGGGTTTTTTACAATTATCACACATGCAATTGCAGCCTGTTTCATTGAAATTTTCTCCAAAATAATGCAGGATTTGTTTCCGGCGACAAACCCCTGACTCGGCGTAATCAATAACCTCTTTTAATATTTGTGTACCAATTTCACGCTCAGAAACCGGCTTATCTTTCATAAACTTGGCCAGCTTATCTACGTCTTTCTGCGCATAAAATGCAATACAGATGCCTTCTCCGCCATCACGACCAGCTCTTCCCGTTTCCTGGTAATAACCTTCCATACTCTTCGGAACATCGTGATGAATTACAAAACGAACGTCCGGTTTATCGATCCCCATACCAAATGCGATGGTAGCCACAATCACTTCTGCATCTTCCATCAGGAATTTGTCCTGCGTTTCTGCCCTCACTTTAGGGTCTAATCCTGCATGATAAGGTAAAGCACTGATACCATTTAAGTTTAAAGCTTCGGCCACTTCCTCTACCTTTTTACGACTGAGGCAATAAATAATACCGGATTTACCCGGATTGGATTTGATATACTTTATGATTTCCTTATTGATATCGCGCTTGGGACGGATTTCATAAAAAAGGTTGGGGCGGTTAAAAGATGATTTGAAAAGTGTGGCTTCAGACATCCCCAGATTCTTCATAATATCCTGCTGAACCTTTGGCGTGGCTGTAGCCGTAAGTGCAATAATGGGAATGTTATTACCCAGGCCAGCAATTACCTGCTTAATTTTGCGGTATTCCGGCCTGAAATCATGACCCCATTCAGAAATACAATGTGCCTCATCAACTGCAACAAAAGAAATTTTAATCAGGTTTAGAAACTCAATATTATCTTGCTTGGCCAGAGATTCAGGTGCCACATACAATAACTTGGTTTGCCCGCTGAGCAGATCAGATTTAACTTGTGTAATTTCGGATTTGTTTAAGGATGAATTCAGGAAATGCGCAATGCTGTCATTTCCTCCAAATGCCCTTAACTGGTCCACCTGGTTTTTCATTAATGCAATAAGAGGCGAAATCACAATTGCCGTTCCTTCACTCATTAGCGCTGGCAACTGATAGCAAATAGACTTCCCTCCGCCCGTTGGCATAATCACAAAAGTGTTGTTGCCTTCTAAAATATTTGTTATGATCGACTCCTGATCACCTTTGAAATTATCAAACCCAAAGAAATTTTGCAGGTTATCAAATAACGACTTTTTCACGTCCATTTTGTGTAATAAAATATGCGATGCTATTTTTCTATCCAAAATAACATAATTTTACAAGAAATTCAAGTATCCACAAACAATTTTTTTCTCTTTGAAAAGTAAAAAATATATTCTCCAGTCAGCTTTAAACACATTAGCACTCGAAGCGGCGGCAATATTAAATGTTGCTAAAAATCTAAACGATGATTTTGAGAAGGTAGTATCCACTATTTTAAATTGCAATGGCCGTGTAATTGTTACCGGAATAGGCAAAAGTGCCATCATTGCGCAAAAAATTGTGGCCACTTTAAATTCTACCGGTACGCCGGCTATATTTATGCATGCTGCTGATGCCATCCATGGAGATCTGGGCATGATCCAGCAACATGATGTCATTATTTGTTTATCCAAAAGTGGTAACACTCCTGAAATAAAAGTATTGGTTCCGCTGCTTAAAGCTGCAGGAAATATTTTAATTGGTATGGTTGGAGAACTGGGTTCTTTTTTAGCCGAACAGGCACACCTGATTCTAAATACCGTGTTTGAAAAAGAGGCCTGTCCGCATAACCTGGCACCTACCACCAGTACAACAGCCCAATTGGCCTTAGGCGATGCCCTGGCCATTTGTCTTTTAGAATGCAGGGAATTTAATGCTGCTGATTTTGCCAGGTATCATCCTGGCGGCTCACTTGGTAAAAAATTGTACCTGAAAGCAGGTGATTTAGCTTTAACCAATGAAAAACCTGCTATCCATCCGGATGCTTCAGTAAAAGATGTTTTAATCGAAATTAGTAAAAACCGTTTGGGTGCTGTGGCTGTTGTAGATACCGAGCATCATGTGCTTGGTGTAATTACAGATGGCGACATCAGGAGAATGCTTGAGAACAATAATTCAATAGCAGGATTAAAAGCAGAAGATATTATGGGCAGGCAGCCCAAAAGTATACAGTATGACTCACTTGCAGTTGATGCGCTACACATAATTAAGGAAAATAACATTACACAGTTGTTAGTGTTAGAACAAAATACTTACTTTGGAATAATCCACATGCACGATCTCCTGAACGAAGGTATTGTGTAACATTTAAATATATAATGAATAAAGATTACTATGCATTAATTATGGCAGGCGGTGTTGGAAGTCGCTTTTGGCCGGTAAGTAGAACAGAATACCCTAAACAGTTTATAGATTTCTTCGGCGTTGGCAAAACGCTGATTCAAAGTACATATGAAAGATTCTTAAAGATCTGCCCACCGGAAAATATTTTTATTGTTACCAACGATATCTATTCAGATCTGATCAAGGAACAACTTCCTCAATTAAGCGATAATCAGATTCTTGCTGAGCCTTTAATGAGAAATACAGGACCTTGTATTGCTTATGGAAGTTTTAAAATTGCCCAATTGAATCCAAATGCAACCATCGTGGTGGCACCATCTGATCATACCATTGCAGATATGGATGGATTTATTGCATCTATTGAACAATCACTGGAAGCGGCATCAAAAAATGATTGCCTGATTACTTTAGGCATTAAACCTAACCGTCCGGATACTGGTTATGGTTATATTCAGCATACCGATCACGTACTGAATACAGATACTGATTTACACAAGGTGAAAACTTTTACTGAAAAACCAAACCTGGAGCTTGCAAAATCCTTTATACAAAGCGGAGATTTTTTATGGAATGCGGGCATTTTCATCTGGTCGGCACGTGCCATATTAAGTGCTTTTGAAAGGCACCTGCCCGATATGTATGAAATTTTCAACGTTGGCAGATCCGAGTTAAATAAAGGTGGTGAAAAGGAATTTATCAACAATGCCTATTTCCAATGCACCAATATTTCTATTGATTTTGGGATTATGGAAAAGGCAGATAACGTTTATGTATTGCCATCCGATTTTGGCTGGTCTGATTTAGGCACCTGGGCTTCCATCTATGAAATGGCCGATAAGGATTATGTTGGCAATGCCGTGATCCCTTCTGAGCAGGTAATTATGTTTGACTCTTCTAATTGTATGGTGAACGTGCCGAAAGAAAAGCTGGTTATTTTAAACGGATTACATGATTATATTGTGGTAGAAAACAACAATATGTTGATGATCTGTCCAAGAAATGAAGAGCAAAAGGTGAAAGAATTTGTAGCCGAGGTGAAATCAAGATTCGGTAACAAATTCATTTAAGCTAAAAAGTAAATGAATAAACAAAAAATCCTAACGGCTATATAGCCGTTAGGATTTTTTTGTTTAACAATTCTTTATCTGGCAGATGCCTAATTGAAGCTTCTAGAAAATGGTTCTTTGCCTTACTGCCTCATACAAAATCACACCGGCAGAAACTGAAACGTTAAGTGATTCTATTTTCCCAGACATTGGAATCTTGGCCAAATGATCAGCTACACGCAAAAGATCGTTGGAAATACCTTCATCTTCTGATCCCATTACAATTGCGGTTGGCATGGTATAGTCTGGTGCATAAATCAAATCACTCGTTTTTTCAGTACAAGCTACAATTTGTAAGCCACTGTCTTGTAAATACAAACAGGTTTTATGAAGATTGGCATGCCGGCATATGGGAATACTAAATAAAGCACCAGCTGATGTTTTAATAGCGTCGGCATTGATTTGAGCCGCATTTTTTAAGGGGACAACAATGGCATGTACACCAACGCAGGCAGCTGTACGGGCAATAGCACCCATATTACGCACATCAGTTACACTATCCAACACCAAAATTAATGGCACCTCTCCTTTTTCAAATATCGCTGGAACAATATCTTCAATATTTTGGTAAGTAATTGGTGAAATCACTGCAATTACGCCCTGGTGGTTTTTCTGCGACATGCGGTTCAATTTCTCAACAGGAACCGAGTTTAAGGGAATTAAGGTATCTTTTAGAAGTGCTTTCAGTTCAAGAAAAAGTTCTCCACCTAAGCCACGTTGCTGATAAATCGTTTCAATATCCCTTCCTGCTTTCACCGCTTCTATAACGGCCCTGATGCCGAATACAAACTCATTATTTTCTTTTACGCGCTGTGGCCTTCTAAAATTATCCATGTTTCGAAATTGTTTGCAAAAGTAACTGTTTTAAGGCAAAGGAGAGGAAATATATTTTTAATTGAATAAATAGATCAGTCCGATACCACCTACAATCTAAGCATGGTAACTGGAAATTGATAATTAGGAATTGACTGGTATGGCATCTTCCTATTCTCCATGCCCTATTTTCTATTACTTTTACAATTCTTTCTTTCTCCTCTATTTAAGATTCTCCATCTCTCTCTTCACTGTCTGCTTCAAACATTAAAAATTTTAAAAAATAAATTTATTAAGACCCAATTTGTTAACAAAGTGCTAGTAACTTGTTAAAACATTCCGATAAACTTTTAACTACTTTTGTAAAATGAGTATCGATAACGGACAAGGTGGAAAAAACAGTTTAACAGCGAGGAAGGCCCGGCTAACCAGCACAGTAAGTACCATGGGGAAATTACCCCCACAGGCTTTGGATTTAGAAGAAGCGGTTTTAGGTGCGCTAATGCTTGAAAAAGATGCCCTATCTGCTGTAATTGATATTTTAAAGCCAGAAGTTTTTTACCAGGAAGCGCACCAGAAGATTTTTGAAGCCATTCACATGCTTTTTGAAAAATCTAAACCCGTTGATATTCTAACGGTTACTGCAGAGCTTCGCCAGACGGGTTCGCTTGAAATGGTTGGAGGTGCCTATTATATTACCAACCTTACCAATCGTGTTGCATCAGCAGCCAACATTGAGTTTCATGCGCGGATCATCTCCCAGAAATATATTCAAAGGGAATTGATCCGTATTTCTACCGATATCATCACTACAGCTTACGAGGATACTGCAGATATCTTTGATTTGCTGGATCATGCAGAGAAAGGTTTATTTGATATTGCCCAAAATAACTTGCGTAGAGATACACAGAAAATGGACGATATCATTAAGCAGTCTTTGGCCACACTGGAAGAACTCCGAACCAAAACAGATGGTTTAACGGGGGTACCAACTGGTTTTACGGGCCTTGACCGGATCACCGGCGGTTGGCAGAAACAGGATTTAGTGATTATTGCTGCCCGTCCGGCGATGGGAAAAACCGCATTCGTTTTAACCTGTGCCAGAAATGCGACTGTAGATTTTGCAAAGCCAACAGTGGTTTTCTCTCTAGAGATGTCATCGGTTCAGCTCGTAAATCGTCTAATTTCAGGAGAAGCAGAAATTGAGCAGGAAAAAATCAGAAAAGGAAATTTACAGGAATGGGAATGGCAGCAGCTGCACAGTAAAATTGGCCGTTTAACAGAAGCACCTTTATTAATTGATGATACGCCTGCACTAAATATTTTTGAATTCAGGGCAAAATGCCGCAGACTTAAATCACAATACGATATCCAGCTGGTTATTGTGGATTACCTGCAGCTGATGCACGGCAAAGGCGAAGGAAAAGGTGGTGGTAACCGTGAACAGGAAATTGGTAGTATTTCAAGGGCTTTAAAATCAGTGGCAAAAGAACTGGATGTACCGGTACTGGCACTATCACAGTTGAGTCGTGCAGTGGAAAGCAGGCCGGGTTTACAGGGTAAACGCCCCATGCTGTCCGATTTGAGGGAATCGGGATCTATCGAACAGGATGCGGATATGGTACTGTTTTTGTACCGTCCTGAATATTATGGAATTACCGAAGATGAGCAAGGACGTTCGCAGGCTGGTATAGGGGAAGTAATTATCGCCAAACACCGGAATGGTGAAACAGGAATTGTTCCGCTTCGTTTCGTGGGTAAATTTGTAAAGTTCACCGATCTGGAAGAAGACTTCAATTCTCCAATGTTAGGATCAGGAGATTCTAGTGCCGGGATGATGCCATCACAATCGTTCGATAACTTCAACAATCCCAGACCACAGGGAAATACCATCATTATGCCTTCAAGAGGTAATGATATGCATGATGATGATGATCCACCGTTTTAAGTTTAAGAACTTAGCCTGTTGTACTTAGCTACTGCAAATCCTGTATAGCCGAATAACCTTGAGTCAAACATTATCCCGCGCAGATTTAGCTGATATCTGTAGAAGCAAATGTCATAATCTACGCTGTTTATATTGATCTGCAGAACAGAATCTCCCGTTCATATTCAGTATCATTTTTTTTGAAGAATTACTTCTCAAAAAATATACCCGATTAAAATTCCAGCCAAAACAATTACCGGCGGACTAATTTTCGTGAAATTCAGCAGGCAAAATGTAATTAACATAATTATTAAAAAGAGCCAGTTTGTTGCCATAGGAACCAGCAATAAAATAAATGCGGCGATGATAAAACCTACACTAACCGCATTGATTCCACTAAGACTATGCCGTATCCTGGAAATTTTCTTCAGGTCATCCCAGAATGGAACTATAAACAATACCAGAATTAATCCCGGCAGGTTAATCCCCACCACTCCGATCAAACCACCCAAAATTTGTCCTGACAAGCCATAACCAAAATTTTTCATGCTTAATGCCCCCAGATAACTGGTAAATGAAAATGTTGGTCCCGGGAGTGCTTGCTGTAATGCAAAACCCGATAAAAAACCAGGTGCAGCCAAATAATGCTTCATATCAACAAACTCAGTAAACATCAATGGAACAAGCACCTGACCACCGCCAAAAACCAGGATACCGTTACGGTAAAAATTCTCCAGTAAACGAATAGGCAAACTGAAGGGAGACGTCCGGTTGATGATTGCGCCCACCAAAGCAAACAATAGCAATGCACCTAAAAAATAAATCATCTTTTTAGGATTTAAGTTAGCAAATAGCTTCACCCTCAATTCCGCTTCTTCTTTTGGCGTTTCTACGGCAGAAGAAATGATTCCGCCTACCAAAATGGCTAGAGGAAATACATAAGCATTTCTTAATACAAATGTAGCCACTACCGATCCGACAGCTAAAAACAGTGACACTTGTGAGGTTAATACTTTTCTGCCTAGTTTCCAGGCACCATAGGCTACAATACCTAAAGCAATAGGTTGGATATATTCCAGTACGTCATTAAACTTTTGCTTCTGATCAAGCAAGGCATAGCTTATCGCTGCAAAGGTCATGATTGCAGCAGTGGGTAAAATCCAGATAAGGAAGGTAATAATAGCCAGTTTCAGCTTACCTACTTTCCAGGCAATACCAACCAAAGTCTGCGTAGATGCCGGGCCTGGTAAAACCTGCGCCAGTGCATTTAATTCTAATAATTCCTCCTCTGAAATAAACCTGGTGCTGTGCACAAAATATTTTAATAAAAGCGCCAGGTGTGCCTGTGCGCCACCAAAGGAGGTAAAAGTAAAAAACAATACATTACGGATAAATAACCATTGCTTCTTAGCTGAGATGGGTTTAAGTTGCATTTGAAGAGATTAATAAATGTGAAGATGGTTTATTGCAAAAACTAATCATCTTCATAATCCAGGCCTGCAGCAGAATTATAAGCACCCTGAAGTTCCGAAAAAGCATGCATATCACGTTTATTTCTGGCAGTTACCATTCCTTTCTGATACACTTCGATTGCTTTCTCTTTTTGCCCGTCTTTTTCATATAGTTTCCCTAAATGGTAATAAGTCCCCACATAATCAGGGTGTTTATCCGTTAACTGAAGGTAAAAAGAATAGGCCTTTTCCTTATCATTCTGGTTGTTATACTCTGTGGCTAAGGCATATAGGATAAATGGATCATTAGGTTCACTTTCTAAAAACTCCAATAACTTGACTAAACGGGTTGATGACATTTTATTTCCTTGCTTTTTTAATTAAATTTGCAGAAAGACCTTATATATAAATCTCAATAAATATGAAAATATTAGTTTGTATCAGTAACGTGCCCGACACGACGACAAAAATAACTTTTACCAACGATAATACCGAATTCAATACGGCAGGAGTGCAATATATTGTTAATCCTTACGATGAAATCGCTTTATCAAGAGCAATTGAACTAACTGAAGGTGGCAAAGGTACAGTAACCGTGATCAATGTTGGTGAAGCAGCTAATGATCCAACGGTTAGAAAAGCACTTGCCATTGGTGCTGATGATGCTGTTCGTGTAAATGCCGCGCCGCGTGATGCTTACTTTGTTGCAAAACAAATTGCAGAATATGCCAAAGATAAAGATTTCGACATGATCTTAACTGGTCGTGAATCTATTGACTACAACGGGAACCAGGTTGCAGCAATGGTGGGTGAGTTTTTAGATATCCCTTCTGTTTCCATCATCAAGAAACTGGATTATGATGGAAGCTCGGCTACCATTGAAAGAGAAATTGAAGGTGGTAAAGAAGTCGTGACCGTTTCAGGCAAATTTGTGGCAAGCTGCGCCGAGGGTGTTGCCGAGCCAAAAATTCCAACCATGCGTGGAATCATGAGCGCCAGAACCAAACCCTTAAATGTAGTAGAAGCCGTAGCGATTGAAGAGGTAACTAAAGTTGCCAAATATGAAACCCCTGCCCCACGCGGCTCTGTTAAATTAGTTCCTGCAGATCAGGTAGAATCGCTGATTGGCTTATTGCACAGCGAAGCTAAAGTCATTTAATGCCTAAAGCCCGAAAAGGAACTTAGTTAAATAATCAAATCGTTTACACACATCCGAATAAGGATCAAGAAATAAATATATGTCAGTATTAGTATATGTAGAACAGGCTGAAGGTAAATTTAAAAAATCTGTTTTTGAAGCAGTTTCTTATGCCAAAGCCATTGCCGATCAACAGTCAACAAATTTAACTGCTATTTCCATTGGTGATGTGGCTGAAAGTGAATTAAAAGAATTGGGAAAGTACGGTGCTGCTAAAGTATTAAATGTAAGTGTAGACCAGTTAAAAACTTTTGTTAATCAGGCTTATGCCAGTGTAATCGCTGCCGCGGCTGAAAAAGAAAGTGCTGATATTATCGTATTATCCAACTCATTCTCCGGAAAAGGTTTGGCTCCCAGGATTGCAGTAAAACTTAAAGCTGGATTGGCTGATGGTGCCGTTGAACTACCCAGTAATGATGGTAAATTTTCGGTTAAGAAAACAGCCTTTTCCGGAAAGGCTTTCGCCGTTACAGAACTGACTTCTGCCAATAAAGTGATTGCACTGAACCCGAATGCATTTGGAGTAAAAGAAAATCCAACAGAAGTGACAGTTGAAAACTTTGCTGCAGACATTAAACAATCAGACCTCGGAACTGTTATCAAGGAGATTGTTAGGGCTACTGATAAAGTTTCATTGCCGGATGCAGAATTAGTGGTTTCTGCAGGAAGAGGCTTAAAAGCACCTGAAAACTGGGGAATGATTGAAGAATTAGCAGGCTTACTGGGGGCAGCAACAGCTTGTTCAAAACCAGTATCTGATGCAGACTGGAGACCTCACTCTGAGCACGTTGGTCAGACCGGAATTTCTATTAGTCCGAATTTGTACATTGCTATCGGGATTTCCGGTGCGATTCAGCACCTTGCAGGTGTAAGTTCATCTAAAGTGATTGTAGTGATCAACAAAGATCCGGAGGCACCTTTCTTTAAAGTAGCGGATTATGGCATTGTTGGTGATGCTTTTGAAGTAGTACCTAAATTAATTGAAGCTTTAAAAGCCCATAAGGGATAATCCAATCATGTCATCCTGAGCCTGTCGAAGGATTATCCAAAATGTTTCGACAAGCTCAACATGACATCAGCAAATATGAAAAAAGTTAAGTTAGATATCGTAGGTTTATCTTACAGCCAGACCCAATCTGGTGCCTATGCCCTTGTTTTAGGAGAAGTAAATGGACGGAGACGTTTGCCCATCATTATTGGTGCATTTGAAGCGCAAGCCATTGCGATAGAGATTGAGAAGATGACACCCAGCAGGCCCTTAACACATGATTTATTTAAGTCAATGGCCAATACTTTTCATATCAACATCGAGGAAATTATCATTTATAACCTGGTTGATGGTGTTTTTTATGCCAAGTTGATCTGCAATGACGGTAAAAACAAGCATGAGATAGATGCGAGAACATCAGATGCCATTGCTTTGGCTGTTCGTTTTGATGCCATGATTTACACCTATGAGTTTATCCTTTCTTCTGCAGGGATTGTTATTGAAGGCAATGACTTTTTGTTTCTGGAGAATATGGATTCCATCGCCAAAGAACCTGAAGCAGATAGCACACCAACCATAAACAAACAACAGGGCTTCAATGATTTATCAGTGGAAGAACTGCAGCAAAAATTACAGGAAGCCATAGCTGATGAAGCTTATGAAAAAGCGGCAAGGTTAAGAGACGAATTGAATAAAAGAGGTACATCATAACTCGCATGATGACAGTAAATCCGGTATTTTTCATAAAATAACCAAAAGTTAAAATTGCCCAGATTATTTTAAATAATTTGGGTTTATTTTTGAATAATGTTTCAAATTAGTTCTATATTCAGCCTTTACTTTAAAAAATCAAACTAAACTATTATTATGAACGTTAAGTTTCGCTTAACTATAATGAGTTTCATGCAATTTTTTGTGTGGGCTGCCTGGTTAATTACCATTGCAAATTACTGGTTTGGTACCAAACAATGGGATGGTGCTAATTTTGGAATTATTTTTTCTACAATGGGTATTGCATCGCTGTTTATGCCAACCATCACAGGCATCCTGGCCGATAAATGGATCAACGCAGAAAAACTGTATGCCATTTTACATCTTCTCTACGCTGCTACCATGTTTTACCTTCCGCAGGTAAATGATCCCCATACATTTTTTTGGGTGATATTGGTGGCCATGTGTTTTTATATGCCAACCATTGCATTAAGTAATTCCATCAGTTATACTACCCTAAAAAATGGAAATTTCGATGTGGTAAAGCACTTTCCGCCCATTCGTGTATGGGGAACAGTGGGTTTTATCGTAGCCATGTGGATTACGAACTTAACAGGCAATAAAGCCAGCGCAAATCAATTCTACATTGCAGGCATAAGTGCTTTGTTTCTGGGTATTTATTCATTCACACTCCCGGCCTGTAAACCATTGAATCTGATTAGTGAGAAAAAAACATTCGCCCAAAAATTAGGACTGGAATCATTCAGGCTTTTTGCAGATTATAAAATGGCTTTGTTTTTTATCTTTTCCATGTTTTTGGGTGCTGCTTTACAATTAACCAATGCCTATGGCGATGTTTTTTTGGATGAATTTAAATTATTTCCTGTTTTTGCAGAATCTTTTGTCATCCGTTATTCCACCATTATTTTATCCATTTCACAAATATCAGAAACACTCTTCATTCTGGCTATTCCATTCTTTTTGAAAAGATTCGGAATTAAATGGGTAATTGCAATTGCGATGTTTGCCTGGGTGTTACGCTTTGGTTTGTTTGCATTTGGTGATCCGTCGGCCAACTTATGGATGATCATTACCTCTTGCGTGGTCTATGGCATGGCCTTCGACTTCTTTAATATCTCAGGATCATTATTCGTAGAAACTTCTACCACGCCTAAAAACCGTTCATCTGCGCAAGGTTTATTTATGATGATGACCAATGGTTTTGGAGCTGTATTCGGAAGCCTGGTTTCCGGCTGGATGATTAATAAATATTTTACAACCTATTACAGCAATATTGGTTCACTTTCCAGGTATGTAAAAAGTAATGAAGACAACATTCACTTGCTTAAATTTTTAAAAGACAAAGGGATCAGTGTTTTAAAAAATGGCGATTTAAGCAGGTCATTAGATGTTAAAGACTGGCATAATATCTGGCTTGCTTTCACTATATATGTACTGGTCATTGCCATTGTTTTTGTACTTATTTTTAAACACAAACATACCAAAGCTGAAGAGAAAGCTATTGAGGCCATTAGTCATTAATTAACGCTCAAAATTACATATGTCATCTGGTAAGTATAGAAAAGAACATGATTGCCTCAATTGTGGCGCACATGTAGAGAAACACTATTGTAGCCAATGTGGCCAACCCAATTTAGAACTTAAAGAAAGTTTCTGGGGCTTCATTAGCCACAGTATTGCACACTATTTCCATTTTGATAATAAGTTTTTCCAAACACTCTCCCCTCTCTTAACAAAGCCAGGTCAGGTTACACTTGATTATTTAGCTGGGAAAAGAGCCCGGTACATCAATCCGGTAAGTATGTACATTTTCGTATCTATTGTATATTTTTTGGTGGTATATTCTCCAAAACATGGCGAAAAAGATACGGACAATGTTCATGTTAATATTGAAAAGAAAAAGAATCAAAATGTAACAGACAGTGTAAACAAAGCATTAAAACTTACTGGAATACCTAAAAAAATTGCTAATAAAGCCACTAAATCGATTGATGAGGCAATCAAGAAAGAAGAATTTATTGCATTGGGCTTTGCCGATCAGGAAAAAGAATTAAACAGACTAAAAGCAGAAAATACCAGGTTAAAATCTGATTCTATAGCAAATAGGATTGAAGATTTTAATGAGATCCATATTGAAAGGAACGACAGTACCTATGCTGCCTATCTTCTACGACAGAAAAAAATGTCTTTAGCCGAGCAAGACAGTTGGTATGAAAAACTGATTAAAAAAAGGGCAATTACTATTGGCGAGAAATCTGAAGTTATCCAGGAGACTTTAGAACATAACAGGCCAAAACAATATTTTTTATTGATGCCTTTGCTGGCAGGGTTCATCATGCTCAATTTTAGAAAAAATCATATTTACTATTTAGATCACCTGATTTTTACTATCCACGGAATGATGGTTTATTTTATCGTCTCCATTATAACCAAGCCAATCATGATACAGGTATTTGGAGAGGATTCTTTTTTAACTAAAATTATGGAGATCGGCGTGACCATTTATTTATTTTGGTATATGTTTAAAGCACTTACCGTTTTTTATCAGCGTAAAACGTGGAGCACAGTCTTTAAAATCTTTTGGATTTTAATTCTTTATGCAGTTGCCTTTAAGCTATCAGAAATGGCGATGATTAATTTAATTTATTATGTAGCTACTTAGACTTAATATTCGTGCTGAACTGTTTCAGCATCTTTTATGCTGTACAACATATATAATAAGACCCTGAAATAAATTCAGAGAGACGACTGTTCAAGATTTAACGTCATAAAAAAACCCACTCGACATTATCAAGTGGGTTTTTTATGATTTATCATAATTATTTTCTGTCTTTCAATTCAACAAATTCTCTATCGGTTTCACCAACGTAAATCTGACGTGGACGACCAATTGGCTCTTTGTTTTCATGCATTTCTTTCCATTGTGCAATCCATCCAGGTAAACGGCCTAAGGCAAATAATACCGTAAACATTTCGGAAGGGAAACCTAACGCACGGTAAATAATACCTGAATAGAAATCTACATTCGGATAAAGCTTTCTATCAATAAAGTATTGATCAGTTAAAGCAGCTTCTTCCAGCTTCTTCGCAATCTCTAAAATTGGATCATCAATTCCCAGGTTTTCTAGAATATCATCACAGGCTTTTTTAATAATTTTAGCACGCGGGTCAAAGTTCTTATAAACCCGGTGTCCGAATCCCATCATGCGGAAAGGATCGTTTTTATCTTTAGCTTTGTTAATCCATTTTTCTGTATCTCCACCGTCAGCTTTAATTAACTCCAACATGTCAATAACAGCTTGGTTTGCGCCACCGTGAAGCGGACCCCACAATGCAGCGATACCTGCAGCAATAGATGCGTATAAATTACAATCTGATGAACCAACGATCCGAACAGTTGATGCAGAACAATTTTGTTCATGATCAGCATGTAGAATCAGCAATTTATTCATGGCATTTACCACGATTGGGTTTACATCATAATCTTCCGTACGTTGTCCGAAAGTCATCCAAAGAAAATTGGTTACATAATCATATTTATTTTTCGGATAAATCAGCGGGTGACCCAACGATTTTTTATAAACAAACGAAACTATCGTCGGAAATTTAGCTAAAAGCTTAATGATGGTCAGGTTTTGCTCTTCTGCAGTCTGATTTGGCTTTAAACATTCCGGATAAAAAGTTGATAACGAGAATATTAATGAGCCCAGCTGCCCCATGGGATGAGATCGTGATGGATATCCGTCAAAAAATTTCTTCATATCCTCATGGATGAGGGTATGCCTGTTAATTTCTGCCTGAAAATCTTCTACCTGTGTTTGTGTTGGAAGATCTCCGTATATGATCAAATAAATTACTTCTAAGAAACTGGATTTTGCGGCAAGCTCTTCAATTGAATAGCCCCTGTATTTAAGAATACCTTTTTCACCGTCTAAAAATGTGATTTTACTTTTAGTTGAACCTGTATTTTTAAAACCAGTATCTAAGGTTACAAAACCAGAAAGATCCCTTAATTTCGAAATATCTATGGCTTTTTCATCCTCAGTTCCTGTAATTACTGGCAATTCTAACGTCTTACCATCAACTTTAATCTCTGCAATATCTGACATATTATTGTATTGTGTTTATAGCTTTCTAAATTATATAAAATTAATATACGTGCATAACAAATCTGTTAAATTAATATGAACAATTAGTCAGAAAGACGTAACAATCATGCTTAATTTAATATAAAACCGAT
Organism: Pedobacter sp. GR22-10; assembly: GCF_026239715.1. Classification (NCBI taxonomy): domain Bacteria; kingdom Pseudomonadati; phylum Bacteroidota; class Sphingobacteriia; order Sphingobacteriales; family Sphingobacteriaceae; genus Pedobacter; species Pedobacter sp. GR22-10. The sequence goes on from NZ_JAPIVR010000001.1 coordinate 1,587,739, forward strand.
TTTCTAATTTGCTTTTAATTCTTCTGTAACCCTACCACATTCCAGCATTTCATTTCCATAATACGGGTTTCTGATTTCCTTTTCTGTAGATAGCCAATCGCCGCCATCTCCTTTATTAGCCATAGGGCAGTGTTGAACAAAAATTGTTCCTTTTTCTATTTCTGCACTTTTCATCAATGCAATCAGGTCAGAACTTAAAATGGTAAAACCTTTCCGCTGATCAATAAGATTTCCACTGCCTGCTATTTTACCGGCAACCTCAGCTGTAGGTTCACACCCTTCAAAATCAGCCAGGCTCTTCTGTAAATCTGCGGCATTTTTTTGAGTAAGCTTCTCATCTGATTTAACCAGGGCATTTTTTAGATTCACATACTTGATCAGGATATCTTCTTTCTTTTTATCTTTAATAGAAACCTGGTTATTTTTACTCAATGTATCTGATTGTATAGAATCAGTTCTACCTGCCGACTTTTTTTCTGATTGGTTGCAAGCAATAAAAGTGAAGAGTATGGCAAGTCCGAATATTTGTTTCATGGTATTTGGTTTTGGGTTCAAAATAGGTAATTTAATATTAAATAAACGAAAAAAGCCCCGCAAATTGCGAGGCTTTCAAATTATATGATGTTTTAATTATAATTTGAAATTATAAGCCAGTCTTAAAGCATACTGACCTGTTTTTCTGAAATAGGTTGTTGAAGCGCTGTCATTAACATAACCTTCATACCTGATGCCGGCATCAAAACCGCCAAATTCATAGCCTAAACCACCAGAGTAGATAAAGTTTGTTTTAGCACCATCCTGGATAGCGAAACCTGCACCAGCTTCAGTAGCCAGATACATTCTTTTAATAGGAAATACTTTTACACCGCCTTTTGCCGGAATGAAATCAGCATCTACCGCATTGTCTTTAGCAATTAATTTAGTGTAACCACCTGATGCAGTAACTGCTACGTAAGGAGATAAGTCCCATTGTAATTTCAGATCTGCTCCATATGCATAATCCATTGGCGATTTATCGCGAAAAACACCGCCATTAATCCCCACACCCACTTTGAAGGCCATACCCTTCGGAGCCGGATTTGGATCAGGTTCTGTCATTGTTTGGGCACTTAAGCTTGTTGAAGCAAAAATTGCAACAGCTGTTGCTGCTGTTGCGAAGATTTTAGTAATCGTTTTCATATCAGATAAATTTAAGTTATTAATAAGGTTTTGATAGATATACGTAAAATAATTTCATCCAGATTTATTTATTTTCATTTTTTTCAGAAATGATGATAAATAAAAAAAGCCCCGACTGTTGCCGGGGCTTTCTGTAATGAATTATATGATCTTACAAATTAAATCCATAAGCTAAACGTAAGCCAAAGAAACCAATGCTACCACCGTCTCTTGATAAACCTTCATATTTAACGCCTAAATCTAAACCATTACTCCAAGCATAACCTACAGCTGGAGAATATACGAATGAGGTCTTGCTTCCAGAATTAGTACCAAAACCAGCACCCAGTTCTGCTAAACCGTAAACACCTGCCCCAGAATCATTAAAAAAGTACTTTGCACCAACTTTTACAGGGATATAACCAAAATCCGGACCATCAACAGTTGCATTACCTACTGTGAAGTCTTTAGCAAACATGCGAGTATAACCAGCAGTAACAGGAATTGATAATTGCTTATCAACATCGAACTGATAACGAACATCCACCCCACCAACAAAATTATAAGCATCATTTGTTGGGATACCTGCAGTTAGTCCTATTCCTAATTTTTGTGATTGTGCATTTGCATTAGTCGAGAAAAATAATGCCACTACAGCTGCTGAAGTAGCAATAATTTTAGTAAATGTTTTCATGAAATATTATTTTTAAGTTAAATAAATATATCATCATAGTTACAAAACCTATGCCAAAAGCAATGTCAAAACAACTTTTAGGAATTTAAAGACCAAACATCCTTATTTTAAGATATTTATACTTTTGAGTAGATTTTATCCGTAATTTGCTGTGTGAGCACCTGGGCAGGAAAAGATGCATCAAGCCAGTGAATGTTCACCTGATCCTTCTCCATCTTTCTGAAAAAAGTATTTTGCCTCTTGGCATATTGGCAAATGGCTATGCCAAGTGCAGACTTTAATTCCTGATAGTTGAGCAGTCCATCCAGATAATTGGTTATAAATTTATATTCTAAACCATAAAAGACTAAAATATCTTTCGGAACACCACCGGCTATTAACGACTCCACTTCTTCTATCATCCCATTTTCAAGCCGGTGATCCAGACGCGATAAAATCTTTGCCCTGGTAATTTCAATTTGATTTTTTAAACCAAAAATAACGGGCCTAATTTCAGGTGTTATCTTCTCTTTAATATCATGGTTTTTTAAGTAAGCTGCAATTTCTACTGCCCTGATCAATCTCTTTCTGGAAGATCGGTCTGCATGAGCTGTATGTGCTTCCGGATAATTGCTTAACAGCTCCACCAGTCGATCCTTTTCAAAAGATAACAATTCACTTCTTAAGGCATCATTTATGGGGATAGCAGTATATGGCTGATTTTGCAGCAAGCTGTGGATATACATTCCGGTTCCACCACATAGAATTGGCCATTTATTTTTTGATTTAATCTTTTCAAATGCACGATAAAAATCATTTTTGAATGCATCTACATGATAACGTTCGCCAGGATCCAGGATATCAATCAGGTGATGCGGAATAATTTTATTGTTGATTTCATATTCATGGAGATCCTTTCCGGTTCCAATATTCATTTTTCTGAAAACCTGGCGACTATCTGCACTGATCACCTCGCCGTTTAACTGACCGGCTACCTGTACGGCGAGCCTGGTTTTTCCTGATGCCGTTGCACCCAGAATAATGATTAAATTATAATCTGCCATTTTAAAACTCTAGGATAAATTTATAACTACCCGTATTAAAAACCAAAGGATGAAATGAAACAGACACCTGGTCCTTCCTGAGTTTCCGGTTCAGGTGTTCATCCAATAGAAATTCCTGAGGTTCAAGTAAACCAGTTGGTTTAAAACCAAGTGTTGCATAAGCCTCACCCGCCGACCAGTCTCTGTCGGCATAAGTCATTAAATCATTGGGTTTTTGAATGGCATGAAAATGCGAGATCAGCTTACTTAAACCACCTGTAACTGTATAACCCGCTTTTACGGCAAACCTGATTAACTCCGCTGACTGATAATTTTCGGTGTGGTTCATTCTCCGCAGTGCCGAAAAAGTAGCTACTGCAACCAGGTGTCCCCCTTCAAATAAGCCCAGCTTATACCGGCTGCTCACTGCGCCCTGCAAATGATTTTCATTGATAAAATGATCAGCAATTGGCTTTGCAATTTTATTCACCTTTGTTTTTCTGCCATGAATCCGTTCATTTAGCCCAAGCAATGATTTTATTCTGGCCAATACCTGTGCTGGCCGGCTTATCCAGATATCTTCCCAAAGGTGGATGAGTTTCATTCCGGAATTATTGTATTTTTCCTGCAACTGAATAAGGTCAGCAGGCCGAAAATGATTCTTAAGATTGATTAGATGAATGGCAATGTGATTTTCGCTGAATAAAATTAAGCTGAAATTATCTTCAACAAAAAAATGGCATTTCAATCCCGAATCCTCTAATCTGGATTTCAGTTGATCATGCCATTCGATGTTATTTTTAGATGAAAGGTAATTCAAAGATGCTATTTTATGCAACAATAATGTGTCAGCAAATTTAGCTATCAAATCATTAAATCCACTCTTTTTCTTTAAAGTTCGTGTGAATAATTTCAATAAAGTTTTGTACCTCACTTAATTTATGATCGTCTAAAGCAGTAATTTGAAATCCGGTTTTATGATCATCGAACTGGTGCAAGCCAGATATATCAGCCGTAAATTCTGCTGTATTCAGCTTCACTTCAACTTGATCTCCATTGATATAAATGCCTATAAAGAAACGTTCTGTGATTTTTCCTTCAGAAGTTTCGATATTTTTTTCGCTGTAGAGGTCATATCCGGTTTCAGAATTTTCATGAACGGTATAACCGCGTGTGGCATAAGGTTGTACTCCGGCCCTAATGGTTTGAAAAATTTCTATAAGGTCTGTTTTCATAATTTAGCTGCGTTTAAAATTAAACACAGTGTGAGCATTATTGTTTAATTTATTCTTCCTGCCACCAATTTGTATCAGGCAGATAGCTATTTAACCGGATGGTTTCACCCAGCCTCGGTGTCACCAAACGCAATCCATTTTCCTTTGCGGCCTTTACCACCCTGTTTATCGGATCGTTCCAGGGATGCATGGACAAACTAAATTTTCCCCAATGCACCGGTAATAAAACTTTAGCCTGAAGATCAATTGCAGCTTTCACCGTTTCCTCCGGAAACATATGAATATATGGCCAATAGGCGTCATATTGCCCGCATTCTAAAATCGCCAGGTCAAACGGACCATGCGCTTTACCTATTTCAGTAAAATGGGTATCGTATCCGGAATCTCCACCAAGGAACAGTTTTGATTGGGAGGTTTCCAATACAAATGCAGACCACAGGGTTTGATTTCGTTTAAACTTCCTTCCTGTAAAATGCCTGGCAGGCACTGCTGTAAACTTTAGGTCTTCAGCTAATGAAACCGTTTCATGCCAGCAAAGTTCATGGATTTGATCAGCAGATATCCCCCATCTTTGTAAATGCGAACCCACACCAATGGAAGTGACGAATTTTTTAACATGAGGTACAAGGGTTGAGATTGTTTGAAAATCCATATGATCATAATGATCATGCGTGATGAGCAAGACATCAATATTTTTAAATTGCGCGGCCTTCACAAAATCTGTTCCCGGGAAAGCCTTACTTCCTATAAATGAAAAAGGTGAGGGTACTTTACTAAACACAGGATCGACCAAAATGCGGAGATCATTTATTTTAATCAGGTAAGACGAATGTCCAAACCAGATCACTTCCGGCAAATGTTGATCCGGTACAGCATCTATATCAGGCTTAACAGATTTTAATGCTTTAACTGGAATTTTATTGGGATGATCTTCAAAGAAAAATGCTTTCATTATGGTAAAGAAACTAATCCCTTCCGGCTGCATGGGGGTAACAGATAAGTTTTGTAAGGCACCATTGCGGTAATTCGGTAAATGACGAATTTTATCTAGCCTTAAACCACTGGGTAAGCTTCCGAAAACAGGTAGATTGATAACAATTAAAACCAATATGGCAATGGCTACAATAATATAAAGGATGATCATGTTCTATAATTAATCCGTAAATGTAGTTATTGCAGAAAAGTATTATGTACAACAAGCTGATCGTTCAGTGCTTTTTCACTTTATTCTTACAAAAAACTAGTTATTCATCTATTTGGATCAGATTATTTTTATTCAGGCTTCCCGGCGAAATTCCATACTGTCTTTTAAAAGCCGTAATAAAATGTTGTGCATTTTTATATCCTACCAGAAAAGCAACCTCGTTTACTGTTTTCTTCTCCTGCAGGAGCAGGTGCTGTGCTTTTTCCATCCTTAATTTATAGAGATAACCAAAAACAGTATAGCCAGTCAGTATTTTAAAACCTTTCTTGAGTTTAAAATCATTAATCCCGGCCCGACGGGATAGCTCAATCAATGAACCCGGACGCTGCAAATTATTTTCAACCAGCTGTTTGGCAAACATAATTTTCATCATATCATCTTCCTTAATTGGTACAGCTGCAGGCTCTTTTTTCTGCAGGTAAAAAATAATCAATTCGAACATTCTGGATTCCAGAAAAATCCGCTCCACCCGTCCCTGGTATGAATAACTTTCTAAACGATTAAGCCACAAGCCTACTTCTGGGGTTAATAGATGTTGTTGAATCGTTTGATGATCTTTTAACTCCTGATTGGTAAGATTTTGAAAATAAGATGTTGTTAGCTGAACATATACGTAACAAGCCTTTTTGACAGCACGAATTACCAGGGGTTCAAGCCGGCCTGATAAAACATAATACTGGTTTTTAGCTATGTTGAGTAAATAACCGGTATTGGTGGACTTATTAAAACTTATCTTACCGTCTATACAAAAAAGGAAGCCGATATGATGAGCTGAAGATTCATATAAAAAATCTTCAACGCCCTGATTGGCTATTTCAACCCTGCTGATGTGAACTCCGTCAAACCATTTTTCCTTTAATTTAATCTGATAATTATGGGTTTGAATTTGCTTCTCCATTTCTTCTATATCCTCCTTGATCTGGAAGTTATCCTTGTAAACCTGTTCATGGATGGTATGTTGTGATGCATACGCTGAGAGTTTAATTTTCATTTAGTTAAATTTTATAAAGGTTATCACAGGCATTAGCGTCTTTATCATATGCTGTTTTTAATCCGTATAACGGCATTAATTATCCGCCTTGCGTTATCTCCATTTTGTGATTATGTACAAATTTGCATAATTATTTATAATTAGTCTAAATAAATGAAAATATATCTGTCGTTTGCCTTCGTTTTATGTGGATTATCAGCTGTAGCTCAGCATGCTAAAGTTGATACCTTGGGGGTAAATGATTTAAAGGAAGTTGTGGTAACCGGTCAGTATGGACCACAATCGATAAAAAATTCAGTTTACCAGGTAAGAACGATAAGTGCAGAAAAAATCAGACTGCGGGGTGCGCTGAATATTCAACAGGTTTTAAATACAGAACTAGGCTTCAGGTTCAGCAATGACCTGACTTTAGGCACCGCTGATGTTACTGTAATGGGCATGAGTGGCCGGAACGTAAAAGTATTGCTGGATGGTGTTCCGATGATTGACCGGTCTGATACCAGAGAAAGCTTGAATCAAATTGATATCAATACCATTGAGCGAATAGAAATAGTAGAAGGCCCGATGTCAGTCGTGTATGGATCAGACGCTTTGGCCGGAGTGATCAATATCATCACGAAGGGAGCCGGAAAATCGAACTTAAATGTTACAGCAAGAGTACAGGAAGAAACAGTAGGGAAAGAATATACTCCATTTTCTGGTAAAGGCAATCATGTTCAAAACATTGGTTTGAGCTGGCAAAATAAGGGATGGAGTGCTTTGGCTGGTGTTACGCATAATGATTTTGGCGGCTGGAATATTAAACCCAGTACCACGCCAAGAGATATCGTAGATCAGGATCTGGCCAATGGAAACCGCTGGAAGCCAAAAGAACAATGGCTGGCCAATACTAAATTCGGCTATCGCAATGAAAATTTTAATATCTGGTACAGGCTGGATGGTTTAAAGGAAGAAATTATCAGTCGCGGAGGGATGAATCCTTTAAATTATATTGCAGAATGGCAAACCTATAAAACTACCCGTTATACTAACCAGTTACAATCGGAATGGAAATTAAGTCCTTCTCTTCAAATTACGGCAATTGCAGGCTATTCTGACTTAAAAAGATTAACCAAAACAGTCAACCATAATTTTAGCACCGGAACAGACATTTTAGGTACAGATCAGGGTAAACAGGATACTGCTAAATTCAATTCGGCAATTTTCAGGGCTACTGCTCAGTATATCCTGAACGATAAAGTATCCTTTCAGCCCGGGATGGAATACAACAGGGATGCAGCCGGCGGACAAAGAATTAATGGTACACCCGTAATCAATGATTATGCTTTCTTTATATCATCAGAAATCAAACCAATAGCTGGCATTAATATCAGACCAGGATTAAGGATCATTAAAAATTCTGTTTACACTGCGCCACCAGTCATTCCATCAATCAATACCAAGTTTGCATTAGGTAGAAAATTAGATTTAAGATTGGCATATGCACGCGGCTTCAGGGCTCCAGCTTTGCGCGAATTGTATTATGATTTTGTAGATGCCAGTCATAATATTCTCGGCAATCCGGATTTAAAGGCAGAAGAATCAAACAGTTTTAACGGTTCATTAACATGGGAAGCCCATAATACCTCCGAATTTAAACTTCGTACAACTTTAGCTGCCTTTTATAACCTGTTCAAAAACCGCATCACATTTGCACAATCAGTGCAAAATGCAACAATCACCACATTATTCAATTTATCAAAATTTAAAACTACAGGCTTTACCGTAGATAATACAGTCATTTATAAAAATATCAATGCCACTATTGGTGCTTCTTACATTGGCCGATATAACGAACAATTGGTGGAAAACCCAAGCCTGACTATTCCAGCATTCTCATGGTCTCCCGAAATTACGGCAACAATAATGTATAACCTGCCTCAGCTTAAAGGAAACATCAGCTTATTTTACAAATACACCGGCAAGTTACCCAGCTATCAAAACAATGGTGCCAATGCAGCAGATTATAAGCTGGTTGAAATCGGTGATTTTAGTTTAGCCGATTTAATGTTTAACAAAAGTCTTTATAAATACTTCACGATTAATGCAGGGGTAAAAAATATGTTTGATGTTACTCAACTCACCAATTCTTCTACGGCATCAGGCGGTGCCCATAGCACAGGCGGTGGTGCGGTGCCCTACAGCTATGGTCGCTCTTATGTACTCGGAATAACTTTTAACTGGAACAAATAATAAAACAAAAAATGATGAATAAACTTCACTCTATGATTGCAATCGCCGTTTTGGCGATCACTTTTACTGCTTGTAAAAAAGATAACGATGAACCTCTAATTGTTGTACCACCATCAGGTGGAAGTACGCTAACTTTAAGTGGTAAAACCGCTGAGTCTAATTATGCTAACATTGTGTATGCAGATTTAAGTACAGATAAATCAACGTCGGTTAATAGAAAAAGCTGGGCTTTAGGATTTTATAACGGCGCTGATTTTAAAGTCGTACTTAATCAATCCTTTCAGGCGCTAGCCCAGGTTGTTAATAAAACTGATATTAATGCCGTAACATTGAATGATGCTAAAGCCTCAATGGTTTATAATATGAGTTTACAAGCATCTCCCCCATTGGTAAATGCGGTTAGTTTAGTTGATAGTTATAACGGGAGCTTAAATCGCACTGCTATAGCTGCAGTATCTGCAACTGATGCCGAAAATAAAGTATATATTTTAGGTTTAAACGGAACTTATACAGAACCAAATCTTTACAAAGTGAGGGTATTAAGAAATGGCACAACTGGCTATACGTTACAATATGCAAAAGTTCAGGAAACTACTTTTAAAACTGTAAGTATTTCAAAAAATGCCGATTTTAATTTGTCGTTTGTCTCTCTCGGAAATAATAATGATGGAGTTGTAGTCAACGCAGAGCCTAAAAAAGCAGAGTGGGATTTTCATTGGAGCTTCAGTACCTATAGATCTTTAGCCAGTGACCCGGAATCCAATCCATATTTTTACCAGGACTTTATCACGACCAATAATTTAGGTGGCGTAAGCGCACTTCAATTTGAAGAAACAGCCTCAATAACATATACAAATTTTACTGAAGCTAACCTGGCTGGACTGACATTTTTAACTTCAAGAGATGTTATTGGGAGCAACTGGAGAATAACAACAGGTACGGGAATCATTAAAAAATACTTTTATTTAATAAAAGACAGTGCAGGTAACATTTACAAATTAAGATTTGTAAGCATGGGTGTTGGTAGCGATGGCGGCGAACGCGGCAAACCCGTAATTGAATACAAATTAGTTAAAAAAGGATAGTAACCTAAAAAATATGTTTTGTTAGTTGGATAGATGCTCCCCGCGATGGGGAGCTTTATCTTTTTACAGGCTTTACCATTATCTCAAATTTTATAGCTTTACAAAAAGATCAAACGATGATAATAGAAAATACTTATTTTAACGGAAACGTTAAATCTCTTGGTTACGAAACCGCAGAAGGAAAATCTACTCTAGGAATTATAAATCCCGGTGAATATGAATTTGGGACGGCGGACAAAGAAATTATGCATATTGTGGAAGGAAAACTATCAGCATTGCTGCCCGATCAAACCGACTGGCAGCATTTTGAACCTGGAAATAGTTTCGAAGTTCCGGCCAATTCCAGGTTCAAAGTTAAAACAGAGGTTCCTACAGCTTATCTTTGCCAGTACAGATAATAAAAAAAACCTATAAGGTCTTAAACACCTTATAGGTTTAGATATAGCTTTCTAAATTAATTACTTCTTCCCTACTACCACTTCTGTAAAATCTTCCAGATTAAAATACTGATTGGCTAAAGAACGGATTTCTTCGGCCGTTATTGACTTTACTTTTTTAATGTAGTTTTCATAATAATCATAACCCAAACCAAATAAATGAATGTTTTTGAACTTATCTGCGTGAGAAAAAACATTTTCAAGACTACCCAGCATTGACCCGAGCATATAATTTTTAACAAGCATAAGCTCCTCTTCCATAACAAGCTCGTTTTTAAGCAATTCAATCTCTTTATAAATTTCAACCAGGGCATCAGCACAAACTTCAGCACCTACTTCAGTTGCGATAAACAGGTAACCTGCATCCTGCAGGGATGATATTCCAGAACCGATACCATAAGTATATCCTTTATCTTCACGGATATTGTTCATCAGGCGTGAACCGAAATATCCGCCTAAAATGGTATTTAAAATCTGTAAGCCCGGAAAATCTTCATGCGTACGATTGACGGCCAGCTTTCCTATTCTAATGGCAGATTGTAAAGCATCAGGACGCTCTTTATAAATAACTTTACGGGGCAGGATGTTGAATTTAAAATTATTTTTCACAGCCTTGCCATTTTCCCAATGATGACCAAATTGTTCATTTAGCTGGTTAAAGCTTTCGTTTTCAAATTTACCCGACACTACAATCATACAGTTATCCGGTGCGTAGGCAGCCTTGAAATAAGCAATTAAATCTTCCCTTTTCAGTTCGTCATAATGCCGCTCTTCAATGTTTACACCATAAGCCGTATCTGCAAAAAGTGCCTGTGCAAATTCCTTTCTGGCGACAATATCATTCTTTTGCAGGTTTACCTGCAGTTTTTGCTTCTGATTCTGAATATAAATATCCATTTCAGCCTGCGGAAACTGGCTGTCAGTAATTACATCTTTTAAAATGGGCAATACAGCTGCCAGGTGCTTGTTTAAGGTATAAAGTGTCACCGTTGATTGATCCTGTACATATTCCGTTTGAAAAAATGCACCGTAAAAATCAATTTGTTCTGCAATTTCTTTTGATGAAAGTTTACTGGTTCCATTATTTAACATGGCACTAACGGCAATGGCCTGCAGCGGTTTTTCAATATTCCAGTTTACGTTATTGAAAATAAATTCTATACGTACCAAATCCTGCTCACCAGAATAAACGGTATAAACCGGAATACTATTATCCAATTTGTGATGAATGGGCTGTATAAAATTGATGGTTGATACCTGCTTAAAATCAGGCGCTAATTGTCTGTTAAGCATCTTTTTCAGTTAAATAATATAAAGTTGATGATTGTTCCCTGCCAAAAGTCTCGTTTGCGATTCTTTTAATATCTTCGTCTGTTACTTTTAAAAATTCTCCTGCCTCCTGATTCAATAGGGTAGCATCGCCCAATAGCTCATAATAGGCCAGGTTCATGGCTTTATCCAGTAAGCTCATTTCAGAAAACACCAATACCGACTCTACCTTATTCTTGACCTTCGTTAATTCATTTGCAGATACGAGTTCGGCTTTAAGCTGATCCAATTCTTTCCAGATGGCTTTCTCGGCAGTTTCCATCGCCACCCCCTCTACCAGTTTGCCCTCTACAATAAATAATCCGGCATCCAGACTGCTGGAAATATAAGCATTGATATCACTAAATAATTTTTGCTCCTTTAAAAGGCTGTTGTATAAACGTGAAGATTGTCCGCGCGATAAAATATCTGAGAGCAAATCAAATGCGTAGTAGTTGGAATTAAGCCTTCCTGGCATCTTAAAAGCCATATAAATAGCATTTAAGGGTACACTGGCTTTTACAGTTTCAGTTCTGGCCTCAGTTTGAACATCTTCCTGTACCAGGTTTCTGACATATTTCTCTCCAGCCGGAATAGGTTCAAACCATTTTTCTGCCAGTTTTTTAACATCTTCCGTTTTTACATTTCCACCAACCACTAAAATAGCATTCTGGGGTGTATAATGTTTTTTAAAGAAAGCCTTCACATCATCCATGGTTGCATTTTCGATGTGCGAAAGTTCTTTTCCAATGGTGGCCCACCGATAAGCATGTTTTTTATATGCTAAAGGGCGTAATTTTAACCAAACATCACCATATGGTTGATTAAGATAACGCTGTTTAAATTCTTCACAAACCACGTTCCTTTGTGTTTCCAGGCTTTTCTCAGAAAAAGCTAAGCTTAACATACGGTCGCTTTCCAGCCAGAATGCCGTTTCTATATTTTCTGCAGGGAGTGTAATGTAATAATTGGTGATATCATTACTGGTAAAAGCATTATTTTCACCACCTACCCTTTGTAAAGGTTCATCATAACTGGGAATGTTAACCGATCCACCGAACATTAAATGTTCAAATAAGTGAGCAAAACCAGTTTTATCAGGGTCCTCATCACGGGCACCCACATCATACAAAATATTTAAAACTGCCATTGGAGTGGTCGGATCTTCGTGAACCAAAACCTTTAATCCGTTAGCCAGTGTAAAACGATTAAAATCTACCATAGCCAACAAAGATAGACGAATTGTTGAATTGCTGAATTGTTTAATCACTTAAACAGCCAATGGATGATTAATTTTTATGATTTGTTAAATGATGAAAACACCATTTGTAATTTCTTTATTACATTTAATTCTTTAAATTTATTGAAAAATTAAACCAAAAAAAATATGCTGACATATGTGATAATATCGCTCATTTTAGTTGCTATAAGTCTTTTTTTACTCAATTTTAAAAGAAATAGCCCTTGGCGTAAAAACAATAATGATACGTTTAGTTTTATTATCTCCCTTATTTCTACTTTTACAGGATTATTTATTGCATTAGCTGTAAATACTTTTCTGGATAACATCAACCAAAAGAATAACTTAATTAAGCTACTTAACACCACCAATTTAGCCATCGAAAATTGCCAGATGAAAACCAAGGGAATGTATTTAAACACTTCAAATTTCGGAGTCAACTTGACTGAAACCTTGAAGAAAACACCTGTTACATTGCCGAAATTATACCCACAACTCGAAACCAATAATTTGGTTAATGATTACTTTACACCAAATGCTTTTCAAGCTTATATTGTTTGTATAGATAACATGGAAACCTTCGTTAAAAACCTTAGCAATACTGAACAAACCAACAATGGAACGAAAATAGAAATCCTTAGCAGATACTTAAAATATTTGGAATTCGCTAAGAGTATTAACAATTTAGAGATTGAAAGACTGGGTGGGAACATAACAGAAGATCAGGAAACCAGTTCTTTAAAGAAAATAGTTAGCCAATTTACTACCTCAAAATAATATGAAAAATATATTTTTAATTTGTCTGTTAACCTTCAGTCTAACAGCATGTAATACCGCAACAAAGAACGAAGAAAAAATTGACTTTACTAAATCTTATGAAGCTGCGGCCCTCGCACTTACCGATGCCCAGTTAAATTATGATGCAGCTGTTGCAAGTAACGATGCCGCAAGAATAGCAGCCGCAAAAGTACAGTTAGAAACCGCCAAAACAACTTATTTAAAAAGTAAAACCTATTATACCGCAAATGGTGGCATAGTAAAACCGGAAGATGAGCAATTACTTGGTAAAACAAATACTGCTTTAGGTAAACCTGTTGATGATACAACCACTATAGCCTTACCACCACCTGTAACAACCTCTAAACCATTGAGTAATTTAGAACAAACGCCAATGGCTGTTGCAGCTAAAAAGTTTATAGACAGTGGTAAAGTAAATGCCAATAAAAAAATAAAACAAGTTTCGGGCGCTATAAAAACTGGTGAGCAAACGGTTAAACAAGTTTCTGATGCGGTTACTACCGGGCAAAATACAGTTAAAAACAATGTAATTAAGGCCAATGAAAGTTTAACAAAAGTTAACGACAGCGCAAAAAAACGTTTAGAAGAATTAAAAAACCAAGGAAACAATTTGCGAAACCTGTTTAAACGTAAAGCAGATACAACTAAAAATAATTAAGGCTACATTGTTTTTTTATAAAACTGTGATTATAGTGCTACTTATTTCGAGTATTTTTGCTTCATGAATACAGCCGATTTACTGCAACGGGCGCTACATTTTGATTTTTTAACGCAAGAGGAAGGCGTATACCTATACCACCATGCCGATACTTCATCATTGATGTTTGTAGCCAATGAACTGAGAAAAATTCAGGTTCCGAGTGGTAAAGTAACCTGGCAGATAGATAGAAATGTTAACACCACCAACGTTTGTATTGCGAACTGTAAATTCTGTAACTTTTTCAGAAGACCTGGTCATGATGAAAGTTACATCACTGACATTGAAACTTATAAAGTAAAAATTGAAGAAACTTTTCGTTTAGGTGGCGATCAGTTATTACTTCAAGGTGGCCATCACCCGGATTTAGGGTTGAATTTTTATGCTGATTTATTTAGAAAGTTAAAAGAATTATATCCCGATTTAAAACTTCACGCTTTAGGCCCGCCGGAAATTGCCCACGTAGCGAAATTAGAAGGCATTAGCCATACCGAAGTTTTAAGTGTATTAAAAGAAGCCGGGATGGATTCGCTTCCTGGTGCGGGTGCTGAAATTCTGAACGACCGTGTTCGCCGCTTAATCTCTAAAGGAAAATGTGGTGGACAGGAATGGCTGGATGTGATGCGGGCCTGTCACCAGCTGGATATTACCACTTCTGCAACCATGATGTTTGGCCATGTAGAAACCATTGAAGAACGATTTGAACACCTGGTTTGGATTCGTCAGGTTCAAAGTGAAAAGCCTGCTGATGCCAATGGTTTTCTGGCCTTTATTCCATGGCCTTTTCAGGATGATGGCACTTTGTTAAAAAGATTACGTGGTATTAGTAATAATGTAACTGCTGATGAATACATCAGGATGATCGCTTTAAGCAGAATCATGCTGCCGAACATTAAAAATATTCAGGCAAGCTGGTTAACAGTTGGTAAAACAACTGCCCAATTGTGTTTACATGCCGGCGCAAATGATTTTGGATCAATCATGATAGAGGAAAATGTGGTTTCTGCTGCAGGTGCACCGCATCGTTTTACAGCAAATGGCATTCAGCAATCTATTAAAGCTGCTGGGTTTGAACCACAATTACGTGGACAAAAATATAATTATCGTGATTTACCTGAACATTTAGAAGAACAGGTAATTACTTATTAAAAACTGGTAAAAGTCCCTACGCACCTATTGGCACCTTTACCGATGTGAAATTGGCATATATCCCCCGGAAGGGAAAGGGTATGTTATAGGAGATGGTGAGACACGAGGTTTAAGCTAACTTGTAAAGGAAAAATAAACCTTGGCAAAGCACACCTCGTCACCTCGACCGCAATGTAGATGTCTTGATATTGAATATATTAAATTCCACTTTAAGATGTGAGTAAATATCGGGCATAAAAGCATTAGAACTACTCAGAGATATGCCAGAATTAAAAAAAGCAGAATGGGCAAAATGATAAGCCATATAAAGAGCATATTATTTGATGAATATAGTAAACTATGGATATCGTGTTGAATTTTAAAACTTTTCAAGCACAAAAAAACACTGGGTATTTGAAAAGTTTAAAAGCTAAAATTTAGATCTAACAACAATCATAGCCTCCCCTTAAAAAGAATACATCTTTTTTTAAGATTAATTATATAATATCGTTCTTACTTTTTGCAAAGATGAATTTATTTTGGCTTCAGAATGATTTTGCAGGATTATTATCGTTTTATCACTGTCCAAATGCCTTTCTATATAAGTAGAATACCCTGGCCAACCTCCGGTATGATATACGATTTTGCCATTTTTTGTTGAATTCCCTACGAACCACCCAAATCCATAATGAGTTTCTTTGCCATCTTTGGTTTTTACAGAATTAAATATGAGTTCTTTATCTTTTGAATCTATCAATTTATCGGTATAAAGTGCTCTGTCCCATTTAAATAAATCCTCTGTTGTAGCGTTTACGGTTCCGTCGCCCACGATTCCATCTAGATAATAAGTGTAAAATTCTTTTCCAAAACTATCAGGAAGCACTTTATATCCTAAGCTATCTGTAACATAACCAAGAGCATAATTCTTTATTTCTTTTGGTTCAAATCTACGTCTATAGATAAACGTATTTCTCATTTTTAATGGTTGAAAGATGTTTTCACTTAAAAATTGTCCAAATGTCTTATCTGATACTTTTTCTATTATCAATGCTAATAAAGTATAACCTGTATCGCTGTACTGGTATTTTTCGCCAGGCTGAAAAATAACTTTTGGCCTGTATTTCGCAAAAACATTTACAATATCCTGATTGGTAGCAAATTTTGTTTTATCCCACTTTTCTTCAAAAATCTCTATATAGTCAGGAAGCCCGCCAGTGTGGTTAAGTAAATTTCTTATGCTGATGTTTCCGTAGAAAGCCAGTTCAGGAATATATTTAGAAATTTTGTCGTCATAGTTCAGTTTTCCTTGTTTTTCCAACAAAACAATTCCCATAGCAGTAAATTGTTTGGAAACAGATGCCAACTCAAATATGGTTTGGTTATTATTTTTTTGCTCGGTTTTCTCATTGGCAAAGCCATAACTTTTTTCAAATATGATTTTCCCTTGGTCTGCAATCAACACATTTCCATTAAACATTTTCTGCTTAAAAAGAGCATTAAATAAGCTGTCAAGTTGCTTATATTTCACTGATTGACCAAATGTGAAATTAAATACTAAAAGCCCAATTGTAATCAGTAAAAATGTTCTTCTCATGGTATCTTCTTTAGAATTGCCTTAGCAGGGCAGTTATTGCCGAAGGACGGGATTTGGTTCCCTCAGTTCAGTAAATATAAAAATTTTTGATAGAAGCACAAAAGTTCAACTTAACACTTCAATCCGTCTTTTGGTTATGTCTCAGTACAGAAAGGCAACATTATACCAAAGATAGATACTAATCAAAAATCCCTTCGAGTGCCAACATCACGCCCGCTGCAAGCAACGTATTCAAAAAATTAACCGCATTATTTCCGATCAACCCTTTCCGCTCCAGCAAAGCCCCCAATACAGAATCGGTCATGTTACCTATTGTTCCTGAAAGCACGATAAACAAAACGCTGATGCCCCAGCCCCATCCAAGCGCATAAATGCCGGCTATTATGCAACTTCCCAAAATACCGATCAGGGTACCTTCCAGACTGATCACACCATCCTTACCGCAAGTGTCAGGCTTAAAAGAAATAATATTAAAAAATTTTCTTCCGTAAACCATCCCCAGCTCAGAGGAGAGCGTATCTGCTGTTGCGGAGGCAAAAGCCGCAGCCACCGCAGGCAATAACAGATGGGCTAGCCGGGGACACAAAATAACCACCAGACCTGCAAGCCCAGCCGTACCAGCATTGGCCAGCACCTGTAGCATACTGCGGCCTTTTTCGGTTCCCTCACCGCTGTCAAAAACCATTTTCTGATGCTTTTGCCAGGATGTGGCGGCAGAACCCAAGATAAAAAATGTGGTCATCATGGCTAGTCCGGTATAACCGGCAGCACTAAAAATAATAATGGCCAGTAAGGCGCCGGTAAAAGCGGCTGAAACAGTCAGCTTTCTGGCCAGAATACTGTAGGCCATACCGAATACAATGATGATAGGCATCAAGATGCCGCTATTAAACATAGTGCAAATATATCCGAATTTGTATTCATGCAAAAAACCATGGGCGTATTTAAGTCTTAACAAGCTGATAAAAACCGGCTTGTTGCCTAAAACCAATGATAATGTTGCAGCAAGCTAAATTTTTAATTTTTATCTATGAACAGGAAACAATAAGAGATGGCATCTCTGGCTTCATATTGTTTGTAAAATTTCGTCATGTGAATCAGATGCAGTAAATTCAATCTAAAACTTAAGTCCAAAACTATATCATTGGTATTAGTATATTCGTCACGGATAAAATGATTGATATAAAACTCCTAAGCGACAATGAACTGTTTATTTTGTTAAAACAAGATGATCACCACGCGTTTACCGAAATTTATGATCGATATGCGGTCACGCTTGCAGCATTTGCAGGCTCCAGATTGTATCATCTGGAGGTGGCCAGGGATCTGCTACATGATTTGTTTGTCAAACTTTGGGAGGATAGGCATTCCATTGAAATTAACACAAACCTAAAGACCTATTTATATTCAGCTGTCAGGTATAAGGTAATTGATAAAATCAGAGAGAACCTGATCAGGGAAAAACATGCAGCCAAAGAGCAGGTTAATAAAACAACACAACAATACACCGCACAGGATCAGCTGGAGGCGGAGGAACTGCAAAAATCCATTGATAAGTCTTTAGAAGCACTACCCCGCCGCACCAGGCAAATCTTTTTGCTAAGCAGAACTGAGCACCGAAGCATTTCTGAAATTGCCAAAATACTTAACCTATCAGAGCAGACTGTAAAAAATCAATTAAGTTCGGCACTTAAGCACTTGCGGACATCCATTAACAACAATCTACTTGCGGGTGCCCTGGTATACCTATGGTTTCATTAGGCAATGAAAACCTTTAGGCTTGCCATTTAAAATTTATTTTTTTTTTGTAGTACCATCTCCGCAGTTATACGACAACTGAGAAATTGAGCTATTATGGATTATCCAAATTTTGATGAATTGCTAAACCGCTATCAACGTGGTGAAACCAGCGTTACGGAAAATGAACAGGTAGAAATTTGGCTCGCCAAAATGAAGCCCGAGGATACCCAATGGAACCACCTGGATAATACTGGTCGTGAATTATGGATCACGGAGCTAAGAAATGATATCCAGAAAAGTATAAGGTCAAAAACCGTAGTCCCTTCGCGGTCAGTGAGAATCATACAGTGGAGAAAACTTACCGCCGCCGCCGCTTTAATCGCCATCATTTTTTATGTAACCATCAACTGGACTTCCATAAAAGATAAGATTGAAGCCAGAAATTTCTCCACGTTAAACGTTTCCGAACACCAGACTAAAAGAATACTATTGCCAGATGGCAGCACCGTGTGGATCAATGCATCATCAGAACTGCAGTATCCGAAATCATTTGATGGAAAAACGCGGGAAGTACACCTGACCGGAGAAGCATATTTTGATATTCAGCATCAACAGAATAAGCCCTTCATTGTGCGGACAGGAAATATTACAACCACCGTACTTGGAACTGCATTTAACATTAAAGCCCTGAAAGCTGCCAACCGGATCATCGTAACCGTTACCCGCGGAAAGGTGGGAGTTGCTGACCAGAATCATCTTCTGGCTTATGTTACTCCTAATCAGCAGTTAATTTATCACATCTCAAAAGCTGATAATGAAAAATTAACAGTAGATGCCCAAAAGACCATTAGCTGGCGGGACGATTTATATTTCGATGATACAACCTTCGAAGAGGCTGCAAAACGTTTAGAACAACGGTTTAATGTCAGGATTGCTTTTGCCAATGAAAACATAAAAGGATGCCGTTTCTCCGGAACCGCTTTAGGAGATAAAAGTCTAGATGAAATTTTAACCATGATATGTGCCATTAATCAGGCGGGCTACAGCAAAAACTCAAACGGTCAGTTCATCATTACTGGAAATGGCTGCAAATAAAAAAACATTGGCAATAAACATGAGCTAATCAAAAGTGAATGGCTACCCGTCTGCAAGGCGGATGGGGATAGCGAAAAAGCTGCAAACCGGGTGCAACCGGTCTGCAGGGTGCCTGGATCATCCGGGCTGTATAATCAATCTGACAATCAATTAAACGTTTAAAAGTATGAATTTTTCTGCATCAATGCAGTGGCTGAAACAGCTATGTATAAATTTTAGCAAGAAGCTCTATATTACACACCTCTTATCTATTCCATTCATGCGCGTAAGCTTGCTTTCATTTTCTATTTTACTTTGCTTTCTCCAGATGCTTCATGCTACGAGTGGAAATGCCCAGTCTATAGTCACTGAAAAAATTACGATCGGACTTCAGCATGAAAGCCTGCATCAGGCGATCAAAAAAATAGAATCTAAAACTACATTTAGATTTTTCTACAGGAATGCAGATATCAAATCCATGACCGGTTTGAACCTGAGTTTACAGACCAGAACTATTGAACAGGTACTTACAGCATTGCTGAAGGAAACGGAACTCACCTTTCGACAAATTGAAGGCAGTATCCTTATTGAGAAAAAAAATCAAAGCCATTATCAGATAAAGGGGCGTGTTATCGGAATGGATAGGATACCCATTGACCATGCTACAGTGCGTATCCGCTTGGCAGATGCCACAAATATTGTGCAGGAAGCCAAGTCCGATAGTACCGGCTATTTCATGCTCCGGGTTCCGGAAAAAGGCAAATATATCATTGCAGTTTCTGCCCTTGGTATGGATAGCCTAACGATAAGCCTCACGCTTTCTGATCAAATAAGGGTCTCACTGGAAGATATCGTATTGAGTACCCATGCCAATCATCTTGCTGAGGTGGTTATTGTAGGCAAAAAAGCATATATCGAACAAAAAATTGATCGCACAGTTATTAATGTTGGTGCCCTGATTTCAAATGAAGGTGCCAACGCTTTGGAGGTATTGGAAAAATCACCTGGCGTAGTGGTAGATGCCAATGGCAACATCACTTTCAAAGGAAAATCTGGTGTAATGGTTTTAATTGATGGTAAACAGACTTATCTTTCCGGAAACAACCTTGCCGGATACCTCAAATCACTTCCCTCTTCCACGCTTGACCAGATTGAGCTCATGGATAATCCTCCGGCCAGATACGATGCCGGCGGTAATTCCGGAGTGATCAACATCAAAACAAAGAAATCAAAAGCTATAGGCCTCAACGGCTCGATTGCGGCCAGTTTTGCACAGGCACATAAAGCGCAAACCAGTGAGAGTGCAAATCTCAACTACAGAACAGGAAAAGTAAACCTATTCAGCAACCTGTCCTATAGCCTGAATCAAGGGTTTAGAAAACTCGATCTGGATAGACATTACTTTGAAACTGATGGTTCATTAAAATCCATATTCTCACAGGTTCAGTATATAAAGCCGGTAGCCAATGCCTTTAATATTAAATTGGGGATGGACTATTTTAGTTCAGCCAGGACCACCTGGGGAATCGTTCTTACCGGCCTTAATACGGCAAACCAAACCGGAAACCCCTCTGTGAACAGTCTTTTTGATGGTCAGGCAGCATTAACAAATACCGTTATTGCAGACAACTATAGTACGGGAAATTTTAGAAATCATGGCATAAACCTGAATTATATGCATCAGTTTGATAGTATTGGAAGATCAATCAGTGTTGACATCGATTATCTGAAATACGATTCTAAAACAAATCAATCCTTTTTTAATCAATCTTTTTCTTCAACAGGAAATTTAACCGGATCCGGAAATATGATCAGCCATCTGCCAACCGACATCCATATTTATTCCCTTAAAACGGATTATTCACAGCCGCTTACAGGTAAGGCAAAGATAGAAGCCGGATTTAAAACCAGTTATGTCAATACCGATAATGCTGCCAATTATTTCAATGTTAATAAAGGTATTAGAACAGTAGACAACACATTGTCCAACCAGTTTCTTTATGGGGAAAACATCAATGCCATATATCTCAATTTAAACAAAAGCCTGAATAGATTTGCTTTTCAGGCTGGCCTTCGCCTGGAAAACACCAATGCGAGCGGGCATCAGCTGGGCAACGCGGTAGTGCCGGATTCAGCTTTCAGGAATCATTACACCAACCTGTTTCCTACGGCATATATGTCCTATAAGCTGGATAGCGCTGGAAATAGCCTGCTAATTCTTTCATATAGTAAAAGAATTGGTCGTGCATATTATCAGGATCTCAATCCCTTTATTACGATTTCAGACCCTTTTACCTATTCTTCCGGAAATCCCTATCTCAGGCCGCAATTTTCCAATAACTATAAATTGTCTTACCATTACAAAAGTGCATTCAGTGCCTCACTCTATTATTTCTACGTGAACGACCTCCAGAATGAGGTAATCCGTCAGCAGGAAGATATTTTTATAGATGGAACAGGCAATATTGGAAAAGCAACCTATTTTGGTGCTTCAGTGAACGCAAACCTTTCACCAGCCAAATGGTGGTTTTTTTCTACCTACCTTCAGGTATTTAACAATAGGTTTCAGGGTGATTTGTTTGGAAATGCACTTGATCAGTCTTCTACATTTGGAGAAATGAATATGACCAATCAATTTACACTTGGCCGCGGATGGAGCGCAGAGATAAGCGGCTGGGGAATTACCAGAAGAGCTGGAGGACAATTCATAAACTATGCTACCGGACAACTGAATGCCGGTTTGCAGAAAAAAATATGGGCCAATAAAGGAGCTATAAAACTCAGTGCCAGAGATATATTAAATACTTATACTGCAGATGGAATGACCAATTTTATACCTAACGCCAATTCAACCTTTAAAAATAGATTTTATCAGCGAACCTTTTCCATTGGCTTTAATTATAACTTTGGTAGTAACAATACAAATAAAAAGAGAGCCGTTGGCAGTGCCGATATTGAGAAAGCACGGATAAAAGGCCAATAGCAATAGTTGAAAAGGCAAAACCTTTTCTCATCGGCATTTCAAAACAGATGCCGATGAATTTCTATGTTTCACAAAGGAAAATAAATCACCATAAATATTTCCAGGATGAATAGTGTTCGAATGATACTGTCACTTCACTTCTGTCTCCCTTTTAATAAATGTCTCCTATTACTCCTTTAAAATTCAGTTTGCCGGCACCTGCCTAGTCTCTCCTTCATGTAGGACTTCACCTTTTATAATGATGAAGTGTGCAACGAACAAATTAGGAATCCACGATAACCAGGCTACCATAAGATAAGCGGTACCATAATGGCCAATAATCACAATGAGAACAGGCAACCATATTCTCAGTGTTACAGCAGCAAAACAGGCGGCATAGCTATAGATCATCATATGTTGATGTTTTAAAATTTGTTTTTTCCTGATAGTCAGGTAAGCGATCAAAGTAACACAAAACCAAATGATGGCCAGGCAGCAAAAACCAAGCGAAGCCCAAAATCCCTGGTCTGCAAACAACGCAATATAAAAGCCCGAAAAAGAACTCATTAAAGCGGATACCACATAAATTTTGCCAATAAACTGATGAATACGAGGTTTATTGTGCCTGAGCTTTGCATTAAACTGAATCCATCCAATTAATAAAGCTACTCCACCAAAAACAATATGGCTATAAAAGGAAAATTGCCAGACCTCACTATGCAGCAGCCAATCTGGCTTGCCACTTAATATTCCTGTTTTCCCATGATTTAATAAATATTTAAGCGGATATAATCCGATCAGAATAGCGAATACAGCGAACAGCAACTGGAAAATCTTTTTTTTCATTTTAATTCATCATTGAAAACCAAACGGGCCATCCATCATCTGCCCGGTATGATGCACAAAAATGCATGATAGTGGCCTTTAAATGGTTCCACTATGTAAGGTGGCACTCATTTCTTGATCAAACTGTGCCTGAAGTTCAATCTTATGTTGTTTTAAATAGGTTGTGGGTGATAATCCCGTTATTTTTTTGAAATTCCTGTTAAAGGATGTTTTAGAATTAAAGCCCACCTCATAAGCCAGTGACAGCAAGGTGAACTTTTGGTTTTCAGGAAAAGCGACAATTGTTTTAAATTCATCAATCCTTAACGCGTTGACATAATCATAAAAATTTTTATGCTCTAATCTATTGATGACCTGAGATAAGCTATTGGAATGAATGTTCAACTGCCTGGCCAGCTCGCTTAAAGATAGTGCCGGATCTTTAAAAAGTTTTTTTTGATCCATGAGTGTTAAAAGCTCCAAGTGTATCTCTGATAAGTGCCCTTCCCCTATTGCAGATTTCTGATATTTAACCGGGAATGTGATCGCTTCATTGTACGGGGAATGAATCTCAATTTTATCGTTAAAGATGCCCGCTTGTTTTATACCAAAATAGCCAATATACAGAATAAAAAGATCA
Organism: Pedobacter sp. GR22-10; assembly: GCF_026239715.1. Lineage (NCBI taxonomy): Bacteria > Pseudomonadati > Bacteroidota > Sphingobacteriia > Sphingobacteriales > Sphingobacteriaceae > Pedobacter > Pedobacter sp. GR22-10. Next base: position 1,611,803 of record NZ_JAPIVR010000001.1, read on the forward strand.
ACACAGGTAAAAGTAGTGGTGTCCTTGCCAAAAAGAACAGACAACCAGATTAAGCCCATGCCAACCATTAGTTTATTTAACCAGTTTAAATTGATTTTTTCTATATCCGACAGCTGATTGGAAATGGTTTGTTGATGTTCTTTTAATAAAAATAAGGAAAGCACGATATATACCACTCCTGATGGTATAACTGCAAAATGGATGATTTTGAGTATAGTGGTATAACCGGCACCATTATTTTCATAAACCAGAATTTTTTCTGATACGGGCAGCAGAAAAAATGGTGATAAAATCCCATAGATTAAAACAGTTGGAATAAAATGAAAAACACCCGGTAGTGTAGCGATTTTTTTTCCGGTTAATAATGCAGTATACAGATATAAAAAAGGACCGTGAACAAATGGAACCGCAATTTCAAGACCCAATAAATATGGAAATTCAAGAAACTTTCCTGTAGCAAGCAAGTAATAAGTGAGCAGGTGAAATGAAATGAGAAATAACCAACAGGCCAGCACCAAATCTGCTGTAGATTTGCCCCTTTTGGTAAAAAGAAGGATGGAAAGGAAAAAAGAAATAATGATCCCTATGAGATGCCACATGCGCTAACTGCTAAAATATCCGTAAATATAAAGGAAAATGACAACATATAGAATTCGCTTTGGTATGCTGTTTTTTCCTATTTCAAGGTATTACCAGGATGCTACTCCAAGATTTTGCCCTGGGTTTTATCCTTTAATACACCCACCCATAATACTGGCTGTTCATGAAATAAACTGTTAAAGGTAGCCGAATCTTTTGTAGGGGTACTCTGCATAAATTGCTGTACCACTTCTTTAATTTTAATTTTTTCCTGATGGTGATCTTGAGCAAACGACGGCTTGAACAGTTGAAGTAAAAAGATCATCATAATAATAATTCTCATCGGATTTATTTTTAAAGGTTTATTATTCTATTTTTAAATATACTGGCTGGTTTTTCGATAAAAAACCGATAAAAAACAGCCACCGCCAGACACAGTAGAAAACAGCATAACAGCAACACACCATCAGAAATAACCATATGGTTTTTTTCTACGAACCGTTGTGTGAGGTGTATTACCCCTTTATGCGATAAATAGATAGCATAAGAAAGCATTGCCAGTTGTGAGGTAATAACAGATTTATTTTTCGCCAGGAAAGATGAGCTGGATATAGCCCCCATTAAAATGATGCCGTAACTGATGGCGACTAAAGAGAAGCCCAAAATAGAAGCACTTGCTAAAGTTTGATCTTGGCAAAACCAGAAAGAAAATGAGATAGCGATCATTCCGGTTAACAGTAATAGATTTCCTTTGGTATCAAGCATTTTTTTGAACGGCTTGGAATATTGATATAAATGCCCGATTAAAACACCAATGGCCAATCCATCCAATCGCGTATAGGTGGGATAGTAAATATACTGATACCACTGTTTCCAAAAATCTGGAGAATTAAGGTGAGGTAAGATAATTTCATACCAGGAAAAGGCCCGGATAAAAATGGAAATCAGCAGCAGCAGCATAATGCCTAACTTTAAATAAGAAAATCCTTTGATTCTGATTAAAACGCCTAATGATAAGGGCAACAAAAGATAAAACTGTTCTTCTATACATAGCGACCATGCATGAGAAAAAGTTCCTTTATGTATCACGTCTAATCCATAATTCTGAGTAAAAGTCAAAAATTTCCAGATGGGTGGTAAAGTTTCTTTTTCTCTGAAAACAGGAATGTAGATATATAGCAGCAGGGTAAATAGATAAGGTGGAAGAATCCTGAAGAACCTTTTTAATAGAAAAAGATTCATTTTTATGGCACCAGTTTTTTTAAATTCTTTAAATAATTGATTCGAAATTAAAAATCCGCTTAATACAAAAAACAGGTCTACACCAGTCCACCCTACCGATCCGATGGTATCAATCCATGCAGGATGCTTAAAAGCCCGGTAATGATACGTCAGTACCATTAAAATGGCTAGAGCCCTCAAATGATCCAGTCCATGAAATTTCTTTTCTTCCATTCGTTTCTTTTTCCAGCAAAGATTCTGCTTTTCAAAATGTTTCGGAACAACTGCGTTTATACGCCATGATTTTAAATGCGGATAACCACATGCCCCCTTTAAATGCTAAATGATGTCGTTCGCATGTAAAATCTTGTCATTTGCATTTATCCGGGCATTTAAATGATTTAATCGCTAGTTTTGAAGATGGTGAAAACAGACGCAAACCGTCATTTCAGAAAAGACATTGGCTATCAGATCGTATTTTGGACAGCGCTTTTCGCCTTTGGATTGGCCAAAACATCCGGTGAGTACCAGGAACCCATTGTAAAGGAAATATTTTGTTATGAATTGTGCCACATGATTTTTCAGGTGATTGGTGCCAATTTTATTTTTTTTGTATTGATCAGAAAGCTTTTTGATTGCAAAAAATACATGACTTTTTTGGTGTCTTTGCTCTGCAGTCTATACTTACTGGGGGTATTCAATCGTATTTTTGTGATCTACCTGGCGGAACCTTTTTTCATCAATCAACCCAAGGATAGCATGATCGCGATTTTCACAGATCTGAGATACCTGCTGTTTGTTTATATTTTCCCTATCGTAACGGGATCATTCATTTTTATAGCCATCATGTACATGTTGCAGTACCAGTATGAAAAGCAAAATGTGCTACAACTTCAACAAGAAAAATCGGTACTGGAATTGAAGGTTTTAAAAACCCAGCTAAATCCACATTTTTTATTTAATACCCTTAATAATATTTATTCACTCGCCATCCGCAATTCTGAATATACTTCGGCGTCGATCAGCAGGCTTTCTGATATCCTGGATTATATCCTTCATAAAGGACAGAAAAAACTGGTACCCATTGAAGATGAACTTAGCATCATTGATGATTACATTGGCCTGGAAAAACTGAGGTATGATGACCGGCTAAAGATTACAAAAACGGAAAATATCACCCGCAGCAATACCATCCCGCCTTTACTGTATCTTTCTTTGGTAGAAAATGCCTTTAAACATGGTGCAGAAAAAACCAGCAACATTGTAGAAATTGTCATTTCGATAAGCTCCAGCAAGAAACAAAGTATTTTTAAAATAGATAATACCTTTTTTGAAAAAAGGACTGAAACACGGGTCGGAATCGGACTTAAAAACATCAAACAACAACTTGAACTGTATTACCGGCAAAACTACACGTTAACGATAAAGCAGGAGGATAACTGGTTTAAGGTAGAAGTGATAACCCCAGGTAGTGATGATTAATATTATGATTGTGGATGATGAGCCTTTGGCCATTGCACTTTTGGAAGACCATATCTCTAAAATTGATGGTTTAAAATTGTTGGCTACAGCTAAAAATGCTATGGAGGCATATCAGGTATTGCAACACCAAACCATCGATTTAATGTTTTTGGATATTCAGATGCCTGATTTAAATGGCATAGATTTTTTAAAATCGCTGAATAAAAAACCTAAAACGGTATTAACCACTGCATATCGGGAATATGCCATTGATGGATTTGAATTGGAAGCAGTGGATTATTTATTAAAGCCCATTACATTTAACCGTTTTTTTAAAGCAGTAGACCGGGTTTTGAGACATAATAACAAAGAAATCGATGAAGATTTTATTATCCTGAAAGCAGAAGGATTTAACCGAAAGATCATACTGGGTGATATCATATACATGGAAAGCAACGGCAATGACATTAAAGTAATGCTGGGTAAGGAGTTGATTGCTGTTCCAAAGATGACGATCAATGAACTCTCCACCCGTTTGCGCCATAAAGGATTTTTAAGAATTCACCGTTCATTCCTCATTAATACCAGTTGGATAAACGCCGTCAATAATGATGCAATTTTATTATCCGGATTTAAAATTCCGGTTGGACGAAGCTATAAAAAGGAATTTGATGATGTGCTTAAAAAATTCTATGCAAAACGATTGTTTTAAGTTTTAAAGGGAATGGCTAACATTGTCAATTAAATATTAATAGAAATCATAATTTCAATATGAGTAATCATGCCGTGGGTGTAGATGGATGCAAATTCGGTTGGGTGGCAGCCAGCTATGCTGAAGAAACCATAAAGTGCTTTAGCAACATTACCGAAGTGTGGTCATACTTTGGAAAGTATGGTGATTTTCTGATCGACATGCCATTAGGTTTGCCCAGTGCGAAAAACCCACACCGTACCTGTGAGCAGGAAGCCAGAGCAATCTTACCAAAAGAAAGAAAATCCAGTCTGTTTCCGGTGCCCTGTCGCGAAGCATTTGCAGCAGAAAGCTACAGTGAAGCGAATGAAATCAATAAAAATATTTTAGGCAAGGGACTATCAAAGCAAAGCTGGTTCATTATGCCGAAGATGAAAGAAGTGGATGACTTGCTGACTGGCAATCATGCAGCGAGAGTACGTTTTAAAGAAGCACACCCGGAAGTTTCCTTTCAGTTGCTGAATCAGGGTAAACCTTTAAGGGCCGGCAAGAAAACCACAGCAGGCATAGCGGAAAGGCTGGCGATCCTGCAGCAATGGGACTCCCGCACAGAGAACCTTTATCAATCGGCTATTCAGCTGTTTACAAAAAAAGCCCTTGCCCCGGATGACATCCTGGATGCTTTGTGCTTATCAGCCATGCAATCCGTGATTCAGCAAAATGAAAAGTCAGGACAGCTGCATACCTTTCCTGAAAAACCATTTAAAGATGCCTGTGGCATAAAAATGGCGATTCATTATGGGGTTCTAATGTAAAACCTGAAACCAATACCGCGTACACTTTCAATCTGGATGTTTGGATCATCAGCCAGATATTTACGTAGCCTGCTGATGAACACATCCATACTGCGCCCGTTGAAGAAATCAGATTCCTTCCATAAATAGTTCAGGATATCATTCCTCTTAATCAATTCGTTTTGATGTTTACTCAGATAATGCAGCAACTGGCTTTCTTTTTCAGTAAGCAACGTTTCAGAAAAAGCGGAGGTTAAACGCATATTCGGCAAATCGAACTGGTAAACTCCCAGTTGAATCATGGCATCCGTATCTTTCGGTAATTTGTTTGTTCTCTTTAATATATTTCTGATTCTTAGAATAAGTTCATCGGCATCAAAGGGTTTTAAAATATAATCGTCAGCGCCCAACTCCAGGCCTCTCACAATATCTTCCTTCATTTTCCGGGCAGTTACAAACAGAAAGGGCAGATCAGGATAGTTCTTACTGAGTTTTTCCACCAGCTGAAATCCATCCTCCCCTGGCATCATGACATCAATGATCAGAATATCATAATGTTTTTCGCGCAATGCGGCCCTGGCTTCAATGCCGTTAAATACCTGATCGGCCTGGAAATGATTTAAATTCAGATACTGCTTCAGCAGGTGGCCAAGGTCAATATCGTCTTCAACAATCAAAATGTGCGCATTCATATGGGTAAATGAATTAAAAATGAACTCCCCTTGCCCGCTTTACTTTTTAATTCGAGTTTGGCCTGTATCCGGTCTGCAGCCTGCCTGGCTAAAAACAAACCTAATCCTAAGCCTTTAACCGAATGCCGGTTTTCTTCCGGAACCCGGTAAAATTTATCAAATATATGCGCCTGGTGGTCCGCTGTAATGCCCGGGCCCTCATCTGTTACGGCAATGGTATAATATTTACCATTGATAGCGGATTCAAGCTTGATAACAGTTTGTGTGGCACTATATTTTTGAGCATTTTCCACCAGCACATTGAGAATTTTCTCTATAAAAAGCGGACTGCTATGAAGGAGGCATGATGCCGGATCAATATCAACAGCCAATTGATGAGATTTTAACCTAAGATCATGCACATAGTTTTCTAAAAAAGTATGCATGTCTAATGGTTCAAGCTGAACAGGAATTTCAGATAACATGGCACCTTCCAGCACACTGTCTACAATGTGCTGAATTTTCAGATATTGCCGGTTTAAAGATTGTAACAGATCATCCTGCAATACCTTATTTGCTTTTACATCATCGCGGCCCATGCTTTTTAAAATCAAACTCACAGAACTGAGCGGCGTTTTAAGTTCATGCGTAATATTATTGGCAAAATCAGTTTTGATATCGGCAATTTTCTTTTGCCTGATCATCGCACTAAACACCATATACAAAAGTGAAATGACAGCAATAATTAAGGTTGCCCCCAAAGTAAAGGTGCCTAGCATCCGGCTAAAAACGGCTTTTTTCCAGTCTGACACATTAATGTAATTTGAGGTTCTGACAATCAGTTTTAAATTTTGACTATAGTTTATTTGCTTCTCGCGCATGTTTTTGTTAACCACACTAACTGTTTCATTATGGTTTAACAATAAGGTATTGGCATCATTAAATTTATTTCCGAAAAGCATAACCGGCACATCCGTTGAGGAAAGTAAGGTATCCAGAACACCGCCCTTTTCGATGATGATCTCTTCATACTGCGACTTATATTGAATGTTTCTCAGGTCTTTACGATGTTGAAGATTTTGATAGATGTAGCCGTTTAGTTGTTGATACCATACATGATTACTGTCTTTCAATGATTGAAAAACAACCTTTTTGTTTAGTTTATCTTGCTCATATGCATGTATGATAACCTGTTTTAAATTCTCCTGTAATTTATCCTCAAGTGAATCAACCACAGCAGCATTCATCAGCTGAGTGGTCTTTTTCTTTACTTCTGTATAATATTTCTCCTTCGTAAGCTCATAAGTATTATGGATCAGGTAATATTGTATTGATGACAACGTGCCAATGATTAATAATGATAGTATCATCAGCATCCTGATTGTAAATTTCTTTTCCATTGTTTAACAAAAATAGTTTTATCCTCATAATTAAAGTGATTATTTAATACCATTAACACTTCGTTAACTCATCATTAACCATTATACAGGTTATTTTATTTCAGATTTGTTCCAGATATTAAAACAACATCATATGAAAAAAATCTTTTTGATAGCCATAGCGCTATTCATTACCGGGGCAGCCTTCGGTCAGCAAAAACCAAATCAGTCTAAAACTTCTACTCAATCCACATCTGTTAGCATCAACAACAGTGATAATGAGTATCGTTTAAATGCCAGCTTTAATCCGGTTAAAGCAGAAGCTGTTAAGACTTTAATTATTAAAGCCCTGGCACAGTCGGGAGAAAATGAAGCGGATGAAACAATTTGGAAATTAAAGGATACGTATTCCATTAAATTAGAAAAGGATCAGTTAACGATTAAACTGGATAAAGAAAAGGCCACAGGGTCGCTTTATAAATTGATCAGGCAGTTAGGACAGGATATCCAGCAAACCTTAACGAAATCATAATTAAGAATTAACCTATCTATTTCACTTAAATGCTCCTGATATGAAATCGAGAACGGCAAACATTCTGATCGTTTTACTGATGTTAATTACAGTTTCAACATATGCCCAAAATGAACTTTCTGTTAGTGGCAAGGTATTAAATCTGATGAATCAGCCTATTAACGGCGCCAATGTATCAATGACGAGTGTTGCAGATACTTCCCTTATTTTATCGGCCGTAACGGATATCAATGGGAATTATGCTTTTAACACTGTAAAAAGAGGCATGTATAAGGTTATGGCTACTTCAATCGGATACGAAAGTGTTTATAGGAATTTTAATGTGGATAGCGCAACAAAAGCAGCAAATATCGTATTACAACCATCTGTTTTAGCATTAAACGAAGTAAAGATTACGGCAAGCAAACCTTTGGTTGAGCAAAAGATTGATAAAACCGTTGTTAATGTTGATGCCATGCTTACTGCAAGCGGTGGCACTGCACTTGAAGTATTGGAAAAATCGCCAGGGGTTATAATTGGGCAAAATGGTAGTATTACACTCAAAGGTAAGGCAACAACAATCTTCATTGATGACAAACCGACCTATCTTTCGGGTCAGGACCTTGAGAATTACCTCAGGTCATTGCCTTCTGCTTCTTTAAATCAGATAGAATTGATGACAAATCCCTCTTCTAGATATGATGCAGCCGGTAATGGTGGTGTGATTAATATACGCACCAAGAAAACTAAAATTGTTGGCATTAACGGGGGCATAAATTTAGGGTATATCCAGGGGAATTATGCCAGAACCAATAATAGCTTAAATGTGAATTACAGGAATAATAAAATTAATATTTCAGAAAATCTGAGTTACATTACAACCAATAGCTACAGCGATCTGGATATTAACCGGCATTTTCAAAATGCGATGGGCGAAACAACGGCTAATTTTTTGCAGAATTCTTTTACACGTTATACCGGAAACAGTTTTACTTCAAGGCTGGGTCTGGACTATTATGTATCTGACAAGACCACGATCGGTATCGGCTGGACTGCAATATCACACCCTGCTAATCAAAAATCGATGGTGAACAGCAGGTTCTTAAATGAAGCAAATCAATTGGATTCAACCATTGTGGCCAACAACCATCAGGATGAATCTTTTAAAAACAACAATATAAACCTGAATTACCGCCATCAGTATAATCAATCAGGCCGCGAATTAACCATAGATGTAGATTATCTCAACTATGATATGGGAAGTCAGCAATCGTTCCTGAATAATAGTTATTTAAGAGATGGAATGCTGACAAATCATGAATTATTAACTGGCGATTTACCAACGAATATTAAAATTTATGCGGCTAAGGCAGATTATAGCCATCCTTTTAAAAATGGCATTAAACTTTCTGTGGGAGCAAAATCAAATATTACCTTAACAGATAACGAGGCAAACTATTTTTATACCGTTACGGGTGTGAAAATACCTGATTATAGCAAAACAAATCACTTCAATTACAGGGAAAATATTAACGCTGTTTATATCAGCGCCAATAAAGAATTTAAACGGTTAACGGTACAAGCCGGGTTAAGAATGGAAAGTACATTTTCCAAAGGACATCAACTGGGTAATATTCAGAAAAGCGACTCCACTTTCAATAGAAATTATACCGGGCTATTTCCGACTTTATACCTACAATATAAATTGGATACCACGGGTAACAACCTCATTGGAATGAATTATGGGAGAAGAATTGACCGACCTTACTACCAGGACTTAAATCCTTTTATTTCTCCAATTGATAAATTCACTTATTATACAGGCAATCCTTTTTTAAATCCATCCTATTCAAATAGCCTGGAACTTTCTCATACGTATAAAAGCAAACTGACTACTACCCTAAGTTACAGTAAAACCTTAGACCAGGTAAATGAAACCATTGAAATTCTGGATGGAATCTATTACAGTCGGCCAGGCAATATTGGGCAATCTGTGTTCAAATCTCTTTCTGTTAATGGCAATTTCGACCTCCTGCCCTGGTTTAATGTTAATCTGTATGGACAGGTTTCAAATATTCACACCACAGGTTCATTCTATACCGGCTATATTGATACAAAAGGTACCTTTTATTATATTAAACCACAGTTTCAGTTTAAAATAAAAGGCGATTGGATTTTTCAGATTGATGGTTATTACCAAAGTAAGGTAACCAATGCACAGTTTGTAGCCGGTGATCAAAAAAGAGTAAATGCAGCCATCTCTAAAAAAATATCAGCAAGTACAAGTGTAAAACTGGTAATGAATGATGTCTTTCATTCTTATGTAAATAGCGGAACCATTAATAATCTTCTTCAAACACAGGCAAACTACCGCAATGTATTAGATACCAGAACAGCAATACTTACTTTAAGTTATCGCTTTGGCAAATCAATTTCCGGTCAGCGTAAGCATGATAATAATAGTACAAACAGCGAACAGGGAAGAGTTAAAAACTAAGACTATTAAATACTGTAAATCAGAATCTTAAATAAGAAATAATTTATAATAAATAATTTTCCCGCAAATGGGAAAATTATTTTGAATTATAATATTTATTTATTAAAATTGTTTAAGAGTATGATTTGTAACTCTATAATCTAACAAAACATCTAGCTGACAAGGGTGCATGTTTGTCGGGGTCTAATATTAAATCTCAAACTAATGGAAAGTAAAAATTTTGACCCTAAGGATTTCTTAGGCGCAAAGGTGGTTTCACCTTTAGAGCAAGAAAAACTAGTTGGCGGTATTGCAACCGCTGGTGACGTTCAGGTTGTTACTGTAGTAGAAACAATTGTTGTAGTAGTAACAGTTGTTGAACCGTAATGCAAAAAAGCTGCCTCACTCTGAGGCAGCTTTTTAAATTAATTCCTTTCTCTTATTAGTTTTTTCTTTTAACTTTCTAATTGGTATAAATTCTTAAACTAATTATGATTGATAGTATTGACAAAATTATTACAAATATTATGGAACACATAGACGTAAAAACCCCTGAAATATCCCAAATGGTCAGCTATGATTGGTGGGAAAAATTTTTATCTGTAACAAATAATAGAACACAAACAGCTGTAATTAAGAATGCAATATCCATAGATGATACAAATTTATTATCAGGAGAAATTTTACATGTAATTCAAGAACTTTGCAGGCTTCGTACTAATAAATACGGATATCGCGTTTATGTCGATGACAAACTAGTAAAAGATGATTATTTAAATTATATTTTTGATAATCCACCCTTACCATTAGAGGATGTAGACCAATATGCTGATCGTGTCTTTAAAGATCAAAACTTTGGTATGATTATAAATGGATGTGAAAAATTTTCTGATCCATTATCTAAAAAATTAATCGAATTGATTTCACCATTACTTGAAATTGTTGGTATTCCAATGGTGGGATTAAGTGTTCATACTTTTGTAGGAAACTATGGTTATACTCCTTTAGGTATCCATAAAGACAATCCAGGAGAAAATGTAATTCATTTTCATTTAGGGCCAGGCAGAAAAACAATGTATAATTGGAGTGATGAAGTTTACGAACAAATAAATGGAAAAAAGAAGAATGAAGATAAAGATTTCGAAAGTTTGCTGCCATATGCAGAATTATACAATTTCGAAAAAGGTGACGTCTACTTTATGCCATGGAATAAATTTCATTTAGGTAAAACTGATGGCTTATCAATTGGCGCAACCGTATGGTTTAATAACCCTCCCAAAAAAAAACTTTTTGATAAAATTATATCCTCGCTATCTCAACAGTATATGGTAAATGACGATAGTCTCAAGGATATCATGACCCCAGTAAAAGATCCTTATGGACAAGAAACGCTAGATGAGTTAAGAGACCTTCTAGTGGTAGATGAAAATATACTTAATTTATCATTTAATGATGCTTTTAAGGTCTTGCATGATGATTATAAGCTTGCATTATTTAGTAATTCCGGATGGAAAACCAGAACGACTTCATTATCTGATGAGAAACTTTTTGATGTTGATAATTATATTTTATTAAAAGATAGAATTATTAAATTAACACAGCCGTTTAAAATATATTCCAGAAGATCAATAGACGGCGAAGAAATAATTATATTTGCTAGAGGTTCAAAATTAAAAATGCGTTATCATCCTGAGATAGAAAACATTATACACGAACTCAATAAAGGCGAAGAAGTTAATTCAGCTAAACTTATTGAAAAACTATCTGTAGAATGGCCTGAAGATGCAGGATTATACATTCTTGGACTTTTATACGATAAAAGGGCTATAGAGTTTAATGCTTAACTATTGAACGATTTTAGTGAGTTTTTTAGGGTTGTCTTCCATTCTATGCTTCAATGCTAATTATCTGGTTAAATTGTGGTTGCAGATTAAATCAGACGATTTATTTCAGATAAAAACATGAGTTCACATAATTTATAATTATATATAAAAATAAATATATAATATGGATAACAATGGACAATAATACATCGGCTTCATAAGCTAATAAAGGTTAATGAAATTTAAATTCGTACCTCAACATGATCAAATGGATTGCGGCCCTGCCGCACTTTCCATGATTTCACAATACTATGGTAAAAACTATACTTTACAATTTCTTCGAGACAAATCATATATTACCAGGGAAGGTGTAAGCATTGCTGGAATATCCCATGCCGCAAAAGATATTGGCTTAGATCCATTTATTATTCAGTTAACTCCTGAACTTTTAGCAGCTGATAAAGACTTCCCTTGTATTTTACATTGGAATCAAAATCACTTTGTGGTATTGTATGAAATTAAAAAATCACTATTCTCAAATAACTTAAAATTCAAGATTGCAGATCCTGGACATGGAAAAATTACATTAGATGAGGTTACCTTTCGTAAACACTGGATTAGCGCAGATAACTGTGGCATTGCAATGTTCCTAAAGCCTACGAAGGACTTCTATAAAAAATCAGAACCTGTACAGGAAATTTTTCATTTTAAATATCTTTATAATCATTTAAAATCCTTTAAATGGCAAATCTTTCAATTGGCACTTGCACTACTCGCAACCAGCATCATTACGTTAATTTTTCCTTTCCTAACCCAATCAATCATAGATAAAGGTATTGGATCAAAAAGTTTAAATATCGTATCTATCCTTTTATTAGCACAAGTATTTCTTTTTATTGGCTCAACTATTATTGATGTTGTCCGGAATTGGATCGCCCTGTATTTAGGCACGAGAATCAATATTCATATTATCTCTGACTTTCTGAGAAAAATATTAAAATTACCCATCTCTTTCTTTGATTCAAAAATGAGATCAGATTTTAACCAGAGAATCCAGGATCAGGTGAGAATTGAAAATTTTTTAACCTCTCAAAGCTTACTAACACTTTTTTCATTAATTAATTTCTTAGTATTTTTCTTTGTTTTATCTTACTATGATGTAAAAATTGTTATCACATATTCATTACTTAGTATTCTTGCCGTTGGCTGGTCTATCATATTTCTAAATAGAAGAAAGATATTAGATTATTATCGTTTTCAAAGGCGATCGGAAAATCAAGATTCCATTTACGAATTCATTAATGGGATTCAGGAAATAAAATTGCATAATCTTGAAAATTACAAAAGAGATAAATGGGAAAAAATCCAGGTAAAACTATTTGGCATTAATATCAGAATACTTAAGACTGACCAATTACAGATCGTTGGTTTTGATTTTATCAATCAGTTTAAAAATATAATTGTAACCTATATTGCAGCCCGAGAGGTAATACTGGGGCACATATCATTAGGGGCGATGCTGAGTATATCTTATATCATTGGCCAAATGAATTCTCCTATAAATCAACTTATCACATTTTTTCGGTCATTTCAAGAAGCAAAACTTAGTCTTGAAAGATTAAACGATGTACAGCGTCAGGAAGAAGAAGAAAAGGCTGATCAAATAGTTTTGCTGGATGACCAACATTTAGCTGATCGAGATATTTACTTAAAAAACTTAAGCTTTCAATATGGTAGTCCAACATCTACTTTCGTACTTAAAAATCTTAATTCTCAAATTCATTTTGGTAAGACGACTGCCATTGTAGGATCAAGTGGAAGTGGAAAAACCACATTAATGAAATTACTTTTAAAGTTTTACGCCACACCTGATGGTAAAATATGCATCGGCAATCATGATCTTGAAGACATATCGCCTGTAAGCTGGAGAAGTAAATGCGGCGTTGTGATGCAGGACGGCTATATTTTTGCAGATACTATTGAAAGAAATATTGTTTCAGGAGATGAAATTATTAATAATTATAAACTTGCAGAAGCAATCAGAATTTCAAATATGTCTGATTTTATTAAAGAATTACCCCTTGGATTAAAAACTAAAATTGGTGCTTCAGGGAGCGGAATCAGCGGAGGGCAAAAACAAAGAATACTTATTGCAAGAGCTGTATATAAAAATCCCAGTTATTTATTTTTTGATGAGGCAACAAGTGCTCTTGATGCTGAAAATGAAAAAATTGTACATGATAACCTACATGCTTTTTTAATAGGAAAAACAGCAGTTATCATTGCACATAGGCTCAGTACTGTTAAAAATGCCGATCAAATCATTGTAATGAAAAACGGCCTGATAGTGGAAATAGGAAATCACCAAAAACTAGTTAATAATAAGGCAGAATATTATAACTTAATTAAAAACCAACTGGAATTAGGAAATTAATAAGCGCAAAATGGAAGAACAACTTCAGAAAGAATTAGAGATTAATAAATATTTTTTCATGAAACATGGATATATCATCATTATCATCACAATTGTGTTAATAGCGGCCTCATTCCTTATCATAAAAATTGATCATAAATCTCTATTTCAAATGACTATAGAATATTATTTTCGATAAAATTATTTATTACACCTCATCATAAACTTTTTCTAATATTGAAGATATTGCTTTTTTTATTCGAATCATACCTTCTTGATTATTTATATCGATTTCGCAGAAAAGACTATCATTCGATTTAGCATGTAATACCAGATAATAAATCCCCGCAACCAATAAACCCGTTACTGCTCTTAAATCAATATCTTTTCCAGATAGCTCTTTATCTGCAAGATTAAAGAAAGATGAACCAAATCGTTCTCTATCTTCAGAAATTTCATGCATGATTTGGTTTCTTTGACTAATCTGCCATAATATAACCTTTTGCATCTCCTCATCCTCATAAAAACAATCCAATTGATTTTGTAATAGAAAATCTAATAATTGTCTAGTATTTCCACCTTGATTCTTTTCTATCATTTCATTTACATGACCTAAGGCGGCTACCCAATAGTTTTTATTTCTAAAATAAGTTTCTATTAAATTTTCTAATGATTCAAAATAAATAGTAATCAAACGGCGACTAAGACCTGCAGCTTTTGAAATATTTGTGGCAGTTAGTCCAGTATATCCTTTGGATTTAATGATTATTCCAACAGCTTCAATAAGTTTTTGAGTTGAGCGCTCTTTATCATTAGATGTTCCTTGATATCTTTTTTTCGCCATAAAATTTGCTATTCCATTGAATATGTATTTTAAATAATACATAATCAGTGAAAACTGAAAGCTAAATTAATTAATAATTAGATAAATTATAACAATAATTAAATATTATGTATTTTAAATAATACTAATAATAAACAAAAATGTTAAGTTATTATGGATCTGGTAAAATCACTACTTGAAGATTTATGATTAAAAAACATTCTATTTTATAAAAAGTATTCAGGTGTGAATAAATTAAATGCTTTTGAAAGTTTAATATGCTTTAATATATTTAATCTCATCTCCACCGCAATCACTTTCATTGATTTGCACACAACTTTCAGGGGTTTGCATACAGCTGCGCGTTCCATCTTCCCGAACTTTGAACCATAAAATAAGTAACTATGGAAATCAAAAAAATAAACCTAGGAAATCAAGGCCTGATTGTTCCCGTAATGGGATTAGGCTGTATGGGAATGACAGGATTTGAAGAAGCTGACATGTATGGCAAGGCAGATGAAAAGGAGGCTATTGCTACCATACATCAATCAAAAGAATTAGGCGTTAACTTTCTGGATACTGCAGATTTATATGGCCCGTTAAAAAATGAACAGCTCATTGCAAGAGCCATAGAAGGGCATCGAAATGATTACATCATTGCCACTAAGTTTGGATGGGAAATAGATGATAATGATAAAGTGACATGGGCAATTAATGGTCAGAAGAAATATGTAAAAAAAGCATTAGAGCGGTCGCTTAAAAACCTTAAAACCGATTATATCGACTTATACTACCTGCATCGTTTAGATAAAAATACCCCTATCGAAGAAACAGTTGAAGCCATGAGTGAATTGGTAAAAGAAGGAAAAATTGGCCATATTGGTTTGTCAGAGGTTTCTTCGGAAACCATTAAAAGGGCACACACCGTACATCCAATTGCCGCAGTACAAAGTGAATACTCCCTGTTTGAACGCACTGTAGAAAAAAGAGGGATTTTGCAAACACTGGAAGAACTCGGAATCAGTTTTGTAGCCTATTCACCGCTCGGGCGGGGATTTCTATCCGGTCAGATTCGTACCATTAATGATTTACCTGCCAATGATTTCAGAAGATCGATTCCACGTTTTCAGGAAGCATATTTCCACAAAAATATCGAACTGGTTGATGCCATTGAAGCCATGGCCGCAGATAAAAATATTACGGCAACACAACTCGGACTGGCGTGGATGATGAATAAAGGGATTATCCCTATTCCGGGTACTAAAAGGAGAAAATATTTAGCACAAAATATTGCAGCGGCAGCTATTCAGCTTAGCGAAAGTGATGTCTCAAAATTGGAAAGCATCATTCCGCTGGGTACCGATACAGGCAATGCCTATGATGAATTCAGCATGGGGCTAATCGACTAACCTACAGGCACAACTTCAGAATAAACCGGAGTTGTGCTTTTTCAATTTTATTATCTATAAATTAGCATCATCATGAACACTATTTCATCCATATCAGCATTTCATCGCTTATTATCTCTCCCTGAGCCACATCATCCTTTAGTAAGTGTGATCAATCTGGCAGAAAGCATTTTTATAGCAGATGAGGTATGGAAAGGATTTGTGAACCGCTTTTATTGCGTTGCACTGAAACGTGAGGCTACAGGGAAAATCAAATACGGCCAGCAGCATTACGATTATGATAAAGGCGTACTGAGCTTTACCGCACCCAATCAGGTGCAGTCTCTTGATTTGCAAAACATGGAATGTGGTTCTGGCTACCTACTCATCTTTCATCCGGATTTTCTACTGAAACACGACCTGGCGAATGCAATTAATAATTATGGCTTTTTTTCTTATGCTGTGAATGAAGCATTACACCTTTCCGCAGAAGAGGAAGATGACCTGATTACTATCCTGAACAAAATCAATAAAGAGTGCCTGCATATTGACAGGCATACGCAGGAAATTATTTTATCGCAAATTGAATTGCTGCTGAATTATTCCAACCGCTTCTACGAAAGACAGTTTATCACCCGAAAAAACAATAACCATCAATTACTGATTAAATTTGAACAGGTTATTGATGAGTATTTTAATGCCAACCATACGGCAAGCTTGGGCTTGCTTACAGTACACTACCTGGCCGACAAGCTGAATTTATCGCCTAATTATTTGAGCGATTTATTGCGTGTTCATACCGGGCAGAATACGCAGCAACATATTCATGAAAAATTAATTGCGAAAGCGAAAGAAAAACTTTCTATAACAACCTTGTCTGTTAATGAAATTGCTTACGCGCTCGGTTTTGAGCACGCACAATCTTTCAGCACCTTATTTAAGAAGAAAACAAATCTTTCTCCGCTTGCTTTTAGAAATACATTAAGTTAAAACAACAAAAGCTTACTATTTCTCTAAAATAAAATCTACATCAGTCTTTCCATCTTAAATCACTATCCTTAACTTACCTGCCAAATTAAATTGAGGGTATATGACGGAGATTAAATGGGGAATTATTGGCTGTGGAGATGTAACAGAGGTAAAAAGCGGACCGGCTTTCAACAAAGCACCCAATTCTTCGCTGGTAGCTGTCATGCGGAGAGACGCGGCTAAAGCTGAAGATTATGCCAGGTGGCATCAAGTACCAAAATGGTATAGCGACGTGGACGAGTTAATTCATGACCCTGAAGTAAATGCCGTTTATATTGCCACTCCTCCCCTGCAGCATGAAGAATTGACCATCAAAGCCCTCGCTGCAGGAAAACCGGTGTATGTAGAAAAACCAATGGCCTTAAACAGTGAAGCGGCAAAAAGAATGGTTTCCGCTGCGCATCAATATAATGTTAAACTTTCTGTCGCGCATTACCGGAGGGCCCAACCCTTATTCCTGAAAATAAAATCTTTGATTGAGGAAAAGATAATTGGCGACATCCGCTTCGTTGATTTAAAAATGCTGCAACCACAAAAAAATGATCTCATTGCCACTGCAGAATCAAATTGGAGAACGAATCCGGAAATATCAGGTGGTGGACTTTTTCATGATCTGGCTCCGCATCAGCTGGATTTAATGTTGTATTACTTCGGAAGTATAAAAAGCTATCACGGGATTGCTGTCAATCAATCTGGCAATCAACAGGTGGATGATCTGGTTACCGGGCATATTTTATTTGAAAACGGCGTGGTATTTAACGGCACTTGGTGCTTTACGGTAGCTGAAGCACAACAAGCGGATAGTTGTGTGATTTTTGGGACCAGGGGGAAAATTAGTTTCCCAATGTTTGGCCATCAAATTAAGGTAACCATAAATGGCGATGATGAAAAATTGGATTTTCTCCCACTGAAGCATGTGGAGCAATCCATGATTGAAAAGGTGGTGGCCTATTTCCTGAATGAAGCAGAAAACCCTTGCAGCGGCGAAGAAGCACTTAAAACCATGAAATTACTGGACGGATTTACGCATCAAAAACATGAATAAAAGTTTTTTTTATTTTTTTTTAAAAAAGTTAAAAACAATTTTAATTCTGAGTTGTCTATTATGTAGTTTGTTTGGTTTATGCTTTACACGATGGATGTCTTTAAAGCAAAATAATTCAGCCTCATAGAAATATGGGGCTTTCTCATTTTAAAAATGACGGGCAAACGGATTATTTGATAAAATAAAATCATATTATAAAACTTATCATCACATATTACGTTCATACCATGACTGCTTAAATGATTTGCAGTTAAATAGCTTGATGAACTCGGAAATATCGACCCTGTACAGCGGGTGGATTAAGAAGAGACATGAAGACAAAAACAAAGTTCCCGGCGGCAACAGGCGCCCATTTTTATGCAACATTAAGGCAGAGAGTAAATCTCGATTTTGCTTCCAAAAATTTAAGTATACATGCCAATGGACTCATGTGGTTTAAAACATTTGTTTTTCTGAGCTTATTTACCATTCTTTACCTCACCATCGTTTTTGCCCATCTAAACGGAATAATGCTCACCTTATTCACCTTAGCACTTGGTATAATTTGTGCATTTATCGGTTTTAATATTTGTCATGATGCCATTCATGGTTCATTTTCAGCCAGTAAACAAACCAATAAAATATTAAGCCTGCTATTTCATCTGGTTGGTGCCAGTCCGTATGTCTGGAACATCACCCATAATATTGTTCACCATACCTATACCAATATTCCGGGACATGATGAAGATATTGAAATTGCACCAGGACTGATTCGAATCAGCCATGAGGATAAGCTGGAACCACATCAGCGTTATCAGCAATGGTATGCCTTTCCACTCTATGGATTGGCATCTCTTTCATGGGTATTGCGGAAAGATTACAAGAAATTTTTTCAAAAAAACATTGGTGCAAGGCAGAACATTCATCCCAGGATAGAATACTTTAACCTGTTTTTCTTCAAATTCTTATATTATGCGCTCTTCATAATTGTGCCAATACTGGTTATGAATCTGCACTGGTGGCAGGTGTTGATGGGTTTTGTTTTATTGCATCTGGCGCAAGGCATTACCATGGGACTGGTGTTTCAGCTGGCACATGTAGTGGAAGGAACGGCCTTTCCGCAACCGAATGCAAACGGTGATATGGAAGAAGCCTGGGCAGAACACCAAATGCGGACCACGGCAAACTTTGCCACCCAATCTCCAATGGCTGCATTTTTTCTTGGTGGATTAAACAGGCAGATTGAACACCATCTTTTCCCTAAAATCTGTCATGTGCATTATGGCCGGATCGCGGTGATTGTGAAACAAACGGCATTAGAATATGGTATTCCTTATCATGAGAACCATACTTTTTCTTCAGCAATGCGCTCACATTTCCGTCTTTTAAAGAAATTAGGCCGGCCCGCTGTGGTATAATTTTATGGGATAGTGGAAATAAAAAAGTGGAACCATCTTACAAAGGCTCCACTTTTTTCTAAATAAGGGAAGGTTAAACTGCTGCTTCCATAGCTTCACGCAAAGCTTTCGCTGCAGCTGCAGGGTCTTCAGCACCATAAATGGCTGCACCAGCTACAACAACTTCTACACCCGATTTAACAACCGCCGCCACATTATCGATATTTACACCTCCAGCAATTGATACCGGCACACCCACTCTGGCAGCCTCATCAATCAACACCTGAATAGAATAACCAGCTGTCCATTGCTCATCTAAGCCAGCATGTAACTCTAC
Organism: Pedobacter sp. GR22-10; assembly: GCF_026239715.1. Classification (NCBI taxonomy): domain Bacteria; kingdom Pseudomonadati; phylum Bacteroidota; class Sphingobacteriia; order Sphingobacteriales; family Sphingobacteriaceae; genus Pedobacter; species Pedobacter sp. GR22-10. The sequence goes on from NZ_JAPIVR010000001.1 coordinate 1,631,820, forward strand.
GAATTTAACGCCCAGTTCTGTCACTTCCTGTGCCCTTTGTACACGGTCAGGATAACCAATGGTATCAACCACTACGCCTTTACCATGCGCTTTAGCCGCTTTAACGGCACCGATAATGGTCGCGTTTCCGGCAGCCCCCATTACAGTAACCAAATCCGCGCCTGCTTTAAATGCGATATTTGCTTCCAGTTCTCCTGCATCAGCCGTTTTTAAATCTGCAAAAACCAATTTATCAGGATGTGCGTTTTTCATTGCGGTAATAACCGATGATCCCACATTTTTGATTAATGGTGTACCTAACTCAATAATATCTACATAAGGAGCCACTTTTGCGGCCAAAGCCAACGCCTCTTCAGTAGTTAACAAATCTATTGCTACTTGTAATTTTGCCATGATGTTTTGTATTTATATAATTTAATTGTTATTCAAGATTGGCATGCCTTTGATATAATGCTGCTGCCGGCGTACCGTCGAGTTTCCATAAAGACTGGAATACTGCATCCATTAAAAGCATTAAAAACTGTTCAAATAAACTGCCTGCATATTGAGCTGACTTCCCGCTGCCATGTTCTTCCTTTCCTGCAGCAGGAATATAAACAACATGATCAGCCAGTTTAGCAAGTGCGGCATTCGGATCTGCAGTTAAAGTAACCAGCTTTGCCCCTATCGAAACAGCTTTCTCTGCTGCCCTGACAATGCCGCTTGTGGTGCCTGATCCGGAAGCTGCAATGAGCAGATCTTCCTGATTAATCGCTGGGGTAGTGGTATCACCTACTATATACACCTGCAAGCCTAAATGCATTAGTCGCATAGCAGCTGCGCGCATGGCAAACCCTGACCTTCCGGCCGATACTATAAAAATACGCGGCGATTGCTGGATATAACCGATCAGCGGAACCAGGCTTTCCAGGTCTATATCTTTAGCCAGCTTTAAATTTTCATTCAATACCAGTTCTAAATTCATTTGTAGATCCCAAACCAGTTGCTGATTGTCTGCTAATTCTTCTGTTTCGTTTTGCATGTCTCTTTGATCCTGTTCAATGCATCAAAGGTAAACGAAGTGCCGCGCCAGCCTGTTATACAATCGGCACATAATGTAGGACAATCAGCTAAGATCAGACCTGAATAGTCATGCTTTTCACATAAAAAAGACTGTGTTTCCGAATAGTCCACCTTTATGCGTCGATTATCCAAGGTCATAAATCGTAAGCACTTATCTTTGCACACATGAATGTTGCTGCACCAACTCCGCTCGAAAAATCATTGCTGTATATCCGAAACCTGAATAATTGTCCGCCCAGTTACCTGAACGATCCGGGACGGAAAGATTTTTTCGAAGTGGTCTGGTTAAAAAATGAAGATCCGCTGCATAGCATGTCTGATACCACCTTTAACATTAAAGGCGATTGGATTTACCTGATTCCGCCTTACAGGGTACACCAATTGAACAAGGCCGGAAAAAATGGTGAGCTGATTTCATTTAAAAGATCCATGCTGGAGGAAGAAGACAAAGATTTTCTATTGGATCTTTTCAGAATTTTTAATGTTCAGGGGGAGTTTTCCTGTTTAAGGTTAGATGCTGCATCTTCAAAGGAATTGGGTGCCATCTATCAAATTATGGAAGAAGAATATAACCGTGAAGGAAATCATTTCATGATGCTTAAAGCTTTACTTAAAGTTTTCCTGCTTAAACTGATCAGTGTAAAAGAGCATGAATTTACCAGCCATGACGTTCATCAGAAAAGGGTTTATGAGTTTTTAATGCTGCTGGAAAGTAATTTCTTAACGGTTACCAATATAGATTTTTATGCCGGAAAACTGGGCATCAGTTCGAAGCGGTTAAACCAGATTTTGAAAGACAAGTTAGATAAAACAGGTACCCAAATCATTCACGACAGGATTATTCTGGAAGCCAAAAGAAGAATGATCCATAGTGAAGTAACCATCAAGGAAATAGCCTACGATTTAGGTTTCTCCGACCGCCCTTATTTTAGTCGTTTCTTTAAAAAGCAGACTGGTGAAACACCTGATGAATTTCAGAAAAAAGCAAGGGCACACATTGAATCGAAATTTAACACCTTGATATAAGATCAGTCCTTTAAAATACAGCTGCATAAAAAGAGGGCTTTATCATCATGAATAATTAAGATTTTCATGTTGAGCTTGTCGAAAAACCTTTAAATAGATTTTACAAGTCCTTCAACAGGCTCAGGATGACATTTCAGTTTATGATTCAGCTGTTTTTTATTTTTTCAATAACGCCTATCGGCTTTTTTTGCTCTGAAAATCTCAATAAATACGCCCAGTGAGCTGAGTATCAAAAATACTCCCATGATTAAATTGGTTCTGTCATCCATAGGTTTAAAAGTTTAGGAAATCCAAGCTAAAACTTTCTGATGACATTTCAAAGACATAAACAGCAAAGGAGTATTTATTTAAGTAATTCACCTAAAAACATCAGGGTATGGTTCCATGCCCTTTTAGCCATAACTGCATTATAATCTGCAGATTTCGGATCGGTAAAGGTATGTTTGCTATTGGCATAGGTAATTATCTGCCAATCGGCTTTGCCATCATTCATTTCTTTTATCAAAATACTCATATTTTCTGGCGTTACACTTTGGTCATCAGCCGGGTTTTCAATTAACATTTTTGCAGTTAAAGCCCCATTTTTTCGATCGGCTGCTTTGCCCAAACTTCCATGAATGGATACCACTCCCACTACCGGGAAACCAGCGCGGGCAGTTTCCAGCGCACCTGCTCCACCAAAGCAATACCCGATTACGGCCAGTTTATCTGCCTGTGCACCGGCTTTTTTTAATTCTTCCAGCGCCAGGGAAATACGTTTCTGATACGCCTGATAATCCTGCTTATACTTGCCGGAAAGTTGTGCGGCAGCGGCATTGTCTTTAGGTATATTACCTTCGCCATAAATATCGGCTATAAAGGCCATATAACCTTGCTGCTGTAATTCCAAAGCTGCTGTTTTTGCTTCTTCGTCTATTCCTTTCCAGGCAGGGAGGATTAATACACCAGGCAATTTTTTACCGGTATTGGCGGTAACCATTCCATGGAGTTTCTGACTGCCATCAGCATATTCAATTGTTTTTAATTGTGCATTTGCGATTCCGGCAGATAGCAGAAAAATACTTAGAAATAATTTGTTCATCTGTTATTATTTGATAATGGGTTTGAATAGATTTTTAAAAGATACAAATGAATGTATGAATTGTTTACATAAATGATGCTACATCACTGATTTATATTATTTTAGTTTTCGGCAACATTATATCTGAAGCGTTACAAAGTAAACTCGTTTTTTGCAAACCCTGTTGACTATATTTGTGCTGCTCAACCCTAATCATCCCGATTGGTTTTGTAAATCACATCCTATGAAAAAGTACATGCTTTTAACGGCAATGATGTTCTTGTTTTATTTTGCAAAAAGTCAGACTTTAATTCTGGCCAAAGATGTGGGCCAGTATATCGGAAAAACCGTTACCATTTGCGATTCTGTTTATACCACCAAAACACTGGATAAATTAACCCTGATTAATCTTGGTGGTGCCTTTCCAAAAGAATTCATTACGGTGGTGATTAACAAAGCCGACGAAAGTAAATTTACCTCCGAACCAGCCAGCATGTATTTAGGGAATAATGTTTGCATTACCGGCATCGTTAGCGAATTTAAAGGTAAACCACAAATTGTAGTAACAGATCCTAAACAAATTGTCATCAAATAATCTGCCTTAAATCAGAGGGCAGCATGCCTATTTATCTGTACTTCTGTTTAACGCGGTATTATTCATAAGATAATTATCAACCAGACTATCACACTTCTTCATAAATTTTCTTTTCCTGCTAAAATAGCCGAATAGTACCTTCCCATTGAAAAGGAAGAACTATTCGGCAGAGCGAACTTAATATATAAATTTGATTAGCACTGATGCCTGATGCATTAGCTAAAAGAAAAGACGAAATGATATAATGAAAAATTTGCGCTTTGAACTGTAAAGATTAAAAATCCAATGATGATTCTCATACATATTATATGAACACACCTTATTGCAGGATATAAAGCAATAATGACAGGATTAATCCTCCTCATTACTCGGGTGTATCCATTTAAAGAAAATGGTACAATAAATTATTGATGAAAAATTACAGACCTATGTGATAATTTGATAGTTTTGAAAATTCAACAACAGCAGCAAATGAGGTTTAAACCTACCATTCTTTTATCCATACTCGTTCTCCTGATCCTGATGTTTTCAACATTAAGCGTATTTATTGCGGAGCATCCCATTCTTCCTTTTGATATTAAAGTTTCTTTATTTATTCAAAAATTGCAGTCGGGCTGGATGGATCAGCTGATGCTGGCCATTAGTTTCTTCGGCGAACTTCCCTATTCCCTGCTCTCTGTACTGCTGGTTGCCGGGATATTTTACTGGCAGAAGTTCAGGCGTGAGGCCTTTTACATTGCCATGGTGTTATTTTCCGGCCTGATTATTCTCGGGGTGAAAAATTTAGTTAACCGCCCACGTCCAACAACTTTTTATATCAGGCTGGTTGAAGTGAACCGGTTTCAGAGTTATCCCAGTGGCCATGTACTTTCTTATGTACTATTTTTTGGATTTCTGATTATTTTAATGCGAACATTAAAGCAAATCCCTCTAGTTACCAGAAACTTCATTACAGGTATTTCTGTGTTTCTGGTACTGATGATTGCACCTTCCAGAATTTATCTTGGTGCACATTGGTTCACTGATACCATCGGCGGCTTTTTACTGGGAATCATCTGCTTATTCCCTTTATGTTATTTCTATTTCCGGAATAAACCTGTGGAGAAGGTTTAACAAAACAGATAAAGAAGATAACCTATTGTAAAAAAATCTGATATTTTTGTGTTTATGATGGATACAAAACCTAAAGCATTTCTATTTGATTTAAATGGGACAATGATTGACGACATGGCCTATCATAACCATGCCTGGCACGATATTCTGACCAATGATTTGGGTGCAAACATTAGTTTTGCAGCCGTAAAAAAACAGATGTACGGAAAAAACCAGGACCTGCTGGAGCGGGTTTTTGGCGTCGGACATTTTTCTCAGGAACAGATAGACCAGATCTCCATTGAAAAAGAGCGCCGTTATCAAGCGGCATACAAAGAACACCTGACCTTAATTCCCGGCTTAAATGCTTTTCTGGATCGTGCAAAACAATCCGGCATTGTCATGGCGATTGGTTCGGCGGCTATTCCATTTAACATCAATTTCGTACTGGATAACTTAAATGTTCGCACTTACTTTGATGCCATCGTAAGTGCAGAAGATGTAAAAAACAGCAAACCAGATCCTGAAACCTTTAGCAAGGGCGCAAACATACTGGGCGTTCTGCCCGAAAACTGTATTGTTTTTGAGGATGCTCCGAAAGGTGTTGAAGCGGCACAACATGCAGGAATGAAGTGCATCGCCTTAGCCACCATGCATGGTGCAGAAGAGTTTTCGGCCTACCAGAATATCATTGCATTTATTGAGGATTATCATGATCCTGCATTAAATCAATTATTTTAATCCCGGTGGTTTATCAATCCATACTTAAATACATCAACCACTCTATTACATGAACCATAGCATCTCTCCCGACCGGTATAACAAAATGAAATATAACCGCTGTGGCCATAGCGGTTTAAAATTACCGGCCATATCACTTGGGCTCTGGCATAATTTCGGCCATGTTAACGATTTTGAAAACAGCCGGAACCTGATCTTTACAGCTTTCAATCATGGCATCACCCATTTCGACCTTGCCAACAATTATGGTCCGCCCCCTGGCTCTGCCGAAGAAGTTTTCGGAAAAATACTGCAGGAAAACTTTCAGGGTTACCGCGATGAAATGATCATCTCGAGCAAGGCTGGTTACACCATGTGGGATGGTCCTTACGGCGATTGGGGCTCAAAAAAGTATCTGGTTTCCAGCCTGGATCAAAGTTTGAAACGCATGAAACTGGATTATGTAGATATCTTTTACCACCATCGACCTGATCCGGAGACACCACTTGAAGAAACGATGGATACCTTGAGCTTAATGGTGCAGCAGGGAAAAGCATTATATGTAGGGATTTCCAATTACAAGGCACATGAAGCAGAGAAAGCCATCAAAATACTGAAAGAAAATGGTACGCCCTGCTTAATCCATCAGCCAAAATATTCGATGTTTGAACGGTGGGTAGAAGGTGGTTTACTGGATGTGCTGGAAGAAAACGGTGTAGGTTGCATTCCATTTTCTCCCCTGGCACAGGGTTTACTCACGGATAAATACCTGCATGGAATCCCTGCAGACTCAAGGGTGGCGACCAGTGGTATATTTTTAAAAGAAAGTCAGATCACGCCAGAAAAAATTGAAGTGATCAGCAAGCTGAATGAAGTTGCCCGCTCACGCGGACAAAAATTATCGCAAATGGCACTTTCGTGGATTTTAAAAGACCAGCGGATTACCACTGTTTTAATCGGCGCCAGCAAGCCTGAACAGATTACAGATGCACTCCCGGCTTTAGACTTTACGCGTTTCAGTGCTGAAGAGCTTAATCTTATTGATCAACTGCTGGCTTAAGATTTCAAAAATAAACCAGGTTCATGTCAGTTTATGATGATCCTGGTGTTTATTATTGCCTGAGCAAACTAAAAACGGCGGATTTGGTTAAAGGTATATCATTTACAAATTCTGACTATGGCCAAAGCCAACAAATCGATATACAGTGCACTTGCAGCCAACTTATTAATTGCCGTTACCAAATTTATTGCAGGCGCATTTACCAATAGTTCTTCTATGATTGCGGAAGGCATTCACTCCACGGTTGATACCAGCAATCAGCTGCTGCTGCTCTACGGTTTAAAGCGCAGTATAAAACCAGCAGATCAGTACCGGCCCTTTGGCTACGGAAAAGAACTCTATTTCTGGTCCTTTATCGTCTCCATCATGATTTTTGGCCTGGGAGGTGTATTATCAGTTTCGCAGGGCATTACCCATATCCGCTATCCGGAAACGCTTGTGAATCCCGGCTGGAATTATGCTGTCCTGGCCCTATCATTTGTATTTGAGGGTGCCTCACTTCTCGTTGCTATTAAAGAATTTAACCAAACCCGTAAAGGTTTGCCCTGGTGGAAAGCTATGATCAAAAGTAAAGATCCTTCCGGATTTCTGGTACTTTTTGAAGATGGTGCAGCTGTATTGGGACTGTTGATTGTTTTTGTGATGATGGTATTAAGCCATCACCTCAACATGCCTTTTTTAGATGGCCTGGCATCTGTTTTAGTTGGCCTTCTACTGATCTTTGTCTCCTTTATTTTAGCCAGGGAAAGCAGAAGTTTATTAATGGGTGAAGGATTAAGTCCAGAAACTCAGCAAAAACTAAAAGATTTAACGGAAAGTGATCCTGATGTTATGGCAGTAAAAAGTATTTTGTCTACTTATCAGTCTCCAAAAGAAGTTTTACTGGTATTGGTTTTAACTTTCAGGCCTGAACTGGATACTGAAGAATTAACCGGGGCAATAGATAGAATAAGGGAAAGAATTAAGGCTGAATATGAACTTGTTAAATTCGTCATTATTCAGCCTCAATCGGTAAACATCACCACTGAAGAAATTGCTTAATCGGCAATTTATAAATGCGGCCTGTTCAACATTAAATCACCTGCAGTACGATTTTACCGCGGGTATGCCCCTGTTCATTGCTGAGGTGTGCTTTTCGTGCCTCCGTAAATGGCAGTACCTGGTCAATAACAGGCTTAACCTTACCGGCATCAATTAATTGCGCAATTTCTTCCAGTTGTTTCGGAATGGATTGGGCCATATAACTGCTCAAATGAATATTCTTTGCTTTTGCTTCATTTACAAATTCGGGGGCTAGTGTAGTTATGAGCCGGCCACCAGGCTTTAAGACATCAATAGATTTAAGTTGTGTATCACCACCGATGGTATCCAATACCAAATCTATATCATGAAGGATATTTTCAAAGCTTTCCATGTTATAGTCGATCACTTCATCTGCACCCAACCTCTTCAGAAAATCGATGTTCTGATCAGAAGCTGTTCCAATTACATAAGCACCTTTATTCTTCGCAAACTGCACGGCATAAGTTCCAACGCCTCCAGCAGCTGCATGAATCAAAACCTTTTGTCCTTCTTTTAAAAGTCCGTGGTCAAATAAACCCTGCCAGGCGGTTAAACCTGCCAGAGGAACAGCTGCCGCTTCGGTATGGCCAATACTGATCGGCTTAATACTCAGCAGATTTGCTTTTACCACAATATATTCGGCATAAGCCCCATTTTTTGTCGGATCCGGCCGGCCATAAACCTCATCTCCCTTTCTGAAATGCCCCACTTTGTCTCCAAGAGCTTCAATTACACCTGAAACATCCCAACCCAGGGTTAAAGGTAGTTTTGAAGGAAACTTTTCCTTACGGTATCCTTCTCTTATTTTCCAGTCGACAGGATTTACGCTGGTGGCGTGTACCCTGATTAACACTTCATCTTTTTCCGGCTGTGGTACCGGAATTTCATCAATTGACAATACATCCGGACCACCGAATTCGTGGATTCTGATCGCTTTCATAGGCAATTATTTAATATATACGGTTTTAACATTTACAAATTCATGAATTCCGAACAGGCTCAGTTCGCGGCCATACCCGGATTGATTGATCCCTCCGAAAGGCAATGCAGGGTCTGATTTTACACCTTCATTCACAAAACAAGATCCCGCCTGTAGCTGGTTTTTAGCAATATCTTCAGCCAACACAAGATTAGATGTAAAAACAGCAGCCCCTAAGCCAAAGGGTGTATCATTAGCAATGCGAACGGCATCGGCCACATCTTCCGCAGAAATTACCGCCGCAACGGGACCGAAGATTTCCTCGTCATAAGCCAGCATTCCTTTTTTTACACCGGTTAAAATGGTAGGTTGATAGAAGGCGTGATCACCTTTAGATGCAGGAATTTCACCACCCAGGATACAAGTTGCACCCTGAGCAATGGTTTTTAACACCTGCTCATGCAGCTCATCCCGGAGCGACACTTTTGCCATCGGACCAAGTTCAGTTGTTTCATGAAGGGGATCACCAGTTTTTTTAGCCGCCATAGCTGCTTTTAAATGTGCTGTAAATTCAGTTTCCACTTCCTTTACCACAATAAAGCGCTTAGCCGCAATACAGCTTTGGCCATTATTAATTAAACGGGATTCGGCACAAACTTTTGCGGCTTCTTTTAAATCAGCATCGGCCAGAATGAGGTAAGGATCGCTTCCGCCAAGTTCCAGAACTGTTTTTTTGATTAAGCTTCCAGCCTGTTCTGCCACTTTTTGACCAGCTTCTGTACTTCCGGTTAAGGTAACGGCTTTAACCAGCGGATGGGCAATCACCCCTGAAACAGTTTTACTTCCACATATTAAAGTTTTAAATACATGGGCATGAAAGCTGGCATCTTCCACCAGTTTTTCAATGGCTAACGCGCAGCCCGTTACACTTGAAGCATGCTTTAAAACGCCACAATTGCCGGCCATCAAGGCCGGGGCCAGAAACCTGAAAACCTGCCAGAAAGGAAAATTCCAGGGCATGACAGCCAAAACGATTCCAATGGGTTGAAAACTAATGAAGCTTTTACTGGCATTGGTTTCAACGTGCCGATCTGCCAGAAAGCTGGCACCATTTGCTGCATAGTATTCACAAACTGATGCACACTTGAGCACTTCAGCCAAACCAGCATTTAATGGTTTACCCATTTCCAAAGCCATCAGCGTAGCGAGTTCATCCTGTCGTTCTTTTAACAGGCCGGCTATTTTAAGCAAAAAATTTGCCCTATATTCAAAATCCGTCTGCCGATAAGCAATCCAGGATTCATGAACCTGTTCAATTTTTTTATTGATGATTTCAGGAGTATCTTCCTGATATGTTTTTATGACCTGCCCATTAACGGGGTTGATGGATGAAATACTCATGTTAAATGAACACTTCATCTCTGAATTTTGTGTGCTGTAATTTGATTTCATGAATCTTAAATTACAGAACAGGGATTCTTAAACCTGTTTTTCCCTTAATTTCTGCTTTAAAATTCCGGCGGCTTTGGTATAACCACCGTCTGCCCCATCCACAAAATGAATATGCTCATCTTCAAAATCACGCACATAACAAGACATGACAGATTCGCCGCTGACATAGATACCAAAAGATATTTCTCCGGTATCTTCTAAATGCTGAAGGGCCTTCTGTAAGGCCAAACGCTGTTTTTCTGTCCCGGTAATTACGGTATTGATCCGGCCGTCTATTACCAGTGTATCAGACATTTCAACCAGTTGCTGCAGGTATTTTTTTCCGCTGTCCGTTCTGAAATACACAAAGGCATACATATTTACGAACCAGTTTTTAACCAGTTCCAGCCATTTTATTTTACCTAAACGATGCCGCATTTCCCTGCCCAGATTATTGAAAGAGGTTTTGAATACCAGTTTGGGGATAGATATGGGTTTGCGCTTTTCAGGAGAACCGTAAATCTGATCCAGGCGATGAATAACCTTACTAAACACTTCAGCTTGTTTATTCATGTCACTAGCAACGGCAATCAGTGTGACCACTTCATCACTATGTTCCGGGGGAAGGATTTTGTCCCAGCGGCACTGCATACCTGTTAAATCAATTTCTTCATCGCTACTGTCGTGATCTGAAAACAAATAATCATCACCCTTGATCATTTTCTCGGCATACTCCAGTCCATCACCTAAGATAATCGGAATGGAAAATGTTTCACCACTGTTCAGCCTGCTGATTTTAAGCGAATGGCCCTGATGGTAAATTTCCTTAACCCTGATCATACCCACCCTTAACTCCAGTCTGAAATTATCCATTGTACTGGCACGGTACTTTAATAAGGCTTTCATGCACTTTTCTATGATACTGGATGGCACAATGAAGGTAGCGCCGTCACCACCAAAAAAGAATGGAATTAAAATACCGGCTTTATATGCGATGTTGAGTACGGTTACAATGCTGCCGGTTGCCACAAGGTTCACCTCTTCATGCAAACCGGAATTTACGGCTTGTGTAGAGCTTTTTATATCCGTTATGATCACACACCAATCCTCAGGAATATCCTTAAACAACTTTCTCCTCAGCAGTAACCTGCTTAAATTTAACTTATTAATGACCAGATTAGAATAGAAATGATCCTGTTTTGAAGGCATAAAAACTGATAATGATGCTACAATATAGCTAAAGCAGATGTTTGTAGCACAATTAAACCAAAAATGTTTATGATTTAAATGATCACCAGGATGGTTCCGGATTTGCCTAAATGAAAATAGTAATGCAATTCGTAACTGTAGTGGATTTTTTCAATTTCACAAACCTTTCCTGATTTGCCGAACTCATCCGCTACAAAATCACCTACCTTTATCTTTTCCAGCTGATGCCTGCTGACAGATGCCCTTTTAATTTGTGTAGCATATTTTTCCATGATCGCGTTTTTTTTTACTTACGGAAAGTAAATGCATCCGGATTTCAACTGAAAAAAATATACCAGCAGTGCGTTTTCTGGCAAAATGATTTAATAATATACCAATTCATAAATCCTTTTCATATACAAGGCTTCATCAATTTTAATAAAAAATTCCTGCCATTCTTCCCGGGTAAACACCAGGCTGATATCAGGAAAAGGTGTTGACAGAATGACGACTTCTTTGCCATCGGGGCGACTTTCGAGATAATCATCGAAGCATAATTTTTTGGTAGCCGTGCAAAAGGCATTAAACTGTTCAAATGAAAAATTCATCAGTACACCCGCACGCCAGATATTAAGCACCTTACAATTATTGCATTGAGCAATCGTGATATTTTCATTATGAGCGAGGATAGTTGTTTTACACATCAATTTTCAAATTAAATTATGATTGCAAGCAAATATCACACTATTTAGAATAATTCCAAATAAAATGTCATAAATTTAAGGTCAAATTCCACTCATCCCTGTTCATAAAAAATGCCGGATCGTGCCGGCATTTAATTCTAATATGATTTAGTTAGCATCGTAAATGATTACCTTTTCAAAATATACTTTAAATTCATCCAGAAAGGCTTTGTGCAGCGGATGGACCTGATAAACATCATGGCCGGCCAGATCTTCAAAGAGCAACAGTAAACTAAATGTATAACTGCTATCTACCACCGCACGTTCAATAGGTGCCGGTGTACCCAAATGAAAAGTTTTTACTTCTTCAATTTGTTCAAGGGTGTCTAAACTCTTACGGAAAGCGGCTTTCTCCGTTTCGGTCATATCGGCTTTAAGCCAAAATAAAACATGGTGTGCAATCATTTATTCAATTTTTTTTCAAATATAGAAATGTATGGGTATTCTTTTCTATCCGAAGACAGTCTTTGCTTTATTTACAGCCTTTTTTAAATCAATTCCCTTTCCTAAAACACCTTTAAACAAATCTCCCTCATCTTTTAAACGATCCATCGCATTAAAAATATTGAAATCTTTCATTTTTAAACCTTTTTTCACTTCTTCCCAGTGTAAGGGCATTGAAACAGTGGCACCGGGTTTTGGCCGAAGGGAATATGGTCCGGCAATGGTAGCACCCGGGCGATTCTGAAGAAAGTCCAGGTACATTTTTCCCTTCCTGGCCGGAATCATTCTTTCCAGCGAAGTATAGTCTGGGATCTGCTTTTGAACCAGGCTGACTACCATTTTCGCAAACATCTGGCTTTGATCGTAATTATATTTGGCATTTAGGGGAATGTAAATGTGCATTCCGGTAGACCCTGATGTTTTACAATAAGAAGGAACATCTATGGCATCGAGGATTTCTTTCGTTACCTGCGCGGCTTCCACCACCTGATCAAATGAATGCTGATCCGGATCAAGATCAATCACACAGTAATCAGGATAATCGGGTTTCTGAACCCTGCTGAACCAGGGGTTCATTTCAATACAGCCTAAACCCGCCATCCACAGCAGGGAAGCTTCATCAGTACCCACCAGATATTCCTTTTTCTCACCTTCGCCATTTTCATATGGGAAAGTTTTGGCCCATTCAGGTGCCTTCCCTTTCACATCCTTCTGGTAAAAACTCTTCCCATTGATGCCCCCTGGAAAACGGTTTAAGGATTGCGGGCGGTCTTTCAGATAAGGTAAAATGTAATCAGCTACCTGATAATAATAGTTGAACATATCCCTTTTGGTTACCTGATCATCAGGCCAGTAAACTTTGCTCAGATTGGTAAACTTTAATTCATGACCTTTTATTTTTCGAACCTGTGTTTGTTCTTTCGGATTGAGTAATGTTTTGTGCCCGCTGTGTTGAGGTGCTTTGATAGCTGCGCTATGCTTTTCAATTTCAGGGGCTTTACCGCCGATAATCTCTTCTGTAGCGATCTCTTCTTCGCGAATAATATCTTTCGCTTTTTTATCTTCACGCATACCCCGGAAAGATGGATGCCTGAATACGCCATCATCCGTCACTTCGGTAAAAGCCACCTCACATACCAGCTCTGGTTTTAGCCAGGTGGCCTTTGCCTTTGGCGGATTTGGCCTGAAACGTGAAGGTTTATTTACATCAGGCAATTCATCAAAAGGACTTTTAGTGATGATTAAGGGCTCAAACTGCCTGATCATGTCTTTTTGTTGCTGATCAGAAAACCCCGTTCCAACCTTGCCAACATATTGCAGTTTCCCATTGTCATACACACCGAGCAACAGGGAACTAAATGCTTTTGAAGTATCTTCATTTTTGGTAAATCCGGCAATAATCACTTCCTGCCTTTTGCTGACCTTAATCTTTAACCATTCTTTCGATCTCCGGTCAGAAAGATAGGTACTGTTTGTTTTTTTTGCGATGATACCTTCCAGTCCCATCTTTTTTGCCGCTGCAAAAAAATCAATTCCACTGGCCTTAAACACTTTGCCCAAACGTACCCGATCATCGTTAGCAGGCAGCACTTCATTTAAAATGGCCTGCCGCTGAAACAAGGGAAGCTCCATCAGGTTCTTACCATCATACCACAATAAATCAAACACATAAAAAATGAGTTCACCATCTGCTTCACTACGCCAGTTTTGCAAAGATCCAAACTTCGAGATGCCCTTTTCATTTAACACGAGTATTTCGCCGTCAATTAAGGCATTGATTTTCCATTTGCCAAGTAAATCATAAATGGGATAAAATTTATCATTGAAAGATTTGTTGTTTCTGGAAAACAGTTCCACTTTCCCTTTATTTATAGCGGCCAGCGCCCTGTATCCATCCCACTTTACTTCGTATTGCCAACCCTCATCATCAAAAGGTTCATCAACCAATGTAGCCAGCATAGGCTTTATAGCGGTTGGAATGGCTGTTTTTGGTGCTTTTTTCAATAGTTTCTTTACGTCAACCACTTCCTGATCACCAATGGTTTCTGCTTTAGCACTGATTTGTTCTGCCGGGGCTTTTTTCTTAACCTTTACCTCCTGTTCTTTGCCGTCCTTCCAAACCTTTTCTGATGATTTTTCCATCGCATGGACGGTTTTTCCGGACAGTACCGATTTATCCTGCCTGGTAATATCTTTGGTACTGGCAAAGTCGTCTTTATGCTTAATCAGGAGCCAGCCGTTTTCACCCATGCCTTTTGTTTTCACCAAGGCAAATTCGCCTTTGAGTTTTTGCCCGTTAAGTTTGATTTTAACGGAACCCGCTTCCAGTTGTTCTAACAGATGCTTTTCCTGCGCTTTTTTTCCTTTGATTGTTTCTATCGGTTCATAGGTTCCTTCATCCCATACAATTACTGTTCCGCCGCCATATTCGCCTTTCGGAATGATGCCTTCAAAATCTTTATAATCAAAAGGATGATCTTCAACCATCATGGCTAACCGCTTGTTTTTAGGATCGGTTGACGGACCTTTCGGCACAGCCCAGCTTTTTAATACCCCATCCATTTCTAAACGGAAATCATAATGTAAACGGGTAGCATCATGTTTTTGAATCACAAACTGTAATTTGTTTTTATCTCTGCTTTTCCCTGATTTAGGCTCTGCCGTTTTATTGAAATTGCGCTTGGCTTCGTATTGTTTCAGTCCCATGAGGCATGTATTTATAAATGTTCCCACTATTCCGCAATAGTGGATGGTGATTAGAAAACTTTAAAACAGTGCGGAAACAGAAAAGGTTTTTCAATCCGGTATAACCATAAATTTAAGGTTGTTAATTGGTCAGTTTCCAAATTTCATGCACCAGAAACGTAGCGCCATGTATTCAATTTCAGGTCATTGAATTAATCAAGGCTCAAGTTTTTTTTCCCACATACATGCGGATTGAAACCTTATCATTCGGGTTTTAACAAAAAAATAAAAAAACATACTAAAAGTTTTGGCATAAATGTATCTTTGTTGCAATTGGAAAAGGCAATAAAATTATATCGTAAAAAAGAGTTTACCCAGATCAGGGCATTTCTGTTATTGATATTATTTGCCAGTGCCCTGCTGATCCAGGCACTTCACCATCATGAACCGGATGCCGCTTATTACCGCCATTCGGCTTACGAACAGACACAGTCATCCACTCAATTCAAAGCCTATAAAATCAACTGTAAACTTTGTGAGATGCTGAAGCAGCAGGGGCATGACTGCACTTTAACACAACCTGATGTTACTGTTGTGAAGCAGGAAATGGCTTCAGATTTTCATTTCAGGTATTCCAGGAGACATCCTGTTACTTATATTCTTTCAGCGGCCAATAAAGGTCCGCCCAGCTTTATCGCTTAATACGCCTGTTCAGGAGTATACTTTAATATCATTAATTTTCTATCCATTGTAAGCCTGCAAGGGCCTACAGTACTCATTTATATTTGATTTTTATGCTTCAAGCCATTGCATTATCCAAAAATTACGGATCATATCAAGCCCTTAATCAATTAAACCTCACTGTTAATCAGGGTGAGGTATACTGCCTGCTGGGGCAGAACGGTGCCGGTAAAACGACCACCATAAACTTATTTCTGGGCTTTATAGCACCCAGTAACGGAAAAATTTTAATTGACAATGAAGAGGTTTCTGTGGATGATCATCAACGTCGAAAACACCTTGCCTATATCCCGGAAGTAGTGATGCTTTACGGAAATCTCTCTGCCATAGAAAACCTGGATTACTTTTCTAAACTGGCGGGGTTCGATTATCGTGAGCAGGAATTAATTCAGTTTTTAACCAATTGTGGTTTGCAATCTACCGCCCACCACAAACACCTGGCAGGATTTAGCAAGGGCATGCGCCAGAAAGTAGGCATTGCCATTGCCGTGGCTAAAAATGCAAAGATCATTCTCATGGATGAACCCACCAGCGGACTCGATCCTAAAGCTACAGCAGAATTTACCGAACTGGTTAAAAAACTTGCATCGGAAGGTAAATCCATCCTGATGGCCACGCATGATATTTTCAATGCGGTAAGCTTAGGCACACATATTGGCATTATGAAACAAGGCGAACTGATTCACACCTTAAAAGCCAGTGAAATTTCAGCTTCAGATCTTCAGGAATTATACTTACAAACCATTTAATAACAACGTTTTAATGGATCAAATCAATAAACCCCGTCAGATATGGCGGTTAATATCCTTTTTTTTATTTTTCAATATTATAACCCTAGCTGCCACCGCACAGGTTCAGGTTACCGGGAAGGTCAATGACCTGCAAGGCAAAGGAATCAACAAAGCGACCATCAGGTTCAAAAGCGGTAAAGACCAGTTAAATCTCAGCAGCGATTCAGCAGGATTTTTTTCCATTATCCTGCCAAAACCAGCCAATTATACGATTACGGTGAGTGCAGTAGGCTACAGTAGCTTTTCGCAGAATTATTTCCTCAATAGTTCTGATGGTTTAAAATTAGACCCTATCGTTTTAACACCAGCGAATGAAGAATTGCAAACGGTAGAAGTGGTAGGTACCAATGCCAAAAAGTATTACGGTAACTATTCCTTTTCGGCAACTAAAACGGCTACCTTGAATAAGGATATTCCACAGGCCATTTCATCCATATCAAAAGAATTGATTGCCGACAGACAGGCTGCCGTGCTTTCCGATGCGGTTAAAAATGTAACCAGTGTGTCGCAAAGTAGTTTTTACAATCAGTTTTCTATTCGTGGTATTAACCAGAACGAAGAAGGAACAATCATCAACGGGATGCGCACCCGCCAAAATTATTTTAACCAGCCACTAACCAATAACCTAGAAAGAATTGAGGTCATTAAAGGCCCGGCAAGTGCCACATTCTCCAGTGTTGATCCGGGTGGAAGTATCAATCTGGTTACTAAAAAACCTTTAAGTGAAGACCGGAAAGAAATCAGCATCTCTGGCGGAAGCTTCAGTACCGTTCGTGGCGCACTGGATTTTACCGGTCCTTTAAACGCTGAAAAAACCTTGCTCTACCGCCTGAATTTAGGTTATGAAGATAGCAAAAGCTTTAGGGACCTGCAATTTAGAAAGGGGTACATTATTGCACCATCCTTCTCTTACATTCCTAACGATAAAACCAGCTTAAATGTAGAAGTGGTGATGAACAACAGTAATTCGAGATTGGATCGCGGCCAGCCTATTTTTGGTGCAATAGCCGGTAAGACGGATCTGAACAGTACTCCTATCCATTTTAACCTGGGGGCCAGTAATGATAAGTTCAATACGCAAGACCTGATGCTGATGGCTAATTTCTCGCATAAAATTTCAAAAGACATTTCTTTCAACATGGCTTGTATGAAACAAAACTGGAGCGAGGATTTAGTGGAGCACCGTACCAACAATGCCTTTGCAGTTGATGAAAATAACCAGCCCATCCGCAGTCTGGCCGGCATGATTGCTGTTCAGCGTCAGCAAAAATTTGCCACCGATAATCTCAGTACTTATCTGGCTATCAATACCCGTACTTTTGGGTTAGCACATAAGATTGTAGTGGGTTACGACCACATTGTGAATCAAAAATTAAGAGGTGGTGGGATCAATACGGCTCAGGGCTATCGCTTGAAAGACGGTACCATTGCAACCCGGTATGATGTAACTAAAAAAGACCTTTATCAATTTAAGGTGGTAAATGGCGTGAATGCACCGGTTCCTAATGTGGAACATTTTAACCTCGCCAATCCATCTTATACCCTGAAAAACCTGAATGATTATGTCTTCTCTAAAGTAGAAATTGCCCCAACCTATTACCTCATTAATGGCATTTATCTTCAGGATCAGATCAAATATGATCAGTTAACTTTAACATTAGGACTCAGACAGGAATGGTACGAAGATTACGCCAATTACCAGCTTTCAAATGAAAGTAAAATCAGCCGGCACAAGTTGTTGCCAAGGCTTGGCATTACCTATGCGGTAAATTCACACATCAACATTTACGGAACCTATCTTCAGGGGTACCAGCCACAAGGAAACACATCCAGTCTGGTTATTGTTCCGCCGCCGGCTGGTTCCAATTTTAAACCCCTTGAAAGTAACCTGAAAGAATTGGGTGCCAAATCTGAATGGCTTGGGGGCAATCTGATGGTTAATGTTTCCCTGTTTGAAATTAACCAGAAAAACCTGTTGATGAATGCCAATGATCCTTTTGATGTAAATCGCTTAATTGAACGGGGTGCGCAGCGAAGCAGGGGAATTGAGGTAGAATCTTCTGGCTTTATCAGGCCAAACTGGCAATTTAACATCGGCTATAGTTATGTTGATGCCATTGTAACCGAAGATCTTGATCCATTGATCATCGGCCAGCGTGTGCAAAATACACCTAAACACAGTGCCAGCTTATGGACGCGTTACAACCTCGAAAACAGGCTTTTAAAGGGAGTAGGAATTGGCGCAGGATTACAATACAGCGGTAATAAACTTCCCCTGTATATCAGAGATTTTACGCTGCCTGCCTATACCGTAGCTGATGCCGCCATTTATTACAGCCCGGCAGCATCAAGAGTTCAGTTGGCCATGAATATCAATAACATCTTCAATAAAACTTATTGGGTGGGTGCCCAGAATTACCTGCGCCTTTTCCCTGGTACGCCAAGAAATGTCATGTTTAATGTAACCTACAGAATCTAATGCCAAATATCACTTTAACCATTGCCAAACAAACCTACAAATCAACCTTTGGGAATAAAGCTACGTTAGTGCTGACCATTTTGCTGGGACTTTCGCTTGGCCTGGCTACCTATGTAGGCTGGCAGAATTTTAAAACACAAAATAATCAACGGCTCTACTATAAAAATATGGTCAGGGCACAGTGGCTGGCTAAACCGGATAAACATCCACACCGGATGGCACATTATGGCTATCTTGCTTTTCGTGAAAAACATGAACTGAGTTTCTTCGACTTTGGGATTGAAAGCTTTGCCGGTGTTTCTATTTTTCTGGAAGCACATAAGCAAAATACAGTAAATTTCAGTGAGGCCGGTTTTTCGAACGGAATGCTGCGCTTTGGAGAGATCAGTATTGCGATGGTATTGCAATTACTGGTTCCGCTGCTCATCTTTTTTCTGGGCTACAATAGTATTTCTGCGGAGCGTGAATCGGGAACCCTGAAAATTTTGCTTTGTCAGAACGTCAGCTGGAAAAAACTGCTTTGGGGTAAAACACTGGGCATCATTGGCGTAGTCCTTACCATTTTTATCCCGCTCATTCTGTTGACGATTTTGCTTTGGGCATCATTAAGTAACTGGCAAATCAGTTTAGATGCAACGCTTCGGCTGGTGATTTTAATTTTAAGCTATTCCATTTACTTTTTCATTGTTTCTGCCCTGACCATATTGGTTTCTGCCTTTCAGCGAAGCTCTAAAACCGCATTGATTACCTTACTATCCTGCTGGATATTTTTCGTCATCTTAATGCCGAGAATCATTCAGGCCATTGGTACCAAAATTCACCCCACTCCTTCCAAAATTGAATTTGCGGATGCCATATCTTCGGATATTCAAAAACAAGGTGATAGCCACGACCCGAATGATCCGCATTTTGCAGCCATTAAAGATTCGTTATTGCAGAAGTATCAGGTTGATGATGTGAAAAAACTGCCCTTTAATTATGGCGGTTATATTATGGCAGAAGGCGAAAGAATTACTTCGGGCATTTACAGCGATCATCAGCGGCAGCTGAATAATACCTTCGATAAGCAAAACAGCTTTACCGTATTTGCCGGTTTGTTCAACCCTTATTTATCACTGAAACAAATTTCTATGGCCCTAACGGCATCGGATTTTAAAACTTATGTTGATTTCCAGAACCAGGCTGAGGCTTACCGGTATGGATTGGCGCAGAAAATGAACAAACTTCAAATCGATAAAATTAGTAACCATGCACCTGGTGAACATGAAAAGCCATTGTCTATCAGTAAATCCAACTGGGCAGAACAACCTGATTTCAATTATAAATTTGATCATTTGAGTCATGTTTTAACCCATGAACTGCTATCGCTGGTGGCTTTGTTCGTTTGGTTCATTACCATTCTGTTCTTTCTCCAATATTCATCTAAATGGCTTAAAACCATCTAACATCATTATGAAAAAAAGCACCTCCATTTTAGAATTTAAACTTTTCTTCAGAAATCGTTCGGCCTGGATAGGCATTTTGGTATTGCTGCTAACCGGCGTTGCCGGATTATATTTTGGAAAAACGTTTATTGCCAACCAGCAGTCAGTAATTGAAAAGGCAGCCGTATTGCAAAAGAAAAACACGCTTGACAATATCAAGCATTTTAACAAGGACATCGGGTTGATTTTCTTCCATAACAAATTCTCTACTGCCAATTTACCGGATCGATGGGCAGCCTTCGCGAACGGTCAGCGGGATGTGAATCCTTATCTAATATCAGTAACGATGCTGGGCATAGAAGGACAGCTTTATGATACCGATATCACCAATCCGGTAAGCATGCTTTTAGGCAATATGGACCTGAGCTTTGTGTACCTGTTTTTGTTTCCCCTTGTGATTATTGCTTTCACTTACAACCTCATTTCAGAACTGCAGGAAAGTGGCATATGGTCCTTACTTAAATCGCAAACCAATGCACTGACAAAAGTGATCTGGCGAAAATTTCTGATTAGGATAGCAGCTGTTTTTGCAGTAGCCTTTTTACTGCTTACCGCAGCGGTTATTTATTTGCATCTACCTTTAGATTCCACCCTGGCAGCCGTTACGGGATTAATCATCCTATACCTGGCTTTCTGGTTTGCGGTTTCAATCTTTATCGTTTCATTAGGGCGTTCTTCCAGCTATAATGCATCCGCTCTGGTAGCCATCTGGGTAGCCATTTGCATTGTGATACCTGCATCTTTAAATCTTTTTCTAACCCAAAAATATGGCGTGCCTGAAGCGCTACAGAATGTAATTAACCAGCGCGAGGGTTATCATGAAAAGTGGGATATGCCAAAGGAAGTTACCATGAAACCCTTTTTTGAACACTATCCGCAGTTAAAGAAATATCCTTTTCCGGCCGATAAAACTTTTAGCTGGTTCTGGTATTATGGCATGCAGCAAATGGGTGATGACCAGGCGATAAAAAGCCGGTTGGCAGTAGCTCGTAAATTAGCATCCCGTCAGCATTTCACCAACATAGCTGCACTGTTTTTTCCGACCATTCAAACCCAGCTGGCGGTAAATGAGCTGGCCGGATCTGACTTGAGTGCACACCTCGAATTTCAACAAAAGGTAAGAGATAATCATGAAAAAATTCGCCTGCACTTCTACCCCAGTATCTTTCAGGAAAAAGACATCGCCTCTACAGATATTAAAAGCGTTGGATTAAAAAAATTCATTCCAACGAAGATTCATGACTGGAGCAGGCTTCTACCTTTATTAACCTGGACCTTGATTATGGGTACATTTGCGGTTAGAAACCTAAAAGGCAGTGCTTTAATGAGAAATACAGATACCAGGTAACCTTGGTAAGGTAGAAACTTCTGAAAACGAGTCGTAGCGAAATGCTATGACTCGTTTTGCACCATGATATCTAAGGCATTAAGGAAGTTAAATAAATAATAATGATCGGTATTCTGATCTTTCAGGTGAGCCTGTTTCATATTGTACGGGCAAATTGTATCTCGTTTTTTCCCGGTTTTAAAGATCAAAAAATGGCTTTCCATTACCGGCTTCATTTCCTAAAGACCAGAAAATTACTGCAGCGTGGTTTTTATTGTGCCCCACTAAAGCTACCATTCATGCGAGATGTGCATCACGATAGCCTTTAATGATTAATATTTCTTCTCTACCTCTTCATCTGGCCGGATGATGAGCCTTAAAGTTGGGTCATTGGTAATGAAACTCCATAACCAGTTGAAAGCCAGCTTCGCTTTGTTCCTGAAACCAGCAATTGGAATAATGTGGATAAATAACCAAACCAGCCAGGCAAAAAATCCCCGGAAAAATCCCTTTGGCAAATCGACCACCGCCTTAAACTTGGCAATAATGGCCATTGAGCCCTTATCATTATATTTAAAGGCCTTCATTGGTTTGCCATGATCAACCGCCGACAAATTTTCGCCCAGCAAATCACCTTGCTGGATGGCCACTTGCGCGAGTTGTGGATGTCCGTTGGTAAAAGCAGCATCACTCAACTGCATACACTGATCGCCAATGGCATAAACGCCTTTCAAGCCTTCCACCTGATTAAATGCATCCACAAGAATCCTTCGTCCCTTTCCTATTGCCTCTTTTGGCAGCCCCGGAACTTCGCGGGCGATTACACCTGAAGCCCAGATTAAGGTTGCTGCTTCGATCTCCGTACCATCTGAAAGTGATACCACCTGTCCATCGTAATTCTGCACCAGTTTACCCAGCATAATTTCTACACCAAGGTTTTTAAGCACCTTAATGGCCTCTGCCTGGCTTTTATCACTCATTGGTGCCAGAAGTGTTTGCAAGCCATCAACCAGATAGATTTTACCCAAACCGGATTTTGCTTCCGGATAATCTTTTTTAATGATATGACTACCCATTTCTGCCATCATGCCGGCAAGCTCAACACCTGTTGGTCCGCCACCTGCAATGACAATACTGGAAAGTCTCTTTTTGTCAATATCCTGATCAGACCGCACTGCTTTTTCCAGCTGAAGTAAGATATGATTGCGCATCCGGAGCGAATCGTCAATACTTTTCATGGGCAAAGCATGCTCCTTAATGCGATCATTTCCGAAAAAATTGGTTTCCGTCCCCATTGCAAGTACCAGAATATCATAATCAAGTGTACCATTATCAGTCACCACCTTATGCTGTTCAGGAAGTAGCTCTTTCAATACCCCCATAAAAAAACGGGTGTTTTGATTATGAAACATTTTCCTGAAAGGATAAATAATGTTGGATGCTTCAATAAAAGCAGTCCCAACCTGATATAATAGTGGTGGAAAGAAATGGTAATTATGCTGATCTACAAGGGTAACCTGATGTGATGTGCTTTTTGATAGCTTTTTAGCCAGGTTAAGCCCTGCAAAGCCACCGCCAATGATGACAACTTTTTTCATATAAGATTTTTAATGCTGTTCACGGAGGGTTCAAATTTTATAAATAGAATACCGCTACCGCTATTTTCGCCTGATAACAACAGAACAAACTTTAAGCGATAAAGTTAGGATTTATTCAATTTTATCTGAATAATTTGCAATGAATTGATGGTTTGTTAGCTTTTAAGAATTTAAATTCGTGATTTATGAAAAAACGACCTGTTATGATCATTCTATTTTAATCTAAGTAGGCGGCGCCTATGGACAAAATTTTCTAAATCAATTTTGAGGCCATTGACCCAGACACTGAATTGCCGAATAACAATCTCATTCACGGCTGGCAAGAGATATTTTTTAAATCAAGAATAAACCAGACAACAAAGTTTGTTACCATAAGCTTGGACATTGAGCCAGAAAACCCTTCCGGATTGATAATATCAGAACTACAAAAAGTTGGCATAACCTTTAATAAGAAGCAGGGACTAACCATTAAAGCGTGAGTCCGTAGCAAAAGAACAATCGGACCTATTGGATAAGTTTGTTAAATGCAAGCACCCTGACTCCTAAAATCCCATTTCTAATGATAAAAAATTACCTAAAAAATGGTATAGGACGGGTAATTGACACGGGTTTATCTTTGACCAACCTTTTAAATGGTTTTTAAAGGCCTATTATAATTCACATACATCCATTTTATTTAACCGTAATTCAATTGATCTCAATGAAAAAGCAATTATTAATGATGTCCTTTTTTATGGCTCTTGGCGTTATTGCATCAGCCCAGTCTAAATCTAAAAGTAAGGCTACGCCGAAGGCGAAAACTGAAACCAAAACGATGGCTTCCAGAAACAATACCTCTTCTCTTAGGGCTTATGGCAAGGGAGATAACCTGTTAAATATAGGTATTGGCATCGGGAGCCCGTTTTTTGGCTCAGGTTACTCTTCGTCACTGCCGGTCAATCCGAGTGTATCTTACGAAAAAGGCATTACGGATGAAATCAGCGTAGGTGGACAAGTAGCTTATGCGAGTTCTAAGTATAATTCAGACTTTCCGGGTTCAAGTTATAGCTTTAAGCAAAATGCTTTTTATATCGGTGCGCGTGGTTCGTATCATTTTAATGAACTGTTTAAGCTGGATCCAAAGTTTGATGTTTATGGGGGTGCCAGTCTTGGTTATGTAGTGGTTAGCACAAGCAATGACCAGGGTTTTGGCGGCACTACAGGCAGCGGTATAGGTTTTGGTTTGTTTGCAGGAGGTAAATACTATTTCTCTACTAAAACCAGTGTATTTACAGAACTGGGTTATCAGAGTCTGGCATTGCTGAATGTAGGTATCGCATTTAAGCTTTAATCTCTATAAAGTATACTTTCTTCTGACTCCCTTAACATGTCTGAAAGTTCATTTAAATACTCATGTTAAATCCCTAAAGGGTTATGAAAAGCTTCACATCACGTGGAGCTTTTTTTGTAAAATGGCATTTAAGTACAAGCTAAAGTATAGATCAGCCGGTGAATGATGGCGCTATTGTCTCATCATTTGAATAGCTGACAAGCACACTTAAAAAATATAGTGACCAGTGTTTATATTTAAGATTTGACATGTTCTGACTTAACTGGTAATTACTAAATTCTTCTGATAATTATGACAAATACATTTGTTAAATATAGTATTTAAACTATATTAGGAGTTTTGATATGCATATGTACCGTTTTGTAATTGTAGATGATGAAGCTCACGCTATAGAAGGATTAAAAGTTTACATGGAACATTTGCCGGACTTTAATCTGATGGCTACCTATACTGATCCGGTATTGGCCTTAAAAGAATTAAGTTGTGGAAGCGATGTGGAATTGATCTTTATGGATGTGGATATGCCACACTTATCCGGAATAGAACTGGCCTCCATAATCAGGCAGAAAACGAACAAGTTAATTTTAACCACGGCGCATACCAAATATGGTTATCAGGCATTTGAAGTGAAGGCAGATGGCTATCTGCTCAAGCCTTATTCACTCGGAAAGTTCCTCGAAACCATGCAACGTGTTTTTCCTGATAGTATAAAAAAGGCAGAACCTGTTGCCCCGCAGGTATTGGAAAATTTCTTTTTTGTAAAAAGTAAGGAGGATAGCCTGAAACTTGTGAAAATCAGGTTTGAAGAAGTGGTCGCTGTGGAAAGTAAACTGAATTATGTTCAGCTGCGCTTAGAAAACGGAAGAAACGTTACCACCTATATGTCGCTCTCTGAAATTTCAAAATGGCTGGTTGAGGCCAGGGGATTCATACAGTTTCAAAGAAGTTTTATTTTAAACCGGGAGAAAATAGATGCGGTGGATGGAAATACGGTTATCATGGATAATGGGCAGAAGATAACGGTTGGAGATTACTACCGCAAAGATTTTAACGAATTTATAAATCGGTATTTAATTAAACCCAGGCGTAGGGTAGACAAGCCTACACCTGAATAATTAATTTAAATTCCTGACATACCAGTTACCGTAATGCTGGAGGTTAATGTGGTGGGATCTGTACTGTAAGATTGAACTTTTACCGATTTAAAAATGAAAATTGTTCTGCGTTTAGATAGTTTAATTGCCTGTTTCATGGTTTTTTTCTTGAAACTTATGGCTTGGAAACTGACCTTAAAAAGTTGTTATACAGAACGATATGAATCCTATTTAAAAGCCTGACAATACATGAAAAAGTTTATCATCAAATCAGTGCGCAAATACCGGATACATCTTTTGGCCTGGTCTGCTTTTATCACTTATGAAGTCCTACTTATAGGATTGAGGTACGGGGTATTTGGGCATCCGCTTACCTATGCCGCTCATTATGGAATTATCATTGCCTATTTTTATGTGGTATCAGATAAAGCACTTCCATGGTCGCTGGCTTCAAAGAGGTTAATCATCATCAGGTTGCCATTGGCCATGGTGGTGCTGTTTTGTGCTTACGTATTGTTAAACTATGCTGTTGATACCATTCTGGTAGCAAACGGAATCGTTAAACACCTGAAGAAGGTCGTTCTGGATAGAAATTTTATCCTGGATGATCTATACCGAAGTTTATATTTTACAGGCTTTGCCACGGCCTATTATTTTATAAAAACTTATTTTAACGAGAAGAAACACAGCAGTTTTTTAGAAGAACAGCGGCTTTTAGGCCTTATTAAGGAAGAAAAACTAGCCAAAACACTTGCCAAAGCTCAAAATGATTTTCTTCGGGCACAGATTAATCCACATTTTTTATTCAATACCTTAAATTATGTGTATAACAATATCACCAGAAATCCTCAGCATGCACGAGATGCTGTTATTACCCTGTCGGATATTATGCGATTCGCCATTGATTCAGGAGAGGATGAATTGATTGCTCTAGGGGAAGAAATGCACCAGGTTAAACAGCTTCTTGATTTACATAAGGCAAGAATGGATTTCAAAGATTTTATTGATGTTTATATTGATGAGGATGCAATGGACTTAAGGTTTGTCCCATTGGTATTGTTGAGTCTGATGGAAAACATTTTAAAACATGGAAATCTTTCCGTTGAGGCATATCCGGCTTTACTGGCTACATACATTGATGAAGATAAACTACATATTCATAGCGATAACCTGGTAGATGGTGCAGGCAAAAAAATAGGCACTAACAATGGAATTAAAAATATCAGTACACGCCTAATTGCCGCCTATGGTAATGGATTGGATTTTTTTCATGGCCTGAATGATGACGGACATTATATTGTCAATATGGTTATACCACTTCAAGCTATTCATGATTATATCCGGAAAATTGACTTCCAGCCATCAGAACAGCATGAAATGCCCTGACACCATCTTTTAAATCATTAATTTCTTTGTTGACGGAGATTTTTTTTTTATGCAGATGGATTTTAGTTTTTAACGGGTGCTTTTTTAAGAATGCTCTCTTCAATTGCTTTGATCCTTTCTGCCGCATTTTTATTTTTAGGATTTAAAGCCAGCGACTTCTTATAATTCAGCAGTGCTTCTGCTTGGTGATCCGTTATTTCATCGGCTTCGGCCAAACTGTCGAAGGCATTTGCACTTCCCGGATATAAGGCTACATTCAATTTAAAGATAGAAAGTGCGGCTGGTAAATTCTTTTGGCTGATAAGCTGATATCCCCAGCCGTTAAGTTCAGCCTCACTTAACTGAAAGTTTGAATCTTTTTTCTTTAATTTTTTTACTACAGCCAGGCTTTTATCAAAGCCCTGCTTTAACAGTTCGGCTCTTAATTTTTTCAGGTTGGCGGGTAAACCAAAGCCATTGGCTTCATGCATATCCGGAATATAATAACCCGCAACTTCATCGATCAGCTGATCCGGGTTTCCCTGCATTAAATTGGTTAATAGCACAATGGAAAGGTCATCCTTTAAATAAACAAATAAAGCAGATCTGCCTCCGCCTACGGGTCCGACTGCAGGGTGTTCTTCACGGGTAACCGTTGGCCAACCAAGCGCATAACCATTCGTTAAAAAATTGAATCCACCAATTTTCCCATTATTAAGTCTGGCAGGTGTCCACAACGTATCCACACTAGCAGGTTTCTTTAAAAGCTTTCCACCTTTTAAAGCGATAATCCAGTTGGCGAGGTCAGTTGCGTTAGACTGAATCCCGGCAGCAGTTCTGAAAAAGACTGGAAATTGCATATAAGCGTGGCCTGGTGTTTTGTTCCTGATGAAACGACTACCCATTTGTTTCGTCAGAGTATAAGCACCTGCATAGTTAGGAATCACATCATAAGAATCACCAAATCGGGTTAATTTCATTCCGGATACTTCAAATTGTCGTTCTTCAATGAATTTTGTGAAATGCATCCCGCTCAGTTTGGTGATAAGTTGTCCGAGCAATACATAACCCGTTTGGTTATAACTGAATTTTTCTCCGGGTTGAAATTCAATGGGCAGGGCTTTTACCTTTTGCATAGCTTCCTGCTCATCATTATGCCCCATCACCTGTTCATCGGCATCCATGATATCAGGCAGTCCGGATATATGACTCAAAACCTGTTGTATCGTAATCTTTCTCCAGGCATCGGGCAGGCTACCCAGATGGAGCGATAGAGGATCGGTAATTTTTAATTTTCCTTCTTCAGCAAGCTGCATAATGGCAATCCCGACAAAAGCTTTTGTAATAGAATTGATGGAAAATACAGTTTCGTTGGTTGCATTAATATTGTATTCCAGATTGGCCTTTCCGAAGGTGGTGTCTTTCACGATTTTACCACCACGGATAACTGCTATCTGTAATGCCGGAATGCGGCGTTGCTGCATTTTATTTTTCAAAAACACATCGATACTGTCAGAAGCAGTTATTTGCTGCGCCTGGGTGGATATATTGATCGAACCTAGCAGTAAAAGGAAAATGGTGGCGAAAGAAATTAGTTTCATTTGAGAAGTTATAGTATGGTCATTATTAGAGTAGACGAAGTTTTATCTGATTGGTTACAGCGAAGTAAACTTTTTATACTTAGGAAAGCAAGCAGGAAACAATTTATTAATGGATTTTACGGTCTGCCCTCCTTATTAGACCGGATACCAAAAACCCTCAAAAAAATGGATCCTGTAAAACAAATTTACAGGATCCATTTGAAGATTTAGCTTTAAATAGGCAACATTTGAGTGCACTTTGAATAGTCGCCGGTAATTTTTGATTAAACGATCGATGACTATTGAGGATTTATCTATTTATCCCAAAAAATGCGTGTGTCCATATTATCTGGTCCACCATTATCTGCAACTGCTGCCTGGTAATTTGCTGCATTGGCAGAAAGCTCAAGTGTAGGATAAACAAACCGGCGAACAAAACCACCAGTTATATTTTGTCCCGGGATGGTATTTGGCGATAAAGCTGGGAAACCGCTCCTCCTGAAGTTAGCAAATGCCTCGGTACCATTGCCCCAGGAAGCCACCCAGTATTGCGTATTAATCAGGTTGAGTGCATTTGTTGTATTATAAGCATTAGCAGGATGATTAATAAATGCATTTTGCGTAGCTAAAGGAATGATGGCTGCCGGGTTATAAGTTGTCCATTGGTCCATCGCCGCCCGTATACCATTAGCATAATAAACATCAGGTGTACTGCCACCAGTTATCCAGCCTCTAAAAGCGGCCTCTGCCAAAAGCAATTGTGTTTGGGCATGGGTGATGAAAAATTGCGGGGCGGTTAAACTACCAAAAATACTATAATTAACCTGTGAATAATTAAAACCCGAACCGTTAGCACCTCTAAATCCCGGGGCAGTTGGTAAAGTAGCGTTACTATATCCCACCGGAAGTCCGAACTGATTGGCAGATGTGGTATCTGGTACGCTTGTTGGTGCCGCTAAGGGGTTTGCGTATTTGCCGGATATAAATTTCAATCGCGGATCACCACTATTTTTTAGTTGATCTACAAAGGGAGCCGCTAAATAATACGTATTCGCTATCGCCGTAATCGTCTGGCTTACGGGATTCACGTAAGTGGTATTGTATTTCAGATAACAGTTGTCGGCAT
The DNA here is from genome assembly GCF_026239715.1 of Pedobacter sp. GR22-10. Classification (NCBI taxonomy): domain Bacteria; kingdom Pseudomonadati; phylum Bacteroidota; class Sphingobacteriia; order Sphingobacteriales; family Sphingobacteriaceae; genus Pedobacter; species Pedobacter sp. GR22-10. Next base: position 1,661,822 of record NZ_JAPIVR010000001.1, read on the forward strand.
TTGATGTCATTACACCACCAGCTACGGCGGCTTGTACAATAGCTTGTGCTTTGGTAGGGTCAATTTTACTATACCTCATCCCTAATCGAAGTAATAAAGAATAACCCAATCTTTTCCATTGGGCGATATTGCCACCGTAAAACACATCAGCCTTTACAATATCCTTTGCCGGATCTAAAGCTGCCGTTGCCTCCGTAACTTCTTTAATCAGGTCGGTATAAATCGCTGCCTGATTGTCGTATTTAGGGGTGAGCACATTTGATAAATAGGCTTGTCCGGCTTCACTATAGGGTACGTTTCCGTAAGTGTCTACCAGCATCATAAATTGATAGGCTTTCCAGATTCTGGCTTCGTTATATAAATTTGTTCTTGTAGCATTGCCTTTGAGTTGGCTTAAGATTTGAACCAGTAATTGAACAGGGCCTGAAGAGCTTGTTGCGCCACTGTTTGTCCCCGTATATTCAGCATTCCAATTTTGCGAAGTATAGGTTTGATTCAGCTGATTAAAATTAAATGCCGAAGTGACTCCCGAAAATGGATTTACAAATTGCTGCACAATGGTTGGCTCAGTTTCCATCGTGGCTCCATGCGTTCCAAATTGTGCACTGGTAAACAAGAATGCCGCGTCGAGCTCTGTCGGATTATTTGGATTAATATTCAACTTATCAAACCCTTTATTGCAACTGGAAATTACTGTAACCCAAATGGCGATGGCTATAATTCTGATTAAATTTTTCATATTGTATAAAGCGTTAGAATTTTACATTTAAGTTAAATCCGTAAGTACGTGTTGTTGGTAGCGATGCCTGCTCATAACCCGTGAGGTTATCTCCGCTTGAGGCTATTGCTTCGGGATCGATGTTCGGCGTATATTTCTTGATGATCAATACATTACGGCATACGGCAGATAGCACTAAGCCTTTCACATATTTTTTATTGATAAATCTAGACAAATCGTATCCCAGCGAAAGGCTTCTTAGTTTAACAAAGCTCGAGTTGTAAATAAAGGGATCTAAAATATTCGTTGAACGATAATTTGCATAAAAATCCTCTGCATTTACAGCAGTGGTATTTGGTAATCCGTCTGTAGCGTTTACGCCCGGAAAAATTACGCCACCGACACGTCCAGGTAAAGACTCTTTTGATAAACCTTCTCTTAATAAGTTTAAACTGGTGCTCGATAGTAATTTACCACCTGCTTTATAATCAATATGGGCAATAAAGGTAAAGCCTTTGTAATTCAATGTATTTAGCCACCCCCCTGTTGCTGTAGGAAGGCCACTTCCAAAATTAACTGGTGTAGCACTTGCCACGGGTTTGCCTCCCGATAATACGATATTTCCGGAAGCATCCCGCTTGTAAGTTGAACCTACAATTTGGTTAAGGGGTAAACCTACCACATGGACAATAGAACCAAAAAACTCAGGACTGCCCACTACAAGTTGCGATTGGTTGTTCGCTAATGATAATACTTTTGAAGAATTGAAAGCAGAATTAAAAGCCGTTTTCCAGGTAAAGTTTTTATTTTGGACAGGTATTAATTCCAGGTTAAATTCTAATCCTTTATTGTCCAAACCACCTAAGTTAACCAGCGTGGTGCTGTATCCGCTTGCTGCAGACAGGCTTATTGGAACGGCTTGATTAGTCGTTTTCTTATCATAGGCAGCTACGTCCAGGTTTACCCTGTTGTTGAACATGTGCAACTCGATACCAATTTCTTTTTCATTTACGCCAAAAGGCTTAATCTGGGTATTTGGTGAAGCTGTTCCGTTAATACTTCCTAAAGGAAGCCCATTGAATGAATTCTGGGCAAGCAAAAATGTTAATGCATTATAGGCACCAACACCCTGGGCACTTCCCGTTTCTGCAACAGCAACTCTAAGCTTTCCAAAATTTAACCATTTTGCTGTTGGAAGTAATTCAGAAAAAACGAAACTTCCGCTAATTGAAGGATAGAAATAATGATCTATATCTCTCGCCAGTACCGAATACCAGTCTGTACGGCCGGTAAGATTGAGGTATAATAAATTTTTGTAGGACAATTCTGCAGTACCATACAATGAATTTACGGTTTGTTTAGTCAAGTTGTAACTCGAATTTGCCGTGACACCGTTCCCAATGGTATATAAACCTCTGATGTAAAAGTTGGTTACCGCCTCGTTAAATGTAGACGTAATTAAGGGAAAGTTATTCCCACCTACCGTTGCATTAAATGAAAAATCTTTCCACTTATGCCCACCACCCAGCAAGAAGTCAAAATTATTTTGGCGTGTACTTGATGTACTTATCCCATAGCTACCATTATATAGTCCTGATGGTGCTGCAGATACAGCCAGCGTACCCGTCGGCGTATTTGATTCATAGGTAGAGTGCAACAGGTCCATGTTTGCCCTGCCCTGAAAATATAGCCAATCGAAAAACTGATAGCGCACCACGGCAGTACCCAACAAATGATCTTTTGTTTGTCTTTGAAATTGGTTCGCTAATATCCAGTATGGGTTGGTAACGGTAGCAAACCTCGAAGTAGGTGTTTCATTTCCGTTGGCATCTATAGCGTCTGCCTGGAGTACATCAAAAGAAATGGAGTTAGCCAGCCTGTAAATTGATGTAGGAATTGCATTTCCCTGTACGCCGACCAGTGGCGGATTGTTATTGAATTGGTGATCATAGTTAACGTAAAATTGTGCAGATAACTTATCAGTAAGTTTATAGTTAATGCCAACGTTAAAAATCTTCTTATGATAATCGTTGTTTGGTACTATGCCCTGGGCATCTTGATTAGAAAGTGACACCCGAAAACTTCCTTTGTCATTACCGCCGGAAATTGCCACTGTATTACTCCACGATGGTGCAAGTCTGAAGAACGTCTTTATCCGATCTTTAACAGGCGCATAAGGACGCTGCACACCATCGAATTGGTAGGTAGGTACATTATCAAACGGCACACCGAAGCTCCAGGCGCCGGAACTCTGCGCAGTTCCTTGTGACGAGGGACGAATGTTATTTTCACCTTGCCCGTATTCATATTGAAAATCTGTATAATCCAGCGCCTGGTTTATCGTAAAATTAGAGTTGAACTCAACACCTATTCCACTATTTTTTGATCCCGACTTTGTTATAATAATAATTGCTCCGTTAACGGCACGAGAACCATACAGGGCTGCAGCGGTAGATCCTTTTAAAACAGTCATCGATTCGATGTCGTCCTGATTGATGCCTTGCATATTATCTCCCTGATCCACATTTTGTGTATAACCATTACTGCTGCTTGCACCCTGCGACATTGGCAAGCCATTGATTACGATCAGTGGCGAATTGTCTGCGGTGAAAGAAGATTGTCCGCGCAAACGAATCTTGGTACTCCCGCCTGGCCCTGCGGCAGGTGGAGAAACATCCAGTCCGGCGATTTGGCCCTCAAGCGAATTGGCGAGATTAGTTGTACGGTTAGTTTGTAATGCCTCTACGTCGGCTTTTTGAGCTGAATACCCCAGGCTTTTGGCCTCCCTTTTTATGCCGAGTGCGGTTACAATAACCTCATTTAACGCATTTGTAATCGCTACCATAGACACATTAACTACGGTTTTTGTATTTACTGTTATTTCTATGGGCTTATAGCCAACGGATGTGAACACCAATACCGCGTTGTTATTGGCAACATTTATGGTATAGCTGCCAGATGAATTGGTTACCACAGCATTCCGCGTTCCCTTTTCAACTATGCTTACGCCGGGCAAACCAATGCCCTGTTCATCGGTAACTTTACCTGTGATTCCTATAAAAGCTATTTTTAACTTTTTGGTTGTTGAAGGCGTACTAAAGACTCCGGTTGTTAGCCCAACAGCTGATGCGCGCTCGGACTTGAAAAGAATGAATACCGTTAACACAGTACAAATAAATACTAGTGGAAGTATTTTTTTTTTCATAATTGTTGTTTGGTTAGAATTGTTATTTTTAATAAACAGCCTTAAATAACCGCAGAAGAGGGGTTGCTGTCAGTTCGGAACATACGCAGCGTTTAGCGACTTTGTAGGTTGTTGAATGGTAAGTAAAATCTATCTCATGTGGTTATATTGCTTGGTTAATTAATCAATCTCTGTTCTAATCATCTAAGGCAAAATGCTTAGGCTAAATAGTTCATTTGAAGAAAATAATTGCGAAGAATAGAGGCATCACTTTCCTTTTATATTTGGTTTAGAAACAATTATGTTACTCAAGCAAATAAAGACAACTTTAATGAAAAGCAATTTCAGTATTACAGCAAAAAATTGTAACATATTAACATAGATATTTCTTCCTGATATTAGTTACCGCCTCACAAAGCGCCAAAACACATCTGTCTATCAATTACTTATCATATCACCTCATAATTGAATCGGTATAATACACAAATAGAAAAGCTTGACATGGTTAATATATCCACTTCAATAAGTGATTAGATGGATATTATATCACACATAATTTCTAATTTCATTTTCGTAATTAACCAATTATAAACATGAAAGCTACGTTAAAAAAGGCTACTCCAAACCCGGAGCATTCCTTTAATATCCATAAGGATATAGGACATGCGATATTAAGTGCCTGGCATTATCATCCTGAGTGTGAGTTATTAGTTGTTAAAAGAACCTACGGCACCTGCCTGATAGGCGACTACGTGGGTCCTTTTAAAAATGGTGACGTATTTTTATTTGGATCAAACCTGCCACATACTTTCCGGTGTGAACAAAAATATCTGGAAAGCGATATCGAAAAGGTTGGAGAAACCATCGTGATTCTTTTTGAAAACAACATCTGGGGTGATGCATTTTTAAATCTCCCCGAAATTAGCCCGATTGTTAAACTGCTCAACACAAGCAAACTGGGCTTGCGCTTAAAAGGAGTAACTAGACGAAAGGTTGGTAAAATAGCGGAGGAAATGCTCAACGAATCGCCTGCCCGTAAGTTGATCAATTTATTATCCGCTTTAGAAATAATAGCTGCTTCGAAAGAATATGAAATTATATCATCCAATGGCTTTAATCCAGAAGTGAATAGCGTTGATCAAAGCCGCATTAACGCGATATTCGAATACACGTTTAATCATTACCACCAAAAAGTAGCATTAGAAGATGTAGCCTCATTAATTAACATGGGGAAGCACTCCTTTTGCAGGTACTTTAAATCCAAAACAAAGAAAACATATATCCAGTTTTTAATGGAAGTGAGAATTGGAAATGCATGCAGATTGCTATTAGAAGAGGAATTTAACATGACTGAGGTAGGCTATGCCTGTGGCTACAACAATATCTCTCACTTCTATCATCAGTTTAAAGCGCTTACCAAAAAAAATCCAATGGACTACAGGTACAACTATCTTAAAACTGAAGAGAAGAAATTTATCTAGCAGCATTCTTGACTTGCTTTAATGGCCCGTTTATTTTAAGATACTGCCAGGTAATTTACCTGAGGTAGGCTCAAATCAAAAAGTATATGCGTTAATAATGATCAAATTATGCTCCGCAAACCAGCAATTTTAGTATTGAAGCATTTTATTGTATTATATTAACATTATGCCGTAAATGTGCTTTAAAAGGATTTATTTGCCTTTCGATTTTACCGCCTGGATACGTAAATAAGTTCAAACTAATTTTCGGTCCAAAAAACTTAACCAAATAATTATGAGAATTTATAACACCTCTAGCGGGATTATTATCAACCATAATAACCAATATTTTTTAACGGAAGAGAAAAGCTGGGATAGGTTTGTAAATAGAAGCAATCTCTTTAAAGTGGTCAGCAATGAATTGCAATACCTCCAACCTGACGAAGATTTACAAGCGCTCACCCGTTCAGCTGTTTTAACACCCATCGGTAACCAGGAAGTATGGGCATCCGGCGTAACTTATTTTCGTAGCAGGGAAGCCAGAATAGAGGAATCAAAAGAAGCAAAAGGCGGGGATTTTTATGCCAGGGTATATGATGCAGACCGGCCGGAACTTTTTTTTAAGTCACCAGCTTACCGTACAGTGGGCTCCGGAGAAAACATACGGATCAGGGCAGATTCTAAATGGAACGTACCTGAACCGGAACTGACCTTATTTATTTGCTCAGCAGGCACTATAGAAGGTTATACCATAGGCAATGATGTATCTTCGAGGGACATCGAAGGCGAAAATCCGCTTTACCTGCCGCAGGCAAAATCATATAACGGGGCTACCGCTTTAGGTCCCTGCCTTTTAGTAACAAACGGACCAATAGATCCGGATACGAATATCAGCATCGAAATCTCAAGGGATTCTGCTGTTCTTTTTAAGGAGAAAATATCCATTAATCAAATGAAACGTAAGCACAAGGACTTAGTGGCTTATTTGTTTCGGGAATTGGATTTCCCTCATGGAACTTATTTAATGACAGGTACAGGAATCATCCCCGCCGATGATTTTACTTTACACAGCGGCGATATTGTAAAAATAACCATTCCGGAGATTGGTTCACTGATCAATACCGTTGCATGATAAACATTGGCAAACAAATGATAGGTTCCTAAACCTATGCCGGAGCGAGTGAAACGATTTTTCAATAAATACGTCTACTAGCGAGAAATCTAAATAAGGAAGTAAAAAATAGCGCAACATAGTATATTCTGGAATATGAAATCATATAGAAGTTCGACCTGGTTTGGCAAAAAAGATAAGATGGGCCTCATTTATCGCAGCTGGATGAAAAACCAGGGCATGCCCGAAGACATGTTTGATGGCAGACCGGTAATTGGGATTTGTAATACGTGGTCTGAACTTACACCCTGCAATGCCCACTTGCGTGATATTGCCGAAAGTGTTCGTCGCGGGGTATTAGAGGCTGGCGGCTTTCCGCTGGAATTTCCCATCATGTCATTGGGTGAAACGCTCATGAAACCCACCGCCATGTTGTTCCGTAACCTGGCCAGTATGGATGCAGAGGAATCAATAAGAGGCAACCCTATTGATGGTGTAGTGCTGCTTACGGGCTGCGATAAAACGACACCTTCTACCCTAATGGGAGCGGCAAGTGTAGATTTACCAACGATTGTGGTTCCCGGCGGCCCCATGTTAAACGGAAAATATCACGGACATGACATCGGCTCAGGAACAAGTGTTTGGAAGCTGACAGAGGAATTAAAAAAAGGCGAAATTACTTACGATGAATATGCAGAAGTAGAAAGTTGCATGTCCCGTAGTCCTGGCCATTGTATGACCATGGGAACGGCCTCCACGATGGCCTGCATGGTTGAAGCCTTAGGCATGAGCCTTTCGGGTGGTGCGGCTATACCTGCAGTTGATTCCCGGCGAAAAAGGCTTGCTCAGCTATCCGGAAGGAGAATAGTTGAAATGGTTAAAGAAGACTTGAAAATTTCTAAAATACTCACACGGGATGCTTTTGAAAATGCCATTAAGGTAAATGCAGCTGTGGGGGGGTCCTCAAACTTTATTATTCACCTCACCGCTATTGCAGGGCGTATGGGTGTAGCGCTGAACTTAGATGATTTTGATGATATTGGCAGTAAAATGCCGCTGCTCGTAAATCTGATGCCTTCAGGGAAATTTTTGATGGAGGATTTTTACTATGCTGGTGGTGTACCTGCTGTTATAAAACAAATGCAATCTGTTTTAAAAATGGATACCCTAACGGTTAGCGGGAAAACGCATGCTGAGAACATTGCTGATAAAGGAATAAATTACAATAAGGAAGTGATTTATGAATTTGAGCAGCCGATCATTCAGGAAGCCGGAATTACCGTACTCAAAGGTAATCTTGCAGTTAACGGCGCGGTGATCAAGCCATCCGCAGCTACGCCAGCTTTGATGCAGCATCGAGGACGGGCAGTTGTGTTTAAAGACATTGAGGATTACCATGCGAGAGTAGATGACCCTGATTTGGATATCGATGAAACTTGTGTAATGGTCTTGAAAACGGTCGGTCCGGTCGGCTATCCGGGTATGCCTGAGGTGGGTAACATGACATTACCAAAAAAGCTACTTGATAAAGGCGTAACAGATATGGTAAGGATATCGGATGGCAGGATGAGTGGTACGGCATATGGTACAGTTGTGCTGCATGTATCGCCTGAGTCTGCTATTGGTGGAAACTTAGCGCTTGTAGAAAACGGAGACATCATTAAGCTGGATGTAGCCAATAAACGTATCCACCTTGAAGTGAGTGATGAAGTGTTAGCCCTGAGGCGAAACAATTGGGTACAGCCACCTTCTGATGCAACACGTGGCTATGTAAATTTATACGTCAAACATGTTCAGCAGGCGGATAAAGGTGCTGATCTGGACTTTTTAGTAGGCGGCTCAGGTTCAGCCGTAACCAGAGACTCCCATTAAAGCAAAAACATGGATGTACTCATTCTTTTTGGCTGTATAGCAATACTTGTACTATTAATTGCCTGGGCGAAGGTGAATACCTTTCTTGCATTTTTAATCGTATCGGTAATGGCAGCTTTATTGTTGGGTATGCCCGCTTCCAGTATTCCGCAAACTGTTAATAAAGGATTAGGAGATACATTAGGATCGCTGGCAATCATCATCGTTTTGGGCGCCATGCTCGGAAAACTCGTTGCGTCCAGTGGTGCTGCTCAAAAAATAGCTTCGGTATTAAAAAAAACATTTGGCTATAAATACATCACCTGGGCCATGTCTTTAACCGGTTTTATAGTGGGCATTCCATTATTTTACAATGTTGGGTTTGTATTGCTTATTCCAATTATTTTTTCGGTAGCGTATAACTACAGGTTACCCCTGGTATATGTAGGCTTGCCAATGCTCGCATCGCTGTCCGTAATGCATGGTTTTTTACCACCTCATCCATCGCCCATGGCTTTAGTGACGCAATTTAATGCAGATTTGGTTAAAACCTTTGTTTATGGTTTAATCGTGGCCATACCTGCTATACTTATTGCAGGCCCTCTTTTCGCAAGAATATTAATAAATATGCAATCCAGCCCAACAGTTACCTTGCGGGCCGATGAACTGCCCGATAATGAATTGCCGGGGATAACAAATAGTGTGGTTTCCGCATTGTTGCCTGTACTGATCATTTTGGGTACCACGCTGATAAACAGGATATGTAGTGACCATATGGTTGTTGTAAATTTTGCCGGATTTATCGGTGATCCAACGATTGCCATGATATTAACCATTTGCATTGCAACTTTTACACTTGGGATCAGGTCAGGTAAAAAGCTGATTGACATTATGGTCATTTATGTTGATGCAACAAAAGATATCGCGATGATCCTTTTAATAATCGGTAGCGCAGGCATTTTGAAACAAGTATTTGTAGAAACCGGAGTGAGCAACAGCCTTGCTGCAATTTTGCAAGGGCTGACCTTACCACCTTTAGTATTGGCCTGGTTAATCACGGCTGTGCTAAGACTTTGCCTGGGTTCGGCTACCGTAGCCGGCCTCACCGCTGCCGGCATCGTGTTTCCGCTTATCGGGCCTCATGGTGCCGATCCAAATTTAATGGTGCTCGCGGTTGGCTCAGGAAGCCTGTTTTGTTCGCACGTAAATGACTCCTCTTTTTGGTTATTCAAAGAGTATTTAGGATTATCTATCAAACAAACGTTTTTGTCCTGGTCGCTGATGGAAACACTGGTTTCAGTTATCGGACTTATTGGGATACTGATTTTGAACCAGGTACTGTTTAAATAGATAATGGCCATAACATTTGATAGATATCCCTCAGTGCGTTAGCATTAATCGCAGCGCCTCTATGGATATAAGCATAAATTGGGACTATAAACCAAAATAAAAGCGGGTTGCAGACCCTTTTCATTAGCTAATTCGTTGCCCTTGTTGAAAATCTATCGACAAACATTTCAATGCCACCAAGAATCATTCAAGACCTGGTACCCCAATAAATTTCACGTCATTAATATCATCTTTAGTTGCATGATTATGTATACAAATAAAAATTTGAGAAATCTTTTCTCCTGAAAATTTTCGTTTCAATCTACGCTGCCTAAAATTGATTTTGAGAGAAAAAAGTGACGCTATGGCTTTTTTTTACCACATTTAGAAACATTTTTCCTTGAAACAAAAAAAAGTTTCAGGAAAAAATGTTTCAGGATTTTGAAACAAATTTTCACGAAACAAAAAAATGTTTCGAACTTTTTTGTTTCGAAAATGGTATGTCTTCAAGACATGTTTTAAGCAAAATAATAAAATAGGGTAGCAACCTGGCCTGGAACAAATGACATTGTTCATTCTGAATCAGGTGTGTAATGAAACACGACGAATTAAAATAAAAAGTAAACATGGCTGAAAAGCTTATTCTGGGCTTAGTTAAGCGGATGGAAGTCATTGAAAGCGAACTGCCAGAGATTTTAAGTTGTTTTTAGAACAATATAAAGAGACCTTAGCGAACACTCTGGCCAGATAGAAAAATCCAGCAAGCGTTATGACAACCAGAAGATCAGCCAACAGATCGATCAGGTTAAAGACCTCGTGGGCACCATGCCTATGGTCATCACCGTAAAAAACGAACATCACCACCATTTCGGGGCATGGTCAAAAACCTCATTGGTATAGTAGCCTGTTTCCTAATTACAACCTCATTGACAGGAACAGCTTTGTACCTGAAATAAATTCACAAAATGTAAGTTAACTTATTATATTTGCAATTATTATATAATAACTATGTGGACAAAATCTCATTCTATCGTAACCAAGGAAGTTACAAAAGAACAAATGTGGAAACTTTTTGCTGATGTGAACAATTGGCACATTTGGGATAACGGAATTGAATTTGCTAAAATGGAAGGCAAATTTGAAAAAGGAAACCATTTTATCTTGAGGCCAAAAGGCGGGCCAAGTGTAAAAGTAAAACTGCTTGAAACCACGGAAAACAAGCATTTTCTTGATGTTACACATTTTCCGCTGGCCAAAATGTTTGATGATCACCTATTTGAAGAAACTGCAGATGGATTAAGAATAACCAATACAATAACGGTTAAAGGTTTTTTGGGCTTCCTTTGGATAAAAATAGTTGCTCAGAAAATTGTCGATGGATTGCCAAATGATATGCAAGATCAAATTAAAGCTGCTTCAAAATTATGAACACGACAAAATACTGGATAGCAGCCATTTCAAAAGAACACGCGCAACGTGGTGTAAATGGTAACTTTATTCAAGTTTGTCATGGTAAGCAAACACCCCTAAAACAAATGAAAAAAGGTGATTATCTGATTATTTACTCTTCAAAAATTACAATGGAAGGAAATGAAAAGCTACAAGCTTTTACTGCTGTTGGACAAGTGGCTGATGATGAAATATATCAATTTCAAATGACGGAGAATTTTAAACCCTTCCGGCGAAATATTGAATTTCTAAAATCAGTGGAATGTTTGATTGCACCATTAATCAATGACCTTGAATTTATACTAAACAAAAAGAAATGGGGTTATCCTTTTCGCTTTGGCTTCCTCGAAATCAAAGAAAATGATTTTAATCTGATTACTTCTAAAATGCTACAACATGAACCCATCGGACAACACATTTAGTTTTGATAAGCCAGAAGAAAGTACCGGCTTTTTGTTATGGCAGGTTACTAATTTATGGCAGCGAGAGATAAAAAAAGCACTGGTGCCATACGATATTACCCATTCGCAGTTTGTACTTATGGCCAGCATACATTGGCTAACTCTAGAAAAAAAGGAAGTGACGCAAATTATGTTATCCATGCATACTAAAATAGACCCTATGACTACCTCGACTGTACTGAGAACGTTGCTACAAAAGAATATGGTGAGCAGACAGGAACACCAGACTGATACAAGGGCAAAAACTGTATCATTGACAGAAAATGGAAAAAAGATAATTAAGGACGCTGTTGTTACAGTTGAACAGTTTGATCGTAATTTCTTTTCCGCCCTTGAAAAAAAATTGCAAGGATTTAATCAGAACCTATTGAAACTACTTACTGTAAAGTAAATAAAAAGGTCACCAGAGTCAGGATTTTGAATTATTAACTGTTTTTCTAGTCTCCGATTATAATCATCACAACACTACCTAAATTAGGGTAAAAATAATTTGCCATTCAATAAATAATGAATGGCAAACTAAAACCGAGGTAAGAAGCTTTTAAAACATACGTGCTTAATGAAATGCAAGTTTCTGAAATCGATCTTTCGGACGAACAACAAAACCTCATGGAGATTTGCTTCGACATGAAGAAAATAACCTCGGTTGCTAGCCCGGAATATAAAGATGATACTAATAAATTTGTTAAAAAACAGGAACAGAACCAATATAATTTCAATCAGCTTTTTGAGCTATGACAAAAGGCGCTTCCCTTACTTTCAGTAAGGTTGTGCAGACACTACAGTTATACATATGGAATGCGTAATGTAAAAGGCAAGCCAAGAAGATCGTATATGACGCCATGCGCCTTTAATAATGAAACACCAGAAATCTGTTTTCTATGGAAAGACATGGGTGATTATTATAAACTGGAACTTCGATTAATGCTTCAAGGAAAAATACATCCGCTACAATATTACTTCAATACCGCTTTCTTTGCTATGCTAAGCTATAGCCCGAGAAAATATGTGCTGTTGAACTCTCTTAATGATAGCCAACTGGTCAGTTATTTTCAGCAAAGCCAATTTCAGCTCTTAGTACTAAAGAAACACTATGAACGTGATTTTAAAGAATTTGTTGATCGGTTAAGGATGGGATATAGGTTTATTAATAAATAAAGATCAAGAAAAGATTAAAACTCGAAATCATTGCTCATATTCATAGGATTTAGAGGTATGGTTATTGTAGAAATAATTCTTTATTTTTGTGTTAACACCCAATATCATATCCATGCACATAGAGACACGTAAATTACATCTGATAGAAGAAATGCTCAAAGTAAAGAGTGAAGCTACTTTATCTGCTTTGGAGAAGCTATTAAAGAATACCAATAATAAAACAGTTAAGAAAACACCAAGCTTAAAAGATTTTTCTGGAATCTGGTCTAAGGACGAGGCGGAAGAAATGGAACGTATAATTTCAGAATCCTGTGAAACAATCCACCCAGATGACTGGAAGTAATCTATTAGACACCAATATCGTTATTGAGTTGTTTAAAGGCAATCCAACAATTACAGAGTTTCTTGAAACATTAGAGGAGGAAATAAACATTCCTTTTGCTGTATTAGGAGAACTATATCTGGGTGCTTACAGATCAGCTAACCCAAAAAAGCACATTAAACAGATCAACTCTTTTCTAGAAAGGTGTAATGTTCTTATTGCTGATGATGAAACAGCAAATCACTATGCCTTAATCAAAACTGCCTTGTTGCAAAAAGGTAAGCCAATACCGGAGAATGACATGTGGATAGCCGCTGTATCAAAGCAATTTGACCTAACGTTACACACCAAGGATAAGCATTTTAAGGAAATAGACGACCTCAATTTACAGAACTGGTAATTACTGAATATCCGCTTTTAGCTCTTCCTTTAGCAAATTTAAGTATGTTGAATTTCGCACTTCAGCACCCTTGCTATAATTAATCTGCTAAAAACATCTTCCTTTGAATAAAAATTACCATAAGATGGCTTCAAGGCATTAATAGCTGTGTTCATATTCGTCAACGGATTTCCTTTTATATATTTGTATTTCACTTTCTGTTTATCTGCACCGTATACCATTACAGGCATAATAATGATAATTTTTTGATCAGATTTATTGAAAAGTTCAATAAAGTTAGTCTTTTTTAATTCAGGATATTTTGGAAAAAGTTTATAAGCAAGTGAATCAGCCGCTCTGTTTTTTGTTACAAGTGTTTCACTACCTTTTCTAATCACTTCTATCCTAAAATTTGTAGCATAAATAGTTACGCTGTCATTTAATAATCTTGAACACAAATTATCGCTTTGTGTAAAAATTTTATTGAAACTTTTCTCAAAAGAGATAATTTTTTGGGGCTGAGGTGTTTATGCTCTCTTTTTTTGTTTGTGAAATCGCCATATCTGTATATAGTAAACTTATAGACAGAAGAATGATAAGAAAATTAAGACCTGTTTTCATAATATTTTTTAAGGACATTTTGTGCCCGGTATCCAGGTTTAGTGGTATCTCTTTCCTGGTCATTGATTTTAGATTCTTCAGGTAGATTTTTAATTATTCCTGTCTTAGCAAGTATCCACGCACAATCTTTATTAAAATTTAGATTAAATTATCAAAAAAAGGGACATGTTTTTTGCAAAAAAAATACATGAACTTTGTGCTAAAAATTTCTCTTAATCCGCTAAGACCATATTAATATAACTTTAAAGTGGTTGAATATTTAGTGCTCTAAAATTATAAAAATGCCTAGTTTTCATCCCCCATACATACTATTCAATAGCAAGGGGTAATGTTGCTACTTTTATCCATTTATTGTTTTCATATTTATAGAAAGCTATTATCCTATTTGCAATTACTCCTTCTCCAAGTGCATTTGAAAAAAAGTCATAATAAATAGCACAAGCCCTATTTTCTGCTTCGTTTAAAATGAATGGAGTAAATCCCATGCGTAATCCAGAATGCTCTGAAAGATTAACGCCTTTACTTTTTAATTTTTTTTTAACCTCTAGTTTATCAAAACGCTGGTGTTGAAGATTTTTAGGTCTTATTAGATAGCTTTTAACAAATAGCCATTCTGTACTATCTGAAAGTTGGTTTAATCCCCCATCCCTAAGAAAACTTGGTAAGTATTGCATTCCCTCATTAGAAAAGCGAGGAATGCAGATTGTTAAACCATTCTTTTCGACATTATCTTTTCTATTTGCTAAGTTATAAAGTACTTCAGTAAATAAAGAAGTAACCTTTACAGGAATTGCATTTTGTCTGGATACTTCTTGTTGAGCTTTGCAGCCGTAATTAATAAAAAAAATAAAATACAAAATTAGAGATTTCATTAGCATCCTTTTTTATTTGTTCCTGATTGATTATTTGCTTCACGAGCGCCATTAGCTTTTGCTCTAGCAGCATTCGGGGCTTTGATTTTACTTTGAGACATTGACAAATTTCTCCATATTATATCTTTGCAATAAGTTGCGAGGTCAATGCTCGAATCGGGTGAACTAAGAATACCACGTTCGATCGCATACGCCTGTAGGAGGGAACCCATTGAATTCACATAAGTAGAAGCCATTTGTTCATGCTGGGCAACATCATATTGTTCAGTAATAGGATAACTCTGATCATCATAAAGGTATTGATTCATATCTTGAAAAAAGAATTTTTCACTACCTGTGGTATGTTTGATTCCATATATGAAATATGAGTGCATGAGCTCGTGTATCATTGTTGCAGCGACCCCCAAGTCTGTAGCATCATTTAAAACATTAGAATTTAAGGTAATATTACCAGTTATAGGGCTAGTTGAGCCATTCGTGATTGTCAAAACATCATTACCGGAGGCGTCAATACCAGTAGTGTTTGGTATTACGGCCTCAGAAATTGTTATATTATAACTACTACTTGCATATAATTGGCCAATTGCAACCGAAGACACAACATTAGTCATTCCTGCAATATCTCCAATACAACTGAACATATTACTAGCCTTACTTTCTATCATAGAAGAGATATTTTTAACACAATCCCTAGCATTATTAGCTATAGTTACCTTTTTACCTGTCCCTGAACCACCGCCCCCACCAGGACCATCTCCTCGTGGTGGTAAACCTCCACCGCCACTACCTCCACCTCCAGTGCCACCACCGCCTCCACCTCCACCGCCTTGACAAGTGGTAACTGTGTGGGTTTCACACACCATATAACCCTCAACGCCAACACATTGTGTAACGCCTATAGTCTTGCAATCAAAATATCCTTCAGTAGTCGCTGCTCCATTAGAAATCGTTTTGTTTGACTGAGCGACTTCTTGTCCTTTAGAAACTTGTATAAAGCTTGAAAAAGGAGAATACCAATTTTCCAGGAGGAGTAGTCCACTAAATTTTTGTGTAATATTCCATCCGCTTGAATCGTCTGGAATCATACTAACCATTTCAGTTAGCTTTGGTGTAAACCCATTTCCATAATCAATCATTCGAAGAAATAAATTGTCGGTAAGACGAGTTCCCGCTAAATCTCCTTTCGCTACATTTAAGGTAACAGGTATTTTTACAGGTATGAATACAAAAACAGTGTCTCCACTAATTTTTGTATATGCCTTGCTCCATAAAAGCGTACGATGATTAAGTAAACTGTCTGATAACAAAGATTTTCCGGTAAGTTGAACCCGATTGTCTACTGATTGGTTTATAAACGCATCTTTAGCTCGAACGATAGCCGCTGTAGAGGTTTCACTAAGTTCTTTTTGAAGGTTTTCATAGTCGGTACTAGTGTCTTTTTTACATGAATAAATAGTAACGGCTACGAACATTATGAATAATAGTAAGTAGACTTTGGCTCGTAAAAGGTTTCTCATATGGGAAGTAATTTTCTTGCAACTTAAGAATAAAATTTAAAAGATAATACATTCATATGTGATAATTATACTACATTAATGTAATAGATATTGAAATGCTGGATTTTTCGGAACAAAGCATACAGAGAAATGGTAAGTATGATATCGAGTGGATAAACCAGATTAGATTGACCCCGTCCCACTAGAAATGAACTTGTTGCAATTTATTGCTTGTCTTTATGATAGTATTTTGGCGAAAAGGGGTTAAATGAATTGGTTTTTTCAGCTATATTATTAATCAAAAACCATAAATAGAATTTACTTGAATAATGCCTGTAAACTGGCCGCCCCGCATTTGCGGCCTGCGGAACGGCCTCCGCTCTTGGCTGTTGCTGTTCCCGCTTTTGGCATATACGGAGAAGACAGTAACAGAAAACTACAGTTCGTCGGGTTTGAACCCAATTCGTGTCCTTTTCGGCGCTGGCTGTTCTTGCTTCTCCAACAGTTCGTCTAGGTAGCGAAAACTATTCCCATGTTTTTGTCTTGGTTATCCAATTTCCCTTTAATCTTTTCGATTTCAAGCCTGATCTCTCGCATTCTGGTAAAAATGCGGATAATCTGGATGTTTACCTCAATAGCCCTTGTACTGTTTAGCATGCTGGAAAGCATTGCCACACCCTGTTCGGTAAAGGCCATGATATTATATTTCGAGTGCGCCCCATGTCTTAAGGTGCCAAATTGGCTCCTTAAGATTTTCTGTTCCTCCATATTTAACTCAAACAGGAAATCTTCGGGAAAACGTTCTGCATTCCTTTTTACCTGCCGCTTTAGCTGTTTGGTTTCCACTCCGTATAACTCCGCCAGATCGGAATCCAGCATCACTTTATGTCCTCTTATCATGTAAATCTAGTTCATAACCAGTTCATCAGAAATTTTGATCTTTGTTTCCATCTTATTATCGAGTATTTAAAACAGTCGGCAGATGAGCTGCCGACCGGATCGGATTAAATTGAAGCGAATATTTGTCTTAAAGGTGCCATGTCGCTGCTTACCTTTTCATCCAGCATTTTTGCATAGAGTTGGGTGGTGCGTATATTGGTATGCCCCATCATTTTAGATACGCTTTCAATAGTTACACCGTTCAGCAGGGTAACAGTAGTGGCAAAAGTGCGCTTGGCAATCCGGTTGCCCAATGTTTTGACGATGCCCGACAGGGCGGCAATCTCCACCAGATACTCGTTCATTTTTTGATTGCTGGAAATCGGCAGCGCCCTGTTCTGATTGACACAGAAAGGGTGATCTTTATACCTTTCCAGAATATCAGCGGCTATTGGGATAAGCGGGACTGCTACAGGCGTACCTGTTTTTTTGCGATAGCTGAACAGCCACTTTTCCCCGTCAATTCCTATACGTATGTCAGTTTGTTTGAGTTTTTGTATATCGGCATAGGACAGCCCCGTATAACAGCTAAACAGGAAGAAGTCCCGAACTTGCGTAAGCCTTGAAGTGCTGTATTTTTTGCCCGCAATGTTTTGCAGTTCATCCGCAGTAAGGTATTCCCTTTGTACGAGTTTTGATTTCAGCTTATAACCAAAGAAGGGATCAGTGATGATCCATTTGTTTCTAAGACATATACGGACAATCTTTCCCAGATTTTTAAGGTGCTTACTGGCGGTATTGGTATCATTATCCTTTGAGGTGTGCAGATAGAAATCAAAACCGTCAATAAACTCATGGTCTATATGGCGGATGTTGAGGTCACTTGTTTGATATTTGAATAAAATATATTCTTTAACGTGCTTTTCCAGTACCTTAAATCGCCTCAAAGTGCCTTCCGCATAATCTTCCTTTTCTACATGTGCAGCCATGTTTGTATTATGGATTTTAATGGCCTCCATAATGGTATGTGTTTTTTCTGCCTTGCCCAGATACTTGCATTTGACGCCTTCAGCGGATATCTCTGCATCTTCTACGCATAAGGCAGTATGGGCAGCAGTAACGCCCGCTTTCATTTTGTCGAGATAGGAATTTAAAGTTTTGGCATCTTCTTTTGTGCCGATCATGTGACCCGCTTTGGTATTCCACAATTCCGGCTCACATTTTCTACTGGCGGACATTTCCACAGGTTTTCCGTCAACGGTAATCCTTAGATAAACAGGAACAGCACCTTTAAGATAGTTTTTTGGTTTCTTCAGGTAGAAGAGTAGACTGAAATTAGTTTTCATAATCGACTGATTTAAAGTTAACAAAGTTAGCCTTGCAGTCTAATCGTATCAAGTCGTTCAATGATTGAACTTTCTGTAAGTCAGCAACTTACATCATTTCCAGTGAGTATGCCAATCTGTAAAACTACTCACCGAATCACTCACTTTTTTTATGCGATTTATTGCATATTTTGGTGTTTCCGGTAAAACAAAAAAAGCTCGCAATCATTTGATTTGCAAGCTTTTACGTAGTTTTGATACTATTTTCTGTGATCCCGCTGGGATTTACACCTAGTGTAAAAATCAGGGTTTGCAATATTTTAGAGTGGTTTTGAAATTCGAACTCCCCGAATGACGCACCTTTTATTTAATAGAAAATAGCTGCAAATGCTATAATTAAATATAGCATTTTATTCATAAAAATCCAAATCTAGATTAAATTATCTTATTTTTAGGTTCAACTACGGCTGGGTGTACAAAAATCTTTCCCATATGGAAAGATTTTAGAAAACTGGCTGTGAGTATAATATTCGCAATAACGTTGCCCACGCATTTTACCGGGAAAATGATTATACCGTTAAGATGTCTAACCTTTTGTTGTTCGCTTTTCAAAGCCTCTTAAATCTTTATTTAATAAATGAAAACAGATAATCAACAGGGTGCCTGCTGCCATTAAGAAACTTCCCAGAACAAAAGTTTTTGGGGACAAGATCAATAATGCGGAAAGCATTGACATGCACATACAAGAGCTGGGTCAAATATTTTGCTTAATTTTAAAATAATTAACCAAATTTTTAAGATTTGACTACATCCGAAAGAGCACTAACTTTAATCAACAACAGCATTTTTTTTAAAGAATTTACCTATTCTAAAAATGAAGTTTATCGTTTAGATGGTGGGTCAGTAGAGCTGGCTGATAATGTAGTATGGCTGGATGATCTGTTATTGGTTTATCAAATAAAAGAGCGCGTACATATTAAAAAATCAGACACCATAACTGAAAATAGATGGTTTAGAAAAACGGTTAATGGACAGGCAAGAAAACAGATCAATGATACTTTAAAGTATTTCAAAACCTATCGGTCTCTACCTGTGGTAAATGAGCGTGGACAAAAAATCGACGTTTCTTCCGCTCGAAACAATGAAATCCTAAAGCTGATCATTTATGATCCTAATAGTGAGCTGTTAGAAGTTAATCGAAGGATGAAGTTTTTAAAAGGATTCGGCACAGACCTTATTCATTTATTTGAAATCAAAGACTATCAAATGGTTTGCAAGTACCTGGTAACGCCATCGGAACTTGCCGATTACCTAAATTTCAGGGAACAATTATACCGACTTCATTCTTCAAAATTGAAATTTTTATCTGAAGAATATGTCCTGGGCCACTTCTTTACTACACTAGATACCACTTCTCTTAATGAGGATTACGAGTCTAACTTGAATCGGTTAGAGAACGATAAACATTCCTACGATGTTTCCTGGATGTTAGATAATTTTTTCGAAAAGTTAATCATGTTTGATAAAGGTAGGCCAACTGATTATCATTACATTGTTAAAGAAATAGCAAAATTAAATAGAGAAGAATTAAAGGGCTTTAACGAGCGATATTATACGACATTAAACAATGTAAAAACAGAAACCTTCTCTTTACCAATGCGGTTTGTTTCTCCAAGGACACGTTGTGGTTTTGTTTTCATTACGCTCCTACCCGACAAGATAGCACTGTGGGAAAATGCTTTAGTTAACATGACCGAAATTTACAAATACAAACACCGGTTAGAAAAATGTTTAGGGGTGGTCATGTTTCGAAATCCTCCATATTATGATGTCTTTTGGACTTTTTCGCTCGGACCTTGGCAATATGATGAGCAATTAGCCCAAATGGTGGCCGACGAAGAAGAGTTTTATGGAGGCAGTCAAGTACAAGTTCTTCCACGTTATCAATTTATATACTAATGGCTAATTTCAAATCTATCAGTGTGGTGACCTTATTGATATTGTAGATTACGACATGGGGGTGATGAACAATACAATTGTCCGCATTTACCTTCGATTCAACGCCCAGGATACGCTGTTTTCGGAAGTAGATTATGGGAAATCGCAAGCACAGGGTGCTGGAATACCTTTGTTTATGGAAATTCTATTAGGCTTTAATAAACTTTTAATAAAAGACGTAAAGTAGAGACAGGGCTATTAATTAATAGCAGCCATCCCTTCTCGTTTAAGTGTATATAGCGATACAAATGGTAAAGGAAGTGGTCGGCTTTTAAGATAGGGTGTCAGCATTTCCTCAGCTGTAATAAAAATTGATTTCACTTTAAAATCAGAGAGATTAAGATTGTATTTCGCGCTTAATTGATCTAGGTTGTTTTTTATCCAATTGTCCCTTACGAGATGTTTATCTATCCATTGTTTTTCAAATAATTTACCTACTTCTTCAACCATTTCTTTAAAACTGCGACTTGCCGCAATGTTTTTACATTCCAGGCTATAGATTTTTTTATTCAACTGATCAATTAAAAGAACGTCGATATCGCCTATATTTTTATGATGTTTTAAATCAAAGTCTGGACCAATGAATAGTTCACTATCCACAATTAATTCGGGATTTTTAAGTTCGCTAATTACCGACAATACTAAATCGGAACCGGCTTTATTATTGATTTTTGTAAGTACTTTATTTACTTCACCATCATCGCGAACCCTCAATCGATTCGTCTGACATTGCTGTGCAAGGTAACTTCTGCTACTTAATACTTGCCTTAAACCCCAATAAACAATGGGGTTACTATTGTCATCAGGGTTATTTAAGATGCAAAGCGGTTTGCGCATTAGCGATAACCGGCGGCTATAACGCCACGGATGAATATCAAACCGTTCAAATTCTTTTGGAATACTTTCAAATTTACCACGATTTAACAACGACAAAAACAGAAAACCACTTTCAAACTCTAGATCGCTAAATGGACTTTCTATTTTGTTTACCTCAACTTTTAGTTGATTTTTATCAAGTGTAGCGAAGGGGGTTAATTGACCATAAGCGATAACACCTAATGCGTTTACCATATTGCAAATGCGGGTAAAAGATATACCGAAGTCCTCTAGGAAAGCCTGCTCAACTTTTACAGGTACATCTTGACTGCGGATTGGATTTGTTTGAGGAAAGGTGTAATTGAAAGCTTGACGCGCATCAACAATATGTTCCCCCATTTTGGTCCAATTATACGGACTTAGTACGTTATGCATATGGTCGCTGTCGACTAAAATCCTTTTTTCAGTGATTTTGATCGGGACTTCAAATAAATCGAACTGCATTTGATCTCCCAAACCTCCCCAATAAATCAATTGGTCCATAAGTGCAATCAGTTCATCAATCTCGGTGGCACTGATAATGGGGCGGCCATTGTAAGGTTCTGCAATAATTCTTTCGATCAGGCAACGGACAGCAATAATAGTTTGATTAAGTTCACTTAGATTTTCGATTAGGTCTTCCTGCTGCTGTTCTTCTGACACAAAGCAAGCAATTCGCGTAGGAATCATGAGGTTCATTTTTTCTCTTTTACGAATGAGCGTTTCGTTAATGCCAATGAGCTTTTCTAAAAGTGATTTACTGTCATATTTGCGAAGTGTAGACTCCAGTTGAGGTGTTAATCCTAGCTCTTTGATATTCTTAATGAGTTGTAATTTCTTACTCCTTTTATTAATTGTGCCAATAGATGGACGTTGTTTTCCCAGTGAAATTAAAAGTGAATCCTTGATTATTTCGACCTGATAATCTTGAATCAAACGATAAGGTACAAGGTCTTTGGGGTCAAGGAGCATATTATCGGCGCTGTCTAATATGAAAAATTTCTTTTTTTGACCGAGCGGTGCAGAAAATTCGACGGCATCTGTTAAAACACGTTGGCTCAATTGCGGGATATTATGCAACACGAGAAGGTCATTAAAAGCTGCCAGTAAAACACGTAATAACACCCGCTCCCCTTCGTTGTCCGCTCCATACAAGTACGGAATGATTTCAGATGGTATCATAATTTGAATTACTGATCCTTTAACATCGGTATGGAATTTTTCTTGTAACGCAGGCTGACGGACATAATCACGTTTCATTGTAAGAAAGGCATCGTCGTCATCTATATCAAATAGTATTTGTAAAGGCTGCATCGGAATTGATGATAGGAAATCCTTTACACTCGGACTCACCTGCCAAAGCCAATAGGCTATTGCGTCTGTGGTTTGCCAATAAATATCAGCTAAACCATCTGGTATATTCTCACGTTCTCTTGCTGGACTTACGGTAATCGGAAAAGAAAAAGCTTCAACGAAAAAAATAAGATTGTGGGTAAGTTCACCAGGTGCCATGTACACAGGTCCAGATTTCCCATTTCGCCGAACAGGGACATGTGCTATGTGACCATCTATTAATGTTGTGGCTGAATGCGCATCGACTCGTAAAATTGCTTGTCTTCGAAAATCTGCGGATAAGCCCAACTGCAAGGACAGCAGCTGAAGTTCGCTATCATTTAAGTTTAGCGAATCATGATGATTTCTATAAACCTGCAATAAATCAAAATACTTTATATCTAGTTTTTTGACTTTGCTTATCAATTTATCGGCAGCGGATGCAAAATTCCAAAGGTCGATTGCATTGGTGTCTCCCGAATTAAAGAGTGCATGAATATCTGCAACGTCAAAATTCAAACTGTGAACGTGATCGGTATTAAAATAAGGAAAGAAAATATCCCTTCCTATTGGCGAAATAATTACAATTTCAAGAATTTGAAAATCCTTATATTCAGGAAGTGTTCGGATATGCTTTACAGCAAATTGTCGATAATCATGAGCGTTTTGAACCCCGAGGTTTGCGCCTGTTGGATCTTTGAAATTACGCCCGTCGTCATTTAACATTTGCAACAACGCAATTTTATCATCGTCGAATTGCATAAATGAAACTCTCAAATCTTTAATCTCCTTGACATAAGGGATTGACAATTGAAAGTGTTTAAACTTCATAAGGCTCAACTCCATGTTCAGGTTGTTCCAAAGAACACCATGAAAGGCTCTACTCACAAGATTTGAAATACCTTGCTTTTCCGCCTCATGCCAAATGAAATCATTAAAAGCTTTGCTTAATGTGGCGGGCGAGATAATGATATATTGTTGCTCTATGAGCAGTATCGGTTTGCCGACAAAAGCTGGCTCTCCATTGTATGAATTTGGTCGATCAGTAGGTTGTGTCAGAAAAGGATTAAGAGCCTGGGCTGGTACTCGCAGTTGTTTAAGTAGTCTATCCATTTCATCCACGGAAACAGTGACGGCTGATTTTGCAAGGGTTAGCTCTGGTAATGCAGGAATGATTATCGCATCATCTTCTGCTTCTCCCTGCATATATCTAATATACCCTAATTTTTTGCCGATTTGATTTGAGGTCGTCATTAACAGTAAGCTCACTGACTCTATATTGTGTTTAAAACCTGGGGGTATCCCAGAGTTTGGCCAATGAAAAATCGCTGATAACAAATTCGACAAAATAAACGTAGAATTTTCAGTGACACCGGGGAAAATCAATTGGTCACCCCGCTGATTTGTAATTAGCTCTGTAAAAAAATTTACAGGAATCTCTTCGTAAGACGATTCTGAGAATTCACCATCTAATAAATCTCTAAGCTGTTCTACTGTAATTTTCTTACTTGATGAATTTTTGTTATCAATAGCTAACTGTGTTAGCTGCTCTAGTCGATAGTTCTTCCCATGATTTTGTGGAAGGACAGTTAGGGCAGCAATCGTCTGTAATAAATCCGCTGTGTTAACTATGGAGAGGAGTGGATGTTTAATTTTTTGATTTGTCGCCTTGAACTGACTTTTATCTTGTTGCGGCTTAAAAAGACAGCACTTTTTATATTTCTTCCCGCTGCCACAGAGGCAAACGTCATTTCTTCCATTGCTCATAAAAGTTGGTTTCAAATCGTTAATAATCAAAGATACATAAAGGATTCACCATAAATTTTTCGTTAGACAATTATTAGGTGACCACTGAATTTGTTATTACATATCAGATTAGTACCTTTGATTCAAGGTTGGCAAAGGACCATCCGGATTACGAGAATTTCACATGCTTGATTAAATTCAAAGCAATTGATCGATTTAGTCACTGTTTTAAAAAGGCAGACCTTTATTGAATTATAGTAAATGAGGTAATACTCTTATTACTAGTATGCAATTCACGCCCAAAGTGTTCGTCACTTTGGGTTTTTTTTATAGACCGATGATAATCTTTTTACAATATACTTTAACAGATCTAAGAGCTTTTACGGACCAGAATCCATTTGTTTTGGTCAAACCCAATTGGCCATCACCAACACCCTATCAGCAATTTGTACGCGGGACAGGCCAAGTTATTCAGCGACGTAAGCGCGGATTGCATGGTTGGGTGGGAGAAAATTATATTTGTAAAATAGGCAAGAGTGTTCGATTTGAAAAAGCCATTCCCCTTTATGAGGATAAATATATAAAACCAATTTTCCAGCATCTCTACGCTGGAGAAAACCAAGTATTAACGAAATATGAATTCGTTTTTCGCCTAAACTATGAAAAGTGGGCAAAGAAACTAACTTATAACGATATAAGGGATATCATCGGAAGCCTGCTTAATTCTATGGTTCATATTAGGATTAATGGGAAATATATAACCTGTAAAGTAAGAGAATTGCAGAAAATACTTCCGCAGTTACATTTTGAAACCTCGACAAATAAGCATGGCCGCAAAGCAGGTATGTCTGCTTACATTGATAAATGCACACCCCAACTCTATATCGCAACAGAAGATGATACGGTTGTCGTTGGCTTAGGCAAAAATTTTAATAACATGAGTGAGAACCAGGAGGATTTTGATCTTTACGGTGCTTGGCATGATCATATAAACAATCCATATCGGGTTTGGGTGCAGGATGACTATGCGGAGGTTGAAGGTGGATTCAATCGAAGCCTGCGAATGACGATTATGCGGTTACATTCTGAATACGAATGCTTAAAAAATATTTTTCGCTCCATTAATGAAAAAAAAATAGAGGTTAGTCAACAAACAACACAGGCAAACGAATTACAACGCTACCTCAACAGGGCTATTAAAACATTTCTACGAAGTGAGTCCAGTATTGTTGGTCTGGGGGGGGACGCGAATTTTTTAGATTATTTCTCAAAGGTTTTTTCTAAAGCCCAACCTGGGGAGCTTGATGAATTAGTGGAAAAAATAAAGGAATATGAATTTAGGCCCAATGTTGAAAATAAAACGCTTAATTTTATCCAACAAAATCATATAGAATTTATGAATAACAAATTTGAAAATGACAGAAGCGTCATTTTATCGCAGGGAGATAACAATACAGTTAGTGGAAATACCATTAATCAACAGAACTATGAATTGCCCGCAGATACAGATTACGAGGTATTGGTTGCTGAGTTAGCAGACCTCAAAGCTAGAGCTGTTCCAGAAGCAAAGTCGGCTGATGATTTTAAAGCAGTTGTCGCAATTGCTGAGGCTGAAGAAGCTGCAAAAAAGAAAGATAGTAAAGGCTTAATCAATGCCTTGAAAGCTGGTGGTAAATTTTTAGTTGACGTAGCCAACAAATTTAGCGCCAGTGTACTTGTTGAGTTGCTTAAACAGCATTCTACATTCATATAAATAGTAATGTTTTTCAAATCAGTTGCTTTTTTAAATATTGGCGACTGAATGATCAATAACAACTTTTGCATTTGGCCGGTAAATACCGACGTGCTCCTGAAATTGTAATTTTCAGTTAAGGGAGATGCTTTGGAATGCCGGCATTAATTGCCACTGTAATTTTGAACGGTAGCAGTATGTTATTGTCTCCATCAAGGGGTATTTACAGGGCTACAGCGGATGCTAATTTCCATTGTCAGCAATGTTTACTGCATCTTTAAAAGACTTTTACGCCCGAATATAAACGAAAAGCTGCATTAGAACTGATTGAATTTGGAAAAGAATGGCACGCAATGCACAAAGAACTTGGAACTGACTAACAACAAAAATGCCGAGCACATAACATCGGTCTGGCAATATAGCAGTTGCCTTGCTAAATATCATTAAATTTGGGTAAAGCATTTTATCGTTCATGTAAGATAACTTATACCTAAGCCATGCCCAACAAATATTTTAAAGCACATGAAGCTTATAGCCTTAATCCACACCGCTACGATGTAGGTACCATCATCGGGCTTAAAAATGGATTCGAGGATAATCTTTTTATCAAAAAGCTTTTTACCCTTCCTGAACATGAATATCCTGCCTTTTATCAATATCACCTTGATTATTTTCTAGGAAAGGAATCGGAGGGCGAAGAGGAATTTTTCACCTTTGTCTGGCAAATTGTTCTACGACGTATTAATTTTATTGAGCATAAGAACCCATTTAATTCAAGCCATGCGCTGGATATGGAAATACTCGAGAAACTCACAACGTTCCAAAAATATCTTCGCTCAATTGACCAGTGGCATACCCAAAAGACCTTACCTGAAATTATCGCCGATCAGCACGAAGTAATCAGGAAGCAGCAATCAGACATTGCTAAACTGAAAGAAGATTTAAGAATAGCAAAAAAGCTGGAAACCAAACAATATATTGATATTCCTAAAGGTCATCTGTTGACCGTTTATGACGTTGTTAATCAATTGATTGATCTTGAAATAAAGGGTGAAAAGCTGATGGTTACAAAATTTCCTATTGTATGGGTCAAGATGATATGTAAGTATTTTCGGGTGGATAAAGAGGAGCTGGACATGGAACGGGTGCGCAGTTATTTTCCAAAAGACAGGGAAAATCCTGGTGGGCGATCCCGCCTTGTTCCAATGGATCAGAAGATTTTTGAGGTCAAACCTAAAAAAAGATAGGAAAAACGCTTTCATAGCTGATCGTAAATCTTTTATACTTTAAAATCGTACCAATCTGATATCAAGTATTTTGCGATTGAATACCAACTTAATTTAAACATCCCCAAGTTACCATAAAAATCTTTATGGTACAGGCAAGCCATTTCCATAGCATTCTTTTGTCCCAAAACAAAGGCTATGGAGATTATCAATGAACAAGCCCTTAGCCAGTGCATCCGGGATGCATTGAGGGCAGAATTACAAGAGCATTTTAAAACGGACGGCAGTTCCAGACAGGAACAGGAAGAACGCCTTTTGTCCAAACAGGAACTGGCGACCGAGCTTGGCGTATCACTGGTCACCCTGACAGACTGGATGAAAAAGGGGCTGCCCTTTTTACGCCTGCACAGGCGTGTATACTTCAAAAAAAGCGAAGTGCTTAAACTCATGCAACAAGACATTACAGATTAATTTAAGGAGGGAATTATTATGCACGTGGAGATCATCACTAAGGAAGATTTAAAACAATTAAAGAACGAAATGCTTGCCGAGATCAGGCAACTTATTAAACCGGAAGACAGGCAGAGTATGCAATGGCTGAAAAGTGCCGAAGTGCGCAAGCTGCTGAACATCTCACCGGGAACCCTGCAAAACTTGCGCATCAACGGTACGCTGCGATTTACAAAAATTGGCGGAATGATGTACTACAAACTCGAAGACATCAATAGGTTACTAGAGGGAGGTAACCAATGACAGAAACAGGCATCCATAACAAGGCGGCGGACTACAGCAAACTGGTCGGGCGCATGGCGGCAGACAGCCGGATGTTGGCTACCCATGTCAGCATATTTACCGCACTTTTTGTATGCTGGCAGCACTGCGATTTTATCAGCCCCTTTGCCGTTACCCGCAAAAAGCTGATGGCCTATAGCCGTATCGCATCGATTGCCACATACCACAAATGCATCAAAGAATTAGATGCATTCGGGTACATCCGTTACCAGCCATCTTACCACCCGATCCGGG
This sequence comes from Pedobacter sp. GR22-10, assembly GCF_026239715.1. Taxonomy (NCBI): domain Bacteria; kingdom Pseudomonadati; phylum Bacteroidota; class Sphingobacteriia; order Sphingobacteriales; family Sphingobacteriaceae; genus Pedobacter; species Pedobacter sp. GR22-10. The sequence goes on from NZ_JAPIVR010000001.1 coordinate 1,690,352, forward strand.
GAAGCCTGGTCTACTGGCCGTCCGGTTAATCCGGGCAGCCAACCAGATAAGGTGCCCGGAAATCCCGGTGAAGTTTTTAGCCCTGACGTTCCTTACAGGAGCTATCCGGGCATGGAAACCGCTAAGGTTTGCCGAAGCTTTTAGCACGTCAAACTTATGCGCTTTGTAGGAAGCGAGTTAATGTTTTTGCTATACAAAAACCCGGATTCACCTTGAAGGGATGCCCCAGACTCGCTCCCGTTGGTCGGTTAAAAAAAGGAATTAAGAAAGGATCTACTGAGGATTTGGAAAGGAACACAGCACATGAAAACAGCGACAACTGGTAGTGAAATAAAGAAAAAAAGAGTTCCCGGCAGACCAAAAAAAACGATCAGCCGTAGTGACCTGCTCATGATCCGGTTAACCCCTACAGAAAAACAACTGATCACCCAGCGTGCGAAAAATGCTGGGCTGAAACCTAGTGAATGGTTCCGTAAGGCGGCAAAGAGTGCAAGGGTTTTCCCCCGCTTTACCCCGGAGGAAAGCGGATGGTTCAGGATGCTATCAGGGATGGCCAATAACCTCAACCAGTTGACCCACCTTGCCCATGTTGAAGGCTTGCCTACGCTGGCTTTAAAATGCCAGGCTCTGATCAGGCAGATCGAAGAACTGTTAACCAAAATCAATAGCCATGATCGGTAAACCGATTACAGGAAGAAGCTTCGGGGGCTGTGTTCGCTACATCGTGGACAAGCCCGAAGCGAAGATTCTTTTTGCCGAGGGTGTAAGGATGCAGAACGCCTCCACGTTAACCAATGATTTTAACCTGCAACGCAAAATGAGGCCGGAACTGGGCAAGGCGGTCGGGCATCTGGTCTTAAGTTGGAGCAAGGAAGACCTGGCCAAACTGACCGACAAGATCATGCTGGAACATGCCAAAGAGTATATGCAGAAGATGGGTATCCGGGATACGCAGTATGTAGTGGTACGTCACCATGATAGATTGCACCCCCATCTACACGTGGTCTATAACCGGGTTAATAACAAAGGGGCTACGATCACCGATAAGAATAATTACGCACGCAATATCAAAGCCTGCTGGGAGCTTACCTTAAAACACGGTTACCATTTGGGCAAGGGCAAAGAGCAGGTCAACAGGCAGGCTTTAAATGGCAAGGAAAAGGTCAGGTATGAACTGTATGATGCCATCAAAGCGGCTATGAAAACTTCCAAAAACTGGAAAGAGTTGGAAGCGAAGCTGACCGTACGGGGTGTCGATATCGCATATAAGTTCAAAAGCGGTACCAAAGAAGTGCAGGGCATCTCTTTTGAAAAGGGCGGGCTGAAAATGAAGGGTTCTGCCATTGACCGGAGTTTGAGCTTTTCCCGTATAAATGCACAGTTGAACCGCAACCAGCAGGTACAGGCTTATCATGCCGCAAGGGAGGCACATCAGCCCTCACTGGCGCAGCAGTTGCGGGAGGCCATCAGGCAGGGCATTCATGCCGAGCACCAGCCTAGTCTGAATGCGTCTGGTGTAGTTGAAAACCTGCTGAATATCCTGCTTAGCCCGGAGTTTGTGCCATCGGCACCAGACCCGGTCGGAGACGCAGAAATAGTCCGCAGGAAACGAAAGAAACATCAAGCAGAGCAATCCCAAGGAGTAACCAGATAAATAAACAAAAATTCACCAACAAAATTCAATGTTATGGAACAGGACGAATTAGAAGAAAAAGTAACGATGGCCGAGGAACTTATTCTGGGCTTAGTTAAGCGTATGGAAGTCATCGAAAGCGAACTACCAGAATTTTTAAAGTCGTTTTTAGAACAGTATAAAGAGACTTTAACTAACATCTCTGGCCAGATAGAAAAATCCAACAAACGTTATGACGATCAGAAGATCAGCCAACAGATCGATCAGGTTAAAGACCTCGTGGGTACCATGCCCAAGGTCATCAGTGTAAAAAACGAAAATCATCACCATTTCGGGGCATGGTCAAAAAACCTCATCATTGGTGTAGCGGCTTGTTTCCTAATCACAGCCTCATCTTTCGGAACAGCTTTGTACCTGAGACACGAAAACAATCGCATGAGTGCCAATGACATCAAGTTTCGTACGATCAGGCAGATAGCCCCTAAATGGGGAAATTGGGCGGATACGACTTACAGTCGTAATCCCAAGGCGATGGAAGAGAACACCATCAAGCTGGAAGCCGAAGTGTTGGAAAAAGCCTATGCGGAAGAAGTTGCCAGAGAAACGGCAGAAGAGGCAAAGCAAGCCAGGAAGCGGCTGCATTCGCTGAAAAAGAAAGATTGAGTTTGTTGATGTGAAATGATAAATTTAAGAGGTGTGACCAAATGCAAACTAGGTGACGATATGAAATAATTTGCCATTCAATATATTCAGCTAATTCTACAGGATTATTCTTAGATTTAATTTATTGAAAGGATCTGCTCTATTAGGCCTGTAGACCCAGTTTTGGGTGGATAGGTCTGACCTAGTTAGACTTATATATATGTTACCTGCAAGCACTCCCAGATACAGCTTAATATTGAAAATTATGAATTTTGACTTTACAGAAAAATATATTTTAGAAAACGACTATGTTTTATTAAGACCTTTGGAAGTTTCAGACAAAGAAAAACTAATAAACTTTGCAATTAATGAACCTGAACTTTGGAAGTTCAATATTAATGGAGGAAATGGTAAGGAAAATTTTGACACCTATTTTGACACAGCACTAAAATTATTTAAAGAGAAAAATCATTACCCTTTTATTGTTTTCGACAAAAGAAATAATAAATATGCGGGAATGACACGACTTTACGAAATCTCTAACGAATTTAAACGTCTTGACATAGGGTTTACTTGGTATGGGGAAAAATTTCAAGGAAGTGGACTAAACAAAAACTGTAAATATCTTCTTCTAGAGTTTGCCTTTGACAAACTACAAATGATAAGAGTGGGTTTCGGAGCAAATAGCAAAAACGAAAGAAGTATAAACGCTATGATAAGTATTGGATGTAAAGTTGAAGGGATATTAAGACAATTTAGTAAAGATGCTGACGGAAAAATTATAGACGCTATAAAATTGAGTATCTTGAAAGACGAATGGGAAGAAAATATAAAAAATAACTTAAAAGAACAAATTGAAAAATATGTCATCAGGTAACATGAGGTCCTTTGCAAAAGTGGGGCGAAACTGCAAAGTTCAACAGTATTTCTTCGAATGAGCTTTTGTGCAAAATTAAAGATTTGTGCTTCTATTGCCCCACCACCGCAAAGCCGCTAAACGTTGTGTGCAATGGCACTATCGACACCGACTAGACATTAAGACTTTTGACTAAAAAAATGAAAATAGCCTTTTTAGAATATCCTAAGACAATAAAAATATTGCTAGCAATCTATGTTTTAGGTTTTGCCATTGGGACAACTACCCATGTATTGGACTTGCTAAATCATGGCTTAATACTTAATAAAAACGTGCCTACGTGGAAAAACATCTATTGGGTATCGTTAACTTTCTTAGATTTTTTAGCTATTATCTTAATTTTAAAAAGTATTGTTCCAGCTTTAGTAATTTCTAATTTAATCATTGTTTCAGACGTACTAATAAATACAAACGGGTTGACATTTGAAAGATTTGGCAATTCTGATGATTATAAAATAGTTTTACAAATAATCTTTGGACTTTATATATTATCAACGACTCCGATAATTTTACGACTGCATACCATGGGCAGAAAAAGCCACAGCACACAACATCAGGTTTAAATTATGCCCGGGTGACGTGGTTCTTGAAAGTTTCTGCCTTTTAATTGCTTTAGTGCTCGGGCGACAATGAAGTGCTTTTAATCGGGCACAATATATGTTCATCACTTTTTAATAAGTTAGTGCGGGCTGACAAGTTATTGCAAAAAAAAACGCAATTCTTACCCCTGACAATGGTTAATTACACACCAATTAGAAATCTAACAATTCCCTCAATTATTGAGAACTCAACGCAGAAGTTCTAAAATAAAGTGGTAACCAATCAATATGAATTCTCAGAATCTTTTAAACTCTCCATAAACTCATTTCATTAATCAAATTCATTTTTAAATTTTTTGAGTAAGAGTTTTTGATCATTTAAAAGATGAAAAACAGCTGGGTAAAAGGTAGCTGGATAAACCAGAGTAGATTGAGCCTGTCTCACTGGAAATAAATTTGCTGTAAATTGTTGCTTTCCAGAGTATTAGCGAATTGGCGAGAAGGGGTCAAATGTATTGGTTTGTCCAACTTAGTTGACGATTTGAAATAATTTGCCATTCAATTAATAATGAATGGCAAATCAGAGGGGGTGATCATTTCAAACCCTTTGTCTTGTGATGGTAAGACTGTAGCACTATCCAAATAATTTAAGCAGGTCATCTTTTCCTAGGGATTTTAATATCCCTTCATCGGTCGGGATCAGTTCACCATAGCTTTCTTTTTCTCTCCAATGGAGCCCATTTTACCTTAAATGTTCTTCCTACAGTACTAATCTTCAATAACTTTAACATAAGTTAATGTTATTGGACTGTAAACTTCAAAAAATCCGCCATTACACTGTCAATCCTGGTGCGTTTCCTTTGCATCATATAAATCTCTTAGTTGATTGTAATTGTATTAAGATAAATTCATTTTCTATATCCTCTGGTTTTTTGATAGATGACTGGTGGTCTATCACTATTCCACCGTTTTTTGGTAATTTAACAACGCCCCACTTTTCCTAATGCTGTCCTTTTTTAGCTTTACTTATTAAAGAGAGAGCAGTGTCGATAGCCGGATCACCAAAACTGATAGTTTTTAAAATTGAGTAGCGAAATTTATTTTCGTCAGGTAAATATGCTAGATTGATGTTTGGGGGAATTCCCGAATTCTCGAAGTTTTCATGTGAACTGTTCAGATAAACTTGGTTTGATAGACTGTAGCCCCAACCATTGGGTAGCTTTTTTTCAAGCATATCTGAAAATATCCCTTCAGTTGACGAGCCTATCCTTTTGAAATTTTTTAACCCCATAGAGGCCATTGCCATAATTTCTGCGGCACTGGCTGTACTATGACTTGTCAATAACATAACGGGGCCAGAAAACTTGTTCGTTGATGGGCTTAAATATATAGGTGTTGGTTCAGAAAATGTTTTGCCAAGCCAAGTTTTCTTACTGAAAGCTATCGTTTTCTTTGTGATAAAATGATTTAGGATTTCAACGGATACTGCATCATATCCACCTCCATTGAGCCTAATATCTAATATAATTCCATCCACATTTTTTAGTTTCATGAGCACACTGTCCATGATTTTTCGAGCCTGTTTAACTTCTTCAGTCATGTGTATCGGATTATTTCCGGCTTTTTTAAAATATTGTTCAGCATAATCACTACCCTTAATTGAATCTGCTATTTTATAGTCTCGGTAAAAAAGCATCCAATTAATTTGAATATATCCTACATTTTCTTTGGTTATTCCCCAGTTAACAAGTCCGTTGCCATAAAGATCCCTGCCCCAAAAGTTAGGCTTTATGATGTATCTTTTCAATAAAGCGTTGCGAAGTTCCATTTGGCTTACATTTGGAATTTTTGAAAAACGATTCCCCCCAGCACTATCCTTTATCTTCTTTGGTATTTCAGCTTCTTTTACAACAAGTTCGGGCACATCGAGGGTGATATGACCATCATTAAATTTAGTGATGATTTCATTTAATAACTTGTAAAGGTCCTTATCAGTTGTTTTTTGGTTTATTCTTGGTCTATAGTCCTTATAAACTTGATCCCAATGAATATTCCGCTTTTCAAAGAATGCGTAATTTTCATTGAATGTATTCCAGAAGACCTCAAAATTATATACCGGATCTTTAAGTACCGTTTCGTTCTGTAATTTACAGAATTCAGGAAGTGTTTTAATACGAGTATATTGATATAGGTTGATTCCGCTTAGCAGTACCAATGAATCTGAAGTGAGCTTAATGATTTCACCAAGTTCTTTAATGTTTTTTAAACTAATAGACTCAACTGGAAGACAGCTTTTTTGCGTTATATCATAAAAGCTAATTTCAGATTTATTAATGTTAATAATCTGCCCATACCCATGCTTTTTCCAAATGCCTTGTATAGCAGGTTGTGGAGCTTTTGAATGTTTTTGCTGACATGATGCCAGAAAGATTAATAAAAAGGCGAAGATTAGTTTGGAATGAAGCATTAGATATATTTCTTAGAATTGACTATCGCCAAATCTAATTAAGATGAGGTTATAACTGAAGACTTTAACATCTGTTAACGTTTTTATCATTATCCCCCGTGGCTGTTGCACAACCCTTCGCCAATAATAATAATATCTACAAATAAGTCGCCACAACCGGCTGAGACTTGCCTGTGAGCTAATCGACCTTAATGTTTTTGTGCAACAGTCACTCTTAATTATTGAGATTTAAATCAGAAATTCTGAAATAGAGTGCTATAATCAATCGGACTTTTCAACATCTTTTATATTCTCCATAAACTCATTTCAGTAATCAAATTTATTTTTCAATTTTTGATTATGAGTTTTTAATAACTGAAAGGATGAAAAACAGCTGGCTAAAAGGTAGCCAAAAAATTAGATTACAATTTAGGTATTAACAACTCAGCGTAGTAGATGAATTACTTATTTTTTAAAAGCTCATTTTTTTCACGCTCACTAGCAAGCAGGCGCTCATACAGCTCTTTGTTAGCGTCTAAGGCTTCCATTAATTTTTCAATAGGATTAAAATTACAATTGAATGCATTGTAAGCTCCATTGTTGAAACTATTATCGTTAAAAGTGTTGAAGTAATTTATCACTGCATCGTCCGAAAACTGGTGTATTGCTTCCTTAGTAACACCTAAAACCTTTGCAATTTTTTCCAACATTGCATCGTCAACTTCCTCACTCTGCTCTATTTTAGAAATCGTCTGTTGGCTTACGCCAAGTTCAATAGCAAGAAAATCTTGTTTTATACCACGTATTTCCCTGATGCGGCTGATCTTTCTGCCGATGTGCACTTTGTTAGATTTTGTAGGCGTTTCCATAAAGCAAATATAATAAATTCCTAAGATAGTAATGAACCAATGTATTGTAGTAAGATACCAGCTTTATTGGTAGGTTACGGCATTGCCATACCTCATTTTTGATCTCAGAAATCAAAAACGTCACGATTATGGAAACACAATTCTCGCAATCTGGTCAGTTCCAGAAAGAAAACTTTTCGGCCTTTATCAAAGAGCTGGTTCAGAAATTTAAGCCCGAGCAAATATATAACTTTGGCAAAAACATCGATTTTAAAGTCAATAACGGGTGTTTTATAGAGAACCACAGTACAGAAAACTATCATTATTTTTTGTTGATGGTAACCGAAAGCGTTACCAGAATTGAACACGAAGTGCAGGACTTTGCTAATAATAAATACCCTTTGGGTAAGATAACCATATTGGCTCATGGGCAAGAAACCATTGCAGCGGCGATAAAGGCCAATAACAGGTTCTTCATCACCATTTACAACGAGGGTACAATTCTATATAGTCGGGATGGTATGGTACAACCTTTACAGGCCACAAGCTTGATCCCTACACAGGGAGCAGTAAAAGCCCAAAAACATTACAACCACCGCTTTCCATTGGCAACAGGATTTTTAGCAAGTGCAAAAGAATGCATGACAAACCAACATTACAATCTAAGTGCATTTATGGCGCATCAGGTAGTAGAACAATGCTGTATTGTTTTGATAAGGGTTCATCTGGCTTACCGTTCTGATATACACAACCTGTATAGACAACTTCGGTTGTGCGATAGCTTTTCTCCGGCACCATCAAAGCTATTCTTATCGGGCAGTGAAGAGGATAAACGGCTCTTTGATATCATGGTAAAAAGTTATTCCGCTGCACGTTACAAGGATAACTTTAAGGTCGAAGAAGCCGATGCGGAACAAATATTCACCCGTGTTTCAACTTTTTTAAAGCTTACCCAAATGATGTGCGTGGAAAAGATAGAATCCCTTGCACAAGTGGCGGAATCTTACACACAATTAAAAAAAGAAAGTGAGGTGGATTATGCCGGATAAAACGATTCCATCGATAAACTTCTTTCATTTGCCTTTTATGCCAAATACAAGGATACTTACAGAAAATACACTGAACCAATATTCCGAGATCAGAAAACCTAAAAGGGGTTATTTCCCCATTAAAATTAGGAAGATATCTTTCAGCAATGAACTGCTTTTAATCGGTGTAATTCTGGACAAAGAGCCCGAAGAAATGGTTTACATTAAGGTTACCGCCTCCGAACTATTAATAAGTTGCAGCGTTGATACCCACGAAAATTATTTGAGCCGTTACGCTTATTTTTCGCTTACCCAACTGATGTACTATCACACGGAATATGATTTCGAAGAATATTATTGGCCGGATTTCTTTGATCAGGAAACAGGGGAATCTAAGTACCTGATGATTCACAAGTCTAAAGATAATTTAAAGGTATCTTTAAAAGTGAGCTATAAAGGCTTTTATAAAACGGGAAAGCAACTTCCTGTAATATCACAAAACCGTGTTCCGTTAAGAAAAGCACTTCCTTACACCCAGGAACAACCACCTAAAGAAACGCATGTGATATTAGGTTTCTGCCTTGCCGATTCGAATAATGAATGGTATCGAACTAACCATTATCCTTTTTTGGTTCCTTATACAGGGATTTTGAACAAGGCTAAAACCGAGGTAAGAAGCTTTACAACATACGTGCTTAATGAAATGCAACTTTCTGAAATCGATCTTTCGGACGAACAACAAAACCTCGTTGAGATTTGCTTCGACATGAAGAAAATAGCCTTGGTTGCTAACCCGGAATATAAAGAAGACGCCCATAAGCTTTCTGAAAAACGGAAACAGAACCAAAATAATTTCAATCAGCTTTTTGAGCTCTGGCAAAAGGCGCTTCCTTTACTTTCAGAAAGGTTGTACACACACTACATTTATACATATGGAATGCGTAATGTAAAAGGCAAGCCAAGAAGATCGTATATGACGCCATGCGCCTTTAATAATGAAACACCAGAAATCTGTTTTCTATGGAAAGATAAGGGCGATTATTATAAACTGGAACTTCGATTAATGCTTCAAGGAAGAATACATTCGCTACAATATTATTTCAATACCGCTTTCTTTGCTATGCTGAGCTACAGCCCGAGAAATTATGTGCTGTTGAACTCTGTTGATGACAGCCAACTGGTTAGTTATTTTCAGCAAAGCCAATTTAAGCTCTTAGTACTAAAGAAACACTATGAAGGTGATTTTAAAAATTTTGTAGATCAATTAAGAATGGTATATCGTTTCATCAATAAATAAAGAGGTTATGGAAGAAATTTTAAAGGCTTTAAATTATCAACCTGTTGATATTTCCGATGAAGATCTTGATAATCCTGTGCCGTCAATTACTTATTTTTTCGTGAACCATCCGATTCACGAGTCCCGTACTAAGCTTTGGGAGCTATACGAGGGATGGATTCATTTCGCTGCTGAATCGCCAGATGGGGAGGAGTTGACAGACATGTTATTTTTTTACAATCAATTGGTGGAATTACTGAATCTGTGCTATGTTTTTGCGCAAAAAAACAAGGGAGATAAAGAATTACAGGTTTAATGCTTCAGAAATGCGTTAACAATACCCGTTGTCCTTTTCCGTAAAAGCCCAAGAAAAACCCCTTCGATTTTGCAAGCCGCAAATGTGGGGAGGATTGACCTAACATATGTATAGAAAAAACATGGATTTAAAATTCCTGATACAAGACAATTTTATTGTTCTTAAATTTTTTAAATTGCAGTAGTCCGGACGGGTTCTTAATTTAATACATTTTAGACGTTTAAATTATGTTTGAGGCGATTTTATTCTAAACTCACCGAATTTTTCAATACAAATAGCTGCATTTGCTATATATTAAATATGCGCTTTTCTACTCAATTATCAAAAAATATCATTTCTCTTATCAGAGCTTTAATCGTTAAAAATCGGCGAAATTCCCGCTAATCCCCACATATGCCAAATAACTGAAAAAGGGCAAGGATTTTCCAGGACAGTCCTCTTCCATGGCTCATCACAGAGTTCCGAAGTAATGTCTTTTGATTTTGGATAGCTACAAAACTTTTTCATTTGACAACCCTTCTGACCATAAAGCAATAATTTATTGACTTCCTGAATCGCCCGTAGCAAAACTATTTGGTCAGTTGCAATTTTTGGATGACTGAAATAGAATGCATCTTTTGAGTTGGACATTAAAGGAAAGCCGAATTGCTTTGTCAATAGCACAAAATTATCTCTGCGAATAAGTTTAGTTGGTGCGTTCAAAATGTCCACCCAAAAGGAAATATTCCGAACTCTGAATTTTATTCCCATATCGATAATGTGATCAAACCAGTTCCTTATATTATCAAGTCCAGAAACCGTAAAGTAATCTTTCAATTGGGACTTTGCCAGTTCAGCCAATTGTGGATAGTGATAATAAATTGATCCCGATTGCCCGTTAATATCTGTAAATTTGTAGCTTTCAAAACGGTCGTAAAGGTCAAGATATTTTTCTGGCATATATTGTTTTTTGTGCATTTCACTGATAAAATCCACAAAAAACTTTCCCGGATGAGAACTGTTCAATGATATATCGCATATAAGCGCAACATGAATTGGATCTACAGCAAGCTCAGGATAAATAAAATCACAAACTTTTTTTGCTATTTGATAAGGAAAATAAGGCCCTTCAACATCATCAAACATGCTCTCCTCTATCAAATTTGCCATCCCTTCCGAAATACATACTGCTCCGAAATTGAAATGATCCTTATTCCCTAGAATACCAGTAAAGCTAACTACTACTGATGTCACCTTCATTTTTTCAGGACCAACTTCTTCTGAAATCTGTTGAATTTTATCAATGCTTAGAATACCCATCATATCATGCTCTGCATCTCCTTCATACCAGTTGAAAAGCTCCATATTAAATCCAGAAGGACTATCTGCATCAATAGGCACAGGTACTACTATGTTTTTGTCGGCACGCTTAAGAATATCATTATTTACAAGTTTTTGCGTATCCACCACTTGGGAAATCATGCCTAGCCCGTACAGCGTTGTAATATCCTGGATATAGTGAATATATTCGTGAAACAACGTCGATTTACTCCTTTCAGATAGGTCATCGAGATTCATAAGGCCTTCCGATGTATTAATTTTTAAAAAGAAAAAGGAAGGCAGGTAAAAGCCATGTCCTGAATTGTAAAATTTTTTCATGCAAATTCTTTGAGTTAAATTTCTCCTCCTCTCAAACCTAGCGCCTTACCAATCGGATACGAAATATCGCACCATCTAAAATTGGTATAAAGCCTACTACCTGAATCGCCATGCATTTTCATCAAAACCAATTCGACGCCCTTAGCTTCTAGATCGTTTAGGGGTTTTTCATAGATAATATCATCCGCAACCAAAACTATGTTTTCGGACATAAAAATTCTTTCAAGTTGTTCAAGAACCTGGAAGGCTATCAATTCGTCCGTTTTCCAAAGTTTTAATTGTATGTCTTTCATATCATCAACCTGTGACCTCGGGTCGGGTAGATCAAGTACGTTTTCTAACCCATGATGCGAACTCATAAACACAACACAATTTATATCGTTTTTAGCATGCTTAAACGGGTTATAAAGTAAAATTTCATGAATGACTTTTTGCAAAGAAGGCTTTTGAAAAGACTTCTCAGGCCAAATTTCAGTATATAAATTTCTGGTAGCATCTATAGCTTTTTCCAAAAAAATCCCATCGACAATAATGGTGGTATAATTTTTCAAGGGCTGCGCAACAAGTCGCTCCTGTATCTTACCTACAACTTTACCACTAAATATTTTATCTGCATGCAAGAGGATCGAATTCTCCGTGATGTTCAATATATATCCTTTATGATTCTCATTCCACAATTTGATGTCTTCCGCAAAGAATGTATATAAAACCTCATCTTTGCAAGGTCTATTTACATAAAGAAACAGTATAAAATTATCTTTGACATAATCGATTGGAACATCTACCGAGCTCCCTTTTTTATCGTCTATTGTCCTCAGTTTTGATTGTATTTTCAGGAATTTTGTAGACTTTTCAGCAATGCCATCCAAAATCAACAAATCGGCCCCATCTTCATCGAAAGTGGGCTTTGTAACCTTAAAATTATTCTTGATCAAAAAAGACGTTATTAGCAGTTCTGCCTGCATCTCCCTAGGCTTATTGTCTCCCATTCTCAATGTTAAGAAATAAAAACCACTCCCATACAAAATGCTTGCACTCTTTTCATCCTATCACATACAAAAGGGCTATAACAGCCCTTCATCTCAAATGAATAGCGCAACTATGAAATTCTAATGAGGCTTCCTGCAAAGGGTATACATCCTAGACATAGATTGGATATAAAAAAAGAGAATTTACCTCCTGAATTCAATAAAAACTTTTTCACATGTACTATTGAAGCTAAAGAAGGTACATGTTATACCTGCTTTGATCGTGGTTGGAGAGAAGAGGAACGATGCATTTATCTCAAGGATTTCCAAGCAAGGCAGCTGTATAGCTATAAAGCAAAGTCATAAGTATATGACCTATTGCACAGTTAATACTTTTTTCTTTCAATATGTATTTATTACAGCATTTCAAACCCCAGATCTGACTCTTTAGTGTTTGGATTGCGTCTAAGCTGGCTGCTCTGCCCGCATAGAAATTTTCTCGCTTTAATGTTTAAAACCCAATTAAGTTTCTAAGATTAATAGATAGTATATTTGGAGCTTAGCGTCTTACAACATGAAATTAATCAGCGATATCATAAATGATCTGGTGAATGATAATATCTCGCTCACTGTAGCCCTAAATAAAACAAAGGTTCTTGCTTCCAGGATAGGAAACACAGGATTGTTGAATTGGCTAAATAGGGAACTTTCAGGATATCCAAATTTTGATAGTGTCCCAGAGTACAGGAAAACCATTGGAACCGTAAAGGGTGATGTAATGAATGTAGGGTTTCAAGCGAACAATTATCCATTGCAATTCGATTTCGGTGAAGACCTGAATAAGCTAATGACAGAATTTAAGACTGTAGATAGCATATCAACAATCGAGGGTTTTCTTGTTGCGCCCAAGAATAAGAACAACGGATCTCTTGTACTTCGTTATCCTGATAATTTGAAAGATTCCTTGGAGGGGATGATGCAGAATACCAACGGGCCTTATTTTCGGTTATTGAACGTAGGGATTAGTGTGCCTCTGCAGTTTGCAAATGCCATTATCGCTTCGGTCAAGAATAAGCTTTTGGATTTCATGCTGGCACTGGAGAAAGAATTTGGAATGGAATCAGATATCTCAGACTTCAAGGCGAATACTACAAAAATCAATTATATCATGAATAACACGATCAACAACAATGGGGATGGAAACGTCGTAAATACAGGTGCGAATTCAACTATAAATGCCACTATAAATATTTCCAAAGGAAATAAAGATGCGTTGGTTGATACCTTAAGAAACAATGGTGTGGACAATAACGACATTGCCGAGTTATTAACCGTAATCGATATGGAAACTCCGGAAGGAAATGGTTTTGGCACAAAGGTTAATGGTTGGTTTCAGAAAATGATTTCCAAGTCATTGGACGGTACCTGGCAGGTAGGTATTGGAGCTGCTGGAACACTATTGGCTGAAGCTTTGAAGGCCTATTATGGTTAATTTCCTGTATTCCCCGGTTTGACCTCTATCTTAGAGTCTCCGCCGGTATTGGTAATATTATTGCTGCCGTGATTAGTAATTTCGTTGCGGATGTAATTGTTGACTGTTTGGTTATTTTCTGACTGTCTAGTCCGGAAGGTACCAACTTCGATCTGATAGCCAAATTCTTCCCCGATTTCCATTACGAAAGCTAAGAGTCTTGATCTTACAGTACTAAGGATTTGCGTTACAATATTTGAATTTGTTATTATCGTGGCACCAACAACGATAATCCTGGTGTTGGATCTATAAAGTTTTGCGGTAGGCTCCTGAAGCAGGTGGAGGTATTCTAGCGGAACACTTACAGAGAGCATGTCCGACCCATTTTCAGTCTTTGCTGACATGGCTTCTAGAACCTTGATCCCTTCCGCAACTGGCACATGTTCCATTGCTTCACGGTAAGATTTTTCGATCATAGCTAAAGGGAGTTCTTTGGTATGTTCATAGGAACCAGCTTGAAATTTAACCATCAATTGAGCACGACCAAGTCTGTACTTTGGCATTTTGGCTTCCTTGTAACCATTGATTTCCAGATCTGTAAATGTTTGAAGGCTCTCATTTTTTATCAACCTGGCTAAATAATTCAATTTAAGCAATGGAGATTCAAGAGAAAGGTTTGGATCCAGAAGATCGTCAATAACCTGTTGTAAAAGAAATGTTCTGTTGTCGTCCATATACCAGCCAGTTTGACCAAAGTTAACCAATTAATTTATGATTGCGCTGTGTTCGCTGATTGAGACCGTTCACAATAAAACCAAAGCAATATCGGAAGACAACTATTTAGGTTGACATACACTGATTAAATAATATATACAGTATATTAGTCTTTAGATTCATATATAAAATAACCTCAATGACAATTGACGATCTCATCACGAAAGGCTTTCTTCCAGAAGAACTTCCACCAGTATTCACATCAGAAGATCTATCAAAAGTTTTACGGGAAATTATTCCGCAAATTGACATTCTAGACCCACTAATAGGAAAAAAAAGACTACCCAGTAAGGCGCTCCATTTCTCCATCCCAAAGGTAGGCGGATATCGAAGAAATTTAAGTGTCCCCAATCCCTTGTTCTATATCAGGCTCAGCAAGACTATTTCTGACAATTGGGCGGAAATATACAAGCATACTGAGAAGTCAACATTATCAATGTCAAGACTTAAATTAGGATCAAGCAGGGCAATTGCAAAGCCAATATTTGACGAACTCATCCAAGAGCGCATCATCCGTTCGGCGGGAAGTAGACATTTACTTAAAGT
The DNA here is from genome assembly GCF_026239715.1 of Pedobacter sp. GR22-10. Taxonomy (NCBI): domain Bacteria; kingdom Pseudomonadati; phylum Bacteroidota; class Sphingobacteriia; order Sphingobacteriales; family Sphingobacteriaceae; genus Pedobacter; species Pedobacter sp. GR22-10. The sequence continues at coordinate 1,705,393 of NZ_JAPIVR010000001.1, forward strand.
CGACATATCGAGGTTTTATAACTCCATTTACACCCATAGCATACCATGGGCCTTACACACTAAACCTATTGCAAAAATCCATCGAAAACGCACACCACATTTTGGAAATGCCTTAGATGAAGATTGCCGTAAACTTCAGGATGGACAGACAATAGGAATACCGGTAGGGCCGGACACCAGCAGGGTTATCTCTGAAATCATCCTCTCATCAATAGACCAAATCCTAATCAAAAAGCTTCCAAGCTTTAAGGGAGTAAGGATAATAGATGATTATTATTTATATTTTAAAAATCTTGGAGATGCTGAATTGGCTCGCGCAATAGTGCACCAGACTCTTAGGGAATATGAATTAGAACTAAACCCAAACAAGGACACAATAATTAGCATACCGGAAGTATTGGAATCTCTTTGGTATAAAGATCTTAAGGCTGTAAGGTTTTCCCCTGACGCAACGAAACAAAGAAAGGAACTGATCGGTTTCTTTGACAAAGCATTCTATCATGCCAAACAGCAGCCAGACGATGCGGTCCTTTCCTATGCAATCTCAAAAATCAGGGCGACAATATTCAATGAGAAAAATCTAGTGATCTTACAATCTTTGCTGCTTAATTCAATCGTACATGAATCCAGAACGATTCATCTGCTATCAGAAATTTTAATCAGCTATCACGAAAAGAAACACAAATTTGATCTTAAAGGAATAAAATTTGGACTAGAACAATTCATAGATTTTCATTGCGAAATGAATAATGAGTTTGAAATATCCTGGGCATTATGGACAATGAAATCACTCAAATTAAAACTAAATTCAAAAATTGCGGGAAAACTGTCAAAAATAAATAACTCAATAATCTCCTTGGTCTGCCTAGATATGAAAAGAGCGAAACTTATTCCCAAGGGGCTTAACACCGCTCTTTGGAAATCCGTACTAAACAAGGAAAATCTATATTCCGAACACTGGTTGCTTGCATATGAGGCAAAAAGAAATGGGTGGCTAAAAACAGCTGATAATTATCTAGACGATGATCCATTTTTTAGCATCCTAAAGAAAAAGAAGGTCAAATTCTACAAAGAAAATAAAACAATAAATACTACAAAAGTTAAGGTTGCCTCGAATGCGCCATCGGTTGCTGAATATAAGTCAGATGAAGATGCCTTTGACGAGATGATGGAAAAAATTAGCAAAGAACAGCATAGTCCACAAAAAAATCCTTCGATATTTGATCTTGCGGAATTATCAAAGATAGACGTTGGCCTCCCTGATTTTTTTAAATCTGAGAATTTAGAACCATCTAAAAAACCTGAGCTTGCAAAAAAAACAACAAAGGGTCATTCTGAACATTCTGATTAATAACTAATCAAATAAGCCCATCTATACATTAAATCAATTCTCCATTTTGATCAAATCCTAAATCTAAAATTTCATACATACCAGATGGGCGTACCTCGCCTTTGCAAGAGTAATGTGATGCCGACCAGAAGTCGCCACGTGGAATTGATGTTGTAGACAATCCAGTAACCGGATCCGTTGTCAGAATCAGCCATTCTTTATCAGCAACCGCATTTATGGCTTCACCATCGAATCTGTCACTGCCACCTATAAATATTTTATTGTGTCGACAATACAAGACTATGCGCCCTATAAATCTGATCACAAACAACACAATGCCTAAACCAGGTATTGGCCGCTACCACCTCCAATAGCCGATTTTCGATGGTACTGCTGGAATTAGTGCGTTTTAAATCAGGTTGCATGTAAATTCTGCCTTTTTTCTACTTTCATAAGGTAGATGAAGCTGTCGGAAATCATGACATTTACGCGGTCCAGCATAGGAGGTAGAAAAAATCGACCATGAAAAGGGGATTAGCAAGAGAAACTGACAGATATGTTATTTTATTATAATCAATTGGTCGAACTGCTGAACCTATGTTATGTTTTACCAAAAAAATTGAATTGAATAGCGATATTACCAATCAAGAACCATGAATAGGATTTACTTGAATTATGCCTGCAAACTAGGCCGTCCCGCATTTGCGGCCTGCGGAACGGCCTACGCTCTCGGCTGTTACTGTTCCCGCTTTGGGCATATACAGAGAAGCCAGTAACAGAAAACTACAGTTCGTCGGGCTTGAACCCAATTCGTGTCCTTTTTGGCGCTGGCCGTTCTTGTTTCTCCAGCAGTTCGTCAAGGTAGCGGAAAACTATCTCCATGTTTTTGTCTTGGTTATCCAGTTTCCCTTTAATCTTTTCAATCTCGAGTCTGATCTCGGTATTGTCGGAAAGCACATGGCGCATTTTGGTAAAAATGCGGATGATTTGGATGTTTACCTCAATAGCCATTATACTGTTTAGTACACTGGAAAGCATTGCCACGCCCTGTTCGGTAAAGGCCATGATGTTATATTTCGAGTGCGCCCCGTGTCTTAAGGTGCCAAATTGGCTCCTTAAGATTTTCTGTTCCTCCATGTTTAGTTGAAACATGAAATCTTCAGGAAAACGTTCCACATTCCTTTTTACCTGCCGCTTTAGCTGTTTGGTTTCCACTCCGTATAACTCCGCCAGATCGGAATCCAGCATTACTTTATGTCCTCTTATCATGTAAATCTGGTTCATAACCAGTTCATCAGAAATTTTGATCTTTGTTTCCATCTTATTTATCAAGTATTTAAAACGGTCGGCAGATGAGCTGCCGACCGGGTCGGATTAAATTGAAGCGAATATTTGTCTTAACGGCGCCATGTCACTGCTTACCTTTTCATCCAGCATTTTTGCATAGAGTTGGGTGGTGCGTATATTGGTATGTCCCATCATTTTAGATACGCTTTCTATAGGCACACCATTCAGTAGGGTAACTGTAGTGGCAAAAGTGCGCTTAGCAATCCTGTTGCCCAATGTTTTTACGATGCCCGACAGGGCGGCAATCTCCACCAGATACTCGTTCATTTTTTGATTGCTGGAAATCGGCAGCGCCCTGTTCTGACTGGCACAGAAAGGGTGATCTTTATACCTTTCCAGAATCTCAGCGGCTATAGGGATAAGCGGCACAGCTACAGGCGTACCTGTTTTTTTGCGATAGCTGAATAGCCACTTTTCCCCATCAATACCTATACGTATGTCGGTTTGTTTGAGTTTTTGCACATCGGCATAGGACAGTCCTGTATAACAGCTGAATAGGAAGAAGTCCCGAACCTGTGATAGTCTTGTGGTGCTGTATTTTTTGCCCGCAATGTTTTTCAGTTCATCCGCAGTAAGGTATTCCCTTTGTACAAGCTTTGATTTCAACTTATAGCCAAAGAAGGGATCAGTGATGATCCATTTGTTTCTAAGGCATATACGGACAATCTTTCCCAGGTTTTTAAGGTGCTTACTGGCGGTATTGGTATCGTTATCCTTTGAGGTATGTAGATAGAAATCAAAACCATCAATAAACTCATGGTCTATATGGCGGATGTTGAGGTCACTTGTTTGATATTTGAACGAAAGATATCCTTTAACATGCTTTTCAAGTACTATAAACCGCCTCAAAGTTCCTTCCGCATAATCTTCCTTCTCTACAAGTGCGGCCATGTTTGTGTTGTGAATTTTAATAGCCTCCATAATGGTGTGTGTTTTTTCGGCCTTGCCTAAGAATTTGCATTTAACGCTATCAGCGGTTATTGCAGCTCCGTCCGCGTTTAACTGGCTATGCGATGCATAAACTTCCGCTTTCATATTTTCAAGATAGGCATTCAGGGTTTTAACATCTTCCTTTGTTCCGATGACTTTTCCGGCTTTTGCATTCCACCGCTCCGGCTCGCAGTTCCTGCTTGTTGACATTTCCGCACGCACCCCGTCCACCGTAATTCTTAAAAAGATAAAGTAAACAGCCCCTTTTGTGTAGTTTTTTGGCTTTTTCAAGAAGAAAAGCACGCTAAAATTAGTTTTCATAACGATAACATTAAGGTTAAACAAAAATAGCTTTGCAGTTTCATTCACACAAGATGTTCATCTATTAAACTAGTTGAATATCAATGCATTAATACGAATTAGGGGAGTTTGATATTATAAAGAACGACGCACCGAATGACGCACATTTTATATGCGATTTCGTGCATATTTTGGTATAACCCGTAAAAGCAAAAACCCTGCAATCGTTTGATTTGCAGGGTTTTAGTTCTCTTTGATATTGTTTCTTGTGATCCCGCTGGGATTCGAACCCAGGACCACTACATTAAAAGTGTAATGCTCTACCAGCTGAGCTACGGAATCATTATTGAGGTCGCAAAGATAGAAATTTTTTATAATAAACAATAAGCATTTAAACAAACTCACCTTATCATATCTGAAACCACTGATTCACAGTAAAATATTTTTAATCTATAAATCTTAAATTTGTCTTTGAGGAAAAATCGTCAGCCAAATCTGTCATGTAAATGCTTATTCAACCGTTGAAAACTTTTGATAGATAACCTCATTAAATTATAGATATTTGCCGAAATATTCTCTGAGCCTGGTTTAAATCGATAAAGCAAGATTCAGAAAACAGCAGCATATTCGAGATCAACAGATAATCATGAACAGATTTAGCAATGAACAGGAACTTCATGTGACATGAACTTAGCCCCTATTTGTTATCAATATTGTTCAATTATTTTATTCGAAACATGCTCCGGCAATTTTAAATTCAGTTTTACATGAGTAACTTTTTATACGGAATTGATTTTGGCACAACCAATTCAGCCCTATCCATTTACGACGAACAGAAAAAGGAAATTATTGATACGATTTCTATTCCCTCTCTCATTTATTTTACCGAGACAAAAAGTTTTGTTAATGGTGAAAGTCATATTGTCGGTGAAAAAGCCATTGACGCATACTTAAATGACGGCATGAAAGGGCGATTCATTAAATCCATTAAACAAATTCTGTCGAGAAGTACCTTTACCGAAACCCGGATCCACAATAAACGCTATACCGCATCAGATTTAGTCACCCTGATTCTTAAAGATTTAAAGGCAAAAGCAGATCAAATCATAGGTGAAGAATGCAATAAGGCTGTAATTGGAAGGCCTGTATTTTTCGATGATGACAACACTTCTAAAGATACCTTGGCACAAACCCGATTAAAAAAGGCAGCTGAAATGGCTGGCTTTACGGAGGTGCGTTTTCAGTTTGAGCCTATTGGTGCAGCTTTCGCTTATGAAAAAACCATCAAGGAAAAAGAAAGGGTGCTGGTAGCCGATTTAGGTGGCGGTACTACTGATTTCACCTATTTAATCCTTGACCCTGAAAAAGTTGGGAGCAACGACCGTAAAAATGATATGATTGCTTCGGGTGGAATTTATATTGGTGGTGATAGCCTGGATTCTGCCTTTATGTGGGATCGTGGAACACCTTACTTCGGCAAAAATACCATGTATGAAGCTACGCCGGGGAAAAAGTTAAACGTACCGAAATCGCTTTTCGCCAATATCTGTACCTGGGATAAAATGAATTTCTTTAATGGCCTGAAAATCCAGAAAGAAATGGAGGATTACTACTATTATTCCGGCAATGATCCGAAGTTTAAAAACCTGATTACCCTGGTCGATCAAAATTTAGGCTATTCTGTTTTCAGGGCCATTGAAAAAACAAAGATTGAACTTTCCAATCAGGCACAATCTGATTTCCGGTATTCCAACATGGGGATTGAAATAGATGAAAGCATTTCTATAGCTCAATATAATGGTATTATAGAAAAGGATGTCAATAAAATTGAAGCCTATCTCAATCAATTTATGGAAGTCCACAAAATCAAACCAGAAGATATCGATTGTTTATTCTTAACCGGTGGAACATCAATGGTGGCTGCCATTCAGCAACTGTTCAAAACCAAGTTCCCGCATATTCCACTTAACTCCGGTGATAATTTTAAAAGTGTTGCCAAAGGTTTAGCGTATAGCGGCTACCTTTTTGAAAATTAAACGATTAATCCCCCCAACCAACTTTCCCCTAACCCCTACATTGACCCCCCTTCAATTAATCGCGATTCATCAATAATCGTTTGCGCAAATGAGCTTCCGGCAATACAACGCATCATTCTACTCAAGGCAAGTTTCCCCAACTTAAAGCCGCTGGTTTCTGCGTAAGTAATCTCCGGGTAAAACAATTTCGGAATCATGCCATCACTGATACAAATAATCCCTATATCCTGCGGAAACTTTAAGCCCTTCCGCTGTACAGCCTTCATTACGCCAGCAAGGATTTCATCACTCATACAGAATATGGCAAGGTATCTCCCTTTAAAATCAGCAAGTGCTGTTAAAACGATCTGTTCTGCCTCATCAGCACTGCAGGCATTCACGGTTTGCAGTTGAATCCCTTGATTACCTTCAGCCAGTACCTGATTAAAAGTATGATAGCGAACCTGGGTGATCGACATATTTTGATCGCCAAAAATACCCAATACATCCTTAATACCTTTTTTCAAAATTGCTGAAGCGGCCAGTGATGCCGCATGCTCATCGGCTACGCAAATTTTATTACACAGTTCATAAGCGGGTACCTTATCAAAAAAAATAACCGGAATACCGTATTCATCCATTTTTAAAAACGGGGCAATATCTTTAGTTTCTGTCGTGATGGATATAAATACACCAGATACCCGCTTAAGCCTGCAACTTTTTAAAATCTCCAGTTCAATTTGCGGATCATTAGAAGAACGGTAGATAAATACGGAATATCCATACCGCCGGGCATCCTCCTCAATGGAACTAATGAAAGAGTGATAAAAGAAATTGGATAAACTAGGCACTACAATCGCAAATTCTTTATTGTTATGCGTGCGAAGATTCACCGCATATGGATTGGGATCATATTCTATCAGGGCTGCCAGCTCATTTATCTTTCGCTTGGTTTCAGCAGAAATGTCTGGATGATCTTTCAATGCCCGGGAAACAGTTGATATACTCACGTTTAATTGCTCGGCAATTTTCTTTAAAGTTGGGTTCGGTCTCATCTTCATACTTGGTTAACCAAATATAAGTTTTCCACAACAAACATTTGCGGAAATGTTATCGCAAACGTTTGCGGTAATTATTAGATTCAATTTGATGGTTTTAAATTGAATTAAACCTATCTTCATATTATAAACAAGTGGCAATGTAGAGGTAACCCGCCTTTTGCTACGCACAACTAACCAAATAATAATGACTGATACTGTAGTGATACGAGTATAGTGTAAAAAGATATTATGAGATTTCTCTATCTGCGAATGATAATCTGCTTGCTTATAATCTGTGTTGGAAAAACCCATGCACAGAAAAAAAATATAAGGCAACCCAAATGGTGGAAAGAAGCTGTTGTTTATCAGATTTACCCAAGAAGTTTTAAGGATAGTGATGGCGATGGAATTGGAGATTTAAAGGGGATTATCTCCAAGTTAGATTACCTGAAAAGCCTGGGCATCGATGCCGTATGGCTAAATCCGATCTTTTCTTCGCCTAATGATGATAACGGATACGACATTAGTGATTACCGCAGTATCATGAAAGAGTTTGGCACGATGAAAGATTTCGATGCTTTACTGAAAGGCCTTCACCAGCGAAATATTAAATTGGTACTGGATATGGTATTAAACCACAGCAGTGATGAGCATGAGTGGTTTAAACAAGCCAAACAATCTCGTACCAACCCCTACCATAATTATTACCATTGGTGGCCTGAAGAAAAAGGAAAGCCTACCCCACGTTACAGCTTCTTTGACGTTAATAATGATGCCTGGAAATACGATGCAATTACAAAATCCTATTACCTCCACTATTTTTCGCAAAAGCAACCCGATTTAAACTGGGAGAATGAAAAGCTTCGTAATGAAATATATGATATGATGAAATTCTGGTTGGATAAAGGCATAGATGGTTTGCGGATGGATGCTTTTCAATATGTTTCAAAAGATACCACCTGGAAAAAATACCCGGAAGGTTACGAGAAAAATATCATTAAATATTACGGAATGGGTCCGAATCTGCACCACTACCTCAAAGAAATGAACAAAGAAGTGATGAGCAAATACAACGTCATGACGGTTGCTGAAGGTGCCGGAAGCACATTGGAAGATGCACATGCTTTGGTTGATGAAGATAGACATGAATTAAATATGGCCTATCATTTTGAAATCATGGACATCGGGAACGATCCCAAAGGTTACCTGCTCACCGATTTAAAGAAAGCCTTTACCAAATGGGAAACATCATTTGCCGATAAAGGCTGGCTGGCTGTTTTTCTGGCGAATCATGATGTACCCAGAATGGTAAGTAAATATGGCAATGATAGCCCTGAATTTAGACAAGCTTCTTCAAAATTATTAACCACACTGATCATGACCATGCGGGGAACGCCATTTTATTTTAATGGAGATGAATTGGGCATGTCGAACATTAAGTTTGATCAGATTGAAGACTACCGCGATATCGCCACCATTAATGCCTATAAAAATGCGGTTTTAAAAAAGGAAAACCTCAAAACCTTCATGGCTAAGCAGCAATTCATATCTCGCGACAATACCAGAACGCCTTTTCAATGGGATAACACCGCAAATGCAGGCTTCAGTAGCGGAACGCCGTGGATCAAAGTGAATCCAAATTATAAATCCGTTAACGCATTTGGGGAGGAGAAAGATCCAAACAGTGTACTCTCCTATTTTAAAAAGATTGTTGCATTCAGAAAAGCAACACCAACCTTAATGTATGGCAATTATCAGGCATATGACCTCGAAAATCCGGATGTATACTGCTACACCAGAACAGATGAAAAAGAAAGCCTGCTGGTGTTGTTAAATTTTTCTTCAAAGGAAATTAACTATCATGTTGATCAGAAAATTAATACCACCGCAGCAGCACCGGCCATTAATAATTATACAAAATCTCCTTCCAAAAAAAATAATAACATCAAACTGATGCCATGGCAGGCAGTGGTTTATAAACTGAACAAGCATTAACATGATCGTTGCACAACCAGAAAAAGGAGAGAAAATCTCTAACGCGGTTAAACTTAATTTCGGTTCCATCATCGCCATGAACATGGGCTTTTTTGGCATCCAATACAGCTTTGGCTTGCAGCAAACCAATATGACCCCCATTTATTCTTATCTGGGCGCCCATGCAGATCAATTGCCTCTGCTTAATTTAGCCGGACCAATGACGGGCCTGATTATTCAGCCGGTTATTGGTGCCATGAGCGATAAAACCACGAGCAGGTTCGGCAGAAGACGTCCGTATTTTTTAATTGGTGCCATCATTTGCAGCATCTGCCTATTTGCCATGCCTTACAGCAGTTCCATCTGGATGGCTGCCGGCATTTTATGGATTCTGGATGCCGGAAACAACATCACCATGGAGCCATACCGGGCTTTTGTAAGTGATAAATTACCTACTGAGCAGCATGCCCTGGGTTTTCTAACCCAGAGTTTTTTCACTGGTTTAGGCATTACCCTGGCCAACCTTACACCGGGCATCCTTATCGCCGCTGGTTTAATCAGCATTCATGCCAGAAGTGGAAATAATATACCATACACCACCTATGCAGCTTTCTTTATCGGCGGTGTGGTATCTATCGGATCCATTATGTACAGTTGCTTTAGCACTAAAGAAACGTCTTTAACTCAGGAAGAAATTCAGGACATCAAAGCAGCTTCAGGAGGCATCGGAAGCATTTTGAAAGACATCAACGAAGCATTTAAAACCATGCCGCTGACCATGAAAAAGCTGGGAATTGTTTACCTGTTTAACTGGTACGCCATGTTTATATACTGGCAATTTATTACGCTTTGCCTCGCTAAAACCATTTATAACACCAGCGATGCCGCATCAGCAGGTTTTGCATCGGCACAGTTACTCACCGGAACTGTAAATGGTGGCTATAACGTAGTTACTTTTTTAGTCGCGTTTCCACTAGCCTTTTTTGCCCGGAAAATCACGGCAAGGCGGGTTCATTTGTTAAGTTTAATCTTTGGTGGCATCTGCCTGATCTCCCTACCGGCGATACACGACGCAAAACTTTTATTTATCCCGATTATGGGTTTGGGTGTGGCCTGGGCCAGTATGATGGGTACGCCTTATGCCATGCTTGCCGGGAGTATTCCCAAAGAAAAAACAGGCATTTTTATGGGCATCTTAAATATGTTCATCGTCATGCCAATGCTCCTGGAAACCATCACTTTTAAATATGTATACAAATATTTGTTAGGTCATCACCCTGAAAATGCGATCATCTTTGCCGGTGTACTCATTACCATTGCCGGTGGTTTTGTTTTATTAATCAGACGCAAGGATCTTCAAGTTTAAACTTATGGTAAACGAAAAATCATATCAGCAAGCGCTGAACCTTTTACACGAAGCCTCAACACCATTCGGATTTGTAGCCGCCGTAAATGAATACGACAATTACAAACGCGTTTGGACCAGGGATGGCGTTATTACCAGCATTGCCGCGCTGTTAAGTGGCGATGAGCAATTAATTAAAACAGCTCAATCAACCATCGATACCCTCTTTAACAAACAGCACGCAAGTGGTTTTATGCCTTCAAATGTTTCGCCAGCAGATGGTGCAGCCAGTTACGGCGGTACATCGGGCAGAGCCGATAATCCTTCCTGGGCTGTCATTGGCTTATGTACATACACCATTTTAACCGAAGATTATAGTCTATGGAAAAAATATCAGCAACAAGTGGAGAAATGCCTTGCGGTGATGGAAGCCTGGGAATTTAACGGGAAACACCTGATTTATGTGCCGCAAAGCGGCGATTGGGCTGATGAATATATTCAACATGGCTACATTCTTTTTGATCAGCTGCTTCGTGTTTGGGCTTTGAGACTGACTTTCAGGCTGACAAAAAATGCAGTTTATTCAAAAAAAGCACAAAACATTACCGCTGCTATTATCGATAATTACTGGAAAACCGAACAACCAAAAAATGCCTATGCACCTAATCTGCTACATCAGTTAACAGATGCTTCCGGCGATTTCTGGCTGATGGGCTTTAACCCGGCAAGGATTTACGCCTATTTCGACCTTCAGGCAAATGCCTTTTCTTTGTTACTAGGTATTGGAAATGACCAGCAGAACAATATTTTGTTGAAATATCTAAAAGATAATTATGCAGAAAATCAATCGCTGATTCCATCATTCGCACCAACGATAGAAGTACACGATGCCGATATGAATGAATTGAAAAATAACCATGCTTATTCCTTCAGAAACCTGCCCAATTATTTCCACAATGGTGGTTTGTGGCCGGTATGGAATGGCTGGATGGCAGCAGCATTACATCTAAATGGGGAAACAGATATGGCACTTCATTTAACCATGAATATTCACGCGGCTAATCAAAATGAAAACAGCTTTAATGAATGTCTGCACGGCTTGGCCAAAACACCTTGCGGTGTAGAAAAATGCACATGGAGCGCCGCTGGTGCCATCATTGCTGAACAAGCCTTGACTCATCCGGAATTTAAAAACTTATTTAAAGCGTAGTGCGCAAGCAAATGGAATCTATCAATAACATTTCACAAAAAAAGGCACTGGTTATCGGTGAATTACTGGCTGATATCATTTCTGAGGAAAATATCCCATCCCTGGCCTCACCGTCGGCATTTAAAATTAGCCAGGGCGGAAGTGCGGCTAACTTTTGCTGCAACCTGAAATGGCTGGGCATACCTGCTGATTTGGTGGCCACTGTGGGCCATGACAACCTGGGCCTTTTCTTAAAGGATGAGCTTGAAACCGCAGGGCTTTCCAATCGATATGTGCTGCGCTCGCCCAAACACCAAACTACGATCGTGCTGGTTGGAAAAAATCCGGAAACACCAGATTTTATAGCTTACCGCAGTGCAGATGCTTACATTACAAAAATTGAAGATCAACTGATCGAATCTGCAGATCTGCTGCATACCACTGCTTTTTCACTGAGCCTCTCCCCTGCACGTGAGACCATTCTGGCTGCTTTTTCAAAAGCAAATCTACTTCACAAAGAAGTTTCCATCGACTGGAATTTCGCACCTTCCGTCTGGGGTGAAAATGATGGCCAGGCAGTTTTCGAGAAAATTTGCCAGTTAAATCCCTTGCTGAAGATCAGTGTGGATGACCTCGAGCGCTTCAGCGGAAAATCATTAAGCATGGAAGAATCCAGGGAATGGTTAGATCAGCTAGATATAAAACTGATCTGCCTCACCTGCGGTAAAGATGGTGTATGGTACAAAGAACAAAGTGGGCAATGGCAATATCAGCCAGCACTTCCGGCAGCCGCCATAAAGGGGGTTACAGGCGCCGGAGATGCATTCTGGTCGGGATTTATTGCCGCCTACCTTCAGCATAAACCGCTGGAAAAATGCATCAGTTATGCGTTGGAAATCGCCAGAAAGAAAATAGAAACACCCGAACCTTTATATAAATAACAACTAACTTAAATTCAATATGAACCCATTTAAACCTGCACCACCTTAACCGCTAAGTGCGCTATTTTAAAATATATTTTTCTAACCATTAATTAAAACAACTATGAACCTTACTTTACTTAGCAATTGGTCTGTTTTCCACAATAAACAGAAATTGCATTTTTTAGGGAAACTGACAACCATTATCTTGCTAATGATTTCGCTCAGTGTTACCGCCTTTGCCCAGACTGTGGTAAAAGGAATTATCTACGACAATGACAAACTTCCGTTAGTTGGTGCTACCATTCAGGTAGCCGGCACAAACGTGAAAGCACAAACAGATGCAGAAGGAAAATACCAGATTGCTGTACCTTCAGCAACTTCAAAATTAATTGTGAGTTTTGTAGGCTTTGAATCGCAAACCGTTAGTGTAAACAATCAAACCCTGGTAAACGTTACGCTCGCTTCGCTTAATAATCTGGATGCAGTTGTGGTAGTGGGTTATGCCTCGGTTAAGAAAAGCGATCTTACCGGAGCCGCTGCCACTGTTTCAGCAAAGGATTTTAATAAAGGTCCGCTTAATGCGCCCGATCAGTTGATTCAGGGGAAAGTTGCCGGTGTGCAAATGATTAACAACAGCGGTCAGCCAGGCGGTGCCTCTACTGTTCGCATCAGGGGAAATTCGGCCATTACAGGATCCGGACAACCTTTATATGTTGTAGATGGTGTGGCATTAGACGGACGTTCGGCCAGGCCTTCTGCCAGCGCAGGTATTGGTACTGCTCCTGCCGGAAACCCACTCAACTTTATTAATCCGGCAGATATAGAATCCATGGAAATCTTAAAAGACGCATCGGCTACAGCCATTTATGGTTCAAGAGCGGCCTATGGTGTGGTGTTGATTACCACTAAACGTGGAAAATCTGGTGATACTAAAATAGACATCAATGCTTCTGCAGGCGTAGGTAACATTGCCCGCAAAGTTGACGTTTTAACAGGGGATGAATATCGTGCCGCACTCAAAAAATATGGTTTAACCAGCGGTGATTTTGGCACCAGTGTGAATGCTTTAGACGAGGTTTTACGAACAGCATACAACCAAAACTATTCAGTAGGCATTAGTGGCGGTACAAATGGTAATACATTCAGGGCTTCCTTGGGTTACCAGAATCAACAGGGAATTATTAAAGGTTCAGATTTTAAAAAATACAGTGCTGGTTTTAATGGAAACTTTAAGTTTTTGGAAAGCAAAAAGCTTGGTCTTGATGTAAACATGATCAGCAATCAGTATCTGGAAAATATTGCACCCATTACCACTGATGCCGGATTTACCGGAAGTTTGATCAGCCAGGCTTTATCCTGGAACCCGACGCAATCTTTCTATAATCCGGATGGAAGCTTATTCATTGATTATGGTTCTACAACGATCAATCCATTAGCTGCCCTGGCTGCAAACAGCGACAAAGCTAAAGTATCTACCATTTTAGGAAGCGTTTCGCCTTATTATAAAATTACGCCCTGGTTAGAATACAGAATGCTAGCCAGTGTAAACTACAGCACAGGGATCAGAAGAGCATCAACCAGAAGTACTTTAAACCTGCAGGGTATTCAGCCTTCGGGAGACTTTTTAGGTGGTTATGCCAGCTACTCCAATACAGAATTGGTTACGCAGCAGTTCACCAACACCTTAAATTTTAACAAAGAAATTGTTTCTAAACTGAATTTAAATGCTGTTATCGGTTATGAATATTCAAATTTCATAAATAAAAGTGCTGTTAATACGGCAACCGGTTTCGGAAATCTACCGCTTGACTACACTGATGCTTTTGAGGCTACACTTAAGGCAAACAGAACTTTTGTAACCAGTTATGATCCAACAACTGAATTACAATCATACTTTGCCAGGGCTATCTTTAACTATGACAATAAATACATATTAACAGCAACAGTCAGAGCAGATGGTTCAACAAAGTTTGGTACAAATAATAAATATGGTTATTTCCCATCATTTGCGGCAGCCTGGAATATTAAACAGGAAAGTTTTCTTGCCAATGTAGCCTGGCTGGATGTATTGAAAATCAGGGCAAGTTATGGGATCACCGGTAACCAGGATTTCCCTTCGGGCTCATCTCAGCAACGTTTTGTATACAGAACACCTAGCAAGGCTGGAGACCCTATTCCGCAGGTGGGTATAAATAACCAAAACGATAACTTAAAATGGCAGGAAGATAAACAAACCAACGCCGGTATAGATTTTGGCCTATTCGGAAATAAACTGACGGGATCTATCGATTATTTTAATAAAACCACAAAAGATTTATTATATCCGCAAACCGCATTTGCTCCGGCCGAGCAAGGTAATGTAATTACATGGAAAAACTTAAGTGGTGAGATTATCAATAAAGGCACAGAGATGAGTTTAAATGCCAATATTATTGAAAAAGATAATTTATCATGGTCTTTAGGCGGTAATTTAACCTACATTAAAAACAGAGTCGAAAACCTGAGCGACCTGATTAAAACAGGTGCTTTAAGCGGTCAGGGATTAAGTGATGTAACCACAGAAGTGATTCAAAATGGCCTACCCTTATTTGCCATGGTAACCAGACAATACAATGGTTTAGATGCCAATGGATTTTCTTTGTATACCGATGATGGATTTACCAAATACTATGTAGGCAATCCTAATCCAAAGTTTATCATGGGTTTAAGCACAAATTTAAGGTATAAAAAATTATCTTTCAGTGCTAACTTTAATGGTTCATTCGGACAAAGTATTTACAATAATACAGCAAACTCCGTTTTAGCAATTTCCAACCTGGGTTCCAGAAATGTTTCTTCAGGCATTCTTGCTTTACCTGTACAGGAATCTCTTGCAAACCCAATTGCAGCATCTTCCAGGTACATCGAAAAAGGTGATTATGTAAAACTAGCCAATGCAACCTTAAACTATAACATCGGCAATATCGGAAAAGCGATCAAATCATTAAATGTTTATATCAACGGCCAGAATCTTTTCGTCATTACGAACTATACCGGTTTTGATCCGGAAGTAAATGTAAACAAAAGTGTGAATGGTGTTCCTTCTGCCGGTATAGATTATACCGCATATCCAACAGCAAGAACATTCAATTTTGGTGTTAATTTTTCTCTTTAATCATTCAATAGTAATCAAATGAAAAATAAATATATCATTGCTTGTATAGCAGCTACTTTAGCGCTATCCGGCTGTACCAAATTAGATGAAAATTTAAATGGGCAGGTAAATTCAGGTACACTTTCTCAGGGGAACGTACCAGGATTAATTTCTGCCGCTTATATTGCCATGAGAGGTCCCTATCAAGCCCCATGGAACTGGTCTGCTTTGCAGGAAGTAACCTCTGATGAGGCAATTGTTCCGACAAGAGCAGGAGACTGGGATGATAATGGTGCATGGAGAGCACTCCATTTACACAAGTGGGCTGCAGATGATGCCAGAATATCGGGCGTATTCAGAGATCTAAATAGCATAAGTTATGCGGCTACTACGGTTTTAAGATTCAGTCCAACGCCGGCACAGGCAGCTGAAGCTCGTTTTCTGAGGGCTTTTGCGCAATTTTCAATTTTAGATGGCTGGGGCCAGGTGCCTTACCGGGAAACTGGTGAAGGTGTAATACTGCCTTCAAAGGTTAGAAATGCAGCTGATGAAATTGCTTATTTAATCAGTGAGTTAACTGCCATTATTCCAGACTTGCCAAATGGTCCAGCAAACTTCGCAAATAAGAATGCTGCAAAAACCCTGCTGATGAAAGTCTATCTGAATAAAGGCGCATTCTTAAACCGTACCGCACCTACATTTGATGCTGCTGATATGGCCAAGGTGATTTCATTAGCTGATGAAATTGCAACAGGAGGATATGTATTATCTGCGAACTATTTCGACAACTTTGCGCCTTCTAATAATGTTCTCTCAAAAGAAAACATTTTTACTGCAGAAAATACTGCAGGAAATGACGGAAGTGATTTAGATGGACAATGGAAGTGTACGCTTCACTATAACCAAAATCCGAATGGCTATAATGGATTTGCAACCTTATCCAATTTTTACGGCAAATTCGAGGCTACCGATCAAAGAAGAGGGGGGACATATACAGGTCAAACCAATATTTCAGGAATCAGAGTAGGCTTTTTAGTTGGTCAGCAATTTGACCAAACCGGTGCGGCTTTAAAAGACAGAAAAGGAAATCCATTGGCCTTTACTCCGGAGGTAAGCATCATTGAAAGAGATCCAAATCACCTGGAAGTAGCCGGAATACGGGTAATTAAATATCCAATTGATTACCAAAATGCCGGCTCCAGAAAACCTGATAACGATTGGGTATATTACCGCTATTCTGATGTTTTGTTGATGAAAGCAGAGGCTTTACTCAGAACTTCGCAAGCGGGCGCAGCCCTGACAATTGTCAATTCCATCAGAACAGTTAGGGGCGCATCAACATTAGGTACCTTGACGCTGGATAATTTGTTAGATGAACGGGGCCGTGAATTGTATTGGGAAAGTTTCAGAAGACAAGACTTAATTCGTTTTGGTAAATTCCTTGCCGCCTGGCAGGAAAAAGCAGCCAGCGAGGCAAAATATCTTTTATTCCCTATTCCTGATAATCAACTGGGCAATCCAAACCTGATCCAGAATCCGGGATATTAATTTTTTTTTTAAAAAACCTTCACTTGCGAAGTCTTAAAAGCCGTAACCCGGCAAGACTTCGCAAGTTTTCATCCGTTAAAATGGAAACGGTATCGATTAATTTTTATCGTCCAATCAATTGCTCAGGTAGGAGAACCAATCTTCATATGTAATTTTTGCATTACATTTAATTGCAGCATAATGATTTAAAAAAAAGCATAATTCTGACATTTAACCGCTAAATCAAGCTAAAAACTGATTTAAGCCATCATTTTTATCCACAAATCCATCAAATTAGGCTTAAGTTTTACAATCCTGACAATAAAAAAACAAAATCCCATTAAATCTATAAAACCAAGCGTTAAGATTTGTTGTTCCCTACATATCCGTTAACCAAATTATAGACCTATGGAAACTCAAAATATTTCGACTACAGCTCGTAAAGAGTTAATCGACATTTCTGACGAACAAGATCGCAATTACTGGGCAGCAAGACTCGGCGTAAGCAGCGAAAAATTAAAATCAACAATTAGAGCGATCCATAGTATGGAGTTTTCTAAATTAAATGATTTTTTAAGATTGGAAAAAATTAAATCTGCCAGCACTTATCAACGTTTCGTTAATTCTTAAAATAAAGGTGATGTTAGTAGAAAAGAATAGTGCGAAAAGGGAAGACAAAATGACTAAACCTGCCATTACAGATGCCAATCACCTGATTGATTTGCCTGTTCAGGAAAAATTCTTTAGCCGGAAAATGGGTGGTGATGCCGTAAATCATCCAAAAGCGACCATTAAGCTATTGACCATTCCTTATCCAAAAAACGGATTGGCCAATTTACTTTAATCTTAAGTAAAAGGGAGATTAAAAAATCTCCTTTTTTACTCCTCTGATTTTAAAACCAGTATAGATCTTCCGCCAACGGTAAGCACTTCAGCGGCTTCATGTAAGGATAAGTCATCCTTTGATATTTCTCCCGTACCGGTATCTAAAACCTTTCGCCATTTTTTAGCGTAATCTTCGCTGGGTAATTGATATTGAAGTCCCTCGTAATGGGCATTAAATATAATAAAGAAATGATTGTCCAGGATGTCTTCGCCCATTGGTCCTTTACTCTGAATGCCCTCGCCATGAAAATATATCCCGATAGACCTGGCGAAATCACTTTCCCAGTTATAGCCTTTCATTGGATTGCCATCAGGTGTAAACCAGGCAATGTCTTTTACCCCATCATCGCCAACTTCCTGTCCGTTAAACCATTTTCTTCTTCTTAAACTCGGATGATTTAAGCGTAACTCAATCATTTGTTGTGTAAAATATAACAATGATTCATCTACGGCATTCCAATTTAACCAGGACAGTTCATTATCCTGGCAATAGGTATTATTATTGCCAAGTTGTGTTTTCCCCATTTCATCTCCGGAAACCAGCATCGGGATACCCTGAGATAAAAATAAGGTAGCCAGGAAATTTCTTTTTTGTTGTTGACGAAGCTGCACGATATGCTGGTCATCGGTTTCACCTTCTGCACCACAATTCCAGGATCTGTTGTGGTCTTCTCCATCCGAATTATGATCTAAATTTGCCTCATTGTGTTTTTCGTTATAGGAAACCAGGTCATGAAGCGAAAATCCATCGTGGGCAGTAATGAAATTTATACTTGCCGTAGGCCTTCTGTAATCTTCCTGGTATAAATCCGGGCTCCCTAAAAATCGTTGTGCAAATTCACCCAGCATATTTGGGTTTCCGCGCCAGTAATCGCGCATTGTATCGCGGTACATGCCATTCCATTCAGCCCAGCCCGGAGGAAATTTACCTACCTGATAACCACCATCACCTACATCCCAGGGTTCAGCAATTAATTTCACCTGCGAAATCACGGGATCCTGATGTATAATATCAAAAAAGGCACTTAGCCTGTTTACTTCATGCAGTTCTCTGGCCAGCGTAGAAGCCAGATCAAAGCGAAAACCATCTATGTGCATCTCCTGAATCCAGTAACGCAAACTGTCCATAATAAAACGAAGCACATTGGGTAACATGGAGTTTAAGGTATTTCCGGTTCCGGTATAATCAGTATAATAACGCCTGTTTTCTTCCAGGCGATAATAGGCACCATTATCAATCCCTTTAAAGGATAAAGTCGGCCCAAGTTCATTGCCTTCGCCGGTATGGTTATAAACCACATCTAAAATCACTTCAATTCCTTCGGCATGGAGTGCTTTAACCATATCTTTAAATTCGTCTACCTGTCCGCCTCTTACATCGGATGAGGCATAGCGAGAATCGGGTGCAAAGAACCCAATGGTATTGTATCCCCAGTAATTGGTCAATCCTTTTTCCTGCAGATGATGATCTGATATAAACTGGTGAACAGGCATCAGCTCAACTGCGGTAACGCCCAGCTTCTTCAGGTAATCAATGGCCACCGGATGTGCCAATCCGGCATAAGTTCCACGGATATTTTCAGGAATTTCAGGATGCGTTTTGGTAAAGCCTTTAACATGCATTTCATAAATCACCGTTTCGTGATAATCGGTTTTGGGATGCACATCTCCGGTCCAGTCGTAGGCCGGGTTGATCACCACCGATTTAGGAATAAAGGCGGTATTATCACTTTCGCTAAAGCTCAGGTCCATCAGCGGATCACCCAGGTTATAGCCAAACAGTGAATTATCCCACCTGATGTTTCCGGCAATCGCTTTGGCATAAGGATCTAACAATACTTTGTTCGGGTTAAACCGGCACCCGTTTTCAGGCTCATAAGGGCCATGTACACGATAGCCATAAAGCTGGCCGGGTTTAATATCGGGAATATAAGCGTGCCATATTTCGTGAGATCTCTCCAGAATAGTTATCCGGTCTGTTTCTGTATCTGCGTGTTCATGATCGTAAAAACAGAGTTCAACAGCAGTTGCATTTTCTGCAAAAAGTGCAAAATTCACTCCTTTACCATCCCATGTGGCGCCTAAGGGATAAGCATCTCCTGGGAATTGTAAAATTTCGGGCATTATATTTTTTAATTAGATGGTTAAATTTTTAGCCATTGACGGATAATATCATATTGCTTACAGCATATTTTCCGATCAGCCTATTTAAAAGTAATATTCAGCACTAAAAGTTTTAACAAAATGAATTTGCTGACGATAACATTTTTCATCAAATGAATCTAACGCACCAATTAAGTTAAACAACTTACTGTTAACAAGTGAGTTAAGGCATAAAATAATGATATAAACTATTCAGTGCAGCCCTGCTAAAATCTGGAAAATCTCCTGTGTAGGTGGCATTTATTCCATTGGTAATAATTACAAAGCCAAATTTTTGTTCCGGATTAAAAAACATGGTACTGTACAATCCATAGGCAGAGCCGGTATGCCCAATCAGTTTTACCCCCGGAATTAAATTACTGGTTTGGCGAAGTGCCAGGCCATATTCTTCGTCCTCCGTAATTTTGGTTTGCATGAGCCTTGAATGCTTTTTGGACATGATTTTCACACCATCAGCCTGACCATAGTGCATATGCATAATCATATATTTCGCTAAATCAGTTGCCGAAATTTTCATTCCGCCCGTTGGCGAAAAAATGGGCGTGCTGTAACCCATTACATACTGGCTGATTTCTTCCCGCCTGGGCGCATAGGCAGCCGGCGATGGCGTGAAACTTTTGGTATCTGTATGGTATTCATAAAGCTTCACAAACCGATTGCTGTCTAAAGAATCGACACAATAGCCTCCATAAAGTCCCAGCGGTTTCAGGATATGTTTTTCAATGTACTGATCAAAACGCTCACCGGATTTTTTTTCAATAATGGTTCCGATAAGATTAAAATTCAGGTTGCAGTACTGATATCCTTTTCCGGGCGCATAGTCGTTATAACACTTTGCGTAATCCGGGTTTTTATCAGGGTTAATCAAATCCAGGTTCAGGTATCCCTGGCTGTCATTTAAACCGGACGTGTGCGAAAGTGCCATTTTCAGTGTAATTTTCTGATCCGGAAATTTTGGATTTCTGATTTTAAAACCAACTAAATCACCGAAATCATCATTAAGAGACAATTTCCCGGCCTCAATCATCTGCATAATAGCGGTGGCAGAAAAAGATTTTGAAATGGAGGCGATCCGGAAAATATCCTGATTAGTTAATGGCGTTTTATGCTCCAGATCCTTCAAACCAAAAGAATGTGTATAGATAATTTTGCCTGCTTTTACTACTGCAACAGCAGCACCAACGGCATTAAACCTGTTCATCACCTGTTCAAAATCTGCTTCAGCACCTTCCTGTTGTGCCCTGGCCATGCCAAACTGAAGCAGCAAAACCGTTATCATGATCAGTTTGGAAAAAAAAGAAGAAATCATATGTCTGAAATTAAAAAGGAATATCACGGTGAATCATAGCAGATGCTTTATTTTGCGTCATTTGTTTCCAGCCAATGTCCGTCCGGATCTTTAAAATAAACTTGTTTTACGCCATCAACCCTGAGGGTAACCGCTCCTGCTTTGCCCGCCCAGTCTTCGAAGGCAATATTTTTCGCTGATAATACTTTAATAAACGTATCAATAGAAGACACGCTAAAGCAAAGGTGTTCGTTTTTATCGAAAATTTGATTGCCTTTGGCCCCCTGAATCAGATGTAAAGCTCCGGCATTTCCCAAAGAAAACCAGGTGTGTTTACCATCTTTAAAGGGCTCCGGAATTTCCTTTAAATTAAATACAGTACCATAAAAGGCTGTTGATTTATTCAAATCGGATACATAAACAGCAATATGATTTAAAACTGCGGGTTTTTGCTGTGCCATAGTATGTTGAAAGAAGAAAAAAGATAGCAATAACAATGAAGAAGGGATAATTTTTCTCATACCTAAATATCTGATTTTATCCTTCAATTTATAAAAAAAATGGGTTTTTTATCAAAACCTACTTACAAAGTTACATTGGTGGAAATGCTTTTTTATGGTCGACGCGTATGGAAAAAAATTGATGGCTCTGATCTGTTACCGTTCTTGAGAAGAAGAACAGAAAGAAGGAAGTAAAATAACTGATGACTGATGAAC
This sequence comes from Pedobacter sp. GR22-10, assembly GCF_026239715.1. NCBI lineage: Bacteria > Pseudomonadati > Bacteroidota > Sphingobacteriia > Sphingobacteriales > Sphingobacteriaceae > Pedobacter > Pedobacter sp. GR22-10. The sequence goes on from NZ_JAPIVR010000001.1 coordinate 1,727,498, forward strand.
ATCAACCACCAGTTATTGGATTTTTTATTGACGGGAAAGGGTTTCAAATTCTGCTACAGATAAATTAATGTCTGCTGCTTTCAGGTTTTCTTCCAGGTGTGCAATTGATTTGGTACCCGGAATGAGCAGGATATTGTCTGAACGCTGAAGTAACCAGGCCAAAGCAATCTGGGCAGTAGTGGCCTGATGTGCTGCTGCAATCGCTTTAATTTTATCTTCCAGTTTGGCAGGTCCCGAAGCCAATGGAAACCACGGAATAAAGGCCAGGCCTTGTTCAGCAGTATAATCCAATACATCTTCCCATTTTCGATCCCCCAGGTTATACATATTTTGTACAGAAGCTACAGGTAAAAGATCCTGCACCTGTTTAATTTCATTTACACCAACTTCAGATAAACCCACATGTTTAATCTTTCCAGCTTTAACCGCCTCAATTACTGGTGCGAGTGTTTTTTTTACATCCACATTCGGATCAATCCGGTGCAGCTGCCACAGGTCAAGCTGTTTAACATTTAGCCTTTCCAGGCTTCCTTCAATGTCAGCTTTAATTTTCTCCGGATGACCGTTTGGAACCCATTTGTTTGGTCCGGTTCTGTCAAAGCCACCTTTGGTCGCAATCAGCAATCCGGATGGATAAGGATGTAATGCATCTGCGATCAGTAATTCATTAAATTTTGGCCCGTAAGCTTCGGCAGTATCAATAAAATTCACCCCGTTTGCTACAGCGGCCTGTAAAACTTTTTTGGCATTTTCACGGTCTTCCACCTCACCAAAAACACCCTGTCCGGTTAACTGCATGGCGCCATAACCCAAACGGTTAATTTCAATATCGCCTAATTTGAATGTTAAATTCATCTGTTATATGTGCTAATATTTAAAAAGATATATGATAACTAACTGGAAAATGATGCTGAATGTTTGTTCCGGAAAAAATTATGATCATGCCGCTACAAATGTAAATGCCATCGCTTCAGCACCATCAACCAATGGCATATTTGGCCAGAAAAGATTTTTTACTCACCAGTTGCAGATAGCTGTAATGGCCTGAAATCTGGTATCTTTTTCTCAGCCAGTATAAAAAGTGCCCACCGAAATCGATAAAAACAGGGCACGATACCCGCATCCAGGCCTGATGTGGATGGCGCCAGCTGAAAGCATAAAATGCTGTACTAACAGGAACTGATTTTAAATCCTGGTGGTAGAAATTAAGAATCGCGGGATTGGGATTTTGTGTTAGCGCATCAATTTTACGGATCATCGAAAGATGCTCCGAGAGGCAAAATTCAAAATCATCAAGCGCAGGATGATGGGGATCAGGAATTGACTTTAAAATTTTAAAGCCCTTGAACTTTAATCCGTTCACTAACCAGATTAATTTGGGATAAAAGGCTTCACGTGCCTGTAGTTCTGTTAATGAAATGGCTGAGTTTTGAAGTTCAATGGTGATTCCGGCAACGGTATGGATATCGGCCCGGTGAAACTCCAGCAGTTTTTCATCAAAAAAATTTACTTCACGAAAATTGACCGGAAATTCAGCTTTCCATTCGCGGTGCCAGATGGTTTCATTTTCCCACCAGGAATCACATCTGTCTGCCACCGCATGTGCCCAGTGTTTAATGTTAATGGATCCGCATTTGGCAATTACCTTTTGCCCGCAGCACATGCAAATGCCCTGCGCACCCCTTACCGCTTCGGCTTTACATCCGTTTAACAGGGCATATTGCATTTGGTATGGCTATTCGTTCCCTTTAAAAATATTCATCACAGCAGTTTTCCACTGAATGTAGCCTAAATCGCCACAAACCCGGCCAACATACTGTTCTACCTCTTCCGGTACATCATTTACAATGCGCCAGCGAATCTTATATTTTGGATTGTAACTGATGTACACCACTAAATCATCACTGCGTTGCCCTACTGCCTCCATCGCTTGTAAATGGATATCACGTAAGTCATCCGCAGCCACTTTAAGCCGCTCATTCATAATTTTACCCAGTGAATGGTCTGGTCGAAAATCTGTTTCAAATATTGCTAAAACGGTAACAGTCATATTATCCCCTATTCTTTGAAAACAGCCAGCTGCTTTCTTCGCTAAATCATCAATAACTCTTTCGAGACAAACAAATCTATACTAAAATACTTAGTAAACAAAAATATTAAAGATATTTTCTTTAGTTGAATGTCATATTTAAAAACACCACAGAGCATCAACAGGATACCTTTTCCATTTCTTTAGGCAATAAGGCCCCAAATCCGGATTCAATGATTATGATGATGATTTTGTGCATAACCTGTATAGAAAAGAGTGCCAGGATCAGTCCAATTCTGTGCATCTTTGCAAAAATTAGCGAAATGCTTTCAGGAGATCAGTAAGTAAAGATGGATAACAAGCACAATTTGGAAAATTCGGATCAGGATCATCAACTTATCCTTGATTTTATTCAATTCACCAACCAACCTATATTTTTAACGGGAAAGGCAGGAACCGGGAAAACCACACTCTTGCGTAAAATCAAGTCCACCACTGCTAAAAATTTCGCCGTTGTGGCACCCACTGCCGTAGCTGCCATCAATGCAGGCGGGGTAACCATCCATTCTTTTTTCCAGATGCCCTTTGGTCCCATTATTCCAAATCAGCCTGGCGAACCTTCAAAAGAACTGAAATATGCTGAGGATAAAATTAAATTACTGAAATGCCTTGAACTTCTGGTGATTGATGAGATCAGTATGGTCAGGGCAGATATGCTCGATTTTATTGACCAGACACTCAAAAATGTAAAAGCATCCAATTTACCCTTTGGCGGCGTACAGGTTTTAATGATCGGCGACCTTTACCAGCTCTCACCCATTGCACATGATGCCTGGCATATCCTTAAAGATTATTATTTAAGCCCTTACTTTTTCGATAGTTTAATTCTAAAGCGGATTTCACTGCTTACTTTCGAACTGCAGAAAGTTTACCGGCAGTCTGACCCCATGTTTCTGGATATTTTAAACCGGATCAGGGAAAACACGCTCACCCCTGCCCTTTTAAATCAGCTGAATGAACACTATGATCCAACACTGGCAGATGCCTGGAAAGAAGATTACATCACTTTAACCACCCACAATAACCTGGTTGGGCAGATTAATACGGAATGCCTTGAAAAACTGGATGGTGAAACGCATACTTTCGCAGCCAGGGTAACCGGCGATTTCCCTAAAGATGCCTATCCGGTGGATGAGGTGCTCCATTTGAAAGTTGGTGCGCAGGTGATGTTTATTAAAAACGATTCTTCAGGAAAAAAACAATATTATAATGGTAAGGCTGCGAAGGTCGTCGGTATAGAAAAAGATAGTGTTCATGTGCAGTTTCTGGATGATAGTCAGTCATTTGAAGTAGAGCGTGAAGAATGGCAAAATGTTAAATACGCACTGGATCAGGATGAAAATAAAATTAATGAAACCAATACCGGTTCCTTTGCGCAATACCCTTTTAAGCTTGCCTGGGCCATTACCATTCATAAAAGTCAGGGCTTAACTTTTGAGAAAGCCATTGTAGACATCAGCTCATCTTTTACCCATGGCCAGGCTTATGTAGCCTTAAGCCGCTGTAAAAGCCTGGATGGCCTGCTGCTTAAAGCTCCTGTGAAGATGGAAAATATCATGACAGATAAAAGGATTATTGCTTTTACAGAACAAGCTGTGAGCAAGAAGCCCACTGCAAATGATTTAAATACTTTCCAGCAGCAATATGCCTGGAACCTGATTGATGATTTATTTGATTTCGGTGCCATTCAGGCTTACTGGGCGATCCTGAAAACTGCAAAATTCAGGGCAAATGATGAAAATGCAGCACTGGATAACCTCCGCGCGGTTGTTAATGACCTGCTGGAAAAAGACATCATCCGGGTTGCGGGAAGATTTAAAGATCAGGAACTGGTTAAAATAGATAAAAGCGCAAACCTGGAAAATGATGCAATTTTTTTAGGCCGTCTGACCAAGGCAGCTCAATATTTTATTCCGAAACTCGAAACGGTGACCAATGAAATGAGCAAATTTGCTTCCTTAAATATTTACCTGGATGAACAATCAGAAAGGGTTTTAGCCACCCTAAGCCATTGCGCCAATGCGCTGAATGTTAAACTGGCACTCTTTAATTTTTCATGGCATCCTTTTTCGCTGGAAGATTATACTAAAACTTATCTTGGAGCAACCAATAAATTTGATCAGCGACCTAAAAAACTAACCTTCGCCAAAACCGAACTTCCTAAAGAAGTAATCAACCAGAAATTATATCAAAGCCTGGTGGATTGGAGAAAGGGCCTCAGTCAGCAGCGAAACGTTCCGGCACATTCTGTTTTATCTGATCTGGCTTTATTAAACATTGCGGCTAAGCCTCCGCGGTCGGCCGATCAACTGGCTGCGATAAAAGGTGTAGGCATTGGAAATGCGGTGGATTTAGGAAAGGAAATTTTAAAAATAGTGAATGACTATTTGGGTGCGAGTACGCTTTTTTAAGCGGAGTGAAAGATTTTATAATAAGCATAGGTACATAATATCCCTGCAAGAAAGCATAAGATCCGTACCAGCCACTTTTCTAAAATATCCTTGCCTTGCTGTGTAAGGCTATTTTCTAAACTTTTAAGCAGTTGTTCCTGCTTCGTTAGTTTTTCTTTTAAATCAAGATTTTCATTCTGTAAATCAAAAATACTTTTGCCGGTATCCTGTTCCAGCTTGTTCAGTGCATAGCGACGTTTAAACCCACCTTCGCTGATAAACATATCAACACCAGCCTGTTTCCCCACCATGGCCGGCAACGGTATGCCATCTACCTGCCCTACCAAAATAACCAGATTCATCTGGACCAGAAAATCTAAATAATCTGATGCCAGACTCCCGTTACCCCTGAAAATTTTAAGCACACGATCAGATTTGATGTAAACTTCTTCATCAAATTCTTTTAGGATGTTATCCAAAAGCTCACATTTAGCCGGAGTTAAACTGATGGAATGGTTCTTCATTTAGTGGAACGTTGGTAATATCTGGCAATAAAGCAAAAATATATTTAACCTGATAGTTTTGCAATAAAATAAATACGCATTTTTAGACTAAACAGATTAAATATATTTAAAACGATTTTTCTATACCTTTCATTTTTCTGAAAATAAAAACTTATGCCAGCGCGAAACTGTTATTTAAAGAAAAATATAAAGTTATGAGAGACCAGGAAGATCAACCAAAAGACGAGAAAAAAATTGAAGATTCTGATCAGTTCCAAATGCACCGTGCAGGTGGAAACGCCGGAGAAGGACACCTGCCTAAGGAAGAAAAAGATGATTCAGCATACACAGAACAGGAAATTCCATTTGCTGATGGCGAAGGTACCAAACTGGATGAGTGGATAGAAGACGAGGATGACGAAGAAACAGATCCATAAAAAGAAAGAGCGATCATGACTGATCGCTCTTTCTTTTTATGGATTAACTAGTTCTGAAAAATTGATATAGGATAGTTAGTGCTGGCTAAAAATTTTCAATCAGCAGCATATTCGAACTAATCAATATATTTATTTTGATTTCGATAGTTAACCCTTTTGTCTTATTGCTTTTAGTATTAAAGTTAAAAAGTAGTCCCTACCTAAAAGATAAATAGCCCAGTGATTTTGAAACCGTTGAGCTATTTTTTTTATTTTGGTACCGGCTACATACAGGCTGGCAATAGCGAAAATCTAAACATACGCTAAAGAAGGGGACTGAAACCGACTAACCATGCGATGAAATAGTGGTAATTATTGGAAGGTACGAAAGAAACGAAGTTTCGCTCGATTACCTGGCAGCAAAACAGGCTTTGACAAACAGACCTTAAAGCTTATTGATGAAATAGAAGAACTCGCCCCCTCCATTAAGGACAAACTCCTTTTTCTGGCCAACGCCATCATACGCGATGCTAAAACCGGCAAAGCCTATGCAGGATAATAACCGCCACCTGGAAATTCTCCAGGCGCTGGCCATCGGCACAGATCTCGTAACCGGAGAAGTGTTCCATGCCGATAGCCCGTACAACCATCCCGAAATCATCCGAACACTTTTCTTTGCCATTAACCAACTTAAAGCCCTCGCCGAAAAAGGTAACTAGGGCCTTCCATGGAGTGAAGAAGAAGATGCATTGCTCACACAACGCTTTAACAAAGGCATCAAGATTAACCCAGCTCGCTAAACTGCATTCTCGCACTTATGGAGCAATCAAAGCCAGACTAATTAAACTTGGGTTACTACAGAAATAACAAAGCCCGATATTTTGCACTGCCCCCAAATAGTGTCTAACTTTTTGGGGGCAGTGCAGCTGGAAGAGCTTGAAAGATAGAATTTATACCTTAAAGCCGAGATCGATTTCTTAAAAAAGCTCGATGCCTTAACTCTATTAAAACAAACACAGCAAAGGAAAAAGCGTTAGTGGTCTGTGAGTTAAGGCTGCAATATCCATTAGATATTTTGCTTGGTATATCAAAAATTGCCAGAAGCAGCTACTATTATCATGTGAAAAGGAGCTCTGTGCCGAACAAACATGAAGGTGCTAAGAAAGAGATAAAGAAGATCTACGATGATCATAAGGGAAGGTATGGATATCGGAGGATAACCTTGGAAATGAAGAACAGGGGAAGCATTATCAACCATAAAACTGTATTAAAAATTATGGACAGCTTAGGCCTTAAATCACTAATCAGAAGTAAGAAATATGTATCCTACAAGAGTGTTAGGGATGAAGCAGCGCCCAACCTGTTTAAACAGGATTTTACGGCTAAAAAGCCTTATTTGAAGTGGGCTACAGATGTTACTGAATTCAAGGTTAAGGATAGAAAAGTTTACCTCTCGCCGATCATAGAATTGTTTAATGGTGAGATTATCAGCTATAATCTTTCTGAAACACCTAACTTTCAACAGGTATCTGATATGCTGAAGGATGCATTTAAAACGCTTAAAGGGGGCGAAAAATTGACATTACACTCAGATCAAGGCTGGCAGTACAGGATGGCCCGGTACAAACAGATGCTAAGTGAAAAAGGGATAACACAGAGTATGTCGCGAAAAGGAAATTGTTACGTTAATGCTATAATTGAGAATTTCTTCGGAATCATTAAATCCGAAATGTTCTACCTTAAAAAATGCACCTCAGTTGATGAACTTAAAAAGAACATAACGGAATATATTGAATACTATAATAAAGACAGAATCAAACTCAATTTAAACGGAATGAGCCCGATAAAATACCGGGCTCTTAATCCTAATTAATTTTTAACTTCGTCCAACTTTTGGGGTTCAGTCCACATCCCTGCCGGGCTTTGCTACAAATTTATTCATCTCTCACACGCGACACGCGTGCGCCAGCTTAGGGCGGGATGTACGTACAAAAACACAACTTGCAGATTATAAAACAACATCGATTAACGAATTTTAAACTTATAAATCAAATTCTTCTCTGATAAAATATCCTGAATATTTTCTTTATCTGGTAGATAAATCAATCTGAAACTGACTTCAAAGATCTCATTCTGCTTAAGGGAATAAACCGACATTTCCACCAAAGCAGATAATCTCTCATTAGTGTGAGAATAGTACGCTGGGTGCCATTTATAAGTGAGGAAAATATTGTTAAAGTATGAGGTAACTGGATCGCCCGGCTTATTGTTTGAAATATCAAACCTGCCGTCGAGAATATTTCCTGTTTTATCAATTTTAAACCTATAGTTCAGTGGTGACATAGCATACCCATGTTCTTTAGCATACATTTGCGCATTCTTTAATTCATTTATAGGGAACTCGCTTTTAATTTTCTTCTGGTCTAAAAGTTTTGGCATCTGTAAATATATCCTAGTAATTGCTTGAGTAGGATATTTTTTAGGGTACGATGTTCTACATGAAATGCAAAATGAAAGCAATAATGAGAAAAAAAATAAAGGGAAAAACTTGATTATTTTCATATGTTTTATTGTTTTCTGAGAGTTACTGGAGGTGAACCAATCACACCAGAAAGACTTACTGACGTGTTTTGATATTGATTACCATTGGGCTGAGTCCACAAAAATTTTTCACTAAACATCCTGGAAAGCCATGGCCCTGTCTTACCTGTATTCGGATCCGCATAATATCTGGGTTGGACGGTTTGTTGAGCCATTAATATATTAAGTCTTCCACCTGTGAACGTATTCATGCTTTTCCCAAAATTTAAACCTGCTGTACCCGCCCCTATGCTACAAGAGCCAAAAATTAGATTTCCGCCATCCGTTAATTTGTTTGTAAGGGCTTTAAACATTTCCATTTTTTTAGCGACATTAGGATTATTGAGTAAAGTGGCCCCTTCTATTTCCCCATTCGCCAATCTAAATTCAGTGTTAAAAATATGATCAGCAGCATTAGTTGAGACGTCACTATCCCAAGTTAATCCTAACACCGATTCTCCAGTACGCTTTGAGCGGCCACCATGAGTTTCTATTATTAAATTATCTAAAGAAAAATCTGACACTCCCCCTATGGTATTTAAGGCATCCAACCCCTCATACATATTTTTACCCGCAAACGTTGCCCATTGACCATTTCTTGTTCTATTATTCTTGTCTGGGTAATTGAAATCACTTGTTTTCTTGGCAACAGAAAGGTAAACATTTTTTGCCCTACCGGATATAACATTAAAGGCACTTACTGCATCTTCTTCGGTAAATTTATATCCGCCAGCAATAGAGATAATTTCCATTCCATTAGGATCTATAAACATTATTGGATTATTTATTGAATAACCATAGGGCGAATAACTTAGGTATTGCTCCGCCAACGGATCAATAACATTCCACCTTCCAATAACAGGGTCATAGAACCTTGCGCCGTAATCATACTGTCCTAATTCCTCCTGCAACTCCTTGCCGTTATAAAGATATTTATTATTTCCGAATTGTGTATTTTTTCTTAATCCAAATGCATAGTAATCGTCTCTTTGCAACACCTCCAGCTGATGGGTGCTCGGGTTTTTATAAAACGTCGTCCGTACATTGCCCAAATGG